>NZ_JARFML010000049.1 GCF_029167105.1 Bradyrhizobium yuanmingense | reverse complement strand
CCAGAAAACAGACAGCCAGAACGCCTCGCGCCCCGGGCGACATCAAATCGGAATGGTGGGCGAGATCATCTCGGAATCCTGGGCGAGATCAAATCGGAATACCCGGGCGAGATCTTCGGAATCAGCATCAGCGTGGAAGCAAATGCGCCGGTCAAGGAACAGCAAGAGACAATTATTCATGCCTGCAATGCTCTCCTCGGCACCGTCGTCGCGGCCAATGAACTGCTCGGGTTTACGTCCGCCAGCGAGCAGCTCGGGAAACGGGTTGACGAGTTCCAGGCGGCTGGCTGGTTCAAGCGCATCTAGGTTTTGCTTCCCGCCCGCCACGAATGCGGAGGAAGCGGCTCATTGACAAGTAACGTTGAGCACAGCGAGCGGTTCGATGAGTGGAAGGCCACCGCACAATGGGCAATGTGGCCTTGATGCGAAGCTTTAACCACAGCGTGATAGGCTTGCAGCATGAGGCCCGAAATGGAGCCCACGCACCTCCTTTGTACGCGCGGCAAGTTTGACGCTGATGATTGGGCGCCGGAGCTCGACGGGGGCGAAGGCTTTATCGTCGCACACGTCACCATCGATCCGGAAAGCAACGCTGTTTCCTTCAGCACAGATGAGAAGATGAGCCTTCTTCTGCACGACGAATTCGAATACGCATGGCGGACAATGACGCCCGAGCTCCGCGCCCAGCATGAGGCGAAGCAGAAAGCCGAGTCCGCCGAGGTCGATGCGTTGTTCCGAAGGTACGAGGCCGAGCGCCCTCCCAACTCAATCGAACGACCGCTAGGCCGTCACGAGAAGTGAAGAATCCCGCGCCATGCAAAGGCACGTCTTAGGGTTTGCCGGCTAGGATCGTCGTCAATGCGGGTTTCAAATGAATTGCGGTTGGCAAGAACAAGAGAGTCTCGTGAACGGAGCCGCGAGACACGCCGTCGCTTCAACGCTATGACGCCAGCGGCGCGGTCCTTTTCTAGCTTCTTTCGAATGGAACCAATGCTGGAAAGGAGCGGACAGCAGACTTCCGGTCCGTTGTGAAGCCGTGCAGGCATGGGGCGCCGCGACCTGTCCTGAGCGCCGCAAACCGGACGCCAAAGACCGAAGTTGCGGGATCAACGAGGGTGGAGAGTGGAAGCTGGGAAAGCCCCGACGAGTCGTCGGCTTGCGGCCGGCCCTTAATGTTCGTGGGCTGAGTTCTGCGCGTGTCGAGCATCAAGCAGCTCCTGCGCCAATCGGACGCTTGGAGACGCTCCGGTCTTCTCCTGCCAGAAGTGCGATCCCGCGGCCCGCGCCACCGGTGCGAAATCTCGCTCCGTAAGAACGGAACTCGCGAGCCGCTCACCGAGCTGCGCGACCTTTTTCTCTTGTGCGGCTTCCTTCTTGGCTTCCTTTTCGCCTTTTTCTGCGGTCTGCGCCCGCTTCACCTGCACGCCCAGTAGAGCACCCACGGCGGCGAACGCGATGGCTTCAACGGAATTGAAGATGAGAAGCATCCGCGTCCACCGCGCATCGGTATCGTCGACGTGGTTCCACAATGCGAAGACCGCAATAATCCAGATCGCGATCAGAAGAACCGCCACCCCCGTCCCAACAGGCCCGAGAGCTTTGGGCGCTTCAACTTTGCCACCATCCTTGTTTTTGCTGTCCTTGTTTAACGACCCGGTCGTGGATGTCGCTACGTCGCTCATGGCAATCCTCCGTGCGTTACTTATCGCCGCTATTCGTCGAAAATGGCCATCCCACAGCGTACCACGACCGTGTCGGACGATTAGTTTGGCGACTTCCCCGAGATCGCGATCTGCCGGGGACCTTTCGGCACAGGGATCGTCGCAACGACAGCCTTCTTGTCAAGATCAACGACAGAGATGTTGTCCGACCGGGAGTTGGCCACGTAAGCAAATTTCTGATCAGGCAAAATGGCAATGCCAATCGGCTCCTTGCCCAGACCCACCCGCGCTGTCGCGGTTTTGGTGACCAGATCAATGACCTTAAGGGACGCATCCCCATCGGTAACAAGAGCCTGCTTTCCATCAGCGGGGATCGCGATGCCGCTAAGCGTTCCGTCAGGGATGGCGATTATGGCCGCCGTCCTGTGGTCGGCCGTCTTAATGGCAGTCAGCGATCGAGGAGTGCCGACGAGAACGTAAACATGGGCGCCGTCGGGAGCGACAGCAAGCGCGTCCGTATGCTGCCCTACGACAATTCTGGTGGCAATCTCTGATGTTGCGGCGTTGATGACAACGACCGCGTCGGAAAAGCAGTCGGTCGCATACACGAACTTGCTATCCGGAGTTACAGCAATTCCGCAGGGCCCGCGCTTCTCGTCGGATATTTGCACGGCCTGCCTGCGATTGCCGACGCGGTCGAACGCGACCACGCTTCCCGACTCCCAATCGGCTACGTAGATGTTCTCGCCATCAGGCGCCATCGCAATCGCGCCGGGCATACCGGCATCAATGCTGATATCCATATCGCGCACGACTTTCCTCGTGCCGGTGTCGACAATGGAAACGCGGCCAAGCAATCTCCCGTCGGAAACCCAAATGGACTTGCCATCGGGCGAAGCCGCGATGTTGATCACGCGGCTCCCGGCCGCGAGTTTGACGTTTCCAACGACTTGGTGCGACGCCACGTCGACGATCGTAATCGTCTCATTCTCATGAACAACGTAGGCAAAAGGCTCTGATGCCGCAGATTGTGCGGTGAACAGGGCGCCAAAGAAAACACCAGAGGCCTTCAAGAGCCTCGCATTTATTGGGAACATCGATCCTAAAGACAACAAGAATGTCATGATCACTTCCATCGAAATTTAAACCCGTCAGCTCTTGGCCGGCCGAACGCAAAGTCAGTAGGATGGCGGCCGCGCCGAGCGACAGCAAAATGGAGTTCACCGAGAGATTGCAAAGCAGAATCGCACGAAACCTCACAAATCCAGCAGTTCAGTCCAATGAAGGGACTTAATGTCCGGTCACTAGGGCTTGTTGTTCTGCCATGAGCCGTAAAGCGGGTTTGGTAACAGGAAATAATCCCGCCCGAACACAAGGTCCGGCGTTCCGCCGGTACGCGCCTCGGCCTGCGTCGTTTTCGGCAGATCAAGAATGTTGTCGCCGATCCAGAGAACGAATTTATGCGGCCGGCTCCAGGAAGCACGAACCGATCCGTCCGTGTCGCGCGACCAGCAGCCGGCGGCGTTGTCCTCGCTGAGGAGACGGCGCCGGCGATCCTTGTCGTTCTTGTAGCCAAAGCGCTGCCATTCCTCGCCGTTCGCCGCCTGCGTATCGACGCTACGGCGACCGAGGATGCAAACTTTGCGGCGATCGTCCCGCATGCCGAGCCGAACAAGATTCTGCCGCGCGGCCTCTTCAAGATCGGCGTCGCGGTTGCTGATGATGGCGATCTTGCCGCCGTTGCCGAGCACGTAATTGACAAAATCGATTGCCCCCGGGATCTCTTTGGCGGCGCCGCGCATCTCCCAGGCGCGCCAGCGCTCGGCAACAAAGCCCAGGCCGAGATATTCGTTCTCAAGCTGGCCAAGCGAATTGTCGAAGATGGTCTCATCCGCATCCAGCGACACCACCCAGTTGGGCCCGTCGCCCCCCGCCGCGCGGATGGCATCGACGCGCTGTCTCGCCATCTCGTAGATATAGCGCGAGATAAGCGGAAACTCGGCCGAGCGACGATACCATTTAAGCGCGGTTGTCATCGCGCCTTTCGCAAGAACGGCATCGCCGAGATCGGGAACCGTCAGTTCGACGGCGATGGGGCAATGGTCGGACGCCGGTGCCGCCTCATAGACCAGCTCCTGAAAACTGTCCGCCTTGAAGAGCGCGAAGCTCGCGGGGTTGAAGACGATGAAATCGATGAATTGCGGAAACGCAGGCTGACAGCGGGCAACCGTATCGCGCCGCACCGGCAGGTGCAAATCGCGCAACGGGTCGCCCGGCGCATCAATGCCGGTCCAGAATTGCTCCTCGGCCTGCAGGCGCCGATTGAAGTCGCCGAGCAGCATGAAGGGAATGGCGTCTTTCGCCCGGTCATCGACCCATTTTTTTAGAACTTTCTGCTGCTCGAAAAGGACCTGGCAATCATTGTCGCCACCGCCCGGCACTGCGGCCGGACAGCCGGATTTGAGATGGACGGACAGAAGGCGAAGCGGCGCACCGGCTTCCAGCGTGATATCGACGCCATACCGGTGACGGTTGCCATTGCCGATGTCGAGGGCGGTCAAATCCGGATTGCGCGAATACTTGACGGTCTTGCGGATGGCGAAGCCCGTCCGCTGCGTGATGATGAATTTGTCCGCCATGCCGGTGCAGGACCGCGCGTCGTCCTGGTCAGGATTGCGTGCGATCTCCAGCGACCACTCCTCCGGATTGAAGACGCGGCCGAGGGCCTGCTCGTTCTCGACTTCCTGAACGGCAATGACATCCGCATCGAGCTTGGCCGCATGCCTCTTGAGCGCCTCATAGTCCGCAGGATTGCGCGGCCGGCAGCCCTCCCCATCCGTGTCGGCGAGATGCTCCATATTCCATGAAGCGAGTTTCAGGGCTGACGCCCGGTCAGGGACCGCCGTGATGACGATCGCAAGCACAGCTGCGCAGCCGAACCTTAGTCGGATGTTCATCCCGGACCTCCCAACCGACACCGACCGGAAAAGGTAGAGCCATTTTATGATGCTTATGTGAAGTTGCAATAGGCTGACGCCTGTGCCGCGCGTCTGGCTTATTGCTCCATGAGCCCGGTCCCACCCTGAGAACCCCGAATAACGCTTTCCCCTCTGGCGGGCTCACCTCAGAGAGTGTGCTGGCGTTCATCAGTCTACGACGGTGAAAAACCAAGCCTCGTCATCTTTCAGTTGAATTTTTTCTTTCGCGTGGTTTGATACAAGCATAGTCAATGGAATTGCATTATGGCCGACGAAGACGACCCCGGCAGCGTTACCGTCATCAATCTTGACCAAACAACAAATTTCCACACCGCCAGTTTCCCACATGGCGGACAGGTTCTCGTTATGTCGCTGCATCCAGGCGCCGCCATCAGGATCGGCGATCAAACGCTCAACGAACCGGGCGACGTACCCATGCCGCCGCGCATGAACGTTCCTATCACGCTCTTTAGGGTCAAAGAGATCACGCAATACTCCGCTTCACTTCGCATCGAGACATTCGCCGGCTGATAAACTCGGGAGCAGCCCATGAAATTTCTTCTTTTCCTCGCCTTGGCTGTTTGCGGCATGAGCGCTTCGGCCCATGCCGCCGGGGTTCGGATCGCGAGCTGGAACATCGCCAATCTGGCAAGCGGGCCGGATAAGGCCCTTCGTGGCTTCAGCCGTCCCGCGATCGATTACGAGACCATTAAGAACCATATTCATCTGCTGGGCGCCGATATCATCGCGCTGCAGGAGATAGGCAGCATGCCCGGCGCCAAACGTGTGCTCGGCGAAGGCTGGACGATCGCCTTCGAGACGCGGTGCCAGCAAAACGCAAAGCAATGCAACGATGACAATGACGACATCTATACGGCCATCGCCTATCGCGACGGCCTCGCGGGCAATCCTTCCGTCTTTCAGGTGGACGAGCTTTCCATCAACCATACCGACGAATGCGGCTCGACAAGGCCGATACGCGGCGGCGTGGGCGTCAAGCTCGACATCAACGGGCAGACCACCTGGATCTTATCCGTTCATCTCAAGGCCACTTGCAAGGATAACAGCGTCGAGCCAGGGACGCAGGATGACTGTGTCACGCAGAAGAAGCAGTTCGAGGTTCTGAAACAGTGGATCGATACCCGGCCGGCTTCCGATGCCGTCATCGTCGCGGGAGACTTCAACCGCCGCTTGCTGACGTCCAGCGACAATATCCGGCGCGACATTCTCAGTTCCTACGGCACCAAACTGAAGATCCTTCCCGATGAGAAAACGCGAAGCTGCTGGGGCACGCACCGCTTCGACTTCCCGGCGCTCCAGGCGGAGGCGAAACGCAACAATCCGGCATTCGACGCGCAGGGCGTGACGCCGCGCATCTATTCGCCGACCAGCAATTTTGGCATTGACCACTTCGTCTTAATCAATTCCGGGGCGCAGCGCCTGATCGCTGATCAGATCGAAACCGACGGCTATTACCGATTCGAGAAGCCCGGCGAGACACTCAAGACATGCACCGGCGAGATGCTTGTGCAGGGCAACCGGGCCCTGACATTCGGTCAAAGCTATCCGAGCGACCACTGCCCGATGCTTCTCAGCGTCGAGTGATACGACGTGTCCGCAAGTGCGCAGCGCCATGTAGTGATATTGATCCACGGCTCTGACAGAAACGAGATCGCATACGCTGGCCGATGAAGGCTTTATCCCGCAGCCGACGAAGCTGTGGGCGCTTCGATCTGTTCCGATCTCGGAACGGCTCATCGAAGGGGCTCGTTGAGGCTTCGGCTGCTTCCAGTCTCGCAGATCTTGGGCGCGCGATCCGTCGGGCTATCTTGAACGGAGTCGCGTCTCCGCATCCCATTTTCCATCCTTTCTCGTCTATCGGCCCTGGGAGAAACAATTCTACTTGGAGTGCCGCCTAACGAGCGCCATGGAGTACAAGAAGGCCGTTTGCATGTTCACGATGGCCAGCACCTGTTCGTCGACGGTCTTGAAATATTTCCGCTGATCCAGCTCCGACAGCAACTCCGCCGGGCGATCTTCGAGCACGTGCCGCTCTTCCGGGCAACTCGCCATGATCTCCTCGGCCATCATCCGCACTTGGGTCTGAACAACCTTTACCCCGGAATCTTCGGAAGGCGCGGGCCACTATTCGGCTTGGCACCCAGTTGCGAGCCTCAGTCACGCAGTCGTACCAGTTCCGGAGTGTCGGGCCGAGCTGGTCAACAGCATCGGCGTGCGCAGGAGCAGAGGCCGCCAGAAGAACGAGTGCTGAAAGACAGACTCTCATCGCAATGATCCGGTCTCTGGCCTCATGAGACTACGTTGAAGCGAATCGAATGCATTATTCAGGAAAGTATCGATATGCGAGCCGAGGTTGTCCACCGCCGACGTTTTTCCAATATCCGCGCAACTTGCGAGATGAGTAGGCCGGATCGTTATCCTTACAGCACTTCGGAATCTGTCGAACGTTTCTCCAGCCAGTGTGAGGCGGACAACCGTACCGATCCGAAGCAACGTGCCACCGAAGTCCTCGTTAAGTCATTTAAGGCCGCAAGCGCCTGCGGATGTGTCAAGATCGCATCGAGCGCCTTGATCACCTTGTAGGCGGGGCCGACAGCTCTTGCTGTCGCCGACATACCGCTCGGCAATTTGGGACGCGGCCTCGGTTAACGCGTCGTCCCGCTCGAGCGTGCGGAGTCCGATCGCGTTCAGATGATCCGTGCAGGAGAACGGATTTCCCTTCGAGTTTGCCGGGCCCGCGGCACAGATCTGAAGCGCTTTCATCCGCACAGCCCGGTAAACCGGAACGAACTCCCGAGATCCCCTGGTCAGGCCGCAGAACGCGATGAACGACGCCTTAGGGTTCGATAGCATATTGTGGCCAACAATCGCGCTCAGTTCCGAAGAAACACGAACGCCTGCTTCATTTCGCAGACGAACGCGAGCCCGTCGATCTCGTCATCCCAGGAAGTGGCCGTCCCAACATTGCAGGGGAACTTGACGCGCGATTGAGCGCTAGTTTGGTCTCGCAGCGAGAGACTGTGCCAGCACGGCGCAAAGATCAGTAGGTGGCTCTGTATTCGCATGTGGCCCGCCAGATTTCTGTTAAACGGCGCCCCATGATAAGAACAAGGGCTGATACGGACGTGACATGGGGCTCTTGTCGAATCTGCCTCGCGGCGCATCCGCTTCGCGGACGGGACACCACTCGCTCACGCTCACCGAGCCACGCTGCGATTTGTCTCGGCCCTTCGAGATGATGCTCCCTCACGCTTCTTAATGTATTGCTCGAACTAAGTAGGGATACCTAGGCGCCGATCCCGGCCGCTACGCCTTCTCCAAACCCCAACCTGTCCATTCCAAGCGGTTCTGCAATGACCGCGTTGCTTCGGCCATCCAGGTTGCGCGTTGCGATTGCTGGGCCTTGCGAATGTTAGCTTGGACGTCGGGTGCGCTTGCATCGACGATCTGTCGCGCCACTTTTATGGCGAATGAATTGGAAACATTCCTGGCAGGAAGTCACGAGAACGCGCAACGACCTAACGTCGACTACGCATATGTCGGCGTGATCTTGATAATGCTGATCTGCGGCGTGTTCGTGTGCTCCACGAAAGTGATGTGATGCCCACAATCGATGAAAGATAGCGCGCCCTGGATTTCCTGAACCCAGCACTGCATACCCCCATTTGTGATGCGGTAGATCACTCCGCTCAAGCAGGCGGTTTCCGCAGGGGTGAGATTAAGTGTCTCGCGGACCCGGGTCAGAACTGTGCACGGACCAATTGTCGTCTTTCGCATTCTTGCGTCCTAGGCCTTTATGGATTCGAATTGAAATTCTCTTGCACCGTCAAACGCTGCCGCGACGTTGCGGCGAACCTCGTCGATCCGATTTTTGCGCGCGTGAATACCGATGGAGTGGGTAAGAAGAGCAAATTCTGTCCAGGAGACCATGACGGCTTTCACCTTGCCGCCACTGCCCCGCAGATAAAGGCGTGGCAACTGATCTTTTTTGGCTAGATCGCCGTAGGGCTCCTTCAACGCATCTCCTAGCGGCTTCGAGACCCGAACGATGGTCCGCCCTGCCTGCAATGCCTCGTTAAGCCGGTTATAGGCCGAGCGGCTGCCCTGCGGACCCGACAAATATTGCAACATTTGGAATGTGTGGCTGGCCACGATCACGGAGATTGTTCGCTCCGTTTCAGGGTCTATGAGGAGGATAGCTTTGCTCGAGGCCCCGAGCCGGCGGGCCAGTCTTGCGGCTTCGTGCTGGACAAAATCGACTGAATCGCTCATTCTCCCCCCTATATCTTGTAGCTCACGATGCAAGGGCCGCTTCTTATGGGCAGTCTGACCAGAGTTCCATTTTAAGGTGGAATTCATTCTTAAAGCAAAAATGACGTCGAAAGCAAGCAGGCGTTGTGCGATTTTAGGTAAAGTGTGCAGTGCGATACAACGATATGATCAACCTGGCCGTCTGGGGGACAGATGCAAAAAGAGGTAACGCCGCTTAGCAAGTTGGACTTCGAACGCGAAGCAATGGATCAAGCAAAGCAGCTTGGATTGTCGTATGACCGATCCAGGCTTGAGACCGATTATCGATCCTATGTCTCTATTGTGCCAATCATGAATAGTGCCGAGATCGTCGTAGAACGCTCCGACCGCGGCCAATTGGAGCTAAACGTGCGACGCAGGATGTCAGAGGGCCCTACTCTTTAATCATTCAGCGTCAGAGCAGTTCTTCACCTACGGCTTTGCGCAATGCCGTATTGATGCGTTCTGATGCTCGTTGCGATTCGAGCCTTGTCTTCGCGCGGCGAATGAAGTCGCCGTAGTCACACAACCCTGCAATCGTCTCCTTCGGTGTTGAAAAATACGCACCGAACAGCATTTCGGTCAGCGCATCCGACGCTTCATGACTTGTTCGAAGGAGTTCTTCCAGCTTCTTTCTGCAAGCGGCGTCCCACATTCCACAGTCGAGCATGATCAGTTGAGTCATAATATCCCAACGTTCAAATAGGAGATTGCCCTCTAGATGTGCCGCACGCGTCCGTACGGACAATTCCTGCGCATAGGCTTGCACTTCCGCTACGTCGAGAAATGTTCCCTCCGTCTCACGCCTCTCGTTTCCATAAATCCCCAGCGCGTGAAAGTGAGCACGCAGCCAGCGCGCGGTGAGCTCATCTTCGCCTTCATAAAACAGTTTCTCGAAGATGGCCTTAGAGTGCGGGCGTAACGAGGCATCTCCTCTGACCGCGTCGAGCAGGATGCCAGCAGCCGCGCGGACAAGCTCATGCATCGGTGTTGTCGCGACTGTCTCGGTATTTGCCGGTCGCTTCAAGAAAAGGCTGAGGCCGGACCAGGCACGCATCCGCGCGTCTTCTGACAACTCCGAGTAGATTTCCGAAAGACGCTCCAGGAGCGGGACGAGGGTTTCCGCGGCTTTGTACGCTTCGAGTGCAACAGCAAACTGGGCCGACGGTTGTGCCAGCAATAGATCCAGCTCCTTGCGCGCGATGAATTGACGTGACAGACCAAGCCGGAGTGTAATCGACAATGGTCGCCGGCGGCGCAGGGCGTTTATGCTTATCTTCCCAGCAGGCTTCCGGTCGCTGAGCGATGGAAAGAGAAACTGAAGGAGGCGTCGTGTGCCGTCCTCCAGGACGACGCCGGGAAAGGTGGCTGCAAGTCGCTCCTGAGGTGTTTTCCGTTCCCATGCAAGCCGACGGACAACCGCGGCTTCAGAAAATAGTTCATCGCAAAACTCATCCGGTCGCTGCTTGATCGCATCGACGATCTGCGGCGCTTTGACAAGAAGTGTGCAATAGGCAAGAAGATCAATCCAGTCGACTTCACCCTGGAGCATGCTGGCTAGGACGTGAAAAGTTCCTAGCAGCCGACTAATATCGCGCAAAGTCGATATGACCTCTCCGACGATGATCTGAAGGAGTGCCCTATAGCGCTCGTTGGAGCTGAAATTGTCGGGAACGCTGCAGTCTAACTTGAGTGCAGCCAACTCGTCCGAGATCATCTCCCCTATCTCTTCCGGAAAAGTCAGCGGCAAGGGAATTTGAAGCTGTACGATTTTCTCCAGGTAGGCGCGGCCGCTCTCTTCACGCTTATCGTATTCGGCACCAACACCCAACGCCTGGATGACGCGCCGAGGATCGTAGGCGAGTACGTAAGACATGTTGGGAAAGTCCGCGACCGCTCGAATGAGTTGCGCCAACGTGCGGATCTCCTGGTCTTCGATTCGGTCGACCTCGTCGATTAAAACAATGATGGGAGTCGACATATTTTGCAGTTCACTGGCGAGCCGTTTTCGGAGGGCCGTCAGCGACTCCCGGCCTTCAATGAATTGCTTAACGACCGCCTGCCCCGCTTTTGCGGCTCCACCGGCGGTCGCACTGACAGCGCTTACAAGCGTTGCGAAAGATTCTCCGTAAGCTACGAAGGTCTTCACGACGGCTTGTACCTCGGGCTTTCCTTTCTCGTGACTTTTCAGTGTACGAATTAACTCGAGTAGAAACTCCTTGATCAAGCCATCCCGGCCGGACACAAGCCAGGGATCAAACCGCACAACAATTGCAGCGCCATCGTAGTAATAAGCGATATGTTCCTGGAGCAGATTCAGGATCGATGATTTTCCGCTACCCCAAGGCCCGACGATGCCGACGGCAACTTCGGTGGCTCGACGCGTTCGTGGGTTGATCAGTGCGCTTTCCAGGCGGCGCACAAATTCCGAACGTTGCAAGCGATCGCTTTGGCGCTTGCCAATCGGACGTTCCGGCCGCCCAAAGATCGGGTCACTCATGCCTCTAAAAGCCTTCGGTTTACAGAAGGTCGCCGAATACGGCCTTCGGGTGCCGGCGCGAGCTGGTAGAGCCCGCGCGCAACACAGCTATCGCGATGGCACGCAATGGCCAATTAGCCATGGGCGGCCAAAGCGTGTAGTCAATAAGATCGCCTTGGAATTTGGACGATCATCATGGGGATCAGGCAACAACGATAGATATTATGAGGAATAGTGCTCTATGGTACGGCATTAAAACATTCGTTGACAACCCCTGGGTGAACTCACGCGACCTTTCCTGGAAAAGTCGTCAGGTTCGTCACCGTACCGCTCGAGGCTGCGACGCCCCAAAGCCGATTAACTCGGAAATTCTGCAGAAAATGGCCAGTACCCCCGCCATCTGACACGCACTGGCCGATTTGCGAGCTGATCCACTGGGCGAGCGGCTCTAAGGTTCCTCCCGATTGCGTTGCCCATCGCAGCTTCCGTTATTGCGTGCGTGGTGAATGGCGCCGGGGCATTGACCGCCGACGCGACATCCCTCGCTTTTCATGATCTATCGCTTGCCTGGAGCGCTTGGTCCCGAGTGGTGTGCCAACGCTCCGGCGGGCGCCCAGCTGCCGCGGCGGATCTGGCCGAGAACCCAGTCTTGGGATAGCCTTGGCCGCAAGCAACGCCCTCTCGCGGTGGGAGACAGGCATGAGGACCTTAACGCGCGCGCTGTGCTGGGGGCTTGTCGCGCTATGCCTGAATGCTCAGACCGCGACGCCGCAGGATGAATACCACTCATCAAGGCCGGGGCCGGGTCGAACGCCGGAACGCAGTCCCAACGAGTATCCAAGAGACGCTGAGTGCGGAGGTACCGACCGGTCCTATTACGATGAAATGTTCGGTTCGACCGGAAGAGTGGTCTCGCTCCAGGAAGCTCAACGGGTTTACCGAGAAACCAAGGGCGCGGGCTGGCATCGGTGTGGCTCGTGCGGCCCGAACAAATCGATCTGCTGGCCGAACAAAGAATATTTCGCTTCCAACAGCCCGCCAGGTGATCGCTTCAACAGCAACAGTCCGCCGCAATCAGGCCCTGCGAACCCGAACCTCTCATGTCGAGGAACATACACACAGTGCTTCGGGCATCAGAATGCGCCGCCACGCGCGCCGATGGAGCCCGGCCGCAGTCCGTCGATAGACCCGCGTCGCCAACCCGCAGTCTGTGAACGACCGCGCCGCCTCGTTTGCGACCTGAGACAGCTCGCTTCCGAAGTCTCAAAACGCTACGACCGGAATAGCCGCCAACCCATTGGCCTGACGGCGGCCACTCGCATGCGACGCACAGCCGAAGGTCTTGTCTCATTGCCGACCGACCGTCGTCTGTATCTCGTCACGCTATCAGGCGTGGAGCTTCATCAAAACGGCCAGCCAACGCCTTACTTCGATGACGCTGTGAGAGAATGGATGCAACTCCGGAGCCGCTATCGCCGCTCCGTCATCGACATCATGCGTCAATACGGAGCCGACGACGACACGCAGTATTTCGTGGCGGGACACAGCCTCGGCGGCGCGGTGGGCTTGGGGGTCTCCGCCGATGCGGCGATGACCAGTTCCGGCCGCCCGATCGACCGAGTGGTGACCTTCGGAAGTCCTGTGCTTGACGCGCGCTATGGGCCGGCGACGCATTGGGTGCGCGTCGAAGCCGACGGTGATCCCGCGCTCAAGCTTCTCGCCCCGTCAAGGGCGGAAAGTTGGTTCCGATCCCCGGACATGACTGGTCGAAATTCGAGTTCAACTCGCACGCGGTTTATGAGGACTCGTCGCGCCTTGCCGAAGTCGACTTGAGAGGTTTTGAACGAAGCGAACAAATCGACGGTGCGGATTGCCTTTGCCTTGACGAGAGAACGGCTTCTTTCGACATATTTGACACGGGCCCGATATCTTCTGATGAAAAGTGCGGGCCTCTACCGCCTGTCGCCAACCCTCGGTTTAGCGCCCAGCAAATCTCTCGATGGCAGACCCAATGGAAGGGCGGGGAGCTGCGATCCGTCTCGGAGGAGATCGGCGAAGCCGCCATGGATAGCATCGCGCGCGACCGGGGCTATGAGCCTCTCATCGCTTCGACAGCAGCGAGCTCACGGCCTCAGGGATATGACGGGGTGTATTTCGATCCCGCAACGCGTGAGATCGTGATCGGCGAGGCCAAAGGCGGCTACAACGGCTCGCAACTCGACGACATCCTCGGCTGCGCCTACGGCTTCCGCCAGGGCACGCTTGAGTGGGCCGGAGAGGCCGCGAAGCGCATCATCGCGGATCGTCGGCGCCCCGCCTCCGATCCCCAAGAGCTTGCCAAGCGAGAGCTGGAAGTGCGCCGAGCCGGTCAGGTGATGGCGGCCATGCGCGGACAGCTCCCGGGTGGCGTCAGGATCGAGGTGTTTCACACCGAGCATAACCAGGGGATACCCGCGGTGACACGCCATTACGTCGTCGGACGCACGCGAACGGCATCTCCCTGAGCGGCCGTCCTCTAAATCACATCGTCGCTTCAGCCACAAAGCCCAACATTGTGTCATTCGTCCGACAAGCAATCTCGGCTTGCGACAGCCTGCAAGTGCCCTGCAACGGCAACCGCTCTGTTGGTTTCTTCCCGGCCTGGTCCGCAGGGAAGACAAAGAATCTGAACACGTCGAACGCTTGTTGAGATCCCTGTTGTGCGGCTTGCGCCACCTGCGTCCCTTTGATGTAAGTTTGCAGAAAGTGCCATGTCCCGGCCGAATCCCGGACAACAAAGGTGATACTGGAAAGATTCTCCCTGAACGTATTGATCACGATCTTCGTGCAAACCGCTTCCGCCGATCTGGCACCTTCCGTCACGATGGCCTTGCAGCTTTTGGGACGTAACTCCAGACTCGCTGACGAGCCTTGAGCCGCAACTTCACCTTGCTGAGAGATCAGCGTCAACGTCAAAAGCAAAATCAGCACGACGCGACGCATCATGACTGCCTCCCGAAAGCACTCTTTGCTCAAGCTGTGCAAGCCCCGCTAGAATTACCACTGTGCTGTAAGGATTTCAATTTGCGTCGCGCACCCACGAAACGTTTGCCGGTTGTTGCGACCGAATTCTAGCGTCAGCTTCTCCAGCCAACGATTGCGGTAAGAGGTGGTCCCAAGAGCCGCCGGGATACACTCAGCGTCGCGCGTTAGAAAGCTTGCCAAAAGAGCCTTCTAGCCACCTCAACCGCCTGACGAAGCGCCCGCCAAGCCTCACTCCGTTGAGGAGCCGCCCGAAATTTGCGGCTGATGCAAGAACCGTGCGCTAAGAGTATGCATGCGCTGGCGGCGCGCCCGCTTTGCGGACCGGGCTGTCATGAACGGAGCCGCGCCAAAAGTGAAGAGGCGCGTCTCTGCCTCCGGCTCCATCCCTCGCGCGAGGCATAATGTATCGCTCGCCGGGGGCGCTCGGGAAGGCGGCTCGGGCTGTTGGCCCGAACGCTATCACTCCCGCATTCCCGGGAGCCGCAAGTGACCGGTCTCGCGATTGCACTCGGTCCCGCGTCCCGCCGCGCTGCGTCGGCGCTATGCTGACGCTCCTGCGGGTGCATTACTGCGCTCCGCGTCGCGGCTGATCGCCGCGGTCGCCCGGCTCGCTTCACGGCGCCGGGCGCGTCCCAAACAACTTCGCCAACTTATCGAGCCCCGGTGGAAGTCTGAGCGCGAAATCGTCGGAGACCATCTTGCGGCAAGCATGTGAGATCCGCAGCGCTGCTTGGCGCAGTTCGTTGAGGACGGCCGGATTAATATCGTGCCCCGCCTGAAGTTGTCTGGCGAAGTCCGAGGTTTGCAGCAATCTCCCGAACCTGACCATCTCGGCTTCAACGGCCTCGCTCTCAACAATCGCGAGCGGTCCCCAGTACAATCTCCAGAAAATCGATTGCTGTTCGACCTGGTCGCTTGCCGGCGCGGGTTGCGCGATCCGCGCTGCGGCGGTCGACGCCTCGGTGCAATTCTTGAGCCGCTGTTCAAGAAAAGGTTTGATGGCTTCTCTTTGAGCCGCATCGGCATATTGCCAAATGCCCCAGAGCGCCGTCAGAAGTGCGCCTCCGGCCGCAAGAATTCTGAACCAATGATCGAAGCTGTCCCAAAATCGCGGCTTCTTGGGTGATGCTTGCCTGGCGGCGATGGCGGTTGCCAGCTGATCGATGAACTTGTCGAACTCGATCTCTTGCTTCAAGTCCATTGCTGAACCTCCTGCCTGCGCCGCGCTCAGGGATAGACCTGCTGGCCATTCTCGCCGCGAAGCTGCCGCGACCAGAGGCCGCGGATGCGCACGGCGACTTCTGCGGGCACGGCGCCGAGATGTGCCTGCGACGCCGCTTCCGCGCCGTGGGTCAGAACCCAATCGAAAAATGCCAGCACGGCAGCCGTCCTGCGAGGATCACGCGATACTTCATGAATGAAGACAAATTGTACGTCGCAGATTGCCGCGGCGTCGCCTCGCCCAAGCGAGAGCTGTGGCGGAGGCGGCCCCTTGTCGACGCCAAACATGAGAACACACTTTGCGAGCGTATCCTTGTCAGGTTTGATGAATTTGCCATTTTGATTTGCAATGAGCGCGGTCGTCAGTCGGTTGTCGTTGGCGAAGCGGTGATCAACATAGCCGATGGCGCCAGGCTTCTGGATCACGGCAGCCGTCACGCCTTCATTGCTTTTAGCGCCGGTGCTCGCCGGCCATTGGATCGAAGAGTTGGTGCCCGCACGAACGCGCCATTCCGTACTTGCCGCCGAAAGATAGGCCGTGAATGCAGAGGTTGTCGAAGATCCATTGCTCCAATGGACCGGATGGACGTCGAGATTGGGGAGGGTCAGTTCCGGATTTAGCGCCCTTACCGCGCGATCATTCCACTTCTTGATTTTCCCAAGATAGATGTCGGCCAGAACCTGGCCATCAAGCTTGAGAGCTTCGCGGGTAATTCCCGGAAGATTAATGACAGGCTCGATGCCGGAAACGGCGATTGGCCATTGCACCAGCTCCAAGCGGCGAAGGGAATCGAAATCGAGAGCTGCTCCTAGCCCGAAGTCGACGGTCTTGGCCTGAATCTGGTTGATCCCGGCACCCGAGCCTAAGGATTGGTAGTCGACGGTAACGCCGCTCACTTTGCGGTAGCTATCGATCCATTTGACCATCGCGGGAAATGCCGTCGTGCTACCTGTGCCGGTGATGCTTTCGATTTGACCGGGAGCTTTTGATCGCGACTGACCATGAGCCGACAATGCGGCCACGGCCATAATCACGCATCCGATCGAAAAGACGAGATGCGCTGAGCATCTCGATGACGTGCACGACGAAGCTCGCATACTTCGCTCCTCTGCTAACCAACTGTCGCGCTAATACTGAGTTGTCCTAAAGTAGAGCAGGTCGTCAACTGATTGCAACCAGAGCAAGAATTGGACGGTGCCTTGGCTGGCTTTCCGGACCCTCCTCGGCCATCCTCGCATTGTCATACTGGTCCTGGCGGCTGATCGCCGCCATTGTTTCTGCTCAGGGGCGCCGCCCCTCGCGCGCGCAAGGCATCCCAACATGCCGCGCCGCATCCACGCGCATCCCTGAAGGGAGCCCTCGCGCGGAACCTCGGCTCGCATGTTCGGAGCCTCCTTGCCCTTGCTTCCCCCGGTCTCGCCGACGGGCAGAGGTTCATGCGCGGCGTTCGCGCAGAACCTCAGCCTTGAAGGAGTGCCCACCATGAAACTTCTCACCGAACAGCAACGCCGGGAATTGCTCGCCAACGGCGCCGCCAATGCAGGAAAGGAGCGGACAACGGATTTTCGGCCGGTCGTGAAGCTGTTCACGCCCTGGGGCGCCGCGACCTGGCTGCTTACCGAACTTGATCCCGAAAATGAGGATATCGCCTTCGGCCTTTGTGATCTGGGGATGGGCAGTCCTGAACTCGGCAGCGTCAGCCTGTCGGAAATCACGTCCTTGCGCGGCCCGATGGGTCTTCGCGTCGAGCGCGATCTTTATTTCACGGCTGACAAAACGCTTTCGGCCTACGTGGACGAAGCCAACCGCGAAGGCCGGATCGTCGCCTAAGTAAATAATCAAAAGTCCGGCCGCGCCCCACGGGGCGCGGCTTTTTTGTGTGGTAAGCTGTTTGAAGATAACGCAGGGAGAGAAAGCATGCCACGGCGAAGTGCGGCCTCCATGGCCGGCTCAGTGCCCCGGGGATTCAGTGGCGTCGAAGCCGTTATCGATGAAATCGAGGACGAATGGCGCCGCGCGAAGCGCGGCGGGCGTGAGCGCCTGCTTGATTTTCAGTGCAGCTACGCAGGCCGCTTCGTCGAGAAGCACGCGCTTCGCTTCTGGCTGCGCGTCCGCGCGCTGGAATGGCCTGCCCCCGCTGCGCTGTCGCTCGCGTCCCGGCTTTACAACGTCCATGTCCAGTGGGACACGGCTCTGCATAAACATACTGGCGGGCGTGCGGGTTATCCGTGGGCCGTCAGGCGTTCATGGCAGCCGCCCGACTTGGGGCTCTGATCCTTCCCGCGACGAAGTCGGGATGACGGGCTTCGCGTTAAACGTGATCTATATTTCACGGCCGACAAAGCACTTTCAGCCTGCGCCGACGATGCCAGCCGCGAAAGCCGTATCGTCGCCTGAGGGCGGAGCCGAAAACCCGGCCGTGGTTGCAGAATTGATCGTGAGCAAAAGCTCATCGCATGCGAGAGTGCGTATGTACGGGCACGACGGCTAGTGAGCAGCGGTCGCTACTTCCGGCAGTATTCGGGCCAGAGTCGCCGCACATCTTCGGGAACGGCATCCTTTCGCGGACAAGGCTTGGCTTGCTGGCGCGTCAAGGCGCCTCCGAGCTTCTGCCAGTCAATGAAGGGTGAAGAGCCGTACCGCTTCTCCTGCGTTGCGTCGTTGTGAGCGACGTAAAGAAAAAACGCTGCCATTCCAGAAACCGGCACGCTGTACATTGGATGAAAATGATAGACCCACGTGAATTCGCCCCGAATGAGACTTTCAAACATCGTGAAAGGCAACTGCGCGCCCGTTGCCAGCGCGCAGA
The DNA here is from genome assembly GCF_029167105.1 of Bradyrhizobium yuanmingense. Classification (GTDB taxonomy): domain Bacteria; phylum Pseudomonadota; class Alphaproteobacteria; order Rhizobiales; family Xanthobacteraceae; genus Bradyrhizobium; species Bradyrhizobium yuanmingense_A. The sequence goes on along the minus strand of NZ_JARFML010000049.1, from coordinate 23,128 downwards.
TCGTCAAGGAAGTGGAAACGCCGCTATGAGAGAGGTGGGTGATGCTTCGGCCAATGGCCCTGAAGGACTTTTTAAGTAGAGACAACGGACATAATGGTAGAACGGGTAATGGTTCGCCCCCACAGCCAACCTCTTTAGAGTAGAGAAAATCGCCCAGAACCTGTCAACCGCCAAACATCTCCAATGCTTTCACCCAATCGTCCTCTGGCGCTGCGCAAGACGCACGAAAAAGCGCCAACAACTGCGGCCAGGCGAACGCAAAAGAAGACAGTGCCGCGAAAAACCAGCTGCCCAGAAGTACCAATGGGATTGTTCGAGACGCTGAGGATCCCACGTCATTTGTATACTTTTCTCCGCCACCAAGAATAGCCGGCAAGAACGGGCCCTCGCCATCTCCTTTCAATTGGACAGTACGCAGCTTCACGACACGGTCCTTGCCATCCTTCGCATTTTCAAAGTTGATTTCGGTATCTGCGGGAGAAAACTGATTCTCATAGATTGCCGAAACGGCAATTGCAGAGTTCTTTGCGGCGGAAATCGACCAGAAACCAAACGCGCTAATGCAACTGCCCACAATGCAAATTAGCAACATGAACACCTCAACTTGCAGCAAAGACCAAAGCAGCGCATCTGAGTGATTTGATGTCGAATAGCATCGAGCAAAGTGAACGAACGCCGGCGATCCTGCGGAGATCTTCTCGATGATTTCCAGCTTCTTCTGGATGGTGAATCCGTAGGTGGCGTACAAGAAGCCATGGATCGTCAATATCCATGTCAACCGATTGTTGATAAGATTGTCCTCGTGCCGCGCGTATGAGCGGAATGTCTCATAAAAATCGAGCTGATGCTTCAGCGAAGTCGTCCAATGATCTCCTCCAGACGAAGGGTCTCTTGTAGCTAACCCGTCGGACAAACCCGCTTGCTGGGTTTGAGTTGCGCCTGCTTCCCTATCCGATGGCTCTTGCGGCGAGCCTTCGTCATCTTTGCTGATTGTCATCATTGTCCGACCATCATTTTTGGGCACGCCGCGCAGAACCAAAAACCGCGAAACTTCTGCAGTGGGCGAGAAGATCCACAACGCTGCGTGCTAATGTAAGGGACATTTGTTTCCTCGATCCATGATGGGTCTCGCGTAACGCTCTAGCAGATGGGTCGGCCGCGGCAGCCAGATTGGAGACTTGGTCAATCGCAAGCGACCCTCCCTTAACGACGCAGAGGGTGACTAAGCGGGCTGTCTTCACGGCGGTCATCTCTCTTCGTTCTGCGCGTCAGCAAACAGAGCAGCCGGATTGATCGGGAGACCCTGCCGACGGTGCGACAGGCGGCAACACCGCTCGCTTCGTCGCTTTGCTCCTGCAGCTCCGCGCCGCCAGGGCAGCTGAAGGTGTTTGCCACCCGCCTCAATCACCATCGACTCGAAGGCTCCCGACCGGCCGCGATATTGCGGACGTCAAACAAAACCGAAGGAGATCAACATGAACAAGAACACCACCAGCACCAACGCCCCCTCGCATCTCGTCTATGTCGTGACCGGCGAAGGAGAGTCCGCCACCTGGACGCAAGTCGCGGCGGCCTGGAAGCACAGGGATAACGATGGCCTCAATGTCATCATCCCTCCCGGCATCATGATCTCCGGCAAGCTTGTCGTCCGCGCCGCGAAGACGGCATCGTAAGCAGGGGCGAGCCCCGCCGCGGCACGCGGCGGGGCTCTTTCAGTCAAAGCTGCTGATCCCGCTCCGGAAAATTCTCGCCGGGAAGCAGGCGATAAAGATGGTTGAATTCGGTGCGCGTGAAATAAGGCGCCTGCTTCAACCGCGACGGATGACCCTTGAGAATCGTCACGATTATACTGCGGGGCAGTCTGATTGCTTCATCCGGCATCAGCAGCTGCCGGCGCGTGGGCTGTGAAAGCTGTGCGCTCTGGCTCATGAGCGCGGTGCGGTTGCCCTGTGAGCGTCCGCGAACACGGAGGCCCACCTTGAGAGCCGTCGCGATATCGTACTTCGCAGGATCATCAGCGAGGGATTTATGAGCTTCGGGCAGGCCACCCAGGCCCAGATAGAATGGCGAGCCCGTGGCTTTCCTGACCTCATCCTCGCGAACCATCCGGGCAATACTGAAACCGATCGAGACGGCAATCGCTTCCATGATCAGAAGGAACACGGCAATCGCGCCCAGCACCGGCAGGGCCGGCTCGATCTTTGTCAACGGCCAGATTATCAGGGAAAGCACAATGATCGCGACGAAGCCGGCGACCCACAGCGCAGCCCAAAGGACAGCGCCGGCCGCGGCGAGAAGCAGAATAGCGGCCACAATAATGATCGCGATGCGGATTCCGATGATCCCATAGACCTTTCTCGCCCAGACCGCGAAGGGACTGTCCGATTCAGCCAGGAATTTCGCCACGTCCAGGATGATAAAGCGGAATTCGCTTTTCCAGATCAGCTTTCCGACTAATTTCAGCGGCGGGCGGCTGACGATGAGGGAAATGACGAGCGACAGAGCGGCGGCCGCAACGGTCAGCACCGTCGGCACACCGACGACCAGCAGGATGGTCAGGTTGGCGAGCTGGTAGAATCGGTCGGAAAAAGGCAAACGGAGCGACGCCGAGAGAGCTGCCAATGAAATTGGCGACAAAGGAAAACATATAGCTGATGAGCAGGATGCCAACGGCCAGCGGAACGATCTGAATCGCGACGCCGACGGGCGTCAGGCTTCTTCCGGCAGGACGCGCATACCAGAACAGGAATATCGCGCAGATGCGGTAAAGGATGCTCGTGAAGGTGCCGAGGTAAGTATAGAGTTCCCCGCGCGAGATGACGCCTTCCTGATAAAGCTGCTTCGCGGCTCCCACGGGTGAAATCGGATATTCACCCGTCTGGGACTGCGTCGTTATGGTCTCGGTTCCGAGATATTCCGAGAGGTATTTTGCGGTGTCGTAATCGCCGGTCCCGAAAAACTGGACGACACCGCTGTTGGAAATGAAGGTTGCCCATTCGTTGTAATGGGCCCTGAGTTGCGACAGGTCCTGAAGAAAGGCCCAGATGCGGATGCCTTCGCCGGCCATGAGGCCGAGCGCCCGCGCGATCATGCTGAGGCGCCCTACCGTGCCGAACTCGTCGAGCATGAAGTGGACGGGGATCTTCGGATTGGCCCTGGCGACATCGGCGATCGCGCGGGACAGGATGAGGCGCATCCAGCGGCCGTAGGTATCGAGCAGCTCCGACGGCAACACGAGATAAATCGTCGTGTTGCCCCCGGCGAGGTCGGCGAGGCGAAAGCCGTCGCCGTCGAGACTGGCCTGAATTTTCGGATTGTCGAGAAAGCTCGTCTGGGTGATCGCGGTGGAATAGATCGAGGAGATTTCATCCGTCGGCTCGTCGGCCGTGAAACGCGCCAGCTTGCTGGCCGCCAGAAACGGCTCCCGCATCTGTTCTTCTTCGGCGTCCGCGTTGCCCGCGGCCGCCCGCGCCCAGTTCCGGCCGATCCTCGGTATGGCAATGGCGCCGCGCACGCGGGCCAGGGACGGCACGCGCGCCTCGCGGAGCGCGAGTTCGATCTCGAAAAGCAGGAACCCTTCGATCAGGTCGAGCGCCGAATTGTCCCAGTGCGAATCCCGGCTTCCGCTGGTGACGACCAGCGCCTCGGCGAGGTTGCGGATGTCTTCGATATCTTCCGGCGTCATCCCGACAAGCGGGTTGAACCGGACATTCTCTTCCATGGTCCCGCCCGAGTAACGGGCGACCCCTCCGAAGGGGTCGAGCACGTGAACGGTCTGGCCCATCGCCCGGCGGGCCTCCGCCGTCCGCCAAGCATTCTCGCCCTTGGGGTCGAGAACAAGGCAGGAGCCCGACCAGGTCAGGAGCGTCGGGATAATCAGGGAGGTGCCCTTGCCGGCGCGGGTTGGCGCAAAAGTAATCAGATGCTTGTCAGGGGCGTAGAGCGCCAGTTTGCCGTCATCGGTCCTGCCGACCGTGACCAGCGGCTTGCCGCGGACGTCCTTGAAGTGCGCGGCAAGCTCAGCCGGCCAGTCATGCCAGCTGGCGGAGCCGTGGGTCGTCCTGTCGGTGCCAGTCGCCATAGGCTGGAAAAGGGAATTCGAAAGAATATGTCGGTCATCGAAACGGCAGATGCGTCAAAGCGGGCGACGATCTGACAAGAGACTGTAACAATCGGATGTTGAAGTTTCGATGACAGCTACCGGAGCGATTATCCGGCATGCGGTTGTATGTGCATCGCACACATCCCGGTGTGGCGACGAAAGTAAGCAGGACACCCCCGGAATTTGGTAGATTGAATGCCTGCAGGAAAGAAGAAAGAGCAAACTATCTTGCAGTTACGCAAACTCGCTTTGCGAGTTCGCTGCGGGCCGGAACGGCCCGGAACGAGGCGGCAGAATGCGCCTCCAAATCCGACAAACCATATCATAACCGGGGCCAAAGCGGGCGCTCGGCAGGGAGCGTGCTGTGCCGACGTTTCGGTATTCGCAGAGCTATGTCACCCGTGGGGCCGGCAAGAGCGTCGTCGCGACCGCCGCCTACTATGCCGCCGAGAACCTGCGCCAGCAGGGTCGTGGCGAGGCTCAGGCCAATGCGGCCTACCAGTCGGGCGAAAACCTCAAGGCAAGCGGCAGGGCATTCAATTTTGAGAACAAGGCCGGGGGTGTCCTTCACAAAGAGATCCTCGCCCCCGAGGGCGCTCCGGAATGGGCAGGCGACCGCCAGGAGCTCTGGAACAGGGTCGATGCCAGCGAGGTGAAGAAGAATGCCCGCCTTGCCCGGAAACTGGTCATCAGCCTTCCGAGCGAACTGTCGGTTGAACAGAACGTCGCACTCGTTCGCGACTTCCTGAAAGAGCAGTTTGTCTCGCAGGGCATCATCGCCGACTTTGCGATCCACGCGCCGGACCATGACGGCGACTCGCGGCACATACATGCGCATGTCCTCCTCACCCGGCGGGAGCTGCGACCGGAGGGCTTCGGCAAGCTCTTTCGCAGTGCCGAACAGGGAGCGGCGCTCGCGAATGACCGCAAGGCTTGGGAAGGCAAGGTCAATGACGCTCTTGAACGGGCCGGCGTTCACGATCGCGTTTCGGCAGACAGCCTCTATGCCCGTGGCATCGTGCGGGAGCCCGAGCCGGTCCTGGGTGATAAGGCCATCGAGGAAGAGCGCCGACAGAAGCACAGCAAACGTGGAACGCTGGACGAGCGCACCCAGAAGCGTATGCGGGAAGTCGCTGACATCCGCGAGCGCAATGCCCGTCGCGCAGAATATGACAGGAAGGGAGAGGCTCACCCGCGCAATCTCATGGAGCATTACTGGCGTGGGCGCGACCGGTGGATGGAGCAACAGCAAGCGTATCGACCGGGTCCGCGCCCGTGGCAACAACCATTTTGCGGGCGTGCTTGAAGGCAAGCTCGCCGAGGCCAGGCGACGGGCTGACGAAGTGGACGCCCCTTACAAGCGCAAGAAAGAGGATGGTCGCCCCCAGCTTTCAGCGCGTGAACAGCTCGACCGGCCATCACCGCCATCACTCAGGCGAAAGTTTGCGCCGCCCGGCCGTGCGGAGCTCGACCCACCCGCTCGCGCAATAGCCGCCGGTGGCGGCCGGTCGGGAAGCGGTGGCGGTCGATCGGGAGGCGGTGGTGGTCGTGGATCGGGCGCAGGGTCGGCTGGCGCTTCTGGCGGAGCCGCCCGCCCAACGTCGCTATCCTCCACGAAGTCAGGCGACGAACCAACGACGGCTACCCGATCACGAGAAGAGCTAAGGCAGCGTGACCCGGGAAAAGATTACGGCCCGTCGGAAACACCGGCGGGCCAAGAGACCCTGCCGCCAGACCGTTTAGGCCTCAACGAGGACAGAAAGCGTGGCGGCCGTTCGTAAGCGAATATGTTCGCACCACGAGCGGCGGCTATCTTTGGGTCGGACGAACAGGTCCGCGCGGGGCCATGGTCTGGCACATTGTGGGCGCTGACAAATCGGTGCAGCCATAACCGCGGCTGCACTTCTTTAACAGATTGTAAAGATTAACGGGGCGTTAAGCGCCGTCTGTTAGGCTGGCTGAATATTGAAGACGGATATTTGATGCCATTGCAGGGCGGATCACGAACAACATCACTGGCCTATCAGTCGCCAGGCGCTTTGAGCGCGGGAGAATTCAAGGCGCTGGAGGCCGAAGCCAATGGCCGTGGCCCGAATGCCGTTGAGGCCTCGCATGCTGCATCGGCCGCAAAAGCTAATCCGGCTGCGAAAGAAATCACGGGTGCTTACGGCACCCTCGCTGGCAATCTTCCCGCCGGCACTCACACATCTTCAAACCTAACTGGCAACGATGGTCGCGTACGACGTGGTGACGCAGGCTTTAATATCAGCAGCGGACTCGGCGCCATGGCTCTAGCGCACTTCGCTGTACAGCAAGGCGTTGGGTGGGCGAAGGACAAACCCGAGCTGCTGGGCTTGGGACCGCAAGCCATCCAGGCACTTGCCGATGCGAAGCTCTCGCAGGCCAGCTTCGAGCGACTTGAAAAGGACGCCGGATTCAACGCAAAGGATGTCGTCGACCTCGCGAAATTCGCCAAGAAGTAGGACATCGACTCCAATAAGCTTAGCGGCGATGTTTCGGTCCTGCTCAAGGACCTGCCAAAAGATGAACGCGCGAAAGCGCGCGATGACCTGACGGGCTACTTCCGCAATCCCGATGACCCGAAGGCTGGGCAGAAGCTTGACGAGACATTGAACGACATCAAGACCAAGCATCCTGAGAAGGCCGGTCAGGTTAATCAACTGCAAAAGACAATGAAGCGCCAGCAGGGTGCGGAGCAGCAGGCGGTCAATCAGGCAGAGCAGGCTCAGGCGCAAACCGCAAGTGCGCAAGCGGCGAAGAGCGAAGCCTACAACGCGCTCAACGGCCCGCCTGCGGAGTCCGCCGCGCGTTCAGTCGCGGCGGCACCGGCACCTTAGTGATCCTGCAGGGCGGATCAGTTAATCCCCGTTCGTCCTCTTGGTAGCGCCCGCACCTCGCGTTGCATGAACTCATAAGCCGCGACGCGATCGGCATACATCAGCTCCATGTCAACGATGAGCAGCTTGAGATTGCCGGCGCCGAGCTGGGCGCGGATGGCGCCACCGCATCCCCATTGCGCCTTAGCCTGGCGCACGCTCTCAGGGTCATACGCGGAGACGTTGTGAAAGCCCGGCCACATGCAGCCGCGCAGATGCGGCGCATTCTCTGCCATGCGATGATTGACGGCTCGGCCCGCACTGAAGACCTGCACCAGCGTGAAGGAATAAGGCGGCGCTTCCGAAAGCTGGGTAGGCTGTCCGTTTGGCGCATAACGCCTCAGGAGCGATTGTCTCGCCTCGTTGAAGTCGAGCCGCCCGCCATAGGAAATCTCACGTTCGATGGCATAGAGGCGGGCACCCGAGACCGGACTCGTGAAGTCGAGTGTTGTCTTCTCCTTCGCGCCGTCGCTTGACTGGTGCCGGAAGGACAGGCTGCGGACGAAAGGCCCGCTGCGTACATTCTCGACGGGCGGCGTGCGCTCGGGCGTTTCCGAAGGTTCGGCGCCGTATTCCTTGACGATCACCTCGCGCGCTTCGTTGAGCCGCATGCCAATGCGAAACGGCCCGGTGCCGCTAATGTCGCCCTTCGACAGGCCGATCGGGTCTGAGCCCGCATCCGCAAGTGTCAGCTCAAGCTCCCGCGTTTGCGCGAAGCTGCGGCCTGACATGCCGACCGTGGAGCCTGCCAACAAACCAAGCACATGGCGGCGGGAGAGCAATGACATGGTTCTTCTCACGATATGAGAGGCACGAAGGGAGGCGGCACAAGCCGCCTCCGCACTGCTCGGCGCCCAGCCTACGAGCCGCTCTTCTGCTGTTCGCTTTTGTATTGGTCATAGCCTGCTTGACCTCATTCGAGCGGTTGGCGTTGTTATGGTCGTAGCTCGGCGAGCCTCGTCCGCCGCCAGCCTCACTCCGGCCCTGCTGGTTACCGTTGCTGTTGTCGCTCATAGCCGTTCTCCTGTATTGGCGCGGATCATCCGCGCCGTGGGTTGCCGCCCCCATCTCATCGTCCCCCGGCCGCAGCCGCGGGCTTGAATCCCTTGCTGCTGGCGAGCGGGCACACATTGTCATCGTTGATCGGGCCACCGGCCTCTAGGAGAATCGCTTCCCGCGTCCACTTGCCGGCGCCGACGCCCGCGAGCAGGAAATCGGCGCAAGCCTTGTGATCCATAGCGGCCGCGGATTGTGCGCGCGATTGGGCTGAACGCCGCTCCGCATCTTTGATGCGCTCCGTCGAGCGCCGCATGTATTCGTTATATTCGCACTGGACGGCCGAGGCGTCATCGCCGCGCTGGCGGTACTTCTCGCATGCAGGTGTAGGCTGTCCCTGGGGTCCCTGCTGCCCGATGGCGGGCGAGCAAATCGAGGCAATCAGAACAAAGGCGAGCGCTGCTGCAAGCCCGCGGCTGAAACAGTTTTGCTCATTCTGTTACACTCCGCTGAAAGCGCGGCAATTCGGTCACAGGCCGCAGGACTTTAAGGTGCGGCCATCGCGCGGGTTCCGTAGATCATTCAGAATGCAGGCGATTTTCGATGCAACAGAATGAGCAATACGGATACACGACAAAATAACAGCAAACCCGCTGAGCGAGGCGCAGAGTCGCAGCTCTATGCCGGTCCCGAGCGCAAATATCTCAACCGAGATGAGCGACAGCGTGTGCTCGCCGCAATGGAAACGCTGGAGCCCGAGCAATCCTTGTTCGCGCTCGTGCTCGCCTGGACGGGGGCCCGCATCAGCGAAGTGCTCGCGCTGACGCCCAGCTCATTTCAATTGGAGAGCGGTGTCGTGACGATCATCACGCTGAAGCGGCGCAAGCATGTCGTGCGCGAGGTGCCGATTCCTCCAGACCTGTCCGAACGACTTGAGGTAACATTCTCGCTGCGACGCTTGCAGGAAGGTGCCGACGCGATGCGCCGGCTATGGCAATGGTGCCGCGTGACCGCGTGGCGCCTCATCAAAAAGGTGATGGCGATAGCCCGGGTCTTCGGTCGACGCGCATGCCCGCGTGGCCTGCGCCATGCTTTCGGCATCGGCACGCTTCAATCGGGTGTACCGCTCACGCTCATCCAGCGATGGATGGGCCATGCCCGGCTGAGCACAACGGCGATCTATGCCGCCGTATGCGGGCCGGAGGAGATCAGCTTCGCAAAGCGGTTCTGGTATCCAGCGACGGGGTAAGGAGACGTGCCGAAAGGGCGTTGACAACCATGCGTTGCCACCGCAATTATTGGGGCAGATCATGCTCCCGACGGCACTGACCTCGCTCGGTCCTTCAGTAACGGAGCCACGTATGAGCGATCCCGGGACTAAAAATTTCGCCTACGACGATCACGTCGACCTCGATGACCTTGAGACGAAGATTGTTGAGAACCAGAATGTCGAGGCCTCCCTTCAATCCGGGCGCTCGGCTCTCTATCAGCTAACGAAGATGTGGGCCTTCACCGCTCCTATGGCGCTGGTGGGCGCTGTCGCGTGCGCCTGGGTGTTGTTTAACTCGTTTCGCAGCGCGCCTCGAGCCACTCTATCGGAGGCCGAACACACGCTCTTCGCTCTTGGATTCTCTGGAAGTGTCCTGTTGCTCCTCTTGAGCGTCAACGAGGTCTTTCGTTTCACGAGCTGTCTCGCCAAGGTCAACATCGCTCTTGCGGCCAATGCGGCCGGTGTGAAAGCCGCGATGGACTTCCTGTCTTCCGCCCGCGAACGAGCGAAGCCATGAAGAATAAGCCCATCTCGGCGAGATTGAGCACATTAGATGGCCTTACACGCACCTGCGCTAAGGCGCTCAAGGAGATCATCGTCGTGATGGCGGAAGCCGACCGCGCCAGGCTTGGCGCAATCTACGGCGGGATCGGATTCTTCTCTGGCGCGGCGGCAGCCTGGGTTGGCTGCTCCGGTCTATCGCTCGCCGAAACGCCGGCCATTGTTTCGGCTGCCGCTGCGGCATGCGGCCTCACTGGCTTACGACTGTCTTATAGCAAAGCCGACATCGCGTTGAAAAAGCGGAAGGCGCTGATCGGCGAAGCGATTGACATGCGCAATGACGAGGTCCGACACCTCGACGATCGCATCAAGAAAAGCCGCCTCGGCCGCTCAAGCGATCTTCCGTTCCTGGAATACAAACGAACGGCGTTGCTGCTGGCGTCGAATGAGCAACTGCTTCTCTGGGCCGGCCTCGCTGGTCCACGCGACGTGAACGTCGAGCCGCTACAATTGGCACCGCCGCAGGAGCGGCTCTTACTCGCTCTGCCGGCGCCAGCAGCTCTTCAGCCAGGAATTCCTCTACCAGCTCTCAAGGGAGCGCCGGCCACGGTGGGCGCTTCACGCGGCTAGACCAGCGCAGGCATCTTCTTCACGTACTCTATGCGCCTTAAGACAGCGGGATGGGACGGGTAACGGGCATCGCTATGTCCTGCTCACGCACACGATCATGTGTCCAGAGGGCAATGGGCAGATCGCGCTCGGAGCACGCGGACGACTCGACGCGTCGTGTATCAATAATTCGATCAGTTTGCGCCCGGTGAAGTGACAGCCCATGCTGCCGTGTCCGGCGTAAGCACATAGATTTTCTTGCGCACAGAGAAACGATTTCCGGAATCCCTTTTGCCCTTGCCAACCGCACCGTGATCAAACAGCTAGACTGTAGAACAACTCAAGAGGCCCGATGCTATTTCTGAACTTGCCCGACCAACCTGCTCAGCGGAAGACGATCGATGCCGATGTTGGGAGAGTAAAGTGAACAATCATAAGTTAAGATGGGTAAAGCTACTAATCTTTGCGGCTGTTGCCGCTCTGGCGCTCTATGGCAATTAGCACAATGGAGGCTTTTAGCGCGCCATCCATTTTCAACACTCAGCATCACCAAGCTATCAAGTATATTGCTTTATCGCCGCGCGGTGATCGCGTCGTCTTTGGGTTCTGCTCCGCGGAGAACTGCGAAAGTGGCATTCTCAACGTATCAGCCGACAATTCACCTCATTCCTAATCGACCCAACCGACAATTCTATCATCCCCGATTCACGCCTGGCGGCAATTCTATTATTGCTATGCAAGAAACAAACTCTGATCCTTCTTCCCGCCGAAACTGGGCAGTTTCGGGTTTTGCCCAATCGGTGGAACCACTGCGATGAGAGCTTGGTCGGGGCTAAGCGCGGGGCCGGACACCGTGTTCCTGGCCAAGAAGCCTGCGAATTGGCCGAATCCGGGGTGGGGCCTCGCCGGCGAATGAGATCCGCTACGCCGCCACCTCATCAAACTTTTAGGGCAACTGTTGCAAAATAGTAGCAGACTCTTGCAATTCAGGGTTACATACTCGCTTAGAGTTTATTGACATTATTGTTCGCTTTGCTCCTAGTAGAGCTTTCCGATGTTAAATTTGCGGGTTGGCGTCATCGCGATTGCATTGTGTTTCGCTGGTTGTGCGATCCATCCGTTGCCCGAGGATTTTTCGGGCGTCCCCACGGATGTGATTGTTCAACAGAATCGGTGCGAAACTCGACAGGCTATCATCGATTCGGCACTGGGGTGGCTGACCTCCGAAGGCAATCTGCATGAGGGGCGTGTCGATCTCGCTTCTCATCAAGTCGGGCTTCAATTCTTAAGAGGGCGTCCCATCCAACAGTTTCGTCCAGAGCTGTTTAGAGGGCGCGTCCGGCACATTGTGCAGCTTTTCTTTGACACCGGCGTCGCCTATAGTTTTCAGCTCCAGATGATCGAGAACAACGACGTATCGGCTGGCGGTAATCTGGTTTGGCCGCCGCCACCGTTTCCGAGGCTGGACGCGGGCCTGAGCGCTGCGATAGCGCGGCAACGAGGTAATCTCCGCACTTTCGCGAGTACCGACACATTCTCGAGCCTTATCAAGCTACCTGATGACTATTGCGATGGTCGTCTCGTGGAAAAGAACTACCTGTATCCCATAGCCGGCAAGATCGGTTCGAAGAAGCTTGTCCAAGACTTCATCAACCTCTCGCTGTTTCAGAATCTTGGCGGCGGGCCTCCTACGTTGTCCGATCAACTAGAATTCGAGACAATCCTTTCCGCTTCTACGACCCCTAAGCTCACTTTTGCACCGGTTAGAAGCGGCCTAGGAGTTGCGGACGTCTCATTTACTGGGGGGGTAAAGCGCACGGATCGGCACAAGCTGACGATGGCGTTGGCCGTTGCAGGGCCTGGAGCGAGACTGTTGTCGGAGGTCCGCAATCAGGTCTTCTATACCCCGCTCGTTAGCGCACGACCGAAGACTTCCTCGGAAGCCGCTGCGGTCGAGGCGGTCAACCAAGTGCTCACACTTCAATTGTTCAGGCCAACTATCAACGTGACGTTTTAGTCAAATAGAGGTGCCGCCATGGCGAAGAAAGCGCCCGCTCGGAACATGAAGGCGAAAGTGGTTTCAAAAGCAAAAGCCGGGATGGCTAAGAAGGTTCGTTCGAGGACGCCGAAGCCGCCGGCACAACTTTTGGAGGCCGACGCCTCAGTGATCATGACAATCCAAGATGTTGCTAGCGCCTTCCAACTCCTAGCAGAGCGGGGGCTTCTGGCTAAATTTATCAGGGCCGCAAAGAGAGAGCTTGGATCTCGAGAGCATCCGGAGGAACAGCTCGTCAACATCGGCGCCGCGACAGTCAACTTTGTGAAGGTATTTCTGAGGAAGGAGGGTGTGCATGACAATCCAATTGGCAGGCACATCATCGTAGCAACGCCGCCGCAGCAATCAACAGAGATGGTGGAAGCCGCAGCCGCGTCGGGGGGGCGAAATCGCTTCAAGTGCGATTTCGGCCGCGCTGGCTGATGAGATTTTTCGGATAGCGAACACCATTCTTGGAAGACGGTAAGAGCGTCCCATGCCAACGAAGAAGAAAGCAAAACCGAAGGTTTCCGTGGAGCGTAAGACTGCGAACCAAAGTGCAGACGCCGTTCCCGCCGACGCACGAGGCTCGACGCCCGCAGGTTTGAGCAGGATCCAGATCGGAAATCGGGATATTTCGGGGCGCGTCAGCGCGTTAGGGAAGCGCAAGCTGGATGTTCTCCCGGATATGCCTGATATTCGCGATAGAGTTTACCAACCAAGCCTACGTGCGCTTCATCCGGCGATTTTTCCGCGGATATCATTCGGCGTGCGGGATCAAGGATCGGATTCAAGCTGCACAGGCTTTTCTCTCGCTCACGTTATCGACGTCCTCCAATTTCGGGAATTGGGCCCGGACAGCCCCAAGCGGGTCAGTCCGCGTATGCTGTACGAGATGGCAAAAAGGAACGATGAATGGACGGGCAGCGCCTACGAGGGCTCCAGCATTCGCGGAGCTATCAAAGGCTTCCATCGGAATGGTGTTTGCAGTGAAGCGACTGCTCCGGACACACCAGGTATCAAGGACTGGGCTCTAACATATGAAATGGCGAAGGAGGCACGGGAGACGCGTCTCGGAGCATATTTCCGCCTGCAGCCCGACATCAGTGATTATCATTCGGCAATCAATGAAGCGGGCGTGATCTACGCGTCTGCGCAAATTCATAGCAACTGGGACACGCCCCAAGATGGTAAGATCGCCCCTCGTGGTAAGAACGTTGGAGGACATGCTTTCGCGATTGTGGGTTACAATGAAAGCGGCTTCTGGGTGCTGAACTCTTGGGGCGCCGCTTGGGGTATCTCCGGCATTGCACATTGGGCTTACGAGGATTGGGCGGCTACAGTCATGGATGCCTGGGTGCTGCAACTCGGCGTCCGGGCACCTAACGCTTTTGGTGCGACCCCACGAGCCAGCCTTTCGACCACAGCCAAGATTTTTACATTCAACGATCCGCATAGAGCAGACATCGTCGGCCATTTTATTAACGTGGATGATGGGCGGTTGGTGACTGACGGAAAGTATGGATCGCCCACAACGGTAGAACTAAAGGAAACTGTATCACGCCTGACTGATCCCAAGTCGAACGGTGGCAACGGGTACGACAACCTTGTGATCTACGTGCACGGCGGGCTAACTTCCTTAGCTGACGAGGCCAAGCGCATTGCCACATGGAAGCGGCACGGGATCTTTAGCCGAAACAAGCTCTACAATTTTCACGTGATGTGGGGCTCAGGACTCATCGATGAGATCTTCGGCAGGATGTCTGACTCTCCTACGGCCGGAAGAATGGGAAGTGGTGCTTTCGACTGGCTTTTCGAGGCTGGCATGGGAAAGGAACTCGGGACGTACGCTTGGCGCAACATGAAGCAAGATGCACGGGTTGCATTCGACACCACCGAAGAGTACGGCGGCGCAATCAAAGGGCTATCTCCACTTCTGCGCGGTCTTGATCAATCTGCTAGACGCCCAAAACTACATTTTGTTGGTCACAGCGCGGGGGCAATCGTGATCGGCCATCTGCTCACGGCGTTTTCACGCTTCAAGATCAGCAACCTGCAAGTCGGAAGTATTCACCTCATGGCTCCGGCGTGCACCACAGACTTCTTCAAGGAGCATTACGGTCCCTATCTTAGCGGCAAGGCGGCGACCAAGCTCAAGGACAAGGTTTACTTATACAATCTTACGGATGAGCTGGAGCTCGATGACACGGTTTCTTCCAACGTGCCGCTCGTGCCATCGTATAGCCATTCCTTGCTATATCTCGTATCGAGGGCATACGAAGAATCACCGCAGGCGCCCCTGGCCGGCATGCAGAAATACCTGGACTTGTTGCCTAAGTCCGGCAAACTTTCGATTGCGTTCTCTCAATCAGGAGGGAGCAGTGAATCCCGCACACACGGGGGCTTTGACAACGACGTCGCTACTATGACCTCAATCTTGCGGGGCATCGCCGGCGGTACTATTGCGTTTCCGCCGACGGCCGACGAACTGACAGGCTACTGAAGAGTCAGCGTAGCCCCAGTAGTTGGCATTGTAGCATGATGTGTTGGGCGGACGAGGCCGGTCCAGAACGCGCTGTGCTGTTGTCGACCAGCATCCCGTGGCGTGGAGTAAGCCGCCGAGCCTTGGCCAATTCCGTTATCACTCTTTCAGTCGACAATTCGACGACCTCCATTGGCCGCGGCATTTTTGACCGCATTCGACCTGACAGGTAATTGACGGGCGGTCTTCGCGAAGGGCATTGAGGGGGACGTGTAAGCATGTTTGAGGTAGTCGGTTGGTCTATCGTCGTCGCGTTCGTTGCAACGACAATAGCGACGTTGCTCGGGCTTGTCGGTGTCCTCAAGATCGCGCCAACGTACCAAGGACGCTTGTTTACCGTGTTGCTTCTTGAGATCGTCGCAGCCGGTTTTTTTATCTTTCGGCAAGGCTTGAGCCCCGAGCAAGACTACTTTCGCGAGGCGTCCGACCTCTACCAACGAGCTGTAGTTGCGCGGAAGAATAACGATTTTCAAGGTGCAGATCGGTTGCTTGGCCGAATCCTCTCGCTTTCACCGAAGAGCTTGCCTTTCGAAATTCGGCAGGTTTTTCGTGAGCGAGGCAGCCTTGCCTACGAGGAGCAAAACTGGGAGCCTGCTGTCAAATCGTACAGCGTCTACTTTGAAATCCAGCCAGATGATCTGGACGCGCTGGTCCAATACGGCCGGGCTCTGCGTCAAACCAATCGGTACGAACAAGCAATGGCCGTCTACGAAAGGGCCGAAAGGCTCTCGTCTAACAACTACGATGTCCTTAATGGGCTGCAGAACATCACGCGGCGTCTCGGCGTGTCCTTCAATGACGCAGGTAGAGCGGACATCGCGGACACCTACTTTGCCAAGACGCGTGATTACATCACTCGAATGCTGAACGTCACAGGTGAGGCCGACAAGACTGAGCCTCGTTACAGGAGTGCGCTTCTTGCGCGCTCCCGCTTGTACTGGGAGTGGCGTAAGTATCCGGAGGCGATCGCCGTTTATGAAAAGCTGGTTACTGATCTTCCTGACTTCATACCTGCTCAAGAGGATCTTGCAGCCGTCCTACTTGAGGCGGGAGAAAGTCTAGGGGACCAGAAGCGTATTGCAACAGCTAGAGATCGGTACCGGCAGCTTTATGTTGACCGGCCTCAAGGTAGCGATGCGGTGTACAATGGGGCGGGATTTGCGGAGGCTGCTGCGCTCTCTTCCGATACTAGCGACGCCATCGTCGCAGAAGCAGAGAAAGCTGTGCTGCTTTCACTAGCTGAGCTCAAAACGGCAGAGATTGATCCTTATCCGTTCTACGCAGCTGCGGTACTTTTCAAGCGGCTTGGGCAAAACGCCCTGGCGCTAGAGTACCTTCGCTCCGCCGTGCGGTATGAAAGACGCCGAGCGTCCGACCCGTTCAAGTTTGATCACGTACGTCTCATCAAGTATGAGCTCCTCCTTCAGCGCTGGCAGTTCGGTGGCTGATGGCATGACGATCGATGATAATCGTCGTCTCCCTCCGGTGACGGCCGCCTTGTCAGGTTAAGACGAGTGCTGTGTAACAGCCCTTATGGACAGCACTAAGTGCAGTGCTCAGGTCGAGCGGTTCGAGGTTGTTGAGACTGGCCGGCGTCGTCGATGGACCGACGATGAGAAGCTCAAGATCGTTCTGAAGCGCCTGCAGAGCCCACGATCTGTCTCATCGACGGCGCGTCGATACGGCATCTCGCGCTCCTTGCTGCTGACTTGGCAGCGATCGTTTGGAGCTCGGAATCGACGGTTTTCCAGTTTCCGTCTTCTTTGACGTTTTCGGCGATAAGATCGAGGTCTCGGTCCCGACAGGTTACAGCCAGTATTTCCTCAACCCCACCATCGCGCTTGCTAATGGTGGCTTCGCTGTAACCTGGACCGACCCCGATGGATTGTCTGGCGATGCCAGCGGTACGGCCATCCTCGCGCAGGCGTTCAATGCGGCCGGCGAGAAAATCGGCGGCGAATTTCTGGTCAACACGAATACGAACGGCCATCAGGTCAACCCTTCCATCACGGCACTGGCGGATGGCGGCTTCGCCATCAGCTGGCAGGATGGTGATCAATATGGCTTCGTCCCCGGCAGCAGTACGCTGGGCGACAGCAGCGGCGCCAGCATCAAGGTTCAGGTCTTCGGCATCAGCGCTGATAATATTGTTGAAGGCACGGCCGGCACCGATACCTTTATCGGCTCGGGCATCGCGACGATGTCTGGTAACGGCGGCAATGACACATTCATCTTCCGCAGCGGTCAGGCCGATGGTGACACGATTGCCGACTTCATCGGCAATGGAGCATCGTCAGGAGACATGCTGATCTTCAAAGGCTTCGGAACCAGCGGCGAAGGCGCAACCTTCACGCAGGTCTCAGAATTCATTCCGGCCTCGACGGGCATGACGAGTTCATCATCCTCGCCAACAACACTTCCATCCACGCCAGCGATTTCCTGTTCGCCTAGCGCCGTCCTTGCCCTTGCAATGCTTGTGAGTTGCAAAGCTAGTGAGTTATTGGTGGCCCGCCATAGAATGCGCTCACGTAATCGCGCCCTTGATCTAGGGCACTTTGGCCGATTTCAGCCCTAAACCCTCTTTTTTCTAGGGTATTATTTAGTGCACTGTTGCTGTCGCGATAAGGAAAGTGCTAATTAGTCTGAAAAATCAAGCTGTTATTTTTAAGTCATCAATCTGATTGTCAGGCTCATAACCTGAAGGTCATAGGTTCAAGCCATCCAGAGCCCCGGCCTCCGGAAGGAAGTCGGGGTTTTTCTTGCCTGCCGCAAAGCGCAGGATCCCAGCCAGGTCGCCCCGCAACACGATCGCGAGCTCTTCGCCATCGGGGACGAGTGTTACCTGGTCGACCAACCCGCGCAAAACCTCCGCCGCTTCGGCTCTCCCGTCTTCACCTTGCAGGCTCTATGCACGCATCTCATGGAACCCGAGCTGTTCAAGGAATTCTGCCAAGAGTTTACCCCGGAGGTGAATCGGCTGAGGATCGAGCGCGGGGCCGATATCGAGGAGCAAAGGCGTGAACTCGAGCGTACTGACCGCGAGCTGGATAAAGCGGTTCAAGCTATCCTTGACGGCGTACCGGGAACAAAGCTGAAGGACAAAATAGGCGCCCTGGAAGCACGCAAGGTCGAGTTGGTCGACCTCCTGGCGAACGCAGCGGAGCCGCCGCCCCTCCTTCACCCGAATATGGCGGAGCCATGACGCAACCTCGGCTCGCCCGACAGTCCGAGCTACGTCTGCTAAGCGAAAGTAGCATCCTCAGGTGAGGCACTACGGGGTCAAATTTGCAAACGATGACGTTATTGCGTCAGCACTCGGGGCCACGAAAGCTCCGTTCTTGTCGAGCTCTCGTAACCAAGATTCGGAGGAGCTGTCATGAGGCAATACGACCTGGATGTCTCGCAAAGAGAGACTTCTGTTTGCGTGTCAACGAGACTGGTCGAGTGATATTTGAAGGAAAGGCCAAGTCTGATCCCGGCGATCTGTCCAAGCTGCTTCCCAACCTGCGCCATTGGCGGATGGTACTGGCTTCGAGACGGGCGCGATGGCAAGCTGGCTTTGGCACGAGCTTCGTAGGGTTGAAGTCCCCATCGTTTGCATCGAGCAAGGCATGCACACGCAGCACTGTCGGTCGCATGAACAAGAGCGATCGGAATGATGCTCGGGGCCTTGCCGAACTGGGTGCGGGTTGGGTGGTATCGAGAAGTCAAAATCCAGAGCGAGGAGAGCCATAATGTTCGAGCGATACTTGTCGCGCAATTCCGCCTTGTGTCCATGCGCCGGATATCGAGAACCAGGACCCCCAGTCTGATGAAGAAATGTGGGTTGCTATTCCCTCGCGCGATTGGCCAACAGTTCTTAACCAGCTCGGGGAGGTATCGGGCGAAGATCATCGACTCCTCAACATGATCGAGCCACTCCTGTCAATTCATGAGCATATCTGCCATCAGCAGATCAAATTCGACGAGGAGGTCCGCCGATTTGGGAAGTCTGACGAGACGACGCCTCGCCTAATGACGGTTCTTGGTGTTGGCCTGGTGACTGCCGTCACCTTCCGCCATACGATCGATCACCCGCCCCTGCGATCGGCCTCGACAGTCAGTCCCTATCTCGGCCTCACACCTCTGCGCAACCAATCTGGCGAAACTGACACTAGTGGCAAGATATCTCGATGGGGCGATTGACTTCTCCAAATCTACCCTGTTTTAGGCAGTGACCGTCCTTCTCTATCGGACCAAGAAATGGTGTTCCCTCAAGGCCTGGGGAACCGCGAAGCGGGTCGATATGAAAAAGGCAAAGGTCGCCATTGCGCAAGCCACGCGCCGGCCTGACATTATTTTGCAAGTTCCTGACCCGGTTCGCCGGGCCCGGCGATGTCCCGCTGGGACGGTGGTCGTGGTGACCTCGGTCAATCGGCTGGTGGCGGCTCGCCCGCACGCCATTGCAAACGATGAGGCACCCGATCCGGACATCATCATGAGGCGCTTGCGACCTTCGGAAAGGACCATGACCCCAGCGGCGCGCAGCTGAGGAGAGTAGGTAATGGCTAATCGGTCCACGACTAGGAGCTGGCTATCGATCTACCAGTCGCGCTCGCCCCGTCTCCGCAACCCAACCCGCTCCAACGGGGCGAGCGCTATCGTCTTGCCGAATGGCTTCAAAAAGAGAATTGGCATCAATCCGCAATCAAAGGGCCGATTGACACAACGATCGCCGACATGGACGCGACTCGCGTTGCTGCTGCGCAGGGGAGCACTTGGCGGTACTGGAGGGGAGCCTGGACGGCCTGACCACGCGCCAGATTGCGGCGGCGAACGGGTGGGCGACGGCAAGTCCAGCGAGCGCAAGGCCGTCGGAGCGCAGGATTTTCACTTTGAAGCGTTGGTTGGCGATGGAGAAAAAGCTCGCGGCCTGACAATGAAATCATGATCCAGCCAAATTGAGACCGAAATCGCCAATCACATCTCCCGCGCCCTAGAGCGGGAGAGATGAGAGACGTGACGAAAGAGCGCCGAAACAGGGGTATTCGCATAGCTGAGATCGTTATTGATGGTTCTCCGATGCGCTGTAAGGTGCGCCATCTCTCGGCTTCCTCCGCAATCGTTCAGACCTTGGATGCGCCTTTTATGCCAGCCGCTTTCGGTCTGCGCATTCCGAGCGTTGGACGTGATTTTTATTGTTCCGTCATCTGGCGTGACGAGCGACGCTTGGGCGTGACATTTCTCAACTGACCGCCAATTTCTTTTGTAGAAAGACGTTCTTACGTTGAACTCGGACGGTATTCAATTGTAGGCAGATTTCTGCCTCGACGCGACGATGCATCACTCGCGCGGGTTCGATCCCCGCGTAACTGGCCGGACTGAGGGCCTTGCGGGACCTCTGTGCGGCTCATTTTTACCACACCCAATCGACATTGTTGATTGAGGAGAAGGATACATGGCGAGGCTCGCCGACGTGCTCGAGCTATCGAGCCACTGGGCTTCGATCCTGCCAGAGCCAAACATGAGCAGATCGTCCTTCCTGTCTCATCCGAAGGCATTGATGGTCAGAACGGCAACAACAAGTGGGACCTCGCTGATGAGAATGCCAAAAACGAGCGTGGGCCAGCGTCATCTTACCCAACTCCTCATCGGCGAAGCCGGCCAAGTTTCCTTTAACAACGCTGCGACTGGCGCCGATCAACAAGGTCTCCGGCGGCCGAATGCTCTCGTCCCGAACGCGCCGATCCGGCGGCCGGGGGGCGGCGCTTCTCCACGCGTGCCACCGTGACCATCGGTCGTACAGACACCCGCGCTCGGCGGGTTTTATGGACGGATCTCTGGGCGCATCGGCAAGGAGAAGGCCGTGACCGCCACGGCCCGCAAAGGCAAGTGGCCATGGATCGCATCCTGCGCTGTTTCGACGAAGTTGTCGAGGAATGATCACCCGCAAATTCCGTGGACGCCATTGCCAATGATAAGGTCCGAACTCGTTGAGCGTATCGCCGGTCGAAATCCGCGCCTTTATGATCGGGTTGAGCTTCGAGGATTCGGAGTGTTTTCTGCCAAGCAACGGCCGGCGCGCATCAGCAGAAATTCCGCGAACGGGCGCGCTCGTGCAAGTCGACGAGAAGCGCTTTCCGCTCTTCAAGGCGAGCAAGGAAATGCACAAACGACTAAACAGTGAATCCGGACCGAAAGACAGCAACTTTGCCGTCCAGGACAGTCTGAGAGCGTCCGGGTAGTCCAGGTGGCAGGGCTGCCGGTGTGGTGAATAAGCAACGTTAATATTGCTTTCGCAAACGCAAGCGCCATTGATCACGCGTCTGGCGGCTCGCGCCGGCTTCATATTGATCGAGCGTCAGCCCCAACTGATGGGGGTATACGGAACTCGACGGCCCCTTCAGTTCTTCCTCAAGGCACAGCGCTTCTCGTTTTGCAGTCTCGCCCAACAGACGATGTCTGCTGCCTAGGCGCAGATCGGCCGCAACTCGCAGCCGAATATTTTCGTAGAGCTTAAGGACGCTCGCGTCACTTAAATCCTGGATGGCCATCGCGACATTCTTCTCAAAGACAGTCACGAAATAAAATGCAGCCGCAGATCAGATCCGCGGCTCTCCGGGAAATAACTCAATAAGACGCAATGTAGTCCAGCCCCGGTGCCGACGCCAGATTGCCTCCTTTATTGAGATTTGTGGAGCATCACGAGGACACGCGCGAGCTGCAGTGCAGGGCGCCCAATCTGGTCGCGCTGCGCACCAAGGACGGCGTCGCTGTCCGGATCTGGTCCGGTCTTCGCTGCGTTTGCGCCCCGATCGCATTCTCCACGCATGGCACCGTGGTTCCCTGGGTGGTGCAGGTCGACAAGCTCGGCGAAGCACAAGCCGTGGCGCCCGCTGCAGCTTCGCGAATGGCTGAAGACGTTGCGGAAGAAGAATGCGTCCGTCGTCTTCGGCGCTGTCTTTCATCCATCGGCGTCCAGCGTCGCGGTCGATATCCGACGCTCCTGCCGTTTCCGCGGTCTGTCACCATCGAACTCATTCGCCGGGCTCTCGGTGCGGTCGAAATCGCCACGTCCTCCTCGATATCAGCTCTGTCCGGCCGAGCGCACCGAGCCACTCATCGAGCGTCGTCGGGCGCTGGAAGCAGATTCTCCGCCCACTCAGCGCTCTCGCCCTCCGTTTCATCGCCTGCGCATGAACGGTTGGTGCGCGCCACGAGCGCAGTCGCTGACGAGATTGCGCGAGTCGCGCTTATGGGCAGGTGGGCATAACCATGACCGCAGGAAGATGACAAAAGTCGTCCGCTTCGATCACGTTGCGCGCAAGAATAGTTTATCCGCCAGAGCCATGAATGAGAGAACGAATTGTTCGCGAGTCGCCGACCGCCGCTCCCACAGTTTGCAGCCGAATGTCTGGTGCCTCATAACGGCTTGCTCAACCATCTCCGCCTCCAGTGGGATCAGCGCACCCCACGCCTCGTCCTCTTCATCGAGGAATCCCGCCACATACATCTGTTGCTCTTCAGCGTCCTCATCGCGAGGGCGGAAAAACGGCCTCCGCGATGCTCGATGTCATTCATCGCTGAAATGGGTCGAAGTTCAGCGAGGCGGCGTTCTGCTGCCGAAGTGCGATCAGCTGGTCCAAAGGCCTGGCTTGCCGACGTCCTCGCCCCTATCACTGCTCGCCGAGATCGCCGGCACCACCGATCGCTTGGTGCTGATCGCAATCTGATGAGGATTGAAGCCGTCCTGCCTGGTCATCAAGCGCGTCAACAAGCCTGCGCTCTCCGAGAGCTTTACTCGACCCAACTCCAACATCTCTACGTGAAATCCGGTTGGCTCGAACAACCCGCCGGCAGCGTATTTCGCCGGCCGCGCGGAACTTTGAGCTGGTGGCAGGTCGTCATATCGCTTCAGACCATTCTCAACTATTCGCCGCTCGTCGTCAGTGGACGCTCTGCACTCGAATTGCAGGGGTAGGCGCGCCGAGCTATCGGCGATGCTTCGACGGGAAAACGAAGACAAAGATTTCAAGAGCTATCCCCCTCGTTGGGCGATCATTGCCCACCTGCTGATTCCGAAGATCTCGCCCGGGTATTCCGATTTGATCTCGCCCAGGATTCCGAGATGATCTCGCCCACCATTCCGATTTGATGTCGCCCGGGGCGCGAGGCGTTCTGGCTGTCTGTTTTCTGG
>NZ_JARFML010000048.1 GCF_029167105.1 Bradyrhizobium yuanmingense | reverse complement strand
CGCGGGGGCATCTTCCGGGCGATCAGCGCCCATTCGGCATCGGTCAGATCGCTTGCGTAACGCAGTCCACTGCGCTGATACTTGATACGAGCGGCTTTGGTCCACGGCATGGTGTCCTCCCTCGAATCTTTGCAAATCCGAAGGAATCACAAGCCCGCTAAAGCCGCTCACCTTTTTCGGTCAGGCTCTGAGGAGCGGCCGTCGGGCCGCGTCTCGAAGGGTGGCCGCGGGTTTGCAGCGGGGCCTTCATGGTTCGAGACGCGCGTAAGAACGCGCTCTTCACCATGAGGAATAATCAGCGCTGCCTCGGGTCGAGCGCGTCGCGCAGGCCGTCACCGAGCAGGTTCAGCGACAGCACGACGAGGAAGATCGCAAGGCCCGGCCAGATTGCCATCCAGGGCGCCTGGGTCAGGAAGCGTTGTGCCGCGTTGAGCATGCTGCCCCAGGACGGCGCCGGAGGCTGCTGGCCGAGACCGAGAAAGGAGAGGGCGGCCTCGGCGATGATCGCCGCAGCGATCGAGAGCGTCGCCTGCACCAGCAGCGCCGGCAGGATGTTCGGCAGGATGTGCGAGAGCGCGATCCGCCACGGCGGATTGCCGAGCGCGCGCGCGGCCTCGACATAGTCTTCGGCCTTGACGACGAGCACCTGGCCGCGGGTCAGGCGGATGAAGATCGGCGCCGCCGAGATGCCGATCGCAATCATGGCATTGCCGAGGCTCGGGCCGAGGAATGCGGCGAGCGCGATTGCCAGGATCAGGAACGGGCAGGCCAGCATCGCATCGGTGATGCGGCTGATCAGCGCGTCGGTGAAGCCGCCGCGGTAGCCGGCAAGGAGACCGAGCGGCACACCGATGCCGAGCGCGATCGCAACCGAGATCAGGCCTGCGAGCAGCGAGGCGCGCGCGCCGTAGACGACGCGGCTGAGGATGTCGCGGCCGAGCTCATCGGTGCCGAACCAGTGGGACGGGGTCGGCGGCTTGCGCACCAGGCTCCAGCTCGTCGCGATGGGATCATAGGGCAGGATGAGCGGGGCGAGCACGGCAAGGACGATGAATGTCGTGAGCACGACGAGCCCGAACACCGCCGCCTTGCGCTTGAACAGCCGCCGAAGCGCGCGGCGGGCCGGGCTATCCAGCTGGTCGGCTTTCATGAGGGGGCGCGGCAGCGCGGCGTCGATCATGGATCAGCCCCGAAGCCGCGGATTGACGAGGATATAGGCGATGTCAGCCACGAGATTCAGCGTGATGTAGACCGTGGCCGTGACCAGGACGACGCCCTGCACCACGGCATAATCGCGGTTGAATACGGCATCCACGATCAGCTTGCCGAAGCCCGGAATGGAGAAAATCTGCTCGGTCAGGACCGCGCCGGAGAGCAGCGTGCCGAGCTCGAGCGCGCCGAGCGTGATGACGGGCGTCAGCGCATTGCGCATGGCGTGCTTGAGGATCACCGTGCGCTCCAACAGTCCTTTGGCGCGCGCGGTGCGCACGTAGTCGCTTTCCAGCACCTGAAGCATGGCGCTGCGCGTATGCCGCATGAGGATCGCGGCGATCGCATTGCCGAGCACGAAGGCCGGCATGATGGTGACGGCCAAGCTCGCGCGCCAGTTCTCGGTGAGCGGCACGTAGCCTGATGCCGGGAGCCATCCAAGCTCGATCGAGAACAGGAAGATCAGCATGATCCCGAGCCAGAAGTTCGGAGTCGAGATGCCCCACAGCGCAAACAGGTTCGCGCCGTAGTCCCAGGCTGAACCTTTCTTCACGGCGGCGACGATGCCCGCGGGAATGCCGATCAGCAGCGCGATCAGGATCGCCATCGAGCCGAGCTGCAGCGTCACCGGCAGCTTCTGCGCGATCAGCTCGCGCACCGGCATCTTGTTGCGCAGCGACTCGCCGAAATCGCCCGAGAGCACGCCCTTGATCCAGTAGGCGTACTGCACCGGGACGGGCTGATCGAGCCGGTACTGGCGGCGGATCTGCTCGATCACGGCGGGATCGCGCTCCTCGCCCGCCATCACCAACGCGGGGTCACCCGGCAGCAATTGCTGCAGCGAGAAGATCAGCACCGAGACGAAGAACAGCGTCGGCACGATCTGCACAAGACGGCGGGCGAGGAAGTTCAGCATCCTCTCGTGTTCACTTCAGCTTGAGGCCGATCACGCGGACGAGGCCGTCGGGCATCTGCCTGTAACCTTCCAGCTTGGTCGTGTGCGCGATGATAATGCGGCGGTGGTACAGGTAGAGCAGCGGCTCCTCCTCCTGAACCAGCTTGGCCAGGACCTCGTAGCTCGCCTTGCGCTTGGCCGGATCCGTGACGAGCCGCGCCTCCTCCAGCGCCTTGTCGGCTTGCGGATTGTTCCACCCGCCATAGTTCTGCGGCGCGCCGTTGTGCAGGAACACGAAGGTGTTGCCGTCGGGATCGACGCGGCCGCTCCAGGCGAGCATGTAGGCCTGATAGTCGCCCGTCTCCGCCTGCTTCAACCCGGTCGCGAATTCGGTGAGGCGAATCTTCATGTCGAATCCGGCTTCCGCCGCCATCGACTGGATCACCTGCGCCGGCGTCTCGGTCTCCGCGCCCTTGGGCACCAGGAAGTCGACGCTGACCGGCGGCGTCACGCCGGCCTCCTTCAGCAGCGCCTTGGCCTTCTCGACATTGCGCGGACGGACTGGAAGCGATTTCTGATAATAGGGATGATTAGGGTTGACCCATTGATTGCCGACCTGAAACTCGCCGTTGAACACGACCTGGTTGATCGCCTCACGGTCGATGGCGAAGTCGAGTGCCTGCCGCACCTTGGCGGATTGGCTGAGCGGGCCCTTGGCCTTGTCCTTGCCGATGTTGAGCGTGATGCCCTGATAGCCGAGCTCGATGGCGGTCGCGACCTTCAGCCGCGAGTCGGCGCGCACCTCCTTGAGATCGGTGGCGAGCACGCGCTCGATCAGATCGAGGCCGCCGGATTTCAGGTTTGCGAGCCGCACGGTGGCATCGACGATCGGCTGGAACACGATCTTGTCGATGAAAACGTTGTCCTTGTTCCAGTAGTCGGCGAATTTCTCGAACACGATGCGGTCCTGCTGCACGCGCTCGACGAACTTGTAGGGGCCGGCGCAGACCGGGCGCAAGCCGAACTTGTCGCCGGCCTCCTTGGCCGCCTTCGGCGACATCATCATTCCGGCGCGGTCGGTGAGCTGAGCGAGCAGGGGCGAGAACGGCGACTTCAGCACCAGCTTGATCGTGAGGGGATCGACGATTTCGACGTGATCGACCGAGGCGAGCTCCGGTTTGCGGAACGAGCCGGGGAACGTCAGATGTCGCTCCAGCGAGAATTTTGCGGCCTCGGCATCGAACGGCTCACCGTCGTGGAATTTCACGCCGGGCCGCAGCTTGATGACCAGCGCCTTGCCGTCGTCGGCGGTTTCGCTCGAGAGCGCCAGCTGCGGCACGATGTTGAGCTTCTCGTCGATGTCGAACAGCTTGTCGCAGAAGGAGGAGAACACGATGCGGCCGACATAGGTGCGCGCCATCGTGGGGTCGAGGATATCGGGGTCCTCGGCGAGGCCGATGCGCAACGTGGTCTGGGCTTGCGCGGCTTCAATCGACACCAGAACAGCGGCGGCCGTTGCGGCCAGGCGAAACATCTTCATCGGATAATCCCCATTGCTTCGGCTACATCGTTGTAGAAGTGGTACCTTGTCTAACAACCCCTGCGGGGTTCCCGCCTTCCGTCTTTCGGCTGAAGGCCGCGACCAGTTTTGCAAGCGCCGGCGAAAACCCGCCGGCGGTGGGTAGGATGGCGTCGGCAGACGGCAGCTCCGCGGTGCGGTGACAGGCAGTGGCGTGGCCCGTGCGATCGGCCAGGAGCGCAGGCGCCTCATTGCGGCAGCGCTCGATCACGAACGGGCAGCGGGTGTGGAAGCGGCAGCCGCTGGGCGGATTGAGCGCGCTCGGGATTTCGCCCTCCAGCAGCACCGTCGTTCGTTTTGCCTTCGGCTGCGGCAGGGGGATCGCGGACAGCAGCGCGCGGCTGTAGGGATGGCGCGGCGCGGCGAACAGCGCGTCGGCTTCGGCCGTCTCGACGATCTGGCCGAGATTCATCACCGCGACGTGGTCGGCGATGTGCTTGACCACGGCGAGGTCGTGCGAGACGAAGATGTAGGCGAGGCCGAGCCGGTCCTGAAGCTCGCGCAAGAGATTGAGGATCTGCGAGCGGATTGAGACGTCGAGCGCCGAGACCGGCTCGTCGCAGATGATCAGCTTCGGCTCGACCGCGAGCGCGCGGGCGATGGCGATGCGCTGGCGCTGGCCGCCGGAGAATTCATGCGGATAGCGGCGGGCGAGGCGCGGCTCCAGCCCGACCAGCCGCAGCAGTTCGGCGACGCGCCCGGCTCGCCGCGCCGGCGGCACCAGATCGTGCAGCGCCAGCGGCTCGGTCAGGATCTGGCCGACTGTCATGCGCGGATTGAGCGAGGCGTAGGGATCCTGGAAGATGATCTGCGCCTCGCGGCGGAAGGCGCGCAAGGCCCCGGCGTCGAGCGCGAGCAGGTCGCGGCCGTCGAAGCGGATCATGCCCGCATCCGGCTCGATCAGCCGCAGCACCAGGCGGCTGACGGTGGACTTGCCGCAGCCGGATTCGCCGACCAGGGCCAGCGTCTTGCCGGCCTGCAGCGAGAAGGACACGCCATCGACCGCCTTGACGTGCGCCAGCGCGCGGCCGAGCAGCGAACGCTGGGCGACGAAATGCTTGACCAGGCCGTTGACTTCGAGGAGCGCCATCACGACACCAGCAATTCGAGCGGCGTGCGGATGCAGCGCGAGAGATGGCCAACGCTGACTTCGACCAGCGGCGGCGGCGCCCTGGTGCAGGCGTCGAGCACGAAGGGACAACGCGGGGCGAAGCGGCAACCGGCGGGCGGCTGCGCCATGTTCGGCACCATGCCTTCGATCGTCGCAAGCTGCTCGGCGCGGTGGTCGAGCCGCGGGATCGAGCCGAGCAGGCCGACCGTGTAGGGATGCTGCGGCGCGGAGAACAATTCATCGACCGGCGCGCGCTCGACGATCTCGCCGGCATACATCACCGCGACCTCGTCGCAGACCTCGGCGACGACGCCGAGATCGTGGGTGATCAGGATGATCGCGGCGCCGCTCGCGGCCTTCAGCTCGCGCATCAGCTCAAGGATCTGGGCCTGCAGGGTGACGTCGAGTGCGGTGGTCGGCTCGTCCGCGATCAGCAGCCGCGGGTCGCAGGCGAGTGCCATCGCGATCATGACGCGCTGGCGCATGCCGCCGGAGAGCTTGTGCGGGTAGTCGTCGATGCGACGCTCGGGGGAAGGGATATGGACGCGGCGCAACAGCTCGATCGCGCGCTCGCGCGCGCTCTTCCGAGAGCCGCCCCGGTGACGCAGGATTGTCTCGATGATCTGGTCGCCGATCGTGAAGCTCGGATTGAGCGAGGTCATCGGCTCCTGGAAGATCATCGCCAGCCGGTTGCCGCGCAGATCGCGCAGCGTCTGGTCCGGCGTGGTCAGCAGGTCGAAACCGTCGAAGCGGATCGCGCCGGATATTTCCGCGCTCTGCTTCGGCAGCAGGCCCATGATCGCCAGCGACGTCACGCTCTTGCCGCAGCCGGATTCACCGACGAGGCCGAGCGTCGCGCCATTGGCGACGCTGAGATCGACGCTGTCGACCGCGTGGGTGATGCGGCCGTCGTCGCCATGAAAGCGGATACGGAGGTCCCTGATCTCGATGAGGGGGCTGGCGCTCATGATCGTCTCGCGCGCGCCGCTTCGATGCTGGCGTCGATGACGCTGCGATCGGTGTTGCCGGCCGGGTTCTGCCGCGTCGGCATGGACGGGCGGAAATGCACCCAGAGCTCGTGGCTGACGCGCTCGAGCCGTTCGAGCTCACCGATCGGATCGGGATGGTCGTCGGCGCGAATGTCCAGCGCTGGCCATTCCTCCTCGCCGTGGATCACGAGCGCGGACGACTGCTTGCCGCGCTTGTCGCCGCCGGCGGCTTCGCCGGCGCGCATCGCCGCGAGCAGGCGGCGCGGGAACGGCAGGCTGTCGCTGGCGATATAGGTCTTTGCGGTCTCGTCGAGCACGTCGGCCCCGGCGAGCATGTTGCCGGCGATCGAGAAGCCGCTGCCGGCAATGTGACCGCACCAATCGACGCAGTCGCGCCCGGTATGCGCGGCGATTGCGCCGCTGGCATCCATGATATGGACCTGTCGGCTCTCGCGGCCGTCATCGGCCGCCAGCAGCGTGGCGAGCACGTCGTGGGCGTTGAGGCCCTCACGCAACAGCTTGACGCCGTCGATGCCGTAATAGGGATTGACGAAGGCCTGCGTCGCGATGGCGCCGAGGCCGGCGGCGATGTAGGGCACGCGCGCGCCGACGGCGAAGAAGCGGGTCGCAACCGCGATGCCGAACTGGCCGGTGGCAGGATCGCGCGCGATGATAGACCAGGTCATGTGCTGCTTTCAGCGTCCCGCCGCGTAGCCCTGCATGCCGCGCGGATTGGCGGCGGCGCGTCGGCGCGGACCCACGCGTGAGGCCGCGGTGAGGCGTCCTTCGGACCAGTCGGGGCCGACCTCGACGATATGTCCGCGCTCGCGCAGGTTCTCGATGGTTGCCTTCGGCACGCGGTTCTCGACCACGAGCACCCCGGGACGCGCGGTGCGAGGCCAGAACGAGATCGGGAAATGCTCGGAATGCCAGGCCGGCGCGTCGATCGCTTCCTGGAGATTGAGGTTGCAATGGACGTGGCGCAGGAAGAATTGCGTGATCCACTGGTCCTGCTGGTCGCCGCCGGGCGAGCCCCAGGCGAGGTAGGGCTCGCCATCGCGCAGCGCCATGGTCGGAGAGAGGGTGGTGCGCGGCCGCTTGCCCGGCGCGAGCGCGGCGGGATGACCTTCCTCCAGCCAGAACATCTGGGCGCGGCTGCCGAGGCAAAAGCCGAGCTCGGGAATGATCGGCGAGGATTGCAGCCAGCCGCCCGACGGCGTCGACGACACCATGTTGCCGTCCCTGTCGATGATGTCGAAATGCACGGTGTCGCCGCGCACCTCGCCGAAGCGGCCCACGGTCGGCTCGCCGGCGCCGAGCGCGCCGACCGCCTCGCGCTGGCCCTCGGCGCGACGCAGCTTGACGACGCCGCCGAAGCCTTCGACCGAGCCCGGAACGAAATCGAGCGAAGCCTTGTCGGTGACGAGCTTGCGGCGCTCGTCGTTGTAGGTATCCGACAGCAGCGTTTCGATCGGGATCTCGTTGAACTTGGGATCGCCGTAGAATTTTTCGCGATCAGCAAAGGCGAGCTTGGCGCATTCGATCTGGAGATGGATGAACTCCGGCCCGGTCGGATCGAGTCCGTCGAGCGCGAAGCCCTTGAGCAGCGCGAGCTGCTGCAGCGTCACCGGCCCCTGGCTCCAGACGCCGGCCTTGCAGACGGTGTAGCGGCCGTAATCATAGGTGAGTGGCGCTTCGACCGTCGGCTGCCAGCGCGCCATGTCGTCGGCGGAGAGCACGCCGCGATGCGGCGAGCCGCTGACGTCCATCACCTCCTCCGTCCGGCAGAACTTGTCGATGGCTTCCGCGACGAAGCCTTGCGACCAGGCTTTGCGCGCGCGCTCGATCTCGGCATCGCGGCCGCCGCCGCCGCTTTCCGCCTCGCTCAGGATCCGGGCGTAGGTCGCAGCCAGCGTCTTGTTGGTGAACAGCGTGCCCGGCTTCGGCACTTCACCGTTCGGGAGGTAGACCGCGGCGGACGTCGGCCAGTGCTTGAGGAACAACTGCTCGACGGTCTGGATCGTGGCGCAGGCGCGCTCGACCAGCGGATAGCCGTCGCGGGCATAGGAGATCGCGGGCTCCAGCACGTCGCGCACGCGCATCGTGCCGTAGTCGCGCAGCAGCATCATCCAGGATTCGAAGGTGCCGGGAACGCAGGCGGCGAGCAGACCCGTGCCCGGCACCATGTCGAGGCCTTCGCTTCTGTAATGTGCGATGGTGGCTCGCGTCGGCGCCGGGCCCTGGCCGCAGATCACCTCGGTGCGGCCACGCTTGACGTCATGAACGATGATCGGGACATCGCCGCCGGGACCGTTCAGATGCGGCTCGACCACCTGGAGCGTGAAGGCGGTGGCAACGCCGGCATCGAAGGCATTGCCGCCCTTTTCCAGGTTGGCCATGCCCACGGCCGTCGCAATCCAGTGCGTCGAGGCGACGACCCCGAACGTGCCCTCGATCTCGGGCCTCGTCGTGAACGGATCGGGATTGATATTGCTGCCCATGGGACTTCACCACCTTATTTCCGGCGCGTGCAATTGATCACAGCCGATGCCGCGCCGCCAATGCGCAGGCCGCATGGCACGCGCGCGTCACGCCGGGACCGGCGCGGTGTTGACCGCATGGCAGGCGACGCCGTCGATCAATTCCGGCGTCTCCTTGCGGCAGAGATCGAACGCCAGCGGGCACCGCGGATTGAAGGCGCAGCCGGAGGGCGGGTTGATCGGGTTCGGGATCTCGCCCTTGACCGGAATGCGCTGGCGGCCGCTCATGGCAAGATCAGGCACGGCGCCGAGCAGCATCTTGGTGTAAGGCATGCGCGGATTGGCGAACAGCGCGCGTCCGTCCGCGATCTCGACGATGCGGCCGAGATACATCACGCCGACGCGGCTCGCCATGTGGCGCACCACGGCGAGGTTGTGGCTGATGAACATGTAGGTCAGGCCGAGCTTGTCCTGGAGGTCGCGCATCAGGTTCAGGATCTGCGCCTGCACGGAGACGTCGAGCGCCGAGGTCGGCTCGTCGCAGACGATGAATTCGGCGTCGGAGGCGAGCGCGCGCGCGATCGCGATGCGCTGGCGTTGGCCGCCGGAGAATTCGTGCGGATATTTCAGCCGGTCGTCCGGATGCAGGCCGACGAGGCTGAGCAGCTCGCCGACGCGAGCCTGGATGTCGCGCTCGCCCTGGATCAGGTCGAAGGCACGGATCGGCTCGGAGATGATGGCATCGACCCGGAAGCGCGGGTTCAGGCTCGCATAGGGGTCCTGGAAGATCATCTGGATGCGCCGGCGCAGCTTCCGCCGCGCTGGCGCCTGCCGCGGGTCGGTCATCGAGATGCCGTCGATCAGCACGTCGCCGGCGCTTGGCGGCAGCAGGCCGACGACCATGCGCGCCACGGTGGTCTTGCCGGAGCCGGACTCGCCAACCAGGGCAAACGTCTCACCCTTCCTGATGTCGAAGGTGACGTGATCGACCGCCTTGAGATATTCGAGATGTCCGCCTTCGAGCACGCGGTTGAGCCAGGGTTTCGAGACGTCGAAGACGCGGCGCAGGTTTGTGGCCTGGACGAAGGGAGCGCTCATACCACGCTCTCCGCCGGCACGTCGTCATAGAGGTGGCAGGCCACCGATTGCGTGCCGCGCGGCAGCGGCTCCGGCCGCTCGACACGGCAACGATCGAAGGCGAAGGCGCAGCGCGGATTGAACGAGCAGCCGCGCGGAATCGCCGACAGGCGCGGCATCGAGCCCGGGATCTGCACCAGGCGCTTGTCCTCGCCCGCAAGCGTCGGGATCGCGCCCATCAGGCCCTTGGCATAAGGATGCAGCGGATTCTTCACGACGTCCTGCACCGGGCCGATCTCGGCGACACGGCCGGCATACATCACGGCGACGCGGTCCGAGGTCTCGGCGATCACGCCCATGTCGTGCGTCACCAGCATCACCGCGGTGCCGTGGTCGCGCCCGAGGCGCTTGATCAACGAGATGATCTGCGCCTGCACGGAGACGTCGAGCGCGGTGGTCGGCTCGTCGGCGATGATCAGCTCCGGCTCGGCACAGATCGCGAGCGCAATCACGACGCGCTGGCGCATGCCACCGGAAAACTCGTGGGGATAGCCGTCGATGCGCTTTTCCGGCGCGGGAATGCCGACCTCGGCGAGCAGATCGATGGCACGGCGGCGGGCGGCCTGTTCGGACAGATTGAGGTGGGTTCGGATCGTCTCCACGATCTGGTCGCCGACCTTGTAGAGCGGATTGAGCGATGTCAGCGGATCCTGGAAGATCATGCCGATGCGCTTGCCCCTGATACGGCGCAACTCCTCTGGCGGCAGATTGTCGATGCGCAGGCCCGCGAGACGAATCTCGCCGCCGGCAATGCGGCCGGGCGGATCGATCAGGCCGATCACCGCGAGGCCGGTGACGGACTTGCCGGCTCCGGACTCGCCGACGACGCCGAGCACCTCGCCTTTGGCGATGTCGAAGGAGACGCCGTCGATGGCGCGCAGCGTGCCGCGGCGGGAGGCAAACTCCACGTGAAGATCGCGTACGGAAAGGACGGGTTCGGTCATGGAAGAGGCGTATTCATCGAAGCTTCGGATTGAGCGCGTCGCGCAGCCAGTCGCCGAGCAGATTGATCGACAGGATCAGCGCCGCGAGCGCGAGCCCCGGGAAGGCGACGATCCACCATTCGCCGGCGAACAGATAGTTGTTGCCGATGCGGATCAGCGTGCCGAGCGAGGGCATGGTATCGGGCAGGCCGACGCCAAGGAAGGACAGCGTCGCCTCGGTAATGATGGCGAGCGCGAGGTTGATGGTGGCGATGACCAGGATCGGGCCCATCGTGTTCGGCAGCACGTGCCGCAGCATGATCTTGGGCGCGGGCAGGCCGATCAGTTGCGCGGCGGCCACGTAGTCCTTGTTCTTCTCGACCATCACGGAGCTGCGCACGGTCCGGGCATAGCCCACCCAGAAGCTCAGGCCGATCGAGATCACCAGCACCACCAGCATGCTGGTGGCGTCCAGTCGGTTGCCGAGGATCGATTTCGCGATGCCGTTGACCAGGAGCGCGATCAGGATGGCAGGGAAGGTGAGTTGCACGTCGGCGATCCGCATGATCACCCCGTCGACTGCGCCGCCGAAATAGCCGGCGATCAGGCCGAGCGCGATGCCGAGCGCGCCGGCGAAGATCACGCCGGCGACGCCCACGGCGAGCGAGATGCGCATGCCGTAGAGAATGGCAGAGAACACATCGCGGCCCTGCTCGTCGGTGCCGAGCAGGAACGGGCTCTGGCCGTCCGCAGTCCACAGCGGTGAAATCCGCGAATTCATCAATTGCAGCTGTGCCGGATCGAACGGGTTCTGCACCGCGAGCACGGATGCAAAGATCGCAAGCAGGAAGAACAGGACCGTGATGGCCGCAGCCACCATGGTGAGCTTGGAGCGGCGGAACGAATAGAACAAGTCGCTGTCGAGCGTGCGGCTGAACCAGCCATGGGCGGCCTGCACCGGCTGCGCGCTTGGCTTGTCGGAACTGGAGACGACGGCGTCGGACATGCAGGCTGCCTTATGAGGCGCGACCGACGGTCGAGCGCAGGCGCGGATCGACCACGGTATAGAGAATGTCGACCACCAGATTGATGGTGACGAAGATCAGTGAAACCATCAGCAGGTAGGCGGCCATGATCGGAATGTCGACGTTTTGCACGGCCTGGACGAACAGAAGCCCCATGCCCGGCCATTGGAACACGGTTTCGGTGATGATCGAAAATGCAATAACCGAGCCAAACTGAAGCCCGGCCACGGTGATCACCGGAATCAGCGTGTTCCGCAGCGCGTGGCCGAAATGGATGGCGCGCGTGGTCAGCCCCCTGGCGCGGGCAAAGCGGATATAGTCGGTCCGCAACACTTCCAGCATTTCCGCGCGCACCAGCCGCATGATCAGGGTCATCTGGAACAGGCCGAGCGTTATCGAGGGCATGATCAGTGCCTTCAGTCCCGACACCGTGAGCAGGCCCGTCGTCCACCAGCCGAGCTTGACCACCTCGCCGCGACCGAACGAGGGCAACCAGCCCAACGTCACTGCGAACAGATAGATCAGGAGAATGCCGATCAGGAAGGTCGGCAGCGAGATGCCGATCAGCGAGACCGCCTGGAAGAGTTTGGCCAGAACGGTATCACGCTTGAGCGCCGAATAGACGCCCATCAGGATGCCGAACACCATTGCAAACACGGTCGCACAGATCGCAAGTTCCAGCGTCGCGGGCATGCGCTCCATCAACAGCGTCGCGACCGGCTGGCGGAACTGGTAGGAGACGCCGAACTTGAATTGCGCCGCATCGGCGAAATAGCGCACGAACTGCACCGGCACGGGGTCATCGAGGCCGAGCGACTTGCGCACGATCGCGCGTTCGGCGGCCGAGGTGTCGATCGAGACGATCTGGTTGACGGGGTCGCCGGCGAAGCGGAACATCGAGAACGCGATGATGCCGACGGCGAACATGACGCCGATGGCCTGAACGGCGCGGCGAAGCGTGAAAGCGAGCATGCCTTCCACTGTCCTTGGGTGAGCGTACGGCCGACGTCCTTGGCGGCCGGAAAAGAAAAGGTCCCGGAAGGCGGATGCCGCCGGGACCTCGTGTTCAACCGATCCTATTCCTTCTTGGTTGCCCAGTGGAACATGACGAGATTGTCGGCGCGCTGCGGCAGGTTCACCTTCTTCGATACGCCCCAGGCCAGCGCCTGCTGGTGCAGCGGGATGTAGGACCAGTCCTTCATGCCGATTTCGTAGGCTTGCTTGATCAGCTGGTTGCGCTTGGCGGTGTCGGTTTCGACCAGCACCTTGTCGGTGATGGCATCGAACTCCTTGTTGCAATAACCGCCGAGATTGGCCTCGCCGCGCGAGGATTTCGCATCGTCGCGGCAGCCCATGATGTCGTAGAGCACGTTGTGGGAGTCCATCGTGCTCGGGGTCCAGCCTAGCAGGTAGAACGAGGTCTGGTAGCCGCCCTGCTTCAGCACCTTGGCGAAGTACTGCGCCTTCGGTTGCGCCAGGAGATTGATCTTGACGCCGATACGGGCGAGCATGCCGACCACGGCCTGGCAGATCGCGGCATCGTTGACGTAGCGATCGTTCGGGCAGTCCATGGTGACCTCGAAGCCGTCGGGGTAACCGGCTTCGGTCAGCAGCTTCTTGGCGCCGTCGGGATCGAATTTCGGCCGCGTGAACTCCTTGGACAGCACGAACAGTTCCGGCGCGATCATTAGCGCCGACGGCGTCGACAGCCCGCGCATCACGCGCGTCTTGATCAGCTCGATGTCGATCGCCTTGTAGAAGGCCTCGCGGACGCGGGCGTCCTTGAACGGGTTCTTGCCCTTGATGTTGGAATAGAGCAGCTCATCGCGCATCTGGTCGAAGCCGAGGAAGATGGTGCGCAGCTCCGGTCCCTTCAGCACCTGGGCGTTCGGGCTGGAATCGACGCGGGAGATGTCCTGGATCGGAACCGGCTCGATGACGTCGACTTCGCCCGAGAGCAGCGCGGCGACGCGGGTGGCGTCGGAAGCGATCGGAGTGAAGATGATCTCCTTGAGATTGCCCTCGACCTTGCCCCAGTAATTAGGATTGGCCTTGAACACCGTCTTCACGCCGGGCTGATGGCTTTCAATGATGAAGGGACCGGTGCCGTTCTCGTTCAGCGAGGCATAGCTCGGCGTGGTCGCCGCCACCGGCGTCGGATCGACGACGTTGTTCTCCTCGGCCCATTTCTTGTTCATGATGTACCAGACATCCCACGCGTTATGCAGAATGGGATTTGGCGAGGGCAGGACGAAGTCGACGGTGTAGTCATCGACCTTGACCACCTTGACGTCCGGCGCAAGGCGAGTCTGCATGTTCGACCCCTTCTTGCGGACGCGATCGGCCGAGAACACCACGTCGTCGGCGGTGAAGGGGTTGCCGTTGTGGAATTTCACGCCCTTGCGCAAATGGAAGCGCCAGCGCGTCGGCTCCGGGGTTTCCCAGCTTTCCGCCAGTGCCGGAATGATCTTGAGGTCCTTGTCGCGCGCCGTGAGGCCCTGATAGACGTGGCCGAGATGAGCGTGGGTGGTGCTTTCGTTCAGGGTATAGGGATCGAGCGACTTCAGGTCACCCTGGTTGGCATATCGTAGCGTCTGGCTCGATGCTGGCGAGACCGCCAACGCGAGCGTACCGGCGAGCGCCGCCGCAAACAGACTTTGACCGACTGACATTCTTGACCCTCTCCACACTGCCGCGCCGGTGATTTTTGATTGTTCGGCGGGGCTGACTGATCCATGTTGCCCAGAGTTCTCGACCCGTGCAAGCGTCATTCCAGCAAGGAACGCGCCAAGTTGCGCCGCTGTGCAGCAATGCTGCCCGGCAATCCCCGGGCAGGCCGGCGAGCTTCTGCGCGGGGCGCGGGCCGACAATTTGATTGACCATACCCGTCGATTGGGGAAGCTGGTCCAGCGGCTTCCCCTCAGGTCGCTTGCCTTGCAGACCTTCTCGCGGTGATACTCCGACAGGCCGCTCGAATCTCATCCGGAGGGGACATGAAGGTTAACATCGAAATCGACTGCACCCCCCTCGAAGCTCGCCAGTTCTTCGGTCTGCCTGACGTGGGGCCGATGCAGACGGCGGTGATGGACAAGCTGCAGCAGCAGGTTCTCAGCAACATTGAGAAGGTCTCGCCGGAATCGCTGATCCAGAGCTGGTTCACCTTCGATCCCAAGATCGCCGAGCGGTTTCAGGACATGTTCGTCGCGATGGCCGGTCTCGGCGGCCCGCGCAGCGGCGACAAGAAAAAATAGTGTCGCCCGAGCCGGACGGGGCGCTGCAAGAAGGCCGGCTTCGTCCGCCGGGTCTCGGCCTGCTGCTCGCCGAAGCCCGTGGGCTGTTCGAGTTGAATGCGAGCCTCTTGCTGTCGCCGCTCCTGATGCGGGCGCCGCGGGGCGACGGCCATCCGGTGCTGGCGCTGCCGGGCTTTCTCGCCAGCGACCTCTCGATGGTGCCGATACGGCGCTATCTCAGCGAGCTCGGTTATGCGGCGCATGCCTGGCGGATGGGCCGCAATCTCGGCGGGCTCGGGCGAATGCGGGATTCGCTGCGCAGCCGCTTGGCCGAGATCCATGCCGCCACGGGACGCAAGGTCAGCCTGGTCGGTTGGAGTCTCGGCGGCGTCTATGCGCGCGATCTCGCGCTTTGGGCGCCGGACAAGGTCCGCTACGTCGTCACGCTCGGCAGCCCTTTCGCCAACGATGTGCGGGCGACCCACGCGACGCGGCTCTATGAGACGCTATCCGGCGAGAAGGTGGAGGACTTTGCGGAAGCGCGCGAGGCGATTGCGGGCGATCTGCCGGTGCCGGCAACGTCGATCTATTCGCGCGCCGACGGCGTCGTGAACTGGCGGACCTGTCTGCTGCGCCCCTCCGAGCGTGCCGAGAATATCGAGGTGCACCTGGCGAGCCATATTGGGCTCGGCGTGAACCCGGCGGTGCTGTGGGCCGTGGCGGATCGCCTGGCGC
Organism: Bradyrhizobium yuanmingense; assembly: GCF_029167105.1. Taxonomy (GTDB): domain Bacteria; phylum Pseudomonadota; class Alphaproteobacteria; order Rhizobiales; family Xanthobacteraceae; genus Bradyrhizobium; species Bradyrhizobium yuanmingense_A. The sequence continues at coordinate 29,870 of NZ_JARFML010000048.1, read as the reverse complement.
AACCGGAGGGAGTCTTCCGGCCATTTGACCGGGCGGGGCCGTTTGCCATTGCATATGCCCGGCCGGACCGGGCAGTATCGGCCTGACGAGAAGCGCCGCCAAGGCGCCCGTCGAATACTCGGGAGGGAACCATGGCTGACGGTAAGAAGCTGTCGTCGCTTGACGCGTCGTTTCTCTATCTGGAAACACCGGAGATGCCGATGCATGTCGGCAGCATGGCGATCTTCCGCCTGCCTGACGACTACAAGGGCGATTTCTTCGAAGACTTCAAGGCGATGATCGTCTCGCGCCTGCATATCGCGCCGATTCTCAAGGCGCGGCTGGAGAAGGCGCCGCTCGACATCGATCATCCCTCCTGGGTCGAGGACGACCAGTTCGACATCGACCGCCACATCTTCCGCGCCAGCCTGCCGCAGCCGCGCGACCGCGCCACGCTCGAGCGCATCGTCGGCTGGATGCATGCCAAGCTGCTCAACCGCGCGCGCCCGCTCTGGGAATTCTACGTGTTCGAGGGCATGAAGGACAACGAGGTCGGGCTCTATTCCAAAATGCACCATGCCGCGATCGATGGCGGCGCCGGGGCGGCGCTGACCAACATGATCTACGACATCTCGCCGATCCCGCGGAAGGTCGATCCGCCGACGGCGGGCAGCAAGCCAGGGCAGGAGCCGCGCGACATCGCCGCCAACCTGCTCGATTCCTATCAGCAACTGTTCAGCCAGCCGCTGGAGGCTTCGCAAGCGGCGAAGAACCTGCAGCTGCCGCGCACCGGCAAGAGCGATATCGGCTCGATCCTGTTCGACAACGCTATGTACCAGATCGAGAGCGCGGTGCGCTTCGCCGGCAACATCCCGACCGTGCTCAAGAGCGTCTCCGACGTGCTCGGCAAGATCGCCGATCCGAAGTCGCGCGAGAGCCTTGCCAGCATGGTGTCGCCGCCGACCATGCTCAACAAGACGATCTCCTCGGAGCGGAGCTTTGCCGGCGTATCGATCCCGCTGTCGCGGGCCAAGGCGCTGGCCAAGCAGGCCGGCGGCAAGCTCAACGACGTGGTGCTGGCGCTCGCCTCCGGCGTCGTCCGCCGCTATCTCCTGCGATATGGCACGCTGCCGGCGAAATCCCTGACCGCAGCGGTGCCGATCTCGCTTCGGGAGGAGGGCAACACCGAGGCCAACAACCAGGTGTTCGGCATGATCTGCTCGATCGCCACCAACATCGAGGATCCCAAGGCGCGGCTGGAAGCGATCATCGCGCAATCGACCAAGTCCAAGGAGATGTCGCATCCTTTGCGGGCCTTGATGCCGCAGGTCTCCAACATCTCGATGCTGGGCGCGCCGATCATGGTGCAGATTTTGGCGCTGCTCTATAGCCGCTCGAACCTCTCCGACGTGCTGCCGCCCGCGGCCAACATCACCGTGTCCAACGTGCCCGGGCCGCGGCAGACGCTCTATGCCGCCGGTGCCGAGCTCTTGCACATCTTCCCGGTGTCTATCTCGACCCACGGGCAGGCACTCAACATCACCGTGCAGAGCTATCGCGACCAGCTCGATTTCGGCTTTATCGTCGGTGCCAACATCATCCCGCATGTGCAGGTGATGTGCGACATGCTGCCCGAGGAGTTCGCCGCGCTGGAGGCGGCCTACACGCCGCCTGCCACCGATATCAAGGGCGCTGCGGAGTAAGGAATTAGCAATGATGGAAATGCCGCCGCTCAAGTTCGCGACGACGAACGGAATCCGCATGGGCTTCTACGAGGCGGGCCCGGCCGATGACAAGCCGCCGGTCGTGCTGTGCCACGGCTGGCCCGAACTCGCCTTCTCCTGGCGCCACCAGATCAAGGCCCTGAGCGCAGCCGGCATCCGGGTGATCGCGCCCGACCAGCGCGGCTACGGCGCGACCGACCGGCCCGAGCCGGTCGAAGCCTATGACATGGAGCACTTGACCGGCGATCTCGTCGGTCTGCTCGATCATCTCGGGATCGACAAGGCGATCTTCGTCGGTCACGACTGGGGCGGCTTCGTCGTCTGGCAGATGCCGTTGCGGCATCCTTCGCGCGTCGCCGGCGTCGTCGGCGTCAACACGCCGCATTGGGACCGCGCGCCGATCGACCCGATCGCGCTGTTCCGCCAGCGTTTTGGCGACCAGATGTACATCGTCCAGTTCCAGGACCCCGCGCGCGGACCGGACAAGATATTCAGCAGCCGTGTCGAGCAGACCTTTGACGCCTTCATGCGCAAGCCGGCCGCGCGCCCTCCGGGTGCGCCTCAGGAACAGCCGATTGCTGGCATTGGTGCTTCGCCCCGCATCAACCTGGCGTTCCCGCAGATGATCGCGAATTACGACGCCAGACATGATCCGCGCACGCCGATCCTGTCGGCTGACGAGAAGAAGGTGTTCGTCGACACGTTCACGAAGACCGGCTTCACCGGCGGCATCAACTGGTACCGCAACTTCACCCGCAACTGGGAGCGCGCGAAGGGGCTGGACCACCACATCCACGTGCCCTCGTTGATGATCATGGCCGAGAACGATGCGGTGCTGCCGCCCTCGGCGGCCGACGGCATGGAGAAGCTGATCGATGACCTCGAGAAGTATCTGGTGAAGGACAGCGGCCATTGGACGCAGCAGGAGAAGCCGGAAGAGGTCAGCGCCAAGCTGATCGAATGGCGGAGAAGGCGGTTCGGCTGACGACGCAGTCGTTAGTGTATGAGACGTCATTGCGGGGCGCCCGAAGGGCGAACCCGGAATGACGGCAAGGGGGAACGTAGTCAAATGTCATCCAAGAACCGTCTGGACCCGATCCCGCAGCCGGCGACCAAGCCGGTAGTCGGCAACATGCTGTCGCTGGACGCGGCCGCTCCCGTGCAGCACCTGACGCGGCTTGCCAAGGAGCTCGGTCCGATCTTCTGGCTCGACATGATGGGCTCGCCGATCGTCGTCGTCTCCGGCCACGATCTCGTCGACGAGCTCTCGGACGAGAAGCGGTTCGACAAGACGGTGCGCGGCGCGCTGCGGCGCGTGCGTGCGGTCGGCGGTGACGGCCTGTTCACCGCCGACACCCGCGAGCCGAACTGGAGCAAGGCGCACAACATTCTGCTGCAGCCCTTCGGCAACCGCGCCATGCAGTCCTATCACCCGAGCATGGTCGATATCGCCGAGCAGCTTGTCCAGAAATGGGAGCGGCTCAACGCCGACGACGAGATTGACGTCGTTCACGACATGACCGCGCTGACGCTGGATACGATCGGCCTGTGCGGCTTCGACTACCGCTTCAACTCGTTCTACCGGCGCGACTACCATCCTTTCGTCGAGTCGCTGGTGCGCTCGCTCGAAACCATCATGATGACGCGCGGCCTGCCGTTCGAGCAGCTCTGGATGCAGAAGCGGCGGAAGACGCTGGCCCAAGACGTCGCCTTCATGAACAAGATGGTCGACGAGATCATCGCCGAGCGGCGCAAGAGCGCGGAAGGCATTGACGACAAGAAGGACATGCTCGCCGCGATGATGACCGGCATCGACCGTTCCACCGGCGAGCAGCTCGACGACGTCAATATCCGCTACCAGATCAACACCTTCCTGATCGCAGGGCACGAGACCACCAGCGGCCTGTTGTCCTACACGCTCTATGCGCTGCTCAAGCACCCGGAGATTCTCAAGAAGGCCTATGACGAGGTCGACCGCGTCTTCGGCCCCGACGTCAACGCCAAGCCGACCTATCAGCAGGTGACGCAGCTCACCTACATCACGCAGATCCTGAAAGAGGCGCTGCGGCTGTGGCCGCCGGCGCCGGCCTATGGCATCTCGCCGCTGAACGACGAGACCATCGGCGGCGGCAGGTACAAGCTCAGGAAAGGAACGTTCGTCACCATCCTGGTGACGGCGCTGCATCGCGATCCCACCGTGTGGGGGCCGAACCCCGATGCGTTCGACCCCGAGAATTTCAGCCGCGAGGCGGAAGCGAAGCGGCCGATCAATGCCTGGAAGCCGTTCGGCAACGGCCAGCGCGCCTGCATCGGCCGCGGCTTCGCCATGCACGAGGCAGCGCTCGCGCTCGGCATGATCCTGCAGCGCTTCAAGCTGATCGACTACCAGCGCTACCAGATGCATCTGAAGGAGACGCTGACCATCAAGCCGGAGGGCTTCAAGATCAAGGTGCGGCCGCGCGCCGATCGCGAGCGCGGCGCCTATGGCGGGCCCGTTGCGGCTGCGTCCTCGGCGCCAAAGGCGCAGCGTCAGCCCACCACGCGGCCCGGTCACAACACGCCAATGCTGGTGCTCTACGGCTCCAATCTCGGTACCGCCGAGGAGCTCGCAACGCGCATGGCCGATCTTGCCGAGATCAACGGTTTTGCCGTGCATCTCGGCCCGCTCGACGACTATGTCGGCAAGCTGCCGCAGGAGGGCGGGGTGCTGATCATCTGCGCCTCCTATAACGGCGCGCCGCCGGACAATGCGACGCAGTTCGTCAAATGGCTCGGTGAGGATCTGCCGAAGGATGCCTTCGCCGGTGTGCGCTACGCCGTGTTCGGCTGCGGCAACAGCGACTGGGCCGCGACCTATCAATCGGTGCCGCGCTTCATCGACGAGCAATTGTCCAAGCATGGTGCGCGCGCGGTCTATCCGCGCGGCGAGGGCGATGCGCGCAGCGATCTCGACGGCCAGTTCCAGAAATGGTTCCCCGCCGCCGCGCAAGTCGCGACCAAGGAGTTCGGCATCGACTGGAATTTCACCCGCACCGCCGAGGACGATCCGCTCTATGCGATCGAGCCGGTCGCGGTGACCGCCGTCAACACCATCGTCGCTCAGGGCGGTGCAGTGGCGATGAAGGTGCTGGTCAATGACGAGCTCCAGAACAAGTCCGGCGCGAATTCTTCCGAGCGCTCGACGCGCCACATCGAGGTGCAGCTGCCGGCCAACCTCAGCTACCGCGTCGGCGATCACCTCAGCGTCGTTCCGCGCAACGATCCTACGCTGGTTGATTCGATTGCCCGCCGCTTCGGCTTTTTGCCGGCCGATCAGATCAGGCTCCAGGTGGCCGAAGGCCGGCGCGCGCAATTGCCGGTCGGCGCGGCCGTGTCGGTCGGTCGTCTGCTCAGCGAGTTCGTCGAGCTGCAGCAGGTCGCGACCCGCAAGCAGATCCAGATCATGGCCGAGCACACCCGCTGCCCCGTCACCAAGCCGAAGCTGCTGGCCTTCGTCGGCGAGGAGGCGGAACCGCTCGAGCGCTATCGCAGTGAGATCCTCGCCAAGCGCAAATCGGTGTTCGACCTGCTGCTCGAATATCCGGCTTGCGAACTACCGTTCCACGTCTATCTCGAGATGCTCTCGCTGCTGGCGCCGCGCTATTACTCGATCTCGTCCTCGCCGTCGGTCGACCCGGCGCGTTGCAGCGTCACGGTCGGCGTCGTCGAAGGTCCGGCTGCCTCCGGCCGCGGCACCTACAAGGGCATCTGCTCGAACTATCTCGCCAACCGGCGGGCGGGCGATACGATCTATGCCACCGTGCGCGAGACCAAGGCGGGCTTTCGCCTGCCGGATGATCCATCCGTGCCGATCATCATGATCGGTCCGGGCACTGGACTTGCGCCGTTCCGCGGCTTTCTCCAGGAGCGCGCCGCGCGCAAGGCGAAGGGGGCCACGCTCGGCCCGGCGATGCTGTTCTTCGGCTGCCGCCATCCCGACCAGGATTTTCTCTACGCGGAGGAGCTGAAGGCGCTGGCGGCGAGCGGCATCACCGAGCTGTTCACGGCATTCTCGCGCGCGGACGGGCCGAAGACCTATGTGCAGCACGTGCTCGCGGCGCAGAAGGACAAGGTCTGGCCGCTGATCGAGCGGGGCGCGATCGTCTATGTGTGCGGCGATGGCGCGAAGATGGAGCCGGACGTGAAGGCCGCGCTCGTCGCGATCCACCGCGAGAAGAGCGGCAGCGATGCCGCGGCAGGCGCGCGCTGGATCGAGGAAATGGGCGCGAACAACCGCTATGTGCTGGACGTCTGGGCGGGCGGGTGATTGCCCATCAGTTCGTGCTAAAGCACTCCCATGATTCCCTGGGAAAAGATCGACACCGCCAAAATCCCCGGTTCCACGGAGGAGCTCCGCCTGATGCGGCGGGGCAAGGAGTTCTCGATCAAGCTCGGCACTAACGAGCTGATGAACAGCCGCCTGTCGGGGTCGGAAGCGGCGCTGGCAACTCTTGCCGCGAAGCAGATCGAGAAGGTCGCAAAGCCCATCGTTCTCATCGGCGGTCTCGGCATGGGCTTTACGCTACGTGCTGCGCTGGCTGTGCTCGGAGCCCAGGCGAAGATCGTCGTCGCCGAGTTGGTCCCATCGGTCGTCGCCTGGGCGCGAGGCCCGATGGCCGAGGTCTTTGGCGATAGTCTCGACGATGCCAGGGTGAGCATTCGCGAGATCGATGTTGGTGAAATCATCCGGGCGAAGCGTTCGGCCTTCGACGCCATCCTGCTCGACGTCGACAACGGGCCCGAAGGGCTGACCCGGAAGGGCAATGACGCGCTTTACGATGCGAGCGGCCTCTCGTCGGCGAGGACGGCGCTGCGGCCGGGAGGCGTGCTGGCCGTCTGGTCGTCGGGACCCAATCCGCCGTTCACCGGGCGTCTCAAGCGCGGCGGCTTCGAGGTCAACGAAGTCAACGTTCGCGCCACCGGCAGGGGCGGCGGCGCGCGCCACGTGATCTGGATCGCGCGCAAGGGCTAGGCTGCGCCTCCGGGCTAGAACATCGTGTTGTCGTTCGCGGGATTTTCCGGAATCTCCTGAATGACGTCCCAATGCTCGACGATCTTGCCGTTCTCGAGCTTGAAGATGTCGACGATCGCGCGGCCCCTGGTGCCGGGCTCGCGAACGGAGTGGACGTGCAGGATGACGAAGTCGCCCTCCGCGAAGCTGCGCTTGATCTCACTGCGTGAGTTCGGAAACTTCTCGCGCAGGAAGCCGATGAACTTCCGGAAGCCGTCCGGGCCATCGGGAGCGGTTGGATTGTGCTGGACGTAACGGTTGCCGACATAGGCGAGCGCGGCGTCGGCGTCCTTCTGGTTGAGGCCCTTCTCGTAGAAGGCCAGCACGGTTTGGCGGTTGGCTTCTTCCTGCGCGCTGGCGGCCATCGCGGCGCCGCCGGCGAGAGACAACATGAGAATGGAAGCGGCCATTGCCGCGGACCGGATGATGAAATTCATGTGAGCTCCGAGAGGCCGCAGCCTCGGTTTGGCGTCTGAGACGGCTTGTATAGCGCTCATCGGAACCCCCGTTAAGACAGGCACCGGCAGCTCACATGGTCACCGCGAGGACACCGGCCGACTAAGCCGCCTGCGCCGCCGCGCCATGCGCGTGCTTGTCGATCGCGTCGATGATCTCCGGCCAGAAGCGCATCGGGAGCGCGTGGCCCATGCCTTCGATCATCAGCAGCTTTGCGTTCGGGATCGACGCGGCCGTGTCCTTGCCGCCTTCGGGGCGGACCAGCGGATCCACGGTACCGTGGATCACGAGTGTCGGAACCTTCACGGCGTGCAGCCGCTCCTTGCGGCTGCCGGAGGCAAGCACGGCGCGGAGCTGGCGGCCGACGCCGGCCGGATTGAGCCCGCGCGCGAACACACGCTCGGCGCGGCCGGGGTCGAGCGCTTCCTCTTCCGGGAAGTGCCCGGCGCGCAGCACCTTCCAGGTCTGGCCGTAGCGGAGGATGAACTCCTCCTTGCTGCGCGGCGGCGGCGCCATCAGCACCGCGGCGGCCTCGCGCGTCGGTGGCGGCACGCGCGGATTGCCCGTCGTCGACATGATCGAGGTCAGCGAGCGCACACGGTGCGGAAACGACAACGTCACCTCCTGCGCGATCATGCCGCCCATGGACGCCCCGACGAGATGCGCCGACTTGATGCCGAGCGCATCCATCAGCCCGACCGTGTCCTTGGCCATGTCGATCAGCTTGTAGGTGGCGGCCACGGGGATCCGCAACAAGCGCAGCTTCAGCAGCTCGAACGGCGTCAGGCGCTTGCCGCCGGTGAGATGGCTCGACTTGCCGATGTCGCGGTTATCGAAACGGATCACGCGAAAGCCGCGTGCGGCGAGCTGCTCGCAGAACGCATCGTCCCAATGGATCATCTGCGCGCCGAGGCCCATGATCAGCAGCAGCGGCTCGGCATTGTCGTTGCCGAAGATCTCGTAGCAGATGTCGATGCCGTTGGCGCGAACGGTCTGGGGCGGCTGATGGGCGGTCACGGGATCCCTCCTGCTGACCGCTGCTGTATCGCACGGTTTCGTTCCGCGAAGAAGCGGCGTGTCCGATGCTGCGCCGGCTGCTTGCCGGTTGACCGGCACCGCGCAACGGTGTGGTATGGCGGGACAAGAAGGGTGCAAAGCCCTCCGCATTTGGGAGGACGCCGATGACCGACAAGATCACCGATCCGGTCGCCTTGTGGCAGAAGATGGTTGGCGAAATGGAGAAGGGTTTCAACTCCTTCGCGACCAAGGCGATGGAGACGCCCGAATTCTCGCAGGCCATGAACCGCGCAGGCGGCGTTGCTGCAGGTGCTCAGAAGCAATTCGGCGATCTCATGGAGAGATACCTGCTTGCGATGAATCTGCCGAGCCGCGAGCAGATGACCGGCATCGCCGAACGCCTCCAGTCAATCGAAGGCCAGCTCGGCGAGATCAAGTCGATGCTGAGCCAGATGTCGGCCAATTCCGGCGCGCAGCATTCCGGCGCCGCGCCGCGGCCGCCGCGCACCAAGCGTCCGCCGTCCGAAGGCGGAGAGCAAAAATGAACGCGCCGGCGGGACTTGATCTTGCGTCGATCCCGGAGCGCATCCAGTCCGAGGTGCAGCGCGCGATACAGCGCAGCATCAAGGGCGTCGAATATTTCTCGACCTCGGGCCCTTCGCTCGGCTCGACGCCAAAGGACGTGCTGCACTCGCGCGGAACCATGAGCCTCTATCACTACCGGCCGATGTCGGACGAGATCTACCGCGTGCCGGTGCTGATCGTGATGGCGACCACCAACCGCGGCTACATCCTCGATCTCGTGCCCGGCCAGAGCTTCATCGAGTTCCTGCTGAAACGCGGCTACGACGTCTACATGCTGGACTGGAGCGCGCCGCGGCCGGAGGAGAAGAGTCTGCGCATGGAGGACTATGTCCTCGACTTCATCCCGGATTGCGTCCGCCGCGTGCAGGCCGATTCCGGCGAGCAGGACGTCTCCGTCATCGGCTATTGCTTTGGCGGCGTGCTGTCGCTGCTCTACGGCTCGATTCACAAGGACGGGCCGATGAAGAACCTGATCTGCTTCACGACGCCGATCGATTTCCGCGAGATGAAGCTGTTCTCGAACTTCTCCGACCGCCGCTATTTCGACGTCGACCACCTCGTCGACAGCGTGGGCAACGTGCCGCCGGAGATGATCCTGTCCTCGTTCGAGATGCTGCGCCCGGCCTCGCGTACGGTGAGCCAGATCCAGCTCTGGGAAAACATCTGGAACGACGAGTTCGTGAAGTCGTACCGCATGTTCGACCGCTGGGCGACCGACACGCTGCCGCTCGCAGGCGAATATTTCCGCACCATCACCAAGGACCTGATGTGGGACAACAAGCTGTTCGATGGCACCATGTCAGTCGGCGGCCGTGCGGCCAAGCTCGAGAACATCACCGTGCCGATCCTGCATGCGGTCGCCGAGCACGATCACATCGTGCCCTATGAGGCCGCCAAGCACCTGATCCCAAAGGTCGGCTCGACCGACAAGGAAGAGGTGATCCTGAAGGGCGGTCACGTCTCACTGGTCGCCGGCGCCAACGCGGTGAAGCGGCTGTGGCCGAAACTGGATTCCTGGCTGGGAAAGAGATCGACATGAGTGAGCAGCGTTCCTATCCGCGCCACGTCACAACCGACGCCGGCGCCATCGAGATCCGTCTGATGTCGTCCGCCGACGAGGCTGCGGTGCTGGCTTTTGGCAAGGGCCTGCCGACCCACGATTTGTTGTTCCTGCCGCGCAACATCAGCGAGCCGAAGGTGCTGTCGGCCTGGGTCAAGGAGATCGAGCGCGGAGCGATTCAGAGCCTGCTTGCGGTGAGAGACGGCAGGGTCGTTGGTTGCGGCACGCTGGTGCGCGATCCCCATTCCTGGTCGCCCCATGTCGGTGAGATCCGCATGGTGGTTTCGCCCGAGGTCCGAGGCAAGGGTGTAGGCAAGGCGCTGTCGCAGGAGACCTTTGCGCTCGCGCTCGGAGCGGGCCTGGAAAAGCTCTCGGTCCAGATGACGGTGGATCAGCAGGCGGCCATCGCCCTGTTCGAGAGCCTCGGCTTCAAGGCCGAGGCCCTGCTGCGGGACCATGTCCGGGACGTCGACGGCAAGACCCACGACATCGTCGTGCTCGGCCATAACATCGCGCAGGTCCAGGCTCAGATGGAGGCCTATGGGCTGCCCGGCGCTGTCCAGCACTAGCAGTCCGATATTGGGACCGGATCGGGCCCGTTCTTGTGCCCCTATGGCTACAGAGGCATCACGATGCCTCTCGCGAGGGCTGTTCACGATTTCGTGATATCGCATTGCAATACGAATATTGCACTGCACAATTAACCGTGCCATATAAGTCGTGCCCCGGGCCAATGCGGACGGGGTGAGCCCATAGCTCAAACCATTGAGGATGGAGAGAACCCCGTGACCACTGAAACCAACACCGCTTTCGAGGGCTTCAAGGACGCTTTCAAGAACATCCAGAACCTGGAAGTTCCCGAGGCCGCCCGCGAATTCGTCAAGAAGACTGCCAACACCGCCAAGGACCGTGCTGCCGAGGTGTTCGCTGGCTCCGAGCGCGTGACCGCCGCCGTCGAGAACGCGGTGACCGAGTCCATCACCGAGGCCGGCAAGATCAGCCGCAACATCCAGCAGGCGATCTACGAGGACGCCGAGGCGTTCTTCTCGGGCATCGACAAGCTCGCGTCCGCCAAGTCGGTCAGCGAAGCCGTCGAGATCCAGTCGAGCCTGCTCCGCTCCCGCGGCGAAGTGTTCGTCTCGCGCGCCAAGGCGACCGCCGACTATCTCGGCAAGCTCGCCGCCAACGGTGCGAAGTCCGCTCAGGACAATTTCGCCAAGGTCTACAGCAAGACCGCTTGATCTGGCACCTGAGCACAAACTGAATTTGAGGCCCGCTTCGGCGGGCCTTTGTTTTTGCGCCGCCGTCATTGCCATGTCATTCCGGGGCGATGCGAAGCATCGAACCCCGAATCTCGAGATTCCGGGTTCGGTCCTGCGGACCGCCCCGGAATGACGTACTCTAGAACTTGTCATGAACGCACCCGCCACCTTCTCCTTCGACGCTCCCGGCGATGCCGCACGCGCGGCCGAACTGCGCCGCGTCAAGGCGCTGGCGACTTTGGTGCTGGCCTCGACGCTGGCACTGTTCGTCATCGCAAAGTGGCTGCTGCCCGTGCATCCCGTGTTCGGCTTCATTGCCGCCTTCGCCGAGGCCGCGACCATCGGCGGGCTCGCCGACTGGTATGCCGTGGTGGCGCTGTTCAAGCGGCCGCTCGGCCTGCCGATTCCGCACACCGCTATCATCCAGAGCAATCAGGCCCGCATCGCCGAAAAGCTCGGCGAATTCATCCAGGTGCATTTCCTCGAGGCGGGTCCCGTCGAGGCCAAGCTGAAGGAGATCGATTTCGGCTCCTTCGTTGCCGACTGGTTGCGCGACCGCAAGCGCAGCGACGACCTCGCGCGCTTTGCCCTGCGTCTGTTGCCGGAGGCCGTATCCGCAACCGAAAGCTCCGGCCTGATGACCTTCATCATCCGCCGCATGTCCTCGCAGCTCCAGGCGATCGACCTCGCGCCGCTCGCGGCCGGCACGCTGCGCGGCTTCGTCGCGGAGGGACGGCACCAGATCCTGTTCGACGATCTCCTGCGCGTGATGCACGAGACCTTGAACCAGACGGAGACGATGGCGATGATCCGCGAGAAGGTGCGCGCGGAACTGCCGACCCTGCTCAAGCTCTATCGCGCCGACAAGTTTCTGGTGAACAAGATCGTGGCCTCCGCCACCGCCTTCTTCAACGAAGTGCGCAGCGATCCCAAGCATCCGTTCCGCGGCGAGTTCGACCGCATGGTGCTGAGCTTCGTCGACAGGCTCGGCACCGATCAGGCCTATATCGACCGCATCGACGGCCTGAAACGCGATCTCCTGGCGCGGCCGGAGCTTGCCGATCTCGCCCGCACCGTCTGGGCCAACACGCGCTCCTTCATCGAGCGCAGCGCGAGCGGCGAGACGCAGGTGCTGCAACATCATCTCGCCGGGATGTTCGTCTCGGCTGGCGAGGCGCTCGCCGGCGATGCCGAGCTGCGCGGCGAGATCAACAAGGGTCTCGTGACCGTGCTGCGCAGCTTCGTCGCGGACCAGAAGAGCGGCGTCTCGACCTTCATCTCCGATCAGGTCAAAGCGTGGAATATGACCCAGCTGATTTCGCTGATCGAGATCAACATCGGCCGCGACCTGCAATACATCCGCTTCAACGGCTCATTGATCGGCGGGCTCGCCGGGCTTGCGCTCTACACCGTAGAATCCCTGCTCCGATGGTTGTGACTTTTGCGTCACGGCCGTTAGCATTAACGCGCGGACCTATTGTCGCCTCGCGTCTCTCCCGCTTGAATGTCGGGAACCGGCCGCCTAGCTGATTCATGTTGCGCTGCGGAACGATCAAGAAGCCGGTGCATTGGAATTCATGCCGATTTGCCGGTCTCGCTGCCGGCGGCCTTTCCAGGAATTCTTCCCAGGGGAAACATTGATGACCGCAACTGCCCAGACGCTGCGCCCGCCGTCCCGCACCTTGATGTTTCTGGAGGGGCGCGCGATCCACGAGTTCGGCGCATTCCTCGGCGCGCTGCCGCTGTTGAGCCTTGCGCCGCGCGGCGATGGGCATCCGGTGCTGGTGCTGCCGGGCCTTGTGGCTTCCGATGTCTCCACACGTGCGCTGCGCGCGTTTCTGACGAGCAAGGGCTATGCGGTGAGCGGCTGGCGCCAGGGGCGCAATTATGGCCTGCGCGAGGGCGTTCAGGACGCCATGGTCGATCTGGTCCATGAGCTCAGTGACACGCACGGCCGCAAGATCAGCCTGGTCGGCTGGAGCCTTGGCGGCCTCTACGCGCGCCAGCTCGCCAAGATGATGCCGGAGCGCGTGCGCCAGGTGATCACGCTCGGCAGCCCCTTCGCCGGCGATCCGCGCTCGACCAATGCGTGGCGCGTCTATGAATGGGCGAGCGGGCGCAAGGCCGACGAGGTCGATCCGCGTTTTGGCGGCGAGCTCGCCGTGCCGCCGCCGGTGCCGACCACCGCCATCTTCAGCCGCAGCGACGGCGTCTGCGCCTGGCAGGGCTGCATGGAGAAGTCGGGCGCACAGACCGAGAGCATCGAGGTCGAAAGCAGCCATTGCGGCATGGGGCATCATCCGGCCGCCGTCTATGCCGTGGCCGATCGCCTCGCGCAGAAGGAAGGCCAATGGCGCCCGTTCGATCGCAGCGGCTGGCGCAGCCTGGCCTATCCCGATCCGCATCGGTGATGTCTTGCCTCTCCCCGCCTGCGGGGAGAGGCCGACACGCGAAGCGTGGCGGGTGAGGGGGACTCTCCGCGAACCCATTACTAATGAGTTTGCTGATGCGGCCCCTCACCCCAGCCCTCTCCCCGTAAGAACGGGGAGAGGGAGGGCAAGAGCCGTCGCCCCCTCCATTGTCGCGCCTGCACCAAACGCGCTAAGCCTGCCGCATGGCGCATCCGCTCTCCCGCATCATCGACCAGCTCAAGCGCGAGCCCTCGCGCACCGGCTCCATCGTCATCACCGTGTTCGGCGATGCCATCGTGCCGCGCGGCGGCTCGGTGTGGCTCGGCACGCTCTTGGAATTTTTCGAGAGTCTCGACATCGACAGCGGCGTGGTGCGCACCGCGATGTCGCGGCTTGCTGCCGACGGCTGGCTGACGCGCGAGAAGGTCGGCCGCAATAGTTTCTATCGCCTGGCCGACAAGGGCCGCCAGACCTTCGAAGCCGCGACGCGCCACATCTACGATCCGCCGCCGTCCGGCTGGACCGGACGCTTCGAGCTGCTGCTGATCGGCAATGGCGAGGATCGCGACGCTTCGCGCGAAGCACTGCGCAATGCCGGCTTCGGTAGCCCGCTGCCGGGCGTGTGGGTCGCACCATCGGGCGTGCCGGTGCCGGATGAGGCGGCAGGCGCGATCCGCCTCGAAGTCTCGGCGGAGGACGACAGCGGCCGCCGTCTGCTCAGCGCGAGCTGGCCGCTCGATCGGACCGCCGACGCCTATCTGAAGTTCATGAAGACGTTCGAGCCGCTGCGCGCCGGGATCGCGCGCGGCACCGATTTGTCCGACGCCGACGCCTTCACGGCGCGGATCCTCTTGATCCATCACTACCGCCGCGTCGTGCTGCGCGATCCGCTGCTGCCCGAGAGCCTGCTGCCGCCGGATTGGCCGGGCAGGGCCGCCCGCGAACTCTGCGGCGAGATCTATCGCGCGCTGCTCGCTCTGTCCGAACAATGGCTCGACAGCCATGGAACCAATGAAAAAGGGCCGTTGCCGCCCGCGCGAAAGCTGCTGGAACGAAGGTTCGGCGCCTGACCATTATGTTACAGAAATATCTTGCATGATGTAAATCTTGTTATATATTGTCTCCCAATAAACGGGAGGATGCGCATGTACACCCAGGCGCTGAACACGGCCGAGACCGCCGATCGCGATCTCGAGGACGCAGGCAAAGCTGCGCAGTTCCAGGCCCGCATCGATGCCGAGGAGCGCATCGAGCCGAACGACTGGATGCCGGCGGCCTATCGCAAGACGCTCACCCGCCAGATCTCCCAGCACGCGCATTCCGAAATCGTCGGCATGCTGCCCGAAGGCAACTGGATCACGCGCGCGCCGACCTTGCGCCGCAAGGCCGCGCTGCTCGCCAAGGTGCAGGATGAATGCGGCCACGGCCTCTATCTCTACGCCGCCGCCGAGACGCTCGGGTCCTCGCGCGAGGAGTTGGTCGACGCCATGCTCGCCGGCAAGGCCAAATATTCCTCGATCTTCAACTATCCGACGCTGACCTGGGCCGACATCGGCACGATCGGCTGGCTGGTCGACGGCGCTGCGATCATGAACCAGATCCCGCTGTGCCGCTGCTCCTACGGGCCTTATGCGCGCGCGATGATCCGCGTCTGCAAGGAGGAGTCCTTCCACCAGCGCCAGGGTTACGAGATCATGGTGACGCTGTGCCGCGGCTCGGAGGAGCAGAAGGCGATGGCTCAGGACGCGCTGAACCGCTGGTGGTGGCCGGTGCTGATGATGTTCGGCCCGCCGGATGCGACGAGCCAGCACAGCGACACCTCGACGAAGTGGAAGATCAAGCGCTTCTCCAATGACGAGCTGCGCCAGAAATTCGTCGATGCCACCGTGCCGCAGGCGCAATATCTCGGCCTCACCATTCCCGATCCCGGCATGATTCAGGACGCCGACGGACACTGGCGCTACAGCGAGATCGATTGGACGGAGTTCAAGCAGGTGCTCGCCGGCAACGGCCCGTGCAATCGCGACCGGATGGCCGCGCGCCGCAAGGCGCACGAGGAGGGCGCCTGGGTGCGCGAGGCGGCAGCTAGCTATGCCGCCAAGCGCGCCCGGCGTCAGACGGCTCAGGCTGCCGAATAGGAGAACGATATGGCCACGCCGAACACGCCGCTGTGGGAAGTCTTCATTCGCAGCCGCAACGGGCTCGCACACAAGCATGTCGGTTCGCTGCATGCGAGCGATGCGACCATGGCGCTGCAGGCCGCCCGCGACATCTACACCCGGCGCGGCGAGGGCCTGTCGATCTGGGTCGTGCCGTCGAGCGCGATCACCGCGAGCGATCCCGCCGAGAAGGGCATGATGTTCGAGCCGGCGGAATCCAAGATCTACCGGCATCCGACGTTCTACGAGGTGCCGGAAGAAGTGGGGCACATGTGACGGGGATGATGTGATGTCTTGCGCCAACATCCAGGTCTCCGAAACACCGCTGGTGCTTTACGCATTGCGCCGTGCCGACGATGCGCTGATCCTTGGTCACAGGCTGTCGGAATGGTGCGGGCATGCGCCGATGCTGGAAGAGGACATGGCGCTTTCCAACATCGCGCTCGACCTGATCGGCCAGGCGCGGGAGCTCTACACCTTTGCCGCCAAGGTCGAAGGCAGGGACAACGACGAGGACAAGCTCGCTTACTTGCGCGACGTGCGGCAGTATCGCAATCTTCTCCTAGTCGAGCAGCCCAACGGCGATTTTGCCCAGACCCTGGTGCGGCAATTCTTCTATTCCGCCTTCGCCGATCTCTATTGGCGTGCGATGATGAATTCGCGCGATGCGACGCTGGCGGCGATTGCTGCGAAATCGGAGAAGGAGAGCGCCTACCATCTGCGCCATGCCTCGGAATGGATTATCCGGCTCGGCGACGGCACTGAGGAGAGCCACGCGCGCACGCAAGGAGCGATCGATCATCTCTGGGCCTTTACCGGCGAGATGTTTGCCGTCGACGACGGCGAACGCGCGCTGATCCATGCCGGCATTGCCGTCGATCCCGCAAGCTTGCGTGGGCGCTGGCTGGCGACGCTCTCGGACGTCACGCGTGAAGCAACGCTCGCGCCGCCGCAGAACGAGTGGATGCAACAGGGCGGCCGCTCCGGTCGTCACAGCGAGCATCTCGGCCACCTCCTATCGGAGCTGCAATCGATGCAGCGGACTTTTCCGGGGCTGACATGGTGACGGTGGAGCGCGATCGCGAGTTGCATCAACGCGCCTGGAACGCTGCGGCCAGCGTGGTCGATCCGGAAATCCCGGTGCTGACCATCGCCGATCTCGGCGTGCTGCGCGATGTCGTTCTCGACGGCGATCATGTCGAGGTTGCGATCACACCGACCTATTCGGGCTGTCCGGCCATGAACATGATCGCGCTCGAAATCGAGATCGCGCTGGAGCGCGCCGGTTTCCATCGTCCGAAGGTACGGACCGTGCTGTCGCCGGCCTGGACCACGGACTGGATGAGCGAGGAGGGACGCCAGAAGCTGCGCGCCTGCGGCATCGCGCCGCCGCAAGCTTCAAACTCGCGCCGTGCGCTGTTCGGCGAGCAGACGGTGGCGTGCCCGCAATGCGGCTCGGACAAGACCGAGCTGCTGTCCGAATTCGGCTCGACCTCCTGCAAGGCGCTCTGGCGCTGCAAGGCCTGCCGCGAACCGTTCGATTACTTCAAGTGTCATTGACCATGTCCGCAGCCGCACCGCGCTTCCATCGCCTCGCCATCAACGACCTGCGCCGCGAGGCGTCCGACGCCGTCTCGATGACCTTCGCCATTCCCGGTGAACTCGCCGGCGACTACGCCTTCACGCCCGGCCAGTACCTGACGCTGCGCGCCACGCTCGACGGCGAAGAGGTGCGCCGCTCCTATTCGATTTGCTCCGGCCCCGACGACGGCGAGATCCGTATCGCCGTGAAGAAGGTCGATGGTGGCGCGTTTTCGAGCTGGGCCGCCGAAGATCTCAAATGCGGCGACGAGCTCGACGTGATGACGCCGACCGGCCGCTTCGGCGTGGTCCCGCCCGCCGATGCCGGTCGTATCCATGTCGGCTTCGCCGCCGGCTCCGGCATCACGCCGATCCTGTCGATCGTGAAGGGCGTGCTCGCGCGTGAGCCCGGCAGCCGCTTCTTTCTGTTCTACGGCAACCGCACCACCGACAGCATCATGTTCCTCGAGGCGCTCGAGGAGCTGAAGGACCGCTTCATCGAGCGCCTTTCGATCTTCTACGTGCTCTCCGGCGAGGAGCAGGACATCCCGATCCTGCATGGCCGGCTCGACGGCGACAAGGTGAGGGTGCTGCTCCATGCATTGGTGCCGGCGGCCAGCGTCGATCACGTCTTCATCTGCGGTCCTCTTGGCATGAGCGAGGACATCGAGGCGACCTGCCGCGATCTCGGCATCGCGGACGAGCGCATCCATGTCGAGCGCTTCGTCTCCGAATTCGGCGGCAAGCCGCGGCCGCAAAGGGCGGTTGCGCCCGACGCGCCGCCGAAGGCGATCGCCTCGCTGATCATCGACGGCAAGCGCCGCGACGTGCCGGTCGCCGAGGACGAGGCCATCCTCGATGCCGCTCTGCGCGCCGGCGTCGATCTGCCCTTCGCCTGCAAGGGCGGAATGTGCTCAACCTGCCGCGCCAAGCTGGTCGAGGGCGAGGCGCCGATGGACATCAACTATTCACTGGAGCCGTGGGAGCTCAAGGCCGGCTTTGTTCTCACCTGCCAGGCCAAGCCGTCCACGGAGCGGGTCGTTGTCGATTATGATCATGTCTGATCAGGGCGTTCTGCGGCTCCGCAATACAAATGCGTCGCATGATTTGACAGTGCGGGCCAACCAGCAGAACATCATGAGCAAACGTCTGGCCGGGAGAAGCGCGTGAACGTCAAAGCCGCTTTGTCGCCTGAGGATATCGCCCGCGCCTGCGCCGATGCGATGTGGGCCGAGGACGATGCCTCCAAAGGTCTCGGCATGGAGATCGTCGAGATCGGCCCGGGCTTTGCGACGCTCGCCATGACGGTGCGGCCGGACATGGTCAACGGCCAGCGCATCGCCCATGGCGGCTTCATCTTCACGCTCGCCGATTCCGCCTTCGCGTTCGCCTGCAACTCGCACAATGAGCGCGTCGTCGCGGCACAGGGCCAGATCACGTTCATCAAGCCCGGCAAGCTTGGCGATCGTCTCATCGCCAAGGCGCGGGAGATCACCCGCGGCGGCCGCTCCGGCATCTACGACGTGCGTGTCACGGCGGGCGAGGTCGTCATCGCGGAATTCCGCGGACATTCCCGCGTCATTCCCGGCAAATGGCTGCCGGCGCAAGATCAATAAAACCAAACAAAAAAGAACAGACAATGTGGGGAAACGAGGATGGCTCTGACGAAGCTCAAGGAAGGTGGCAACACCTATAGCGCGGAGATGGACGCGCATGAGCGTGCCTCGCGCGACGAGATCATGGATCTGCAAAAGCAGCGGCTGGCCTGGTCGCTGAAGCACGCCTACGACAACGTCGCGCATTACCGCAAGGCGTTCGACAAAGCGGGCGTGCATCCGTCCGACTTTCGCGATCTCTCCGATCTCGCCAAATTCCCGTTCACGGTGAAGACGGATTTGCGCGACAATTATCCCTTCGACATGTTCGCCGTGCCGCGCGAGAAGCTCGTGCGGGTGCATGCTTCATCCGGCACGACCGGAAAGCCGATCGTGGTCGGCTATACGCAGCGCGATATCGACACCTGGTCCGAGGTGATGGCGCGCTCGATCCGGGCCGCCGGCGGCCGCACCGGCATGATCATCCACAATGCCTACGGCTATGGCCTCTTCACCGGCGGTCTCGGCGTGCACTACGGCGCCGAGAAGCTCGGCTGCACGGTGGTGCCGATTTCCGGCGGCATGACCGAGCGGCAGGTGCAGCTCATCAACGATTTCCGGCCCGACATCATCACGGTGACGCCGAGCTACATGCTGGCGATCCTCGACGAGTTCAAGCGCCAGAAGCTGGATCCACGCCAGTGCTCGCTCAAGATCGGCATCTTCGGCGCCGAGCCCTGGACCAATGCAATGCGCGCCGAGATCGAGGACGCTTTCGACATGGACGCGACCGACATCTATGGCCTGTCCGAGGTGATCGGCCCGGGCGTCGCGCAGGAATGCATCGAGACCAAGGACGGCCTGCACATTTGGGAGGATCATTTCTACCCTGAGGTGATCGACCCCGAGACCGGCGCGGTGCTGCCCGATGGCGAGAAGGGCGAGCTGGTCTTCACCTCGCTGTCCAAGGAAGCCTTTCCGGTGATCCGCTATCGAACCCGCGACCTGACGCGGCTGCTGCCGGGAACGGCACGGCCGGGCATGCGGCGGATGGAGAAGGTGACCGGGCGCTCGGACGACATGATCATCCTGCGCGGCGTCAACCTGTTCCCGACCCAGATCGAGGAGGTGCTGCTCGCGACCGACTGGTGCGGCGGCCATTTCATCCTCGAGCTCACCCGGGAAGGCCGCATGGACGAGCTCACCATCATCGCCGAGGCGCGGCCCGAAAGCTGGGACGGCCGCGGGCTCGTCGATCATGCGGACCGGGTCTCGACCCACATCAAGAATACGATCGGCATCAGCTCCAGGGTGCAGGTGGTTGCGCCGGCCACGCTGGAGCGCTCGCTCGGCAAGGCCAAGCGGCTCTTCGACAAGCGGCCAAAGGACTGACTGGACGGATTGACTCGACCGGCGCCAGAGGCGACAAGGCCCGCGAGAAATCGCGGGTCTTTTCATGTCAGCCGATGCCAAAACCGTCGAAGCGCGCTGTGTGCGCCTCAGCGCCAAAGCTGAAAATCCAGCTGCGCTTGCGCCGACAATTGAGCGGCAGACGCTTGCGCGCGGGCCGAACGATCTTCTGATCGAGGTGAAGGCTGCCGCGGTCAATCCCTCCGACGTCAAGGCTGCGACCGGGCTGATGCCCTATGCCGTGTTCCCCCGGACCCCAGGCCGCGACTATGCCGGCGTGGTGATTGACGGGCCCGTCGCCACCATTGGGAGCGAAGTGTTCGGCTCCTCTGGCGACCTCGGCATTCGTCGTGACGGCACTCATGCGAGCCATCTCGTGGTCGAAGCCGATGCGGTCGTGGAGAAGCCGAGGACTGTGACCTGGGAGGAGGCCGCCGGCATCGGCGTGCCCTTCGTGACCGCGATGGAAGGCCTTCGCAGGGCGGGCGTGCCGAAGAGCGGCGAGACCGTTCTGGTTTTCGGTGTGAATGGCAAGGTCGGCCAGGCCGCGGTGCAGATCGCGACCTGGCAGGGTGCGCGCGTGATCGGTGTGGTGCGCAGGGCGGAAGCCTATGAAGGCCATGCCAGCGCGCCCATCGGGGTGATCGACGCCTCCGCGACCGACGTTGCCGCGCGCGTGCGCGAATTGACCGGCGGCAAGGGCGCCGACATCGTCTTCAATACGGTCGGCGATCCCTATTTCCAGGCCGCGCAAAAATCGCTCGCGCTTCGGGGCCGCCAGATCCTGATCGCCGCGATCGACCGCATCGTGCAGTTCAACATCCTCGAATTCTATCGGGGTCAGCACACCTATGTCGGCATCGACACGCTGGGTCTATCGTCGGCTGCGACGGGCGCGGTGCTGCGCGACCTCGGGCCGGGTTTTGCCAGCGGCCATCTGAAGCCGTTTCCGATCAGGGCGAATGCGATCTATCCGCTGGAGCGCGCGAAGGACGCGTATCGAGCGGTCGCCGGCTCGTCGCGTGACCGGGTGATCCTGAAGCCGTAACGATGGAATCCACGCAACTCGTCATCCTCTCAGGCCTTGCCATCGGTCTCGCCTACGGCGCCGTTGGCCTGCTCAGTGGTTTCTGCCTGATGAGCAGCATGCGCGGGTTTCTGGCGGAGGGCGACGGGCGGCTGGTACGGACCTACGCGCTCGCAATCGCTGTTGCGATCGCCGCCAGCCAGTTCCTCGCCGGCAGCGGCACGGTCGATCTCGGCAAGTCGATCTATCTGCAGCCGTCGTTTTCGCCGGCGGTGCTGTTCCTCGGCGGCCTGCTGTTCGGCTACGGCATGGTGCTGTCGAACGGCTGCGGCTCGCGGGCGCTGGTGCTGCTCGGCCGCGGCAATCTCCGCTCCTTCGTCGTCGTGATCGTGCTCGCGATTGCCGCGCAGATGACGCTGAAGGGCCTCATCGCACCGGCGCGCATTGCGCTGGTCCAGGCAACGCAAGCCACGGCTCCTGCCAATTCGCTGCCGTCGTTGCTGGCGACGCTCGGCTTCACGGAATCGCTTTCGCGCGCGCTCGCCGCGGCCGCGACAACCGTCGCGTTGAGCCTGTTCGCTTTCGCGCATCCTGCGTTCCGTCGCTCGCCCGGCCAGGTCGTAGCGGGCATCATCGTGGGCCTCCTCGTCGCCGGCGGCTGGCTGGCCACCGGCTATCTCGGTGCCGACGACTTCAATCCGGTCCCCGTGACCTCCCTTACGTTCGTCGCGCCGATCGCCGATAGCCTGCAATATGCCATGCTCTCGACCGGACTGACGCTCAACTTCGGCATCGCGACGGTGGCCGGCGTCTTCGCCGGCAGTCTGGTGACGGCACTCGCAACTGGCCGCTTCAAGCTCGAAGGCTATTCCTCGCCACGTCACATGCTGCGGTCAGGCACCGGTGCTGTGCTGATGGGGATCGGCGGCGTGATGGCGTTCGGCTGCTCGATCGGGCAGGGGCTCACGGGCATATCGACGTTGGCGCTTGGCTCCTTCGTCGCCGTTGCCGGCATCCTGCTCGGCACCACGGCAGGCCTGCGCGGGAGCTTGCGCGTTCAGCCTCTCGCGGTGGCCTGACCGCGCAGCATCCGGTCGCCGAGCGTCGCAAGGCCGATGCCGGTGACGATCAGAGCGGCCGCGATCGCAAGGCTGATGTCGATGGGTTCACCCAGCAGGATCGCGGCGCTGGCGATGCCGACGAGCGGTGTCCCCGTGGTGCCAAGCGACGTCGTCAGGGCGGAGATGCTCTTGTTGACCACCGACATTGCCCAATAAGCCAGCACCGTTCCGATCAGCCCCGAATAGAGAAACAGCAGTACGGGCGTCCACGACCACGCCATATGCGGAATGCCGTCCACGACGGTTGCGCCGACCGAGAGCACGATCGTTGCCAGGAGCACCTGCCAGAACAACAGCTGGAGCGGAGACCCGATCCAGCGATGCGCGCGCATATAGATGATGTTCGCAGCCCAGCAGATCGCAGCCAGGATGACCATGCCAGCGCCGAGCAGGACGTTGGTGTTGCTCCAGTCGACCGAGGACGGATTCAGGATGACGACAAGGCCGATCAGGCCGAGCAGAGCGCCCGCGAGCTTTGGCGCGGTCAGCGCGTCCTTTCCAAGTAGTGGCGCGGCGAGTGCAACCCAGAGCGGTGTTGTGTAGCCGAGCACGACGCCCTTGCTTGCAGGCAGGAAGCGAAGGCCGGCCGCAACCAGGATCGAGAACAGCGTCATGTGCAGAAGCGCCACGCTCAGGATCACGGGAATGTCGCGCCGCTCAGGAATCACCAGATGGTTGCTCGGTCCGAGGATCGCGAACAAGCCGGCCAACGCGATCCAACTCCGGATCGCCGCGACCCAAAGCGGCGGGACGAACTGCACGAGCTGCTTGGTCACTGACCAGTTCACGCCCCAGGCCAGCACCACGATGAGGAACAGACCGACGGCCAGACGCGGT
Organism: Bradyrhizobium yuanmingense; assembly: GCF_029167105.1. Lineage (GTDB taxonomy): Bacteria > Pseudomonadota > Alphaproteobacteria > Rhizobiales > Xanthobacteraceae > Bradyrhizobium > Bradyrhizobium yuanmingense_A. Next base: position 6,596 of record NZ_JARFML010000048.1, on the reverse strand, counting down.
GGCAGGGTATTCATGCCGCAAGTCCTTGAAGCGATGCGAGCCGTTGGTTAGCATCCAGACTGGTCTCTCAGAAAGGGCCAGATCGGAGAAGAACAGGGTGCCAGAATCCGACACGATGGTCTCTTCCCTGATCGAACTGAAGCGGACCGACGGTGAGGGGCTCGTTGCGCAGCTGACGAGACAGCTCCGGAATCTGATCGCGACCGGCCGCCTCGGCAAAGGCCGCGTGCTGCCGTCGAGCCGGCGGCTTGCCAGCGATCTCGGCGTGTCGCGCAACACCGTCACATACGCGTTCGAGCAGCTCGCGGCCGAGGGATATCTCGCGGCATCACATGGTCGCCGTCCCGTGGTCACGACCGATGGGCACGAACGCATCGAACGGGGCGCTATGGCGGCGGGCGAACGCGCCGGCAAGCCGCGGCTCTCATCCTGGGCTACGAAGCTCCAGCGGGCCGATTGGCCGATGTCCTATCGGGGCCAATTCAAGCCGCTGCGCCCCGGGGTGGGCGATTTCAGGGAATTTCCGAACGAGGTCTGGGCGCGCTACCTGCGCCGCAGTGCCGTGCATGCAGGCAGGCGCGAACTCGGCCCCATCAACCGGCTGGGTCTGCGCGAAGCGCTCGCGCATTATCTGGCGAGCAGCAGGGGTGTTCGCGCCACGGCGGATCAGATCATGATCCTGCCGAGCGCGCAGGCGGCGCTGACCTTGATTGCTGCCACACTCATTTCGCCAGGCGACACCGTCTGGGTCGAAGACCCCGGTTATCCCGGCGCGACGGCGGCTTTCCGCGCATCCGGCGCGCTTCTGACCGGGATCAGGCTGGACGAACAGGGTATGCAGCGGATGCCGGGCCTCCCCGCTCCAAGACTGATCTTCATGACGCCGTCGCATCAGCATCCGACCGGCCGATTGATGTCGCTGGCGCGACGCACCGGCTTTCTGGGCGCGAGCCGGCCCGGCAGGACCTGGATCGTCGAGGACGATTACGACGGCGAATTCCACTATGATAGCCGGCCGGTGCCGGCCCTGCAGGGACTCGATGCCCATGGCCGCGTGTTCTATGTCGGCACTTTCTCGAAGGCGATGAGATCGGACATCCGGCTCGGCTATCTCGTAGCGCCGAAGGCGCTGGTGGGCACGCTGGAGATCGCGCAGCAGCACATGGGGCTGATCGGCGCCAGCCACGTCCAGGACGCGCTGGCCGATTTCATCACCGATGGACACTTCCTCGCACATCTGCGCCGGCTGCGCCGGCTCTACCACGCGCGCCGCGATCACCTCGTCGCGGAGCTGGAGCGGCATCTGGGTGGCACGCTCTCCATCGAGGTACCCCCCGGCGGTATCCAACTCGTCGTCCGCCTCAAGCGCGGACGGGCCGATCGAGCCGTGGCCAAGCGACTGGTCGCGGCGGGCGTCGAAACGCGAGCCTTGTCCAGCCTTGCGGTCGACCGCCCCTGCGATCACGGACTGCTGCTCGGCTTTGCGGCCTGGCGCGAGAGCGAGATCAGTGCGGCGGTCCGGACAATGGCATCCTGCTTCTAATGCCGGGCTGCTACTCCACCGCTTTCGTCACGATGCGGATCTCCGATGTCAGCGTCCGGTGCACCGGGCATTTGTCGGCGATCTCCATCAGCTTCTTGCGCTGCTCGGCATCGAGCGCGCCGTCGATGGCGATGTCGCGCTCGATCTGGTCGAGCATGCCCTCGCGCGTTTCGCACTCCGCACAATCCTTGGCGTAGATCTTGGAATGCTTCAGCGTGACCGTGACGCGGTCGAGCGGCAGCGACTTGCGGTCGGCATAAAGACGCATGGTCATCGAGGTGCAGGCACCTAGGCCGGCGAGCAGGAAATCGTACGGGCCGGGCCCGGCATCCGCGCCGCCGGCCGCAATGGGCTCGTCCGCCACCAGATGATGCGGGCCGACAATGATGCTCTGGTTGAACTTGCTCTTGCGGGTCTCCTGCACCACGACCTTGCGCGGCTCCTCGGGCAGATCGATCGCCTTCGCGGGCGCCGCTGCATCGACATAACGGCTGGCCCAGGCCACGATCACGTCGGCCGCGTAGAGCGCGTCGGCAGGCTTGGTCAGAAGATGATCGGCTTGGTCGAGCGAGACGAAGCTCTTGGGGTGTCTTGCCGCGATGAAGAGCTTCGTTGCGTTGTCGATGCCGACGGTGTCGTCGAGGGGCGAATGCATCACCAGCAGCGCCTTGTGCAGGCCGGTGACGTCCTTCATCAGCTCGCGCTCGGCGATGTCGTCGAGGAATTCGCGCTTGATCCGGAACGGGCGTCCCGCGAGCGAGACTTCGACCTCGCCCTGCGCGCGGATGTTGTCGAGATGCTCCCGGAACAGGCCGGTGACGTGGGCGGGATCCGAGGGCGCCGCGATGGTGACCACCGCTCTTGCCTCGGGAATCCGTCCGGCAGCGACGAGGATCGCGGCGCCACCGAGGCTGTGGCCGATCAGGATCGAGGGTGCCTTGCGGGTCTGGCGCAGATGATCGGCGGCGCGGACGAGATCGGCAACGTTGGAGGAGAACGTCGAATTGGCGAAATCGCCGCCGCTGGAGCCGAGCCCGGTGAAGTCGAAGCGCAACACCGCGATGCCCTTGGCGGCGAGCGCGACCGAGATGCGCTTGGCCGCCAGCGTGTCCTTGCCGCAGGTGAAGCAATGCGCGAACAGCGCGAAAGCCGCGGGCTCGCCGTCAGGCAGCTCCAGCGCGGCCGCGAGCTGATGGCCGCCTTCGCCGGTGAATTGAAAGCGTTCCGTCGGCATGGGCTTCCCCCCGTCTTGCTCGAACCTAATCGCCCGAATAGCGCTGCTCGGCCCAGGGATCACCGCGGTTATGATAGCCGCGGACTTCCCAGAAGCCCGGCGCGTCCTCGGTCAGGAATTCGATGGCCTGGAGCCATTTCGCGCTCTTCCAGAAATAGAGGTGCGGCACGACCAGCCGCACTGGGCCGCCATGCTCCTCCGTCAGCGGCTGGCCGGACCAGCTGTGGGCGAGCAGCGCGTCCTCGGCGGCAAAATCCTCAAGCGCGAGATTGGTGGTGTAACCGTCATAGGAATGCAGCACGACGAAGCGGGCATCCTCGCGCGGCTGGCAGGCCGCCAGCAGCTCACGCGTGGCGAGCCCTTCCCACTCGTTGTCGTAGCGCGACCAGGTCGTGACGCAATGGATGTCCGAGGTGAACCGGGACTGCTTCTGCGCGGCGAATTCGGCAAAGGTCCAGAACACGGGAGCCTCGACCGCGCCATAGACGTCGAGCCGCCAGCGCTCGCGCGAGACCGGCGGCGTGACCCCGAGATCGAGCACCGGCCAGTCCTTGGTGAGGTGCTGCCCGGGTGGAAGCCTTTGATCCTCCGGGCGTGTAATCTTGCCGGTGAGAAAGCGGCCCTCGCGCGCCCACTTCTCCTTGGTGTGCGTCAGCTTGCTGTCGGATGGCGTTTCGTCGGTCATGGCCTGTGCTCGTGGCGATGCATGGCGGAGGCGTGCTTGGTGTCGCGCTCGCCATGAAAGGCCTGTCCGCTTCCTTTGGGAAGACCTACATCGCCTCTCCGAGCAAAAATGGCAACTGGCGGGGGCCGCGCACCGTTCCTTGCGACCAAGTCACCGTGCCTGCCGGATCGAGCCGGAAGTCGGGAATCCGCTTCAGCCATTCCTCCAGCGCCACCTGCATTTCCATGCGCGCGAGGTTGGAACCGACGCAGCGGTGGATGCCAAGGCCGAAAGCCGCATGGCGGTTCTCGCGGCGGTCGATCACGACTTTGTCAGCGTCCGGAAACATCTTGGGGTCGCGGTTGGCTGCCGGGAACGACAGCAGCACCATGTTGCCCGGCTTGACCGGACAGCCGGACACCGTGGTCTCCTTGACCACTTCACGCGCCATCGTCACTGGCGAATAGGCGCGCAGCAGCTCCTCCACGGCGGTCGGAATCAGTCCGGGCTCGGCGATCAGCCGCTCGCGATCGGCCGGCGTCTTCGCAAGATGCCAGAGCGAGGAGCCGATCGCGCTCCAGGTGGTGTCGATGCCGGCGATCAGCAGCAGGCGTAGCGAGCCCATCACATGGGTGTCCTCGAGCGGATTGCCGTTCTTGTCCCTGGCGTTCATCAGGTAGGAGATCAGATCGTCGCTGGGCTTGCTCTTGCGCGCTTCGATATGGCCGCCGAAATAGGCCGTCATCTCCTGCACGGCCTGGAGCAGCTTGCTCTCGTCCCTGATGCCGAGCTCGAGGATCATGTGGATCCAATTGATGAAAAGGTCGCTGTCGCTCTCGGGAATGCCGAGCATGTGCGCGATCGCCCGAACAGGAATGTGCTTGGTGTAGCGCGCCGCAGCGTCCACCCTCTGCTCGGCGATGAAGTCGTCGATCAGCTCGTTGCAGATGGCGCGGACGCGCGGCTCGAGCTTCTTCATCGCGTCCGGGGTGAAGGGCGGCAGCAGCAATTGCTTGGCCGGCTTGTGCTCGGGCGGATCGGAGGTGATCGGCGGGGCCGCGTTCTTGCTGGTGATTTCCGGCCGCACGTCACGGACGATGATGCGGCGGGAGGAGAAATGCTCGGTGTCGTTGGCGATCTCCCGCACGGCCTCATAGGTCGTCGGCAAGTAGCAGCCGAGGAAGCGTTTGGTGTGCACCACGGGGCTTGCGGCTCGCAGCTCGTCCCAGATCGGGAACGGATCCTCCGTCCATTGCGGATCGGTGTGGTCGAAATCATGGACCCAGTCGGTGACGGGCGGATGGGCGACGGGCTGGTCGACGTCGGACATGGCAAGCATTTCCTTGGCTGGTATTCGCTGAACGCACGCGGGGCGGCAGCGGGCCGCGCTATTCCTCGATCACATCGATTGCGATTTCCGGGCAGTTGGATTTCGCAAGCCAGGCTTTGTCCTCCAGCCCCGGCGGGACGGTGCCGTCGCCGGCTGCGTGGGCGTTGCCGTATTCGTCGAGCTCGAAAAGCTCCGGCGCGAGCGCCTTGCAGCGGGCATGGCCCTGGCATTTGTCGGGATCGACGCGAACCTTCAGTCGTTCTGCCATTATTGGCTTCCTTGGTCGCGTGCGCGCAAGGGCCCGAAGGCGGCGCGTTTCCTCATCTCGGTTCTTCTTTAAGTTATATGCTATTACATTCGCGGTGGGCTTCCCCTGTCAAGCGCAAACTTGTAGGCTTCCTCCCGACATGCGTTCACGACCAGCCCGCAAGCCCGCGAAGACCTACCACCATGGCGATCTCCGCGATGCGTTGATCGAGGCCGCGCTGCAAGAGGCAGAGCGGGGCGGCGCGGAGGCGATCAGCATCAAGGCGCTTGCCAAGAAGCTCGGGGTCTCGCAGCCGGCGCCATACCGGCATTTTGCCGACCGCGAGGCGCTGCTCGCCGCCGTCACCGCGCAAGCATTCCGTCAGCTCTCGGCGCTCTTGCGTGATGCGATGGCAAGGCCGTCGCAGCAATCGAAGCTGTCGCGGCTCGCGCAGGCGACGCTCGATTTCGGCTTGCGCCGGAATGGCATCTACCGCCTGATGTTCGCCTCGCGCACGGTGTCCTGCGCGGCCAAGGGCAGCGAGCTGCACGAGGCGACGCGGGAGACCTTTGCGCTCGTGATCGAAGCTCTGGAAGCGCCCGCCGTGGGCTATTTGCGCGAACGGCAGGCGCTCAAGATCTGGGCGGCGCTGCACGGGGTGGTGATGCTGGCCGAGCAGGGCCTGTTCACCGGCGAGGCGGCGCATGCCACGCGCGAGGAGCTGGTCGAGGATTTCGTCAACGAGACGAAGGCTGCGCTTGCGGTCGCGATCAAGGATGCGCGAGGTCGGACCAAGGCCGGCGCTTAGGGCTTCGCCTTCAGCAGCTTCATCAGCTTTTCGACCGCGCTGTCCGGCGTGGTCACGACGGGGCGGCCGGTGGCCTCCGCGACCAGCGGCGCCGTCGCGGCGATGCTGAATTGCGCCAGCGCGATGACGTCGCAATCGCGCAAGCTCCGTGAGGCCTCCGCGATCAGCCGGTCATGCGTGGCGCGGTCGCCGTGGTCGAGCGCGGCCAGCGCGCCGTCGGCGAGCTTCGGCACCACCTCGACGGAGGCGGGAAACTCGGGCGGCATCGACGCCAGCGTCGGCGGAAAGGTCGAGAGCAGGCCGATGCGCCGGCCCATGGTCACCGCCCTCTCGATCATGGCCTCGTTCGGCTTCAGCACCGGCATCGGCGCATGCGCGCGCGCGACGGCCTCGATGCATGGGCCGAAGGCGGAGCAGGTGAACAGGATTCCATCTGCTCCCGTCGCCGCTGCGTAGTCGCCGAGCGCGATGAACCGTTCCGTCATGGCATCGTTGAGTTGCCCGTCGCGGGCGAGATCCGCCGAGAGACTGTCGTCAAGCAGGTTCATCAGCCGCGGCTCGGGCCACGCCTGCGCAAACGCTGCCTCGATCGGGGCGATGGAATGCTTGAGGGCGTGGATAAGGGCGATGCGCATTGTGGCTCGATGCTTCTTCTCCCTCTCCCCGTTCTTACGGGGAGAGGGTCGGGGTGAGGGGCTCTCTCGGCACAAAAAGGTGAGAGTTGGACTCGCGGAAACTCCCCCTCACCCGGATTGCTGCGCAATCCGACC
>NZ_JARFML010000047.1 GCF_029167105.1 Bradyrhizobium yuanmingense | reverse complement strand
GCCGCGATCGCCAGGGTGGGCGGCGTCCGCCCGACGTCGGCCCCCCGCCGCCGCTGCCGTCCTCACCCGGCGTGCGCGGCTTCCGCGACATCACGGCCGACGCCAACGATCTCGGCGGTGCCGCCGCGCAGGCCAGCCGCGCCGCGCGCCGCACCTACGCCAACGTGCCCTCGCCCTCGCCGGAATTCGACCGACTGGAGCCGAGCCTGGAAAACCGCGCCGGTGAGACCGAAGCGCCCTATTCCTACGACGAGTCGATCGAGGAGGCCGAGCGCTACGCGCCGCAGCCGCCGTCGCCGCGTCCGCGCATCGCCCCCGATCGCGACGTCAAGAAGCGCGCCCGCACCGGCTCCGCCTTTCCGTTCAAGAGCGCGATTGCCGTCGGCATCGTGCTCATCCTGGTCGGCGCCGGCATCCTCTGGGGCAAGCAACTGGTCCAGATCGTCAACGGCTTTCTCAAGCCGTCCGCGACGCAAGTTGCGGATACGCCGACCCCGGCGCAGCCGCAGAGCAAGCCCAAGATTCCCGATCGCGTCGGTCAGCCCTCGGCGGACCAGCCGGTCGCGCCGGTGGCGCAGAAGGTCGTGCTCTACGACGAGGATCCGTCCGATCCGAAGGGCAAGCAATATGTCGGTTCGGTGGTGTGGCGGCTCGAGCCGATCAAGGCCTCGGGCAACCAGAAGGCCGACGTCGCCGTGCGCGCCGACATCGAGATTCCCGACCGCAAGTTCAAGATGACGATGTCGTTCCGCCGCAACACCGATTCCTCGTTGCCGGCGAGCCACACGGCGGAGCTGACCTTCATCCTGCCGCAGGATTTCCCCGGCGGCAGCGTCTCCAACGTGCCGGGCATCTTGATGAAGTCGAACGAGCAGGCCCGCGGCACGCCGCTCGCCGGCCTCGCGGTCAAGGTCACCGACGGCTTCTTCCTGGTCGGCCTCTCCAATGTCGACGCCGACCGCGCCCGCAACGTCCAGCTCCTGAAGGAGCGCTCCTGGTTCGACGTGCCGCTGGTCTACGCCAACCAGCGCCGCGCCATCATCGCCATCGAGAAGGGCGCCCCCGGCGAGCGCGCCTTCAACGACGCCTTCGCGCAGTGGGGCGATTAGGCTCTTCTGTCATTCCGGGGCGCGCGTAGCGCGAGCCCGGAATCCATCGGGCACCAGGTGACGCTGAAAGATGGATTCCGGGCTCGGTGCTGCGCACCGCCCCGGAATGACTGAATGGACGATTACTGCGCCGCGGCTTCCCGCTTGCGCGATGCCGCGGCGGCGGCGTGCTGGCGGTCCATCACGGCGCGGCAGCCGGGGCTGACCTGCGCCTTGTTCCGCACCATGCAGGCGGTGATCCGCGGGATGTCGGGAATCTCGCTGGAGCACAGCCGCATGGCGTCACCCGAGCACATCTGCTGGGCTTCTTGCGTGAAGGCGAGACTGGGTGAGGTCTGGAGAGCGAAGGTGGTGGCGACTGCGAAGAGCGAAGCGATGGTCTGAAGGCGTGTCATGTGGAATGGATCCCCGAGTTCCCTTAAGGCTTGAGCCGCTTGGTTTTGGGGCGCCGCACGCGGCTTGATCTGCCGCATGTCGCAGCCTTCACGTCGGGAGCTTCGATCCCGCGTGTGGTCGCTCGACTTCTTGATGCTCGAATCGAAAGTGCTGCGCCGCCCGAGCGAAGTATGCGCCATTGTCACGCGCCCGCAATGGCCGGCACAAAGGAATTCGCAATTGTTGCACGCCAGTCACGTCGCGCGATCAGATCAGCCGATCGGAGACGCTTGTTCCGCATCGCTCGCGCCGAGAGCGGCGGCGTGCTCCTCGACAGCGGTGACGCCCTTGGGCGTCAGCTCGAACAGATCGCCGTCCTTCATCACGTAGCCGTCGGCGATCAATTGCCCCATCTTGCCCTGCCGGTCGTCGGCAAACGCAACGGACTGGCTGATATCCCGGAGGATGGAGAGTTGTTCGTCGCGTAGCATGGCTTCAATCTCCATTCGCCGGGATGGGTGCCGGTCCTCACATGCCGTGGCTCTGAAACACCTTGCTGCAGGACTTCGACAGCTTGGACCGGTTGGCTTGCAGGCAGCCCTGCACCGCGCCGTCATTGCCGAGATCCTTGCGGCAGAAGCGCTGCGCATCGCGCGAGCAGGCCTGCTGCTCCTGCGGCGTGCCCATATGGCCTTGGGCGAGCGCGGGTGCCGTCGACAGGCCGCTCAGGGCCGCCAGCGCGATTGTCGCCAGAAGAAATTTGCGGGCCATCGGCGGCTCCAGTCTGTCAGGGGTTGAACTCAGGTCCAGCATGAACTCATCGCCTTGCCACTTGTTCCCCTTAAGGAGCCCGGCGCCCGCTGTTCAAGGTTCCCGCTGCGCTGCTATAACGCCTGCAGAGTGTGAGGTGCTTGATGAAACGCTATCTGGTGTTTGCGCTGGTCGTCCCATTCATCGGCGGGTTCCTGCTGCTGCTGACGACGACCTACCAGTCCGGCTATTGGGCCCAGACCAACCTCGGCGAGGTCGGCAAGCTGTTCGCGGTGTTCTTCAAGACGTTGCAATACAGCTACCTGTTCGGGTTCTTGCCCGCGCTGATGATCGGCGCAGTCGATGACATCCTGATCCACATCCGCCGGATCGGGCCGGTCTTGCGGATGCTCCTGGTCGGCCTGTTCGCCTTCGTCCTGGCCGCGTTCGTCCACGGCTCGCGCGGGCCGGATTCCGGCGCGGTCCAGTTCATCCTGTACGGGCTCGTCGGTTTCGTGCCTGCGGTGATTTCATCCTGGCTGGTGCATCGCTACGTCGAGGAGCCGCAAGCCGCGCCGGTGCCGACCTGACGCGCGGCGTTCGGGCGCGGCCGCAACCTCCGCCGCGCTGGCGCGTTCACTGAAGGCCATGGCCATGCAAGACGACGACATCCTCGCTCCGCGCAAATCCCGTTCCGGGAGCGGCTCGCATGCGCGCTTTTCGCGCGACGAGGCGCGCGGCCCGATCATCGACCAGGACGGCCACGAGATCAGGCCGGAAAGCCTGGAGCAGGGATTTCGCGAGTTTCGTTTCGAGTTCGGTCAAGGCAGCCCGTTCGGCAATCTGACGCGCGAGCAGCGGATCGCGCGGCTCGAGGCGATCGCCAAGCTGCTCGACGTCGCCTTCATCCTGCCCGGCACCAACATCCGCTACGGCATCGACGGGCTGATCGGATTGATCCCCGTTGTCGGCGACATCATCACCACCGCGATCTCGCTGTGGCTGGTGCGCGAAGCCCGCGCGCTGGGCGCGCCCTGGCACATCACGGCGCGCATGCTCGGCAATGTCGCGGTCGACGGCGTGGTCGGCCTCGTCCCGTTCGCGGGCGACGCCTTCGACGTCATGTTCCGCGCCAACACGCGCAACGTCCGCCTGCTCCAGCGCTGGCTGGAAAAGCAGCCGCGGATGTAGTGCGATGCCGCCTTCCTTCGCCTCTCCCAGAGCGGGGCGAGGGGGACGACAGAGCCTCCCCAAAACACAAAAGGCGCGACGACCCTTCGGCCATCGCGCCTTCTGCGCACATCGAACTTTGTTGCGAAAGCTTACGCCGCGTCGGCGTCGGTCTCCGCGGCCGGGGCCGGCTTGGGCCGGCGGGGCAGCGGGAAGGCATCGCTCTCGTACAGCGAGCGGATGCCGTTCTGGTCGAAGCGCGCTTCCTCGACCTGGAGATATGCGCCGTTCAGCGAGTCCGTCGGCAACTGCTCCATCGCGAACTGCACGGCCTCGGCCGCAGTGCCGAACCGCCGATAGGTGAAGCCCGCGCGCTTCTTCTTGCGGATGGCGGCGGGGAAGAGCTCGGCGGAGGTGTTGAAGTTGAACGGACGCAGTGGACGCATGGTCAAAGACCTCGTGATCTTCTCTGGGGCTTTAAGCGCGTGGGGTTGGGGAGGGCAGGGGCCGCAATCGAGCGGGCCCGCCGCATGTCATTGTCGCCCTCTAATATAGGCCGATTTGACAAAAATGCGACCCCCGCGATGCGAGATGATGAATCCGCGCATGGCAGCCCCGCAGAGACGAAATTTATCGATATTTCAAAGGCTTATATGACTTAAACTTTGTCAAGAAGCAGCAGTACGACCAGGATCACCAGCACGACCCCGCCGATCCCGATGCCGGAATGGCCAAGGCCATAGCCGTAGCCGCCGAACCGGCCGGACAGGCCGCCGACGAGATAGATGATCACCAGGATGATCAGGATGGTCCCAAGTGCCATGGCATCCTCCCTGGCGCACCGAAATGCGATGATCGGCCGCACCGCCAGAGCAGAAAAGCACATCCCGCCGCCGGGTTCCACGGGGGAACCCGGCGACGGGCTTGGGTTATTTGGGCTCGAGCTTCAGCGCCGCGGAATTGATGCAGTAGCGCAGGCCGGTCGGCCCGGGGCCATCGGGGAAGACGTGGCCGAGATGGCCGCTGCATTTGGAGCAGAGCACCTCGGTGCGGATCATGCCGTGGCTGGTGTCCCGCTCCTCGTCGATGTGGCTCTCGACCGCGGGCTGGGTGAAGCTCGGCCAGCCGCAGCCGGAATCGAACTTGGCGTCGGACTCGAACAGCACATTGCCGCAGCCGGCGCAGACGTACGTGCCGGCCCGGTGCTCGTGCTCATATTCGCCCGAGAAGGGACGCTCGGTCGCCTTCTCGCGGAGGACGGCATATTGCATCGGCGTCAGCTCGCGCCGCCACTGCTCTTCGCTCTTGATGACCTTGTCGTCGGTCGCTTTCGTCTTGGTGTCGGGCATGGGTCTCCCGTTGCTTTGGGGATCTCGCGATCAGTTGGTGGCCTTGCCGGCATTCACCAGCGTCGGCTTCTCGATGTAGTTATCCGCGAACAGCTTTTTCAGGTTCTCGACCTTCGGGATGTCGTTAAAGACGATGTAGGGCTGGTTCGGGTGCAGCGTCAGATAGTCCTGGTGATAGGCTTCCGCCGGATAGAACGCCTCCAGCGCGCCGACCTTGGTCACGATCGGCTTGTTGAACACCTTGGCGCCGTTGAGCTGGGCGATATAGGCTTCCGCGACCTTCTTCTGCTCGTCCGAGGTGGTGAAGATGGCCGATCGATATTGCGGGCCGACGTCGGGACCCTGGCGGTTGAGCTGGGTCGGGTCGTGCACCACCGAGAAGTAGATCTGGAGGATCTTGCCGTAGGAGATCTTCTTCGGGTCGTACTTGATCTCGACCACCTCGGCATGGCCGGAGCGGCCGCTCGACACGGTCTTGTAATCAGCGGTCGCCTTGGTGCCGCCGGCATAGCCGGAGACCGCGTTGACGACGCCTGCGGTGTGCTGGAAGACGCCTTGCACGCCCCAGAAGCAGCCGCCGGCGAGCACGGCGGTCTGGACGCCGCTCGCGGGCGCCGCGTCCAATGTAGGGGCTGGGATCACGACCGCCTCCTCCGCGGCCCGCGACGGCATCACGAAAGCCAGCGTCAGGGCGGTGGTTGCGGCCAGCAGGGTGGCGAGGGCGGTTCGGCGCATGGCAATCCTCTTTCGGAAGGGCTGACAGTCTAGGGCGGTCGGGACCGGGCGAACAGCCTGCCCGGCGCGTTTTCGCATCATGCGAGATACGGGCCGAGCCGCAGATTGTTACGCCGGGGCGGACACGAGACCGTGAGGATGCGGTTGCCGCGGCGACGGGCCGGCTTGGCGGGATGCGGAACTCCGCGCTAGATGAACCGGCGCGATCGGTGATCGACCAAATGGTGGCTGGAGCTGGCCTGACAACATGCTGCGCGTCGTACTCCTGATCCTGGCCGTCCTCGCCGCCGGCACTTGCATTGCCGCGGCCGATCCCCGACCCGGCGACGATCTCGCTTTGTGCCGCGACCGCCAGGCCGAGCTGCAGGCCCGCGCCACCGCCTGCGAGAACCTGCTGAGCGCCGATCGTCTCACCGCCAAGGACAAGGCGATCGCCCTGTCCGCGCGCGGCAATGTCCAGCTCAACAAGCGCGACCATGTCCACGCGATCGAGACGCTGTCCATGGCCATCGACCTCGATCCGGACAACGTCGTCGCGCTCAACCTGCGCGGCCTCGCCTATGAGCGGAGCGGGCAGGAGGATCTGGCGATGGCCGACTACAACCTCGCGCTAAAGAAGCGCCCGGCCTATGGCGTTCCCTACAACAACCGCGGCGTCATCCACGCGCGCCGCGGCGCGCTGCAGAGCGCGATCGACGATTTCAGCCTGTCGATCAAGTACACGCCGAAATTCCTGCTCGCCTGGACCAATCGCGCCCGCGCGCGCACGCTGATGAAGGATTTCGACGGCGCCATCGCCGATTTCGCCGAGGCCGAGAAGATCGATGCGGCTGCGCCGCAGATCGCCGGCAACCGTTGCGTCACCTACGGCATGATGGGCAAGTTCGATCGCGCCCTGGCCGATTGCAACGGCCTGATCGAAAAGCAGCCCAGGAACGTGTTCGCGATCAACAACCGCGCCGACGTCAACATGATGAAGGGCGATCTCGACGCCGCGCTGAAGGACTACAACACCGTCATCCAGATCAACCCGAACAATGTCCGCGCCCATTCGGGCCGCGGCCAGATCTACGAGCGCAGGAAGGATCTCGCGCAGGCCCGCGCCGATTATCGCGCCGCGGCCTATTCGCTGACGAGGTTCGACGAGACCGAGGTTGCGCGCGCCCGCGCCATCGCGCAGGAGCGGCTCGCAGCCCTGACGCCGAAGGAGGCGGCGAGCGCGACGACCGGCCGTCGCGTCGCGCTGGTGGTCGGCAATGGCGCCTACAAGAACGTCCATGCGTTGCCCAATCCGCCCCGCGATTCGAAGCTGATCGCGGGCGTGCTGCGCGACCTCGGCTTCCAGACCGTGATGGACACCAGGGACCTCACCCGCGATGCGTTCTTCCAGACGCTGAAGGCCTTCGCCGAGGAAGCGGAAAAGGCCGATTGGGCCATGGTCTATTATGCCGGCCATGGTTTCGAGATCGGCGGGGTGAACTATCTCGTTCCGGTCGACGCCAAGCTCACCGCCGACAAGGACGCCGAGACCGAGGCCGTCGCGCTCGAGCAGGTGATCGCCGCAGTCGGCGCAGCGCGAAAAGTGCGTCTCGTGGTCCTCGATGCCTGCCGCGACAATCCGTTCGCGCCGGCGATGCAGCGCACGCTGTCGCTGAAGCTGGTCGAGAAGGGCTTTTCCAACATCGAGCCCGGTGCGGGCTTCATGGTCGTCTACGCCGCCAAGCACGGCCAGACCGCGATGGATGGCGATGGTAGCCCCAACAGCCCGTTCGCCACCGCGCTCGCCCGCGAGATCAAGCAGCCGAAGGTCGAGATCCGAAAATTGTTCGACATCGTCCGCGACGACGTCTGGGCCGCGACCAGGCACGAGCAGCAGCCGTTCACGTATGGGTCGCCGCCAGGGCGGGAGGATTTTTACTTCGTCGCTGGGAAGTAGCCGGGGCGATGCGAAGCATCGCACCCGGAATCTCGAGATTCCCGGTGCGCAATTGCGCACCTGAGGTTCGGCTCTTCGAGCCGCCCCGGAATGACTGGGCAGACAGCTTCACACCACCACGCTCAGCCGTTTCGCCGCCCGCGTGATGCCGGTATAGAGCCACCGTGCTCGCGAATCCTGAAACGCAAAACTCTCGTCGAACAGCACGACGTCGTCCCATTGCGAGCCCTGCGACTTGTGCACGGTCAGGACATAGCCGTAGTCGAACTCGTCATAGGGCTTGCGCTGCTCCCAGGCGATCTGCTCGACGCCGCCCTCGAAGCAGTCGGCGCGCACCGAGACCTTGGTCACCTTGTGCCCGAAATCCTCGTCCGGCGACAGCCGCATCGAGAGGATGCGCGACTTCGATCGCGAGGTGTTGCGCGACTTGACGCGCCACAGGCCGCCGTTGAACAGGCCCTTCTTGCGGTTGTTGCGCAGGCACACCAGCTTGTCGCCCGCGACGGGAAACTGATCCTCGATGTTCTGGCGCTGGCGCACCCGCATGTTGTAGGCGCGGCGGGTGTTGTTGCGGCCGACCAGGATCTGATCGGCGCCCATAACGCGATCGGGGTCGAGCTCCTTGCGCGAGACCACCTCGCTCTCGCCGTAACGGCCGATGTCGAGCTCGCGCCCCTCGCGCACGTCCATCGACATCCGAACGATCGGATCGTCCTGGGCCTGGCGATGCACCTCGGTCAGCATCGCGTCCGGCTCGGAATTGGTGAAGAAGCCGCCGCCCTGGATCGGCGGCAGCTGCGCGGGATCGCCGAGCACCAGCAGCGGGCAGTCGAACGACATCAGGTCGCGGCCCAGTTCGGCATCGACCATCGAGCATTCGTCGATCACGATCAGCTTCGCCTTCGAGGCGGGCGCATCGTCCCACAATTCGAAGCTCGGCTGCTCCTCGCCGGATTCGCGGGCGCGGTAGATCAGCGAATGGATGGTGGAGGCGCCGTCGCAGCCCTTGTTGCGCATGACGAGGGCGGCCTTGCCGGTGAACGCCGCGAACTTCACCTCGCCGTCGACGCCCTCGGCGATGTGCCGCGCCAGCGTGGTCTTGCCGGTGCCGGCAAAGCCGAACAGGCGGAACACCGGCGGCGTGCCGCCCCGTCCCGGCTTGGCCTTGAGCCAGTCGCCGACGGCCTTGAGCGCAGCATCCTGATGCGGGGTGAAAGTGGCCATGTCTGTCTTGAGGGAGCGGCGAATGCGGCGATTCGCCTTCCCCCAAACTAACCATTCGCACCGACGGTTCAAGCGCAGGGGCGCTGTGTCTCTGGGCCCATCCTTCGAGACGCCCGCCTTGGGCGGGCCCTCAGGATGAGGGCGGAGTGTGCGGCGGCGGTTTCGGCAGGCGAAATGCCGCTGAGCCTCATCCTGAGGAGGCTGCGTAGCAGCCGTCTCGAAGGACGAGGCGCTTGCTCAGACCTCGCCTACTGCCACCCCGGCACTCCGCGCATGTCGGGCAGCTGGTGGGCGATGCCCTTGTGGCAGTCGATGCAGGTCTTTTCCTTGGTGAACAGGAAGCGCTGGTGCGCCACCGAGGCCCGCGGCGACTGCTTGGTGATGTCCATGGAATCGGCGCTGTGGCAGTTGCGGCATTCCAGCGAGTCGTTGGCTTTGAAGCGCGCCCATTCGTGCGCGGCGAGCTCGAGCCGGTGGTCCTGGAATTTCTCGCGGGTGTCGATCGTGCCGAAGATCTTGCCCCAGACCTCCTTGGAGGCCTGCATCTTGCGCGCGATCTTGTCGGTCCAGTTGTGCGGCACGTGGCAGTCCGGGCAGGTCGCGCGCACGCCGGAGCGGTTGGAGAAATGGATGGTCGACTTCAGCTCGGCGTAGACATTGTCCTTCATCTCGTGGCAGCCGGTGCAGAACTTCTCGGTGTTGGTGATTTCCAGCGCGGTGTTGAAGCCGCCCCAGAAGATCACGCCGGCGACGAAACCGGCCAGCACCAGGGTGCCGAGGGCGAACACCGAGCTCGGCCGGGTCAGCACCTGCCAGAGCTCGAGCAGAAACGCCCAGCTGCGCGCGATGACGCCGCGCTTGGCATTCAGCTCCGCGTTGGGATCATCGGCAGTCGTCGTCATCTGCGGCCACCCGGGCTTGCGCGCGACAGCAGCGTGTCGATGTCGGTGAAGTCGTTGCTGACTGGCGGATTGGCGGTGTTCTGCGGCATGTGGCATTCGGTGCAGAAGAAGCGGCGCGGCGAGACCGAGGCCAGGAATTGGCCGTCGCGGTCCATGAAGTGCGTGATCGAGACCATCGGCGCCTGCGACTCGGCGGTGCGCGCCCGCGCATGGCAGGACAGGCACTTGTTGCCGTTGAGGTCGACCTGATAGCCGTCGATATTGTGCGGAATGACGGGCGGTTGCTCCGGATAGTTGCGCACCTCCTTCTCGGAGGTGTTGCGGTTCGGCAGCATCGGCGGCGCCGGGCCCTCGTCGTTGAGCGGGGTCGGGCCGCGCAGGCCGGAGGTCACCGTCTGCGCCGTCAGCGAGCTCGTGCCGGCTGCGATCGCGAAGGCGAGCAGGATGATTGCGGATCGTTTCATCATGACGCGTTCACCCGCTCGATGCGCACGGCGCATTTCTTGAAATCGGTCTGCAGCGAGATCGGATCGGTGGCGTCCAGCGTCACCTTGTTGATCAGCTTGGATTCGTCGAACCACGGCACGAACACCAGGCCGCGCGGCGGCCGGTCGCGGCCGCGCGTCTCGACACGGGCGCGGATGAAGCCGCGGCGGGAGACCACCTTCACCTCGTCGCCGCGCCGGAGCTTCATGTCCTGCGCATCGTCCGGATGCATGAAGCAGACGGCTTCGGGAAAGGCCTTGAACAGCTCGGGCACGCGGCGCGTCATGGTGCCGGAATGCCAGTGCTCGAGCACGCGGCCGGTCGAGAGCCAGTAGGGATATTCGTTGTCGGGCGATTCCGCCGGCGGCTCGTAAGGCAGTGCGAAGATGCGGGCCTTGCCGTCGGCATGGCCGTAGAACTGCACGTCGGTACCCTGCTTGACATAGGGGTCGCTGCCTTCGCGGAAACGCCACTTCGTTTCCTGCCCGTTGACCACCGGCCAGCGCAGGCCGCGCTCCCGGTGATAGGTGTCGAACGGCGCGAGGTCGTGGCCATGGCCGCGGCCGAACTGGGCATATTCCTCGAACAGGCCCTTGTGCACGTAGAAGCCGAACGCCTTGGATTCGTCGTTGGCATAGCCCGGCTCGATATCGGTGACCGGGAATTTGTCGACCTGGCCATTCCTGTAGAGCACGTCGAACAGGGTCTTGCCGCGATATTCCGGCTTCTTGGCGATCAGCTCCGCGGGCCAGACCTCCTCGATTCTAAAGCGCTTGGAGAACTCCATGAGTTGCCAGAGATCCGACTTCGATTCGCCCGGCGCGGAGACGAGCTGGTGCCAGAACTGGGTGCGCCGCTCGGCATTGCCGTAGGCGCCTTCCTTCTCCACCCACATCGCGGTGGGCAGGATGAGGTCCGCTGCCAGCGCGGTCACCGACGGATAGGCGTCCGAGACCACGATGAAGTTCTCGGGATTGCGGAAGCCCGGATAGGTCTCCTCGTTGATATTGGGGCCGGCCTGCAGGTTGTTGTTGACCTGCACCCAATAGGCGTTGATCAGGCCATCCTTCAGCATCCGGCTTTGCAGCACGGCGTGGGCGCCGTTCTTGTCCGGAATCGTGCCTTCGGGCAGCTGCCAGATCTGCTCGGCGTAGTCGCGATGTTTCTTGTTGGTCACGACCATGTCCGCGGGCAGGCGGTGCGAGAAGGTGCCGACCTCGCGCGCGGTGCCGCAGGCCGAGGGCTGGCCGGTCAGCGAGAACGGGCTGTTGCCGGGCGCGGAGATCTTCCCGGTCAAAAGATGGATGTTGTAGACGAGGTTGTTGCACCAGACGCCGCGGGTGTGCTGGTTGAACCCCATGGTCCAGAACGAGACCACTTTCGTCTTGGGATCGGCGTAGAGCTCGGCGAGCGCCTCGAGGCGGTTGAGCGGCACGCCCGACATTTCGGCGGCCTTCTCCAGCGTGTACTCGGAGACGAACTTGACGAATTCGTCGTAGCTCATGTCGGTGGAGTCGTTGGCCTTGGCCGCGCCCGTCGCCTTCTTCTGCAGCGGATGCTCGGGCCGCAGGCCATAGCCGATGTCGGTCTGACCGCGCTTGAACACGGTGTGCTTGGCCACGAAGTCCTTGTTGACGCGGCCGGTCTTGATGATGTGGTTGGCGATCGCGTTGAGGATGTACAGGTCGGTGTGCGGCTTGAACACCATGCCGATGTCGGCGAGGTCGAACGAGCGGTGCTCGAAGGTGGAGAGCACGGCGACGCGGACATGCGGTGCGGACAGGCGGCGGTCGGCGATGCGCGTCCACAGGATCGGATGCATCTCCGCCATGTTGGAGCCCCACAGCACGAAGGCGTCGGTGGCCTCGATGTCGTCGTAGCAGCCCGACGGCTCGTCGATGCCGAAGGTGCGCATCATGCCGGCGACCGCCGAGGCCATGCAGTGCCGGGCATTGGGGTCGATGTTGTTGGTGCGGAAGCCGGCCTTGAACAGTTTTGAGGCCGCATAGCCTTCCCAGATCGTCCACTGGCCGGAGCCGAACATGGCGACGCCGTTAGGCCCGCGCTTCTTGATCGCCTCCTTCCACTTCAGCTCCATGATGTCGAAGGCTTCGGTCCAGGTGACAGGCGTGAAGTCGCCGTTCTTGTCGTACTTGCCGCCTGTCTTGCGCAGCATCGGCTGCGTCAGGCGGTCGTGGCCGTACATGATCTTGGAGAGGAAGTAGCCCTTGACGCAGTTGAGGCCACGATTGACCTCCGCCTTGATGTCGCCATGGGTGGCGACGACGCGGTTGTCCTTGGTCGCGACCATCACCGAGCAGCCGGTGCCGCAGAAGCGGCAGGCGGCCTTGTCCCATTTCAGTTCGCTCTCCTTCCGCTCGGCTGCGAGGTTCGCGGCGAGGGCCGGTGCGGGAAGGCCGGCGGCGACCGCGGCGATCGCGGCGGCCTCGAGCTTGAGCATCTGGCGGCGGTCGAGCTTCGGCGATGTCATGATGGCTCTCCGGCCGTTAGGTCGTTTCGATGGCGTGGAACACCAGCGCTGCGGAATAGACGTGCTGCAGCGACTGAATGGTGTTGAGCATGGTGCCAAGGCTGCCGGCATCCGGCGCTTCGGCGACGACGACGAGCTTTCCGCGCGCGTCGCGGGCATGGATCTCGCAGCCGGGAAGGGCTGCGATCTCCGCTTCCAGTTCGGCAAGGCGCTCGGGCCGCGCCTGCACGATGATGCTGGCGATCTCCGCGCCCGGCGGCGGCACGATGCGCTCGGCGGTGAGCACGCGACCGGTGATCAGGGCGCGGCGGTTGAGTGTGGCGTGAGCCATGATGCCTGTCTTTCGCTGGTTGCCGATCAATGCGGGGAGGGCGGCGGGCCGGGAGGGCCGGCAAACATCTGGTAGATCCAGACGCCAAGGCCGTAACTGCCGACGGTCCCGACCGCGAGCACGGGCATCACGATCGCGGTCAGGAACAGGAAGGCGAAAATCTCCATGCGCTTACGGCGCACGCGCGACGTCGTGTCGTCAGGGGCCGACATATTCGGTCTCTCGGGATGAGATGGGGAATCGGGACGGCATCCGGGCCGTTGCCTTACTTCACTTCTGATGCATCCGGGCCGCCACGGCGTTGATCTGGATCAACCTGCCCGCTTGTGCGGATGCCGCCGCGCCGGGGCGAGACCAGCCCCGCTTCGCACGCCGGCCGGCGAAATCATTCTCCCGCGCGGCGGAATTGCCACCGCGTAGACAGCTTCGCCTCGCCCTTTAAGATGAGCTCAACAAGAACAAGCGGGAGAGCGACGCCATGAAGTTCGGCATCTTCTACGAGCTGCAGCTGCCGCGGCCCTGGGCGGCCGGCGACGAGCTCGCCCTTTATCAGAATGCGCTCTCGCAGATGGAGCTCGCCGACTGGCTCGGCTACGACCATGCCTGGGTGGTCGAGCATCACTTCCTCGAGGAATATTCGCACTCGCCCTCGCCGGAATCCTTCCTGGCTGCCGCAAGCCAGCGCACCAAGAACATCCGGCTCGGCCACGGCATCCTCCAGCTCACCACCAACCATCCGGCGCGCGTCGCCGAGCGTGTCGCGGTGCTGGATCTGCTCTCGAACGGCCGCTGCGAGTTCGGCATGGGAGAGAGCGCCTCGATCACCGAGCTGGAGCCGTTCGGCCGTGACATGGAGACGAAGAAGGAGGTGTTCGAGGAGGCGGTCGCGGCGATCTTCCCGATGTTCAGGGATGCCGGCAGCGAGCATCACGGCAAGTATTTCGACATCCCCTTGCGCAACGTCGTGCCGAAGCCGGTGCAGAAGCCGCATCCGCCGCTGTGGATGGCGTGCTCGCAGCTGCCGACGATCGAGCGCGCCGGCCGCCACGGTTTCGGTGCGCTCGGCTTCCAGTTCGTCAGCGCCGATGCGGCCCACGCCTGGGTGCACGCCTATTACAACGCCATCACCAAGCGCCTGCACAAGCTCGCCGACTACGAGATCAATCCCAACATGGCGCGGGTCTCGTTCTTCATGTGCGCGAAGACGGACGAGGAGGCGCGCGCCCGCGCCGACGGCGCCACCTTCTTCCAGTTCGCGCTGCGCTTCTACGGCGCTTCGCAGAGCCGCCAGCGCCCCGCGCCCTACACCGTCAATATGTGGGACGAGTACAACAAGTGGAAGCGCGACAATCCGCAAGCCCAGGAGGCGGCGCTGCGCGGCGGCCTGATCGGCTCGCCCGAGACGATCCGGAAGAAGCTGAAGCGCTTCCAGTCCTCGCACATCGACCAGGTCATCCTGCTCAACCAGGCCGGCAAGAACAGCCACGAGCATATCTGCGAGTCGCTGGAGCTGTTCGGCCGCGAGGTGATGCCGGAGTTCCAGAACGATCCGGCGCAGGCCGCCTGGAAGCAGGGCGTGATGAGCGGCGAGATCGAGCTGGAAGAGATCGATACCGAGGCTTTCACCGATCGCTACGGCAAGCTGGCGATCAACGTGGCCCCCGCGAAGGCGGCGGCGGGGTAGCGTGTAAGCAACGACAGGTCCTGCTTCCTGGTGCTGACGCCGGTGCGGTGAGCCGCGCATCAGTGCGGCGTTTTGACCCGGAGCAGACCTTTCGAACCCTCTGCATCCAGCAATGGCTGGGCGCTCGACGTCGCTCTCCCTTGCGCTGCTTCACGCATATCGTCGTCCCAGCAAGCGCCCAAGCGGCGCGAGGAACGATTCAACACAGCGTGAGTTCGACCTCAAATCCAAGAAACAAAGCAAGAGGGTA
This sequence comes from Bradyrhizobium yuanmingense, assembly GCF_029167105.1. Lineage (GTDB taxonomy): Bacteria > Pseudomonadota > Alphaproteobacteria > Rhizobiales > Xanthobacteraceae > Bradyrhizobium > Bradyrhizobium yuanmingense_A. Next base: position 30,408 of record NZ_JARFML010000047.1, on the reverse strand, counting down.
ACGCGATGACACGATCCGTGGAGGAGTTGAGACGCGAGTCCGAGCGTAGCCGCGCCGAGCTGGCGGCAACGGTCGGACGGTTGAAGGAGCAGATATCGGACACCGCCGACGACATTCGCCACAAAGTCTCGCCGCAGCACATCAAATCCGAAGTCACCGAATACGTCAGCCACAAGACCCAGAGCTGGGTCGAAGGGCTCAAGCAACAGATCATGGACAACCCGATGCGCGCAGTGGCCGCGGGCGCCGCAGTGGGCGTTCCGTTGCTTCGGTTGGTGCGAGGTACGCCGTTGCCACTTCTCATGATCGGCGCAGGGCTCGCCCTGACTTCGAAGACGGTGCGCCACCGTGCTGCAGACGTCACCGGCCCGGTCTTGGACAAAGCCGGGCACATGCTTGAGGAGATGGCCGAGGGCGCACGGGCGATGCAGGGTGATGCCAAGGAGACGCTGTCCTCCGCGCAAAGCCGAACCGCTGGCATGGCTGATGATGCGCAGGAGAAGGCCGCCGGCATTGCCGCTGATCTGCGGGAGAGCGCGGCGCGTGCTGCCAGTTTTGCGAGTGAAAAGCTCAAGAGTGGCATGAATGCAACCAGGGATGCCGCCGCGAGCGCGCCTGACCAGGCCCGGCAGACCATTGGCGACAATGCTGCGCTCATCGGCGGCCTGGGCATCGCGATCGGCGCCATCATTGCGGCTGCTCTTCCTGAGACCAAGGTCGAAGCTAAGGTTATGGGCCGGACGAGCGACGGTGTGAAGCAGGCCGCTGCCGCCGCGGCGCAATCCGGGTTCGAGGCCGCGAAAGACGCCACCACGTCGGCGGCCGATGCTGCGGCGCAAAGGGTCGCCGATGCTGATCTCGGCACCCATGCCAGCCGCATGACGCAGAACATGGCGGACACTCTGAAGGAGGCTGCGGACGACGTGGTCAAAGCTGCCTTTAGCCCCTCTCAAACCAACACCTGAAGGAAACGATCATGAGCGATTTGGACCCGCACAACGTGAAGCAGTTCGCAAAGAACCAGGACAAGGGCACCGCGAAGGACATGAAAGAGCAGATCGGCGATGCCGGAGCGGAGATGAAGCAGCGCGCCGGCGATGCGTTCCGGGCATCGGCCGACGTCGCGAGAGACAAGTTCGGCGAGGCCGCGGATGCAGCAAAGGGCGTCGCGGACGGAACCATGGACCAGATCCAGAGCCAGGCGCGCGAACAGCAGCGATCGGGCGCCGATTTCGTCGAGCGCCTCGCGGGCAACATCCGCGAGGCCGGCCGGGCTTTCGAGAGCGACGTACCGTTCGCCGCACGCGGCATCGGTTCGGCGGCGGACTATGTCGAAGATGCCGCCCAGAAGATCCGGGACGGAAGTTTCCGAGATCTTGTCGCAGGCGCGACCGATTTCGCCAAACGTCAGCCGGCCGCCTTTCTTGGCATATCGGTGCTGGCTGGCTTCGCGGCCGTTCGCTTCCTGAAGGCATCCGGCGGACAGTCGTCATCCCAAGGGCAGCGCAACACCCCTGGCAGCACGTCGGGGAGCGGGCAAACGTCAGGTGGGTCCCCGTTTTCGGCGGGAGAGCAAAGCTGGAATCAGGAGTCCGGGACCCGTAACCCCCATACGCAACAATCCTCATCCTTCCAGGGCAGCACGTTACCATGAGCATCGAGCGCGATATCAAAACCAGCAAAAGCGAGTTCAGGGAAATCTCGACGCTGCTCGGCGATGCCATGTCGCAGTTCGCCAAGCTGTTCCAGAACGAGATCGACCTGGCAAAGGCAGAAGTTGGCGAGAAGCTCCAGAAGATCGGCGGCGCCGTCGGCTTGATCGTAGGCGGCGCCGTTCTGGTGATCCCGGCCATCGTCATGGCCTTGTTTGCCCTCTCGGCCGCATTGATCTCCGCAGGATGGTCGCAGCCGCTGTCATATCTGACATCGGCAGTCATCGCTGCGGCCGTCGCCGCCGCGCTGGTCGCCATGGGGATGAACCGGCTTAACATGCGTCAGCTGGCTCCCCGCGAAACGATCGGCCAGTTGGAAAAAGACAAGGACACCATGAAGGGAATGGTGCGATGAGCAGCACAAAGATCAGCTTTATCGACAATCTGGTAACGGCCGCCAGGGACAACCCGCTCGCCGCGGCCCTCATCGGAGGCGGCGCGCTTTGGCTGTTGGCCGGCGACCAGAGGCTGAAGACTGTGGCGCGTTCCGCCGCCGAGGCCGTCGAACCTGTTGCCGATATCGGGACGAGTGGTTTCAGGTCGGCAGCATCCGTGATCAAGCGGACCGTCGCGCCGCCGACCGCCCCCGAAATGGACAACGACGGCTCGCAAGGGGTCGGGGAGACCCTGCGTGGCGCGACCGCCGCCGCTTCCGATACTGTCTCCCAGGCCGCCGAGGGCGTCCGGGATCGTTTCGACGAGGGCGTCGCCTTCGCGCAGGAGCAATTCAGCAAGCTGGGCAATTCGCTTCCGAACAAGGACACCATGACGAGTGCGAAGTCGTCACTGGCGGACATGCTGGAGCGGCAACCGCTCGTGCTGGGGGTCGTGGGCATCGCAATTGGTGCGGCCGTGGCGGGCGCGTTCCGCGCCTCCGAGATCGAGAACCAGTACATCGGAGACGTCAGCGACGACGTGAAGGCTGACCTGAACCGGCGCGCCGGTGCGGTCTCGCAGGCCCTGCGTGAAGCCTCGGACACGGTTGTCTCGGAAATCAGCGATACCGGCGCCGAAATTGTGGACCGAGTCAAGCAGGCCGGGATGGACGCCGCGGCAGCTGCCCGGGCCGAGGTAAAGGCTCCGTAATGAGCGAGGGAGAGCGGGGTGCGCTGGCCACGCGCCCCGCTCTGGTTGGGTGATCAGGCAGGTGGGGTTGCCCTGAAGGCGAACCTAATCCCAGTACGGAATGGCCGGACGGGCGATCATCAGCCAGAAGATCATCAGCACGGCCGCAAACGCCGGAAAGCCGAAGGCGAACCACCACCAGAAGAGACGGTGATAGCGGGCGGGCAGCTTGCCGTTGGTCGCGACCGCCGCCACGGCGAGATCGCGCATCTGCATCTGCATCCACACCACCGGCAGCCAGAAGGCGCCGGTCACGAGATACAGTGCAATCGACGCCGCCACCCAGCCGTCGCCGAGGGAATACCCGCTCGACCAGGCGAGCCAAGTCCCGGTGATCGGCTGCAGGATCACGGCACTCGCCGTGAACAGGAAGTCGGCCAGCACCACCGTCCGCGCGACGCCGGCGATCTCGCGCGGGTCGCCGCGCAGATGCGCCACCAGCATGAAGAAGGCGATGCCGGCCCCGGTGCCGAGCAGCACGACAGCGCCGATGATGTGCGCCATCTTCACGAGGAAGTAGAGCATCAACGATCCTCGCGGATGGCCATGGCGACCAGGTTGAGCATGATCACCGGCCAGATCTTCAGCATCGGTCCCAGCGGATCGGCCCACAGCCGTGGCACCAGCGCCGTGCCGATCACGGCATAGGTGAGCGAGATGATCAATGCTGCCCAGAGTCCGTAGCGGCTCAGAGGCCGCCAGAGAATGGCGATGCCGATGACGATGTCGGCGAGCGCGCCCGCGGTGACGGTGAGCGCCGCGACGTTCCCTTGCAGCCCGCCTTCAAGCAGCAACGACATGCCGATATTCCAGCCCGCGCTCAGCGAGATGATGCCTGTGGCGATCCAGAACGCGCCGAAGACGCCGAAGATCAGCGGCTTGAGTGCATACAGCCGTGCAAACCATCGTTCCTGCACCGACGCAGGCTCGCTTGCGAGCGCGGCTTCGAGATCGCGCGATGGAGTGCCGGTCAATCGACGCCAGGGCTCGGGATCGCCGGTCGCACCGCGGCGCATTTCCGCCTGTGCCGTCGTATTGATGGGCGTTCGCCATCCCAGCATCTGGGCAACGTCGCCCGCACGATAGGCAATTGAAGCCGCCCAGCGCGGCAGCTGCAGGCGATAGGCCGGGCGCCAGCGCAGCCAGGCGCGAAACAGCGCGACCGCATCGCTGAAGGCGATCCGCCGCGGGCCGGCCAGATCGACCGCGACCCGCGAAGGCGCGCTGGGTTTCAGGAAGAACAGCACGGTCTCAACGACGTCGTCGAGATGCACCGGTTGAATCGCCGCCGTGTCGGGCATCACCGGCAGAACCGGCAGCGCCGCCAGCCCGCGCAGCAGCGCGCTGCCACCATAGGCGGGCCGGCCGACCACGACAGAAGGCCGCAGCACCACCCAATCGAGCTCCCGCGCCATCAAGGCGGCTTCGCCCTCGCGCTTGGTGCGGGAAAAATCGCTGAGCGCATCGACATTGCTGCCGATTGCCGAGAACAGGATAACCCTGCGGACCCCGGCGGTCTCGCAGGCCGCATAGAGTGCTGCGCTGCCGGCGACATGAACGCCTTGCATGTCCCGTCCCTGCAGCGCACCCGCTGCATTGATCACGGCATCGACGCCGGCGAGAAGGCTCTTCCATTTCGACACATCGGTGGTCCGGGCGACGTCGAGCGCGACGTGGCGAGGATCGTGCGTCGCCGCGGGATGGCGCGACACCAAGATGCAGTCATGTCCTTCGGCGGACAGCCTGGCGTGGATCGCCGATCCGATAAGTCCTGTAGCCCCGACGAGAAGGATGCGCATCGACTGATCCTTCGATGGGCGGCCCGGGCAACGCCCCTGATCAAACCTTGAAAATCGCACCAATAAAGCGGGGCTGATGCAATCGTTCCTCCCGGCGGAACTGATGGGTTTGGCTGCAGGCCGAGTGTCCGGACACCCGCAGCTCCCTTACTCGCGGATGATCGAAAGGGTACGGAGCGACGCAGCGGCGTGATCCGCGAATGCCCTCACAGCGGGTGCGGTGCGCCGGGAACCGGGAATCACAACTTGAACCGGTGCGGCCGGCGGCTCATAGGCCGGAAGAAGACGCACGAGCTTGCCGGACGAAATCTCGGCTTCGACCTGATAGGACAACAATCGAGCGATGCCTTGGCCCGATGTCACGGCGGCAATGACCGTGTCGAGGTCTGTCGTCATCAGGCGCGGCATCACGCGAACCGTGTGCAAGCGGCCTCGATTCTGAAAACGCAGTTCGGTCGGCCCCGCAAATCCGGAAAAGAACACGACATCGTGCTTCGGTATGTCTCGCGGATGTCGAAGCTCGGGTTGCCTGCGCAAGTAGGAAGGACTGGCCACCAGGACGCGACGGACCGACCCCACTGATCTGACGACGAGGCGCGAGTCGCGCGGCTGACCTATCCTGACCGCAACATCGATGCCTTCACTGATCAGGTCGAGCGATCTTTCACCCATGATGAGCTCGATACGGATCGCCGGATGAGCGTCAAGGAAGCTCGATACGATCGGAACGACATGACGGCGTCCGAAGATGGTGGGAGCGGCTATTCGCAGGATTCCGTGCAGCGGAGCCCCTTCCGTCTCGACAAGCCTGCTCATGACGGTTGTGTAGCCGTTGACCAGCTCGCGGGCGCGTTCAGCAAAGTGGCGTCCGGCATCCGTCGGTGCAAGACGGCGGGTTGTTCGCTCCACCAATCGTCTTCCGACCCTTTCCTCGAGGGCCGCAAGCGCGCGAGTGACCGCGGGAGGCGAACGCTTCAATCGCTTTGCTGCGCCTACCAGACTTCCAACCTCAACTATCGCGACGAATGTCGCAAGTTCATCGAGCCTGTCCATCGGATCATTCCCAAAGATGGAATTGTGACTTTCAGCATTAATTCTAGTGCAATTCAGGAGGTCGTAATAGCCTTTGAATGCGGTCGGCAGCGCAGGCGCTCATGATCGCGGCAGCGCGAGAGGCCATAAAGGCTGACAACGCAGACGCGGCGTTCGCGTTCTTCAACGAGCATTAGTGCCCGCCTTTGTTTCGCAACTCGTTTCGAAAGGTGCCCTCATGCCCGCAGCATTGGAATTTCTGTTGTGGTGTGCCGCGCTCGCAACGTGGCTGATGCTTCTTTGCGCGCTGGTAGCTGAGCGCTTGAAGCGGCTCTCAAAGCTTTTCAGTCATCTGCGCGAGATTGCTTTCAGGCACAGGGTGAAGTGACTCGATAGGGCCATCGGATCAGCCTCATCTGAGAAAATCACGACGATGCCGTCTCGAAGGGCGAGGCGCAGCGTGAGACCCGCCAATGCCGTCTGCAACAGCCGAGCGGCCCTGGGCGGCGGTGCTCGTGAGTGCTTACGGTAAGATTCCGTTGCTGCTATCCTCTCGCAAAAGAACGTCTTGCGGAGGAATACGGTGCGACCCAACGGGATAACCCTTGATCCGTCGGCCGGCGATGTCACGCCCGCGGTGCTCGCCATCGGCCGCTCCGATTTTCCCGATGTGCTCATCGACACGTTGCGCCGGCAGGCCGATGTCGGCCATTGCATGGTGTTCGCGCTGAGCCGGGCCGGCGCGGCAAGCTGCCTGCTCGATGCCGGCAACATCCCGATCGGCGCCGATCTCGGCGCCGCCTATGCCGGCCAGTTCCACGAAACGGACCCCAACCGCGATGCGCTGTTCGAAGGTGAGGGCGGCGCACCGATCATGCTGCCTCGCTTCGCGCCGCGCATGTACGGCGCGCGCTACCGCAAGATCTTCTTCCAGGATTCCGGCATCGTCGACAAATGTGCCACCGCGATCTGGACCGGCCATACCTGCTTCTACGTCAACTTCTATCGGATCGCCGCGCAGGGCCGCTTCAGCGCCGCCCAGCGCGAGCGGCTCGGGGCGATCGCACCGGCGATCGCAGCCAGCGTCGCGCGCCATTTCCAGGAGAAGCCGACGTCCGATCTTGCGTCCCTGTTCGCGACGCGCAAGCCGCTCTCCGCACTCACCCCGCGCGAGCAGGAGGTCTGCCGCCGCATCCTCGCAGGCTTCAGCTCCGAGGCGATCGCCCAAGGACTCGGCATCAGCCTGCATTCGGCCCTGACCTACCGCAAGCGCGCTTATGAACGGCTCGGCATCTCCTCGCAGAGCGAATTGTTCGGAATTGTGCTGCGCCTGCTGACGGGTCCGCGCGGCCTGAACTAGGGGCTCCAAGTCCGCGATGTCTGTGTCCATCCAACTTTAGCGTTTGGTTGGATGTGTAGTTGAAGCATTTGGCCTATCATCCGATGCGGTTGCGGCACGTAGGGCCGATCCGAGGATGAGAACATGCCAGACTGGCTTCTTGCACTTATCTGCCTGGTCGCCTTGCTGGGAGTCATTGGCTATGCCTTTTACCAGGGCATGAGGGTCCCGCCGGATCGAAACAATAGGAACTTTGGACCCAGCCAGAATGACGGTTGGTCCGGCGGCTCTGACGGTCATTCCGGAAGTTAGCACACGTCGGCGCGGCCAAACGTCCGGCGAAGCCGAGCTAACCTGACGATCGCTTCTCGATAGCCGCCGCGATCTTCTCCAGGGCGGCGTTTGTGTGCCGCAAGTCAACCAGCTGCTGTTCGCACATCTCGATGATCGTTCGTCCAGATCGCCATCCGAACGCCCGTGCGCCCCCTCGGCAACAAAGCCAGACCAGCGCTGCCAGAAAGACGATGGTGGCGAGCCAGGATAGTGCCTGCCCCTGGTCGACGTCCGCGAAGGCGCGGCGGAAGTTACCCTTGAGCAGGTACGCAATGGCGCGGCCGCTGCGGGCGGAGTATTCGCGAGCATATTCGGGATCAAGTGCGATCACCCGGTTGTAGTCGGCAATGGCACGATCATAATCGCCTTTGGCAAAGTAGGCGCTGCCTCGGGCCATGATGGCGAAACTATCGTTCGCATTCAGCTGGATGCTGGCAGTGAAGTCTGCGATGGCGCGATCGTTGTCCCCTTTCCCGTGATAGGCATGGCCGCGCTCGCCGTATCCGACCCGCTTTCCATAGTCCGACAGACCGGCTTCGAAGGCCTGATTGACGTCGGCTATCGCCCGGTCGTAGTCGCGCCGTTGATTGTAGATGTGCGACCGGTTCAGCAGTGAACCGCCAGATTTCGGGTTGGCTCGGATCGCCGCGGTGAAGTCCGCCAAGGCGCGGTCGTCGCGATCGGAGAAGCTTGTCCATGACCAGGAATAGCCGCGCGCATGATACAAATTGGCCAGGTTCTGGTCGTTGTAGTCTCCGCTTTGGATCGCGCGTGTGCAGGCGGCGATGGTCTCGGCAGAGGCCGCCTTCGATCCTTCCAGACAAGCCTGTCGATCGTCGGCAGCCGCTGGCCGGCTGACGACGGCGGCTGCGAGGGCGAAGACAACCAGCCAGACCCGCGTGGAAAATCCTGAGCGCATACTGCTGCTCACTGCACTGTACCGGCGTTCGAGCTAACCCGAAGATGGCTTTTCCAGTGCCGTCGCGATCCTCTCTAGTAATGCATTGGTTCGCCTGTTTTCGGCGACCTGCTGCTCGTAGAGGTCGACCCAGCTCGTTCCGGATGATGAACGCCGGCTAAAACGCGCGTACCACAGCCAGAAGCCCATCAGCGCCAGGAATGGCAGCCAGGACACGATCAGGCTGAACGCCCAGGATGAACCATCGCTTCCGCCTCGTGCGTTGACGAACGTAAACAAAACGACGAGAGCTCCGACGAGACTGACCCACAAGGCAATCAACAGAAGTCGAGATCGAAGCTTGGTCGTTTCAGTCACGGCAGTTCCCTTTGGTCGGCTGACAAGGCCGATACTATCATGAGTTGATTTCTCCTCCATGCTCTCGCGCATGCGGTCGTTGCAACGTGGTTAGCCGTTTCTTTGCTGGACGTCTTGGCCATCATGACGCCCACCGTCACGAGGGCACACCGTGAAATTCGTTGCAATTGTCCGGATTGAGCCGGAAGCCGTCGTTGACTTTCGCTCAGGACGTTCGCGCGGGGTCCCTCAGCGGAAATTAACGTTGTGCGGCCAACATGCTCGACATGCATTCCGAATGGTTTCGTCAACTGCCCTATCTGGTTCACACCAACAGAGAGCTCGGCCTGATGCTCCGGGGCACCAAGCCCCTCGCATATTTCGCGGATTTCATTGGCCGTGAACCAGACATCTGTACTCGGTATTGGCGCATGTTCGACCGGCATGTCGCTGCAGGCCGCCTGACGAAGCGCGAGCTGATCGAGCCATGTCCTGGGGCGCCGCAGCTCGAATATCGGATGCTGTTCTATACATTGCCCGGTCACGAGTGGCGGATTGACGCCATGCTTGCGCTGCTGAACGAGCCCGGAGCCTGGTCCGATGATCGCGAACGGCGCTTCGGCGAATTGCTCGGTTACGAGACCTGGCAGATCGACCATTGGCTGACGCATGGTCGCTCGCCGACCGACGCTTAGCTTGCTGTCCCCATCAATGCCCGCAGTTGCCGCACACTGGCGGCCCTGGATCACGACGAGCGGCTTGCTATGCGGAAAGTCGGGAACGATAGGGGGCGGTGAGCAGCAGCATGAACAGCGCTCTCTCGGCCTGGTACTTTGCTGCGGGTCGACTGGCTTCCCGGCCCTGCATCACCACCGCGCCTTGGATGGTGCAGACGCTCCAGCTCCATGTCCTGCGCCTGCGCTGCGCCAGGGTCACTTCGAAAATCGGAAATTCCGGTCCCGCCATTGCCGCCGCTTCTCGCCAGACATCCAATTTGGGCGGAGTTGAACCCGGCGGGCCGGCCTGTGTCTTCACCCATTTGGGTGAAGCGAAGCTTGCCCCTGCCGGGGCAGGCACCGGCTAGAACAAGTCTGGCGTCAATCTCTCAGCGGCAATTTGGGGATCGCACCGAAAAGGGCAGCTGCGCTCTTCTGGTTCCGCGTTCCGGTCTTGGCGAGGACGGCCTTGACCTGTGTGCGGATGGTTTCCCGGCTGAGCCCGTGATGGGCGGCGATGTCGCCGATCGTCTGTCCTTGCGCAATTCCGCGCGCAACGCGCGCCTCGCTCGGGGTGAGATCGAACAGGCCACGAATGAGGGCGAGGCTCGGTGCCGGCGAGGCGGCGACCGGCGTCGCGATGAGGAGGCCAACCGCCCCATCGAAGAGATCGCGGGCTTCGCCCGGCATTGACACGAGATGAAGCACCACCCGATCGGGATCGCTGCTGCGACGCGCGGCGAAGGAGCACACGGCCTTGTCCGGCGCATCGAGTTGGGCGAGGCCGGCGCGCAGCAGGGTGTCGGCCGCGCGGTCCCTGATGGCGATCCGGTCCTTCGGCAGCCATTGCAGAACATCCGTCATGGCCTCGATCAAGGCGTTTGCTGCCAGAACCCGCCCGGAGCGTGTGATCGCGAGGGCCGGCAAGCCGACCAGCGACAACGCCTCGGTTGCCGCCCGCATCCGGGTGAGGCGCCAGCGCGTCGACAGCAAAGCTGCCCGCGCGAGATGGGGGCGAAAGCGGTCGAGAAAATCGAGGTCCTGCCGCGAAAAGGCGGGGCGGCCGGCCAATCGTTCCATATGGAAGACGATGATCTCGCCGGACGGGCTGCGGACCGCCGTCGCGCAGGCATGCTCGAAGCCCCACTTCTTGTTCCATTCCACCCGATATGGATCGCGCTCCCATTCCTCCGGCGAAAACGCCTCGTGCTCGCCGACGAAGCCGGGATGATCAAGCGCCAGGAGTCGCGGGGTCGTCTCCGTCCGGCTGGAGAGGTCGCCACTCAGGAACGCCGAGAAGGCCTCGCGAATCGACGGCGATGCCACGGCGCCGTTCCAGACACCGGACCATTGATCGGAGTCCGAGGTGATCATGACCATGCCATGCGCGCCAGCAGCATGAGCGATTTGCTCCAGGACATCAGGCCAGAGCTCTGGAACGGTCGCTGCCTCGTGGATGCGGTCCACAATCTGCTCGAAATCGATGCCCGTCATTGCTGCGCTGGACCCATCAGATTCGACCGATCTTTCAGACGCGCGGCGTGCATTTCTGCAGCAGCCTTCGTGCTCCGCCCGCCCAAGGCCCTTGATACCAATCCGCGTCGGCGGAACCAATTGCTACTATTTCCCAAGCTGGCCCGGATGGACGCCTAGCAGAAATCATGTCCATATATCAACTATTTGAGAGGTCTGAGGTTGTCCCGGCGGCTTTCAAGGTCGGTCTGATTCCGTAAGCCGGGGGCAGCGCTGAATGGACCACGGTTCTCGGCGCATCAGCCTATCGGCGTTCGCGGGTAGAGGAGGCGAGCATGATCCTCATATGGCTTGGAGTGCTCCTTGTTTTCGGCGGCGTATTCCAAATGGCGTTTCAGCCCATTTGGCGAGGTCGATTCAGTGGTGGGAAGTGGCTTCGCTCCGGACGTGACACGCTGGAGCCTGAAAGGCCCGGTAGCGGCTTCGGCGTCAAATCGAACTGGCCGGGACTTGTGATGGTCGCGCTTGGCGGCGCTCTCTTGCTGGCCGGAGCTGCCATCTGAGTTGAAGGCAGACAAAGGCCTGAGAAGATAGAGGATGGCCGGACCCGTCGAGCTGCGCCAGTTCAGAAGGCAGTGCAGGCCCTGGATATCGTGCTGAGCTGGAATTTTCTTCCAGAGGTGAATGATGCACAACCCCGTCGCACCTTTGCCGAGTTGACGTCGCAGCAGTTCGACGCCGGCAGGGTTGACGCCAGCGGCAGCTTTTGGCCCGCCTGTCCCAATCCATGGGGACAGACGGCGGCAACTGAAAGGCGCTAGCCTCGGCATCGAGGAGACCACAAGGGAGCGAAGCTTGAGCACCGCGCCGCGCATCGAGATCGACCCGGCTGCATTCTGGGCCGACCCCTATCCGATGCTCGCCAGGATGCGGAAGGAGGCGCCGATCGCCTTCGTGCCGCAGCTCGGCTCGACGCTGCTGACGAGCCGCGACGACATCTCGATCTCCGAGAAGCAGATTGACGTGTTCTCCTCGCACCAGCCCGCCGGCCTGATGAACCGGCTGATGGGCCACAACATGATGCGCAAGGATGGCGAGGCGCATCTCGTCGAGCGCCGCGCGATGTTTCCGACGGTCTCGCCGAAGACGGTGAAGGCGCACTGGACCGCCCAGTTCCAGGCCCATGCGGATCGCATCATCGCTTCGCTTGAACCCGGCCGGATCGATCTCATGCGCGACTTCGCGCTGCCGTTCTCCGGCGAATGCCTGAAGTCGATCACCGGCCTTACCAATATCGGCTTTCAGGACATGGACGCATGGTCGCAAGGCATGATCGAAGGCATCGCCAATTATGCCGGCGACCCTGAGGTCGAGGCGCGCTGTCATGCGGCAACCGCGGGCATCGACGCCGCGATCGACGACATCCTGCCGGTGATGCGCAAGCATCCCGACCAGAGCATTTTGGGCGTGCTGCTCGCCTCGGACATGCCGATGGAGAGCGTGCGCGCCAACGTCAAGCTCGCGATATCAGGCGGCCAGAACGAGCCGCGCAAGGCGATCGCCGGCACGGTCTGGGCGCTGCTGACCCATCCCGAGCAGCTCGATCTGGTCCTGCGCGGCGAGGTGTCGTGGCTGCAAGCCTTCGAGGAATATGCCCGCTGGATCTCGCCGATCGGCATGTCGCCGCGCCGCATCGCGAAACCCTGGACCATTCGCGATGTGGCGTTCGAGCTCGACGAGCGCGTGTTCCTGATGTTCGGCTCCGCCAACCGCGACGAGAAGCATTTCGAGCGCGCCGATCAGTTCGACGTGCGGCGCGACACCTCCAAGAGCGTCGCCTTCGGCGCCGGCCCGCATTTCTGCGCCGGCGCCTTCGCCTCGCGCGCCATGATTGCCGACGTCGCACTGCCGACCTTGTTCGCGCGCGCCTCGCGCATCGAGCCGGCCGAGGACGAAGAGGTGCGGATCGGCGGCTGGGCCTTTCGCGGACTGCAGAATCTGCCGGTGAGGTGGGAGCAATAGGCCGGTAAGGAGCCTCTCCCCCAAGGCTGCAATCATGCCATTTGGCCGCTGTTTTGCCCGACAGGTCAACCAAATTTCGGATAATTCGCAAGTCGTTGATCTTGCACGTCTCGTCTACTGTGCATGGGGTTGATTTCACGTTTTATGTTGCGCGCCAAAGACGGCTCGACCAAATCCGTGGAGCTCTCACATTCGCGTGCAGAAAATTCCATCCTCATTCGCTTCGTCGCTCGAAAGATTAATCACGCGCGCGGCATGCAGCGCAGTGCTCGCATCGCTATTTTCCCGGACGTCTCGACACTTCCGATGACGCGCACCATCATTCGGCAAACGTGAATGATGGCGGCCGCACGCGGCCGGGAGTGTGGAATGCAGCGACGAGACTTTCTGAAACTGTCGGTTGGAACGGCGGCCGCCGCTGCGTTCGCATCGCCTGCGATCGCGCAAGGCGCGGTGAAGGAAATTCGCATCGGCTACCAGAAGTCCGGCGTGCTGGTCATCGCGCGCCAGCAGGCTGCCCTGGAACGACATTTCGCAGCCTCAGGCATCGAGGTGAAATGGATCGAGTTCTCCTCGGGCCCGCCGATGATGGAGGCGATGAACGTCGGCAGCGTAGATTTCGGCGCGGTCGGCGATTCCCCGCCGGTGTTTGCGCAAGCCGCGGGCGCGGCGATCGTCTACGCCGCCGGCCAGCCCATCACCAACGGCCAGGGCATCCTGGTCCCGAAGGATTCGCCGATCCGCGACATCGCCGATCTCAAGGGCAAGCGCATCGGCTTCACCAAGGGCTCCAGCGCCCACAACGTCGTGGTGCAGACGCTGGAGAAGGCCGGCCTCACCTATGCCGACATCACACCGGTCTACCTGACGCCGCCGGATGCCGGCCCCGCCTTCGCCAATGGCAGCATCGAGGCCTGGGCGATCTGGGATCCCTATTTCGCGATCGGCGAGACCAAGCAGAACGGCCGCATCCTGATCAATGCGCGCGAGGTCACCAAGACCAATTCCTTCTACATCGCCAACCGCGAGTTCGCGAAGAACCATGGGACGATCCTGCAGCAGATCGTCGACGTGACGACCGCGGCAGGCCAATGGGCCGAGCAGCACCGCGACGAGGTCGCCAAATCGCTCGCCGCGATCACCGGCGTCCCGCTTGATATCCAGACCGTCGCCGCCAATCGCGCGAACTTCGTGGTCGGCCCCGTCACCGACGAGATCGTCGCGACCCAGCAGGGCGTCGCCGACCGCTTCTACAAGCTCGGCCTGATCCCGAAGCCGATCGTCATTCGCGACATCGTCTGGCGCAACCCGGCAGCCTGACCGTGCCGACAACTCTTCCCGTTCAAAAAGGTCTGAACTTGAAGCGCATCGTTCAACGCGTGATCGCAGCCATCGTGCTGTCGATCGGCATCGTCGCGGCCGCCGTCGGCACGACTTACGGCTAGGGGCAATCCATGAGCCAATCCAACGCCAACATCCTCTGGTTCCTGCCGACGCATGGCGACGGCCGCTATCTCGGCACCGGTATCGGCGGCCGCGAGGTCAACTTCAACTATCTGCGCCAGGTCGCACAGGCCGCCGATCAGCTCGGCTATTTCGGCGTGCTGTTGCCGACCGGGCGGTCCTGCGAGGATTCCTGGATCGTTGCGTCCTCGGTCGCGCCGTTCACTGAGCGGTTGCGCTATCTCGTCGCCGTTCGTCCCGGCCTGCAATCGCCGAGCGTGGCCGCGCGCATGACCGCGACGCTTGATCGCGTCTCGAACGGCCGGCTCCTCGTCAACGTCGTCACCGGCGGCGATCCCGTCGAGAACAAGGGCGACGGCATCTTCCTCGGCCACGACGAGCGCTACGAGGTCACCCGCGAGTTCCTGAACGTCTATGGCGACCTGCTCGCCGGCAAGACGGTGAACGTCGAGGGCAAGCACATCCGCATCGAGGGCGGCAAGCTGCTGTTTCCCCCCGTGCAGTCGCCGCGCCCGCCGCTCTATTTCGGCGGCTCCTCCGATGCCGGCATCGACGTCGCCGTCGACACCGTCGACAAATATCTCACCTGGGGCGAGCCGCCGGCGCTCGTCGCCGAGAAGATCGCGAAGGTGAGGGAGGTTGCCGCGGCCCGTGGCCGCAAACTCTCCTTCGGCATCCGCCTTCACGTCATCGTCCGCGAGACCAACGAAGAAGCCTGGCGCGCCGCGAACGACCTGATCAGGCATGTCAGCGACGACACCATCGCGCTGGCGCAGAAGAACTTTGCCCGTATGGACTCGGTCGGTCAGCACCGCATGGCGCAGCTCCACGGCGGCAAGCGCGACAATCTCGAGATCGCGCCGAACCTGTGGGCCGGCGTCGGCCTCGTCCGCGGCGGCGCCGGCACGGCGCTGGTCGGCGACGCCCAGACGGTGGCGGCCCGCATCAAGGAGTATCAGGATCTCGGCATCGATACCTTCATCATGTCGGGCTATCCGCATCTGGAGGAAGCCTATCGCTTCGCCGAGCTGGTGTTCCCGCTGCTCGCGCTGGAGCAGCCGAGCAACGTGACCAAGCTGCATTTCAACGGCGGTCCGTTCGGCGAGACGGTCGGCAGCGATTTCCGTCCGCAGCACCGGGTGTCGCAGTCATGAGCCTGATCGACAGCATTTCGCTTCCGCGCAGCATCCGCCTGCCGCGGGCCGACGGCCTGATCCAGTGGATCGTGCCGCTCGCCATCATCGCGGTCTGGCAGGTCGCGAGCGTCACCGGCTTCGTGCCGACGCGGGTGCTGCCGGCCCCGAGCGACGTCGTGCTCGCGGGCTGGAAGCTGCTGGTCTCCGGCGAGCTCGTCCGCAACATCTGGGTGTCGTTCTGGCGCGCCTCGATCGGCTTTTTGATCGGCGCCAGCATCGGCTTCGCTTTCGGCCTCGCCAACGGCCTGTCGCAGCTCTCGGCCAGGCTCACCGACACCACCCTGCAGATGGTGCGCAACGTGCCGCATCTGGCGCTGATCCCGCTGGTCATCCTCTGGTTCGGCATCGACGAGAGCGCAAAGCTGTTCCTGGTGGCGCTCGGAGTGTTCTTCCCGATCTACCTCAACACGCTGCACGGCATCCGCACCGTCGATCCGCAGCTGATCGAGATGGGCCGTATCTACGGCATGACGGACGGCGAACTGTTCCGCCGCGTCATCTTCCCGGGCGCGCTGCCCTCCATCTTCGTCGGCATCCGCTTTGCGCTCGGTATCATGTGGCTGACGCTGATCGTCGCCGAGACCATCGCGGCCTCTTCCGGCCTCGGCTACATGGCGATGCAGGCGCGCGAGTTCATGCTGATCGACGTCGTCGTGCTTTCGATCCTGATCTACGCCCTGCTCGGCAAGCTCGCCGACAGCGCCTCCCGCGTGCTGGAGCGTCTGACGCTGTCCTGGCACCCCGCCTTCCAGAAACGTTGAGCAGAGATACTGGGAATCACATGCAGACAGCGCTTCGTGCCTCTCTTCCCGAGACCGAGCTCGCCGGCCGCGCCAATTTCGCCCCTCACGCCCGCGTGGTGCGCGAGGAGCGGCCGGTTCAGGCCAGCGGCCTGCCGCTCAGCATCCGCGGCTTGCGCAAATCCTTCGGCGACAACGAGGTGCTGCGCGGCATCGACCTGCACATTCCCGCCGGGCAGTTCGTTGCGATCGTCGGCAAGAGCGGCTGCGGCAAGAGCACCCTGCTGCGCCTGATCGCCGGCCTCGACAAGATCGATGCCGGCAGCCTCAGCTTCGGCCAGGAGATCCAGCCCGAGGACATCCGCGTGATGTTCCAGGAGCCGCGGCTGCTGCCCTGGGCCCGCGTGCTCGCCAATGTCGAGGTCGGCCTCGGCCGCGATCGTGCCTCAAGCGATGCGCATGCCCGCGCCGAGAAGGCGCTGATCGAGGTCGGCCTCGCCGACAAGCGCGACCAATGGCCCTCGGTACTCTCAGGGGGCCAGAAGCAGCGCGTCGCGCTCGGCCGCGCGCTGGTCTCGCGCCCGCGCGTGCTCGCCTTCGACGAGCCGCTCGGCGCGCTGGATGCGCTGACCCGCATCTCGATGCAGCGGCTCCTCGAGCGGGTCTGGCGCGATCAGGGCTTTACCGCGATCCTGGTGACCCACGATGTCTCGGAAGCCGTGGCGCTGGCCGACCGCGTGCTCGTCATCGAGGAGGGCCGTATCGCCCATGACGTCACGGTTAACGCCGCCCGGCCGCGCCAGCGCGGTTCGGCCGAGCTTGCCGGGCTCGAAGGCTCCATCCTTAGCCACCTGTTGTCGGCGGACGATCGTACCTAAATAGAGGGAACCCCGCTTGCGGGGAGCAACGCCATGAATGTAGTGCCCCGCGAGCTCATGACCGAAATTCCCGTCTCGTCCGCCGATTTCCGCGGCGCCATGCGCCAGCTCACCGGCGGCGTCAGCGTCATCACCGCCGGGCGGGGTAAGGACATCACCGGCATGACGGTGACCTCGGTCACCTCGCTGTCGGTCGAGCCGCCGACGCTGCTGGTCAGCATCAACCGCGACGCCTCGTCGTTTCCGCTGATCCGCCGCATTGGTGCTTTCGGCGTGAACATCCTCAATGCCGACCAGCTCGAGGTCGCCGAACGCTTTGCCGGCAAGGGCGGGCTGAAGGGCGCGGATCGGTTTGCAGGCAGCCAATGGGTGACGGCAATCTCGGGTGTTCCGCTGCTGGTCGGCGCGCTCTCGGCCTTCGATTGCGAAGTCGAGGAGATCGTCGAGCGGCACTCGCACGGCATCGTCATCGGCCGCGTCAGGGACATCAGGAACTCGACCCGCACCGCCGCGCTGGCCTATTGGCACGGCCGATACGTGGCGGTCGACCAGGACGAAGACGCGGTCCGGCTCGCCGATGTCAGCCTTCCCGCGCGCGGCCGGCGCGGTGTTTGATCGCCGTCGGCGAGCCTCGCGCAGGGCTGGCCTTTTCCGCCTCGTCGCTCTAGAAGCGCCCTGAGCTGTCCCGCCGGACGCATGGAGCGGAACGATGAAGCGCGTGGCAACCTTTATCTTCTACGCCGTCGGTGCGCTCGCGATCGCCTATCTCGCGCTCTACGCCTATGCGATGTTCTCTGGCTCTCCGATCGTGCCGGGCGATCCCATCCACATCTTCCGCAAGCCGGATGCACCGAGCTATTCGTGACAACACTCTCTCGTCATGGCCGGGCTTGACCCGGCCATCCACGTGCATCAGCGATCTGGGCGAGACGTGGATGCCCGGGCATGACGGCGGCGTGTGCCGCGGCTATGCCCGCAGAATCGCCAGCGCCAGCGCCTGCGCGCGCGGCACGATGCTGTCGATCTCGAGATATTCTTCCGGCGTGTGCGCGAGCCCACCGACCGGGCCGAGGCCGCAAATGGTCGGCGTGCCCACGGCGGCGGTGAAGCCGGAATCGGCGCAGCCGCCGGAGAACTCGCCCTGCAGCGTGGTGAGGCCCACCTGCCTTGCGGCCGCCTGATAGCCTTCGAACAGCGCCTTCGACTCCGCGCTCTGCACCACCGGCACGAACTCGCCCTTGATCGACAGCGTTGCGCTGGTGCCCGGCACGTAAGAGGTCGCGACGATCTTTTCGATCGCACCCATGATCCGCGCGCGATCGGCCGGATCGACATAGCGCAGGTCGATCTGCCCTTCCGCGTAAGGTGCCGTCGTGTTGACGGACTGCCCGCCCGAGGCGAGGCCCACATTGAGCGTGATGCCCTTGTCGAGATCGGTGAGCGCGTGGATTTGGACGATCTTGTGCGCGAGCTCGCCAATGGCGCTGACGCCGGCGGCGAAGTTGGCGCCGGAATGCGCGGCCTTGCCGGTGATGGCCATGTGCATGAAGATGCCGCCCTTGCGCCCGGTGACGACGTTGCCCGTGGGCCGGCCCGGCTCGGAATTGAACACCGCGCGTGCCGCGCGTCCCTCGCGCTCGATCACCGGGCGCGAGGAGGGCGAGCCGATCTCCTCATCGGAGGTGATCAGCACCTTGATCGGATGCGGTGCGCCGCCGAACTTGTGGAAGGCGGTGGCCACGAACACGTTCATGACGAGGCCGGACTTCATGTCGGCGACACCGGGTCCATAGGCGCGGCCATCCCGGATCGTGAACGGCCGCCGCCCGGCCTCGCCCTTGCCGAACACCGTGTCGCGGTGTCCCATCAACAGCACCGGCTTCTCGTTGCTGCCGGGCTTTGCCACCTCGGCATGGATCGCATCGCCGAAGGTGGCGTTGGCCTCGCGCCGGAACGGAATGCCGTGCTCGGCAAAGTACCGCTCGAACCGCGCACCGACCGCATCGACGCCTTCCTTGTCGTAGGAGCCGGAATCGATGTTCACGACGTCGCGGAGCAGGTCGATCATCGCCTGCTTCTGCGACGCCAGCCAATCCGTGATTTGAGCTTCAGACATGTGGTCCCTCGCGTGGTTTTCGGGCGAGGTTATAGGGCCTGATGGAGGCGCGACCTAGTCGCCGGCTGCGGTACGGCCATGTCCACCGCTGTCGTCCCCCCTAGTGCGCAATTGCGCACGGGGGGCGGGGACCCATACCGCAGAATCTATCGGTGTGGGCGGCCTGAGTACCGAGCGACAAGACTTCGCGAAACTCCTCCCTGGGGTTATGGATCCCCGCCTTCGCGGGGATGACACTGAGGGTGGGGCAGCGGTGTTTGTCCCACCGCGAGAACGAAACTGCCCGGGCACCAGCCCGGGCGTTCGCATCTTTCGATCTTCGAAGGAGCCGCCTCACGCCCCCATCATCGGCATCCGCGGATATTCCCCGGGCGTGCCCGCGGGCGGGATCGGGATGCCGCCGTCGGCATATTCGTTGAGCTTGTTGCGCAGCGTGCGGATGGAGATGCCGAGGATGTTGGCGGCATGGGTGCGGTTGCCGAGGCAGTGCTTCAGCGTCTCCAGGATCAGGTCGCGCTCGACGTCGGCGACGGTGCGTCCCACCAGCGCGCGCGTCACCTGCTCGGCGGCCATGGTGGCATGCGCCACGGCCGGGGCGGTCCTGGCGAGGTCGAGGCGGTCGCCGTCCGGGGTGATGATGGCGTCGGGCCCGATCTCGTCGCCCTGGGCCATCAGCACCGCGCGGTGCATGGTGTTTTCGAGCTCGCGGACGTTGCCCTGCCAGCGGTTGGCGGAGAGCACGCGGCGCGCCTCGGCCGAGAGCGGACGCAGCGGCACGCCGTTGGCGTCGGCATATTTCTTCACGAAGTGCTGGGCGAGCTCGAGGATGTCGGCGGGACGCTCGCGCAGCGGCGGGATCTTCAAATTCACGACGTTGAGGCGGAACAGCAAGTCCTCGCGGAACGTGCCCTCTCGCACGGCCTCGGCGAGATTGCGGTTCGAGGTCGCGATGATGCGGATGTCGACCGGAACCGGCTTGGTGCCGCCGACGCGGTCGATCACACGCTCCTGGATGGCGCGCAGCAGTTTCGATTGCAGGCGGACGTCCATCTCCGAGATTTCGTCGAGCAGCAGCGTGCCGCCGGTCGCCTCCTCGAACTTGCCGATGCGGCGGGCGACCGCGCCGGTGAAGGCGCCCTTCTCGTGGCCGAACAGCTCGGATTCCAGCAGGTGCTCCGGGATGGCGGCGCAGTTGATCGAGATGAACGGGCGCTTGGCACGGGCCGAACGGGAGTGAACGTAGCGCGCCAGCACTTCCTTGCCCGTGCCGGATTCGCCGGTGATCATCACCGAGGCGTCCGAGCCGGCGATCTGCTGGGCGAGCTTGATCACCTTTGCCATCGCATCGTCGCGATAGACCAGCTCGCGGGAATCGTTGGCGACGGCAGCCAGCACCGCGGCGATCAGCTCCGGATCTGGCGGCAGCGGGATGTATTCCTTGGCCCCGGCATGGATTGCGGCGACCGCGGCGCGGGCGTCGTTGGTGATGCCGCAGGCGACGATCGGGGCGTGGATGTGCTCGGCTTCCAGCCGCAGCACGAGGTCGCGGATGTCGAGCGCGACGTCGACCAGCAGGAGGTCGGCGCCCTTGCCCCCGCGCAGCACGCGCATCGCCTGCTCATGATCCTCGGCATGGGTCACGGTGGCGCCGTTCTCCATCGCGATCTTGGTGGCGGTGGTGAGCTGGCCCTTCAATGTGCCAACGATGAGAAGCCGCATGTCAGTCTCCTGTCCGTCTGCTCGCGCCGTCGCGCGTCATGTCCTTGCGTGTCAGCCGCGTTCGGCCTTGATGATTTCCGTCATGGTCACGCCGAGCTTGTCCTCGACCAGGACGACCTCGCCGCGGGCGACCAGCTTGTTGTTGACGTAGATGTCGATGGCCTCGCCGACGCGCCGGTCGAGCTCGAGCACGGTGCCCGGTCCGAGCTTCAGGAGCTCGCCGACGTCCATCTTGGAGCGGCCGAGCACGGCCGAGACCTGCACCGGCACGTCGAACACCGCCTCGAGGTCGGCGGCGGCACGCGCCGCATATTCGTCCTCGTTGTAGCCGACGTCGGTGCCGGCAGGCGGCATCGGGCCGTTGAGATCGGGCAGCGGGACCTGTCCGTCGGTGTCGCTCATGGTTCAGCTCCCCCTGCGGGACGCGATATAGCGTCCGACCATTTCGTCGATCTTGGCCGCGATGGCGCCGCGCTCCAGCACGACGCCGCCATCGGCCCATTCGATCCGGCAGTCGCCGGTGGCGATTTCCGGCTCGGCCAGGATCACCAGCCGGCCCTCGAAGCCGCTCTGCTTGGCGAGCCGCTCGATCTTCTCGCGCGCGCTGTCGTAGAGCGAATCGTTGATGCGGACGACAAGATGCGGCGTCGCGACCAGATGCGAGAAGCAGTCCTTGACCAGCGCGATGACCTCGCCGAGCGGCTCGGCGGCGACGAGGTCGGCGCACAGCTTGCGCGCCACCGCGACCGCGACCTCGACCGCCTCGGTCTCCATCCTGGTCTCGATGTTGCCGATGCCGGCGGCGACGCCCCGGATGGCGATGTTGATCTCTTCCATCGCGAGCGCGACGCGGCGGTCGCTCTCGGCCTTGGCCTCGCGCTGGCCGGCGGCAAAGCCGTCCTGATAGGCGCGGGCCTCGGCTTCCGCGACCTTCTGCGCGATCTCGGCCGCGGTCGCGGCCTTCTCGCGCGTCGCGCGTTCGGGCGCCGCGAAGTCGGTATCGAACAGGAATTTTGCCGGAGCCGCCATCAGTACACCAGCTCGTCGTCGGCGCGGTTCTTGGTCAGCATGATCTCGCCCTTGGCGGCGAGGTCCTTGGCGAGATTGACCAGCAGCGCCTGGGCTTCGTCGACGTCGCGCAGGCGCACGGGGCCCATCGCCGCCATGTCGTCCTGGAGCATCTTGGCCGCGCGCGAGGACATGTTGCCGAAGAAGAAGTTGCGGACGTCCTCGTTGGCGCTCTTGAGCGCGACGCCGAGCTTGTCCTTGTCGACGTTGCGCATCAAGGTCTGGGCGGAGCCGGAATCGAGCTTCACCAGGTCGTCGAAGGTGAACATCAGCGCCTTGATGCGCTCGGCGGATTCGCGGTTGTCCTCTTCCAGCGAGGTGATGAAGCGGGTTTCGGTCTGGCGGTCGAAATTGTTGAAGATTTCCGCCATCACCTCGTGGGCGTCGCGGCGGCGGGTCTGCGACAGGTTCGACATGAATTCGGTGCGCAACGTCTTCTCGACGCTCTCGATCACCTCCTTCTGCACCGCCTCCATCTTCAGCATGCGGTTGACGACGTCGAGCGCGAGATCCTCGGGGAAGATGCCGAGAACGCGCGCGGCGTGCTCGGGCTTCAGCTTCGACAGCACCACGGCGATGGTCTGCGGATATTCGTTCTTGAGATAGTTGGCGAGCACCTCTTCCTGCACGTTGGAGAGCTTCTCCCACATGTTGCGCCCGGCGGGACCGCGGATCTCGTCCATGATGCCGTTGACGCGTTCCGGCGGCAGGTATTGCTGGAGCAGCCGCTCGGTGGCGTCGAAATTGCCCATCAGCGCGCCCGAGGCCGACATGCGCGAGACGAATTCGAGCAGCATGTCCTCGACCGTGTCGACCTCGACGGTGCCGAGCGTCGACATCTCGAGCGAGAGCTGGCGCACCTCGTCGTCGTCGAGCAGCCCCCAGATCTTGCCGCCATATTGCTCGCCGAGCGCCAGCATCAGGATCGCGGCACGCTTCGGCCCGGGCAGCTGCGCGAGGCTCTTGCCGTCGGCGGCGCGGCTGCCGGCGCGCTGACCGAGCGTGGAGATCACGCTGGTGATGTCGTTCGAGTTGGCGTTTTGTAGATTAGCGGCCATGTCAGATCACTTCTTGATGCACTTGGCTTTGGTTATTTCGCCGGTTCAGTCAGCCACTGGCGGATGATTGCGACGGTTTCGTTGGGGTTGCGTTCGGCGAGCTCGCCGACGCGGTGAACGGACTGGGCGTGGACCTGGCCCTGAATGGTGGCGACGTCGATAGCGCTGGTGCCGCCGCTCGGCAGCAGCGGCTGGCCGGACGGCGCGGCCTCTTCCGAGGCGGCGGGGCCGCTCAGCACGCCGGAGATGGCGGCGGCGACCTCGTCGGAGGCGAGAATGCGCTTGACCAGCGGGCGGATCACCAGGAACAGCACGACGAGGCCGAGCAGCATCATCACGCCGAGCTCGACGAAGTACATGACGTCGTCCTTGGTGAACTGCAGCATGCCGAGAAGACCGCCGGGTTCGCCGATCGGGGCGGTGGCGGGCGCGTCGGCGAAGCGCAGATTGACGACCTCGACCTGGTCGCCGCGCTTCTGGTCGAAGCCGATTGCCGAGCGCACCAGCGTGGCGATGCGGTCGAGCTGCTCCTTGGTGCGGTCCTGGTAGGCCAGCTCGCCCTTGTCGTTCTTGCTGTAGATGCCGTCGACCAGCACCGCGACCGAGATGCGGTTGACCCGGCCGGCCTCGGTCACCTCGGTCTTGGTGGTGCGGGAGATCTCGTAATTGTTGGTCTCTTCGGTCTTCTTGCTCTGGTCCTTGGCCGCGACGCCGTTGTTCTGCTGGTTGCCGGGCAGCTCGTTGTTGACGGTGACCTGGCCGTTGTTGTCGGCGGTCATGCTCTGCTCTTCGCGGGTCTGGCTCGAGCGCAGCACGCGGCCTTCGGGGTCGAACTTGTCCGAGGTCTGGGTGACCTTGTTGAAGTCGAAATCGGCGGAGAGCTGCACGCGGGCGCGGCCCGAGCCGACCACGGAGGAGACGATGTCCTCGACCTGCTTGCGCATTCGCTTTTCGAAGGCGATGCGGCGCTCCTCGCCGATGGCCTGCTCCGGATCGGTCTGGGCGCCGTCGGCGAGCAGCTGACCGGCCTCGTCGACGATCGAGACCCGCTGCGGCTTCAGGCCGTTGACGGCGGAGGCGACGAGGTGGCGGATGGCGCGGATCTGCTGGGCTTCCAGCGCGCCGCGGACGCGAACCACGATCGAGGCCGACGGCTCCGGCGCCTCGCGGGCGAACAGCGGCCGCTCGGGCAGCACCAGATGGACGCGGGCGGCCTGGATGCGGTCGATGGCCCGGATGGTGCGGGCGAGCTCGCCCTCGAGCGCGCGCAGATGATTGATGTTCTGGACGAAGGAGGTGGTGCCGAGCGCGTCCGACTTGTCGAACACCTCGTAGCCGACGCCGCCGCCCTTGGGCAGGCCGCCCTCGGCGAGCTTCATCCGCAGTCGGGTGACCTTGTCCTTGGGCACCATGATGATGGAGCCCTCATTGCGGATCTCGAACTGGATGCCCTGGCGTTCCAGGTCCTTGATGATGCTGGAGGAGTCTTCGACGGACAGGTCCGTGAACAGCGTCGTCATCTGCGGCGTGG
Source organism: Bradyrhizobium yuanmingense (assembly GCF_029167105.1). Lineage (GTDB taxonomy): Bacteria > Pseudomonadota > Alphaproteobacteria > Rhizobiales > Xanthobacteraceae > Bradyrhizobium > Bradyrhizobium yuanmingense_A. The sequence goes on along the minus strand of NZ_JARFML010000047.1, from coordinate 5,832 downwards.
TGACGCGCATGATGACGAAGGCAAAGAAGCCGATGAGCGCGGCGGTGACCGCGATCATCGCCCCGAACCGGGCGGCGCCGATACTTTTTAAGAAGTCCGCAAGACCTTGCAAGCAACCGCCCCGACCAATCCGACCCGCAACCGAGCGGTCGACTGGGCAATTATTGCCTAGGTGATGGTTTCGATATGGTTAACGAAGGTTAAGAGGTCGGACAAAAGTGCATCATGAAAAAAATCGGCCTCGCGGAGCGAGGCCGATTTTCGTCAAAAACCGCAGAATTCCGGATCGCCTACTGGCGATATTGCTGGATGCGGGTGGTGCGAAGACCCGCCAGACCGTGCTGGTCGATGGAAAACTGCCAGGAGAGGAATTCGTCGACCGTCAGGGTATAACGGCTGCAGGCCTCCTCGAGGGAGAGAAGTCCACCACGAACAGCGGCGACGACTTCGGCCTTGCGGCGGATGACCCAGCGTTTGGTGCCGGGTGCAGGCAGATCCGCGATCGTCAACGGACTGCCGTCCGGCCCGATGACGTATTTTACCCTCGGGCGATGGGGTTCTGTCATGGCGTACTCACAAACTCTCAACCACTGAACTCACGCCGTAACCCTAACCCCCGCGGCTTAAAAATCCGCTAAGCCTAAGGGTTCAATACAATTCTCGTTGAATCTTGCGGGAACGCGGCCGACTCGGCGGGCGGGAGACGCAATCTCGGCCGGCTCAGCGGGGCAGAAAGTAAATACTTTACTAACAAACGGGGTCGGAGCGCGGTGCCGCGGAGCCTCCGACCGTCGTCCCGGGGCGCGCAGAGCGCGAGCCCGGGACCCATAACCCCAGGGAGGGGTTTGACGAAGACCCAGGGGTTACCAGCTCGCGCTACAACCGCTCCCTGGGGTTATGGATCCCCGCTTTCGCGGGGATGACACTGAATTTGTCGCTGCAGCGTTCCTCAATTGCTGCTCGTCGCAATGATGCTCTTGACCTGGCTCAGCGTGTAGCTGGCGCCGTCGATGGTGAGCAGCGGCGGCGACTGGGTCAGATCGACCGACGACACCACGCCCTGCACCTGCGCGGCGATGCCGACATTGTTGTTCGCGACGTCCTTGCCCGTGGCCGAGATCGTGTACTTGCCGTCGGGCCATTGCGTGCCGTCATTGCCCATGCCGTTCCAGGTGAAGGGGATGTCATTGCCCGCGGCCGCGGAATATTTGCCGTTGAATACGGTCTGGCCGCTCGAATTGGCGATCGAGATCTCGACGGTGGAGTCGGTCGGCACGTTGAGATGCCAGACAGCAGTCGAGTTGGTCATGGTCGCGGTCGAGCCGTCGACCAGCGCGGTCTTGCCGACGAAGCCCAGCGCCTGGGTCGCCTGCGTGGTCTGCTGCAGGGTGACGAGCTGAGCCAGCGATTCGTTGGTCTTGAGCTGCTGCTCGACGCCGGCGAACTGCACCAGCTGCTGGGTGAACTGGTTGGTGTCGAGCGGATCGAGCGGGTTCTGGTTCTGCAGCTGGGTCGTCAGCAGGGTCAGGAAGGTCTGGAAATTGCCGGCGAGCGTCGACCCCGTGGTCGAGCTCATCGAAGAACTCGACGAGGATTTCGGCAGGTCGGTCGTCCCGGAGACGACCGGGGGCGAAGTGGCGGCATTCGTGGTGGTCATTGCCAGATACTCCTCACACTCTGATGTCGACGCCGCTGCTCGATCCGAGCATGCGGCCATAGCCGCGCCCGATGGGCGCCGTGGAAACGCTGTCGTCCTCGCTGATGATCAGGCGGCGGGCATTGCCGCCATTGTCGTTGTTCTGGCCTGAGTGCTGGCCCGATGAATTCTGGTCGCGCAGGCTGAAGGACAGACCGTTGCTGCCGGTCTTGAAGCCGGCATCGTCGAGCGCGCGCTGCAATTGCGGCGCGTCCTGACGCAGCATCTGCAGCGTCTCCGGCTTCTCGACGGTGAGATGCGAGGTGACGTTGCCGGCGCGGTCGACGTTGATGCGCACGTCGATGCGGCCGAGCTCGGCCGGATCGAGGCTGATGTCGAACCGCGACTTGCCGGAGCGAATGGCGGCTGCGATCTCGATCGGGATGCCGCTGATCGGCACGGCCGCATTGTGGGTCGCCGCGGTCGCGGTGAGCGTCGCGGTCGATGCGGTGGCGGCCGAGGTCGTATTGGTCAGCGGCGCCTGCACGGCGGAGGTGGCCTGCGCGCTGGCTTCGGTCGGAGCGATCGTGGCTTGCGGGCCGGCATGCGCCGGCGCGGCCGACGTGCTCTGGGCCGGATCGGCGGCGCGGTCGGCGGGGCTCGCCTTGGCGTCGGTCGCGACGTTGTCGGCGTGCGGCTTCAAGCCTTGCGCATGGGCGGCGTTGGCTGCCGGTGCCTGCGCAGCGACGTTCGCCTTGCCGGTGTCCTGGCCGATATTGGAGACGTCGCCCTTAGCCTGCGCCGTGGCGGCATCCTTGAACGCGGTCTTGGGCGTGCCCTGGCTGACCGCGGCGATCAGTCCGCCACCAGCTTTTGCTTCGGTCGAGGCGGTCTCGGTCGTGCCGGCCGCGGCCTCGCCGAGCGTCGTCGTGGTGTCGGCATCGACCTCGGCGCCTGCGGCCTTGGCGCTCGCCGTGGCAGTATCGGTCTTGGTGCCGGCGATCTGGGCCGCGATGGAGGCGCTGGCGGCAAGACCTGCCGCGGCGATCGCGAGCGGCGCGGCGGCGGCATCGCCAGCCTGGTTCGCAGCTGCATTCGGGTCGACCGGAACGACCGGCGCGGCAACGATGATGCCGGGGTCGGGCAGGGCGGTCTGCGTCGTAGCGGACGGCGCGGCGGCAGCCGCCTCGACGGCGGCCGTGAGGACCTCGGTGCCATCAGTCGCGTCGCTCTCGGTCTCGTCGGATTTGTCGGCCGATTTGGCGTCGGCCGTCTCGGACTTGTCCTTGACCTTGCCGGCGTCCTGGGCCGGATCGCTGGACGCCTCGCCCCTGTCATTCTCCGCCGGCGCGGAAGGGTCGGTGTCGTCGCTCGCCTTGCTCTGCGAAGTCTGGTCGGCGGACGAGGTGTCGCGCGACGGCCGCTCGGCCGCCGGGGAGGACGAAGTCTGCTCGCTCCGGCGCGGTGCGCTGTCTTGCGCCGGCGCGTTGTTGCCGCTGGCCTGCGTGTTGCTGTCGACCAGCGAGCCGAAAGCCTCGCTCGCCGGCGTGTCCTTCGGGGCTTGCGACCGGGCAGGCTTCTGCTGCGCGCTCTGGATTTGCACGCTTGCCACGACATCTGACATCCGACCGACCACAGGCAACCCCTTGCAAGCAATTTCGGATCAGAGGGAGCAAGGAGCGGGCCAGCGTCCCGAATTGAAGATTTCAGTAATATAATCAAATATTTGGCGACGTGGATGCATTGCCGGGCCGCCGGCCCGGACCCCGCCATTTCTGCCGCCCCGGCAAGAATTGCCCTAAGCCGGGGGCCCGCGCGATTGCTTCACCGGAATGCCGCCTATATTAAAGAGGCTACTCTCAGCCGCCTTCGACTTGGGCAGTCGTGCTCTTCGGGAACCAAGGTTCCGGGAGATCGCCGCCGTCCCCGGAGAAAGCACAGCAATCGCGGATCGCGCGTCGCCGCCGTCACAACGCTTTAGGGCCCATGCTCAACAGTCTGGATCTCGAAGGCCGTCCCGAGGACACCAGGGTCGTCGTCGCCATGTCGGGCGGCGTCGATTCCTCGACGACGGCTGCGCTCTTGAAGGCTGAGGGCTACGACGTCGTCGGCATCACGCTGCAGCTCTACGACCATGGCGCGGCCACCCACCGCAAGGGCGCCTGCTGCGCCGGCCAGGACATCCACGACGCCCGCGACGTCGCGGCCAAGCTCGGCATTCCCCATTACGTGCTCGACTACGAGGACCGCTTCCGCGAGTCCGTGATCGACAATTTCGCCGACTCCTACGCGCTCGGCGAGACGCCGGTGCCCTGCATCGAGTGCAACCGCAGCGTCAAGTTCCGCGACCTCTTGAAGACCGCCCGCGAGCTCGGCGCCCAGGCGCTCGCCACCGGACATTACGTCGCCTCGCGCCGTCGGGGCGACGGCTCGCGCGCGCTGGTCTGTGCGGCCGACGCCGACCGCGACCAGAGCTACTTCCTGTTCGCGACGACGCAAGAGCAGCTCGATTTCCTCCGCTTTCCGCTCGGCGACATGACCAAGCCCGAGACGCGCGAGCTCGCGCGCCGCTTCGACCTCGCGGTTGCCGACAAGCACGACAGCCAGGACATCTGCTTCGTGCCGACCGGCCGCTACACCGACATCATCACGCGTCTGCGCCCCAATGCGATGGACCCCGGCGACATCGTCGATCTCGAGGGCCGCGTGCTCGGCCGGCACAACGGCATCGCCAATTTCACCGTCGGCCAGCGCCGTGGCCTCGGCATCGCAGCCCATGCGCCGCTGTTCGTGGTGCGGCTGGAGGCCGCGACCCGCCGCGTCGTGGTCGGCCCGCGCGATGCGCTGAAGATGCACCGCATCAGCTTGCGCGACGTCAATTGGATCGGCGACGGCGACATCGACCGCGCCATCGGAAGCGGCCTCGAAATGTTCGTGCGCGTGCGCTCGACACGCAGTCCGCAGCCGGCCTGGCTGCGCGGCGGAGGCGGCCGTTACGAGGTCGAGCTCGTCGCCGGCGAAGAGGGCGTCTCGCCCGGACAGGCCTGCGTGTTCTATGACGCACCAAGCGGCCAGGCCCGCGTCCTCGGCGGCGGTTTCATCCAGAGCGCCGCGGCCAAGCTCGGCACGGGCACATCGCGCCCGCTCGCGGAAGCCGTGCGCGGCTAATGATGAAATTCGATCGCACTCTCGCGATACCGGCAGTGCGCTCCCTCTCCCGCTTGCGGGAGAGGGTTGGGGAGAGGGCTCTCTCCACTCGCGATATATCGCGAGCGGAAAGAACCCTCACCCGGCGCTGCGCGCCGACCTCTCCCGCAAGCGGGAGAGGCGCTAGACCGCGCGCCGAGCCGGCGCCGATTTCACCAACACGCATCACACACTAGAAGCGCGCAAGGGCAGGGGGGCATGGCAGCAGACATCTCGCGGGCCGGGGTCGAGAAGGCCTATGGCCGCTGGGCGCCGGTCTATGATCTCGTGTTCGGCAAGGTCTTCGACGTTGGCCGGCAGTCGACCATCGCGGAGGCCGACCGCATCGGCGGCCGCGTCCTCGACGTCGGCGTCGGCACCGGTCTTTCGCTCTCCGAATACGCGCGCACCACCAAGGTCTGCGGTGTCGACATCTCCGAGCCGATGCTGCGCAAGGCGCAGGCGCGCGTGCGTTCGCTCCGCCTCTCCAATGTCGAAGTGCTCTCGGTGATGGATGCGAAGAACCTCGCCTTCCCCGATGATTTCTTCGACGCGGTGGTGGCGCAATATGTCATCACCGCCGTGCCCGATCCGGAAGGCACGCTCGACGAGTTCATGCGCGTGCTCAAGTCCGGCGGCGAGCTGATCCTGGTCAATCACATCGGTGCGGAGAGCGGCCCTCGAAAGCTGTTCGAGCTTGCCTTCGCGCCCATCGCCCGCCGCCTCGGCTGGCGCCCGGAATTCCCGTGGGCCCGCCTTGAGGGCTGGGCCAAAAGGCACGGCGGCGTCGCGCTCACCGAGCGCCGCCCCATGCCGCCGATGGGCCATTTCTCCCTGATCCGCTACCGCAAATCGTGATTGCGAACTGCGGGAACAGGGGGCCTCGCGCGCGCGTTTGCTTCCTATGCGCACGACAAACCTCATTGTTGCGGGCCTCCTGATCGCCGCCTCTGCACCAGCGATCGCGCAGGCCCCGCCCGCCCCGGCGACGCCGCCGCAAGCGACCGCGC
>NZ_JARFML010000046.1 GCF_029167105.1 Bradyrhizobium yuanmingense | reverse complement strand
CCCCGGCCTCATGCTCCTTCAACAGCGCGATAATCTGCTCTTCCGTGAACCTTGCTCGCTTCATCTGTCCGTCCTTCTTCGGGCCGGACTCTAACTCCTTCTGGAGGAAATACGCAGTGGCAGGTCACCTTGCCCAAAGCGGTCAATTGGGCATGCTGGCAGGAGTAAATGCGGTTGTTAAACTCAATTGAGAGTCGACCGAGCGCATTTTCAATCTCCTCCTCATGATTTGGATCGTCGGGCGAGACCAAGAGATGAATATTGATCGCGCGGCCATCGCGGGTCTTTGGGGTGATCCGAAACTCGATGTTCGGAAACATCAGCGCGATGTTGGAGATTCGGCCCTCAGCTCTGAACTTCCGCATCGCACGATAATTTGCGATGCTCATGTAGTCGGTGATGCCGATTGCCTGAACCTCGCTCTGGCCCTCAATCGCAGCCAAATATGGTTCCCACCCACCGACGAAGTTATCAGAGAGAATGCTGCCCGGAGTATGGATGTGTGGATCCCACCTTCTCCAGATCGAACCGGTCTCAAAGCCCAATTGGTCCCCCTATGCAATGTTGGGGGCGCAATAAACAAACGCCGGCAAAAATAGGACTCTTGATCCCCCGAGGACAACTTATCACTCAGCAGCGCAACTGCAAGTGGAGCCGGTCCGCGCCCTCGTGTTTGGTCCTCGGCAATTCGTATGACCAGCTCAACCGGCGCGGCGGTCCTCATCGATCGCGGTCTCTAGCAACGGCAAATCGAGACTCGGAATTTCGGGCATCGCCTTGCCGGCAATCGCCTGCAGATCGCCAACCATACCGACCGTGGATTCGATCACCGACAGGATCTGAGTTTCGCGCTTAGCCCATTGCCGCCCCATGAACTTGCGCTCCTTATCGAGGTCCTCGCGCATGTCATTGAACTTCTCTACGACAGCCTCGACACGCTGCCGAAATTTGATACCAGTCAAGTATTGATACACTTGCTCCATCTTCGACTGTTGCCCCTGCTGAGCCAAGCGCGACCAGCTGACCTCAATGAGCGTCTGACGAAGAGCAGCAGCAACCGGAAGAGCGTAGCGGGGATGGGCGACCCAAACGACCGTCGACCAAGTCAAAATGTTCGATGTGCTTCGGGAGCGCTTGCGAGATTATCAGCGCTACGTCGGCGCCACATCGCCGTTGATCGTCACGCAGCTTGGCTAGCCAGCCGTCGCTCCATGCTTTCGTCCTTTTGGACTCCCAAAGTATGATCCCTGCAGCGTGGCCGATTGAACCGTTGACCTGCTGGATAACGTCGGCACCGAGCTCGCCCTTGCCAACGGGCTCAACTTGGTCAGTCGGAAAACGCCCGCGCAATAGGACCTCAAGTTCAAGCTCGAGCACTTCTCCCCGGGACTGTTGGGAACCCTGTTCTGCTTTGCGTTTCAATTCCTCGATCGTGCGGGCCATCGACTCGATGGTCTGATCTTTCTCCGCGACGCGAAGCCGCGCGGCTTCATCGACATCTTGCCGGGCTTTGATCTGAATTTGGTCCACGGATGCTTGAACACGCTTCTCAATCGTTAGATCAAGTTCGCGCTTTTCTTCATCCAGCGCGCGCTGCTTGCGCATAAGTTCAGCTTGCTGTTGCTGGGCCCTCGCAAGCTTAGCGTTGTTCGCCGCGAGGCACTCCCGGAGCTCGTTCGCTTCCGTCTCCTTGGCTTGTAGCTCTGCCACCGAAGCCTCGCGAGCCTTCTTGGCTTCGCGGCGATCAGCAGCTGTTTTGCGGCTGATAAGCGCTTGGCGACTTGATCCTCGACTTCCCCGCGCGCCTTCGCCAGCTGTTCGCGCTCTTCGCGCAAAGCTTCGGTCTTGCGAGCCACCTCAGCATCCTTGCTGGCGAGCTGCTCCTGGAACCGCTTCCGCGTCTCTTCCAGCAGCGGCGCGGCAAGAGATTCGGTGAGCTTAATCTCGTTCCTGCAATGCGGACATTGAAGGGTTGGCTCATGCGTCGCGCCGGCCGCAGTTGCTGCGAAATTCATGGCCCCTCCAATATGGGATGCCCGCGCAAAGCTGACGCGCGACAGTTACAAGGCAGCTTTACCGCAACTTGCATATACGTCGAACAGGAGGCGAGCTCGCGCGACAGTTTTCCACGGAAACCACCGCTCTCGGCAGCGGACACTGTCGGTTAGAGGGCACGTCGAAATCGATAGATGATCCGCCTAACCCGCCGCCGCTACGGCCGATTCGAATCGTTCGCGCGTTGATGCCGCGAGGCGCCCTAGGCCGAAATGTTCCTGCATCCCCCGGATGATCTCCTCGGTTTCCTCGAGGCCTGCAGACCGCAACAATCCTACGAGACCTGCCAATTCGGGAATAGGTATGTCGCCGTGATCGCGGCCGCCAGCTCCCCGGTAGGGAGAAAGATTGGTTTCTGCCGCATCTTGCGGCCAGACGACTTCCCGCTCTCCTTCCTTTGTCGTCGGAAAACGGTTGCGTCCGAGCGACGAGGCGACAAACTTTTGTACTGTCTCGCCGGATCGCATAAAGCCGTGCGCGCGGGCAATACGATCAACCAGGACATCAAGGTAGATCGGACCTTCTATTCTCGACGACATGATCCCACCATGCTGCGGAGGTTACCGCGATAGCCAACATCATAGAAGCGCTCTCGGTCGGGTTGCGCCACGCTCGCGGGGTCAGCCTTCATATACGTCGTGGCCGGCGCGCTCTCTACTTCCGGTGTTTCTGTCGTTGGTCCGCGAGCGTAAACCTTTGCTTCTTGTATAGTTTCTCCATCGTCATTTGCCGGCTCCGGTGCAGGCTCGGTTTGCTCGCGTTCCGCTTGCGCCTCGGCAGCTTCGGACGTGATGTCGGCCGATCGGTCGAGCTGATCCGAACGGAGAGTGCCATCAACCGAAGGCGGGGCATCTTGACCCGTCGGGCGGGACGCCCGGTCCGCATCGAGGTCTGATACTAATCGGGTGTGAAGCTTATCCGTGGCAGTGGCGGCGTCCATCCACCATTCGGTGCTCCAGATTCGCCGGATCCGCCAGCCAAGGTCGGTAAGCACCATTTCACGCAAGCGATCGCGGTCGCGGGCAGTCGCGGATCGATGATAAGCAGCGCCGTCGCATTCGACGCCTGCGAGATAGCGTCCCGGGAAGTCTGGATGAACGACGCCGAGGTCGATCCGGAAGAATGAGACGCCGACCTGAGGATGGATGTCCAACCCTTCTGCTGCAAGGCTCGCATCACGACATCCTCGAAGGGCGATTCGGTCTCGCGTCCGGTTGGTGAAAATGCCTCCGCTATGGCACGCGCGCCGTGTTCAGCGAACTCAAGGAAATGCTTGAAATCAATCACTCCCTTTGCGCTGGTTCGTCCTAAATCGATTTTCTCATGTCGCAATGTTGCAAAGACCAAGAGTTCTCGGCGCGCACGTGTAACTGCGACATTCAGTCGACGGTGACCGCCTTCGCTATTCAGAGAAGAAATCTGAGCCGTGACGCGTCCGGTCTTATCCGGGCCGACTGCTACGGAGAAAATTATAATATCGCGCTCGTCGCCCTGCACATTCTCGATGTTCTTGACGAGGATTGGCTCTCTCGTCTGCGTTCGGTCAAAGTGGGGCTCAAGCGACGGATCTGCGCGACGGGCCTGATCCAGCAAGTTTTCGATCAACCGTTGTTGTTCGCCGTTGAATGTGACCACTCCGATCGAATGGGCAGAGGTTTTCATGCGCCGAACAACTTCGGCAACGACTGCCTCGGCCTCCTTGCGATTTACCTTAGCGCCGCCACGCTCGTAGATACCTGTCAATCGGCCTGCAAATTTGGCTCTGACGCAATCTTGGTGCAGCTCCGATTATTCTGCGCCGATTAGTCTCGCTTGAAGCAGATCGAGTTTGCCGCGGCCGTACATCTGACGTCTGACGAGCTTGAGGCGCGTGATCTGACCTTCGGTCTGGCCATTAGACCAGGGCAAAGTGATTGCTGCCCGGACCGCTGCTTCGTCCCTTGCGACGCCACTGGCGAACGAGGCGACGAGACTAGCGCGGGCGCGCTCTATCCACGTCATGAGACCCGCCTCCGTCTCGCGCCGGATCATCAGATGAAATTCGGCAATGATCTCGCCTGCCTCGACCAAGGTTGGCACGCCAGCTTCGATCGCCGCGACCGTCACGGTCTCTGCTTTCGTGAGCAAGTCCCGCCCGATTATCATGAGGCGCGCGATCGTTCTGGCCGACGGAATCCTCTGAAGGTTTTGTGTGTCGGCTCTTTCCGCCCGTCGTCTGCGGGTTGCCCGCTCGCTGATGACTCGGAGCGAGCCTCGGAAGCCCCTCCCTTTTAAACGACGCCAAAGTTCAGCCCCGTTACGGCAGCCGGAGGCCCACTGCTCGTCCAGCCATGGTAAGTGTAGATCCAACGAACTTTGTCGGGTTCGGAAGACGTCGTGACGTTCGCCGCGGACCACCTGTCGCACCAGCTTCCTGCTGTGGCCGGTCTGACGCACGATCTGCTTGATAGGTATGCCGTTCTTCGACAGAGCCAGGATGGCCGCGTTGGTCTCCTCGCGGCGCAGATAGCCCTCATACTGAAGGCGCTCGGCGGCGAGCAGCTTGGGGTCGATCGTGGTCGCACCGACCACGGTGCGGATCTGGCGCATCGACTTGCGCACGGCCTCGAGGAAAGCCCGACTGGCGTTCTCCATCAGATGCCAACGATCGGCGACCTGTACTGCATGCGGCAGGGCCTTGGCCGCGGCTTCGCCGTATCCGCCACCACGATCACGGGCGACGATTGCGATCGTGGGATGAGCAGCGAGCCACGCTTGTGCAGTTGCTGGTTCACGATCCGGCAGCAGGGTGACCACCCGACGCCTCTCGAGGTTGCAGACAATGCTGGCGTATCGGTGATTGCGCCGCCAGGCCCAGTCATCAATGCCGATAACCCTGAGCGGGTCAGTTGGGGGACGGCTTTGGCGCCGGACCACCCGAAGAAGCGTATCTTTGCTTACCGGCAGCATCAGCCGCTTTGCAAAGCCTGCTGCCGGTCGACCGCCAAGCGCCAGGCCGAGGTGATGGACGATGGAGTCCAGCCTTGCCGTCCGTCGCGCCGATGGCGCCAGTACGCCTTCGGCGAAGCGCTCGGTGAAGATTTGGCGCCCGCATAGGACGGCGTCACAGCGGAAGCGGCGGGCGATCACCAGGAGCTTGACGATTCGCCCCGAGAGCGGCAGATCGGTCACGCGGCGCCGATAGCGGCTATGGACACGTCGGGAAGCCGTTCCGCAAGATGGACACAGGCCGAAGCTTCCGGAAGCCCGAACCACAACGATCGCCTTGTCACCCTCGTAGTAAGCACTCTCTACAACAAACCCACGCGACACCAAACTGGAGCGGTGGAGTGCCTGCTGCTTGGCGCTGATTCTCCTCCAATCAAACCGCCAGACATCCCGCAAACTGCATCAAAAGTGAGTCAGAGCCAATATTGCAGGCCGAATGACAGTCATCTAGGTCGCGTTCCGGCCGGACAGCTCGCGCAAGACGCCGGTACGCGACTCGTGGATGGCCTCGCTTTGGACGGGCGCTTGCTGGAGGTGGCCCCCTCGATCATGGATGCCTGGGGAAGAGGGAAGAGCTGGCACGGATTCGGGGCGTCGGATGTCGACAAGCTGCGCAATGGATTCGCTCTCGCCCAGGCGATCCTGGACAACTGGCATCTCGACGTCGACTACAAGACGTTCTCACGAAGGACGGTGGGCAACAGCAAGACGCTCGAACGCATAGAAGGCGTCGTCGTGCGGCTTCTCAGCGGGATCCTCGAATTTCCGCCCGGCGCCCGCCCTCGAGAGGCGCTGCGGACCATCGGACTGGAGCGCTTCGCCCCGCCGCTCCTGATCGCGGGGCGGATCGATCTAGACGGGGCCGATCTGTCCCGTGCCTCCCCCCACTATCTCGGAATCACGCCCAAGGAGGCGGATCGCATCCGCTTCCGAGAGACGCCGACCTATGTCCTGACGATTGAGAACTTCGCAAGCTTCAACAGGCACATTGCCGAGGCGGACCCCGGTCGGCTTGGAACGACCATGTACGTGGGCGGCTATCCTTCGCTCGCCACCCAACAGGCGCTGCGGACGATCGCGGGCATGGTGTCCGAACGGACACCGCTCTTCCATTGGTCGGACATCGATCCGGACGGCACCTGGATCTTCCACACGATCGAGCGTGCCGTCGGTCGCCCGATACGACCTCATCTGATGAGCGTCGAAATCGCCGAACGATCTGGCGAGGTGCAGGCGAAAAAATCGGCCCCGGCGCGATGTCCGCCGGAATCCGGGATTGCAGCTCTGGCAGCGTACCTGGCGAAGGAAGATGCCAAGACGTTGGAGCAGGAGGAACTCGATCCCGCCTTGCCCCTGTTGCCTCGCACCAGCGACTAGAGGGAGTTGAGACTGCGCGGACTTCGACCATCTTCCGATGTCGAGCCGCGTTGTCAGTCGCTTACTCTTGGGCTCTCCTTCGCCAACCTTCAGTCCTAGCGAATCAGCAGGAGCTCCAAAGTTGAGCCGTGGTCCTCGACGTCCTCCCATAATTAGCAAGAAGCAGCAGCAGAAGCGACGGGCCATTGTGGTCAAGCTGGTGTCTAGAATTGATGACCTTCGCGAGGAACTGCAGAAATGCGCAAGTGAGGGACGTCGGAAGGAAATCGTGTCCGAGTTGAGACAGTTGCGGCGCGAACAGAGCCGATTATCGCTCTCAGCAAGAGAACCAAAAGTCACTCCGCTTCCGTCTTCCTATGTCGAAAGAGTAAAGGCAGATCGGAAAACCTGCGCGCGCCTATCAGGCCGCGACAAGATTAGGGTGCACTTCGTGCAGGGCGGGGCCCCCCCGGCAGCGCTAAGTGAACATCTTCCGGCTCACGTCTCGATCAGTTTCGTACACTCTCATGCAGGCCAGCACACGTTGGACGGATATGTCGTCGACGACTAGCGATGCCGGACCCCATGGGTACGTCGACCGCATGCATGAACGAGATCGAAGCACTTAGAAGGGTGCGATTAGAATCGACCGACTAATCTTCGGAAGGGGCGTTCTGAAACACAGGATCATTCAAATTGTAATCTCATCTGAAGCCATTCCGAAGCCCGAGAATGTTACGACGTGATCGGTCGGTCGGAATGTGGGAACGCTGTCGCGTTGCTAGGCGAAGTCGCGCATTCGAGTACCGACCGGCAACGTAGCGTCGAGATCTGAGTGTCAGTGACGAATTATACTTTGGTAGGCGTGACGCTGCCTTATGTCGTCGAATTCGTAAGACGGAAACACCGCAAGCCTGAGCACGGAGTTTTCTGGGAAAAAGCAAGCATTGCGTTTCGACAGGCGGGGGCGCATGAAGTTTGCACACTCTGCCGTGTCCAGTCGATGGGCGAGGCATCAGAATATTCGGTCTTGTCCTTTAACGGCGAGGTTTGGTGGCCGCTGCTCAATAGTGGCAAACCGGTCAGAGTTATAGACTACGTGGATGGTGCCCAAAATAGCTCTGGGATCTTCCTCACGATGATGAACTTGTCGCCAGCTACGGTGCATTCGCCCCGCCGCGACTTTGATGAGCTCTCGCGCCACCTGCTGCCGCGCAAAGTCGATGCCCCGCGGAAAGCGGAACGATGGCGGGCCGCCCAGGCGCTGGCGGATCGAACGCTGTTTTGCGATGGAGCAGTTTACCTAAGAGGGGGCTATCCGGTCTGGTTCGTAGTCGACGAAGGCGAGCCGTTTGATGAGCGCCTCGTGTTTGAAATCGGTAGTTCCGATCCGGAAATCGAGGCTGTGGCGCGCTACCTTCCGGGGCCAAGGTCGATACTTGGACGAGAGGCAGCATGTCGATCTTTAGTATTCGGGGTAGAAGAACTCGAAACCGGTGACGGAAAGTTATCGCCGACGTGGCGTCGCATTCACTCAAAAAACAACCCTTGATGCAGAAGTTCAACTGATTTCATCTCCGCACGCCGCCGAGCTCTGTGCAAGGACATTGGCGAATCGAGTCCTCAACACGATGACGCAGCGCGGTCGAAATGAGATTTCAGCTCTCTTGGGTGATCAGCAGCAGTGGAATCAAGCGATCTCGACAATATCAGTATCGCGCGCTCTTGAAATCATCGACGCGATGATGAGCACGGGCTCCACTCCCACTTTTGAGGCGCTCTACAACGCCCAGTACGAATGGGCATTGGAAACTCGCTCACGGTTCGACGCCGTTACAACTCCGGGGCAGATCTCTCAACTGGACCTGGATCGTCTAGCTGAGCTCGTTGATTAGTCGAGAAATGATCGGTCCCCAAGGATCGATCGAAACGTCTTCGCCGTCGTCATAGACATTGAAGTAGACGCTATAACTAGATCCAGGCAGTTCTTCCGACCCTTGGCCCGATTTGCTATCTCCTAGGCGGCAACTCGGCTTCCTTATATTCTTCGCTCGACTTCGATCGTACTTCCGCAAAGCCTTAGATGATTCATTCACGGCATGAGCCACCGTGTCCACCTTTGCCTACTCGGCAGGGTGGAGCGGGGTTGTGTCCTTCGGCTGCACTTTAATGGTGGTCGTGTTGGGCATCGCGGAGCGTCTCGGGCGTTAGTCGACGTAACCGTTCTGTCATGAGATCTCGCATACTTAGGGATCCGGATTTGATAACCTCGGCGGCGCAACGAGGAGCAACCCCTGATGCGATACGTCGAGATTGAGCAGATAGGCAGCCCGATTCGGCGCCGAGCCGATCAACGGCAGACGCTGGTTGGGCTCAAGCTCAACAAGATCGGCCGGGTGGCGTGGTTGCCCGACACTTCGGCGACGCGCGGGATGATTCACAAGGTTCGGCATCTGGTGAAGATTACTCATGATCCCGCGGCGCCGCGGGTGATCGCCGGCGCGCCGGCGCCGGACGAAGCAGCGGACGTCCGATTGCTTCGCAACTTGATCTGCAACGTGAACGGCATCGTGCTAGAGCCTTATGACAAGGCCGCGCTCAATCGTGGTAAGACCCCCGACTTTAAGCTGATGAAGGACGGTGAGCTGGTCGGCTATTGCGAGGTCAAATCGCTGTTCGATCCGGCTGAGCTGCAAGATCCGCCGGAGGGGGCCATGGTCGTCCGGAAGAACCTACCGTTCTACCGCAAGTTAGGTCAGAACGTGCGAGGCGCCGTCGAACAGCTCGACGCTGAGAACCCAAACCACGACAAGCCGAACGTGATCGTCTTCGTCAGCCACTCGCCAGAGATCGAAAGAAGGGATCTTATCGCGACCATTGCTGGTCTTCCAGTCTCCAACGAAGAACGGCTGTTCATGCTGGGTAGGAAGATGCAGGGTCAGGTCAGCGAGGCAGCGCGCAAAGTCGACCTGATCATATGGATCGACGCGACCAGCGGCACCTGCCAGCACCTTACGGTGGCCGACGCCAAGCATCGGGCGACTGCTCTTGGGCTGTTCGGCTTGCCCGAGTGAGATCGAGAATGCCGGATGGGGACGATGTTCAAGGACTGGCCAGAATACGAAGCGTCATTCCCCACGTATCCATGAGGAGCGATTGCGTCGCGGCGAACAACTCGAGATGGCTCTGCTCGGCCTTCGCCTTGGAAAATCCCGGCTGTACTATCACAGCGTGGAATTTGTAGTGAAGCTTCTGCCAGCGGTTCAGCCAACCGATGACGTTCGCACGGGCGCCCTTTTCGAATCGAGTGGGACGGCCGGCCTTTCTGCGGTCGCCTTCCCGCTTGAGCAGGTGATTGAGGAAGATGTCTGGCCTCTCGCGCCAGCGGATCGATTTCTGCGTCTGGCCGCAGACTTCGTAAAGGTCGTCCAGTCGGGCTCCGGCCTTGGGATCGACCGAATATTTGCAATGATAGAGTTCCACTACCAATTTGGATCCGGCCACCCGCATCGCAACGACGTCGGCGGACTCGCCGGTGCCATCGTCGTCGACGATCACATCGTAGCGATCCCCTTCGGCCAGCAGGCCTTCGATGACTCGGCGCTGGATGGAGTCCGGTCGCTTTTCGTCACGCTGCGACTCCTTCGTGATATCGACACCGTGCCAGTCGGGTGTCTCGATCCTGTTCGGATCGAATGACGACCGCTCCTCGTCGCGCGGCAGCATGAAGAGTTCGTCTAGCAGAAGCATGTCGCCGTCCGCGAAGTAGATGTGCGGCGGCTCCTCATGGAAGTATTCGGTCAGGGTTCGGGTCCTTTTGCCGACCGTGATCTGCACCGGCTCGCCGGTCGTCTGGGCGAATACGGCGCCCTTAGGCGCGATGGTCAGTTCGAAGTCGGCGCCGATTTCCGCGGACATCACGCGAAAACAGATTGGTCCATCGATTCGGTGATCCTTGAGATCCACTTCGCAATCGTAGAAGGCCTCGACGCGATCGCCGAAGACAATGTCGATGCGCTCCTCCGGCATAAGCAGAAGAGCGTCCGGCCAAGCTATGGCGGGCTTCGCCGGGCGGGTGGTCTGCTTCCTCGGGCGGACGAGGTTGCGTAGGATTCCGTCGGTCGTGATCGTATAGTCGAGCAGCTTCCGACCGACGTTCCGCGACCAATCGATCCATTCGCTGAAGTTGTTGGTAGTCTCGTATGACCAGAACTTGCCCTTGACGGAGCAGCCGATTGTGGAGCGGCCCTCGTCGGTGTACCCTTGGCCGAACAGGTTGGTCTTGGTCCTGTTCCTGTTGCCCGGCAGCGTATCGAGCTGCTCGGCGATATCCGAACCCATGAACTGGGAATAGCGCACCGGACGCCGCTGCGTCTCGCTAAGGCCTAGGTTCATGAGCACCATGCGGCGGTACCCGTCGAGGACTCGGAAGACCGAATCGCCCGATAGCCGGACGACGTCCTCGCCGCACAGCGCCCTGGCGACGTTGAGATGCAGGTCCGACATCTTCGAACTGTTGATGTAGAGCAGTCCGGCTTCGTCGTCCCAGTGGGCCAGATAGAGATTGAAGGAGACGTTCTGAGGCTCCTTCAACGTGGTCCAGCGTAGCCGCTCGTCGTCCCGCGTGACGAACAACACCAGGCGCGCTTCGTCGTTCACGACCGGGCCGTCGATGATCGACGAGGATTTGGCGACTGCGTCGGCGACCGACATGGGACGCCAAGCGGCGCACGCCGTGCGGTAAACAACCGTGCTCATTCGTGGAAACAGGGTGCTGACAGGAAAGCCTTCGAATTCTTCGGAAAAGCCCTGGAATATGGCTTCCCAACGTTCCTCGCGCTCCGTCAGCTTTGCGCCGACAAGACTGAGTAGGGCGTTCCAGTCAGCGTCCTCGGCGTAAAGGTCCTGCAACGCTTCAGCCACGTTGTCGTGAGCGATGTTCGCGATCACAGTCGCGTCGCCGAGGTCATTCCGAGTACGCGTGAAGCGTCCGACGAACTGAAGGGTCACGGCTTCGCTCTTCTGTTTGTCGTGGAGGCCCGCGATCTTCAGTTCCGAGATCGTATCCTTCGCCGAGCATGTCGACGCAGACTACGATTCGGCTTTTTCCCGACCTGAGCCTATTGAGCGCGTCGCGGCGGTCGGCGCGCGCAAGGCCGCTGTGAACCAGGACGGGATCGTAGCCAGGCATAGCGGTCCGATAGGCGCTATGCAGGGCAACCGCCCGGGATACCGTTTCGGCGCGGGCCATGGCTCTGTGGTCGAAACCAGCAGCGATGTCGCGATCCAAGGCTCCCTTTACGCCGGCTACGATCAGCCGGTCCGTGTCATTCTGATCGAGGCCGTTGACGGGGACGAAATCGATCCTCTTGAAGTATAGCTCCTCCTGGGCCTTCTTCAGGGGATAGACGTAGATGAATTTTCCGTCCACCCGGCGCCCATCGTTCCGGAATGGCGTGGCGGTGAACTGGACGACGCGCCGCCGCCCGACAAACTGTTCCTTGAAGGAATTCCACGTGCGCGCGCCGATGTGGTGTGCTTCATCGACGAAAAGTGCAGCGACGTTCTCGGCCATCCGCTCCTGGACTTCTGGTGAGCATCCACCGACGATCTGCATCGTCGAGATGATGACGTTCGCGCGGTGGAAGACGTCATCGACTTCTTCGACCGTCTTCGGACGGTGGCGCAGGACCGCGACGGCCGGCAGCCGTGCCCGGGAGCCGTGCCCGGGAGCCGAGGCAACCGCAGGTGCGCAGCACTCCAAGTTCCATGAACTTGGAGGATACCTGGCTTCTCAGGTTGTCGTTGGGCACGACGACCAAAAGACGACTCAAGTCGGGCCGCGACGAGCAGCGCCAGCATCGTCTCGGTCTTGCCGGTGCCGGTTGGCATGACGACGGTCGCCGGCTTCTCGGACGTGCTCCAGTGCGCGAGCGTAGCATAGACAGCCCCGATCTGCGGCGAACGCAGGCCGGGTAAGCCGGCTTCCGGATCTTCGGCCTTGAGGACAATCTGGTTGCGCCAGGTCTCGACGATCTCCTTGGGCAATAGCGAAGCATCCGCGAGCGGATCGTCCGTTGCCCGTCGCACTTTCGGGTGCAGCCATTCGCCCTTCTTGGCGGCCAAACCGTCCGTGATTTCCGGCAAGGTGCCCGCCGCCGGCACGTGCAGGACGCAGTCGCAGCCCAAAGCTGACGAAGTCTTTTCCGCGACGATAGCGATGCTTACCCCGTCCTGCGTGACGGCCTTGAATCCCCGGACGCCATTGTGTTCGAACTCGAGCACGCTTGCCGGCAGACGGTGCGCCGGACTGCGCAGGCAGAAGATGGGGTTGGCAAGCCGAGACGCCGACCAGCCAATCTGGCGCGGTAGGTCGAGGTCGACTTTCTGGGCAAAAAGGTCGTGCAAGGAGCGGCGCTCGAAGCTGAAAAGAATGAAAATCTGCCCCGATCACGACTCGCCTCTGAGGCAGTGATATCGGTCCACCACTATCGGAAAGTGTCAATCGCAATCGGAGTCCATTCCACCGGCCGTTCGCCGCTGTCGAAGGTTCGGCCGATGGGGCCGCAGCGCGCTTGTCCTGCGCGCCACTTCGACAGGGCCTTCGGGGGTTCCTGCAGCCCTGTGCAGGACACTACGTCGCCGGGGCGGAACCTTCCTTGACGCCTTGGCAACGACCTGAAGCGACCCGTTCGGCGGCCAGCAGCGGGCTATCTACCTGCGCTTCTTGCCGTCTGCAGAGCAATGCGGATGTCGCGATCATTCGTCCTCGCACCGGCTCGCTCTATTGACGCAGCGCCGCGCCTCCCGTCGCTACGGGCTTAAGCCGACACCGCCTCGTCGGAGAAAGCGAGGGATACACAGCGTTCCGCTGCAAAATCCAGGATTAGAGTCACGCCAAGTCATGGGAAACTGCTCGGTCAGGCGATTCCGCCGACGTCAGATGTCCCGGTCGTGACCGGGCTGATCCCGCTGAGCTGCGACGCCTGTGGCGCAGGGCCATTCCGCGGGTGCTCGCGCACGTTGGCGCCCCATCTCGCCTTTATGGCCGGGCTCGCTGCGGCACATCGTTTCGTCGGTCCTATAGCGCGGTGCCCCTCGAGACATTAGATCGCTTGCGAAGCCGGCGAGAGGTGGAGATTGCACATGGCGAAAGACGAATACGAGAAATGGGAGATAGTCGAGGGTATCTCCGAGGGCGGCCAAGCGCACGTCTACCGCGTAAGGGATCGGACCGGAGTCGAGCAGGGCATTTTCGCCCTCAAGCGCCTCAAGAACGGGGATCGGATCGATCGCTTCAGGAACGAAGTCGAGGCCGTCGCCGCGCTCAAGCACCCGAACGTCGTGCCCTTGATCGACAAGTCGGCCTTGCATGATCCGGTCGGCAAGAAGGACCGCAGGTATCTGGTCATGCCCCTTGCCGAGGGCGGAAGCCTGGACGACGCGGCGCGCTTCAAGGGCGATGTGAGACGCACGCTTGGCGTGGCACTGCGGATCGCGGCTGGACTCGCTGCGGCTCACACGCATACGCCGCGGATCATCCACCGCGACGTCAAACCGGGCAACGTGCTGTTTCCGAAAAAGGACACCGACGACGTCTGGGTCTCCGACTTCGGCATATGCCTGATCGACGACGACCGGCCTCGCCAGACAGAGGACGGCGAAAGAGCGGGTCCGGCAATGTTCATGGCTCCAGAGCTCGAAGGTGGCGGCCGGCTCGACGTTGGTCCGGAGGCGGACGTCTATTCGCTGGGTAAGGTCATATTCTTCATGCTGTCCGGCGGGACAATCCTGCCCAGGGAGCAGCTAAATGAATCACCTTATCGCGAAGTTTTGCAGGGGGATGGTCTCGGCCGCCTGAACGCTCTGCTCTCCCGAATGATTCGGCGCGACCCCAAGACGCGGATCCAGACGATGGCCGAAGTCATCGAACATCTCGACTCGATACTCGCAGGGATGGATGGAGCGGGCACGCATCCGGAGGCAGACGAGGCTTCCGAAAGGCTCATGAAGACCGAAGCCGAGCAAGACGCCCGGAACGCCGCGCTGCGGGCGGCAAACGACGAATGGGAAGTGGCGCACGCAAATGCTCGCCGCGTGCTGGTAGACACGATTAGGGATCAACTGCAGGACTTGGTTCGCAATCGTGGCGAACCGGGCAAGACCACGTTTCAAGTTGCAGCGGCGGCCGCTTCGGGAACGCAACGTTTCGCGCGATTTGCCGTCGGCCTTACCGATGCCATCGAAGTTCTCCGGAGCCGCAACGACGGCGACAAACGTACGTGGGTAATGACGTTTCATGTTTATTGGCGCACCCACTCGGACAAGAAAGGTCGGGTTGGATTCTTCGCGGGGATCGACGTGCGGGAATACGATGACCGACCGGCCGGCAGATGCCGCAGCCTACTCGGCCGGAAACCGTTGAGCAAAGGATTCAGGTTGACTTCAACGGAGCCGGTGCTGTTCGAGGAGCCGCCCGACGACTGGCTTTCTTCGGACGCGGGAATCAGGAATGCGGTCTCGGAACTCTTTGCTGCCTTCCTTGAGGCGATCGGTAAGGGAACTTCGATCTTCAACGATGCCGCGTTCTTGGAAAAATCAGGTCGTGGCCTACCGAGGCGATGAGGGGGCCGGTCCTCCCGACATCGCAGATTGCTGCAATACTCCGACCGTCAGAAGGTTGGCCTAGCCGCGGACGTACGGTTCGAGACACGCGGCCGACCGCGCGAAGATCTGCTTGTGTGCGGCGCGCACGACCATCAGGTTGAGCGCCCTCGCCTGCTCGCCGGTGAGACCGGTGGCCGGAAAGAGCGGGTCCTCGTCCACGTCCGCAATCAGCAGCGCCGCCGTCGGCGAGATCGGATAGTAGATCGACAGCCTGTCCGTCGGAACGGGACGCGTGCCCTTCAGATTGACGGCCGGTTGGTCGCTGGTGATGAACGGCACCTCTGAGCGGTTCTCGACGAGGACGAGCTTCCGCCTCTTGCGCTCGACGTACAGGCTTGCGCCGATGTTCGTCGCGGTGATGTGGATCACGATGTTCCAGACGCGTTCGAGGAGAGGACTCAATTCCAGGACGCGCTCCTTGATGCCGCGCGTTCGCATATACTGCGTGCAGAGGAAATTGAGGAACGTGATGCACTGCGCGTCGTCGGTGTAGAAGCCGAGGTCGCCGGCGAGCGCCCGTTCCAGCGCCGGCGCGAACGAGGACTCGATGCTCGCGTGATAGTCCTCGAGCACGTTCGACGCAAGGTCGTCGAGTTGCGCTTCGATCTTCGGCCAGTTCGGGCTTCCCCGAAACCGTTCCGCCAGTTCGAACGGCGCGACCAGCATGCCGACCAGACTGCCGTGTGTCCGGACCGCCGATGGCCGTCCTTGTCCAAAGAGCATCTTAAGAAGCGCCAGATCGTGAGGCTTGAGCCGCTGCAGCTTGTAGAAGTCGGTCTGCACGGCAAGGACGCGCGTTCCGCTCGGAAAGACGCGACCGTCCTGCAGACAGAACAAGCCCCCGCCCGTGGTCCAGGGACGGAGATAGTTCTGCCAGACGTGGTGGTGGCGGCGCTTGGGCCGTTGAGGCGCGTTCATGTCGGACCGGGAGCGTGAACACGGCCGGTCGTCTACCGACCGCACGCTCGGAGCTGCCCGAAAAAGCCGGCGAAACGGGGGCGAGACGACGGAATTCGGCTGGCCGTACTCTTTCGGGCCTGCGGCCACATCAATCCTTCGAAAGAACGTGCGCGCAGTAGTCGCACATCCGGTCGCTGTCGGGGGAGACGTTGAACGGCGTCAGAGGCTCTGAGCACATCTCGCACTCCGTCAGGCCGTCCTCGCAGAACGAGCACGCGTTCTCGTCCTCCGTCATGACGTATGTCCCGAACCCGCACGCGCGGCATGCCCCCAAGGGCGGGACGTCGCCATCGGCAGCCGCTGCGTAGAGATCGGCGCCGAAGTAGTCGTTGAGCGACGCCTCGAAGAGGCGGCCGGCAGCGATTTCCGCGCCGCACTGCCTGCATCTCGCTTCCAAAGCAGTCGGCTCCGTCGAGGAGTCTTCGATCAGGTAGACCAGATGGGATCGGCAGGAGGGACAGGTCTTGACGGCAGCGGCCATCGATGCGGTGCTCCACGGCACGTTCCCGAACGAGCCCTGACACTGCGCGTATTCCGCCGCCATTGCGTGCGTAAGGGCTGGCGATCAGAGCAAGGTCGACACGAGAAGAATCCAGTACAAGCATAGGAGCAGGCGCAGCTGTAAGTAATTGTTTTTGCTTTGATTTGACGGATAGAGTCCCAACCTTTCCCGGGCACCACGAAGCAGACCTCATATCGCGCAAAGGGGATACCGATTGGAGCACTGCGAATCGCACCGATCGATTTGTGAAAGCGAGCGAAGTAAGGAGCTCATGCCCCGCGGCGATGGGCGGCAGGCACCGGCATTGCATTGAACTCCGCTTCAGCGGCATCTATTGGACCCGACATCTCACCGTACCGGGCGCTTGGCGTACCCGAAGAAGCTGCGCTTTATCGCGCCGACGTCAATCTCGAAGCTGACAGGATTCGGCGGATCCGATGTGAGCCCCCGCAGCAGGTCGACCATTTCGGTAGAGGGTGCAATGCCAAATTCACGGCGCAGCACCAGTGCGAGCGCGCGGAAAGTCTTTACGGCGTGCGATCGGTTGCCCATTTGCGAAGCGATCTTCATAGCAAGCGCCGCAGTCTCCTCATCGCCAATGTCAACCTTCATCGCGCGCTCGCACCAATAGAGGGCGCTCCTGTGGTCGTTCTCGGTGAGGCAGGCGAGGATGAGGAACTTCAGCGCCGACAGATATTTCGAGCGCAGGCTTTCCCGCTCCTCAATAATCCAGCTTTCGCCGAGGTCGGGCAATAGATCTTCCCTGTAGAGCTCGACAGCTCGCTGCACTCTCAGCAAGTCGGCGGCGGATATCTCCGGGCGCGAACAGCAATCGTCGAAGACGGTTTCAAATTCGTTGGCATCGATATGCAGAAAGGAATGTCGGGGCAGGCTGACGAAATTGCCGAAGGATTGAATCAGTCGCGCAGGCACGGCCGGGTGTGCGGAATGCAGCAACTGGTTGATCCGGAACAGTGCTACGCGAACGTTGCGTCGCGCCTGCTCGCCGGGCATGCGTCCCCAATATAGTCCCGCGAGGCGATCACGCGGAATCTCGCTGCCCGACCGGCGCGCCAGATACGCCAGGATCGCCGCCAGCCGCGCCGAGATGTCGACGCGGTCGCCGCCGACGCCCAGGCTGAAGGTGCCGAATAGACGGATGTTGATGGCCGGGATCGCACTTTCGCCGGGGCATTCCTGGGGAGTGGTGACCTGAAGTCTTGAAACCGATGCTAGGCGTAGCTTCACGGGAGCTTCTGCACGCATGGCTTTACCTCCAACAATATGGGAAATGCTCTCGCGCACGAACGGCAGACGTACCGCCTTCGGCACCGTAGATGCGCAGGAGCCAGCGGTCGCGGCCGTCCCAGCGCGGTTGGAAATCGGGACGCATGTGCAAAGTCCGCCAGTTGTCCAGGATGACGATATCGCCGGTCTCGATCGGGACGTGGTGGACCAGCCTCCTGTCGGCCAACGCGCGTGCCATGACTTCCAGTGATGCACATGCGGCAGCCGTTGTCCCGCGACAAAGTGCCTGGTTGTAGCGGGAGTAGAAGCCGCCTTTGCCGTCCCGCACCAGGATTGGCACCGAGCGGGCCTCGGTTCGATCGCGGAATGAATCGGGCGGGCCCACCACGAACTGCGGCTGCAGTAGCGTCTCAACTGTCGCCGGATCGAGACTCGCGAGAACATCGACCAGCCTTACGATTGTAACCGGGATTGACGGCGAATCATGGATGACGGCCCAGCACAGCCACCGCGGCGCCGGCGACCTGACGGCGTTGCGCTCGTCGCCGATAGCGCGATAGGCGCCATCGGCATGCCACAGCAGTTCCTTTGCCCAACCTTGCGAACTTGCCTCTCCGGTCGCGGCAAGACGCGGGCAGACGTGACGAACGATGCGGCCGTCGTTCTCGCAATCGTAGGAGAATGCCTGCAGACCTAGCACGGCCATCACACCGACCAGATTCGCCAGCGTCAGGCGCAGCAACGACATGTCAGGATCGCCTTCATAAGGTGTCGGAGGCGATATCGGATCCCTCGGAAGCCCGCGCAGGTGGATCACATCATCGCGCTGCAAGGCGGTTGCAATCTCTCCGATCTGCGATTGCCCAAGCATTCGTTGCAACCTGGCCGCGGCGCCGCTTTCCCAGCGCCTGGGATCGCGATCGGGATCCGCCTCCATGAACGCTTCATGCGCCGTACCCTCGTTGCGGAGCGATGGGTGCAACAGCAGGGGCAGCGAGGCTGCGTTCGCGCGCGGCTCGCAGTAAACCGCCAAGTGACCGCCCAACGCCCCTACTGTGCGAGACTCGATTTCGCTACCCAGTGAACTGGCCATTGGAAGCCTCCAAGTCCGCGGCTCGCGAACGCTGCCGTCCGTTTACCAGGATGGTCTGCAGGATCTCGATGCCGGATCTGAAATCGCCCGGGTCGAGCGCGTGAAACGGCAGACGCAGGAACAGCGTCCCGCTTCCCGGCTGCCCCTCGGATGGGAAGAACGCGGAGCCTGGTGTCATGATCACACCGGCCGTCGATGCACTGGCGATGAAAGCGGGCTCCGAAAGATCGGAATTCACGGTAATGCCGAGGAAGTAGCCACCCTGTGGCAGGCACATGCAGTCGCGGCCGAAGATCTCGGAGGCACCGCCGATCGCCGCCGCCCATTTCGGCCGGATCAGGTCGCGCACCCGCACGATATTCCGTTCGACCAAGCCGGCGCGGAAGCACTCTGCTGCAATCGACTGGCAGATCGGGGCAGGCGACAGGTAGGTGTCGGTCGCCAGCTCGGCGAGTTGTCGCATGAGGGCCCCCGAGCCGATCGCGTAGCCGATCCGTAATCCGGGGCTCAGCGTCTTGCTCAGGGAGCCGATTGTGACGACACGGGCGCGTCCCGCAATATCCTTGAAGAGCGGCTGGGCAACACCTTCGAAGCGCAGTTCGCGATAGGGCGTGTCCTCGATGACGAGAACGTCGAACTCGGCGGCCAAGTCCAAGATCTGCCGACGTTTGGCAAGACTCGTGGTGATTCCGGCCGGATTCTGGAAGTCCGGGATCAGGTAGAGCGCTGCCGCTCGAAGGCGCTTCATCTGCTCAGCCAACATCGCAGTGTCGATGCCGTCGCCCTGCAGGGGAACGCCGACGACCCGTGCGCCGTGCCGGCCGAAGATGCGTATTGAACGGTCATAGGTCGGTTGCTCGACCAAGACCGTGCTACGCTCGGGCTTGACGAGTATTGCGGCGAGCAGGTCGAGCACCTGGAGCGAGCCGTTTCCAATGAAGACCTCGTCCGGGCTCACCCGGTTTGCCTCGCCGATGGCGGTGCGCAACACGCGGTCGCCGAGATATCCGTCCGAAGGCGCGTACTGGAAGAGCTGCTGCGTCGGCCGGTCGACGAGACTGCGCGCGATGACGCCGAGCTCCTCTGAAGGAATTGCCTCAGAAGGCGGCACGCCTCGCGTGAAATAGATGGGCGACGACGCGGGCTTTCGAAACAAACTGGCCGAACTACGCATAGCTATGTACCTCCATGGATCTGTAGCCGGACCAGAAGTGCGGCGAAGACGCGGGCCGCACGATCGACGCGTCGATGGCGTCAATACCCGGCAGATTCAACTGTTGAAGGGTGCCCCTGAGCTCGGCCGCAAGCAGCGCCAGCACAGCTGCCACACCCTGTTCGCCGGCCAGATGAAGGCCCCAGAGATAGGGGCGGCCGATGCACACGGCGCGCGCGCCTAGCGCAAGCGCCTTGACTACGTCGCTTCCGCAGCGGACGCCTCCGTCGAGTAGGAGCAGAAACTGGCTGGGTACCGCAGGCGCGATGTCGGCGAGGGCATTCAGCGTCCCGCTCGCCGACTCGAGCTGACGTCCTCCATGATTGGAGATGACGATTCCGTCAACGCCGGTTTCAACGGCCCGCCGTGCATCGTCCGGATGCAGAACGCCCTTGAGCAGGACCGGGATCCGCGTCAGGCCGCGCAGCCACTCGACGTCCTTCCAGGTCAGCGGCAATCGGGCTATCCTCGCATGGCCCGCGCCCGGTTTGCCTTCGACTCCGATGCTGCGCATGATGCTGAAGTCGACGAATGCCGGCGTCACGAATCCTGCGCGTTCGGTGCCGAAGCGGCGCGCGGCAAAATGTGCATCCATGGTGACGACGAGAGCTTCTGCACCATGCTGCTCCGCCATCCTGACGAGGCGTTCGACATGTTCGCGCGATTGGTAGGCGTAAAGCTGGAGCCACCAGGCGCCGCCGGCAGCCGCGGCAATCTGGTCCATCCCGAAATGGCTGTCGGTGCTGACAACCATGAGTGTTCCTGTGGCTCTGGCAGCGCGCGCGCAGGCGAGCTCGGCGTCTTCATGAAAGAGGCGTTGCGGACTGGTCGGCGCCAGCAACACGGGCATCGTTAGGATGCGGCCGAAAAGCCTGCGGCTGGTTGCCGGCGAGGAGCAATCCTCCATCGCGATGCGCGGCACGAGGCTGACCTGGCCGAAAGCATCGCTATTGGCGCGGACCGCGCCACCGTTGCCCGCGCCGCCGGCCAGGTACGCCCAGTACTGCGGCGCCATTGATGCCTCCGCCGCTCGTTCGAAATCCGCCACTTCGAGCGCCCGCGCGATATCCATGGCCGTTACTCCGCAGCGGCTGCAAACCGGGGGACGATCTTGGCGTTCGGCCCCTGGTCGTGCGCCACCCGCAAATCGAGAATGCTTTCGGCCCCGGCGCAGTAACGAACGAGGCGTTCGAGGCCGAAGCCGAGGCCGCCGGTCTGAATGGCAGTGCGACGTTTCCAGTCGGCGTAATGCGGATGCGGTTCCTCACCGAGAGTGCGCGCCTGTGCGAGAATCGCGTCCGCCGAGTCCGGACGCAGACCACCGGTTGCGACCTCACCATATCCGTGCGGCAGGATCAGGTCGTAGGTGGCAAACAGCCCGTTCGGAGCCCGGAGATACAATGAGTCCCGAACACCCTCCGGATACTCGGTGAGCCAGAACGGTGCATCGGCCGCATTGGACAATGCGGTCTCCTCGGAATGGGTGAGATCGCCGGCCGCATGGGGATTGCTTGCACCTCCGACATGTTGGACCCGCTGCCGCGCCGCGGCGAATGGCAGTCGCTCATATGGCACCCGGCCGAGCTGGGCGATCCGGCGCTCGGCTTCCTCCGGCAATTCGCCGCGGGCGCGGCGTCGTGCCAACAGATCCGCGGAGAAATCCCGCAGCAGGGTCTCGATGGCGGTGTAGACCTCATCGGCATCAGCCGTCTTCCACTCGATCTCGACCTGGAAGAAGCTGTAAAGGTGGCGGCGGGAAATGTCCTCACCGGCCATCAACAGGCGAACGCAAGGCGCCACGCAGTACACGCGATCAAGGTATTCCAGCGACAGCTGCTTCTCGACGCAATGGCTAACCGGGAGATAGTAGAACTCCGCGCCTCGGACGACGACGCCGTCAGGACCCTTGGACACCTGCGGCCGTGTTCGGTCGCCAAGGACCGCGATGCTGTGCCTCGCTCCGGGTTCGTAACGGTCGGACAGGATGGCGGGAAGGATCTCGTCGAACTTGCCGCGACTGAGCGAGTGACGCAGCGAAGCGAGCACGTCCGCGGTCCACGTGTAGGCAGCGTCAAATTCGGTCGACATGATCTAGCTCCATGGTTGGGATGTTGCGGAAAGAGCGGAGGCATCGGCCTCGAGGCAACCGGCATGGCTCAGGGCTGCATGCAGCGTTGCGCGAGCCGCTGAAGCGACGTCGCGGCGGAGAAACGGGCTGGAATCAAGCATGCGCCGCGACAGCGCATGGGCATATCGAAGCAAGGGCGCAGGATCGAGCCGCTCGGCCGCTTGATGCAGAGCAATCCCGAACAGGTCGAGTTCGATCGCGAGTTCGGCAGGATCGTCGCCGCCAGCCTTCTTGTGGATTTGAATCCCTGGCGGCCCGTCCGCCCGTCCGGTCAAGGCGCCTACGATCGACATGCAGGCCGCGACGTCGCTCTGAATGCGCTGCAGGCTGATACGCACGTGATCCAGACGCGGCACGCGACCAACAACGAAGGCGAGCGCGAGATCCGCCTCGCGCTCAAGCGTGCGGTCGGCCGCATCGTCGGCGCGACGTGCGATGGATCGAATGGCAAGCAGCACGTCATCCGGCGTGACCACGCCCGCGTTGCTTGCCTTCATGGCGCCATTTTCGACATCGACAGGTGCAACCGCAATGAGCCCAGCGTCGTCGCGCCGGCCTGCCACCACGGTGAGAGGTCTGGAAGGAGAGTTGCCGCTCGAGCCTACGTCGAGCGGGACCAGGCGTCGCACCGCGCGGCCGACATGCAGAACGCGCCAATCCTGCAACGTCGTGACGTCGCTCCATGCTGGAGGGACGGTGTGCACCGCAGACGAGGTGACCGCGAAGGCGTCGGCGTCGCTCGGTAGAACTGACGCGCTCAGCAACCATTCATCGTCCGGTCGGACATAGATACAGGTCGGCGCTGCAATCGCGCCGGCGATCCAGTGCTGCTGGGTCAGCCAGCCATGCATTTCGCGGCACAATTGTCTCGACCGCTCAGGGGGGGTGGCGACAGGCTGTATGCGGATCGCGCGGCAGCCAAGGGGTGATCGCGCAGCAACACCGACGGCCAACGGGAAATCGAAGCGCGCCGCCACGTGCGCGGCCAGTGCCCTTTGGATCGGACCTCTCCTGTTCGCGAGCGGAGTTTGAGCCGTCATGGCATCAAGCCCTCCGGTCCGCGGAAGACGAACGAGACATCGGCGATAGAGGAACAGCCGAGGAGCATGAACAGGAAACGATCGATGCCCAGGCCAAAGCCGCCATGTGGCGGGCAGCCGTGCCGGAACATCGTCAGGTAGAACGGCGCCAGATAGCGGGCTCGCGTTTCCTCGTCGATGCCAGCAGCCTCGATTTGCGTCGCTAGATTGCTGAAGCGATGCTCGCGCTGACATCCCGAGGTGATCTCCACGCCGCGCCAGAGCAGATCGAAGCTGCGGCTCGCCTTGCTCGAGCCATCGTCGCGCATCGTGTAGAAAGGCCGGTCGTCCGCCGGATAATCGGTGATAAACACGAAGTCGGAGCCGGTGCGCTGGCTCAGCTTCTTGCAAATGATTTGCTCGTCCTGAGGCGACAGTCGATCGGTGCGGAGCGCGAGTGAACCATTGCGCGCTATCGACAGCGCCTCTTCGAACGAGATGCGCGGAATCGGTGCATCGATGCGTCCCACCGGTATTTCGAACTGGCGCTCGATATCCTGACCATGGAGGCGCGCGAGTTCCTCCAGTAGTCGGCAAAGCAGGCTCTCCTCGACCTCCATCAGGTCGTGATGCGAGGAGATCCAGGACAGTTCGACGTCGAGACAGGAAAATTCGGCCGCGTGCCGGTTTGTCTTCGACGGCTCTGCGCGAAAGACCGGACCGATCTCGAACACGCGGCCAAACCCGGCAGCCATCGCCATTTGCATGTAGAACTGAGGGGACTGCACGAGGCAGGCGGGTTCTCCGAAAAAACTGAGATTGAACACAGCCGCTCCGGACTCGCATCCAGCGGCGGTGATCTTCGGTGTTTGGATCTCGCGATACCCCTGCTCTAGCAGCGTCCCGCGCAGCAGATTGAGCAGCGTGGTTCGGACCGCGCAAATAAGTTGCTCACGCGGTTCACGCATCGTCAGGAACCGCATTGCGGGAGACCTAGCTGATGCTTCGCGGAGCGCGCATGGCTCGGCTACGTTAAGCACCGCAATACCTAGCGCCTCGAGTTCGATCTCCTCGCCGCGCCCGGCCTTAATGATGCCGTTGACGCGAATCGCGCTGTTGCGGGTCAGTGAGCGGACTTCTTCCAGCAAATCGTGTCGCTTGCATACGATCTGGATCGCGCCGGTATGGTCGCGGAGCGACAGGAAGGTGACCTTCGGGTATCGCCTAATATCCGCGAGAAAGCCGTGGAGGGTAACAGTCTCTCCAACGAGTGCCCGGCAGCCCGCAATCTCGAGCGGGTGAGGCGCTTCTACATATGGCGTCCTCGACTTTACTCTCGGGACAGACATCCTCGTCGACTCCACAGCCAGTGGCGAACTGCGTCGATGTTGGCACGCCCAGCGGGACTCGAACCCGCATCTACGGTTTACAAGACCGTGGCTCTTAGAGACTTGGCTCGAAATAGGCTTCGAGTCTTCCAGCATTGCGCCGCGCCAGCTGCGAGTTCCCTCAACGATGACTTCGATACCCAGCTAGCATGGGTGGGGCCCAGTCATCGAAAGCTGGCCAAAATTGTTGAAGCGACCCGAATGTTCTTGCCTCGTCTCGTTTCCATTGAGCTATGGGCGTATAGTTCCAGAGCATTGATCTTCGCGGCGAGACTTCCGCAACTGGGTGGAGCTCGCCTTTGTTAAGCGATAACGGTGCAACCTTGGCGCGGTGATGCACCGTTCGACTTGTTCTTGAGTCGATCCATCGGCACTCGGATCGATCTCGTCTGTTGCGCCTTGGCCTGTCGATAACGGCTGATCGATCGGCCGCGGCTAAGATGACTAGCGACGAATCGCAGCTGTCACAGCTTCCGATGTCAGGGCTTCGGACACGCGGGTCGGCAACATGCCCGCCAGTGTGTTTGACATCTCTGTAGCGAGTGTCAGAGCCAGCTCAGGCAGCTTGGCCATTGTGGCCAACGCCTGTGTCAGCGCCTGTGTCAACGCCTGTGTGAAGCCCTGTGTCATGGATTGTGTAACGCTGGCTGTAACGCTCTGTGTCACGGACGCTGTCTGCAAGACGGATGTCAAAGCCAGTGTCGCGCTCTTTGTCGCCGAGGCTGTCACGTCTCGTGTGACGGCTTCTGTCATCACTTGTGTGACGGACTTGGCGGAAAGAATATCAATCGCACTCTTGATCGCTTCTGCCATCTTATTCACCTCCTTTCGATACAAAGTCTTGCAACGGGCAAATACCGGCATTCCGATATCTCATTCGCAAGCGTGGGCAAGATATCGTGGACTTGATTCGATGCCGTTTCAGATATGTTTCTGGCGCGCTGAAAATCGAACATTCATCGTCTCGCGATTCATTTGTGCACGACGCCGCGTATCGCGCGGCGAAATTCGCCGGCTCACCACCTACGCTTTCTCAATAGATCGAGCCGGCGCTCGCGACCCGGATGATGATGCCGGATCAATTAAAACCGAGGGCGTTCACTCGAACACGATTGGCTATCCGGACTCTTCAATCACCTCAGCTCAAAAACGTAACTGCAATCCTCAAACAATTCCTGCGTCATTCGAAAGACAGCTAGTACGAAATGAAGGCTACCAAGATACACGCAAAATGCGTGATGCTCAATCTAAAATTGCCACTCCTCGCTTAGGTGAGGTGTAGCCTAGCCAAATGT
The DNA here is from genome assembly GCF_029167105.1 of Bradyrhizobium yuanmingense. Taxonomy (GTDB): domain Bacteria; phylum Pseudomonadota; class Alphaproteobacteria; order Rhizobiales; family Xanthobacteraceae; genus Bradyrhizobium; species Bradyrhizobium yuanmingense_A. The sequence goes on along the minus strand of NZ_JARFML010000046.1, from coordinate 26,289 downwards.
CTGAAAGCGAAGCAGGTTGTCCGCATTGTCGGCGGGGTACGACGACGACATCGACCTTGCCTACCTGCCGGCGGCGTTCTGGTCATTGGGACTCGGCAATCTCGGACAGGCCGCGCTGTGGACGATCGGACTTCTCCCGTACTCCGATGCCGGCCTGGTCTCGCTGTATCTTGAGGACGTGGATGCGTCGGAGCTCGGCAATCTCGCCATTCAGGTCCTGACCAAGCCGGGTTGGGTCGGCCGCAAGAAGGCCTGCAGCGCAGCGGTGTGGGGAGGAGCGCCGTTTCCGAACAACGATAATTGAAAGCAAATTCGTCGAGGGCACGAAACGTTCGACCGAAGAGCCGGGCTTGGCACTCGTTGGAGTGGTCAACTGGCGGCGGGGCACGCCGCGGCGGGTTCGAACTTCGACCTCGTGCTCGATGCCGGCCTCGGCGCCACACCTTCGGAGATTTTCGACATTCGCATCCACGGCCTTCCGGGGACGCGCTCGCCGAAGCAGGCGTGGCCCGAACCCGACTTCCGACCGGAAATGCCTCTCGACCCGACCCTTCAGGAGCTCGTCGATGCCGGTCGCATCGATCGATGCGGCGCCGTCACCATCGCCGGCCGCAGCCTTGGAGTGCCTTCGACGCGGCCGCCGCGGCCGCGATCCAGGTGGCACAGACTTGCTAGGCTGCGCGACGGCGGCTTCTTCGATCTGGCCGATGTCACGCTAGCCAATTGTCGTCGTGCGACACGCCGTCGGCACGCGTTGGCCAGGCCGGGAATCCTGCCTTTCCTGCTGGCCAGGAATGAATACTGATCGCATCGCCGGTGACGGAAATACATCGATGCAGCGCCAGGCTTCGAATGCGTCGTCGAGGAGCGCGGCGTGCTGCGAAGCGACGTTTTCGTTCAGCCCGCCGGCGGCACGAACTCGGCCGGGACGCGTCCTGCAGGCACCGAGGCCAAAACCGCGCCGGAGCCGGAGGAACTTGAGAACTCGGAGGGTTCGCTCAGGGTCTCGATCAACTTCCTTGACGAGGCTTCCAAAAGGATCGCCGAGAACCTGAAGGGGCCGGCGCGAAGGGCGCTCGGCCGAAGTGAGCCGAGCCATGCCAGACTGTCCCAAGCCGCTCTTCCAGGCGTAGTCTCGCCGCCCTTGCCACGCGTGCCGCTTGCGGACTTGAGCAGGGTCGACACGAGCACAGTCCAGTGGTACAAGGGTCGGACTTGGCGCAGAGGTAAGTGACTGTTTTTGCTGCAGTTTGACGGATCGAGCCCCAATCCTTTCCTGGGCACCACCGCCCGCACCTCTGCAGAACCCCCGAAAGGGCGGAGTCTAACCCGTAGCGGTAACGGGACCTTCTTGCCCAACTTAACCGACAATCTCGCTCAGGAGTGTTTCGACGAGCAGGGCATGCTCGGCCATGTGCAGAATGTACAGCGCGCCGAGACCTGCCGTCGGCTGCGTGAACGGCCAGAACATCGCCGTCGGGATGTTGCCATCCGCGTGTTGCGGTCGCAGCCACCGGTGGCTTAGCCGCATTGGTTTCTCCAGCGCGCAGTGAACTTAAGCAAGATCAGCTACTTACAGAAAACGACTCGGACTAAAAGTCCGGCACGGCCAAATGACTCGTTCCTAAAATCAAAGCTGACTCGTTCTTTCAGCGCAGGAGCGCGAGTTTTCAATGCGTTAGTCGACTCGTTCTTAATGTGTCAGCATAGATCTCTATCGGCGGTTGAGCCCGAGCCTTGCGATGTCCCTATTTGGCTTTGGGGGTAACAGTTCCTGACCGCCTCCTAAAACTCCGATTTCCCGGAAGCCTTACCTACTTCCGCCTGGTGAACGGGTCCGCTTTGTCGGCCATACTACCTATGATCTTGGCGTGGTCTCTCCGAGTTTCTCCGCCTCACCCCGCTGTCAGTGATATCGTCAGAACCAATCATCGGGAACGAGCGAGGATGTCACGCTGGTAGCGGTGGTATGATATCGTCGACCAGCCAAGTTGAGCCGGCTAATCAGCCACGCAAAGTGCCGCCGCAATCCGCAAAGGGCTTTCACAGGTTCAAGGTTCGCGCAGTTGAGCGGGTCCAGGTACTCTAAACGATCGACGGCTGCCAAATGCTGCTTTTGCGATCGGGAGCAACTGGCCTACATCTCGCTTTCCTGAGTGACACACCGTTAAGCTGCGGCGAATGGGCACCGACTGACGGTGATAGCCCGCCGACGCTGTTGCGTTTTCATTTCCTAAACGGCGCTCACCCAATCGATCAGTTGCTGAGCACGTCACGAGGCCGGGTACACTCGTGGAAAGCTGCGCGTCGACGCGAACGGGCGCAGAAATTCGTCAGGACGCCGGTCGAATTAAGCGGCCAGAATTGCTCGCGAATCGGTAACTTTCTCACGGAGAAGAAGCGCTTCGGGAGGACACAATCGTTTGCGATGGGCCGCGCTTGGCCAGCCAAGAATGCCAAGCCAGCCAAGAGGCATTCCATCGAACGGTCCCGAGGCGGCCCAACATTTCGCGACCAAACAAGGAGCCGGCCATGCGGCCCGCCGATTTCGACTATCTTGCCGAGAAGCTGCGCAACTGGGGGCGATGGGGCGAAGCCGATCAGCGCGGCACGCTTAACCACATCGGGCCAGAAACACTGAAGAACGCAGCCGCCGAGGTGCGCGAAGGCAAGCTCTTTAACCTCGGTTTGCGGTTCGACCGGAACGGGCCTCAGGTCGGACGCAAGCGATTCAATCCGATGGTCTACGCCACCGACCTTTTCACCCCGATGAGTCCCGCCGCGCCGGACGTCTGCTACTCCGATGACGTCATCCACATGCCCTTGCAATGTTCAACGCAATGGGACGCGCTCGGCCATGTTCACTATGACGGCCATCTTTACAATGGCTGCAACGCGCGCGAATGCCTTACCGAAAACGGCGCGCTCAAGATGGGCGTCAACCATCTCGCCACGCCCGGCATTGTTTCGCGCGGGGCGCTCCTCGACATCGCACGGCTAAAGGGGGTCGAACGGCTGCCGCTCGACTACGCGATCACGGTCGACGATCTGAACACCGCATGCCAGAAGCAAGGTATAAGCATCGGCAAGGGCGACATTCTTTTGGTGCGCACCGGCCATATGCTGTGGTTCACCGCGGACGGAGACCGCGACCGCTTTATGGGGATACAGCCGGGCCTCAGCTACACCTGCGCCGAATGGGCTCACGACAAATCGCTGGCGGCCGTGGCCGCGGACAACATGGCTGTCGAGATCCTGGATCCAGAGGGGCTCGCATCGGAGATGCCCCTAGCCTTCCACATGCTGGCGCTGCGAGACATGGGCATGCCACTTGGCGAGATGTTCAACCTGGAGGCGCTGGCGGCGGACTGCGCCGCCGACGGACGGTACAGCTTCCTGCTTGCAGCTCCGCCTCTCGAGGTTACTGGCGGCTTTGGCTCGCCCGTGAACCCGCACGCGCTGAAATAGGCTGGCCTTGAGAGTGGTGGCTACGCCCCGGCTTTCGAAGATGCAGCGCTTAAGTCCTTCGCGTTCGAAACACGACTTTAATCGAGGCTGTTAGCAGCACCTCATGCTCGTCGTTTCGCGCGCGCCCTGTTGCAAATTTCGCAGGGCCACAATGCAGAACAAAGAAGTAATCAAGTGAGGATTCTTGAAAAAAATAGCACTGATTAGAAGGTAAGCATGGGCAATGGGCACCGTTACCGTGGAATTTAGCGTTGCCGATCTGCGGCAAGAAGACTTTCACCTGGATTTACGTCCAAGACGCCGAAGTTCGGCAAGCAAGGACGATCAACACGAAAATTCGGCCGCGGAACTCGCATAAGCTGCGTTTCGATGACTGTTTCCCTTTTGACAGACGTGGGACGCCGGTCGGACAAATACTTTCGCAACAAGCGGGGGATAGCAAGAACTCCACATGTCTGATATGCCCAGGCTTTCGCGCCGCGCCTTTGCTATCCTCTTCTGCCTTTCAATAACTACCGCAATTGGCAACACTGGGTTGCAGTCAGTGCTTCCGTCGATCGGCCGCTCGATTGGCATCGCGGACTGGATGGTGGCGGCCATTTTCTCGCTCTCCTCCCTATTGTGGGCTGTGACCTCGCCGTTCTGGGCTCGTCAATCTGACCTGCGTGGCCGTAAGCCCCTCATGATCATCGGCCTTGCTGGGTTTGCGGTTTCCATGGTGCTCTGCGGCCTGGTGGTGAGCGCCGGCCTGGCCCACTTGACAACTCCCACGATCATCTTCGGATTTTTCCTCGTCTGTCGTGCCATCTATGGGCTCTTCGGCTCGGCCACCAGCCCAGCGAATCAAACCTATATCGCGGAGCGCACCTGCCCTGCCGACCGCACGCGCTGGATGTCCAGCATCGCTGGTGCTTCTAGCCTTGGCACCGTGGTTGGCCCAGTGCTGGCCCCACTTTTCATCATCGAAAGCTTCGGATACGCAGGGCCGCTGTACGCGTTTGCCCTGATCGCCACAACAATGCTGATTTTTGTCGCCCGCTATCTAGATGAGGCGCCGATCTTGCCGACGGAGCCACCGCTCCGGAGCGATAAGACGGCGCCTGGACCGCCGTGGCTCCGCTCTAACTTTGTCCCCTTCATCGCTTACGGCTTCCTGCTTTTCGTTTGCCAGAATGCGCTGGCACAGACGCTGGGTTTTCTTATCATCGACAAAACGAGCAAAGAGTTACCTCAGCTCCCATCCCCGGACTTGTTGCGCATAGCGCAAGGCCGTATCGCGATTGCGATGGTCTGCGGGGCTCTCGCCAGTTTGCTTGCGCTCTGGGCCCTCATCCCCATTCTCCGCATGACACCGAAAGCCCTACTGCGATGGGGTGCCGGGCTGGCCTCTCTCGGCAGCGTTTCGATCGCCCTCTCACCAGATTATGCCATCGCTATCCTGGGCTATGCCCTGGCGAGCCTCGGCTTCTCCTTGGCCCGACCGGGCTTCATGGTCGGCGCGTCACTTTCCGTTCCGATGAAAGAGCAGGCGCGCGTGGCCGGAGCTATTGGGGCGATCAGTGGTGTTAATGTGCTTTTCGCGCCGTTTGCGGTGAGCCTTTACGAGGTTTTCCCTGCCGGTCCGTTTCTCCTGGAGTCCGTTGTGCTCGCCGGCTTGCTTGCCTATGCTTGTCTCAGTCCAATGCTACGCAACGTGGGGAGCCGCGTCAGGGGCGAGGAGGTCAACGACGAACCTGCGCTATAGCCCCGCACCTGCGTGGCAAAGGCACTTGAGCTTTCACCGACACCGTAGGGTACCTTGCAACGGCGCTGCTGCAGTGCGCACCATAGGTGCGGTCGCTCGCCATGAAGCTTGCCTTCATCTTGCCGCCGAGCTCTTCGTCGCTGCGAGATCTAGCACTGGGCGAGCGATTCAGCCGGGCATGAAAGCCCGACCGCGACACCCCCAGCGCATCGCACAGCCATGCCACCGGCCAGGTCGCCCGGTGCTTCGCGATGACGACGAACTTCATGTCGCTTCCTTCGCGAAGAAGGCTGCGGCCTTCCTAAGAAACAGCCGGATTGGCGTCGCCCGGAATGGCCTGCAACACGAAGCCTAGCGATTTCGCCCGGCACTGTAGGTTTTCGAGGACACATCTACGATATTGCTGCTCATATTGGTCGGCGCCAGGATCCCTGTAGCTCATGCCGTGCCGGAGTGTGCTGTAGAATAAAACCGCAATCTTGCGAGCGCTCGCCGTCACGGCCTTAGATTTACCTGCACGTGAGGACAGCCGACGATAGAATGCTCCCAGCGCTGTCTCGCTCTTCCCCACGGTTGTGGCTGCCAACCGCAACAGCGCAGCTGCGCGACTTGAGGATCTCCGTGTGCGCGAGGACAGCATCTTGCCGCCGGAGATCTTGTTGCCGGGTGCGAGGCAGAGCCACGAAGTGAAGCGTTTGGCGCTCGGCCATGCCCTTAGATCCTTGCCGCACTCGCCGACGAGCTTCAATGCGAGCGACGGACCCAACCCATGGATCTCAGTCAAATCGGCGCCGAGCACGCCGTACAGTGCGGCCCTGACATCGAAGGTGGGGGTGTTGACCTGCTTGGTCGTTACGCGTGGCTTGGCTAGCTTTCCGACCGGTCTTGCTCCTTTGGTGTTCAATGCACTAATCAGGACTTCGAGCGTGCGATCACAGTCGAGCATCTTTGCCTGATAGACGTCGTAGAGCTCCAGCGATTGAGTCAACGCGAAGACATGTTCGTGGCGGTCATTGCCTACGAGTGCTGCGCGGATCGTCTCAATCGATGAATGGCAGCGCACGTCCCGATAGGTTGCCAGGACGTCCGGATTGCGTTCGCCTCCACAATGGCTCGGATGATCTGCATGCCGGTCGCGCCGGTGATATCGAGACAACATGATGGAGCTGCAGGTTCATTTCCATCAGGGCCTTCTGCATATGCTGGATATGGGCAGCGGCATATCCCACCAGCCGCTCCCGCTGGCGCAGATAGGCGCGCAGGGTTGCAATCTCGGCATCAGGTCGGAAGCTGCCGCGTAACAGACCGTAGGAATGAAGCTGGCGCAACATGCGGCATCGCTGACATCGCTTTTGCGCCCGGGCACGTTCTTGGCGTAGCGAGCATTGACCAGAATGACCTCAAACCCGCGCTGCTCCAGGATCTCGTAGACCGGAATCCAATGGACCCCGGTGGATTCCATCGCGACACTCGTCACGCCGCTCGCCTTAAACCAATCCGCCAGATGATGAAGGTCTTCTGTGAATGTGCCGAACGTGCGCACTGGTGTATCAGTGCAGGTTGGGTTCACCGCAGCCATGTGCATCTTTGATCCGATGTCAATAGCGGCGGCCCCGACGTTGACCAGTTTAAGTTCCGGGCGGTGGCCGGTCGTCCTCTTGGGCATTGGCAATCCTCCAAACAATGAGAGCGGGAGGGTCTGGGTTATGCCAATCGTCATCTTCCTAATCGGGATCGCCGCCGGAGCAGCGTCACCACTCCCAAGTCCGCATGCACCCATAGGCCACGTTTTTTAACGGGGATTCTGCCTCCAATAAGCTGACGGCCGCTACCCTCCCAGCCAAAAAGATAGCACAAGGCTGTTTCTACCCCGCGCGGCGCGCCACAACGCTGGACAGTTTTTTAGAATATCCCGCTCGGCCTTCAATTTGGCGACCTCGCGGCGCAACCGCTCGATCTCCTGTTGCTCAGGCTTCATCTGCCTGTGGCCGGGAAAGGCCTGCACCGGGTCAGAGCCGAACTCCTTGACCCACTTGCGCACCACATTCTCATGAACGTCCAGGTCGCGGCCGGCCTGCGCCACCAACCCCCGCGTTCCCTGACCAGCTTGACCGCCTCGATCTTGAACTCGCGACTGAACTTCCGTCTCTTCATCCCACCTCCGGCTCAATGAACACCTAATCTTGGTGTCCATCAAACCGGCAGCAGCTCAGACAGCGCTCAGCGCGCTCTGCCTCCAAGTAGCCAAAGCACGGCTTACGCCGCTCGTGTAAACTGATTGGGTGGCCTCTTGAGCCCCAGGTTTTCTCTAAGAGTCCGCCCGGAGCTTTCCGACCTAAACTTACCCCGTCGGCGCAGTTCAGGAACGACGAGCTCCACAAAATCCTTGAGCCCGCTCGGAACGATGGCGGGAATGAGGTTGAATCCATCGGCCGCATATTGATCGAAGGCATTGATCATGATGTCGGTTATCTCATCGGGCGTCCCGACCACCATTAGATGTCCGCGCGAATCCGATACTGAGCGGATCAGCTGTCTCCAGGTCATTCCTTGGCGCGCAGCTAGCTCGAGGAGCACCTTCTGGCGGCTCTGAATGAAATTCGTCTCTGGCAAAGTAGCGGGCACTAACGAGTCCAAATCGATCGCACGCAGGTCGGTAACGAACCCCAGCCACCGATCTGCCGTCTCCGTCATGACGCCTGCATGTGTATAGGACTGCAGTTTCTTAAGCTTATCGGAGGCCTCCTGCTTGGTCCTTCCGACAATCGGGACAATGCCCGGCATCACCAATATCTGGTCGTCTTTACGCCCCAGCCCACGAGCTTTCTGCTTTAGATCTGCGTAGTACTGCTTACTGCTTTCAAGCAAAGGCTGGGCTGTGAACACAACTTCGGCAAATTCGGCAGCGAATCTGACTCCGGCCTCGGATGAGCCAGCCTGCACGAGTACAGGATAGCCTTGGGGCGGCCGTGCGATATTCAGTGGGCCTCTGACCGAGAAATAGGCTCCCCGGTGATTGAGGAAGTGCAGCTTCGTCGTATCGGCGAAGATCCCGCTTTGCTTGTCACGAACGAAGGCGTCGTCTTCCCATGTATCCCAAAGCCCCTTCATGACACCTACGAACTCTCTAGCTCGCTCATATCTCTCGTCATGCTCTGGAATTTCCGCATCGCCAAAATTGGCCCCTTCGAACTTATTTCCGGAGGTAACGATATTCCAAGCAGCGCGTCCTTGTGAGAGGTGGTCAAGGGACGCAATCATACGTGCGAGATGATAAGGCTGGTGATACGTCGTGGTCGCCGTTGCAACAATGCCGATATTCTTTGTTCTTGATGAAAGAGCCGACAAAAGGGTGATGGGCTCAAACGCATCGTTTCGGCCTGCACGTGCTATGTTTTCATTATCTCGTTCGACGACACTTGGGCTATCTGGAAGAAACACGAAGTGAAATGCCGCGCCTTCGGCAAGTGCCGCAAGATGTGCATAATGCTCGATATCGACTCCGCCCGTCTTCGGCACGCTCGGATCGCGCCAAGCTCCCTCGATATATCCCGCCTGTAAGACGTATAGTCCGAGCGCCATTTGACCCTTACGCGCCATGCCGTACTCCTCTCTCAAACGCTTCTCATGTCAGAGCGACCGGCCCATCGGTCGACAATCTACATTCCACCTAAACACCGCACATGTTCTTTCAGAGCAGCAGGAGGCAACAAAGCAATCGAAGGAACGCTTCGCTCCGTACTGATTACGAGTCGCTGCTGTGCAAGCGCTGTTTATTCAGCTCTTGCAAAGCTATTCTGGAGGCGGTCTCACTCTTTTGCAGCAGACGTCGAAAGTATAGGTGACACGGGTACATATCGGGAGCAACAGCGAGCACTGGTAGTTGACTTCGGCGCCACTTTCATCTCGTCATGGCCTTGCCTCCGAATAGCAGCCGACCTCCAGACGTTCGACCTTACCAGTGTCGAGCGTGCAGAGGGTCGACCGCTCGGTGCGGTTCGAACCCACGGACGAGAACGATGTGTTTGTACTGTAGACCAGCCAGCAGATCAGTAAGTACGACCGGCGATCTTTGAGCCCGCTCCTCAGGCCAAGGTGGCAGTCGTTTCGCGCCAAGGCATGCGGATCTCCACATACTCTATCTAGCGCACGGCGCGCCAACCGACGCGAATAAATGCAAGTGCAACTGCGCTGTTATCAGACAATCCAGTCCGCCCTTGACCTGGAAAATTCTGTTACATCTGCAACTGCCTAACCATACACTTTTTCCTCAAACCTTCGGTGAGAGCCACACGTAAAACGCGAGGCTATATCGTCGATGTTTCTTGAGATCTTCGTCTTTCGCTCAGCTCCACCTCCGAGAGCATTCTCGTCCCGATGATGCCCTTCCTCTCGAGATCAGCGATTTCCGGCTCGCGGAGGCCTAAAAGGCCGGTCAGAATCTCCGTGTTATGTTCTCCCAGAACGGGTGCTGCTCGGCGGATCGAATGAGGCCGTGTGCGCTCACGAATCGGGATCGACGATTGCGCGTGCAGACCGATGAAAGCCCGTTCAAGGTCCTGAAAGAATGAACGATATCTAAGTTGCGGATCCTTTAGCAGGTCGATTGGCAGGCGCACGACGCCGGCTGCGATGCTCGCGGCCTGCAGCTGGAACATCGCCTGATCTGCATCACGTGTGCGCGTCCAGGCTTCGATTGCTCTATCGATCGTATCCTCCATCGAACGGCGGCGGTCCGCAACTTTCAACGAGGGGTCAGCAGCCCAGTCTTCTCGGCCGATCACGCTCGCAAGCCTCTGCCACATACCCGCGTCGGTCGCAGCCACTGCGATCCAGCCGTCTTCTCCGGCGCAGCGGAAGCAGCCGTGCGGCACAAACTGAGGATGCCGATTGCCGTACCTTGTCGACGTACCGCAAAGGGATTGGATAATGATCCATGGAGCAGCAAGCGGCATCATGCATTCGATCTGCGCGAGGTCAATAAACTGCCCCTGCCCAGTCTCGCGTGCGTGGATCAGTGCAACAAGAACTGCAGCGCAACCATTCAGACCGCCTATAGCATCCCCGAAAGCAACGTGGCTCATGACCGGCGGCCCATTGGCACTTCCGACCACGCTCGGCAATCCCGAGCCCTGCTCCAGCGTCGAGCCGTATGCCCGGCAATCGCGAAAAGCGCTGTTCTTGCCAAAGGCCGACATCGACATCACTACGAGGCGGGGGTTGAGCCTTCTCAGCACCTCGTAACCGAGCCCTAGCTTTGGCAGCACATCCACCGAATAATTGTCGACAACGATGTCGGCGCCCGCTATCAGCCGCTTAGCAAGGGTGAGGCCCTCGGGTCTGGTCAGATCGAGTGTGATGCCGCGCTTGTTTCGGTTCATCATGCAGAAACGCAGCGTCTTCTCGTACATCTGACGGTTTACGTAATCGGGCCGGCGATCGACACCGCGCCACCAGTCCGGGTATTGGATCGCCTCGATCTTGATCACGTCCGCGCCGAGGTCAGCAAGGGTCCGCGTACACAACGGGCCAGCCCAGCCCATGGAAAAGTCAATGACACGCGTCTTCAGCAAAGGTTGTTCGGGTGGACCACTGCAGCCGACGAACGTCGGCCCGCCTGTTGCGGAGTTCGATCGGCTATTCGTCAGAGCCTGCCGCTCGCCCGGACACGGAACCTTTCCGCCCCGGCGCGGCGGTGTCAGTGTAAGCCGCTGCATTGAGCCAGCCGTCAGCGCTCTTTCCTTGCCGAGCAGAATTGGAACGATTGCACTCCGCTCGATCTTCTCCTTATCCTGGAGAAGATCGGACATCGCTGGCACCGGTACAATCGGGATCTTGCGCTTTAGTCCCTGGGCGAACCACTGTAGCGCGGTCCGCTTCTTAAGCCTTGGGATGAGAAGTCGCTCGATCTGCTCCACATGGTTCAGACGGTCGGCACCTAGCACTAGAGCTGGATCGTCACGCAATTGAGCAAGACCGAGCATGTCGCAGAACGCACGCCACTGGGGCGGGGTTATTGTTGTGACGCCGAGCCACCCCTTTTTAGTTTCATAGATGCCTACTGGAAAATTAGGCCAGAAGCGATTGATGCCGATCCGGCGCATCACATCGCCGTGCTGAAATGCTTCAAATAGCTGATACTCGCTGAGCGAGATACATGCTTCGAAGATACTGAGCGAGTAAGACCGGCCTGCTCTAGTCTGCATTCGCTCAAACACTGACGAAGCCGATGCGATAAAGCCCCATAGACCCGCCAGGATACCGGCCTGGAAATCCGGCGCGTGCAAAGGAGGTCCTTCAACTGGCCCAACCAGCTTAATGAGACCAGCAAGGGCGCGAACGATCGAGTCGCTCGCATTGAACTCAGCATAAGGCCCGTCCTGCCCGAACCAGCTCACATCCAGGTAGATCAATGCGGGTCGCCGTTGTCGGATTGCGTTGACATCAACTGGGGCACAGTTGGCGCCATCGACATCACGGCCATCGACCAGAATGTCGCAATCCTCAATCAACAGCGTCAGTCGCTCGACCGCTCCTGGGTCGGCAGCATCGATGACGATACTTGACTTGTTGAAATTGAGGAACGCGAACCACGCGCTCTGGCCACCTGGGGTCAGCGGAGCACTGGAACGAAGTGGATCGCCGGTCGGCGGCTCGACCTTCCAAACCTCGGCGCCGAAGTCGGCAAACAGCCGCGCACAGTAGCTTGTCGCAGCTGAGCTACCAATTTCGACCACTCGCAGCTGCGACAACGCCTCTTTAGTTGCCTTCATTCTCTTCAGCCATAGTTATGCTTTGGAAGTTATCCGCCTGCGGATGCGGTGCCCGTAAGCATCGTTCCGGAGAGCCCGGTGCCGGACGCTTTCGAGTTATGAGAGCTAACAGACGACTTTCCCTATGCAAGTCTTTTGACCACCTGCTCGCCCTCTGATTCTCTGCCGACCTGCTGAACAGAAGCTCCGTCGAGCCAGCAAGGACTGTGCCGCCGCGCAATGTCTCCAACAATTTCGCTTCGACACGACAGGGGATGCTTTCGGCGTGACCTATCTCAAGCGGCGCGAAAGCGCAGCTAAAGGGTATGCGGGCTGATTAGTAAGGCGTGAAATGCACTCTCCGTTTCCCCCTGCGCCATCAGAACGCGTCGCTGTAGGAGATTGGGACGTAGGCCGCGCTACCGAGAGGAGATTCCCCCGGCGCGTTCCGCGCATTGAGCGGGCGAACGCTCTTCATCAGCAGTTCGAGAGTGCTAGGAAGGCAATGACCCCTGCTCCTCGCTCGATCACAGCCGGCTTGGGCCATCGGGATCCCGCCGCTGGTATGCCGAACCATAACATAGCAGTATCCTCGCCAATCCAATGCTGGACTTCAGCGTCTGAGGACACCAGGAAGTTCCTGCATGCTCAACGCGACATTCCTGTCCGGTAGAGCGCATAATATGCAGGAGCTCCGACACAAGCCTCGCGCCGCTCCTCCGGAGAGTACCGCGCCGGTCGCAAAATTGGAAGATGTTACACAAGTGGGATGCAGCAGCGCGTCATCGCTAATGCATTTCCGCGCTCGGAAAGCGATCAAGTCATCGTCGCTCGAAAGTATTCGCCCCGATTCCAAGTACGACTCTTTCTTCTGGAACGCATGGCACGGCGAAGTCGACGACGTCAGCGGCCGGAGAAGTTTGGTGCTTGCATCTTCGTAGACTGTTTTCGTGGCTGATCCCATGCGAACTCAATTTAGCGCATGAAGAACGCTATTGCGCCATAACAACGCTTACCAGCTACGCAGCGAACTCGCCACCCGTTATATCGATCGTCGCACCTGTAATAAAGCCCGCCCCCGGTGATGCCAGAAAGGCAGCGAGCTCCGCCACCTCTTCGGCTCTCCCAAAACGACCAACAGGAATACGGCTGAGGGCGGAACGGTTCACCGCGGCTTCCGCCGGCCCAGTTAGATCACTGAGAACCCGACCCGGGGCGATACAATTGACCGTAACACCGTATGGCGCGAGATCACGGGCAGCAGCGCGGGTTAACCCGACCAATCCCGCTTTCGATGCAGCATAATGCGGACCCGCGATCAACGGCATGGCGCGACCCGCCAGAGAGCCGACGTTGATGATGCGTCCATAGCCGTTTGAAATCATCGATGGTGCTAACAGACGCATTAGAAAGAACGGGCCGCTTAGATTGACATCGATGACTCTTGCCCATTCCTGAGATGACATTTGCGAAAGCCAAGGGACGTTCTGGTCCACGCGCTTTGGAGAAATTCCGGCATTGTTTACCAAAGCCGTGATTAGCCCCCACCGTCGCCGGATCTGGTCAACAAATCGGGTCACCTCAGTTTCCTGGGTGACGTCGACCACCCCCGCACATAGGCGCTCCTCCGAATAGCCAAGGCTTTCGAGCGCATGCTGCACGTGCTTGGGCTGTGTCGCCACGAAGGCTACTCGATAGCGATCCGCCAAGAACCGTCGCACGATCTCAAGTCCGATGCCGCGTGCTCCTCCAGTCACGAGGACAACGCCCGGATCACCTTCTCTCAGCTCTCCTGCTACCATGGTTCCGAATGTCGAAAGGAGCGCCTTTCGTTGCGCTCAGGAGGATGGCCTTCGAAAAGGAGCACCGTGTCCACCGCTAAATGAACGCTCATGTCCTCGTTGCAGGTGTACCTTATTGCAGCTGTTCTGCCTGGGGCCTCCCTGCTGGCGAGTGGTGTTATCATTGCGCTCCGGTCTTTGCTGCTTCGTCGAGCCTGGCCTGGGGTACTCTGTCTAAAATGCAGTTACACAGCCGTTCTATGTCGCCAATCTGATGATCTGCCGTAACACACACTCGAATGCCTGCCTTCCCTTGGGCAACGGTAGGGAAGAAGATCACGGAGGTGTAAAAGCCGGCGTCGAGAAGCTCTCGTGCCACTGCAATCGCCTTGGCTTCCGATCCGATAGAAAGCATTCTGATTGGAAGTGAACTGCCTTGCTCGACTGTCGTTACACGAGCGTCAAAAACCTTAATCCGTTGCCCTAACTGCTTCTGACGATCGCCAAGTTCTGCCGAGCGGTGGATTTTACAAGACGCCAGCGCCGCACCAACTGCCGCCAAATTGGGGGCCACCGAAAATGCATAGGGAATAGAGTAACGTCGAAACAGATCTTCCTGCTCGACCGTTCCTAGCATCAACATGCCGCCCGATGCTCCGAATCCCTTGGCCAGCGAGGCTGCTATGATTGTGCGATCGCCTAAAGCTTCCGGGAACTGAGTACGAGCAAATCCTTCCCCATGAGGTCCGAATAGCGATATTCCGTGAGCATCGTCGATATACAAAAAGAGCCCATAACGTTCCTGGAGTTCGCGCAGCTCCTTGATGGGCGCGTTTCCGCCCATCGAATAGACACCATCGCAAACATAGGCAACTACCGGATGTTTACGGCACAAGTCTTCAAGAGCGTCAATATCGTTGTGCGCAATGGTTTCCACGCGCGTTTCGTCCGCAACGACCGGCTTGTGATAGGCGAGCGAGAGGTGCGCGTTGCGATCAAATACGACGACCGGCTTCGTGCCGTCTGTCAACATGCCAGAAGCAAGAATGGGCATGGCTCCAAGATTAGCGAGCATGACGGTCGAAAAGGCGATCATACGCGCGCGGAACATTTCCGACAAATTGGCCTCGAGCTCTGCCAGGAAATCGAAATTAAGTCGGGTTCGTGCGCAAGACCAGTGCAGTGATCGGTGCGCCTCGATCGCGTCGATCGCGCCAGCTAGGATCGTAGGATGATTGTCCAGCCCCAAATAGGAACACCGTACAAAATCAATTATCTCCCGCCGACCATCAAGTGGACCGGTTCCTAGCGCAAATGCGCGTCCGGTCGTAGAACGTCCTTGAACAGCCATGAGACCAGCGTTGTGAGCCGCGTCAAAAAATGGCCTGCTCTTTTCGATGACGTACGCGGTGTTCCGAAAGTGCCCTTTCGGACGACCACCTTCGGAAGGCACGATCCGTTGCTTCATGTCGTTCTCCATTCCCTCAGCAGGCGTGCGCTCCAGGGCAGTGAAATCGAGTACAGTACGCGGTTTGGCAAAATCCGGCAGGCTCTCTACATATCCCGAGGAACGGCCTTCTCGCATCTTAAGAGATGCGAACTTACCCGTGGCAGGTCAATCTCGCAGCTACTAGACCAAATAGGACGGTGCAGTGCTCAACAGGCGTCGACTGAGCGCCGTCTTTAGAAATGAGCTGTCAAAGTCGCTGCTCGCGCGTTTTTGAAGCGCGCTGCATCGTTTTATCGGCACCTAACAGCCAGCGGCTCGGTCGGCGGCACTTTGAGAGGGAGTTTTCGCGCTGCCGTCCTTGATGCAGAATTATCACGACAGACTGTCGCATCTACGAGCGCACGCTACAGTGCCGCCCAAAATTCGAAGAGTCCAGAGATCGCTCGCACTAATAACGATCGCTACACTCTGTCTATACGCTTGCCCCGCTTGTAGTGACAGGATTCGCGCGAAGCCATTCTGATCTGCAAATACGCAAGCAACTAGATGCAAGGAAAAGTGTCGTAAAACGGCAGATTGCAACCGGCGAGATCCGCGCCAACACTTGTTGCGCCACGGCATCATCTGCGGCCGCGACTACTTCACTGGAGCAAAAGAGGCCATGCATACTCAACCGCCAAACCCGCGCACGGCTGATCGGAACTCGGCCTCAGCGGAATGGCCACAGCCTTCGAGTAGCAGCGCCGATTACCCGATCTCGAAGCCGTGCCGTTCGAAGATCGGATCGGCATGTTGGTCGACGGCGAAGCCGCCGAACGCGATACCAGGCGGCCCACCAGGCGCCTCAAGATCGCCGCATTGCCTCAGAATGCTTGCGTCGAAGACGTTGATCTGCGTACCCCGCGTGGCACCGATCCCGTCTTTTTCGCCAAGCTCGTCGAAGGCCGCTGCATCGATCGCCACGAGAAGTTGCTCGTCACGGCGCCACCGGCCTGGCAAAAGTTGTTAGCCTGTGCCCTCGGCCACAAGGCCTGCCGCGACAATCGCTCCGTCCTCTATCATCGCGTCCCAAGACTGTTCGAAGCCCTCGCGCTCGCTCGCGGGGACGGGCGCTACCCCCGGCTCCTCAAAAGTCTCGGCCTCGCTCAGCTTTTGATCTTGGACGATTGGGGCTTGCCCGTGCTCACTGCCGCCGAACGCCGCGACCTGCTCGAGGACCGCCATGGCCGCGCATCTATAATCGTCACAACTCAGCTCCCCGTGGACACCTGGAATGGAGCTGACCTGCCACTGAGTATTTCCTCCAGAAAGAGTTAGAGTCCGGCCCGAAGAAGGACGGACAGATGAAGCGTGCACGGTTCACGGAAGAGCAGATTATTGCGGTGCTGAAGGAGCATGAGGCGGGGGCGAAGACGGCCGATCTTGCTCGCAAGCACGGGATCTCCGAGGCGACGATCTACAATTGGAAGGCCAAATTCGGCAGCATGGACGTTTCTGAGGCGAAGCGGTTGAGGGCCCTGGAGGAGGAGAACGGGAAGCTGAAGAAGCTTCTGGCCGAGCAGATGCTCGATGCAGCCGCGCTTCGCGAGCTCCTTTCAAAAAAATGGTAGGGCCCGCCGCCAAGCGCGCTGCGGTCGCGCATCTGCAGGCCGTCATGAGCCTGTCAGAACGGCGGGCCTGCTCGATCGTGGATGCGGATCGGAAGATGATCCGCTATCGCTCCAGCCGCCCGCCGGACGCAGTTCTGCGTGACCGATTGCGGGATCTCGCCAACGAGCGGCGGCGCTTCGGCTATCGCCGCCTGTTCGTCCTGCTGCGGCGGGAGGGCGAGCCATCGGGAATCAACCGGATCTACCGGCTTTATCGCGAGGAAGGGCTCTCCGTCCGCAAGCGGCGTGCTCGCCGCAAGGCCGTGGGGACCCGGGCCCCGATCCTGGTCGAGGCCAAGCCAAATGCCCGCTGGTCGCTGGACTTCGTCCACGACCAGTTCGCCAATGGCCGACGCTTCCGCATCCTCAACATCGTCGACGACGTCACCAAGGAATGCCTGGGCGCCATTCCGGAGACGTCGATCTCGGGGCGGCGCGTGGCCCGCGAACTCACGGCGGTCGTCGAGCGACGCGGCAAGCCAGGAATGATCGTGTCCGACCATGGCACCGAGTTTACCTGCAACGCCATGCTGGCTTGGTGCAAGGACGCGGCCATCGACTGGCACTTCATCGCACCGGGAAAGCCGATGCAGAACGGCTTCGTCGAGAGTTTCAACGGCCGGATGCGCGATGAGCTACTCAACGAGACCCTGTTCTTCGATCTCGACGACGCCCGCGCCAAGATCGCCAATTGGGTCGCCGACTACAATCTCCAGCGGCCCCACTCGTCGCTGAAATACCTGACCCCCGCGGCCTACGCCGCCCACCTCACCGCAACGGACGATCGGCTACGCAACCCCGACCAGCTCCGCCGATCGTCCGTTGCTCCACCCGCGCCACTTGGCGTACAAAACCCCGAGACTCTAACTGCCGCTGGATGAAAATCCAGTGGCAGGTCAGAGCCATAGGACCCCACGGTCGCTGACGCGATTCTCGATCGCCTCGTCCATAACGCCCATCGCCTCGAGCGCTCCGGTGAAACCATGCGGAACCGCAGCGCCAAAACCATCGCCCTTGACGGGCAGCCGCTGACCCCTGGCTCTATTCCCCATCGGCCGAAGCGGGGTGCTTACGATCGTCTGAATTTGGCGCTCACCATCGTCCCGAATCGATCCTCACAATTTGTGAAATTCGCAATAGCTCGAGCAATCTCGTCTCGAACAACACCGCCAGCTCGCCAAGGTTTGCCAAAGCCGCATGATCTGGATGCTTCATCGCGGTAAGAGCAGCTATTATAGACAGAGCATTGGCCGAAAACCTTCCGCCTTGGGGAAGTGGAGGTCGCCCGCTGAGGTCTCGATCGCCTCGTCCATCACGCCACCGCCTCCAGCTCTCCGGTGAAAGCATGCGAAAACACAGCGCCAAAACCATCGCCATTGACGGGCAGCCGCTGACTCCTGGCTCTATTCCCCATCGGCCGAAGCGGGGTGCTTACGATCGTCTGAATTTGGCGCTCACCATCGCCCCGAATCGATCCTCACAATCCGTGAAATTCGCAATAGCTCGAGCAATCCGGTCTCGAACAACACCGCAAGCTCGTCAAGGTTAGCGACAGCCGCATGATCTAGATGCTTCATCGCGGCAAGAGCAGCTGTTATAGACAGACGATTAGCCAAAAACCTCCGGCCTTAGGGAAGTGGATGTCTGCTCGCTGAGGCGTCGAATACTCTCATCACCCTTTCCCGGCCTCCGATTGCTCCAATTGGCAAACCGCCGGCGATGATCTTGCCCTTTGCGAGGAGGTCCGGAACAAGGCCATACAAGGCGGAAGCCCCCAGGAGACTCTGCCGGCGATTCATAACCTCATCAGCAATGACTAGAATGCCGTTCTTGCGGGCTGTATCCCGAACCGCTGCAACCTCAGCGTTAATAGCCACACGGCAGCGGTGACTTATTGCCTTTCTTTAGAAATGTAGTGCCGAGACTCCCCAGCACAATGGCACCTCGCTCTTCTCCTGGCGATTGACAAGACCTTCCAACTCTTCACCAGTTAACCAGGCAAGTAGGTCATCGGCCACAATATCCTCTTTTACTAGATGCAGCACCGACCCGCCCGGCTCGCAATGCAAATGTCCGTACTGCGCAAGAACGCCCTTAGACAGTAGCCAGCGCTCTGGAAGTCCAACGAGGAAGTCGGGAGCCCACATTGAGAACGACACGCCACGCAATACCGCAGCCATGATCTCAGGCATGCGCTGTCCTCGAAAGTCTTTGCGTAACCAGAAGTCCCCGTGGTACGCTACTTTTCCATTGATCTTCTTCGCACTTGGGGCAGTGCAACTACAGCGATCCTCAGGGTGCGCCTGTGTCGCAGGATCAGCATAGAATGCCTTCAGCGATTCAAGATGCTCTGCAAAATTGCTGTGCGAAAGGTCAAACAGCCGCGCAGCCTGCACGAGCGCGACTTCATCGTTCTTGTCGAGGCCGATCATCCAGTATCCCTCACCTGGTCTAATCGGCGAGCGATCCGGACGGAAAGTTGGATATGTCGGCGCTTTAGTCGGAAGCGCTTTTGTAATCGATACATATTTGTGAAAATCGAACCCGATTGAAAGCTTGATACCTTTCTGGGCAGCGGCTTCATCATATCCTCGAAGGAAGCGCGAGACGTTCAAAGGGTTAACTAGGCGTTTCATCTGCAAACTATCCTGTTGTGATCAGCCGCGCCACAGACTGAACGGCAAGTTCACCGTATAGGCTGGCCATAGATCCAGGCCACTACCAACTCCGGTAAGGACGACGGAGAACGAGGAAATGGAGTTGTACTAGCATCAGGCGAGCTACGACATGACTCGCCGGTGCACATGTCAATTCGGGCAATCGGCTACGCCGATGATGTGTCAGAGCCCACCTCAAATATGCGGCTTTGACCACCGGCATACGCGAGAACAACGGCATTCCAGCGTTAGACTGCTACAGCACTATCCTTCCGAGCATAGAAGCTTTGTGAAAGCGCTTTGTTTTGCGACGGCGGCGCATGAGATCCGGCTGAATTCAAAGACAATCAATCGCGGGCCCGCAGCTCATCTGTTTTGGAAGCCGAGCGCGCTGTTCCGTTGATCGAAAGGCCTGCTTAAGCTTCAGTCCAAGGGGTGTGTCACTCTTTTCCTGACCGTTTTATTCAAGCGTCACGTGTAGAAGGCGGTCGAGCAGTCACGAGGCCTAACAACGAAAGACCAATGGTCATCGGTACTCGCGCTCAGTCCACCATGGAAAGAAGTCCGGCAAATCGGCCGGTACCCTGTCTTTGAACACCGCCGGCCGCTTTTCCAGGAACGCCATGACGCCTTCCTTGGCGTCGGCGGAGCGGCCGCGCGAATACATGCTGCGGCTTTCGATTTTATGGGCTTCCATCGGATCATCGGCGCCCAACATGCGCCACATCAGCTGCCGAATCATCGTGATCGAGACTGGCGAGGTCTTATCGGTGATTTCGTGGGCGAGGGCACGCGCGGTCGGCAATAGTCGATCGGCACGCACGATCTTGCTAACCAGGCGGCCGGCAAGCGCTTCCTTCGCCGTAAATATCCGCCCAGTGTAAGACCACTCGAGAGCCTGCGCTATGCCGACGACGCGAGGCAAAAACCAGCTAGAGGCCCCTTCTGAGACCAAGCCACGCTGGGAGAATACAAATCCGAAGCGTGCAGCGTCTGACGCGATCCGAATGTCCATCGCAAGCTGCATGGTTACGCCCATGCCGACGGCAGGTCCGTTCACAGCAGCGATCACAGGCTTGAGAGACCTGAAGATTCGCATAGCGATCTTGCCGCCTCCATCGCTGACTGAGGGATCGCTGTAATCCACCCTGCCATCGGGCAGCCGCTTCACTGGCCCGCGCCGCACGTCACGATCGAACGTATCGGCTCCAAGGGAAAGGTCGGCGCCAGCGCAGAAGCCGCGGCCTTCGCCGGTCACAATTATCGCGAGGACGTCACTGTCTGCGTCGGCACGGTCGAAGGCGTCTACAATTTCGCGCTCCATAAGGAAATTGCACGCGTTTAGCTTCTCCGGCCGATTCAACGTAAGCGTGAGGATTCGCTCGGCAATCTCATACTTGATCGTCTCGTACGCCATAGAATTCTTTCACCTATTGGAGACCCAGGTCTTGACCCAGGTCACGATGGCTTAGTCTGTTTCAGCGCTTCGTCCAATGAATGCTCGAATATCTCGAGACCATCATTCAGTGTTTCAGAGTCGATCGTGAGTGCAGGCAGGAATTTAATAACCTGATCGACAGGTCCGCATCGCTCAACAATCAATCCTTTTTCGAAGGCCTTGCATGCGGTAGTTTTCGCAAGTTCTGGCACTTCACAATCAAACCCCAAGGCCATTCCGCGTCCTCGAACAGAAAATCTGTTTCCATACTGGTTAGCTATGGCCTCAAGCCGATGTCGCATAACTTCTCCCGTTCGCTGAACTCCGTGTGAGAAGATATCGTCCCGCCAATATAGATCTAGTGCCGCCGTTGCAGATACGAGCGCGAGGTTGTTTCCTCGAAATGTGCCTGTGTGCTCGCCCGGCTGCCATGCGTCACACTCCTCCTTGATCAACAACATGGATAGCGGCAGACCGTAGCCACTCAGCGATTTCGACAGAACGACGATGTCTGGCGACAAATCTGCGAACTCGAAGCTAAAAAACTCGCCTGTGCGACCACAGCCCATCTGAATGTCGTCAACTATGAACAGCGCGCCCGCGTTCGTCGCAATAGTTTGGATCGACTGCAGCCACTCTTTGCGCGCTACGTTTATGCCGCCTTCACCCTGAACGGTTTCGAGAAGAATGGCGGCTGGACGATCAAGGCCACTGCTCTCGTCTCTTAGCAATTTTTGCAAATATTCCGCTGCATCGACGTCCGGCCCAAGGTAACCATCGTAAGGCATGAAAGTTACGCCTGACAAGGAGACGCCGCTGGCTGTGCGATAATAACGATTACCGCTCGCGGCAATCGCTCCTAAGCTCATTCCATGGTAGCCATTCGTGAAAGAGATTATATTCTGGCGTCCTGTTACTTTGCGCGCGAGCTTTATTGCTGCCTCGATAGCATTGGCGCCGGTCGGCCCTGTAAATTGCAAGCGGTATTGCAGATCACGTCTTCGAAGTATGAGAGAGTTGAAAGTCTCCATGAACTCGAGCTTCGCAGGAGTGGCCATGTCCAGGCCGTGGATTACGGCATCCGATGCTAGGTAGTCGGCAATAGCAGCTTTGATCCGGCGATTGTTATGGCCGTAGTTGAGAGTTCCAGCACCGCAGAGGAAGTCGACGACCTTTCGGCCATCCTCCGTTAGCATGATTGAGCCGCACGCTCGGGAGAAAATGGCTGGAAACGAACGTGAATACGCGCGCACGCGAGATTCCAGCGCTTCCAACGTTTCCATGTTGCGTGCGACGCTTGTCGCTCCAGCCATGTGCCTCCCTCCAACAAGCGAGTGGTTAAACGAATGGCCAGGCCTAACTAGCATCATCACGCTCTTCGGAGGCCTTCCTCGCAGGCTAACTACCTGAGAGGGGGCAACAAAGAAGCTACCAGGGCTTGTAGGGGCGCTGTGGGCCAGAGCCTGGCATGACTTGTCATTTAACCGATGCTTTCAACTTCGGACAATTGGACCATCTTCATGAAAAGTCGCCCTACAAGCACGAGGTCGCCATGCGTGGTTACATCGTTTTACGGCCGGCCTAGTCATCCCCTGAAGCGGCGAGATTGCGACTGCAAGCCCCGGCTGTTTATATGAACAAAGCCCTGAGTTTCTGAAGTCGCTGCAAGCTCAGTTGCTCAACCAGACAAAGGTCCACGCCGCAAGGCGCCTCATCCGTACGCATGCGCTTCCGCAACAGCGTGCATTGGCGGAGATAAGATCGATGTCTTGTGACCGCCGATGTTGTGGCGCGAGCGGCCGCTCGTGTCCTTTCTTCGCCCGTTTCGTCAAGGCGCGGGCGGTTGATCAAAAGCGCTTCGGCAATCGAGCAAAACGGCACATGGCATCGGCCGCCTCAAGGCTCCGCCGCGGACCTCTTCCAAGTGGGTTGTGACATCCATCGCCGGCACATGTGCGAGCAGCATACGAAACGGGCTTTGCAGAAGACGTGTATGACGGACGGCCGCTCCAGCAAGCGTCAGTGTTCGTGATTCGTGGTATCGCGTGCAGTCCTCTCAATACAAAGTGGGTCCAGCACGATCATGTATTTGTGAGTTCCGCCTCGGAAAGCATCGACGTACCAATAATTCGATCCCTGGCCAATTGCTCGATCTCGGTATCGGAGAGCCCGAGAAGCCCCGATAGGATTTCTACGTTATGTTCTCCGAGGGTTGGTGCCGCCGAACGGATCGGATAGGGGGTCGCGCCCTGACGAATTGGCATCGACGGCTGCGGGTGCACTCCTAGGAAGGCGCGGTTCACTTCCTGCAGAAATGAGCGCGAGCCGAGATGCGGGTCCTTGAGCATATCAATTGGCAGGCGGGCTGTACCCGCCGCAACCCTTACCGCCTGCAGCTCAAACATGGCCTGATCCGCATCGCGGGCGCCGGTCCAGATTTCGATACTTCTGTCGATATCATCCTGGATGGCACGGCGGGCTTCGGGTGACTTCAGAGCTGGGTCCTTGGCCCAGTCCGGTCGGCCGATAAGGGTGGCAAGTCTCTGCCACATGGCGGCGTCCGTAACCGCTACCATGATCCAGTTGTCCTCACCCGCACATCGGAAACAGCCGTGTGGAACGTGCTGTGGATGCCGATTTCCATACTTGGTCGGCGGCATACCACTGATCGAGTGAACCGTCATCCATGGGGATAGGAACGGCATCATGCATTCGATTTGCGCCAGATCGATGAATTGGCCTTGCCCGGTCTTGCGGGCGTGAAACAACGCGACCAGAACTGCAGCGCAGCCATTCAACCCGCCAACGGGATCGCCAAAAGCGATGTGGCTCATGACCGGCAGGCCACCGGCGCTCCCGATCACGCCAGGAAGTCCTGAGCCCTGCTCAAGAGTCGAACCGTACGCCCGGCCCTCGCGATGGACGCTGTCCGTGCCAAAAGCCGACATCGACATCATGACCAGCCGAGGGTTGAGGGTCTTGAGCACCTCGTAGCCAAGCCCCAGTTTCGGCAGCACGTTGACTGAATAATTGGCGATGGCAATATCGGCTCCTTCCAACAACCGCTTCGCAAGGGCAAGGCCCTCCGGACGCTTCAGATCGAGCGTCATGCCGCGCTTGTTGCGGTTCATAATGCAGAAGCACAGCGCCTTTTCGTACATCTGATCTTCCAGGTAGCCAGGGGGCCTATCAACGCCACGCCACCAATCCGGATATTGGATCGCCTCGATCTTGATGACATCCGCACCAAGGTCAGCCAGTGTGCGCGTACATAATGGTCCTGCCCAACCCATCGTGAAGTCCACCACGCGGACCCCTTGCAAAGGGAGCGAGTAGGTATCGGCAAAACCTGGCAATGATCGCGGAATGCTCGGCTCGGCTGGTCGTACATCACCACGACGCTGTTGTTCGCCCACCTCTGCAACCTGTCCTCCCGGACGTGGCGGTGTCAACGTCAGCCGCTGCATCGAGCCCACGGTCCTTCCCACCTCTTCGCCAAGGCGAACCCGCACGACTGCACCGCTGGCTATCTTTTCTGCATCCTTGAGCAAATCCGACACTTGCGGCACTGGAACGATTGGCAATTTGCGTTTCAGTGCTTCTGCAAACCACTGTTGGGCCGTCCGCATCTTCAGCCTCGGGATCAACTGTCGATCGATATGATCCATGTGCTGCAGACGACCTTCATTAGAGGCAAGATCTGAACGATCCCGTAGGTCAAGGAGGCCAAGCATGTCGCAGAAGTCGCGCCACTGTTTTGGAGTTACGGTTGAAACGCCGAGCCAGCCTTCTTTTGTGTCATAAATGCCGACCGGGAAGTTCGGCCAGAAGCGATTTACCCCGATTCGACGCATCACATCGCCGCGGGCAAAGGCCTCGAACATCAGATACTCGGTCGGAGCGAGAAGCGCTTCGAAAATGCTGAGTGACCACGACCGAGCCCCCCTGCCCTGCATTCGCGCAACCGCCGAAGAAGCCGCCGCGATGAAGCCCCATAGACCAGCTAGGATACCCGCCTGAAAATCAGGGGCGTGCGACGGCGGGCCTTCGGGCGGTCCGACCAGCTTTACGAAACCGGCTAGTGCGCGCACCGTAGAATCAGTCGCGGCAAATCTCGCATACGGCCCCTTGTCGCCGAACCAGCTAGCTTGGAGATAGATCAAGCCGGAGTATTGTTGCCGGATGGCAGCAATATCAATGGCCGGGCAGTCAGCGGCATCAACATCGCGTCCATCGATCAGAATGTCGCACTCTTCAATCAATGCCGTCAGCCGTCTGATCGCATCTGGGGCAGTGGGATCAATGATAACGCTGGACTTGTTGAAATTCAGGAATGCGAACCATGCGCTCTGCCCCCCGGGCGTAAGTGGCGCGGTTTGGCGAAGTGGATCACCTGCCGGCGGCTCGACCTTTTGAACATCGGCGCCGAAATCGGCGAACAACCGCGCGCAATAGCTGGTCGCGGCTGAGCTACCAATTTCGACGACCCGCAGATCGGATAAGGCTTCCATCGAGAACTCTAATTTCGGGCGATGGTGACGCTTCGAACGTGATCGGCCGCCGCCTACCGTGAGCGCGGCCTCCCCTATTGTTTACGGATGTGAGAGTGAACCACTAGCCGACGCCCGACATAACTCCATGTGGATCAATGACGTTCCAGATCCTGAGCAGTTTGTCGCTGCGTCTTTGGCCGATGGATCTAAGCCGCCTTTATTCCAGTAGAAACCTTTGCTCTTTCATCAGCCACGGGCTCCATTTCATCAAAGCCGCAATGCCAACTCGATATTTAACAATCTCACGCATACTCAATGGTTTGCGAAAATGACTAAACCATTGATTTCAGCGCTCGGACAGCTACCAAATCAGATAGAGATGAGGCCCGCAGCAAGCGCCTGGTAATCAGGCCAACTACATCGCGATGCAGTTAGAAATACGGGCGAGGCAACCTTGAGCTTTTCAAGATCGGCCGGGCGTACTTCACGACGCGGCGGCATGTCGAAGCGATGATGGAAAAGTGTCGGCTTCGAATCTCAGGCTCCCACCGAAATGCGGGGTTGACGGTTTAGGCGATCAGATGAGACATCGGGCAGCGCTTGCGGCAGTGAGACTCAGCATTGAGAAATTAAAGGCAGCCCGAAGGAAGAGATAAGAAATTGGCGCGCATCCCCCTCCAAGCCCGGCTGAAGAACGTGCCGCGTTCAAAGGACGACCGCGCTCGTCGAAAGTCGTTCGTGAAGAACCGCCGCGGCGCCGGGCTTAGGCGATATTTAGCGCCGGGATGATCTCGAGGAAGGCTCGGATGATGGCACGAAAGAGCTCTGCGAGCCATCGCAGGAGCAAGCCGAAGTTG
>NZ_JARFML010000045.1 GCF_029167105.1 Bradyrhizobium yuanmingense | reverse complement strand
CCCGCCCAACCCTGACCTGAGCCCAGCCGATCAGCGCGAACAAGCCGAGCAGCGCCACGTAGTAGAGCTGTTCCCAGGCCGGGTTGATCACGAGCAGCAGGCAGGCAATGACGACAAGGGCGACATAGCGCGCCCGCACCGCGAGTTGCAGGCCCTCCCGCTTGGCGGACGTCAGCGCGGCCTGCGCGAATTGAACTGTTTCGGCATCGCGCTTGCTCGGCGCGGGCGAAAGCGCAGCCGGAAGGTTGAAGCGCTCGACGAGCATTGTCACGGCAGTCTCCTTACCTGGGCCTTCGCTTCAAGTCCGCTGCGTCGTTGCCGAGGTGGCGATCTCACCTCGACGGCCTTCTCCTTCGGTCGTGGCCGCAACCGACGCCCACCAGTCTCCCAAGGCATCGATCAACGGCACGAGCGCGTGACCGGCGGCTGTCAGATCGTATTCCACGCGCAGCGGATAGCCGCCGAATTCCGTGCGGCTGACGATGCCGGCGTCCTCCAGCTTGCGAAGCTCGAGCGCGAGCATCCTGTGCGAGATGGTCGGATTGTCGCGGCGTAGATCGCTGAAGCGCTTGGTGCCCTGCTTCAAATAGTAGATCAGCAGCGTTGGCCAGCGACCGCTCAGAATCTGCATCACTTCCTCGATCGGACATCTCGACACGAGATCCTTCATCGGCGCCTCCAGGTTACAAAAAAGTTCGTAATTTACTTGATGCGGCGAGCGGCTAGGGTCGCATCACCGCTGCGCAGCGTGATCATCAGAAATCACGGAGAATGGATCATGGACCCAATTCTATTCTACGGCTTCCCGAAGGGAAGCTCCATGGGGCTCGTTGCGGCCCTCGAATGGCTGGGCAAGCCATATCGGCTGTGTCGGGTCGATATGTTGGGCGAGATGCGAAACCCGTCATACGCCCGTATCAATCCGCGACATGAGACGCCGGTCTTCATCACCGGGCAGGGCGAGGTGCTGACGGAAACGATGGCGATCGCGGCCTGGTTAGAGGCCAGGGACGTCGAACGCCGCATCAGCTTCGATCCCTCATCGCGGCAAGCCGATCGCATGCATCAGCTCATGGCATTCGTGAATACCGGTTTCACCGCCGCCTTCGCGCCGCTGTGGGCCGCATTGGAAGCCGAAGCCATGGAGCCCGCCGCGAAGTCGGTCCTGCGCGCCTTTGGCACAGCAAGGGTCATCGAGCGTCATGACAAGCTCGAAGCGATGATCGAAGCGCGGCAATTCCTGCTCGGGGACCGGCCGACCCTTGCCGACGCCGTGCTTGTCGGCGTCGCGCGCTGGCTCGACTTCCATGCGGTTGCGGAGAGGAGCCGCTGGCCGAAGCTGGCGGCGCTGCGAGCTCGCCTCGAAGCCGATCCCGCGGTCCTCTACGCCACCGCTCTGGAGGACGGCGGGTCTGATCCGGGAACGGGATCGTGCACAGGCCACGTCGCGCTGGCCGAATTGATCGCGCAGTTCGGCAAATAGGGGAGGAGGAGCCTCGACGCGCTCCTACTTCACCGGGCGCTTCTCGAGCTTCCTCGCCAGCGTCCGCCGGTGCATGCCCAGCCGGCGGGCCGCTTCCGAGATGTTGAACTCGGTCTCGATCAAGGTCTGATGAATGCGCTCCCATTCCAGCGTCTTGATCGAGGTCGGCCGCGAATCGAGCGCGACTTCGGCGTTGCCTTCGGCCTTGTGGAAGGCGGCCTCGATGTCGTCGGTGTTCGACGGCTTTGCCAGATAGTGGCAGGCCCCTAGCTTGATCGCCTCGACCGCCGTGGAGATGCTGGCAAAGCCGGTCAGCACCACGATCAGCATGTCCGGGTCATGCGTGTGCAGGAGCTCGACGCAGGCAAGGCCCGAGGCGCCGCCGAGCTTGAGGTCGACCACGGCATGACCGAAGGAGCGTTCCTCCAGCACCTGGCGCACCTCCTCGATCGAAGCAGCCAGCACGACCTCGTAGCCGCGGCGCTCGAACGAGCGCTTCAGCGTGCGGGCAAAACCCGCATCGTCCTCGACGACGATCAGCGAACGATCAGGCGTCAAAATTCCCTCCGATCGCCAATGTTGCGAGCGGCAGCGTGAGGCGCACCGTGGCGCCGCGCTTCCTGTGGTTCTTGGCGCTCACGGTGCCCCCCAATTTGCGCACGACGTTCACCACCAGGAACAGGCCGAGCCCGCCGCCGGCGCGACCCTTGCTCGACTGGTAGGGCTTCCCCAGCTGCGCCAGCATCTCCGGCGCAAAGCCCGGGCCGCGGTCGGAGATCGACAGCACGAGATTGTCGCCCTCGCGCTCGGCGACGAGCTCGACCCACTCGCGCGAGACCTCATAGGCGTTGTCGAGCACGTTGAAGATCACCTGCTTCAGCGCGACGTCGGAGACGATTGCGACGTCCTCGCCGAAGGTGTTGACGAAGTAGAGCGTGCGGGCGGAGCGCGCATTGCGCCATTCGTCGACCAGCGCGGTGACGAAGGCCGTCACCGTCGTCGGCGAGGAGCCTTCACCGCGCGCTTCGCCCGCCGACACCAGGATGCCTGTGACGATCGACTTGCAGCGCTGCAACGAGGTTTCCATCTCCGCGAGGTCCTCGGCAAGCTCCTGATCGGCGGCAAGATCGGGCATGCGGCGCCAGTCGCTGAGGATTACCGAGAGCGAGGCGAGCGGCGTGCCGAGCTCATGCGCCGCACCGGAGGCGAGCAGGCCCATGCGCACGATATGGTCCTGTTCGGCGGCATGCTGGCGCAGGGCCGCCAGATGCGCGTCGCGCTCGCGCAAATTCCTGTTGATGCGGGTGACGAACACGACGAGCAGCACGGCGTTGAGCACGAAGCCCAGGAGCATGCCTGTTACGGTGAGGGTATAGGTCTCGCTCAACGGATTGGGCGGCAGATCGAGCGGCCGGTAGGCCAATGTCAGCCAGACGAAGCTGGCGCAGGTCAGCGCCACCAGCGACCAGGTCGATCGGGCATCGAGCAGCACCGCACCGAGCGTCACCTGGAGCAGGAACAGCGAGGTGAAGGGATTGGTGGCGCCGCCGGAGAGATAGAGCTGCGCGGTCAGCGCGGCGACGTCCAGTATCAAGGCGACCAACAGCTCATTGTTGGTGATCGCAGCGCGATGGCGCACCCAGACCAGGCTGGAAACGTTGAGCAGCACCAGCGCGCCGATCACCGCGCCCATCCGCTCCAGCGGCAGGGGGATGCCGAGGCCGAAATGCACGGCACCGATGGTCACAATCTGGCCGACCACCGCGGTCCAGCGCAGCTGGATCAGCAGCGCCATGTTCTTGCGGTTGGTCTCGTCCTCGGTCGGCATGGTGCCGATCAGCTCGCTGCGCGCGTCGGCCTGCGATTGCAGCGTGACGGCTTGCCCGTCACGCCCAAGCATCTGGGAAAGCGTTTTCCCGTCGTCAGGTCGGCTCGACGATCGTTCCAGCATCTGATCCCGTCCTGCGGGCGTCGGCATCCGAGCCGCCGGCCTTGTCGTGGACGAAGCGCTTGCGACGGAACAGCCCGCCGCCGAATATGACGAAAAGTCTGCCAGCCAGCATGAAAGCCAGGGCAAACCACGTCAGCGCGTAGATCAGGTGGTTATTGGGAAAGCGGATCACGGTCAATCCGCCGATTGGGCCGCCGGCGATTTGTGATCCGGCGTCGGCGTCCACGAAGAAGGGCGCGACCTCGCCAAGACCGCGCGCCGCCGCAATGGCGGCGACGTCGCGCGAGTACCAGCGGTTGTGCTGGGGCACGTTGGTCCGGAGGAAGCCGCCCTTCGGCTCGGTGATGCGCAGGAGGCCGGTGATCTCGACCCGACCTTGCGGATTGCCGTCCCGGCGCGTCGATGCGTCGCGGCGCTCGGACGGCACGAAGCCGCGATTGATCAGGACCAGCGTGCCGTCGTCGCGCTGAAGCGGCGTCAGCACCCAATAGCCGGGGCCTTCCTCGGTGACGGCCTGAACCAGCGTCTCGCTCTTGTGCAGGAAGCGCCCGCTGAGGCTGACGTGCCTGTATTCGTCATTTGCGGCGCTGACGGCGGGCCATGATGCGGGCGAGGGGATCGGCTGCGCCGGCGCGTGGACGCGTTGCTCGACCCGGTCGATCAGCGCCAGCTTCCAGGCGCGGCGCTCGATCTGCCAGACGCCGAGCGCGATCAGAAGCACGAAAGCAATGAGCGAGAGGATCGTGAGCCATAGGGATGGGGACCGCGCAGCCTTGCTGCGCGCATCTCCGTCCTCACCCGTCACGGTCCCGGTCGCGCTCACTTCATTCCGCTCATCTGGTGCATCGGCATCATGTTGCTGTTGAGGTGGCTCATCACCCACAGCGAACCCGACAGCGCGATCACCACCATCACGATGGTGAAGATCAGCGCCATCATGGTCCAGCCGTTCTCGGACGTCGTGTTCATGTGCAGGAAGTAGACCATGTGCACGACGATCTGCACGATTGCGAAGGCCATGATCACCAGCGCGGTGATCTGCTTGCTCGGCAGCGCGCCGCTCATCACCAGCCAGAACGGGATCGCGGTGAGCACGACCGAGAGCACGAAGCCGAGCATGTAGCCCGAGAACGTGCTGTGGGCGTGGCCGCCCTCGTGGTGATGGTCGTGCGCGCCGGCTGCGTGGATATCGGTGCTCATCGCAGAACTCCCAGGAGATAGACGAAGGTGAAGACGCCGATCCAGACCACGTCGAGGAAGTGCCAGAACATCGACAGGCACATCAGGCGGCGGCGGTTGGCCTCGATCAGGCCGAACTTTCCGACCTGCACCATCAGCGTTACCAGCCAGATCAGGCCGCAGGTGACGTGCAGGCCGTGGGTGCCGACCAGGGTGAAGAAGGCGGAGAGGAAGGCGCTGCGCTGCGGCGTGGCGCCCTCGTGGATCATGTGCGCGAACTCGAACAGCTCGATGCCGATGAAGGCGAGGCCGAACAGGCCGGTGATTGCGAGCCAGACCTGCGTCTGCGCGACCTTGTTCTGCTGCATCGTCAGCATCGCAAAGCCGTAGGTGATCGACGACAGCAGCAGCATGGAGGTGTTCACCGCGACCAGGGTCAGGTCGAACAGGTCCTTCGGCGCGGGGCCGGCGGCATAGTTGCCGCCGAGCACGCCGTAGGTGGCGAACAGGATCGCGAAGATGAGACAGTCGCTCATCAGATAGATCCAGAAGCCGAGCGAGGTGCTCCAGCCTTCCGGATGCGGATGCTCGTCAGCGAGGTAGAAGACCGGCTCGCCGGTCTGCGAGGGATTGACGGCAACGGTCATTTACTTGGCTCCGGCGAGCAGCTTGGTGCGCGCGTCCTCGGTCCGGATGACGTCGTCAGCCGGAATGTCGAAGTCGCGGTGATAGTTGAAGGTGTGGCCGATCCCGACGGCGAGCATCGCGATGAAGCTCAGGGCGGCGAGCCACCACATGTACCAGACGAGAGCAAAGCCCATCGCGGTGGCGAAGCCGGCGAGGATGATGCCGGTACCGGTGCTGCTGGGCATGTGGATCGGCTTGAACCCGGTGAGCGGACGCTGATAGCCGCGCCGCTTCATGTCCCACCACGCGTCATTGTCGTGAACGACCGGGGTGAAGGCGAAGTTGTAGTCCGGCGGCGGCGAGGAGGTCGCCCATTCCAGCGTGCGCGCGTCCCAGGGATCGCCGGTGACGTCCTTGAGCTGCTCGCGCTTGAGCAGGCTGACCGCGAACTGCATCAGCATCGCGAGGATGCCGATGAAGACGAACACGGCTCCGATCGCAGCGATGACGAACCAGATCTGCAAGGACGGATCGTCGAACACGCGCAGGCGGCGGGTCACGCCCATCAGGCCGAGCACGTAGAGCGGCATGAAGGCCAGGTAGAAGCCCGTGACCCAGAACCAGAACGACATCTTGCCCCAGAACGGATCGAGCTTGAAGCCGAACGCCTTCGGGAACCAATAGTTGATGCCGGCGAACGCGCCGAACACCACGCCGCCGATGATCACGTTGTGGAAGTGCGCGATCAGGAACAGGCTGTTGTGCAGCACGAAGTCGGCCGGCGGCACCGCGAGCAGAACGCCGGTCATGCCGCCGATCACGAAGGTCAGCATGAAGGCGATGGTCCACATCATCGGCAGCTCGTAGCGGATGCGGCCGCGATACATCGTGAACAGCCAGTTGAACATCTTCGCGCCCGTCGGGATCGAGATGATCATCGTGGTGATGCCGAAGAACGAGTTGACGCTGGCGCCCGAGCCCATCGTGAAGAAGTGGTGCAGCCACACCAAGTAGGACAGGATGGTGATGACGACGGTGGCGTAGACCATCGAGGTGTAGCCGAACAGCCGCTTGCCCGAGAAGGTCGAGGTGACCTCGGAGAAGATGCCGAACGCCGGGAGAACCAGGATGTAGACCTCGGGGTGGCCCCAGATCCAGATCAGGTTCACGTACATCATCGGGCTGCCGCCGAAATCGTTGGTGAAGAAGTTGGTGCCGACATAGCGGTCGAGCGAGAGCAGCGCGAGCACCACGGTCAGCACCGGGAAGGAGGCGACGATCAGCACGTTGGTGCAGAGCGAGGTCCAGGTGAACACCGGCATCTTCATCATGGTCATGCCGGGGCAGCGCAGCTTGACGATGGTGCAGATCAGGTTGATGCCGGATAGCGTCGTTCCGACGCCGGCGACCTGCAGCGCCCAGATGTAATAGTCGACGCCAACGTCGGGACTGTAGCCGATGTTCGACAGCGGCGGATAGGCCAGCCAGCCGGTGCGGGCGAATTCGCCGATGAACAGCGAGGCCATCACCAGCACCGCGCCGCCGACCGTCATCCAGAAGCTGAAATTGTTCAGGAACGGGAACGAGACGTCGCGCGCGCCGATCTGCAGCGGCACGACGTAGTTCATCAGGCCGGTGACCAGCGGCATCGCCACGAAGAAGATCATGATCACGCCGTGGGCGGTGAAGATCTGGTCGTAGTGATGGGCGTTGAGATAGCCTTCGGAGCCGTTGAACGCGAGCATCTGCTGGCCGCGCATCATCAGCGCGTCGGCAAAGCCGCGCAGCAGCATCACGATGCCGAGGATCATGTACATGATGCCGATGCGCTTGTGGTCCACCGTGGTGAACCATTCGCGCCAGAGATAGCCCCAGAGGCGGAAATAGGTGAGGCCGCCGAGCAGCGCGGCGCCGCCGAGCGCGACCACCACGAAGGTGCCGACGACGATCGGCTCGTGCAGCGGCAGCGATTCGAGGCCGAGCCGGCCGAAGATGAGCTTGAGAAGATCAGGAGACATGCGAACTCTCTTTAGGAGTCTGACTTCAGGAATCTGACTTCGGACGCTGTCCGAGGAAGAAGGACGAGGACTTCAGCGGCGTGAACGACGGCCGCTTCAGGCCGGCACCCAGGAGCGGCTCGAAGTCGGTCGGAGCCTTGATCGACGCGGTGGTCTGCCCCTGCGGCGCATCCGGCGTGCAGGTGCCGGCGACGAAGGTCGGCTCGGGTCCGAGCACCGTGCCGCGGCGGGCATACTTGTCGTAGGCGAGCGGCAGGGTGTTGTTCAGGCCCTGATGGCCGTTGCCGCCCTTGGCGTCGATCGCCATCATCTCGCTCTGGCACATCTTGCCGGTCTCGACGCACATGTTGAGGATCAGGCGGTAGAGATCGGCATCGACGGTGCCCCAGCGCCGCACCGGCTCGTTCTGGCTGGGCTTCTCCAGCTGGAGATATTCGGCGCGGCCGAGCGAGCCGCCGGCCGACTTGGCGCTGGCGATCCAGGCGTCAAAACCCTTGTCGTCGAGCCCCTTGAAATTGAAGTGCATGCCCGAGAAGCCGGCGCCGCTATAGTTCGCCGAAAAACCCTTGTAGGTGCCGGCGTGGTTGACCACGGCGTGGAGCTTGGTCTCCATGCCCGGCATCGCGTAGATCTGGCCGGCGAGCGCGGGGATGTAGAACGAGTTCATCACTGAGGACGCGGTGATGCGGAAGGTGATCGGGCGATCGACCGGAGCTGCGAGCTCATTGACGGTGGCGATGCCGTAATCCGGGTAGATGAAAAGCCACTTCCAATCGAGCGCGACCACGTCGACCTCGAGCGGGGCCTTGGACTTGTCCACCGCGCGCTCGGCATGGATGCGGCCGAGGGTGCGATAGGGGTCGAGCAGATGCGTGCCCATCCAGGTCAGCGCGCCGAGGCAAACGATGATCAAGAGCGGCGCTGACCAGATCACCAGCTCGAGCTTGGTCGAGTGGTCCCAGTCCGGCTCGTAGCGGGCCTCGGTGTTGGACTGGCGGTAGCGCCAGGCGAACAGCACCGTCAGCGCCATCACGGGCACGACGATCAGCAGCATCAGGACGGTGGAGATGATGACGAGGTCACGCTGTTGGGCTGCGATATCGCCGGCTGGCGCCAGCACGACATAGTCGCAGCCGCTGAGCGCAGCAGCTAGAGGTAGTAGCGCCAGGATCTTGAGACGGGACACGGGCCGAGCCTTATGAGAATGAGTTTCCTTTGCGGGGCCAAGGGGTAGCTGCGGCGCAACAATGGGGACATTGGACAATTTGTCCAATGTTGCAGTGCGGGAGGTTGCGCCAGATAGGGCCAGATTGCCTGGCGCCCCGCCGGGCGGTCGGCTTTGGTTTTCAGGACGTTAAGGGCGCACGAATGGCGACGGCACAGACCCCCGCAATGGCAGTCCACACGGGCGAGCACGGCCACGACCAGGCCAGTCCCGGCGAGATCGCCATCGGCGTCATCATCGGCCGCACCTCGGAATTCTTCGACTTCTTCGTCTTCGCGATCGCCTCGGTGATCGTGTTTCCGCGCCTGGTGTTCCCGTTCGCGAGCGAGCTGACCGGGACCCTCTATTCCTTCATGGTCTTCGCGCTGGCCTTCATGGCCCGTCCGATCGGCACCGTCATTTTCATGACGATCGACCGCGAATACGGCAAGACGGCCAAGCTGATCTCGGCGCTATTCCTGCTCGGCACCGCCACCGTCGCGCTCGCGTTCCTGCCCGGCTATCAGGAGATCGGCGTCGCCGCGATCTGGCTGCTGGCGCTGGCGCGCATCGCGCAGGGTCTGGCCTGGGGCGGAGCCTGGGACGGCATGGCTTCGCTGCTGGCGCTGAATGCGCCGGCCTCGCAGCGCGGCTGGTACGCGATGGTGCCGCAGCTCGGCGCCCCGCTCGGCCTGATCGTGGCGAGCGCGCTGTTCGCCTATTTCGCCGGCCTCCTTTCGGCCGATGACTTCTTCGACTGGGGCTGGCGCTATCCGTTCTTCGTCGCCTTCGCCATCAATGTCGTGGCGCTGTTCGCGCGCCTGCGCATGGTGACGACGGAAGAATACGCTACGCTGTTCGAGACCCGCGAACTCCAGCCCGCGCGCATCTCCGAGACGGTCGCGCGCGAAGGCCAGACCATCATGCTTGGCGCGTTCGCGCCGCTGGCGAGCTTTGCGCTGTTCCACATGGTCACGGTGTTTCCGCTGTCCTGGGTGTTCCTGTTCACCCACGAAAGCCCGGTGCGCTTCTTGATCATCGAGATCGTCGCCGCCGTGTTCGGCGTCGCCGCGATCGTGGCCTCCGGCATCATTGCCGACCGCGTCGGCCGCAAGTCGCTCTTGATGGGATCGGCGATCGCGATCGCGATCTACAGCGGCTTCGCGCCGCAGCTGCTCGACGCCGGCGCGTTCGGCGAGACCATCTACATGGTGATCGGCTTCATCCTGCTCGGCCTGTCCTTCGGCCAGTCGTCGGGCGCGATCGCCTCGAACTTCCGGCAGGCCTATCGCTACACGGCGTCCGCACTGACCTCCGACATGGCCTGGCTGTTCGGTGCCGGCTTCGCCCCGCTGGTCGCGCTGCTGCTCGCCACCAATCTCGGCGTCATCGCCTCGGGTGCGTATCTGTTGTCCGGCGCGTTCTGGACCCTGCTCGCGCTCTGGCTCAGCGGCCAGCGCGAAGCGGGGGACATGGACGCCGGGCGCTGATCACGCGGCGCAGCAGGGTGGGCAACGGCGCTGGTGGCGCCGGGCCCTCTCACCTCTGCCGCTGCCGCAACAGCGCTTCGACATCCAGCCGCTTGGTGAACATCGCGAGCTTCCCGTCAGGCCCGAACGGCCATTGCTCCCGCGGCTTGTCCCAATACAGCTCCACGCCGTTCTGGTCGGGGTCGCGCAGGTAAAGCGCCTCGCTGACGCCGTGGTCGCTGGCGCCATCCAGCGCAATCCCGGCCGTGAGCACCCGATGCAGCGCCTCCGCCAGCGCGGGACGCGTCGGAAACAAGATCGCGGTGTGATAGAGCCCGGTCGCATCAGGCGGCGGCGGTGAGCCGCCCTTGCTCTCCCAAGTGTTGAGCCCGATGTGGTGGTGATAGCCGCCGGCCGCGATGAAGGCCGCCCCCGAGCCCATCCGCTGCATCAGCTCGAAGCCGAGCACGCCACAATAGAAGCCGAGCGCACGGTCGAGATCGGCGACCTTGAGATGGACGTGGCCGATCCGGGTGCCGGCAGGAATGACGGGGCTTTGCGACATGTGAATGCTCCCTCGAAAACACGCACGTAAGCCCGGCTTCGCGCCAGTGCTACGGCCAAACTCGAAACCCACCGTTTCTGGATCGGCAACTAAACCGGAATGGCTTCAGGGTGAAGCGATTGCCGCGGGCTCGGTGCAACCTCTCCCGCTTGCGGGAGAGGTCGCGCCGAAGGCGCGGGTGAGGGCTTTCTCCTCTGGGGGATTGTCCCATCGCGGAAGCACCCTCTCCCCAACCCTCTCCCGCAAGCGGGAGAGGGAGCGCACTTTCCTTGTCGCGAGCAGGTCTGATCACATCACGATCTAAGCCAGCTCCGACACCTCGCCCTCGGGCAGGCCGAACTCGAAGGTGTTCAGCGTCATCGACACCAGCGTGTAATAGCCGCACAGCCCGATCACCTCGACCACGCCGCGTTCGCTGAGCAGCTTCACGGCGTCGTCGTAGAGTCCCTTCTCGACGCCGTGGCCCTCGTGCAGCGACTTGGCGAGATCGTAGATCGTCTTGGCCTTGGCATCTTCGAAGTCGGGCGTACGGCGGTCGCGGATCGCCTCGATAATCTCGGGCTTCATGCCGCCGGCAAGCGCGAGGCGCTTGTGCGCATACCATTCGTAATGCGCGGTCCAGTGCCGCGCCGTCACCAGGATCGCGATCTCCGAGAGCTTGGCCGGGAAGATCGTGTCGAAGCGCAGCACCTCGCCGAGCCGCGTGGCATGGCGCGCCATCTCGGGGCTGTTCAGCCAGGCCATCATCGGCGCCGGCGGCTTGCCGCGCTTGCCGGCGATCGACTCGTCATAGGTCTGCCGCTGGCTCTCGTTCATTTCGCCAGGCGAAAGAAGTTTTAGGCGCATTGTCGTTTCCTCTGTGTTTTCAAGGCTCGCTGTCGCCGCGACTATAAATGATAAGTGGTTGAATTCCGCGGGGGCTTGGCCCAGACTCGCTGTCAACAATTCGAATGTTGGGTGATGGAAACGACCAATGACCGATCTCAAAACCAGCGATTCTGAATCCGCCGATCTCGAAACATTCCGCACCGAGACCCGCGCCTGGCTGGAAGCCAATTGCCCGCCGGAGATGCGCAAGCCGGCAACGTCCGATGCCGACGTGTTCTGGGGCGGACGCAACGCGAAATTCTCGTCCGAGCCGCAGCGCATCTGGTTCGAGCGCATGCGCGACAAGGGCTGGACCGTGCCCGACTGGCCGAAGGAGTATGGCGGCGGTGGCTTAAGCGCTGCCGAGCACAAGGTGCTGCGCGCTGAGATGGCGCGGATCGGCGCGCGGCCGCCGCTGTCGAGCTTCGGCATCTGGATGCTCGGGCCGGCGCTCTTGAAGTACGGCAACGAGGCCCAGAAGAAGGTGCATCTGCCGAAGATCGCCGCGGGCGAGGTCCGCTGGTGTCAGGGCTATTCCGAGCCGAACGCCGGTTCCGACCTCGCCTCGCTCCAGACCCGCGCCGAGAGCGACGGCGACGACTTCATCATCAACGGCCAGAAGATCTGGACTAGTTACGCCAATTACGCCGACTGGATCTTTTGCCTGGTCCGCACCGATCCGACCGCGAAGAAGCATGACGGCATCAGCTTCATCCTGTTCGACATGACCTCCAAGGGCGTCTCGACCAAGCCGATCCTCTTGATCTCCGGCTACTCGCCGTTCTGCGAGACCTTCTTCGACAATGTCCGCGTGCCGAAGTCGCATGTGGTCGGCACCATCAACCGCGGCTGGGACGTCGCCAAATATCTGCTCCAGCACGAGCGCGCGATGATCTCGGGGATGGGCGAGCGTGGCGTCGGCCGGCCGCTCGGCCAGATCGCGGCCGATTCCGTCGGCACCGATGGGCAAGGCAAGCTCGACGACGCCATGCTGCGCGGTAGAATCGCGCGCTTCGACGTCGATGAAGCCGCGCTGGCTGCCTGCGCCGAGCGGGCGGTCGATCTCGCCAAGGCCGGCCAGGCGCATCCGGCGTTCTCCTCGGCGATGAAATATTACGGCACCGAGCTCAACAAGCGCCGCCACGAGATCCTGATGTCGGCGGGCGGCGTCGATGCGCTGGAATGGGAGAGCGAGCGCTCCAGGCAGGGCGCCCGCCCGCGCGCCTGGCTGCGCACCAAGGCCAATTCGATCGAAGGCGGCACGTCCGAGGTCATGCTCGGCATCGTCGCCAAGCGCATCCTGGATCTGCCGGGGGCGTGAGCCGCACTCTCACCACCCGTCATTCCGGGGCGCGCGTAGCGCGAGCCCGGAATCCATAACCACCAGTCGGGAGTATGGATTCCGGGCCTGCGCCTGTAGCGCATCCAGGAATGACGAGACAACATAGATTTCGAATCGGAAACACGCACATGGCCCTCGTCCTCACCGAAGAACAATCCATGCTCCGCGACTCCGCGCGCGGGCTGATCAGCGACAAGGCGCCGGTGTCGCACCTGCGTCACTTGCGCGACAGCAAGGACCCCACCGGCTTCTCCAGGGAGCTTTGGCATTCGTTTGCCGAGATGGGGTTTGCCGGCCTGCTTGTGCCGGAAGAGTACGGCGGCAGTGGTCTTGGCTACGTCGAAGCCGGAATTATCATGGAGGAGATCGGCCGCACCTTGATGCCGTCGCCCTTCCTCGCGACATCAGTGGTGGCGGCATCAGTGCTGACCCGCGGCGGCAATGCCGCGCAGAAATCGGAATATCTGCCGAAGATCGCGAACGGCTCGCTGCTCGCGACGCTCGCGATCGACGAGGGCGCCAAGCATCGCCCGCTGCAGACCAGCCTCAAGGCCGTGCGCGCCGGCAACGGCTTCAAGCTCTCCGGCGCCAAGGCGCTGGTGGTCGACGGCCACGTCGCCGATCTCCTTATCGTCGCCGCGCGCACCGCGGGCGCTGCCGGCGAACGCGAGGGCCTGACGCTGTTTCTGGTCAACCCCAAGGCCAAGGGCGTTGCGATCGAGCGCACCATCATGGTCGATGCGCACAATGCGGCGCGAATCGAGTTCGCCAATGTCGAGGTCACCGCCGACAGCGTGCTCGGCGAGGTCGACCAGGCGGCCGGCCTGCTCGATGGCGTGCTCGATATCGGCCGCGGCGCGGTCGCCGCCGAAATGGTCGGCCTCAGCGACGAGGTGTTTGGCCGCACCGTCGAGTACCTGAAGGGCCGCAAGCAGTTCGGCAAGCTCATCGGCGAATTCCAGGCGCTGCAGCATCGCGCCGCCGAGCTCTATATCGACATCGAGATCACCCGCGCCGCCACCATGAAGGCGCTGCAGGCACTGGATGCCGACATTGCCAAGGCCGCACCCGCCGTCGCCGTCGCCAAGGCGCGCGCCGGCACCACCGCCACCCGCGCGGTGCAGGAAGGCGTGCAGATGCATGGCGGCATGGGCATGACCGACCAGTTCGACATCGGCTTCTTCATGAAGCGCGCCCGCGTCTGCGAGGAGCTGTTCGGCGATGCGAACTACCACACCGAGCAGCTAGCCAGGGCGCGCGGATATTGAGGCTGGGGCAATAGCGCGAACCGTCATGGCCGGGCTTGTCCGGCCATCCACGTTCTTAACGCGCCTCAAAAACATGGATGCCCGGGACAAGCCCGGGCATGACGATTGAGAGGGTGACTCGCAACGACGACGGTGAGACCGCCTTACCGCATCGGCGGTGCGTACTGCACGCCACCTGCGTTCCACAGCTGGTTCATGCCGCGCGGGATCTTCAGCTTCGACTTCTCGCCGATGTTGCGATCATACATCTCGCCGTAATTGCCGACGTGGCGGATGATGCGCGCGGCCCAGTCCTTGGTGAGGCCGAGCTGCTCGCCGTAGCGTCCTTCGGTGCCGACGAGGCGCATGACTTCCGGCTTCTTCGACTTCAGGGCCTCGTCGATGTTCTCCGAGGTCACGCCGAGCTCCTCGGCGTTGATCATCGCATACAGCGTCCATTTCACGATCATCATCCAGTCGTCGTCGCGCTGGCGCACGACGGGGGCGAGCGGCTCCTTGGAGATCATGTCCGGCAGGATCATGTGGTCGCCGGGCTTCGTCAGGTTCAGCCTGAGAGCATAGAGCTGAGAAACGTCGGCGGAGAACGTGTCGCACTTGCCGGTGTCGTACGCCTTCACCACGTCGTTGAGGTTATCGAACTTCACCTCTTCATACTTCATGTTGTTGACGCGGAAGTAATCGGCGACGTTGAGTGTCGTCGTGGTTCCGTTCTGCACGCAGACCTTGCTATCTGCCAGGTCCAGCGAGGTCTCCTTGTTGCGCGTGCGCGGCACCATGAAGCCGACGCCGTCGTAATAGGCCACGGCCGGGAAATACAGGTCGTAGTCGAGCTCGCGCGCCATGCTCCAGGTCGTGTTGCGCGAGAGGATGTCCACCTTGCGGCTCTGCAGCTCCTTGAAACGCTCGTTGGCGTCGAGCGGAACGAACTTCGCCTTGCCGGGGTCGTTGAAGATCGCCGCGGCCACCGCGCGGCAGAAATCGACGTCGAAGCCGGTCCAGTTGCCCTTGTCGTCGGGGATCGAGAAGCCCGGCAGGCCCTTGTTGACGCCGCACAGCACCTCGCCGCGGCGAACCGTGCGCCTCAGGGTGCGCGTGTCGTAGAACTCGTAAATGATCGCCCCAACGGCGACCAACACGGCGAGGGCGAGCCCGATCAGCAGGCCGCCACGAAAAGTGCGCATCATGTTGCTCTCTCGAAAGTATCGGAAAGGGAATGGGAGGAGGGCATGGAGCATGATCCCGAGGGATCATGCTCAAACCTGTGGCCGTTACAGCTCGGGCTTCTGCCGGATGACGACCTTGGTGCCGAGAGGGACGCGGTCGTAGAGATCGGCGACGTCTCTGTTGACGAGACGGAAGCAGCCCGACGACACCTTGGTGCCGATCGTGTCGGGTCGGTTGGTGCCGTGGATGCGGTAGACGGTGGTGCCGAGATACATGGCGCGGGCCCCCAGCGGGTTGCCCGGGCCGCCGGCCATGAAGCGCGGCAGATAGGGCTGGCGCTGGATCATCTCCGGCGGCGGCGTCCAGTCCGGCCACTCCTTCTTGTTGGTGATGGTCACCAGCCCCTGCCACTGGAATCCGTCGCGGCCGACGCCGATGCCGTAGCGGATGGCGCGCCCGCCGGGCTGCACCAAATAGAGGTGACGTTCGGCCGTCGAGACGATGATCGTGCCCGGCGGCTCGGTGGTGCGGAAGTAGACCACCTGCTTCTGCCATTCCGGCTCGAGCTGGTACCCGTCATCGGCGATCAGGCCCGGCTCGTCGCCGCGGTCCGGCTGCTGGGCGAAGGCGTGCGGCGTGGACAGGACCAGTCCCATCGCAGCCACGAAAATCCCGGTCAGGCGACGAAAATCCGTCATTCAAGCTCTCCCCGCTGCCACAGCGCAAATCATTCGGAACCATCAAACCTGAGGGGCAAGTTCATGGCAAGTTGATGGCGCGCCACCCTGGCATGTCACGAGAATGCTTTGGTTTTTTGACGG
This sequence comes from Bradyrhizobium yuanmingense, assembly GCF_029167105.1. Classification (GTDB taxonomy): domain Bacteria; phylum Pseudomonadota; class Alphaproteobacteria; order Rhizobiales; family Xanthobacteraceae; genus Bradyrhizobium; species Bradyrhizobium yuanmingense_A. Next base: position 44,656 of record NZ_JARFML010000045.1, on the reverse strand, counting down.
GCTCGGCGCAATGCCACGAACAGGGGATGGCGCGAAAAGCATAGGTGGTACCGCAGTGGTGGTCCGCTCCCTCCCCCGCTTGCGGGGGAGGGTTGGGGAGAGGGTGCTTCCGCAATGGACCCTCCCAGAGGATAGAACCCTCACCCGCCGCTTCGCGGCGACCTCTCCCGCAAGCGGGAGAGGCTCAGACCGAACGCGCGGTGAGATCGAGGCCGACAATTTGTGCCAGCTAAATCTTGTTGCTCGCCGCCGGGATCCCGAGCCGCCGCACGATCTCGGCTCCCACGGCGCGGGCCTCGACGCGCGAGCCGATGCGGGGGCTGCGAAACCGCCGCCCCGAATGCAGCCGGATCACCACGATGCAATGCTCGTCCTCGGAGCGGCCGCGGCGCTCGACCGTGATCGTTTTCACGTCGGGTCCGGCGATGCGGTCGGCGCGCAGGCTGCCGTCGCCCCACAGGCGCTCGACGCGAATATCGTTCGGCCCGATGATCCAGAACGCGCCGGTCGCAAGGTTGGCATAGCGATAGACGGCGAATGCGGCGATCGCGCCCAGCGGCAGCAGCAGGATATCGACATGGCTCGGCGAGAGGCCGCGCCACAGTTTGTAGGCATAGGGGGCCGCGGACAAAGCCACCGCGATCAGTGCGACGATGCGGATCTCCCGTGCAGGAAACGCCTCGAGAGGCTCGCCGAGATGCATCTCGGGATTGCTGGCATCGAGCGGGTTGCTCGGCGCCTCGACATTTGGAACGCCGAAATGCGCCGCGATCCACGCCACGGTGTCGCGGACATGGGTGACATCGGAAATAGGCGGCGAAGTCAGCCGCTCGCCCGAGGCCAGGGTGAAGACGAGCTGGAAGCGGGCCTTTACCCTCTTGCTGCCGGGGACCTGCAGCGCCGTGATCTCGTCCTTCCCGACGAGGCGCGTCCTTAGTTTTCCGAACGGCCGTTGCCGGCCGATCAGGATCTCGTCCGCCGTGATGATCCACACCACCGCCGGCGCCATCATGATGCCGACGACGAATCCGGCTCCCACCAGCAGCGCCACAGTCGATATCGTGATTTCCAGGAGGTCCTGCGTGAACAGTCCCGGCGTGAAGCAGAGCGCAACGGCAGCCGCAGAGCCGGCCACGACCAGCCGCTGCGCGATCGAGGAACCTTCACGAAGGCGGATGTCGGTGCTGGTGGTCGCGTCCATTGCGGGCGGCTGATTGGCGTCGGTTGCGAAACTCCACGGACGGCTCCGTGGAGTCAAGCAACAAGGGCGACAGTTGAAGCCCGCCGCGCGATGACCGTGCGGCGTCAGCTGCTCGCGTTCAACAGCTTGGCCACCGTGCGATCGATCTCGTCATAGCTGCCTTCGCCGGCGTGCTGGAACACGATCTTGCCGCTCTGGTCGACGATGTATTGCGCCGGCCAATATTGATTGCGATAGGCGTTCCAGGTCTTGGACTCGTTGTCCTGCGCCACCGGATATGTGATGCCATGGCGCTTCAGCGCGGCCTGCACGTTGGCGGCGGAGCGCTCGAACGGGAATTCCGGCGTGTGCACGCCGACCACGACGAGGCCTCGATCCCGGTACTTGGCGTAGAGGCCGGTGACATGCGGCAGCGTGTTGACGCAGTTGACGCAGCCATAGGTCCAGAAATTGACCAGCACAACCTTGCCGCGGAGATCGGCGATATGAAGCGGCTTCGAGTTGAACCAGTTGGTGATGCCGGTGAAGTCGGGCGCGGCCTGCTGGTTCGCGGCGGCGGTGACGACAGGCGCGGCGCGTGCGGCCTCGTCGCAGATGCCGGGGATGACGGCGCCGGTCACTGTGATGCCGATCAGTGCAGCAGACATTGCGAGCAGCTTGAGAGTCATGGAAAGCGTCCTCCGGTGAAGATGAGGGGATCACAGGCCGATTTGGCCGGTGGGGTAGAAGCCGGTGAGCCACGCCACGATCAGCGTGTCGTATTGGAAATAAGCGGCGACCGCGAAGCCGATCACGACGACGCCAAAGCCCTGCTGCAGCCGCGGCGAGATGCGCGCGAGACTGCGCACACGCGTGGTCGCGGCCTGTCCGCCGTAGGCGATCGCCAGCATCGGGATCGCAGCGCCAATGGCATAGGCGACCAGCAGCGTGCCGGCCCAGCCGAGATTCCTCGATGTCGCAACCAGCGTCAGGATCGAGCCGAGCACGGGCCCTGCGCAGGGCGTCCAGACCAGGCCCAGCGTCGTGCCGAGGATCAGCCCACCGATTGCGCCCTCGCGCTGCGTGGCGCCGGTGTTGCCGAGATCGAGCCAGCCGTTGATCCGGATCGACAGCCATTCGAACGGCGCCGGCCACAGCATCAACAGGCCGAAGCCGAGCAGCAGGACCGCAGCCACCTCGCGCAGCACGTTCGGATCGAAATCGAAGGCCCGCGTGATCGCGCCGAGCGCCAGCGCGACCACCGAGAAGGAAAAGACGAAGCCGAGCGCGATCATCGCGGGTCGCAGATGCCCCGCGCGCCCGATCGAGGCGCCGAGCAGGATCGGCAGCATTGGCAGCGTACAGGGCGCGGCGATGGTGAGGATGCCGGCGAGGAGAGCAAAGAGCAGGTCGAGCATGAGGCACTCGTGAGGGAGGTCACGAGGGCAGTTCGCGTGCGGTGGGACCGTCGTTACGCAGCGTCACGGCTTCGTGACGGGGTGCTGTCTGGGGAGGAGAACATCAACCCCGGTCAGAGCGGCGGTGTGCTCCCTCCCCCGCTTGCGGGGGAGGGGCTGGGGAGAGGGTGCTTCCACAACGGGATACTCCCCCAGAGGAAAGAACCCTCACCCGCCGCACTCTGCGAGTGCGTCGGCCTCTTCCGCAAGCGGGAGAGGCGGGAACTCGCGGCAACCACTCCGGGCCCAAATAAAAACGACCCGGACGGGGCATCGTCCGGGTCGCTGGAGGTCTTGGGAGGTTTAACGAAACCCTATGGGAGCTTTATAGAGGGGAAGTTTTTCCGCCTGATGTTGTCGTTTGTTTCAATTGTTTCGCCGGCGGTAACGCTTCCGTGTCCGGGGAGAGGGCCAAAGCGGAGGTCCTATCCCCTTGAAATCATTATTGTTAAGCGGCGAAACGGTCGACGCCGGCGCCCTTAAGCAAATCGGCGAGTTGCTTGCGGGCATAGAACATCCGCGTCTTCACCGTGCTCTGGGGGATGCCGATGATCTGGCCGACCTCCTCCACCGACTTCTCGTGGTAGTAGACGAGGGTGATGATCTCGCGGTGTGCCGGCGACAGCTTCTGCACGCAGGCGCGCAGGATGGCGCTGGTGTCGCTGCGGTCGAGCGAAGTCTCCGGCGTGTCGCAATCATCAGGGATCTGACGCACGTCCTCCTGATCGATGTCCTCGAAGCGGCGCTGGCGCATTGCGGTCAGCGCCTTGAAGCGGGCGATCGAGAGCAGCCAGGTCGACACCTGCGAGCGGCCCTGGAACTGGCCGGCGGTCCGCCACACATCCAGAAACACCTGGCTGACCAGATCTTCCGCCGTGGTGGCGTCGCGCACGATGCGCAGGATGAAGCGGTACACCCGTACATTGTGCCGGCAGTAAAGGATGTGCATGGCCGTCCGGTTGCCGCCCGCAATGCTTTCGAGGAGCATGTCGTCCGAGGTCGCCTGAGCGGCAATGATGCTCTGGCTGGCTTGGGCGTTGATGGCGATGACGTTCGGCATGGACTTGGCTCCCCGTAGCGCCGCAACCGAGCGGCGTTTCCTTGGGTCAAAGTGTTAATGAGCCAACGTTTCGGGACGTCTGCACCAAAGGGGGAAAATGGTTTCGTGCGCCGCCAAATTGTTTCGCGGCAACGGCCGCGACGAAACATTCGGGGCAAAAAGCCGTGGAATTTCAACATACGGGAAATACGGGAGTGCCATTCGGGGCCGGACGGACGCGCCGCGGAACGAATCCCGGTGACTTGCGTTTGGTCGCGCCACACCTATTGCTGTCGTCCCGGGGGCGCGAAGCGAGCCCGGGACCCATAGCCCCAGGGGGAAGTCTGGCGCGAGCTTGCCAACTCCGAATCTTCGCCAAACCACGGCCTGTGGTTATGGATCCCGGGCTCGCGCTGCGCGCACCCCGGGATGACGGCGGAGTGTGGGTCTGCGCTACGCCTTCTCGCCCTGCGGCGAGAACAGATAGCCGCCGCCGCGGATGGTGCGGATCACGGCAGGCTTGGCAGGGTCGGGCTCGATCTTGCGGCGGATGCGCATGATGCGCAGATCGACCGCGCGGTCGAAAGCTTCGGCGTCGCGGGCGTTGGCAAGCTCGAGCAGGCGCTCGCGCGACAGCACGCGCTTCGGATTGGCCGCGAACACCTTGAGCAGCCCGAACTCGGATGCGGTCAGCGGATGCTCGTTGCCCTCGTCATCGCGCAAGGCCTGCGCTTCGAGGTCGAGCCATTTGGTGCCGAAGCGCACCAGCTGCTCCTTGTCCGACTTCGCCGCCGGCGCGTCTGCCGCCTTGGCCGGTCCGCTCCGCCGCAGCACCGAGCGGATGCGCGCCATCAGCTCGCGCAGCTCGCAGGGCTTGGCCACGTAATCGTCCGCGCCGAGCTCGAGGCCGACGACGCGGTCGATCGGGCTCGCGGTCGCCGTCAGCATGATCACCGGCACGTTGATGCGGCTCTTGAGGTCGCGGATGATCGAGAGCCCGTCTTCCTCGGGCATATTGAGGTCGAGCACGACGAGATCGGGCATGCTGCCCTGGATCGCGGCGCGCAAGGACTTGCCGCCGTCGCACAGCGTCACGGTGAAGCCGTGCATCTTGAGGTAATCGCCGACCATCTCCCGGGCCGGAGCCTCATCGTCGACGATCATGATGTGCTGGCTTTGGGTCATGGGCTTTGCATCACGGGCTTTGCATCACGGGCTTTGGCATCACGGCATTTCTGTCGCGGGGAGGGTGATGGTGAAGGTCGAGCCCTTGCCGGGGCCCTCGCTCTCGGCGGTCACCTCGCCGCCGTGCATGTCGATGATACGCTTGACGATGGAGAGCCCAAGTCCCGTCGAGCTCTCGCCGGCGGTCGGCTTGGCCGACAGCCGCTGGAACCTGCCGAACAGGCGGCCGAGATCCTCCGGCGACAGGCCGGCGCCCTCATCGCTGACGCTGACGACGGTGTCGCTGCCCTCGTGGACCACGGTGACGTCGATCTTGCCGCCGATCGGCGAGTATTTGATGGCGTTGCTGATGAGATTGTCGATCGCCTCGCGGATGCGGTCGGTGTCGCACATGGTGACGATGTTGGGTGGCGCGGTGACGCTGATCGCCTGCTGCTTGTTGACCGCGAGCGGCTGGTTGGCCTCGGCGACCTCCTTGACCAGCGCGGCGACGTCGACCGGCTCGCGGCGGATGGTGATGTCGAAGGCATCCGCCATCGCGTCCGAGATCAGATGATCGACCATCGTGGTCAGGCGCTTGGTGGCGTCGCGGATGTGGTCGACCTGGGCGACGACCCCGCTTTCCGAGGCGCCGGTCGAGATCAGCTCCTTGAGCATCTCGGTGCGGCCGAGAATGACGCCGAGCGGGTTCTTCAGGTCGTGCGCGACGGTGCCCAGGATCTCGTTCTTGAAGCCGTTGGCGCGCTGCAGCCGCAGCCATTGCGCCGAGAGGCGGCGGTTGGCCTGCATCAGGGCGCGGGTGCGCTGGGCGACGCGGTCCTCCAGCTGGGCATTGGCGTCCTGCAGCTGCTGGTAGAGGATCACGTTGTCGAAGGCGATCGAGAGCCGGCTCGAGAAGATCTCGACCAGCGAACGGTCGGTCTCCGACAGCTCGCGCTCGGCCTGGAGCAGCACCACGACCTCGCGGCCCGATCCGGTGCGCAAATAGATCACGCTGCGATGGTCGGCGAACTCGTTCTTGCGGCGCTGAAACGCGGCCTCCACCATCTCGCGCAGCTCGGGGTCGAGCGCCTTCGATGAGGTGGTGCCGATGAAGCGGCTGTAGCAGCCGCTGCCGGCGAGCACCGAGAGCTCGGGATCGATGCCGCCATTGTCGCGCAGCACCAGGATGCCGGCGCAGTCGACGTTGAGGAGCGAAGCGAGCTGGGTCAGGACGCCCTCGGCGAGCCGCTGCATCGACTTGAAGTCGTACAGCGTGGACGCCGCGTCGATGATGATCTCCAGCCCGCGCCGCGTCTGCACCATGCGCTCGAGCTGCTGATAGGAGCGCAGCGCCGCGGTCAGCGAGGTGAACAGCTTGTCGGCGGTGAGCTCGGTCTTGGCCTTGTAGTCGTTGATGTCGTACTGCACGATGACGCGCCGCTCCGGCGCCTGGCCGGGCTGGCCGGTGCGCAGGATGATGCGCACGGTCTCGTTCCGGATCTCGTTGCGGATGAACTCGACCAGCTCGAGGCCGGCGACGTCGGTCTCCATGATGACGTCGAGCAGCACGGCGGCGATGTCGCGGTGCTCGGCCATCAGCTTGCGGCCTTCGGCCGCGGAATAGGCCGACAGGATCTCCAGGCTCTGGCCGTTCAGGCTGTAGTCCGACAGCGCGAAACGCGTGCCGTCATGCACGGCCGGATCGTCATCGATGACGGCGATCTTCCATTTCCGGGCGTTGCTGTCCTCCGACGCGGTACCGGTATCGTCGATCAGGTGGAGGACATCGTCCTGTTCGGCCATTGCGAAGATCCGTCACTTTCTGTGCTTTGCGCGCCGCCCTTGGCGACGCGGGGCATGATAATGCGAAAAGTAGTGCCTTGTCCCAGCTTGGATTCCAGCATCATCCGGCCGCCGAGCTGCTGGGTGACGAGGTTATAGACGATATGAAGGCCAAGTCCCGTGCCGCCTTCATTGCGCCGGGTGGTAAAGAAAGGGTCAAAGGCCTGGCGCTGCACGTCCGGGGTCATGCCGGCCCCGTCGTCGGAGAAGCTGATCTCGATGTCCTCGGTCCCGCGCGGCCGCGCCGAGATCGCGATCCGGCCGGCGCGGCCGTCGGCGAAGGCGTGGTTGGCGGCGTTGAGGAAGAGGTTGGTCAGGATCTGGCCATAGGAGCCGGGATAGCCGTCGAGCAGCAGCCCCTCGGGGACGTCGACCTCCAGTGTGATCGGCGAGCGCTTCAGGACGGGCTTGAGGCTGGCGATGATCTGGTCGGTGGCTTCGCTCAAGGAGAACTGCCGCCGCTCGGCATGGGACCGGTCGACCGCGACCTGCTTGAACGACTGGATCAGCTCGCCGGCGCGGGTCAGGTTGGCGACGAGCTGCTGCGAGGCGTCGCGCGAGGATTGCACGAACTCCTCCAGCTGCGAGCGGCGCAGGCCGCCCTCGCCCTTGAGCTGGGCTTCGAAAATCTCGGTGCGCCGGGCAAAGCTCGAAGCCACCGTCAGGCTGATGCCGATCGGGTTGTTGACCTCGTGCGCGACGCCGGCAACCAGGCCGCCGAGCGCGGCCAGCCGCTCGGCATCGATCAGGTTCTGCTGCGCGGTGTTGAGCTCGAGCAGGGCGCTCTCGGCCTTTTCCTTGGACGCGCGCAGCTCGTCCTCGGTCCGGCGCTTGGCGATCGCGTTCTCGCGGAACACCTCCACCGCGCGCGCCATGGCCCCGACCTCGTCGCGCGCTTTCGTTCCCTGCACCTCGCGGTCGAGGTCGCCGAGCGTGATCGCGCGCATCGCGGACATGATCTGCTGCAGCGGCAGGCGGATCGACAGCGCGATCAGGACGCCCGCGGTGAGGATGATGCCGAGGAAGATCACCGCGATCGACAGCACCCGGCGCGAGATGTCCGCCAGCGTGCGGTCGAACGTCTCCTGCGCCTTCTGCTCGCGCTGGCGCATCTTGGTCGAGAGGTCGTCGATGGCGCCGATCGCCTCGGCCTGGCTGGCGTCGATGGTGTTGCGGAGCAGCTCGGTGCGGCTCGCAAGCTGCTCGGAGAGCTTTGCAAAGCCCTCGCGAAGTGCGGCGGTGCGGGCCGCGAGCCGCTGCAACGCCATCTTCTGCAGGTCGTTGTCGGCGAGATCGATCATGACCGGGATGGTCCTCTCGATCGTCTCGGTGTGGCGGCGCGCGTCGTCGGCGGCGCCCGACGACTGCGACAGATAGTAGGAATTGGCCGCGACCAGCATCGCGGTGAAGGCCTCGCGGGATTTGCCGAGCGAGGGCCAGATCAGCGCGTCGCGATGGCCGGTGGCGCCCTCGATGATGGAGTAGAGGCCCGCCATGTCCCTGGCGGGGCCCTGCACCTGCTCCTCATAGGTCTTGGCGATGGTGGACTGCACGCTGCGTAGCTCGCCGAAGCCGTTGAGGAAGCGGTCGGTGGTGCGCTCCAGCTCCTCGACCGAGCCCGACAGCATCGGGTCCTTGGCGGCGCGATTGGTCAGCGTGCCCAGCACCGCCTCGCGCAGCAACAGGATCTCGGCGAACAGGTCGGGGCTCGGCTGGTTGATGTAGCGGTGGATCAGGTTCTGCAGCCGTCCGGTCTCGCTTTCGAGCAGCGCCAGGATCCGGTCGGACTCGCGCACCCGGCGCACGTCGTCCCAGGCCGAGCCGAGCACCTGCGCGCCGTTCCAGATCATCGCCACCAGCACCACGACCACGGCGGAGTTCAGCGCGGCGATCGACAGGATGCGCCAGCGGATCGGCACCGCCCGCAAGAGGCCGACGATGCGCGCGCGCAGCTGCCCGATCGGGCCGGGCGGCTTGTCCGCGTGTTCGCTATGTCCAAGCGCAGCCAACAGGCCTCACTCCACCTTGCGAATCCGTTCGATCAGCGCGGCCGCCGCGGGGTCGGCTTCCGCCTTGGCGTAGATTGCGGCCATCGCCTCCTCGAACGGCTCGCGGTCGATGTCCCTGATGATGGTCACGCCGGCTTCCTGCGCCTTGCGCTGCGACTGGTCCTCGAGGTCACGCCACTTCTCGCGCATGAACCGGCTGGAGCGCTGCGCGGCCTCCTTAAAGATCGTCTGCTCCTCCGCCGACAGGCTGTTCCAGGCCTTCAGCGAGATCACCAGCACCTCCGGGCTCATCGTGTGCTGGGTGAGCGTGTAGTGGCCGGCATGCTTGTAATGATTCGTGGTCACGAAGGATGGCCAGTTGTTCTCGGCGCCGTCGATCAGATGGTTGGCAAGCCCGGTGAGCACCTGCCCGTACGGCAGCTCGACCGGTTCGGCGCCGAGCGCGCGCATCATCTGGCTCATCAACTCCGACTGCTGCACCCGGATCCGCAATCCCTTGAGGTCCGCGATGGTCTTCACCGGGCGGACCCCGTTATAGATCGACCGCGCACCCGAATCGTAGAAGGCGAGCCCGACGAAACCGTAGGGCTCGAAACTGCCGAGGATCTCGCTGCCGACAGGCCCGTCCAGCACCTTTTGCATGTGCTCGATGGACCGGAACAGGAACGGCATCGCCAGCACGTTCATCGCCGGGACGAAATTGCCGATCAGGGCGACATTGGTCCGGTTCAGGTCGATCGCACCGGCCCGGGTCTGCTCGATGGTCTCCTTTTCCTCCCCGAGCTGGCGAGAGTGGAACACCTTGATCTCGTGGCGGCCCTTGGTGCGCTCGGCGATCAGGGCGCCCATGTAGCGCAGCGCCTGGACGGTCGGGTAATCCTCGGCCTGGGTATCGGCGGCGCGAAATTCGCGCGCAACCGCGCTCGTCGTGCGCATGCTCGACGAGACTGCGACAAGCAGAAGCGCGACGAAGACCACCCCGGTCCGCGAGAGTTCGGCACGGCTCGACACTGGCACACTCAACCCCTCAGTGGTGGAGTCTATGGCGGAAGGAAAAGGTTCAATGCAATTTAAAGCGTTTTCAAGCGAAGTGGATACCGGTTCGCGTAAAGAAAACGCGTCAAACCAAGAATCTAGCGCCCCGTTCCGATCGGCCCGGGGCGCTAGCAGATGGTCAAGGGAAGGCCATCCCGCTTGGTTCCGCGAGCCGATTGAGCGGCGCGGCCGGCGTTCATTCCCGGTTGAAACGGCCAATGCCGGGCCTTAAGCAGGACAGCCGCCTCGTCGTCGCCTGCGGCCTGGGAAGAGCCATCGTGAGGTCAGCATTGCGCCTTTTGCAGCTCGTCGCCGCCTTTGCGGCCCTCTCATTGGCCGCCCCCGCGCGCGCCGCCACCGAGATCGCCTGGTGGCACGCCATGTCCGGCGAGCTCGGCCGGCAGCTGGAAAAGCTCGCCGCGGACTTCAACGCCTCGCAGTCCGACTACCGCATCGTGCCCGTCTACAAGGGCAATTACACCGAGACCGTGACCGCCGCGATCTTCGCCTTCCGCTCGCGCAGCCAGCCCGCCATCGTCCAGGTCAACGAGGTCGCCACCGCCACCATGACCGCGGCCAAGGGCGCGATCTATCCGGTGTTCAGCCTGATGCGGGACCAGGGCGAGCCGTTCTCGCTGGGCGATTACCTGCCCGCGGTCTCCGGCTATTACACCGATGCGGCGGGCAATCTGCTGTCTTTCCCGTTCAATTCCTCGACGCCGATCCTCTACTACAACAAGACCATGTTCCGCGACGCCGGCCTCGATCCGGAGGCGCCGCCGAAGACCTGGCCGGAATTGGCAGCGGCCGCCAAGCGCCTGCGCGACCGCGGCGCTGCGTGCGGCTTCACCACGTCCTGGCCGTCCTGGGTTCATGTCGAGAACTTTTCCGCGTTCCACAATCTACCGCTCGCCACCCGCACCAACGGCTTTGCCGGCCTCGATGCGGAATTGACCATCCACAATCCGATCGTGGTCAAGCACATCGGCCAGCTTGCCGAGTGGCAAAAGACAAAACTGTTCGACTATAGCGGCCGTGGCCAGTCGGCCGAGCCGCGCTTCCAGAAAGGCGAGTGCGGCATCTTCATCGGCTCCTCGGCGACGCGCGCCGACATCAAGGCCAATTCGAAGTTCGAGATCGGCTACGGCATGATGCCCTACTGGCCCGATGTGAAGGGCGCGCCGCAGAACTCGATCATCGGCGGCGCCACGCTGTGGGTGCTGCGCGACCGTCCGCGCGAGGAATACAAGGGCGTGGCGCGGTTCTTCGCCTATCTGTCCCAGCCCGGCGTGCAGGCCGCCTGGCACCAGAACACCGGCTATCTCCCCGTGACCCGCGCCGCCTTCGAGCTGACGCGCGCGCAAGGCTTCTATGAGCGCAATCCGGGCTCGGCGATCTCGTTCGAGCAGATCACGCTCAATCCGCCGACCGAGAACTCCAAGGGCATCCGGCTCGGCTCCTTCGTCCTGATCCGCGGCGTGATCGAGGACGAGCTCGAGCAGGCCTTCGCCGGCCACAAGAGCGCGCAATCAGCGCTCGATTCTGCCGTCGAGCGCGGCAACAAGCTCTTGCGCCAGTTCGAGCGCGCAAGTCCGGAGCGGTAGGGTGTGTTGCGATTAGGTCTCGCCGCCGCTGCGAACGAGGTGCGCTCCCTCCCCCGCTTGCGGGGGAGGGTTGGGGAGAGGGTTCTCTCCACGTTGGGATTGTCTGAAGTCTGCGGAGAGTGTCCCCACGTGGAGAGAGCCCCCACCCGGCGCTTCGCGCCGACCTCCCCCGCAAGCGGGAGAGGTGCACCGTCTCCTTGGCTTGCACCGGGTCAACCAAAGTTGCCCCTGCAGTCGATACGCGAGTGCAGATGACAATCACGCAGTCGCAACAACTCCCTCACCTCATCGACGCCGCAAGCCTCCGCGCCTTCCGCTCCGCGTCCCCGCAATGGTTGCCGATCGCCCTCGACATCGCGCGCAGCCACGGCCTCGATGCCGGCTCCCCGCATGTATTTGCGACCGGCACCAATCTCGTGGTCGGCCTCGGTGACAGGCTGATCCTGAAGATCTTTCCGCCGCTGCTCGCGGCGCAATTCGTCTCGGAGCGCGCCGCGCTGACGCAGCTCAAAGGCCGTCTGCAGCTGCCGATCCCCGAGATCGCCGCGGAGGGGATCCGCGATGGCTGGCCCTATCTCGTCATGACGCGTCTTGCCGGCACGCTCGGCTCGGAGGTCTGGCCCTCACTGCCGGAGCCGCAGAAGGAGCGTCTGCTGCGCCAGATCGGCGAGACCATTGCGAGCGTGCAGCGTGCGCCGCTTGGACCGCTCGCGCATATCGAGCCGCGCTGGGACGCGTTCGTGCGCCGGCAGATGCAGGGATGCAGGGCGCAGCACGAGCGTCTCGGCCTTGCGCCAAAATTCCTCGCCGGTCTCGACGATCTCCTCCACGATGCCGCAAGGCTGATCCCGATGGACGCGCCGCCGGTGATCCTAATCGGCGAATACATCCCCGAGAATTTTCTGCTCGCCTGCCATGATGGCGAGTGGTCGCTCGGCGGCCTGTTCGATTTCGGCGACGTGCTCACAGGGTGGCGCGACTACGATCTGCTCGGCCCCAGCGCCTTCATGGCGGCGGGCCGGCCGGGAAGGGTGAAGAGCCTGCTCGATGGCTTCGGCTATACGGCGCTGGATTTCACCCTCAAGCGCCGCCTGATGGCCCTGATGCTGCTGCACCGCGCCAGCGACCTCAACAGCCACATCTGCATCGAGGGCTGGCAGGAAAGGGCGGATGACCTGGTCGAGCTGCAGGAGCTGATCTGGCCGGGCTGAACGCTGCTCGTCATTCCGGGGCGCGCGCAGCGCGAACCGGAATCCATTTCTCTACACGTGCCGCGGCCCGATGGATTCCGGGCTCGATGCTGCGCATCGCCCCGGAATGACGGCTGGGGGCTCGGCGCGAGCGCCGGTGCCAAGGTTGGGCCCGTCGCCTTCACAATGGGCTGTCAAGTCGATCAGCCTAATTTTTGAGCGAAATGCTCGTCTTTGTATGCAATCAAGCCGGTCACGCTGTGTAGCGAAAATGAAGAATGGTTTTGAAAATCAGTTGCTTACAAAGAATTTAGTCTTCCGTTAAGCCTTGGCACAAACCTTGCGAATCCAGTTCCAGCCAAAAACTTTGTGTTGGAGCGATTTCATGAAGCGCCGCGATTTCCTCAAATCCGTTTCCGGGTTGGCCGCTGGCGCGGCGCTTCCGGCCATGCCGTCCGTGATCTCCTCGGCCAAGGCCGATGCCCGCTCGGAGACGCTGCTGATCGTCTCGGAAGGCGGCCCCAACAATCTCGACATCCATGGCATCGGCACCAACGTGCCCGGCTATGAAGTCTCCTGGAATTGCTACGACCGCCTGATCAGCCACGAGATGAAGAGCGGTCCCGGCGGCGTGCCCTATTACGACCGCGACAAGTTCAAGGGCGAGCTCGCCGACGACATGAAGATCGACGACATGTCGGTCACCTTCAAGCTGAAGAAGAACGCCAAATTCCACGACGGCGCGCCGGTCACGGCGAAAGACGTGAAATGGTCGCTCGACCGCGCCGTCAGCGTCGGCGGCTTCCCGACCTTCCAGATGAGCGCGGGTTCGCTCACCAAGGCCGAGCAGTTCGTCGTGGTCGACGATCACACCGTGCGCGTCGACTTCCTGAAGAAGGACAAGCTGACGATCCCCGATCTCGCCGTCATCGTGCCCTGCATCGTCAATTCCGAGCTGGTGAAGAAGAATGCCAGCGAGAACGATCCCTGGGGCCTCGAGTTTACAAAACAGCAGACCGCCGGCTCCGGCGCCTACAAGGTGACGAAGTGGACCGCCGGCACCGAAGTGATCATGGAGCGCAATGAGGATTGGGTCGGCGGTCCGCTTCCCAAGATCAAGCGCGTGATCTGGCGCATGGTGCCGCAGGCCGGCAACCGCCGCGCGCTGCTCGAGCGCGGCGATGCCGACATCTCCTATGAACTGCCGTTCAAGGATTTCCAGGAGATGAAGGCGAACGGCAAGCTCAACGTGGTGTCGCTGCCGTTCTCCAACGGCATCCAGTATATCGGCATGAACGTGACCAAGCCGCCGTTCGACAATGTGAAGGTGCGGCAGGCCATCGCCTATGCGCTGCCGTATCAGAAGATCATGGACGCCGTGCTGTTCGGCCTCGGCAATCCCATGTTCGGCGCAAAGGACAAGGCGACTGAAGTCGCCTGGCCGCAGCCGCACAAGTACAACACCGACATGGAGAAGGCGAAGGCGCTGCTGGCTGAGGCCGGTTACGCCAACGGCTTCGAGACCACGATCTCGTTCGATCTCAACTTCGCCGGCGTCAACGAGCCGCTCTGCGTCCTCGTGCAGGAGAGCCTCGCCCAGCTCGGCATCAAGACCACCATCAACAAGGTGCCCGGCGCCAACTGGCGCACCGAGCTCAACAAGAAGGAGATGCCGCTCTTCACCAACGTGTTCTCGGGCTGGCTCGATTACCCCGAGTACTTCTTCTACTGGTGCTATCACGGCAACAATTCCGTCTTCAACACCATGAGCTACAAGTCGGCGGCGATGGACAAGTTCATCGACGGTGCGCGCACGGCGGCCGCCACCGGCGACAAGGCAACCTACGATGCCGACGTGAAAGGCTTCGTCGATCTCGCCTTCGCCGACGTCCCGCGCATCCCGCTCTACCAGCCCTTCGTCAACGTCGCGATGCAGAAGAACATCAGCGGCTACCAATACTGGTTCCACCGGCGGCTGGACTATCGCGCGATGGCGAAGGGGTGAGGTGCGATGGGTGAGGTGAGCACGGTTCTCTCTTACCCTCCCCCCTTGTGGGAGAGGGTGGCTCGCCGCCTAGCGGCGAGACGGGTGAGGGGTGTCCACGAACTCAGACCTCGCTTGCGGCTACCCCTACCCCCAACTCTCTCCCACAAGGGGAGAGGGGGCGTAGCGGAGTGCGGGGCGCAATCTCATTCCCACATCAGGAGCACCCCATGCTGACCATGATCGGCAAGCGCCTGATGTTCGCGATCCCCTCGCTGATCGGCGTCGTCATCGTCACCTTCCTGCTGACGCGCGCGCTGCCGGGCGATCCCGCCGCCTACTTCGCCGGCCCCGCCGCGACCAAGGAAGCCGTCGAGCAGATCCGCAAGAAACTCGGCTTCGACAAGCCGCTGATCGAACAGTTCTTCCGCTATGCCAACGATCTCGCCCACGGCGATTTCGGCAACTCGCTGACGACCGGCCAGCCGGTCGCGACCGAGATCCGCAATCGCCTGCCGGCCTCAGCCGAGCTGACGCTGCTCGGCCTGTTCGTGTCCGTTGCGATCGCCATTCCGCTCGGCGTGCTGGCGGCAACGCGGCCGGGATCATGGATCGACCATCTCTGTCGGATCACGACCACGGCCGGCGTGTCGCTGCCGGTGTTCTTCACCGGCCTCGTGCTGGTCTATGTCTTCTATTTCCGGCTCGGCTGGTCGCCGGCGCCGCTCGGCCGTCTCGACGTGTTCTATAGCGCGCCGCCGACGGTGACAGGCTTCTATCTGATCGACACCCTGATCGCGCGCGATCTCGAGGCGTTCCGCTCGGCGCTGAGCCAGCTCATTCTTCCCGCAACGACGCTCGCGATCTTCTCGCTGGCGCCGATCGCGCGCATGACGCGCGCCTCCATGCTCGCGGTGCTCGCATCCGAATTCGTCCGCACCGCGCGCGCCAGCGGCCTGTCGCCGGCAACCGTGATCGTCACCTACGCGTTCCGTAACGCGATGCTGCCCGTCATCACCACGCTCAGCATGGTGTTCTCGTTCCTGCTGGGCGCCAACGTGCTGGTGGAGAAGGTGTTCGCCTGGCCCGGCATCGGCTCCTATGCGGTGGAAGCGCTGATCTCCTCCGACTTCGCGCCGGTGCAGGGTTTTGTCCTCACCATGGCCGTCATGTACGTGCTGCTCAATCTCGTGATCGACATTTTGTACGGCGTGATCGATCCCCGCGTCAGGTTGGAGGGGTAGCGAATGATGACCGCGTTCGATGCAAGCCACGCAAACGGTGCGCTCCCTCCCCCGCCTGCGGGGGAGGGCTGGGGAGAGGGTGTCTCCGCGGTCGAGAACCCCCAAGAGGAGAAAGCCCTCACCCGCGCCTTCGGCGCGACCTCCCCCGCAAGCGGGAGAGGTGAAGCCAGCTCGCGGCTCGTCCGGTTATCCCAACGCCCAGGAGTGAAGCCATGAGCTCCGTTGCGCCTGCTGTTGAACCCGTCGGCCCCGCCCGCACGTCGGGCCTCGTCGCGATCCTCGAGCAGACCCGTTACGTCCTCGGCGAGAACAAGGTCACGGGCTTTGCCTTCGCGCTGCTCCTGATCATCGTGTTCGCCGCGCTGTTCGGCCCCTATGTTGTGCCTTACGATCCGCTCGCGTCCGACACCGCGGCTGCGCTGAAGCCGCCGTCGGCGGCGCACTGGTTCGGCACCGATCAGCTGGGCCGCGACATCTTCAGTCGCGTCATCGTCGCCACGCGCCTCGACTTCTTCATTGCGATCGCCTCGGTCGCGCTGGTGTTCCTGATGGGCGGCCTTGCCGGCATCGCGGCTGGCTATTTCGGCGGCTGGACCGATCGCATCGTCGGCCGCATCGCCGACACCATCATGGCCTTTCCGCTGTTCGTGCTGGCGATGGGCATCGTCGCCGCGCTCGGCAACACCGTGCAGAACATCATCCTGGCCACCGCGATCGTGAACTTCCCGCTCTATGCCCGCGTCGCGCGCGCCGAGGCCAATGTCCGCCGCAATGCCGGCTTCGTGCAGGCCGCGCGTCTGTCAGGCAACGGCGAATTCCGCATCCTCCTGGTGCACATCCTGCCGAACATCATGCCGATCATGATCGTGCAGATGTCGCTGACCATGGGCTACGCCATCCTCAACGCCGCCGGCCTGTCCTTCATCGGCCTCGGCGTCCGTCCGCCGACCGCCGAATGGGGCATCATGGTCGCCGAAGGCGCGGGCTTCATGGTGTCGGGCGAATGGTGGATCG
Organism: Bradyrhizobium yuanmingense; assembly: GCF_029167105.1. Classification (GTDB taxonomy): domain Bacteria; phylum Pseudomonadota; class Alphaproteobacteria; order Rhizobiales; family Xanthobacteraceae; genus Bradyrhizobium; species Bradyrhizobium yuanmingense_A. The sequence goes on along the minus strand of NZ_JARFML010000045.1, from coordinate 27,891 downwards.
CGCTCTTCCCCGGCCTTGCCCTGATGATCGCCGTGTTCTGCTTCAACCTCCTCGGCGATGGCCTGCGCGACATCGTCGACCCCCAGCGGAGGACGTGATGGTTGGTCTAAGAACGCGCGTCTTGCTTCGCCTCTCCCCGCTTGCGGGGAGAGGCCGGGCCGCGACAGCGGACCGGGTGAGGGGGACTCTCCGCGAACTCCCCCGCCAGCCGTTTGCGCCGATAGAGGCCCCTCACCCCAACCCTCTCCCCGTAAGAACGGGGAGAGGGAGCGACAGAGCTGTGTCCGCCGCGCGCCTGCTGAAATTCTCCAATGATTCCAATGGCGCTTCTACTGTGCATGGGGTTGTTTTCGAGTGTTTGAGTGACGGGAGCCGTCCATGACCGCCCAGCCGCTGCTCGACGTTCAGGACCTCACGGTCGAATTCACCACCCGCCGCGGCATCGTCAAGGCGGTGCAGCACGTCAACATCTCCGTGGCCAAGGGCGAGACGCTCGCCATCGTCGGCGAGTCCGGCTCCGGCAAGTCGGTGACCTCATACGCGGTGATGCGCATCCTCGACCGCGCCGGCAAGATCGCCGAGGGCTCGGTGATGTTCTCCGGCATCGACGTGAAGGCGGCGACCGAAGACCAGATGCGCGATTTGCGCGGCCGCGAAGTCTCGATGATCTTCCAGAACCCGCGCGCCGCTCTGAACCCGATCCGCAAAGTCGGCGACCAGATCGAGGACGTCCTGCGCACCCATGTGCAGCAGGCCCAGGTCGCCGATCACGGCGAGAAGGCGATCGAGGCGCTCGAGCAGGTCAAGATCGCCCGCCCGCGCGAGCGCTATCACGCCTATCCATTCGAGCTGTCGGGCGGCATGTGCCAGCGCGTCGTCATCGCGCTGGCGCTGGCCTGCAATCCGCAGCTGCTCATCGCCGACGAGCCGACGACCGGATTGGATGTCACCACGCAGAAGGCGGTGATGGACCTGATCGTCGAGCTGACGAAACGCCGCGCGATGTCGACCATCCTGATCACGCACGATCTCGGTTTGGCTGCCGCCTATTGCGACCGCGTCGTCGTGATGGAGAAGGGCCGCGTCGTCGAGACCGCCACCGCCGCCGACATTTTTGCGAACCCGCAGCACCCGTATACGAAGAAGCTGATGCGCGCGACGCCGCGGCTCGGTGTGTCGCTGCGAGACTTGCTGCCGGAAGAGGAGGGCGCCTCTGTCATGGCCGGGCTTGACCCGCCTGCGGGGCCGAAGCCCCTTCGGCGCGGCGAAGGCCCGGCCATCCATCACGCTTCGCAAGATTCGTCTCAGGCGATGGACCCCCGGGTCAAGCCCGGGGGTGACGAGAATCCAAAGCCCCTCCTTCTCGTCGACAAGCTCGTCAAGGAATATCCCCGCCAGGGCGCGACCGCCGTGCTCGGCAAACTGTTCGGCCGCAAGCCGGCTGTGGAGCCGGACGTGTTCCGCGCCGTCGACGGCATCAGCTTCGTGATTGGTCATGGCGAGAGCGTCGGTCTCGTCGGCGAATCCGGCTGCGGAAAATCGACCACGTCGATGATGGTGATGCGTCTGCTCGACCAGACTTCCGGCCTGATCCAGTTCGACGGCGAGGACATCGGCGGCATTCAGCCTGCCGCCTTCGCCCGGCTGCCGCAGCGCAGCCGCATCCAGATGGTGTTCCAGGACCCAACCGACAGCCTCAACCCGCGCTTTACCGCAGCGCGCGCGATCGCCGACCCGATCATGCAGCTTGGCGATATCAAGGGCCGCGACGCGCTCCGCGCCCGCTGCGAGGAACTCGCCACCATGGTCGGCCTGCCGCACAATCTGCTCGACCGCTTTCCGCACCAATTGTCCGGCGGCCAGAAGGCCCGCGTCGGTATCGCCCGGGCGATCGCGCTGCATCCCAAGCTCGTCATCCTCGACGAGCCGACCGCGGCGCTGGACGTCTCCGTGCAGGCCGTGGTGCTCAACCTGCTGCAGGATCTGAAACAGCGGCTAGGTATGAGTTATCTGTTCGTCTCGCATGATTTGAACGTGGTGCGCTTGTTGTGCGATCGTGTCATTGTGATGCGGACCGGACGGATCGTCGAGGAGGGCTCTTCCGAGCAGGTTCTCGGCGATCCCAAGGACGACTACACCAAGGAGCTGCTGACGGCGATCCCGCATCCGCCGTTGCCGACACACTGAGACTGCACTGATTGCTTGAGAGCGTGATGGCCGAACCCCTGGACGACTATATCGACGCCGTATCGAAGGCGCTGGCGCTGCCGATCGAGGAGGCCTGGCGGCCTGCCGTTCGCGCCAACCTCGAGGTCTCGCTGCGGCTTGGCCGTCTGGTCGACGAATTCGCGCTGCCGGACGAAACCGAGCCGGCGCCGATCTTCACGGCCTGACACCATGTCCGCCAAGCCAGAGACGGCCTCCGAGATCGCGAGTGCGGTTGCGGGGCGCAAGATGTCCGCGCTCGCTGCCACCGAAGCTGCGCTCGCGCGCATCGAGCGGCATGACAACATCCTCAATTCCTTCACCGACGTCACCGCCGAACGCGCCCGCGCGAAAGCGCGCGCGATCGATGCCGACATCGCCGCGGGCGGGAAAGTCGGTCCGCTCGCCGGCGTACCCTTCGCGGTCAAGAACCTGTTTGATGTCGCGGGCCTTTCAACGCGCGCCGGCTCGAAGATCAACCGCGACCTCGCGCCCGCCAGGCGCGATGCGACGCTGATCGAGCGGATGGAGGCGGCCGGCGCCGTTCTCGTCGGCGCGCTCAACATGGGCGAATACGCCTACGATTTCACAGGCGAGAACATCCACGACGGTCCCTCGCGCAATCCGCATGACACCACGCGGATGAGCGGCGGCTCCTCCGGAGGCTCGGGCAGCGCCGTCGGCGGCGCGCTGGTGCCGATCGCGCTCGGCTCCGACACCAATGGCTCGATCCGCGTGCCGTCGTCCTTCTGCGGCATCTTCGGCCTGAAGCCGACCTATGGCCGGCTGTCACGCGCGCGCTCCTTCCCGTTCGTGGCGAGCCTGGACCATCTCGGCCCGTTTGCGCGCTCCGTCGCCGATCTCGCGCTCGCCTATGACGCGATGCAGGGTCCGGACGCAGACGACGGCGCCTGCACCACGCGCGGGCCAGAGCCCGTCGCGCCGCTGCTCGATGTGTCCATCTCGGGCTTGCGCGTTGCGATAGCCGGCGGGCACTTCCAGAAGAACGTGTTCCCGGAAGCGGTCGAGGCCGTCAGCCGCGTCGCCAAGGCGCTGGGCGCAACGCAAGTGGTGGATGTTCCCGAAGCCTCGCGCGCCCGGGCGGCGGCTTACGTCATCACCACCACCGAAGGCGCTTCGCTCCACCTCGATCGCCTGCGCAAGCGCCCGAACGACTTTGACCCGGCGGTGCGCGACCGGCTGATCGCGGGCGCCATGGTGCCGGCGCCGCTGGTCGACCGCGCGCAAAAATTCCGCCGCTGGTATCGCGCACAGCTTGCCGAGATCTTTCGATCGGTCGACGTGCTGCTGGCGCCGGCGACGCCCTGCACCGCGCCGAAGCTCGGACAGGTCAATTTCAACCTCGACGGGGTCGAGCTGCCGGTGCGCGCCAATATCGGCATCCACACCCAGCCGATCTCCTTCATCGGCCTGCCGGTGGTCGCGGTCCCCGTGCCGCTCGAGCCGCTGCCGATCGGCGTGCAGATCATCTGTGCGCCCTGGCGCGAGGACATCGCGCTGCGCGTCGCGCACGCATTGGAGAGGATGGGCGTCGTCGCTGCGCCCGTGCCGAGAGGATTCTAAGATGCAGATCGATCTCCCCGACGTGATTGCGGAAGTCAAAGCCGCGTTCGAGCGCTATGAGCAGGCCCTCGTCAGCAACGACGTCGCGGTGCTCGGCGAGCTGTTCCGCAACGATCCGCGCACCTTGCGCTACGGCATCGGCGAGAACCTCTATGGCTACGAGGCAATCTCCGGTTTCCGCGCCGGCCGTTCGCCGGTCGGCCTCAAGCGCCGCACCGCCAAAACCGTGATCACCAGCTATGGCCGTGACACGGCCGTGGCGTCCACCTTGTTCTATCGCGATACGGCTCCCGGCAAGGTCGGCCGGCAGATGCAGACGTGGATACGTTTTCCGGAGGGCTGGCGCGTCGTCGCCGCTCATGTCAGCATCATCGAGGAGCCGAAAGAGACCGTATGACGCTTGATGATCTTCCGCAGGGCGCATTGCCGGCCGAGCCGGTGGTGCCGCGCGTTGACCGTGCATCGCCGTCGCTGCTGAAGGTCACGCGCGCCGAGGAGCTGCGGTTGCAGCTTGCCGACGAGATCGTGCGGGGAGCGCTGGCACCGGGCTCGCCGCTGGACGAGACCGACATCGCGCGGCGCTTCAACGTCTCGCGCACGCCGGTACGCGAGGCGCTGCGCCAATTGGTGGCGAGCGGCCTCGTCGAGGCGCGGCCGCATCGCGGCGCCGTGGTGGCGCGGCCATCCGTCGAGCGGCTGAAAGGCATGTTCGAGGCGATGGCGGAACTCGAGGCCTTGTGCGCCGGTCTTGCTGCCGAACGCATGTCGCCGGCGGAGCGTCACGGCTTGGAGGGCGTCCACGAGGAGCTGCGCGTGCTGAGCTACGCCGGCAATCCCGAGCGTTTCCACGAGGTCAACGAGCGCTTCCACAACGCGATCTATGCCGGCTCGCAGAACGGCTACATCGCCGAGATCACGCTCGCGACCCGCGTCCGCGTGCAGCCGTTCCGCCGCGCCCAGTTCCGCAACCTCGGCCGCCTCGCCAAGTCGCAGGCCGAGCACGACCGCGTCGTCGTCGCCATCATGCGGGGCGACAAGCAGGGTGCCGCCGCCGCCATGCGAGCGCATATCGAGCTGGTGCGCGGGGAGTATGAGATCTACGCGGTGTCGGTGTAGTTTGTAGGGTGGGTTAGCCGAAGGCGTAACCCATCACTGTTCACATCCGCAGAAACAGAAGAGGTGGGTTACGCTCCGCTAACCCACCCTACGAACTACGCCGTCGCAGCTTCCGCGATAAACTTCCGCCAGCCGCCATACGCCGTGATGTCCCGCGCATCGCCCAGCACTTCCGGCTCGACGAGGAATCCCTTCACGCTACGTCCGTCGGCGAGCCTGATCGTGCCGATCGCCATCGGCGCGGGGATCGCGTTGACGAACTTGCCGAAGGCGGACGATGACAACGACCAGATCTCCAGCTCGATGGCCGAGCCCGTGCCGGTCTCGACGCGTAACATGCCGGGCTTCGGCGGCGTCGTCTTGAGCGCATAGAGTTTGTAGTCGGGCGCGGTCTTCGTCGCCTCGACCAGCTTGCCATTCAGCGCGGTCAATTCCCCGTTCAGCGCCATGCCGGTGAGATGCGCGCCGACCACCGCAATCGGGATTTCATCGCCACTATTTGCGGGCAGTGGCGCGAGTGGGGTCTGCGCCACACCCTTCGCGCCGACCGTCAGTTTGGTATCGGCATGGAACACCCGTCCGATGCTGGCCAGCATTGCATCGCGCCCTGCGGGTGCCAGCAGCGTGATGCCGAAGGGAATGCCGTCGCTGCGCATCGAGGCCGGCACGGCGAGGCCGCAGAGGTCGAGCAGATTCACAAAATTGGTGTAGGTGCCGAGCCGGCTGTTGAGCTCGATCGGATTGGCGAGCACCTGTGCGGTCGTATAGGCCGTCGGCGCGGTCGGCAGCACCAGCGCGTCGATGTTGGAGAACGTGCGCTCTGCGATCTTGCGCAGGCCCTGCAGGCGATAGAGCGCCGAGAAGGTTTCCGCCGCCGTCAGCCGCGCGCCGGCCGCAGTGATCTCCCGCGTGACGGGGTGGATCGTGTCGGGCGCGGTCGCCAGCAGGTTCTTGATCACGAGGTAACGCTCGGCGACCCAGGGACCCTCATAGAGCAGCCGGGCCGTCTCGTAGAACGGCTCGAGGTCGAACTCGACCAGCTTTGCCCCGAGCGCGGTCCATCGCTTTAGCGCATCGCTGTAGGCGGCTTCCGCTTTCTTGTCGCCGAAGAAGATCAACTGGCCGTTGCGCGGCACGCCCAGGCGCAGGTTTGCCGGCATCGGTGTGATCGGCTGAAGCGGCCGGTCGCGCGAGAATGGATCGGCCTGGTCGGGGCCGGCCATCACCGACAGTGCGAGCGCGGCATCGTCCACCGTCAGTGCGAACACCGAGATGCAGTCGAGCGTGCGGCAGGCCGGCACCAGGCCTGCGGTCGAGATCATGCCGAGGCTCGGCTTCAGCCCGACGATATTGTTGAGCATCGCCGGCACGCGGCCGGAGCCGGCGGTGTCGGTGCCAAGCGACAGCGGCACCAGCCCGGCGCCGACCGCGGTGGCCGAGCCCGAGCTCGAGCCGCCGGGAATGAGATCCTCGCGAATCGAATTGCGGGGAATGCCGTAGGGCGAGCGGACGCCGACGAGGCCAGTCGCGAACTGGTCGAGATTGGTCTTGCCGATGATGATCGCCCCGGCCGCGCGCAGGCGCTCGACGGCGGTCGAGTCGTGCGTGGGCGTGTAGGAGAAAGCCGGGCAGGCCGCGGTGGTAGGGAAGCCCAGCGCGTCGATATTGTCCTTCACCGCGACCGGCACGCCGTAAAGCGGCAGGCTGGCAGCATCCGCCCGGGCCGCGAGCTTCTCCGCTTCCACGACCGCGTCCTTCTCATCGCGCAGGCTGATGAACACGGCGGGATCGTTGTGGTCGCGGATGCGCCGATAGGTCCGCGCGACCGTCTCGGCCGGCGTCGGCGTGCCCGCGCGGTGCGCGGCCACAATCGCGGCGATCGTTTCAGGCTGCTCGGCCCCCATGGCGGCAAAACTCCGGCAATTCGTCTTCGCCCGGAGTGAAGCAAGCGATGTGCCATTGTGTACAGAAACCGGGCAGGATGATCGTGCCGGATCCTATCGTGCGATCAGTGGCTTGGGGGATATTTCGGCCGGCGCTCGGTCGGTCGCCTCAGTGACCTATCTGCCCAAATCATGGGCAGTCGAGATCAGGTGAAGCCGGAGAGGATCCGGAGCAGCTGTGCCCGGTTCTCTTTGCCGATCTTCGCCTCGACGTGCCGCTCGTGCTCGGCTGCGAGCCGCTTGAATTTCGTCAGCGCCGTCTCGCCCTGCGCGGTGAGGTGCAGCGCATGCGAACGCCGGTCCTGCTTCGACCTGATCCGCTTCACCAGCTTGCGCTGCTCGAGGCTGTCGAGCAGGTGCACCAGCCGGGCGCGCTCGATGCCGAGGCGCTTTGCCACCGCCATCTGCGACAGGCCCGGATTGGCGCCGATCACGGTCAGCACCGAATATTGCGTCGGCCTGATGTCGACCTCGCCTAGCGTCTTGATGAAGTCCTGAAAGATCCAGATCTGGAAGCGCCGTACCGCATAGCCGGCGTGGCCGACCAGCGCGTCGAGGCCGATGTCGTCGGCGCCATTGCCTGGTGCTGCGCCGTTGCCGGCGCGCTTTCGCGGGGCGTGGCGGGTGTCGGCCCGGTCTGCTGTGGCTGTCACGTCGGTGTCTCCTGTCGCGCAACCCTAGCGCTCCTGGGTTCGAAGCGAAAGATTGTTGTTGACGACAACAATTGGCGTGCCCAACATTATAGGCCAAAGCAGCCCGGAACGAGGCCGCGGCCGATCCTGTAACCGGGATGGAGGAGGAAACACATGACAGTCGCCTCACATGGTGACGTTGCAGGGCTGTTCGCAACGCCCAGGACCGTCGCAGAGCATCGGCCCGACGGCAGCATCGTTCTGTGCTCGCCCGAGCCGCTCGGCGAGACTGCGCGCTGCACCGGCGATTGGCTGGAGCAATGGGCGCAGCAAAGGCCGGATGCGATCTTCCTGGCCGAGCGCGGCAATGTCGAAATGCCCTGGATCACCGTCACCTATGCGCAGGCGCTGCGGAAGGTGCGCGCTGCCGGGTCCTGGATCCTGGCGCAAGGGCTCAGCGCGGATCGCCCCGTCGCGATCCTCTCGGACAACAGCATCGATCATGCGCTGCTCGCGCTCGCCGCCCAGCATGTCGGCGTGCCCTCGGCGGCGATCTCGCCGGCCTATTCGCTGATGTCGAAAGATTTCGACAAGCTCAAGAGCATGATTGCGCTGCTCGATCCCGGCGCGATCTACGTCTCTGCGCTCCAGCCGTTCGCGCCAGCGCTGGCCGCCATCGAGCCGCTGCACAACGCGCAGATCATTAGTGGCAATGCCGATGACACTGAGGTGCTGGCGTTCCGCGCCATTGCGGCAACGCCCGAGACGCCAGACGTCGCAAGAGCCTTCGCCGCGGTGACGCTTGATACGATCGCAAAATTCCTGTTCACCTCGGGCTCGACCGGCACGCCGAAAGCCGTCATCAACACCCAGCGCATGCTGACGTCGAGCCAGCAGGCCAAGGCGCAGACCTGGACCTTCCTCGAACGGAGCCGCGATCTCGTCATTCTCGATTGGCTGCCCTGGAGCCACACCTTCGGCGCCAACCACAATTTCAACCTCGTGCTGCGCAACGGCGGCGCGCTCTACATCGATGGCGGCAAGCCCGCGCCCGGTCTGTTCGCGACCTCGCTCGCCAACCTCAGAAGCGTGATGCCGACGGTCTATTTCAACGTGCCGCGCGGCTTCGACATGCTGATCGCGGCGCTGCGCAGCGACGAGGAATTGCGCCGCCGCTTCTTCGGCGAGGTGAAATTCGCGTTCTATGCCGGCGCGGCGCTGCCGCAGAATCTGTGGGATGCTCTCGAAGAGCTCTCGCTCGAGACGGTCGGCCGCAAGCTGCCGATGGTCTCGGCCTGGGGCTCGACGGAAACCTCACCGCTCGCCACCGACTGTCATTTTCTCGCCGAGCGCTCCGGCAACATCGGCGTGCCCATTCCCGGCACCGAGCTGAAGCTCGTCACCTCCGGCGACAAGCTGGAGGTGCGGGTGCGCGGCCCCAACGTCACGCCCGGCTATTGGAAGGCACCGGAGCTGACCAGGCAAGCGTTCGACGCGGAGGGCTTCTACCTGATCGGCGACGCGGTGAAGCTTGCCGATAGCGCGCGGCCCGAGCGCGGCCTGTTCTTCGACGGCCGCGTTGCCGAAGACTTCAAGCTCAATTCCGGCACCTGGGTCAGCGTCGGCGGCTTGCGCGTTGCCGGCATCGCCGCGCTGGCGCCGCTGGCGCAGGACATCGTCGTCGCCGGTCACGGCGGCGACGAGGTGCGCTTCCTGGTGTTCCCGAACATCGTGGCCTGCCGCGCTGTTGCCGGTCTGCCCGAGACCGCGGCGGCCAGCGACGTGCTGGCGCATGACAAGGTCAGGGCCGCGATCGCCCAGGGTCTGGCGAAGCTCAAGCAGCAGAGCGGCAATTCCTCCGGCCACGCCACGCGCGCGCTGCTGCTCGCAGAGCCGCCGTCGGTCGACGGCGGCGAGATCACCGACAAGGGCTACATCAACCAGCGCGCCGTGCTGACGCGCCGCGCAGAGGCGGTGGCGCGGCTGAACGATGATGCGTCGGGTGAGTGGATCGGATTGTAAAGGCCGAGTTAGCGCCGCCACATTCCGCTGTCATTCCGAGGCGCGCCTCTTGGCGCGAGCCCGGAATCCATTTCACCGCAGGGGTGGTGCACGATGGATTCCAGGTTCGCGCTACGCGCGCCCCGGAGTGACGAGTGGGATACGCCAGCAACCCTGCCGCATTATCTTGCCGATTCTTTTGTTGCCTAGGCAACTAATTTGTGCGAACCGTTCCAGACAGAGATGACGGCGGGCGAACCGCCGCGTTCTTTTCTGGAGGAAGCAATGCGCGGCAGAAGGGGTGCCGTCGGCAAATGCCGGCGCATGATCGGGAGTGACGGGAGCTTGCGCGCCGCGCGCGACCCGTCAGGTGTCGATGCTGCCGGTCACTGCGCCGAGATTTTCGTGCAGCCGGCGCAAGAGATCGATCAGCACCTCGCGTTCGTCCTTACTGAGGCAGGACAACAGCCGCCGCTCGCGTTCGAACGCGGCCACGATCACCTTGTCATGGGTGGCGCGGCCCCTTGCCGTCAACGAGATCGAGTGGGTGCGGCCGTCGTTCGGGTCGGTGCGGATCGACACCAGCCCACGCTTTTCCAGCCCTGCCAGGGTCCGGCTCACCGGCCCCTTGTCGAAGCCGATGACGTGGCAGATGCGCGAGGCCGGGATGCCGGGTTCGATCGCCAGCAGCGACATGATCCGCCATTCCGTGACGTTGACGCCGAATTGCTTCTGATAGAACGCGGTCGCGCTGTTCGACAGCTTGTTGGCGATGAAGGTGATGAACGCCGGGACGTAACGGTCGAGATCGAGCGTCGGCCCTGCATCATGGGGCGCGGGCTTGTGGCGGGCTTTGGTCGAGGACGGCGGCATATCGGGTTTCTGTTTAGCGGCGGGCCCAAAGACCTAAGGGCATGCGTCGTCCTTTCACAAGATCAAAATGAGGGAGGTCTTCCATGACCGCATCCGGCTGCGCGGGATCGGGTGTCCCGCATCTCGACGTCGACCCCTTCGACATGAGCTTTCTTGCCGACCCCTATCCGGCGCATGAGCTGCTGCGGGAAGCCGCCCCCGTGGTCTATCTCGACAAGTGGAGCGTCTATGGCGTGGCGCGCTATGCCGAGGTCCACGCCGTGCTGAACGATCCCGCAACCTTCTGCTCCAGCCGCGGCGTCGGTCTGTCCGATTTCAAGAAGGAAACGCCGTGGCGGCCGCCGAGCCTGATCCTGGAGGCCGATCCGCCCGCGCACACCCGCACCCGCGCGGTCCTGTCAAAGGTGCTGTCGCCGACGGTGATGAAGCAGGTGCGCGACCGTTTCGCGGCGGCGGCGGAGGAGCGGGTCGACGCGCTGCTCGACCAGCGCAGCTTCGACGCGATCACCGACCTTGCCGAGGCCTATCCGCTGTCGATTTTCCCCGATGCGCTCGGCCTGATGCCGGAGGGGCGCGAGCATCTGATCCCTTATGCCAGCGTCGTCTTCAACGCCTTCGGCCCGCCCAACCGGTTGCGCCAGGAAGCGATCGAACGATCGGCGCCGCATCAGGCCTATGTTGCCGAGCAATGCCAGCGCGAGAACCTGGCACCCGGCGGCTTCGGAGCCTGCATTCATGCGCAGGTCGAAGAGGGCGCCATCACGGCCGTCGAAGCGCCGCTGCTGGTGCGCTCGCTGCTGTCGGCCGGTCTCGACACGACAGTCAACGGCATTGGCGCTGCCGTGTATTGCCTCGCGCGCTTTCCCGACCAATGGCAGCGGCTGCGCGACGACCTCACGCTCGCGCGCGGTGCCTTCGAGGAGGCCGTTCGCTTCGAGAGCCCGGTGCAGACCTTCTTCCGCACCACGACGCGGGAGGTCGAACTCTCAGGTGCGAAAATCGGTGAGGGTGAGAAAGTGCTGATGTTCCTTGCGGCCGCCAACCGCGATCCGCGGCGCTGGGACAAGCCCGACAGCTACGACATCACCCGCCGCGCCTCCGGCCATGTCGGCTTCGGCTCGGGCATCCACATGTGCGTCGGCCAGCTCGTCGCCCGCCTCGAGGGCGAGGTGATGCTGACGGCGCTGGCGCGCCGCATCGCGAGAATCGAGATCACGGGCGAGCCGAAGCGCCGTTTCAACAACACGCTGCGCGGGCTCGACAGCCTGCCGGTCACCATCACCCCCGCCTGACGAGGAGTCTTGATGCCCGACATCATCTTCATCCATGCCGATGGCAAGTCCAATCGCGTCGAGACTTCAGGCGGCGAGAGCGCGATGCAGGCGGCAACGCGCCACGGCCTCGACGGTATCCTGGCCGAATGCGGCGGCAATGCCATGTGCGCGACCTGTCATGTCTATGTCGACGAGAGCTGGCTCAGGCGTCTGCCCGACATGGCGGATGACGAGGACGCACTGCTCGACGGTACAGCCGCTGAGCGGCGGCCGAACAGCCGGCTGTCCTGCCAGATCAAGATCACGCCCGAGCTCGACGGCCTCGTGCTGAGACTGCCCGAGCGGCAGGTCTGATTTTTCTCAAATGCGCCGGCAAAGACCGGCAATCAATCAAACAGGGGAGGGAATGATGAAGCATCTGAAGTGGACGCTCGCACTGGCGGCGAGCCTGGTGACCGGCGCGGCGAGCGCCGAGATATCCGACAATGTCGTGCGCATCGGCGTGCTCAACGACATCTCCGGCATCTTCCAGGACACCAACGGCATGGGCTCGGTCGAGGCCGCGCGCATGGCGGCGGAGGATTTCAACGGCGGGGCTAAGGGCATCAAGGTGGAGATCGTCTATGCCGATCACCAGAACAAGGCCGATGTCGGCAACGCGATCGCGCGCAAATGGCTCGACGTCGAGGGCGTCGACGCCATCGTCGACGTGCCGAACTCGGCCGTCGGGCTCTCGATCAACGCGCTGCTGCGCGACAGCCGCATGACCTTCCTGGCGTCCTCGACCGCGAGCTCGGATCTCACCGGCAAGGCCTGCTCGCCCAACACCATCCAATGGGTCAACGACGCCTGGGCGACCGGCAACACCACCGCTGCGGCGATGATGTCGCGCGGCGGCAAGGACTGGTATTTCCTCACGGTCGATTACGCGCTCGGCAAGGGCATCGAGGCGGAGGCACAGAAATACATCGAGGGACACGGCGGCAAGGTGCTGGGCTCCTCCAAGCATCCGCTCGGCACCTCCGATTTCGCCTCCTTCCTGCTGCAGGCCCAGAGTTCGAAAGCGCAGGTGATCGGCCTTGCCAATGCGGGCGGCGACACCATCAACGCGGTGAAGCAAGCCGCCGAATTCGGCATCCAGCAGAGTGGGCAGAAGCTCGTCGCCTTCCTGCTCTTCATCAACGACGTTCACGGCATGGGCATCAAGGTCGCGCAGGGCCTCCAGCTCATGGAAGCCTTCTACTGGGACATGAACGATGATACCCGCGCGTTCGCCAAGCGCTTTGCTGCACGGCCCGGCATGAACGGCAAGATGCCGAGCGGCAATCAGGCCGGGGTCTATGCCTCCACGCTCGCTTATCTCAACGCGGTCGCGGCCACCGGCAGCGACAATGCCAAGCAGGTCGTGCCCGAGATGAAGAAGTTCAGGGGCAAGGACAAGCTGTTCGGCGACACCACAATCCGCCAGGACGGTCGCGTCATCCACCCGATGTACCTGTTCGAGGTGAAGAAGCCGGAGGAGTCGAAATATCCGTACGACTATTACAGGCTGGTCTCGACCATTCCCGCCGATCAGGCGTTCCGCCCGCTGGCGGAAGGCGGATGCGAGCTGGTGAAGTAACCTCCGATGCCGTGCGGCGGCACTTGCCAAACTAAGAAATGGAGGTAATAATTATAAGATATAACTAAATAGGGAGGACCGCCGTGAGGGCTGGCTTGATGTCAACGGCCGCGCTGGCCGCGCTTCTGGGATCGACCGCGCTGGCTCGCGCCGACGAGGGCTGCTCGCCGGTCACCACCGCTTCGCTCGGCACCTCGGGTGTCGAGATCACCGGGTCGAAAACGCAGGACGCCGCCAACGGTCTCCCCAAGCATTGCATCGTGACGGGCTTTGCCAACCGGCGCACCGGCGTCGATGGGAAATCCTATGCAATCGGGTTCGAAATGCGTTTGCCGGCCGAGTGGAACGGCCGCTTCCTGCATCAGGTCAATGGCGGCAATGACGGCGTGATCGTGCCCGCGCTTGGCAGCCTGCCAGAGGGGTTGGCCTTCGCCGGCACAGTGCCACTGGCACGCGGCTATGCCGTGCTGTCGTCGGACAGTGGTCATTCCGGCTCGGACCCCGCGAACAAATCGCTGGGCCTGACGGCCGGCGCGGCGTTTGGCCTCGATCCGCAGGCGCGGCGCGACTATGGCTATGCCGCCGACGTGACGCTGTCGCCGGTCGCAAAACAAATCATTGCCCTGCATTATGGGCGCAAGCCGGATCGCTCCTATATGGCGGGATGCTCCAACGGCGGGCGCCACGCCATGGTGGCGGCGTCGCGCATGCCGGAAAACTACGACGGCTTCCTCGTCGGCAATCCCGGCTTCGACCTGCCGCGCGCGGCGATCCAGCACGCATGGGACGTGCAGGCCTTCCTGAAAGTCGATCCCGATCTGCGCAAGTCCATTACCAAGGAGGACGCTCAGCTCGTTTCCTCGCGCATTACGGAGGCCTGCGATGCGCTCGACGGCGTCAAGGACGGGCTGACCGCCAATCTCGCCGCCTGTCAGAAGGCGTTCGATCTCAAGAGCCTGGTCTGCGCGCCGGGGCAGAACAGCGTTTGCTTGTCCGAGGCCAAGGTCGATGCCCTGAAGATGAGCCTCGCCGGACCGAAGAATTCGAAAGGTGAGGCGCTCTATTCCGACTGGCCACTCGATGGCGGCATCGGCACGGGCAATTGGCGCACCTGGAAGGTCGAGAGCCCGATCGCGCCCTGGAATAACTATCCGATCATCGCAACCATGGGCGCAGCGTCGCTGAACTACATCTTCTCGACACCGCCAGTCGTGGTGGAAGGCAGCAACGAGAAGCTGGTTGAGGCCCTCAAGGCCTATGACTTCGACAAGGACGCGCCGAAGATTTTCGCCAAGGACGCAACCTTCACGGAATCGGCCATGGACTTCATGACGCCGCCCGACGTGGACGATCCCAAGCTCGCATCGCTCCAGAAATCCGGCGGCAAGATGCTGATCTATCACGGCCAGGCCGATCCGGTGTTCTCGGTGAACAACACCATCCGCTGGTACGACCGCCTCAACAAGAACCTGCAGGGCCACGCCAACAGCGTCGCGCGCCTGTTCACGATTCCCGGCGAAACCCATTGCGGTGGCGGCGTCACCCTGGACAAGTTCGATGCGCTGGCTGCGCTGACCGACTGGGTGGAGAACGGCAAGGCGCCCGACCGCATCATCGCGTCGGCCAGTCCCGCCAACAAGGAAGTCCCCGCGTCCTGGAGCCCAGGCCGGACGCGGCCGCTCTGCCCGTATCCGAGCTACGCCGCGTATGCCGGCCAGGGCGACAGCGAGGACGCCGCGAATTTCGTTTGCAAGGCGCCGTAGCTCGTTGCTCGTTGCGTACGGGCGGTCTCATGCCCCCGACGCGGTGCAGCGCGAAGCGTCATTTCATGCCGCGCCGCGTCCGGGACACGAGAGCATCGTTACACCACCTTGCTCGACCCCTGCGTGATCAGCCGCGCCGCGCGCTGGTCCCGGGCGTAGATCCAGAGCCAGCTCAGCGCGACGCTGAGGCGGTGGCGCAGGCCGATCAGGAAGTAGATGTGGGCGATGCCCCAGATCCACCAGGCGATGGTGCCCCGCAGCTTGATCCTGCCGAAATCGATGATCGCGAGCCGCTTGCCGATCTGCGCGAGGTTGCCGGCATGCTTGTAGCGGAACGGACCCGTTGCGGCGCCGCGCAGGCGTGCCTTGACGGTCTCGGCGACGTAACGGCCCTGCTGCTTGGCGGCCGGCGCGATGCCGGGCACCGGCTTGTCGTCCCAAGCGTTGATGCTGACGGTATCTCCGATCGCGAAGATCTCGGGATGGCCTGATATGGTGAGGTCGGCCTCGACCAGCACGCGCCCGGCGCGATCGCTGGGCGCGCCCAGCCATTCGGCGGCGGGCGAGGCGCGCACGCCGGCCGCCCAGATCCGCGTCTTGGCCTCGAGCAGCTTGCCGCCGAACACGACGCCCTCGCGGTTAATCTCGGTCACGGCCTGCCCGAGCACGACCTCGACGCCGATCTTTTCCAGCGAGGCTTGGGCGTAGGCCGAGAGCTCGTCGGGAAAGCCGGCGAGCACGCGCGGGCCCGCCTCGATCAGCACGACGCGGGCCTTGTGCGTGTCGATGTTGCGGAAGTCGGCGGGCAGAGTGTGATGCGCCATCTCGGCGATGGTGCCGGCGAGCTCGACGCCGGTCGGGCCGGCGCCGACGATCACGAAGGTCAACCGCGCCGCGCGCCGCTTCGGATCGGTCTCGCGCTCGGCGCGCTCGAACGCCACCAGGATGTGCCGGCGCAAGGTGGTCGCATCCTCCAGCGTCTTCAGGCCGGGCGCGAACTGCTCCCATTCATCGTGGCCGAAATAGGCGTGCCGCGCGCCGGTGGCCAGCACCAGCGTGTCATAGGGCACCTCGCTGCCGTCGTCGATCAGCACGCAGCGTCGCTCGGTATCGACGCCGCTCACGGTGGCGAACAGCGTCGTCACCTCGCGCCGGTCGCGCATGAGATGACGTATCGGCCAGGCGATCTCGCTGGTTGCGAGCGAGGCGGTCGCGACCTGGTAGAGCAGGGGCTGGAACAGATGATGATTGCGGCGGTCGATCAGCGTGATCTCGACGGGAGCGCCCGCAAGCCGGTAAGTCGCCTCCAGCCCGCCGAAGCCGGCGCCGACGATGACGACGCGATGGGGATTTGCGGCCATGATTTAACCCTCGAATCTCGCTGCTGCGCTTCTCCATTTAAGTGCGGATTGGGCGCCGCGGTCCAATAGAGGTCATCAATCGTCGCATAGGCCTGATGTATCGATCCGACGCGAAAAAGCGCCGCGGCCTCCGTCCAAGTGAGTAGAATTATAATTCTTGCCATCTCCAATCGGAGCGAAATATGGTGCAGGGCGGGCGCTGAGCCATTGGCGGCGCGACAGATTTTGCGTTCAATAGAGACAGGCCTGGAGCGGCGATCACCCCGCTTCCAGGACCGATAATTAAGGAGGGAGCGTTATGAGGACGGCATTCTGGCTGGCGGGCGCAGCGGCGCTGGTGCTGGCAAATCAGGCATTCGCCGGAGACACCATCAAGATCGGCTTCGTCTCCACTTTCAGCGGCCCGACCGCCGTGATCGGCAACGACATGCGCAATTCCTTCGAGCTCGCGCTCGATCATCTCGGCCGCAAGATGGGCGGCAAGCCGGTGGAGGTGATCTACGAGGACGACGGGCAGAAGCCCGACGTCGGCAAGCAGAAGACCGAGAAGCTGGTGCAGTCGGACAAGGTCGACTTCATCGTCGGCTATATCTGGTCGAACGTGCTGCTCGCTTCGCTCAAGACCGCGGTCGATTCGAAGACCTTCCTGATCTCTGCCAATGCTGGGCCGTCGCAGCTCGCGGGCGAGCTGTGCTCGCCTTACGTGTTCTCGACCTCCTGGCAGAACGACCAGACCCCGCAGGCGGTCGGCACCTATATGAACCAGAAGGGTGTCAAGTCGGTGTTCCTGATCGGCCCGAACTATGCCGCCGGCAAGGACATGCTGGCCGGCGTCAAGAGCACCTTCAAGGGTCAGGTCGTGGGTGAGGAATACACGGTGTGGCCGAGCCAGCTCGACTTCTCCGCCGAGCTCTCCAAGGCGCGTGCCTCCGGCGCCGAGTCGATCTTCGTGTTCTACCCGGGTGCTGCGGGCGTGCAATTCCTCAACCAATATGCGCAGGCGGGGCTGAAGAGCACGATGCCGCTCTACACCGCCTTCACCATCGACGAGCTCTCGCTGCCGCTCCAGAAGGAGAATGCGCTCGGAGTGCCCGGCGCGCAGCAATGGGTCAACGACCTCCCCAACGAGCAGAACAAGCGCTTCGTCGCCGACTACCGCAAGAAGTATCCCGGCCTGCGCCCGACCTTCTACGGCGCGCAGTCCTATGACGCCGCGAACCTGATCAACAGCGCCGTCGACGCCGTGAAGGGTGACACCTCCAAGAAGGACGAGATGAAGGCCGAGATGGAGAAGGCCAACTTCAAGTCGGTGCGCGGCGCGTTCAAGTTCGGCAACAACCACATCCCGATCCAGAACTTCTACCTGCAGGACGTGGTCAAGGATTCCGAAGGCCAGCTCGCCCTGAAGACCGTCGCCACCATCGTCGAGAACGACCAGGATCGCTTCCACGAGAAGTGCAAGATGAAGTGAGGCTTTGCCTCTCCCTCTCCCCGTTCTTACGGGGAGAGGGCCTCCTAGCTATCTCCTCCGTCATTGCGAGCGCAGCGAAGCAATCCAGAATCTGTCCGCGGAGAGATTCTGGATTGCTTCGTCGCAAGAGCTCCTCGCAATGACGGCGTGGAGAGAGTGTCCTACACCCTCGGCATGCTTGCCGGGCGTACCTCGCGCGCTTGCGCTGCCAGCCTGATGCCGGCGTTGGCCGCGCCAAAACCCTGATAATTCCTGCGCTCGACGATCTCGAAGAAGAAGCGCTCGTCGAAGATGTGGGTGTAGACCTGGAAGAACTCGCCGTCGCCTTCGCGGTCGTAGAGGATGTGGTTGGCGCGCAGCTGCGCCATCAGCTCGGGCCCAAGATCGTATTTGGCTTCGATGTCGTCGTAGTAATTGTCGGGGATATCCAGGAAGTCCGCGCCGCGCCGGCGCATCGCCGCGACCGCCGCAAAAATGTCCTGACAAGCGAAGGCGACGTGCTGCACGCCCGAGCCGAAGAACTCCGAGATGAAGCGTGCCGGCAGGGTGCGGTTGGCGGAGGAGCCGTTGAGCACGAAGCGCAGGCTCTGGTCGGCGTTGACGATGGCCTGACTCTGCACGAGGCCCCTGGGGTCGGCGATCTCCATCTGCGGCAGGCGCTTCAGATCGAGAATGCCGGTGTAGAACAACAGCCAAGTCAGCATCTCGTCATAGGGCATCGACTGCGCGATGTGATCGACGGCGACCAGCGCATCGGCGCTGGCGTCGCTTGCAACAGGCTCGAAATCGGTGTCCCAGTTCTTGCCGGCCTGGTCGAGAAAATAGAGCAGGCTGCCGCCGACGCCATGGATCGCGGGAATCTCGAGCTCGCCCGGCCCGACCGGCTGGTAGAAGGTGCGCGCCTTCAGCGTCTCGGCACGCTGCATGGCGCGGTCGGCGTCGTCGACGTCGAGCGCGATGGCGCAGACGCCGGGCCCGTGGGTGACATAGTGCGAATGCGCAAAGCCGTCGGTCTCGCAATTGACGACGAGCTCGACCTTGCCCTGCGACCAGCGCTCCACCGCCTTGCTGCGGTGCTGGCCGGTCTTGCGAAAGCCGAGCTGTGAGAACAGGCGGGCAAGCTCGGCGGCCTTGCTCTCGTTGACGGCAAACTCGATGAAGCCGGTGCCGCGGCTCTTCGCCTTCGGGGCCAGCGCCTTGCCGGCGAAATTCGGCCAGTCCGGTGCGAGCTGGTCCTCCAGCAGGATCAGCGAGCGCAGGCCATCGACTGCGGTCTGTGCGGCCGAGCCGGCGCGGAACTGGTCGTTGAAGATCTCCAGCGACAGCGGTCCGGCGTAGCCGGTCGCCGCGATCGCCGCCATGAACGCGCCGACCGGAAGGTCGCCCTGGCCGGGGAAGGAGCGGAAGTGCCGGCTCAACGACAGGATGTCGAGCTCGATCCTTGGCGCGTCGGCGAGCTGCACCAGAAAGATCTTGTCGCCGGGGATCGAGGCCATGGCGCGGGTCGGAAAGCCAGGTGCCAGCGCATGAAAGCTGTCGAGGATGACGCCAATCGCGGGATGATCGGCGCGCCGCACGATCTCCCAGGCGTCGCGATAATCGTTGACGTGGCGGCCCCAGGCCAGCGCCTCATAGCCGACGCGCAAACGACGTTTGGCGGCGCGCTCGCCAAGCTCGCGAAAATCGTCAGCCGCGCGGTCGATGCCGCCGAGCGCGGCGGGCGAGACGTTGGAGCAGATCAACAACAGATCGGTGCCGAGCTCCTGCATCAGGTCGAACTTGCGCTCGGCGCGGGCGAAGTTGCGCGCGCGCTGCGGCTCCGGCATGCCCTCGAAATCGCGGAACGGCTGGAACGCACAGATCTCGAGATTGAGGTCTGCGCACATCTTCGCGATATCGCGTGGGCCGGCGCCGAACGACAGCAGATCGTTCTCGAAGATCTCGACCGCATCGAAGCCGGCGGCGGCGATGGCGCGGAGTTTTTCGTCGAGGCTGCCGGAGAGGGAGACGGTGGCGATCGAGCGCTTGTTCATGCGGCCTGCTCCATGATCTGCCCCGGCGAGATCGTTTGCCCCGTGCGCGCGGCCTCGCCGACGGCTTCGACGACGGCAAGCGTTCCCATCGCGTCTTCGACCGGGATCAGCGGTTGTTCGCGGCCGGAGATCATTGCGCAGAAATGCCGGAGCTGCTCGACCAGCGGATCGAACGCGGGCGGCGCGATGGTCGCGCGCGACAGCGGCGCGTACCAGCCGGGCTGCTCCGTGTATGACCACAGCTCCATGTTCGGCACGGAGAGCGAACCTGCAGTCCCTGCGAAGATGTAGCAGGGCTGGTCCTGCCTGGGATAGGCTGGGTTCTCGCCCGAGGAGAGTTCCCAGCTCCACGGCGCCGGCGTCGCATCCGACACGGTCACCGTGCCCAGCGCGCCGCTCGCAAAGCGCAGCAGCAGCGCGGCGGTGTCTTCGACGGCGAAGCCGCGCACCTTGTTCGAGGTCAGCGCCTGCACCTCGACGATCTCACCGCAGATAAAGCGGAGATTGTCGATGTCGTGGATGAGATTGATCAGCAGTGGCCCGCCGCCTGCCTCGCGCCGCCAGGCGACTTCGAAATAATCGTCGGGCTTCTTGAGGAGCCACAGCCCGACCACGGCCGTGAGCTGGCCGAGCTTTCCGTTCGTCACGGCCGCGCGGGCCGACTTGATGATCGGATTGTGCCGCCGGTGGTGGCCGACCAGCATCGGCACGCCGGTGCGTCTCACCGCCGCGCACAGGCGCTGCGCGGTGGCAACCGTCTCGGTCACCGGCTTCTCGATCAAAGCCGGTATGCCGGCTTCGGCGCAGTCGAGCGCCATCGGCAAGTGCAGCGTGTTGGGCGAGGCAATGACGAGGCCGTCGGGCTTCTCTTCTGCCAGCAGCGCGCGATGGTCCGCGTAGCAGGGCACGCCATGCGCCAGCGCATAGTCCTTTGCGGCGGGCGAGGGGTCCGCGATGCCGGCGAGCTCGCAATCCCGGGAGGACTCGATCAACTCGATATGGCGGCGGCCGATCAGGCCGGCGCCGGCCACGGCGATCCGCATCTTCGCGCTCATGCCGCGCTCTCCTCCATGGCGCCGCCGAGGAAGAGCTGCCCGATGCGCGGATCGTTCAGAATGCGCCTGGCGTCATCGACCATGCGGGTCTGGCCAAGCTCCAGCACGATGCCGATGTCGGAGATCTCCAGCGCCGAGCGCGCGTTCTGCTCGATCATCAGGATGGTGACGCCGCGATCGCGCAAGCTCTTGAGGATGTCGAAGGTCTGCTGCACCATCAGCGGTGACAGGCCGATCGAAGGCTCGTCGACCAGCACCAGCTTCGGCTCGAGCAGCAGCGAGCGGGCGATCTCGAGCTGCTTCTGCTCGCCGCCGGACAACGTCGAGGCTTGCTGCGCGGACTTGCGCCGCAATGCCGGAAACAGGTCGAGCGCCGCCTCGATCCGCTTGGGCAGGTCGAGGCCCTTGTCGGCGGCGACGCCGCCGAGCTCGATGTTGTGGCGCACCGACAGCTCAGGAAAGATGTTGCGGCCTTGCGGCACGTAGCAGATGCCGGCGTTGAGCAGCGCGCGCTGGCTCAAATTGGTGACGTCGCGGCCGGCGAAGCTGATCTTGCCTTCGCGCAGTTTGAGCAGGCCGAAGATGGCCTTGAACACCGTCGATTTGCCGGCGCCGTTCGGACCGATGATCGTCGTGATCGTTGCTGAAGGAACGGCAAACGTCGTGCCGTTCAAGATCGTCATCTTGCCGTAGCCGCCGACGAGATTGTGGACCGAGAGAATGGGATCGCTCATTACGCGCTCCTAATGTCCGAGATAGGCTTCGATCACGGCGGGGTTTTTCCGCACCTCACCGGGCCGGCCCATCGCCAGCACCTTGCCTTCCGCCATCACCATCACGCGCGAGCACAGCGACATCACGAACTCCATGTTGTGCTCGATCACGACGAAGGTGGCGTTCTTCTCGCGGTTGATCGCGACCAGGCGTTCCTTGAGGTCCGCCAGCATCGACGGGTTGACGCCGCCGGCTGGCTCGTCGAGCAGCACCAGGCGCGAGCCGCCCATGAAGGCCATGGCGGCATCGAGCAGTTTTTGCTGGCCATAGGAGAGACCCCCAGCCGGCTCGTCGGCGAGATGATCGAGCTTGAAGAAGCCGATCATCTGGTTGGCGGCCTCCGTCAGCCCGGCATCGGAGCGGCCGACCAGGCGCGAGGCCATGTTGCCCTGGTGCTCCTGTCCGGCGAGGATCAGGTTCTCGCGCACCGAGAGCTTTGGGAATACCTGCAACAGCTGGAAGGTGCGGCTGACCCCGAGCTTGTTGAGCTCGGAAGGGCGCAGGCCCGTGACGACCTGCCCGTCGAGCTTGACCTCGCCGCCGGTCGGCGTGAGCTGGCCGAGGATGCAGTTGAACAGCGTGGACTTGCCGCAGCCGTTCGGCCCGATCAGGCCGAGGATCTCGCCCTCGCGTACGTCGAACGAGACCCCGTTGACCGCGTGGATGCCGCCAAAGCTCTTCTTGATGTCGGTGACCTCGAGGACCGCGCTCATTGCACCGTCTCCAGGCGCGACTTTGCGACGGCGCGCAGCGCGGAAGCCGCCTTGGTGCGGCGTTCGGCGAGATATCGGTCGAGGATTCCGAGAATGCCGGTCGGCGACCAGATCAACAGCAGCATCACGGCGATGGCGTAGAGCATCAGATAATAGCCTTCCGTGAAGCGCAGCCATTCCGGCAGCAGCACCGCGATCATCGCTCCCAGGAACGGACCGAAATAGAAGCCGGCGCCGCCGACGATCACCATCAAGAGGAGGTCGAGCGAGAGCGACAGGTTGAACGGCACGGGATCGATATATTGCGTCAGCGGCGCATAGAGCGCTCCGGCGACGCCGCCGAGCCCCGAACCGATCGCGAAGGCCATCAGCGTGTAGCGGCGGGTATCGACGCCGAGGGATTGCGCGCGCAACGGATTCTCGCGGAGCGCCATGAAGGCACGGCCCCAGGGCGAACGGATCAGCCACCACACCGCAAGCGAGACGATCGCGAGCGAGCCGAGGCAGACATAGTAGAAGGGCAGCGGCTTGTTGGTCGCGATTCCGAAGATGTGCGGACGCGGAATGTTGGAGATGCCGTAGATGCCGCCGGTCAGCCAGCTCTCGTTGCGGAACACCAGGAAGGCGAGGGTGGAAAAGGCGAGGGTGACGAAAGCGAGGTAGTGGTGCTGCACGCGCAGTGCAGGATAGCCGAGCACCCAGCCGATCGCAAAGCTCAAGACGATCGCCACCAGGATAGCCGCCGGCAGCGGCCAGCCATGCGTGGTCATGATCGCGGCCGCATAGGCGCCGATGCCGACGAAGGCGCCTTGCGCCAGCGAGACCTGGCCGGCATAGCCGAGCGTGAGATTGAGCCCCATCGCGGCGATGCTCATCACCGCCCATTGGCTGAGGATGAACAGGCCGTAGCGGTTGAAGTTCATGGGGACGACGATCAGCGCGGCGACGATGGCAAGGCCGAGCGCGATCTTCAAGGGTTTGGCGAAGTCGCTCATACGGTGCGCTCCTCGGCACGGCCGAGCAAGCCCTGCGGCCGGAACAGGATGACGGCGATCAGGAACAGCATCGGCACGGCGGCGCGGTACTGCGTCGAGACATAGGCCGCCGCGAGATTGTCCAGCACGCCGATCAGCAGGCCGCCGGCGATGGCGCCGCGCACCTGGTTGAAGCCGCCGACGATCGCGGCGATGAAGGCGGCCTGGCCCAGCACCTCGCCGGACGAGAATTTTGCGAGATAGATCGGCGTGATCAGCAGCGAGGCCAGCGCCACCAGGAAGGCGTTGATCAGGAAGGTCAGCAGGATCATGCGCTCGACCGGGACGCCGATGATGCGGGCGACCGTCGGATTCTGCGCCGCCGCCTGCATCTGGTGGCCGAGCGAGGTGCGGCTGAGCAGCGTGGTCAGGCCGAGAACGGCGAGGATGGCGACCGCGAGCACGCCGATGCTTTGCAGCGATACCGCATGGCCGAGGATGGAGACGTCGCCGGTCGGCACGATCGAGGGGAAGGGCGAGGCTTCCGCGCTGTAGAACTGCTTGACGGATTCCTTGATGCCGATCGCGAGCGCCATGGTCGCGATCGCCAGCGGCAGCACGCCATGGCGCATCATCGGGTCCACCAGCAGCATCTTGAAGGCGAGGCCGAGCAGGATGATCGACAAGAGGATGCCGAGGATGATCGCGAGCCAGAACGGCGCGCCCACATGCATCGTCGCCAGCATCAGGAACGCCGGCAGCATCACGAACTCGCCTTGCGCGAAATTGATGGTCTGCGAGGTCTGCCACAGCAATGTGAATCCGACCGCGACCAGCGCGTAGATGGCGCCGGTGGCGAACCCCGCGACCAGTAGATCGAATAGGTTGGACATGTTCCCCTCTTTCCTTCCCTCTCCCCGCTCTCTTTCCTCTCCCTCTCCCCGTACTTACGGGGAGAGGGTTGGGGTGAGGGGCTGTCTCCGCGTACTCGATTGTCACCGTCGTCGCGGAAGCAGCCCCTCACCCCGCCCTCTCCCCGCGAAGGGGCGGGGAGAGGGAGATGAAAGATCTCTCCCCGCGAAGAGCGGGGCGCGGGAGAAGAGCCACGCTTCACTTCACCTTGGGCAGCACTTGCTTCACCACCTGCTTGCCTTCGACCACCTCGACCAGGAAGCTCTGGCGGTCGATGTCGCCGGTGTCGCTGAAGGTGACGTCCATCAAAATGCCCGGCTCGTCCGCGGCCTTGATGGTGAGGCCGTGCAGCGTGTCGGCGAACTTCTTCGGGTCGACCTTGCCCATCTTTTCCGTGGTGGCCTTCACCATGTAGACGGCGAGATAGCCCTTCAGGCCGTTATGGTCGGGGACGTAATTGTACTTCTTGGAGAACTTCTCGCGGAACGCCTTGACCAGATCGACCGGCGCGTCGGTGGTGAGGCCGACATGGCCGCGCGCGCCGTTGGCGGCATCGCCGGCGAGCTCGATCACCTTCTGGCCGATCAGCGTGGTCTCGCCCATCAGCGGCGCGGTGACGCCCTGGCGCTTCAGCTCCTTCAGGATGCGCGCGCTCTCTTCCTCATTCAGATAGACGAACACGGCATCGGGATTGGCGGCCTTGATCTTGCCGACGTCGGCGGCGAAGTCGGCCTGGCCTGCCTCGGTGGAGAGATCGGCGACGACCTTGGAGCCGAGTCGGTCGAGCTCCTTGACCACGACGTCGCGGCCACCGCGGCCGAAATCGTTGTTGACCCAGACCACCGCAACGGTCTTCGCCTTCATCTCGTCGTGGATGTATTTTGCGACCTTCGGCATTGAGGATTGCTGGCCGAAGGAGGTGCGGAACAGGAACTTGTTACCGGTCTGCGTCAGCTCGGCGGCCTCGCCGCCCATGATCTGCGCGATGCCGGCTTCGGCCGCGAGCGGCGCGGTCACCTTCACCGAGCCGGAATAGCCGGGTCCGAGCAGCACATAGGGCTCGGCGTCGAGTGCCTTCTGCACCTGGGCGCGCGCCACCCCGGGGTTGGACTGCGAGTCGGCGTGGCTGACCTCGAGCTTGCGGCCGAGCACGCCGCCCTTGGCGTTGATCTCCTCGATCGCGAGGTCGATGCCGTTCTTCCAGTTCGTGCCGACGGTGGCGCCGCCGCCCGAGAGCTCCGCGACGTTGGCGAGCTTGATCGCCTGGGCAAAGGCGCCCGTTGCGGTCATGACGGTGAGCAATGCGCCCACCACTAGCGTTGATTTCATCGTCCTCTCCTCCCGTTTCAAATCTTGCAAGCGGCCTTGTATCCGGCCGCTTCGCCTCAAGCTGCCTGATAGGCGGCGCTGCGCGCTGCCATCACGGCGTCGAAAGCCTCTCCCATGATCTCGGTGGATGGGGCAAGGCCTGTGAACAATTCGAAGGCGTCGGCGGCCTGGTAGATCGCGAGGTCGCGGCCGGTCATGATCTTCGCGCCTTTGTCTCGCGCTGCGGCCAGCAGCGGCGTGATCAGCGGCGAATAGACGGCGTCGGCGACCCATAGGTCCGCCCTGAGCAGTCCCGCCGGCACCGGCGTGTCACGGTTCGGCAGCATGCCGACCGGCGTGCCGTTGACGAGACCGGTCGCGCCGTCGAGCGCATCCTCGACGCTGGCGGCGACGCGGGCGCCGCGCGGGGCGAGCATGACGGCCAGTTTCTCGGCGCGCGCCGGTTCGCTGTCGAAAATGCGGATGTCGGCAACCTTCAGGCTCGCCAGCGCAAACGCGATGGCCTTGCCGACGCCGCCGGCGCCGATCAGGGCGATGGCGTTGCCGGAGGGCGCCAGCAACGGCCCCACCGCCCGCGCGAAACCCGTGGTGTCGGTGTTGTGGCCGGTCAGCCGACCATCCCTGACGACGACGGTGTTGACGGCGCCCATGCTGGCTGCGCCCGGCGCCAGCGCGTCGAGCAGCGGCACGACAGCTTCCTTGTAGGGGTAGGTGACATTGACGCCGGCAAAGCCGAGCCGCCGGACGCCCTCGAGCATCATGCGCAGCCCGGCCGCATCGGCGCCGGCGACCTCGATGAGCTGGTAATGGCCGCGCAGGCCGAGCGCCTCGGCGGCGCGCTCATGCATGGCGGGCGAGGCGGAATGCGCGATCGGGGCGCCGATCAGGCCGGTGAGGAGCTTCTTGCTGGCGGCGTATCCGCGTTTCGACATGGTTCGCTATCGTCTCAAAGGGAGCGTCCGGCCCCGGCCATTAGCGGGGAAATCCGTGCAATTCCAGCTACGACGATAGCCTTTCCCCCGCCTAACACAATTACCCTTTTATCTGGCAAACCTAACATCATGTTATTTCTTCCGCCCGCGTGCCGGGGCGGTCTTGCCACTGCCGCGGGACGGCTCGACCGCGCGCATCTCGGTGCGCAGGGCCTCGATGAAGTACTCCGCATGCAGCGACAGCGGCGTGCCGCGCTTGACCGCGATGTAGGTGTCGAACCGCGTCGGCTCGGCGATCTTCAAGAGCTCGATGCCGGGATAGCCGCCATGGGCGACGGTGAACTGGTCGATGATGGCGATGCCGAGCCCCGCCTTCACCAGCGCGCAGACCGTGGTGCCGAAGCGCGCGCGGATGGTGATGTTGTAGTCGAGCCGATGGCGCGCGAAGATCCCGGCCATGATCCGGCCGTAAGGGTCGTTGGGATCGATGCCGATCAGCGGATAGCGGGTGATCTCGGCGGCGGAGACCTGCTTGCGGCCGGACAGCTCGTGGCCGGGCGGAACGATGCAATAGAGCTCGCCCGAGGCGAGCGGCATGAAGTCGAGCCCGGAATGCTCGAGCCGATAGCTCATCGCCACGCACTCGCCGCGGCCGAGCATCAGGTAGTCGATGGCTTCCTCGAGCTTGAGGATGTTGATGTCGATGCCGAGATCGGGATAGCGGCGGCGGACGCGCTCGATGGCGCGCGGCACCATCACCTGCGAGATGCTCGGCACCGAGCCGATGCGCAGCTCCGAGAGGCCCCCGCGGCCGATCTTGGAGATGATCTCGGAGAGGTCGTCGACCTTCTTGTAGACGCCGTTGATCTGCTCGAAGATGTTCTCGGCCTCCGGCGTCGGGAAGTAGCGCCCGTTCTGGCGCTGGAAGAAGCGGATGCCGAGCGAGCGCTCGGTGTATTTGACGAGGCGGCTGATCCCCGGCGCCGAGACGTTGAGCAGCTTCGCCGCACCGCCGATGGTGCCCGTCACCATCACGGCACGGATCACTTCGACCTGGCGCAGCGTCATCATGGCCCTGAAATGTCCCTGGCATCGACAAGAGATCGCGGCGGCGATCATCTCACGAGAGATGCGATGTCATCCAGCGGCAAGTGTGTGTCGATGTGGCCGGAGGCTGGCGGTTTCCCTCTCCCCTTGTGGGCCTGTTGCGTAATTCGCCATTTGTGATTCCCTAGGGCAAAGCCTTGGAGGGTAGCGATGGCAGTGAAGCAGACGGGGCAGCCGAGTTTTATTGAGGGGTGGCTGCCGAAGGGAGCCGGGGCCAA
>NZ_JARFML010000044.1 GCF_029167105.1 Bradyrhizobium yuanmingense | reverse complement strand
GTCCCATTGCGGAAACACCCTCTCCCCAACCCTCTCCCGCAAGCGGGAGAGGGAGCGCACCTCCGTCTTCGCAGTGATCGAGCCTCATTTCATCGCGCCAACTCGCGACGCCAGCCGATACGCCTGCGCTGCATTCACGCCGAAAGCCTTGTCCCGCACACGCGGGCCGAGCCGCGCCAGGCAGGCCTCCAGCGCGGTCTTGATCTCGCCGTAGCTTCCCGCGAGCAGGCATACGGGCCAATCCGATCCGAAGATCAGCCGGTCCTCGCCGAAACATTTTGCGGCGTGCGCGACGAACGGAAACAGCCGTTCCGCATTCCAGTCGTCCCAGACCGCCTCGGTCGCCAATCCCGAGATCTTGCACCAGACATTGCCGCAGGCAGCCAGCGCTGCGATGCGCTCGGCCCATTCTGTGCTGCCGCCGGCGGCAATCGGCGGCTTGGCGGCGTGATCCAGCACGAAACGCGCGTGCGGAAAGGCCTGCGCGGTTGCGATCGCCGCGGGCAGCTCGCGGCTGCGGACAAGGAAATCGTAAGCGAGATCGTGGGCGAACACGGCCGTGAGTCCGCGCTGGACGTCCTCGCGCAGCAGCCAATCCGCATCTAGCTCGTCGTGGACCTGGTGGCGGATGCCGACCAGCTTTGCACCGCCAGGCAGAGCGCGCAGCCGGTCGAGCGTCTCGCCGAGCGCCGCATCGGTCAGATCGGCCCAGCCGACCACGCCGATCACCGAGGGCGTTGCATCCGCGATACGCAGAAACTCCTCGGTCTCCTCCAGCGCCGAGCGGCATTGCACCAGGATGCTGGCGTCGATGCCGTTCGCCTGTAGCAGCGGCGCGAGATCGGCCGGGCCGAAGGCACGGCGGATCGGCGCCAGCTCGTCCGCTTCCATCCAGGGATAATCGGCGCGCGCCGGATCCCAAAAATGCTGGTGGGCATCGACGATCATGCCTTAATCTCCGCCGGGAAGCGGCGCGCGCGCATCGACCAGCTTTCGTGCCCGAAGCTCCTGCCAGAATGCCGGCGGCACCGCCTTCTCGGACATCGCGATGTTGTCGGCGACTTCGGCGGCATTGCGCGCGCCCATCACGGCGACCGTCACCGCCGGATGGGCCATGCAGAATTGCAGCGCGGCGGCTTTCAGCTCGGTGCCGTGCCGGCGGCAAAGTTCGTCGAGCTCCAGCGCGCGTGCCACGAGCGCAGCATCAGCATCCTGATAGTTGAATTTCGCGCTCGCCCGCGGATTGGCCAGGATGCCGCTGTTGTAGATGCCGCCGAGCAAGATGCCGATATTGCTGGCCTGGCACAGCGGAAACAGCGCATCCAGTGCGCCCTGGTCGAGCAGCGTGTAGCGGCCGGCGAGCAGGAAGCAGTCGACCGGCACGGCCTCGGCGAAGCGAGCCAGCATCTCGGACTGGTTCATGCCGGCGCCGATCGCCTTGACCGTGCCGTCCTCGCGCAGGCGCTGGAGCGCGCGGAAGGCGCCGGTGACGGCATCGTCATAATGATCGTCGGGATCATGCACGAGAAGGACGTCGACGCGGTCGAGGCCGAGGCGCTGCAGGCTCTCCTCCACCGACCGCATCACGCCGTCATAGCTGAAATCGAACACCGGCCGCTCGCGCGGCGTGCCCTTGTAGTGCTCGTCCTCCGGCGCAGCATTGTCCGGTGCGCGCAGCAGGCGGCCGACCTTGGTCGAGATGACGTAGGAGTCGCGCCTCTGTTGCCGCAGGAAGGCGCCCAGCCGCCGCTCCGCGAGGCCGAAGCCGTAGAGCGGGGCGGTGTCGAAGAATCGGACACCGAGCGACCAGGCGCGTTCGATCGTCGCGTGCGCATCGGCATCGCTAACGGGCGAGAACAATCCGCCGAGCGGGGCTGAACCGAGGCCGATCGAGGTGACATCGAGCGCGCCGAGCCGCGATCTTTTCATTCCCATGCCTTCCAGCGATCGTCGTCCATTCCAAATCATCTCTCCCGCTTGCGGAAACCGCAAGCGGGAGAGGCATGCAGAAGCGCGGGGCTGGGCAGCGCTCCTACTTCAACATCTTCGCGACGTTGTCCTTGGTGACGAGATCGAGGCCGGTGTAGACGATCTCCGGCACCTTTTCGCCCTTCTTGATGGCGAGCAGCGTGTCCATCGCCTTCTCGCCCATCTCGAACGGACGCTGGCCGACCAGCGCATTGGCATAGCCGTCGCGCAGCAGCTCGAGCTGCATCTTCAGCGTATCGGCGACGACCAGCGTGAACTTGCCGGAATCGATGTCCTTCTTGTTCCTGCTGGCGAAGGCCTTGAAGCCTTCGGGCGCGAACATCGGCCAGCCGCCGATCGGAACGATGGCGGCGAGATCCGGCGTTGCGGTGCGCATGTCCGTCATCTGCTGGACCGCCAGCGCGGGGTCGTCGTTGCAGAAGCTCGGCGAGCCCGCGACCTCGGTCCATTTCGAGCCCTTCAGCGCCTCGCGCACGCCGTCGACGCGCTCGGCCAGATTCTTGGCGCCGGGACCGCCGGAGACCATGGCGTATTTGCCGCCGTCAGGCCGCAATTTCAGCAATTCCTTGCCGAGGGCCAGGCCGAACTCCTTGTTGTTGGTGCCGATATAGGCGATGCGCTTGGAGCCCGGCGCGTCGGCATCGAAGGTGATGACGGGAATGCCGGCGGCGGTCGCCGCCTCGATCGACTTGGTCATGGCCGCGACGTCCGCGACCGAGATGGCGAGACCGTCGACCTTCTGCGTGATGAAGTCCTGTATGATCTGGGCCTGGTTCGCCGGCTCATGCTCGACCGGTCCCTTGTAGATGCACTCGATGTTGCCGAGCTCCTTGGCGCGCTTCAGACAGCCGTCGCGCGAAAAATCGAAGAACGGATTGTTCATCGCCTTCGGCACGATGACGAAGCGGTAGTTCGCGGCAAATGCCGGCGTGGCCATCATCGCAACCGCGATGCCGGCAAGAAGCAGTTTCCTCATTGTCTCCTCCACTCTTGTTGGTGCCTATCCCCTCGAAAGCCCCCGGGAAGCGGATAGGCGGCGTTTTCCTTGCCTTCCCGAGATGTCGTCATTTCAGGTCATCCGCGAGCGGACGCGGTCGACCAGCACAGCCAGAATGATGATCACGCCGACCAACGTCTGCTGCCAGTACGAGCTGACCTGGGCCAGCACGAGGCCGTTGCGGATCACCTCCAGCAGCACGCAGCCGACGATGGCCCCGAGCGGACCGCCGATGCCGCCGGCGAGATTGGCACCGCCGATCACGGCCGCCGCGATCACGTTGAGCTCGTAGGACATCGCCATGTTGGCCGGCGCCGATCCGAGCCAGCCGGAGATGATGATGCCCTGCAGGCCCGCGGCGAGCGCGCAGATCACGTAGACCTCGATCTTCACCCGCACCACCGGAATGCCGGTGAGCTCGGCAGCCTTCTCGTTGCCGCCGAGCGCGAAGACGTGGCGGCCGAACGAGGTGTGGTGCAGCACCACGGCCATGGTCAGCGCCAGGATCACGAGATAGATGAACGGCGCCGGCACGCCGAGCACGTCACCGGACGTGAGCGCGTAGAAATAATCGGCGTCCGGCCCGCCCGGGAAGCTGCCGCGTCCGTTGGAGACGACATAGCCGAGCCCGCGCACGATCGAGAGCATGCCGAGCGTCGTGACGAAGGGCGACAGGCCGAGCACGGCGATGCAGAAGCCGTTGACGAGGCCCGCAATCAGTGCGGCGCCGAGTCCGGCGAGGATCGAGATAAGCAGGATCAGCCCCGGAACATTGGCGAGCACGGTCTTGCCGTCGGCCGCCATGTGCACCAGCGGCGATCCGGGCGCCGACAGCTCGGTCATCACCATCGAGGTGATCATGGCCGAAAAGCACATCATCGAGCCGACCGACAGGTCGATGCCGCCGGTGATGATCACGAAGGTGACGCCGAGCGTCGCGATGGCGATGAAGGAAAAGTTCTTCGCCACATTCTGCATGTTGCCCTGGGTGAAGAAGTACGGGCTGGCGAAATGCATGATCACCAGCAGCACAGCCAGCGCGAGCAGGACGTAGCCGGTCTGCGAGGCGAAGATGCCGCGCTGCCACCACCTGATCTTGCCGACATTGGTGAAGCTGATCGGGGATTCCAAGGGCATGGCCATTACGCCGCCTCCTTCGCACCGGTGATGAGGGCGGTGACCTCCTCGGGGGAGGTCTGGTGAATCGACTTGTCGGCGCGCTTCTCGCCGCGCCGCATGACGACGACGCGGTCGCATACGGCGAACACGTCGGGCATGCGGTGCGAGATCAGCATCACGGCGACGCCCTGCTCCTTGAGCCGGTGGATCAAGCCGAGCACCTGCTCGACCTGGCGCACCGAGATCGCGGCGGTCGGCTCGTCCATCATCACCAGCCGCGCATTGGACAGCCGGGTGCGCGCGATCGCGACCGCCTGGCGCTGGCCGCCCGACATCTGCCTGACGAGATCGTCGGGTCGCGTCTCCGAGCGCAGCTCGCCGAACAGCTCGAGCGCGCGCGACGCCATCGCCTTGTGGTCGAGCAAGGCAATGGGTCCGAACCTGCGCTTCAGCTCGCGGCCGAGAAAGACGTTGGCGGCCGCCGTCAGATTGTCGGCGAGCGCGAGGTCCTGGTAGACGACCTCGATGCCGACGGCGCGGGCATCGACCGGCCGGTTGAAATGCACCGCGCTGCCGGCAAAGCGCATCTCGCCATGCGTGGGACGGAAATTGCCGGCGATGATCTTCACCAGCGTCGACTTGCCGGCGCCGTTGTCGCCCATCAGGCCGACCACCTCGCCGGGCCAGACCTGCATGTCGACGTCGTGCAGCGCGCGGATCGCGCCGAACTCCTTGCCGATGCCGGTGAGCTCGAGCACCGGTGTCGCGTCAGTCTTCGTCATCAGCGGCGTTTCCTCAGACATAGCGGTTGACCAGAGATTCCAGATATTCCTGCCGGCCCGAGCGCGGCTGCGGATCGAAGCCGGGAGACATCGCGCGGTCGGCGAGATCGGCGAGCGAACGCTGGCCGCCGAGAATGGCGCGGCCCTCCGGGCCGGCCCAGCCCTCGTAGCGCTTTGCAAGCGGCGCACTCAGCGTGCCGGCGTCGAGCATGTCGGCGGCGGCGAGGAAGGCCCGCGCGCAGGCATCCATCGAGCCGACATGAGCATGGATGAGATCATCGGGATCGATCGACTGGCGGCGAATCTTGGCATCGAAATTGAGCCCGCCCGTGGTGAAGCCGTCGCGGTTCAGGATCTCGTGGAACACCAGCGCCAGCTCCGGCACGTTCATCGCGAACTGGTCGGTGTCCCAGCCGAGCAGATCGTCGCCGCGGTTGATGTCGAGCGAGCCGAACACGCCGAGCGCCTCGGCCAGCGCGACCTCGTGATGGAAGGAGTGGCCGGCGAGGATGGCGTGGTTCTGCTCGATGTTGAGCTTGACGTCCTTGAGCAGGTCGTAGCGTTCGAGGAAGCCGTAGCAGGTGGCGACGTCGAAATCATATTGATGCTTGGTCGGCTCCTTCGGCTTCGGCTCGATGAGGAGCGGGCCCTTGAAGCCAATCTTGTGCTTGTGCTCGACGACGAGCGAGACGAAGCGGCCGAGCTGGTCGAGCTCGCGCTTGAGATCGGTGTTGAGCAGCGTCTCGTAGCCCTCGCGTCCGCCCCACAGCACGTAGTTCTGCCCACCGAGCCGGTGCGTCACCTCCAGTGCAGCACGGACCTGGCCGGCGGCATAGGTGAAGATGTCGGGATCCGGATTAGTCGCGGCGCCCGCCATGTAGCGGCGGTGCGTGAACAGGTTTGCGGTGCCCCAGAGCAGGCGAACCTTGCTCGATGCCATCTTCTGCTCGAACAGATCGGCGATGGCGTTGAGGTTGGCGACGGACTCGGCGAGCGAAGCGCCCTCCGGCGCCGCATCGACGTCGTGGAAGGTGAAGAAGGGGACGTCCAGCAGACGGAACAGCTCGAAGGCGGCATCGGCCTTGGCGCGCGCCATCGCCATGGCGTCGGTGCCGTGGTGCCAAGGCCGCAGGAAGGTCTCGCCGCCGAAGGGATCGCCGCCGGGCCAGCAGAACGAATGCCAATAGCAGACCGCAAAGCGCAAGTGATCCTCGAGCCGGCGGCCATGCACCAGGCGGTCCTTGTCGTACCAGCGGAAGGCGGGCGCGCCTTCGGCCTCCTTGCCGCCGAAGGCGACGGGTGCACTTGCATCGAAGAATTTGGCTGGCGCGTTCACTTAACTAGACTCCTTCAATGCGGGATAAAGCGCGCGCCATCGCCGATAGGCCTCGTCATAGGCCGCGGCGACGGACGGGCGGGGTGTGAAGCTTGCGAGCCGCCGCGGGCGCGTGCAGACGTCCGCGGGGTTCTCGCCGGTCGCGGCAAGCCGGCCGAGCCGCGCAGCGCCGAGCGCGGCGCCGACCTCGCCTTCCTCGACGCGGTGGACGGGCATGCCGAGCACGTCGGCGCAGATCTGCGCCCATAGCGGCGAGCGCGAGCCGCCGCCGACGAGATCGACCTCGCCGATCGGCCCGCTGGCTGTGCTCAGCGCCGCCAGATTGTCGCGCGCGGCAAAGGCGACGCCTTCGAGCACCGCCTGCACGATCTCTGAACGCCCGGTCGCGCCGCGCAGACCGACGAAGGCGCCGCTGGCGGCGGCATCGTTATGCGGGGTGCGCTCGCCGTCGAGATAAGGCAGGAACTGGACCGGGCTTGGTGCATCGACGCGCTCGCCGAGCGGTGCCAGGAGCGCTGCGGCCGGCGTCTCCATCACGCCGGCAAGCCAGGCGAGCGAGGCTGCGGCCGACAGCATCACGCCCATCTGGTGCCAGAGGCCGGGCAGCGCGTGGCAGAAGGCATGCACCGCCGAAGCCGGCGCGGGGGCGAAGCGATCGGTGACGCGGAACAGGACGCCCGACGTTCCCAGCGACAGGAAGGCATCGCCCGGCGCGATGGCGCCGAGCCCGATCGCGCTGGCCGCATTGTCGCCGGCGCCGCCCGCGACGACGACATTTTTCGCCATGCCCCAGCGGTGCGCGTATTCAGGCGCGAGCACCGCGCTCACCGCACTGCCCTCGACGAGGCGCGGCATGTGGTGCAGATCGAGCCCGGTGGCATGCAGCAGCAGCGCGGACCAGCGGCGCAGGCCGACGTCGAGCCACAGCGTGCCTGACGCGTCCGACATGTCCTCGACCATCTCGCCGGTGAGGCGATAGCGAACATAGGCCTTCGGCAGCAGCACCTTTGCCACGCGGTCGAAGATCTTCGGCTCGTGCCGTGCCACCCAGAGCAGCTTCGGCGCGGTGAAGCCTGGCATCGCGAGATTGCCGGCGATCGCGTGCAGCGAGGGACAGCGCCGCTCCAGCGCGGCGCATTCGGCCTGCGAGCGGCCGTCGTTCCAGAGGATGGCCGGACGCAGCGGCCGACCTTCCTCGCCAAGCAGCGTCGCGCCATGCATCTGACCCGACAGCCCGATGCCGCGCACCTGCGCGACCTCGCGCGGATGGCGCGCGGCGAGATCGTCGACGGCGCCGACGGCCGCATCGACCCAGGCGTCGGGATCCTGCTCGGACCACAGCGGCGCCGGATGCGACAGCGCAAGCTCGCGCGCCGCCGTCGCGGTCACCGCGCCGGCTTCGCTCACGAGCACCGCTTTCACACCGGACGTGCCGATGTCGATCCCGAGATACAAATCGTCCTCCCTTTCGCCTGAGGCGGGAGCGCGATCTTGCGTCGCTTTTCCCCGCAGGCCTCCTGTTGCCAAATTCGCCTGCCGCTAGGGCAGATTGTCCCGCATCACGATGTCGATCCGGATCTTCTCCTGTTCACTCAAGATCGGCTCGCCGCGGGCGAGCGCGAGCAGCACGCGGACGGCCGCGCGCGCTTCATGTCCGGGGTTCTGCGAGATCGCGGCATCCATCACGCCCTGCAGGAGCAAGCGGCGCGTCAGCGCGGTGACGTCGTGCCCGACGAAAACCACCTGCTTGTCGCGCCCGGCCGCGCCCGAGGCCTTGTCGTTCAGCGCTTTGGCGACGCCCTGCGTGCCGGCGCCGACGTTGTAGAGGCCGACGATGTCGGGATGCTTGCCGAGCAGCCGCGCCAGCAGCTGCTCCGAACGGTCATCATCGTCGCGCCCTTCCAGCACCGGCAGCACGCTGAGATCGGGGAATTCGGATCCCATCACCTGGTTGAAGCCGAAGATGCGCTCGGCATGGTCGCGCAAGCCTTGCGAGCCCGCGACGATCGCGACCTTGCCGGACCTCTGGCCGACCAGGCGTCCGACCAGCGCGCCGGCGGTGCGGCCCGCGGCGATGTTGTCGATGCCAACATAATGGTGGCGGCGCGAGGACGGCACGTCCGAGACCAGCGTCACGACCTTGGCGCCGGCATCGACGAGGTCGTTGATGGCGGCGCGAACGCTCGGATGGTCGAGCGCCACCACGGCAATTCCGTCATAGTCGCCCGACAGCGCCTCGAGCGAGGCCGCGAGCGCGGCGGGCTCGAACACGTCGGCGGCGACCAGCTCGACAGCGAGGCGGCGGGCCGAGAGCCAGGCCGCCATCTCGCCGAGATAGGCCTCGATCTGCTGCATGAACGGGTTCGGCCCCGACGGCATCACGAAGGCGAAGCGGCGGGCGCGGCCGCGCGCGAGCTCGGCGGCGGCCACATGCGGCTGGAACGAATTGCGCGCGATGGCGTCCTTGACGCGCCGGACCGTATCCGGGCGGACCCCCGGCCGGTTGTGCAGCACGCGATCGACCGTGGCGAGGCTGACACCGGCCTCGCGGGCGATGTCCTTCAGCGTCAGCACGGTCGGGGTCAAGGTCTCGGCCATGGCTGAAGGCTAGCAGAGGTGTTTTGAGGTACGCAACTCATTTGATGAGGGGATCGGTCTTTTTGCTTCCCTGCTCTAGGAACAGCTCCCTGGCTGGAGGAAGCGGCCCGCGACATCGCCCCGGAGCGCGTGCTCGACAAGATTGAGGGGACGCGCTCTTAAGCTATCGGCGGTCCAGCGCCGGCAGCTCCAGCGTCAGGAATAGGCTGTTGGGATCCTCGACATAACCCTCGAACGGGCCGCAGGCGACGAAACCGTGCGCCAGATAGAGTGCGTGCGCCGGCTTGAAATAGTCCCACGAGCCGGTCTCGAGGCTGAGCCGCGTCATGCCGCGCGCGCGGGCTTCCGTGATGATGTGGCGCAGCATCTGGCCGCCATAGCCGCGTCGGCGCGCGGTCTGCAGCGTGTGCATCGACTTGACCTCGCCGTGGCTTGCCGAAAGCATCTTCAACGCACCGGTCGCGACCAGCGTCTCGCCGTCCCAGCCGGTCCAGAACGCCACCTCGGGCGCACGCAGGCCCGCGAGATCGAGCGCATGGGCGCTGCCCGGCGCCGTCTGCGCCCGCGCGGCCGCAACGTGGTGATCGAGCAGCGCGACGACGCGTGGATCATAGGTGTCGCCGGTCCGGATCTGCATCGTGCTCCTCTCCACGCTTTGCCCTCACATCTTGCCGTAGGACGCGCCGCGCCTGACGATGATGACGTAGCGCGCGTCCTGCCTGGTTTCGTTCTCGAAGATCACGGCGCGCATCACGTCGAAATCCAGACAATCGCCCTCGCGCAGCCGCACCGCCTTGGCGTCGATATGCACGGCGATGGCGCCCTCCAGCATCAGGAGCTGCTGGGTGAAGGCGTTGCGGCCCCAGGGGCTGTAGGAGACGCGCGCGCCGGCGGGAAGGTCGACGACAATGATCTCGATGCCGCTGGCCGCATCCGGCGGCGAGGCGTGCCGCCGGCGATAGCCGCTGTCGGGGTCGCGCCAGAGCGGCTGGTCCGCCAGCCGCACCAAGCGCTCCGGCGGCTTCTCGGCGAGCGCGACGACATCGCTGAGCGTGACGTCGAGCGCGGCGCAGAGCTTGTTCAGCAGCGCCGCCGTCGCACTGCTCTGCGCCCGCTCCACCCGCCCGATCATGGCCCGGCTGACGCCGGAGCGCCCTGCAAGCTCGTTCAACGTCATGCCCGCCTGCGTCCGCAGCGTCTTCAGCCGCCGACCGATCGCGCGGTCGAGTTTTTGCTGGTCCATCTGTTTGCAGGTCCTTCATCCGGACATTGGCCGGCACGAGGACTTCACCTGCCGGACGCCCTGGAGCTTAAGCCGGAGAAGCGGTGCATGCCGAGAACGAAGGACTAATATATTGGAATCTTTACACCGCTCGCGAGAGCGAATCCGTCAAGCCGGCACCATTGAAACGTCAATCGGGAAGGCTTGGAGCGGGCGAAGGGAATCGAACCCTCGTATGCAGCTTGGGAAGCTGCCGTTCTACCATTGAACTACGCCCGCGATGCGCGCTTTGCGCCCCTCTTGATTAGCCGAGACGGCGCCTGCCGCCAAGCGGTTTGGCGCGAACGGCCGGGCGGTTGTTAACGTCCTGATAAGATTCCAGGTGCGCCGGATTGTGGCGGTGTTATGATCGCTTCTCCGGGGAGAAACGTGCACTGAGTGGGGCGTGTGCATGGTGGGGCGGGCTTACGCGATATTCGATACGGCCATCGGCCGTTGCGGCATCATCTGGAGCGGCACCGGCGTGGTCGCCGTGCAATTGCCGGAGGCGCGGGAGATCGACACCCGCCGCCGGATTTTCCAGGTCCATCCCGAGGCGCGGGAGCAGCGCCCGTCCGAAAACGCCGAGCTTGCGATCGAGGGCATCACGGGCCTGCTGCAGGGTCACGATCCCGATTTTTCCGAGGTCAGCCTGGACGCCGGCGGGGTGCCGGGCTTCGACCGGCGCGTCTACGAGTACGCCTGCAGCATTCCGCGCGGGGAAACGCGCACCTATCAGGAGGTCGCCCGGGCGCTGGGCGCCTCCGGCGCGTCCTATTCCGTGGCGCAGGCGATTGCGAAAAATCCATTCATGCTGATCGTGCCCTGCCACCGGGTGCTGGAGGCCGGCAATTACACCGACCGGCTCTCGCCCTATGGCGGCGTGATCTCCAAGCGGCGGCTGCTGGCGCTCGAAGGCGCTCATCCCATCGCCAGCAAGACGCTGTTCGAGGTGCTGCTGCCGGTTGCTCCGCCGCGGGCGCCTTCCTAAATAGGCGGCATGCAGGCCAACACGCTGCTGACGACGCCATCGATAAGTGCTTCCGAGTTTCGCTGCGATGCGGGACCGGACGACACGCCGTTTGCGGAATGCCGCACCGGCCATTCCATCGCCTATGTGCGCTCCGGCAGCTTCGGCTGTCGTTGTCGTGCCGGCTTCTTCGAGCTGGTGGCGGGCTCGATGCTGATCGGCGCTCCCGGCGAGGAATACACCTGCACGCATGAGCACGTATCCGGCGACGTCTGCCTCGGCTTCTTCTTCAGCGAGGATTTGGTCGACGCCCTCGGCGGGCGGCGCGAGGTCTGGCAGATCGGCGCGACGCCGCCGCTGCCCGAGCTGATGGTGCTGGGCGAGCTGGCCCAGACGGCAGCAGATGGCAACAGCGATCTCGGCCTCGACGAGATCGGCCAGATCCTGGCCGGCCGTTTTGTCGATGCTGTCTCGGGCAAAGCGCGCAAGCCGGCCACCCCCACCGCACGCGACCGCCGCCGCGCGGTGGAGGCGGCGCTGTGGATCGACGACAACTCGCATGCCGAGCTCGACCTCGAGCAGGCAGCCAAGCAGGCGGGATTGAGCCCGTTTCACTTCCTGCGGCTGTTCTCGGCCGTGCTCGGCGTCACCCCGCATCAATATCTCGTGCGCTCGCGGCTGCGCCACGCGGCACGGCTGCTCGCTGACGACGACATCGCCGTCACCGACATCGCCTATGACGTCGGCTTCGGCGATCTCTCCAATTTCGTCCGCACCTTCCATCGCGCCGCCGGCGTGTCGCCGACCAAGTTCCGGCAGGCGTCGAAGGGGGAGCGCAAGATTCTCCAAGAGCAGCTTGCCCTCAACTGACTAGGGTCGTCTCCGGCGCGTGCCATTCGCGGCACGCTTTTCCGCAATGGAGACGAACATGTACGACCACATCGGATTGCGCGTTGCCGACCTCGACGCTGCCACGCGCTTCTACAGCGCGGTGCTGGCGCCGCTCGGCTTTGTCCTGTGCTCGAGCGGCGACGGTTATGCCGGCTTCGGGCCGAAGGGCGAGCCGGCGCTGTGGCTGCATCTGAACAAGGGCCGCAAGGCCGACGGCGTCCACATCGCCTTCCGCGCCGGGGATCATGAAGCGGTCAAGGCATTTCACAGCGAAGGCCTCAGAAGCGGCGGCCGCGACAATGGCGGCGCCGGGCCGCGCAGGGATTACAGCCCGACCTATTACGCGGCGTTCCTGATCGATCCTGATGGCAACAATGTCGAGGCGGTCTGCGTGTGAAGCGCCGCCGCGCACGAGCACTTGTAGGGTGGGCAAAGCGTAGCGTGCCCACCAACTGCTCGCGACAACGCCGATGAATGGTGGGCACGGCGCGCGAAGAGCGCGCCTTTGCCCACCCTACGGATTCCACCTGATAGGAGAGACCATGGCCTCCATCCACAACGACATCTCCCTCCCCGCCTCCGCGCGCGACGTCTGGGACGCGGTGCATGATTTCGGCGCGCTGCATCGGCGGCTGGTGCCGGGCTTCGTCACGGCGTGCACGCTCGACGGTGATGCGCGCATCGTTACCTTCGCCAACGGCTCGGTGGCGCGCGAAGTGCTGGTCGATTGCGACGATGCGCGGCGGCGCCTCGTCTACGCCATCAGCAACGAGCGGCTGAGGCATTACAGCGCCTCGGTGCAGGTTATTGCCGAGGGTGAGGCGAGCTGCCGCCTCGTCTGGATCATCGACATGCTGCCGAACGAGCTCGCGCCTTACGTTCAGGGACAAACCAAGGAGGCGGTCGCCGCCATGCACAAGGCGTTTCCGCCCGCTTCGGCCTGATCATTCACTGTGAGTTTTCTCACAGAAGCGCGTCCTCGCCGGCCGTAACCATGCCCGCGTGCGTCCGGTCGGCTCCGCTCTCCCGGCGGCGCCACGCACGCGAGGAGCATGCCATGAGAGGTGCGGACAAGGTGATCTGTCAGGCAGCCGCGGTGCTGCTGCTGTTTTCGATCTCGAGCGTGCCGGCAAAGGCGCAATTCCTCGGCGGCGGCGGTGCCGGCGGCGAGGACATGATGACCCAGATGGCGCCGATGCTGGAGATGATGAAGGCGAAGATGGGCAAGCGCCGCTTCGCCATGCTGATGCAGACCATGGGCCCGATGATGAGCCGCATGATGGAGAACGGCGGCGGCGGGCTCGGCGGCATGATGGGCGGCGGCAATTTCGGCGGCGGATTCGGAACACCGAGCTACGGCGGTTACGCGCCGATGGGCGGCGGCACCATGCCGGTCGGGATCGGCAGCATGGGCGGCGGCGACATCATGGGCATGCTCGGCGGCACCGGCGGCAGCGACATGATGGCGATGATCCCGCAATTGATGCGGCTCGCCAATACCGGCGGCGGCGGCCATCGCCGCCACAAGCGTCGCTAATTGCCAGCCGAAAGCGCCGGCTTGATCGCAGGCTTCGTCTCGCGCGGCCCCCAGCGTGTCAGCACGACGCTGGAGCACGACAAGAGGCCGAGCACGACCATCGAGCTCGCGGCGAGCCAGAAGAAGCTCTGCGCGCTGGCGCCGTGCGTCGACAGCCACCAGCCGATTCCGGCGATGTAGATCAGCCGCGCGGTCTGCGCCAGCACCGGGCCGATCACCTTGGCCGCGCCTTGCGAGGAAAAATACATCGTCGTCGCAAGGCCGAAGAAGGCGTAGAACGGCCCGACGGTCGAAAGATATTGATGGCTCGCCGCGCGCACCGCCACGCTGTCGGTGAACATGTTGACCCAAAGATCGGGGAAGATCGCCACGAGGCACGCCGGCGCGCCGACCGCCACGAAAGCGGCAACGCTGGCGGTCCAGGCGATGCGCCGGGCCCGCGCGATGCGGCCGGCGCCGATCGCCATCCCGACCATCGGCACGCATGCGATGCCGAACGAGAACGCGATCGAGGTCAGCAAAAATTCCAGCCTTGCGCCGACGCCGTAGCCGGCGAGGATCGCAGTGCCGAACTGCGCCAGCATGTGCGTGAAGATCGAGACCGTCAGCACCGATTGCAGCGGCGAGAAGCAGGCGATGGCGCCGACCTTGAGGATGTCGAAGAACATCGCCCATTGGATACGCAGGCCGCGCAGCTTCAGCGTGATCCGCGCGCGGCCGGAGAACAGGTACCAGCTCATGATGCCGATGTTCATGGTGTAGGCGATCAGCGCGCCGGCGGCGACGCCGCGCATGCCGAACTGCGGCACTGGCCCGAGCCCGAGACCGAGCGTGCCGCCGAGCACGATCTGCCAAGCCGCTGAATTGAGGATCAGGAACGAGGGCAGCTTCATGTTGCCGGTGCCGCGCAAGATGCCCGCCATGGTGTTGAGCAGCCAGGGCAGCAGGGCGCCGCCGAAGAACACCTGCGTGTAGGCAATCGCATGCGTCAGCACATCGCCGCGGCCGCCGAGCATCTCGAGCACTCTCGGCCCGAAAACCAGCATGCCCAACATGAAGACCAGGCCGAAGCTGATGCCGATCAGCATCGCGTGCACGGCCAATGCGCCGGCGCGCTCGCGATTGCCGGCGCCGAGCGCACGCGCGATAGCCGAGGCCACCGCGCCGCCCATGGCGCCGCCGGACATCGTCATGGTCAGGATGATCGTCGGAAACACCAGCGCCATCGCGGCCAGCGCCTCGACGCCGAGCCGGCCGACATAGGAGGTCTCGGCGATCACCACGCAGATACCGGCCGACAGACCGATCGCGTTCGGCCAGGCGAGCGAGAGCAGCGTGCGCAGGATCGGCCCGTCGGTCAGGGCGCTTCTGATCGGCGGCGGGGGCGGCGGCAGCGGGCGCTCTTGCTCATCGACCGGGATTTCGGCGATGTCGGACATGTCCTCTCCCGGGCGCAGGCGCCGTTTGCGGCGCAGCAATCACTTGGTGTGCCAATGGCGTCGTTCGCGCGAATGGCGCGGCTGAGGCGTGTTAGCACGGCGCGCGGCGCTTCCGCCTGCGCCTGATGCAGGCGTGCCCTGCGGCAGCGCATTTCAAGCGCTCGAATTAGTTCTTCTCCCTCTCCCCGTTCTGACGGGGAAAGGGTTGGGGTGAGGGGCTCTCTCCGCGAAGACGGCGAGGGCTGGACTCGCGGAGGCTCCCCCTCACCCGGATTGCATCTTCGATGCAATCCGACCTCTCTCCGCAAGCGGGGCGAGGTGAAGCCCGCCGCGACGCTCACCTAACCGATGGTCCACACCAGCGGCGGGCGACCGCCTGCAGCGGCGCGCATTTGCACGCCGATATGCCGGCCGCAGCCTGCGGCGAGACCCTCGAACAATCCCTCCAGCAGCTTAGCGCAGGCGCGGTGAGTGTCAGCGACGTCGTCCATCAGCTTCCAGCTCTGCTGGCGGATCTCGAACGTGCCTTCCGATTGCGTCATCTCGGCCGCATCATCCTGCGCGGCGAGCAGCGCGTTCAGGAACGATACGAATTCTCGCGCGCCGCCGCGGGTCGTCGCCAGCGCCGCGGCGACCTCGTCGAAATATTGCATGCCGATCAGCTTGCCGGTGAGGTGCAGCAGATAGCCGGCATCCTCCGGGCCGAACAGCTGCACCATCACGGGCGCGGCGGTGCGGACATATTCCATCGCGTAGTTGCGATAGGCCTTTTCCAGCCGCGGTCTTGGCCAGCTCGCGACCGGCAGGGCGGGCGCCGTCTTCGCATCGAACAAAGGTGCTTCGAGGTGGCGCGCGAACACGAGGCGCTGGTCGAGCTCGAGCGGATGGTCGTAGAGATGGTAGTAGCCTTCGAGCCCGTCCTGGCCGTCGACGCTCTGCTTGGTGCAGACGAAGCCGAGCCTGAGATCGCCGAGAGCCGCGCCATTGTTGGCGTGCCAGCCGCGCAGCATGGCGCGGGAGACTTCGCCCGGCACACCACAGATCGCGGTGCCCTTCCAGATCCAGCGCGGCGGCGGATAGCGGATCCAGGCCTTGGTATCGCTCTCGTACATGTATTCGACATGCACGCCGCCGATCCAGTTGGAGAGATAGTGGTATTGCGCAGCCGCGACCGCCGGCGGCAGATGGTCGATCCCGAGCTTCCTGAGCCCCGGCAGGAAACGCTCCTGCTGCTGGCGACGAAACACGCGGAAGACGAATTCTGCGGCATCCGCCGTGCCGCGGCGCGTGACGACGGTGAGGATCAGCCCGGTGAAACAGGCGTGATAGAGATCGGCGACGGCACGCCAGCGCTTCCATTGCGCTTCCTGCGCGAGGTCTGGTGCG
Source organism: Bradyrhizobium yuanmingense (assembly GCF_029167105.1). Lineage (GTDB taxonomy): Bacteria > Pseudomonadota > Alphaproteobacteria > Rhizobiales > Xanthobacteraceae > Bradyrhizobium > Bradyrhizobium yuanmingense_A. The sequence continues at coordinate 44,323 of NZ_JARFML010000044.1, read as the reverse complement.
GTGGTCATGTTCGCTCCCGGCTTGTTGTTTTGCCGGAGTGTGTCATCGCGGATCGGGTGACGCAACCAGACGCGCTTTCAGCGGTAGCCCGCATGAGCGAAGCGATATGTGGGAAAACTGTTCCCGGATGTCGCTTCGCTCATCCGGGCTACGGAATATTGCTACACGCGGAAATGCTTCGAGAGCTTCAGGCCCTGCGCCTGGTAGTTCGAGCCGATGCGCTGGCCGTACATCGCGTCGGGGCGGGCCAGCATCTTCTCGTAGACGAGGCGGCCGACGATCTGGCCGTGCTCGAGGATGAACGGCACCTCGCGCGAGCGCACCTCCAGCACGGCGCGCGAGCCTAGCCCGCCGGCGCCGGCATAGCCGAAGCCGGGATCGAAGAAGCCGGCATAGTGCACGCGGAATTCGCCGACCAGGGGATCGAACGGCACCATCTCCGCGGCGTAATCCGGCGGCACCTGCACCGCTTCCTTGGAGGCGAGGATGTAGAACTCGCCGGGGTCGAGGATCAAGCTGCCGTCGGGGCGCGCCGAGATCGGCTCCCAGAAATCCTCCACCGCGTAGCCCGCGCGGCGGTCGACATCGACGACGCCGGTGTGGCGCTTGGCGCGGTAGCCGACGAAGCCGCTCGCCTTCTCGCCCGACAGATCGACCGAGACGGCGACGCCGCCGGACAGATCGGCATCGTCGATGTCGACGAGACGTTCGCTCGCATGCAGCGCATCGAGCTCGTCGGCATTGAGGATGGCATCGCCGGTGCGGAAGCGCACCTGGCTGAGACGCGAGCCCTCGCGCACCAGCACCGGAAACGTCTTCGGGCTGATCTCGGCATAGAGCGGGCCGTGATAGCCGGCGCCGATCATGTCGAAGCGACGGGTGCCGTCGGCGATCACGCGGGTGAAGACGTCGAGCCGGCCGGTCGAGCTTTTCGGATTGGCGGCAGCGACGATCTCCGGCGGCAGCGCCAGGCTCTCCAGCAGCGGCACGATGTAGACGCAGTTGGTCTCGAGCACCGCGCCGTCGGCGAGGCTGAACTCGTGCAGCTTCAACTCGTCGATGCGCTCGGCGACTGTGGCACCGGGCCCGGGGAGGAAGCTGGCACGGACCCGATAGGCGATGTCGCCAAGGCGCAGATCGAGGCTCGCCGGCTGGATCTGGCTCTCGACGAAGTCGTAGGCGGGCAGGATGAGACCTTCTTCCGCCATCGCCGCGATCATGCGGTCGGGCAGGATACCATTGGCGTCGGCGGCGACCGTGAACGTCAACCGGGGGTCCTCATCAGGCGTCGAATGCATCCGGCCATGCCGGAAATACAAGTCTTTTACGGCTATCCGATGGACGCCTTGACGGAAAGGGCATTGCGGAATATGAGCATCACTTATCCCGTGGTGATTTGAGCCGGCCGGCTTGCAGCCACGTTAAATAAGTCGCTAAACAGGCCGGGGACCTCTGTGATCCCGGCCCGTGGAGATATCCAGGCCGGTTTTTTTGTGACCGTTTTCGCCTCGACGGTCATGTCGGAGAGGGTCCTATGTCGAAGTCGTCTGCTGCCTATCGCCCCGAAACCCGCCTGGTCCATTCCGGCACTCTGCGCTCGCAATATGGCGAGACCTCGGAGGCGCTGTTCCTGACGCAAGGCTACGTCTACGCCAGCGCGGAGGAGTGCGAGGCGCGCTTCAAGGGCGAGGATCCCGGCTTCATCTATTCGCGCTATTCCAACCCGACGATTGCGATGTTCGAGCGCCGCATGATCGAGCTCGAAGGCGCCGAGGCCGCGCGCTCGGCGGCAACCGGCATGGCGGCGGTGACGACCGCGATCCTGGCGCCGCTCAAGGCCGGCGATCACGTGGTCGCTTCCCGCGCGCTGTTCGGCTCGTGCCTCTACGTCATCCAGGACCTGTTGCCGCGCTACGGCATCGAGACCACGCTGGTCGACGGGCTCGATCTCGACCAGTGGCAGCGCGCGCTGAGACCCAACACCAAGACGTTCTTCCTGGAGAGCCCGACCAACCCGACGCTGGACGTGCTCGACATCCCCTCGATCGCCGAGATCGCGCACAAGGGCGGCGCGCGGCTCATCGTCGACAACGTGTTTGCGACGCCGATCTGGCAGAGCCCGCTCGCGCTCGGCGCCGACGTCGTCGTCTACTCCGCGACCAAGCACATCGACGGCCAGGGCCGCTGTCTCGGCGGCATCATCCTGTCCTCCGAAGCCTTCATCGCCGAGCACATCCACAATTTCATGCGCCAGACCGGCCCGTCGATCTCGCCGTTCAACGCCTGGGTGCTGCTCAAGGGCCTGGAGACGCTGGGCGTGCGCGTGCGCGCGCAGACCGACACGGCCGCGCGCGTCGCCGAGGTGCTGGCGAGCCATCCCAAGATCTCGCGACTGGTCTATCCCGGCCGCGCCGATCATCCGCAGGCGGCGCTGGTGAAGAAGCAGATGCGCGGCGGCTCGACGCTGGTCGGCTTCGAGGTGAAGGGCGGCAAGGCGGCGGCGTTCCGTGTGCTCAACGAGTTGAAGCTCGCCAAGATCTCCAACAATCTCGGCGACGCCAAGAGCCTCGTCACGCATCCGGCGACCACGACGCATCAGCGCCTCAAGCCGGAAGACCGCGCCGCGCTCGGCATCAGCGAGGGCTTCATCCGCTTCTCGACGGGGCTGGAACATGCCGACGATCTGATCGAGGATCTGACCGCGGCGCTGGAAAAGGCGTGAGAGAGGCGAGGTCTCGTAGGGTGGATTAGCCGAAGGCGTAATCCTCCTCTTCCGCATCCGGGGAGATAGACAGTGGTGGGTTGCGGCTTCGCCTAACCCACCCTACGCACCCTCTCACATCGGCCGGTACGTTCTCACGTCGGCGGGCACGCTCACACCGAGCTTGATCTGGCCGACGGAGCGGATGATGTCGTCGCCGAGCAGCTGGGCGAAGCAGGCATAGCCCCAATCGTTCATGTGCAGGCCGTCGGCGATGACGAAGCTCTCGACCGGGATCGACTGATTCTCGTGCCAGTCGCGCATCACCTCGAAGCGCGGGAAGATGCCGACCTTGCGGAGCTCGGCGACGTTGCCGAGCAGCTTGATCATCTTGCCGGCGCTCTCCTTGCGCTGGTTGACGGCCGGCGAATATTGCGGATCGACCAGCACGATGTCGGTGCCGCCGGCGGCCTGAATGCGGCTGATGCCGTCCTCGACCAGCTTGGCCGTATCGGCAGGATCGAGATTGCGCAGCACGGCATTGGTGCCGACCTGCCAGATCACGAGATCCGGATGCACGTCGATGACCTGCGTCTGCAAGCGCTTCATCATCTCGGGCGCATCCTCGCCGCCGACGCCGGCATTGACGACCGTGATGTCGGCGGCCGGATAGTGCCGGCGCAGCTGCGCCGCGAGACGATTGGGGTAATTGAACTCCGGCGAGCTCGCGCCGAACCCCTGGGTCGACGACGAGCCGAACGCGACGATGACGACGGGCTGGCCGGCAGCCAGCTTGCTTGCGACATGGGGCAGCGAGCCCATCGCCTTGGAGCCGCCCTTCGGCGGCAGGCAGGGCACCCGGCTGAAGATGTCGGCGGCGGACTTCGCGACCTCCTTCACCTTGTCGATGGCGCGCGAGGTGACGCCGCGCTGCTCGGGCGACCTCGCGGCGACGGTGGTCTGGGACGGCGCAGCGGGCGCGGGATCAGGCGACTGGGCGGGTGCGGGGGTCGCCGGCTGTGCAGCCGGCGTCTGCGCATGCGAGGCGGGCGTCAGCAACAACAGCACTGCTGTTGCAGGCACGGCCAGCCATGACGTCAGGCAAAAAGGGCGGAGAGAACTCATTAACGCTAGACCTCAATTTTGCTGCTGGGCCGGCTCCAGATGAGCAGCGTCAATCACGAACTGTGCCAACGCCCGGCCAAGGCAATCATGGACCTGCTTCGCCAGCTCAGGCCCGCGGGACGGGTTGAACAGGTCGAACTGGCCCTGTTCATTCCACTGCCGCATGATCGCGAAACGATCGAACAGCGGGACGTCGTGCTCCTGTGCCACGACGCGCATATTGTCGAGAAAAGGCTGCGCCGAGATCATGGTCTCGGTGCGCGGGCTATATTGCAAATTCATCAAGACGACGTCCGCCCCTGCCTTTTGCAGCGCAACAACCCCGTCGGTCACCGCGCTACGAAATTCGTCGGGATCGATGGATCGGATAGCATCCACGGTCCCGGTCTGCCAGATGACCAAAGTAGGCGTTTTTGCTTCCATCAGCTTAACGAAGGTGGACGCCGTCTCCTCTGCCGTTCTCTTGCTCTGTATTTCTACGGAGACGTGCACCGGCTCGGAGGGCGGCAGCTTCTCCTTGAGGATCGCCTCCATGCGCGCCGGATAGGAGCTGCTCTCCGACGACGGAATCGTGGTCGAGCGGCTGCCGATCACCAGGATGTCGAGCGGTTTGCCGGCCTTGATCGCCTCGGCGACCTTGGGCAGCTGGCTTTCGCTGGTCAGCAGATAGGACGGCAGTTCGCAGGCCGCAGGCGATGCGGCAGACGCGGCATCGCCCGCGCGCGCCGTGGGCGCGGCGAGGTTACCGCATAGCAGGACCAGGCTCAGGAGAACCTTCGCCTTCATCAGCCCCCTCCCGCCAGATCGGCGTTGCCGACGGCGTTTTTGGTTTTCGCACCGCTCTTGTCAGCCACGCGCTTGTACCACGAAATGACCCAGGCCACCGCCCACATGATCAGGATTCCGGAGAGGCTAATCAACGCATGCATGACCGGCCCGCCGGAGATTTCGGCGAGGACGAAATGGCCGGCAAAGGCCAGGAAGACGCCGAGGCAGAAGATCTCGAGCGAATGCTGACCACATAGAATCAATGGTCGCAGCCAGCGCGATTTCAAGCCCGGCCAATCGCGGGGCAGGAAGCGTACGGTGAGCGCCGCCAGCGCCAGGAAGTGCGCGAAGCGCAGCACGTCGAGGTCGGTCTTGTCGATCGGATACATCCATTGCTCGATCCGCTTCGGCATGAACTGGGAGAGCTGAGGCACGTACCAGGTCAAGGTCACGTAGAACGCCGCGATGAGATAGGCGATCGAGATCCACATCGTCACGGGCGAGGCCAGGATGCCAGACATGCGACGCGCACCTCCGAGCGCGCACCAGGCACCGAACACGAACAGCAATTGCCAGGCGAAAGGATTGAAGGCCCAGAAGCCGTTCGGATAGGCCGACAGGTAAAGGTCGTACTCCCAGGTCACCGCGTAGAGCAGGACCGACAGCCCGAGCGTGACGTCCGGCCGCCATTTCATCGACCACAGGATCAGCGGCAGCGCCAGCATCAGCACGATGTAGAGCGGCAGCACGTCCATGTTGACGGGACGGAAGCGCAGCAGCAGCGCCTGCACGATGACGACGTCCGGCTGCTTGAGGAAGTCCATGATGCCCATCTCTTCGGTGTAGAGCGGGTTCTCGAACCTGGTCGCGACATAGGAGATCTCGGCGAGGAAGATCGTAAACAGGAAGACGTGGGCGACGTAGATCTGCCAGACCCGGCGCAGGATGCGCGCGGTGGCGATGAGAACGCCGCTCTCCAGCATGGCCCGGCCATAGACGAAGGCCGCGGTGTAGCCGGAGATGAAGATGAAGATCTCGGTGGCGTCGCTGAGGCCGTAATTGCGGATCGTGAACCAGGTCAGCAGACTGGGCGGCAGATGGTCGATGAAGATCAGCCACAGCGCGAGCCCGCGGAACAGATCGAGCCGGAGCTCGCGCTCGCCGATGGCAGGCAGCGTGATGGCCGGCGCTGCGGCGCGCGCCTTGGTCCCTGCGGGCTTGGCGCCCGCGGTTCCTGCGATGGTCGATCCCGTCACTTGGTCGGCAATGGTCATCGGGGCCTGGAAACCGTTCCGCAAATCGCGACGTTGAAGCAATGTAATGGTCCGGCTGTCGTCTCGCAAAGCGGCCGGATCACATAAGGTGTCTGCCTCGGTGGTGTGCTTTCCCGCCAATTCTGGCGGGACGATGTCGCCAAGGGCGCCCGCGGGGGGTTTGGTTCCCTGGGCGGATTTCGGTATGATGACAGCCATGTACCGCGCCGTGACCCGCCAGATCGAAGTGACCGTCGAGCCGAACTTTGTTCCGGAGCAATCGTCGGCCGACCGCTCGCGCTACTTCTGGTCCTACACCATCGTCATCACCAATTCGGGCGAGGAGACCGTGCAGCTCAAGACGCGGCACTGGATCATCACCGATGCCTCCGGCCGCCAGCAGGAGGTGAAGGGCGAGGGCGTGGTCGGCGAGCAGCCGATCCTCGCTCCCGGCGAGCGCTTCGAATACACCTCCGGCGTGCCGCTCTCGACCGCCTCGGGCTTCATGACCGGCCGCTACCAGATGGTCAGCGAAACCGGCGAGCGCTTCGAGATCGACGTGCCCACGTTTTCGCTGGACAGCCCGGACAACAAGCGGGTGTTGAATTAGCGGCGATCCTTGCGCAGCTAACTTAGGGCGGGCAAAGACGCATCGCGTCGTGCCCACCATGCCGATCATCGCGCATAAGATGGTGGGGCACGCTCCGCTTTGCGGAGAGACTCTGGATTGCTTCGCTGCGCTCGCAATGACGGAGGATAGACTTAAGCGTCCTCGACGCCCGCCTCGTGCGGCGTGAACTGGTACACCGACGAACAGAACTCGCAGGTTACGACGACCTTGTCGTCCTTGACCATGGCGGCGCGGTCGTCGTGCGAGAAGCTCTTGAGCATCGCGGCGACGGCATCGCGCGAGCAGGAGCACCGCGCCTCGAGCACCTGCGGATTGAACACACGCACGCCGCGCTCGTGGAAGAGGCGGTAGAGCAGCCGCTCGCCGGAGAGCTCGGGATCGATCAGCTCGACGTCTTCGACCGTCTCGATCAGCGAGCGTGCCTCGACCCAGGCATCATCTTCGGCGACGCTGTGCACCTCGGTGCCGTCGGGCGCATCGCCGGGATGCAAGTCCGCCTGCCGCGCGCGCTCCGGCGCCTTCGGCAGAAATTGCATCAGCATGCCGCCGGCGCGCCAGCGATGCTTGCCGCCGTCGCTCGAGCGCCACTCCTCGCCGACCGCGAGGCGCACGCGCGTCGGGATCTGCTCGGAGCGCAGGAAATATTCGTGGGCGGCGTCTTCCAGGCTGCCACCGTCGAGCGCAACCAGGCCCTGGTAGCGGCTCATGTCGGGACCCTGGTCGATGGTCATGGCGAGATGGCCGCGGCCGAGCAGCGTGCCGGAATCCTTCGCCGTGCCCAGGCGCGAGGCGTCGAAGCGCGCATAGGCGCGCAGGCGGTCCGGGGCCTGGTAGTCGACCACCAGGAACGACACCGGGCCATCGGTCTGGGCCTGAAGAATGAAGCGGCCCTCGAATTTCAGCGCCGAGCCGAGCAGCGTCGTCAGCACGATGGCCTCGCCGAGCAGCTTGCCGACGGCTGCGGGATAATCGTGCTTGGTGAGGATGTCGTCGAGCGCGGGACCAAGCCGCACCAGGCGCCCGCGCACGTCGAGCGCGTCGACCTCGTAAGGCAGCACGGCGTCATCGATCGGAACCGATGATGGCGCGCGAACCGGGCCTTCAGGCCCGGTTTTCATGTCAGGGGATTGCGAAACCATGGCGCTCTATCTGGGGTCGGAGGGCGGAAATGGAAGGGGGCGCGGAGAACCTCAAACTCAGTGTCGTCCCGGGGCGCGCAAAGCGCGAGCCCGGGACCGATAACCACAGGACGACGTCAATGCGCGAGATGACAACTCGGAGTCATCGCCAAACGCAAGCCTGTGGTTATGGGTCCCGGATCGGCGCTCCACTTCGCTGCGCTTGTCCGGGACGACAGTTGCTTGTGGGGCCGCAGCCGGGCTTCCAGCGCGCCTACTTCACCGCGTCGAAGCACCAGGCCAAGATGCCCTTCTGCGCGTGCAGGCGGTTTTCGGCCTCGTCGAACACGACCGATTGCGGCCCGTCGATCACCTCATCGGTGACCTCCTCGCCGCGATGGGCCGGCAGGCAATGCATGAACAATGCGTCCGCCTTGGCCAGCGACATCAGCTTGGCATTGACCTGGTAGGGCTTGAGCACGTTGTGGCGGTGCTCGCCCTCCTTGTCACCCATCGACACCCAGGTGTCGGTGACGACGCAATCGGCGCCGCGCACGGCGGCCTCGGGATCGGTGCCGAGCACGATCGGCGCGCCCGTCGCCTTGATCCAGTCGCGCATGGCCTTTTTCGGTGCGAGCTCCGGCGGCGTTGCGACATTGAGCTGGAATTTGAAGCGCTCGGCGGCATGGGCCCAGGACGCCAGCACGTTGTTGTCGTCGCCGGTCCAGGCCACCGTCTTGCCCTCGATCGGGCCGCGATGCTCCTCATAGGTCATGAGGTCGGCCATCACCTGGCAGGGATGCGAACGCCGCGTCAGGCCGTTGATGACGGGCACGGTGGCGTTGGCCGCGAGCTCCAGCAGCGCATCGTGGTTGAGGATGCGGATCATGATGGCGTCGACATAGCGCGACAGAACCCGCGCGGTGTCGGCGATGGTCTCGCCGCGACCGAGCTGCATCTCGGCGCCGGTGAGCATGATCGCCTCGCCGCCGAGCTGGCGCATGCCGACGTCGAACGAGACGCGGGTGCGGGTCGAGGGACGCTCGAAGATCATCGCCAGCGTCTTGCCTTCGAGCGGCCTGACCGGCTGCTGCGCCTTCTGCTTCGCCTTCATGGCGGAAGAGGCGGCGAGCATGCTCTTGAGCTCCGACAGCGGCAGCTCGTTGATGTCCAGGAAGTGCTTGGGAGCTTTGTTGGGCGTCGTGCTCATCAGCTTGCCGCCCGCTTGGTCTGGCTGGACGAGATCGCAGAGCAGGCGCGCTCGAGCCTGATGACGCTGTCCTCGATCTCCGCTTCGGTGACGATCAGGGGCGGCAGGAAGCGCACGACATTGTCGCCGGCCCCGACGGTGAGCAGCTTTTCGGCGCGCAGCGCCGCGACGAGATCGCCCGAAGGGACCACCGCTTTGATGCCGATCAGGAGGCCCTCGCCGCGCACCTCGCTGACGACGTCAGGATGACGATCGATCACGGAGGCGAGCTTCTGCTTGAGCAGCAGCGACATCTTCTGCACGTGGTCGAAGAAGCCGGGCTTGAGCATGACGTCGAGCACGGCGTTGGCAGCCGAGATCGCGAGCGGATTGCCGCCGAAAGTCGAGCCGTGCGAGCCGGGCCCCATGCCGGCGGCCGCATCTGCGGTCGCCAGCACCGCGCCGATCGGGAAACCGCCGCCGAGCGCCTTGGCGAGCGACATCACGTCCGGCGTGACGCCGGTACGCTTGTAGGCGAAGAGCTCGCCGGTGCGGCCCATGCCGGTCTGCACCTCGTCGAAGGCGAGCAAGATGTCATGCTCGTTGCAAAGCTCGCGCAGTGCCTTGAGGAAGGCGGGAGGCGCAGAACGAACGCCGCCCTCGCCCTGGATCGGCTCGATGAGAATGCCGGCGGTATGCGGTCCGATCGCCTTCTTCACGGCGTCGAGGTCGCCATGCGGCACCTGATCGAAGCCATCCATCGGCGGACCGAAGCCCTCGAGATATTTCGCAGACCCGGTGGCGGCGAGCGTCGCCAGCGTGCGGCCATGGAAGGCACCCTCGAAGGTGATCATGCTGTACCGCTCCGGATGCCCCTTCGAGAAATGATGGTGGCGCACCAGCTTGATCACGCCTTCCAGCGCCTCGGCGCCGGAATTGCAGAAGAACACGAAGTCCGCAAAGCTCTCGTTGCAGAGGCGGCTTGCGAGCTTCTCGCCATCAGGGCTCTGGAACAGGTTCGACATGTGCCAGAGCTTGGTCGCCTGCTCCTGCAATGCCTTGACCAGCGCGGGATGGACATGGCCGAGCGCATTCACCGCCACGCCCGAGGTGAAATCGAGATAGCGATCGCCGTTGGTCGCGATCAGCCAGCAGCCTTCGCCGCGCTCGAAACCGAGGTCGGCCCTGGCGAAAACGGGGAGCAAATGCGGCGCTGCGCTGTTAGTCATGACGTCACTTGAATGTTGCGGACGGTGTGAGGCACGCATTGGGCAACGCACCATCGACCGGCCCCGGAAAACGAAACGTGCCGCCTTTTAAGGGCGGCACGTGGCACTATCTTATGCCTGGCAAGACGGGTGTCAATGCCGCCCGGAAAGCCTCGCGAAACGCTGATTCCGTAGTCTTGCGGTGCCGATTTTGCGGGTTTTTCACCACGGAACATGTGGAAGCGAGTCGGCGGACTCTTGCGCGGGAGTCACGCCATATTGTAGCGTTTGGACTGTCAGATACGACATCTCGTGCAGTAGTTCTGATCCCAAAAGTCCTCATGTACCGGCGTAAACGTTCGGGCGTCTTGAGCGCGCCCGGCGAGCCTTAAGGGATTCTGACGGCACGGGTTTTTCAAGGCTAAGCATTCGCTGCGAAGGCCCCAGGATGGCAGGCGCGCAGCGAGGGAAAGGGTGCAATGACGGTTTTGACCTGGTCCGATGATCGCGTCGAGCAGCTGAAGAAGCTCTGGGAGGCCGGACTTTCGGCCAGCCAGATCGCGGCGGAGCTCGGCAATGTGACCCGCAATGCCGTGATCGGCAAGGTGCACCGGCTCGGCCTGTCCGGCCGCGCCAAGAGCCCTTCATCGGCAGCGCCGCGGCCGCGCAAGGCACGGCCCGCGCAGCATATGATGCGGGTGACCCGCCCCGTCGCACGCGGCAACACCGCGCTGGCGCAGGCCTTCGAGGTCGAGTTGGAAGCCGAGCCGGTGACCTACGACAACGTGGTGCCGATGAGCCAGCGGCTGTCGCTGCTGGAATTGAACGAGGCGACCTGCCACTGGCCGGTCGGCGATCCCTCGAGCCCGGATTTCTTCTTCTGCGGCGGCAAGGCGCTCTCAGGCCTGCCCTACTGCGCCCAGCATTCGCGCGTGGCCTATCAGCCCGCAGCGGACCGCCGTCGCGCACCGGCGAAGCCAAGCACGCGGTGAGATTGTCGATCTAACCGTTGCAGCCGTTTCACGACGGCCGCTCCACCAATTCGGTGTCATCCCCGCCTGGTGCGCGATTGCGCACGGGGGGCGGGGATCCATAACCACAGCGCGCAATCGTTGCGCGAGATGGTCACGCCAAGTCTTCGTCCAACAATGTTCTGTGGTTATGGATCCCGGGCTCGCGCTGCGCGCGCCCCGGGATGACGGCCGGGATTGTAGCGGCGGTCTGCCAAATCCACCGCCCTCCAAATCCTTACGTCTGCTCGGCCTTGGCGAACCGATCGTCCAGCGCGTAGCCGGCGCCGCGGACGGTGCGGATCGGGTCCTGCTCGCGGCCGAGATTGAGCAGCTTGCGCAGGCGGCCGATATGGACGTCGACGGTGCGCTCGTCGATGTAGATGTCGCGGCCCCAGACGCTGTCGAGCAGCTGCTCGCGCGAGAACACGCGGCCGGGATGCTCCAGGAAGAACTCCAGCAGGCGATATTCGGTCGGACCGAGATCGATCGGCCGGCCTGAGCGCGCCACGCGGCGCTTGTCGCGGTCGAGCTCGATGTCGCCATAGGCGAGCACGGTGGCGAGGCGCTCGGGGCTCGCACGCCTGAGCAGGCCCTTCACACGCGCGAGCAGCTCCGGCACCGAGAACGGCTTGACGATGTAATCATCCGCGCCGGTGGCAAGCCCGCGCACCCGCTCACTCTCCTCGCCGCGCGCGGTGAGCATGATGATCGGCAGCTGCTTGGTCTCGGGGCGCGTCCGAAGCCGCCGGCACAGCTCGATGCCCGACAGGCCCGGCAGCATCCAATCGAGCACGATCAGATCGGGAATGTGCTCCTTGAGGCGGGTGTCGGCGTCATCGCCGCGCATCACCGTCTCGACGTCATAGCCGTCGCCTTCGAGGTTGTAGCGAAGAAGCTCGGTGAGAGCTTCCTCGTCCTCAACCACCATAATGCGTGCGCCCATGTGGTCGTAGCTCCTTAAGTCGTCAGGTATTCGGCACCGTCGTGGCGAAGGTCGTCATGTCGCCCTTCGGCCGCTTGTCGGTGATCGCCTGGCCCTCGATCATGTAGAACACGGTCTCGGCGATGTTGGTGGCGTGGTCGCCGATCCGCTCGATGTTCTTGGCACAGAACATCAGGTGGATACAGAACGAGATGTTGCGCGGATCCTCCATCATGTAGGTGAGGAGCTCGCGGAACAGCGAGGTGCAGATGGCGTCGACTTCCTCGTCGCCCTTCCACACCGCCATCGCCGCCGGCAAATCGTGCGCGGCATAGGCGTCCAGCACGCTCTTGACCTGCTGCTGCACGAGGTCGGTCATGTGCTCCAGGCCGCGGAACAGCTTGAGCGGATGGAAATCCGTCTCCAGCGCCGCGACGCGCTTGCCCATGTTCTTGGCGAGATCGCCGATGCGCTCGAGATCGGTCGCAACGCGCATGGCGCCGACGATCTCGCGCAGGTCGACGGCCATCGGCTGGCGGCGGGCGATGGTGAGCACGGCGCGCTCCTCGATGCGCTTCTGCAGCGCGTCGAGCTCGGCGTCGGTGGCGACGACGCGCTGGCCGAGCGCCACGTCGCGGCGGATCAGCGCGTCGACGGAATCGACGATCATGCGCTCGGCGATGCCTCCCATCTCGGCGACCAGGCGTGTGAGCTCCTGAAGGTCGCTGTCGAAGGCCTTTACGGTATGTTCAGAACCCATGTTCCGTCTCCTCAGCCGAACCGGCCGGTGATGTAATCCTGCGTGCGCCGATCACTCGGCGACGTGAAGATCTTGCTGGTGTCATCGAACTCGATCAACTCGCCGAGATACATGAAGGCGGTCTTGTCGGAGACACGCGCCGCCTGCTGCATGTTGTGGGTGACGATCGCGATCGTGTAGTTCTCGGACAGTTCCTGGATCAGCTCCTCGACCTTGGCGGTCGAGATCGGGTCGAGTGCCGAGCAGGGCTCGTCGAACAGGATCACCTCGGGCCGCACCGCGACGGTGCGGGCGATGCAGAGGCGCTGCTGCTGGCCGCCGGAGAGCGACAAGCCGGATGCATTGAGCTTGTCCTTGACCTCGTTCCACAGCGCGCCGCCGCGCAGCGCCTTCTCGACGCGGCCGTCCATCTCGGACTTGGAGATCTTCTCGTAGAGACGAATGCCGAAGGCGATGTTCTCGTAGATCGTCATCGGGAACGGCGTCGGCTTCTGGAACACCATGCCGACCCGGGCGCGGAGCAGATTGAGGTCGAGCTTGGGGTCGAGGATGTTGGTATGGTCGAGCAACAGCTGACCGTCTGCGCGCTGGCCGGGATAGAGGTCGTACATCCGGTTGAAGATGCGCAGCAGGGTGGACTTGCCGCAGCCGGACGGGCCGATGAACGCCGTGACGCGGTTGGTGCCGAGCGCCAGGTTGATGTTCTTCAGCGCGTGGTGGTCCCCGTAGTAGAAATTGAGGTTGCGCGCCGTGACCTTGGCCGGCGCCTCGGGCAGGGGCTGCGAGCCGGGATGAACGGTCGGTGCGCTGACGGAAACAGACATTTCACTCATTTTGCAGTCCTCTCGGCGCCAAGGATGCGCGCGCCAATGTTCAGGGCAAGCACGGTCAGGGTGATCAGCAGCGCGCCGCTCCAGGCGAGTTGCTTCCAATATTCGTAGGGGCTCTGCACGAAATTGTTGATGGTGACCGGCAGGTTGGCCATCGTCTTGTCCAGACCCAGGCTGAAGAACTGGTTCGACAGCGCGGTGAACAGCAGCGGCGCGGTCTCGCCGGCGACGCGGGCGGTGGCGAGCAGCACGCCGGTGATGAGGCCGGCGCGCGCCGCACGGTACGCGATTCGCCTGATCACCAGCGAGCGCGGCAGGCCGAGCGCGCTGGCAGCTTCGCGCAACGGATTCGGCACCAGCAGCAGCATGTCCTCCGTGGTGCGCACGACGACCGGGATCACGATGACGGCAAGCGCCAGCGCGCCCGCAATCGCCGAGAAGCCGCGCATCGGCACCACCACCGCGCCATAGATGAAGAGGCCGATGATGATCGAGGGTGCCGACAGGAGAATGTCGTTGATGAAGCGGATCACCGAGGTCAGCTTGTCGTTGCGGCCGTACTCGGCGAGATAGGTACCGGCGAACAGGCCGAGCGGCGCGCCGATGCCGACACCGATCACGGTCATGATCAGCGAGCCGACGATGGCGTTGCGCAGGCCGCCCTCGGTCGATCCAGGCGGCGGCGTGTCAGCTGTGAAGACCTGGAGGTTGAGCCCGGCCAGGCCATTGTAGAGCAGCGTGATCAGGATCAGCGCGAGCCAGGTGACGCCGAAGGCGGCGGCGGCGATGCAGAGGCCGCGGATGACGATGTCCCAGCGGCGGCGGCGTGCATAGATCGGGTTCATGGCTTCACTTCCCCGCCTTGGTTTCCAGGCGCAGCAGCATCAGCCGCGCGGCCGCGAGCACGAAGAATGTCAGCACGAACAGCAGGAGGCCGAGCAGGATCAGGCCGGACTGGTGCAGGCCGTCGCTCTCGGCGAACTCGGATGCGATCGCCGCCGAGATGGTGGTGCCCGGCGCAAAGATCGACGAGGAGATCCGGAACGAGTTGCCGATGATGAAGGTCACCGCCATGGTCTCGCCGAGCGCGCGGCCCAGCGCCAGCATGACGCCGCCGATGATGCCGACGCGGGTGTAGGGGATCACGACGCTGCGGACGACTTCCCAGGTGGTGCAGCCGACGCCATAGGCGGCTTCCTTCAGCACCGGCGGCACCGTCTTGAACACGTCGACCGAGATCGAGGTGATGAAGGGCAGCACCATGATGGCGAGGATCAGCGCGGCGTTGAACAGGCTGAGATAGGACGGGGGGCCGGCGAAGATCGCGCCGAGCACGGGAACGCCGTCGAACACCCGGATCATGAAAGGCTGGAAGGTGTTGGCCAGGAACGGGCCGAGCACGAAGAAGCCCCACATGCCGTAGATGATCGAGGGAATGCCGGCGAGCAGCTCGACCGCCATGCCGATCGGGCGGCGCAGCCATTGCGGGCAGAGCTCGGTGAGGAAGATCGCAATGCCGAGACCGACGGGAATGGCGATCAGCATCGCGATGAAGGAGGTGACGAGCGTGCCGTAGATCGGCCCGAGCGCGCCGAGCACCGGCGGATCGGCCGAGGGCGCCCAGCGCTGCGTCCACAGGAAGGAGATGCCGAACTGCTGGATCGCCGGGAAGGCGCCGACGATCAGCGAGATGATGATGCCGCCGAGGATCAGCAGCACCGAGATCGCGGACAACCGCGTGATCCAGTAGAAGGTGACGTCGCCGAGCTTGAACGCGCTCAAGGCCTTGGCGCGGTCATATGGACCGGCAGCATCAATCACATTGCTCTCAACAGCCATCTCAGCCACGCCGATCCCCTATACCCGTTTATTTACGCTTGTTGTTGGCGGCGCGCTCCGGATACAGGCAGGAGGCCGATCCGGAGCGGAGATCTTGCAGCATCCCGGAACCGTGTCCGGGACACATATAGCGCCTTAGCTCTTGATCTCGGCAGCCCAGGTCTTTTCGATCTGCTGGACGACGCTGTCCGGCATCGGGATGTAGTCGAGCTCCTCGGCCATCTTGCCGCCGTTCTTGAAGGCCCAGCGGAAGAACTTGATCGCTTCCTGCGCGGACGCCTTGTCGGTGGCGGACTTGTGCATCAGGATGAAGGTCGCCGCCGTGATCGGCCAGGACTTCTCGCCGGGCTGCTCGGTCAGGATGACGTAATAGCCGGGAGCCTTGGACCAATCGGCGTTGGAAGCGGCCGCCTGGAAGGCCTCGACGGTCGGCTGCACCGGCTTGCCGGCCTTGTTGACGAGACCGGTGTGGGTGAGCTTGTTCTGCTTGGCATAGGCGTATTCGACATAGCCGATCGAGTTCTTGGTCTGGCTGATGTTGCCCGACACGCCTTCGTTGCCCTTGGCGCCGACGCCGACCGGCCACTCGACCGCGGTGCCCTCGCCGACCTTGCTCTTCCAGTCCGCGCTGGCCTTGGAGAGATAGTTGGTGAAGTTGAAGGTGGTGCCCGAGCCGTCCGAACGACGGACCACGGTGATGGCCTCTGACGGCAGCTTCGCGTTGGGATTGAGCTTCTTGATCGCGGCATCGTCCCACTTGGTGATCTTGCCGAGATAGATGTTGGCCAGGGTCTCGCCGTCGAACACCAGCTCGCCTGGCTTCACGCCCTCGAGGTTGACGACGGGGACGATGGCACCCATCACCATCGGCCACTGGACGAGGCCGTCCTTCTCGAGCTGCTCGGCCTTGAGCGGCGCGTCGGTGGCGCCGAAGGTCACGGTCTTGGCCTGGATCTGCTTGATGCCGCCGCCGGAGCCGATGGACTGATAATTCAGACCGTTTCCGGTCTCCTTTTTGTAGGCGTCGGCCCACTTCGAATAGATCGGGAACGGGAACGTCGCGCCGGCACCGGTGATGTCGGCCGCAAAGGCTACCGTCGTCGATGCGGCGACCAAGCCGGCAGCGACCATGGTTTTGAGGAAATTCATGCTGGTCTCCATACAGGGGAGCGAAGCGCCATCCGCGCCCGATCGCGCTCCCCGCGCCGCCGCTTTAGGGGCGGTCGGCTGTGCTTTTACGAAGGTTTCATGACAGTTGGATGACTGACACAAGCAATTGAAATTGCTTATATTTTAGATCAAGCCGGAGTCTTGATCTGGGGAAAACAGGCGGTGAAGGTAGCACCCTGCCTGGGCAGGCTTTCGATCACAAGGCGGCCGCGATGACGGTTAAGAATATGTTTCACCAGCGATAACCCGAGCCCGGTGCCGCCTTGCGAGCGGCTGTCGCCGACGTCGACCCGGTAGAAGCGTTCGGTCAGCCGCGGCAGGTGCTCCGGCGCGATGCCCGGGCCGAAATCGCGGACCATGACCCGGATTTCCTGAGTTCCGTCAGCGGCGGCGCTCGAGACCAGCGACACGATGACGCGCCCGCCGGAGGCGCCGTATTTGAGTGCGTTCTCGATCAGGTTCTCGAACAGGCGGAGCAGCTCCTCGCGGTCCCCCGCGATCATCACCGGCGGCTCCGGCAGGTGGATTTCCACCTCGACCTGACGCTCGCGCGCCAGCGGCTCGAGCCCGTCGGCGACCTGACGGATGATCGGGACGAGATCGACCAGGGTGTCGGGCCGGACATGGGCCGACAGCTCGACCCGCGACAACGACAAGAGATCGTCGATCAGGCGCGCCATGCGCGTGGCCTGGTTGTGCATGATGCCGAGAAAGCGCTCGCGCGCCTTGGGATCGTCCTTGGCCTGGCCCTGGAGCGTATCGATGAAGCCCGACAGCGCCGCCAGCGGCGTGCGCAGCTCGTGGCTGGCATTGGCGACGAAGTCGGCGCGCATCTCCTCGACCCGGCGCAGCGGCGTCTGGTCGTGGAAGGTCATCAGCATGCATTTGTCGGCGCCGCCGAAGCTGGTCGGCACCGGTACCGGCGTGATGATCAGCTCCATCCAGCGATCAACCGGAACATGATCGAGATAGGTCGCGCGCCGCGGCTCGGTGGTCGCGATGGCCTCGCGCAGCGCGGTGATGATCTCCGGCGAGCGCAGCGCGAACTGGGCGAGCTCGTTCTTGCGCAGCGCCGGCGCGAGCTGGGCGGCGGCGGCGTTGAGGTGGATGACGCGGCCGGCCCGGTCGAGCAGCACCGCCGGATCCGGCATGCCGGCGACCACCGCGGCCACCGCCGCGCTCTCGACCGGGTTGATGCGTCTGACGTCGTCGCGGGAGGTGGCGGGATCGTGCAGCCGCCACGGGATCAAGGCCGCCGCCGCGATGCAGAGGAACACGATTGCAGCGTGCAGCGCCGACAATTCGCCGAGCGAGACCACGACGGACAGCGCCAGCGCCGCGGCGATCAGGATGATGGTCGAGTGCCGCAGCCGATCGGACCAGGGCTGGGCGGAGGGAGAAGAGGGGGCGTCGATCGCCATCGGGGCGGACTTCTCCTGGGGACTGTCCTTAAGGACCTGACACCGGTCAGGCGCCGCTGTCGCTGCGCTCTCTCACATAGGCGGCTTCAGGCGCCGGGCCGGGGTCCAGCTTGAGCGCCGCCTGTTGCAAGCGCTTCGATCGGGCGCCGATTATAACCTCTCGAAACGTCAGCAAGATTACAGATAAGACGAACGGAGACAGATAATAGAGGACGCGGAACAGGAGCATGCCGCCCAGCAGTTCCTCGCGGTCCATCTGCCAGAGCCCGACCAGCATGGCGGCGTCGAACACCCCCAGGCCTCCGGGTGAATGGCTGGCGAAGCCGAGCAGGGTCGCCGAGACGAAAATCACCGCGACCATCACGAAGCCGAGATTGGGCTCGTCGGGGACCAGCACATACATCGCCAGCGCGCAGAAACCGAGATCGACGATGCCGATCGCGATCTGGAGCAGCGTCAGCGGGCCGCCCGGCAGCACCACCGTCCAAGGGCCGCGGCCGACCACCCGCGGCTGGCTCCAGACCCAGATCACGTAACCGATCAGCGCCACGATGATCATCAGCGCCAGTGTCCGGTTCAGCCAGACCGGCAGCTGGTCGATCGAGGCTGCCGCCTCCGGATGGTAGGCGATGCCGAGGCCGAGCACCGCGGCATTGCCCAGCCAGAAGGTCAGGCCGGCGAGAAAGCAGATCTTTGCGACGTCGATCGCGTTGAGCCCATAGGCCGAATAGATGCGGTAGCGCACCGCCCCGCCGGTGAAGACGGAGGCGCCGACATTGTGGCCGATCGAATAGCTGGTGAAGGCCGCGAGCGCGTTGATGCGATAGGGCACATGAGCATGGCCGATCGCGCGCGTGGCGAAGAGGTCGTAGAAGGTCAGCGTGAAATAGCCCGCAGTGACGAATAGCGCCGCCATCGCAATCTGGCTCGGCTCGGTGCTCTTGATCGCTTCGAGGACCTCGTTGAAATCGATGCCGCGCAGCATGTGGTAGAGCACGTAGCAAGCGATGCCGATGACCGCGATGCTGATCACGACTCCAAGCTTATGCAGGACTTGCTTCTGGCGCAGAAACGTCATCGCCCTGCGTATGGCTTCCAGCATCTAGACCTCGAACAACGCTTCAGCGGCCAGGGTGGCCGGCGGATAGGCGGACGCGCAGGCATTCAACGAACCCTCGCCGCCGGCGCCGGTATCGCGCATGCCCCCTGCCCCTCCACTAGCGCGTTTTCGGCCGAAGTGGAATTCGCCAATTCGAACAAAAACACGTGCCTTCAATATTTTAGGCAGGGTTGCAGCTCCCAGTGCAGGGTTTGGCGCTTTCGTCGGCAAGGCTTGGCGCGAATCTCCAGGCGATCCTGCGCAGGGGCCATGAAGTTTTGATGATTTCGGCCGCACAATGTTCCGTCACGCCTTAAGCCGACGTCAATCTATGGAGCCGGCCTGCCTGTTGAAAGAGGGGTGACTGGAGCGGCCAGGTCCCGGTTTTCCAATGCGCCGAAAGGCCGCGGCGGTGGCACACCCCGTCCCGCGCGTGAGGGTGCATAGCAACATCACACAGCGGCTGGCGGCGCGGTGCGCGAGACCACCCGATCGCGCAGCCACGCTCCGATCGTGCCGCCGACGAGATAGCAGGCGAACATGATCAGGCCGAGGTCGAGCCAGTAGCCGAAGCGACCGGGGACCACATGGGTGAGAGAGACCGCGACCAGGGCGGCGGCAAGCACTGCGAGCCACCGCGCAGTCACCTTCGAGGTGCCGTTGCCGCGCTGGACCACCGAGATCCAACCCATGCAGAAGCCCAGCAGCAGCGAGCCGATCAGCCAGCCCAGATGGAACGAGACGAGATAGGGCATCGTCACCTCACCAGAAATTCGATGCGGCGGTTCTGCGCCTTGCCTTCATCGGTGTCGTTACCGGCGACGGGCTGCGTGCTGCCATGGCCGACCGCGGTGAAGCGGCTGGCAGAAAGGCCCGCCTTGACCAGATAGTCGATCACCGCCTGCGCACGCTTTTCCGAAAGGGCCTGGTTGAAGGCATCCTCGCCATCGGCGTCGGTATGTCCGACGACCTCGATATTGGTGGTGGGGCACCGCAGCGCGGTCTCGATGAGGCGATCGAGAATGCCGGCCGAGTCAGGATCGATGTCCGCGCGCCTGTTCGCGAAGCGGATCTTGCCCTTGGTCAGAAGCTCCGAGAACAATTGCTGGCACACGGTGCCGTCCACCGGGCCTGCGGCGGGCTTCACCGTGATCTCCGGCTTGTACTGCCAGTTCTTCGGGAAGTCCTTGCCGAGGCCTGCGCGGATCTCGTTGGCGGCGCCCTCGTAGAGCGCATCGCCCGACAGCTTCACCTCGCGGTCGGAGACGACCAGCGTGCCGGTCGACAGCCGCGACAGCGCGCCGAGCGCGGCGATAACAGCCGTGCTGAAGGAGCCGGGTGCGCCGATGCTGGCCTTGAGATTGTCGACGACCTTTTCGGTGAAGAACTTTCGCGAGGCGCTGGTGCCGATCGCGGCGTGGACGTTGCTGTCCGGAACATAGCCGGTCAGCGTCACCGTCGCAGCCACCGGATCCTTGTAGGCCTGGAAGATGTAGGGCGGCGCCTTGATCTCGTTGGCCGCAATCGAAAAACCTTCGGGCAGGTTCTTCAGCGCAGCCGCGATCGCCTCACGGCCGCCGAGCTCGCGCGCCATGCCCGACAGATTGACCTTGGTGTCGGTGATCGTGATCTTGCCGTCCTTCAGCTTGCCGATCTGATCCAGCAGCAGCATCGCGGCGGCTTCGAACCGAGGCGGCGCGCCGCGCGCCAGCCCCATCTGGTCGGCGACCTCGACGCCGCCGACTTCCTTGCGGGCCGCCTCGGTCAGCCGGGCCCTCATCGATGGCAGCGGCGCGGAGCCCGACAGCGTCACCCGCACCACGTCGCGCTCGGCATTCCAGACGAAGGGCTTGGCCTCGGGAACGAGGCGGGTCCGGTCGTCGACCAGCCGCACGCCGGGCACAGTTTCGACCGCCATCACGGCGTCGCGGCGCCCCTCCTCGGAGAAGGCGTCCGCGGCCAGGCTGACGTCGCGGCCGTCGACCGCGATCCGGGTCTTGTCCAGAACGGTGTCCTTGAGCGCAGCAGAGCTGCGGGCCGACAGATCGGCCTCCACCGGTAAGGTATTATTCCAGGCCGCAAATCCCCACATGACGGCAAGGGGGATCAACCCCGGCCACCATTTGCTGGCCCACGAGAAAAGCTTCTGCATTCGACGACCCGACCTCTGGAAACGGAGACAAAACAAACCCTTGGCAGGCTGTCAAACCGGAAATGGCCCTGGTCCCAAGGCCCGGGCGGGACAATTGGAATAACTTTTTCTTCAAGGGTTCTTCCGTAAGTTGAGGCCGGAATGCCAAAGTCCCCCACCCGGTCATGAAACAACTGCGTAACAACGTCATCCGCGCCGGGCTGGGAGCACTCTATCTCAGCGGGGCGCACCACCTGTTGCGCCCGCTCTTGTCGGGCGTCGGCGCCATTTTCATGCTGCACCATGTGCGGCCAGCGCGCGAAGCCGCGTTCCAGCCGAACCGGCATCTCGAGGTCACCCCCGACTTCCTGCGCGCCACGCTGTGCCATTTGCGCTCGCGCGACATCGACATCGTCAGCATGGACGAGCTGCATGAGCGGCTGGTGCAGGGCCGGTTCGACCGTCGCTTCGCCGCCTTCACCCTCGACGACGGTTACCGCGACAATCTGGATTACGCGCTGCCGGTGCTGCGCGAATTTGACGCGCCGCTGGCGGTCTATGTCGCGAGCGATTTTGCCGACGGCACCGGGCGATTGTGGTGGACGGCGCTGGAGGCCGTGATCGCCAAGGCCGAGCAGATCGACATTCAGATCGGCAATTCCGCGCTGCGGCTCGATGCGACCACGGTCGCCGCGAAGCAGGCGGCATTCGACCGCCTGCACGACTGGCTGCGCGCGCTGCCGGGCGAGCACGATCTTGCGCGCGAGATCGGGGCGCTGTGCAGGACTTACGGCGTCGACATGGAAGCGCTGTGCCGCAGCCTCTGCCTGTCCTGGGCCGAGCTCAAGTCCTTTGCCGCCGATCCGCTGGTCACGATCGGCGCGCACAGCGTCAGCCATTGCAACCTCGCCAAGCAGACGGAAGACATCGCCGCGCAGGAGATGGCCGCAAGCCGCGCGCGGATCGAGCAGGTGCTGGGGCGCCCCGTGCTGCACCTCGCCTATCCCTATGGCGACCGCGACGCCGCGGGCGCGCGCGAATTCGCCCTTGCCGCATCCGCCGGCTTCAAGACCGCGGTGACGACGCGGCCCGGCATGCTGTTCGCGGAGAACGCCGGCCACATGACCGCGCTGCCCCGCGTCTCGCTCAACGGCAATTATCAGGACGCGCGGATCCTGCCGGTGCTGACCTCGGGCGCCGCGACCGCGATGTGGAACGGCTTCCGCCGCATCGCGGCGGCTTAGCGGCTGCATTCTCCGCCTTCGTCGAGGACAAGCGTAGCTTCCTTGACTCCCCTCCCTGCTCCGCCCACAACCGGCGGCAACAAAGGGAGGAACGCATGTTCAACGATCTGTTCTCGCTCAAGGGCCGCATCGCGCTGGTGACCGGCGGCTCGCGCGGCATCGGCAAGATGATCGCGGCGGGATTTCTCAGTGCCGGCGCGGCGAAGGTCTACATCACCGCGCGCAAGGCCGGACCGTGCGAGGCCACCGCGAAAGAGCTCAGCGCACAATATGACGGCGAGTGCATCGCGCTGCCGATCGACATCTCCACGGTTGCGGGCTGCGAGCTGCTGGCGAGTGAATACGGCAAACGCGAGTCCCGGCTCGACATCCTCGTCAACAATGCGGGCGCGGCCTGGGGCGCGGAGTTCGACGAATTCCCGGAGAGCGGCTGGGACAAGGTGATGAACCTGAACGTGAAGGCGCCGTTCTTCCTGACCAAGGCACTGGCGCCGACGCTGCGCGCGTCGGCAAGCGCGGAACGGCCGGCGAAGGTGATCAACATCGCCTCGATCGACGGCATCTTCGTCAATCCCGGCGAGACCTATTCCTATGCCGCGAGCAAGGCCGGGCTGATCCATCTGACGCGGCGCATGGCGGTGAAGCTGATCCCGGACCACATCGTGGTCACCGCGATCGCGCCGGGCCCGTTCGCATCGGACATGAACCGCGCCGCGCGCGACCACGCCGACGAGGTCGCAACGCGCGTCCCCGTGGGCCGCATCGGCACCGACGAGGACATGGCGGGCGCTGCGATCTACCTCGCCTCCCGCGCGGGCGACTACGTGGTCGGGGCGACCATCGCGGTGGATGGCGGCATCGTCTATGCGAACCCCGGGATCAAGGGCAGCGGCTGGGACAGCGATTGATCCGGCGATCTCCCATCACACGCAGTAGGGCTCAAAACCAAGACGTCGAAAACAACCCCATGCAAAGTAGGAGGCCCGTTGATCGACAAGGGGTTTTCTGACCGCGCGGAAATGACCCTTGCAGCCGCGATGATGTTGACACGTCGGGCAAAACACGGCGTCGGCAAAAGCCGATTGCGAAGAGCAACCACGACGGAGGGCTGCTCTCATCGGGCGCAGCACCCCCTTTTGGACTCGCTGTGTCGTTCCGGTGACAGCAATCCGACCGGGACCAAGTATTCTGCGAACCTAATTTACGACTGGGTTGCCAATACGATGAAGGTTATCGCCACGCTCGCCGTTTCGGCGGCACTCACTGGATCGGCTGTTGCGGCGGATCTGGCAGCCCGGCCCTACACCAAGGCGCCGGTCCCGGTCACTGCCGTCTACGACTGGACCGGCTTCTACATCGGCGCCAACGCCGGCGGCGGCTGGGCTCGCAAGTGCTGGGACAACTTCTCCGTGCTCGGCGGTCCCAGGCCGGTGACCACCGAAGGATGCCACGATGCGACCGGCGGCACGGTCGGGGGCCAGATCGGCTATCGTTGGCAGGCGACCAATTGGGTGTTCGGGCTCGAGGCGCAAGGTAACTGGGCCAATTTCACCGGGTCCAATGAGAGCCTGCTATTTCCCGCCCCCTTTGGCCAGATCAACCGCAGCAAGGTTGACGCCTTCGGCCTGTTCACCGGTCAGGTCGGCTACGCCTGGAACAATGTCCTTTGGTACGTGAAGGGCGGCGCCGCTGTCGCCCACGACAAGTACGAGGGTATCGACATCCCGACCGGCGCCGTGTTCGATCGTGCGAGCGAGACCCGCTGGGGCGGGGCCGTTGGGACCGGCATCGAATATGGCTTCGCCCCGAACTGGTCGCTCGCGATCGAATACAACCATCTGTTCATGGGCAAGCGCGACATCAGCTTCAACTTTGTGCCGCCGTTTGCAGGGCCCTCGCGCAGCGACACCATCCGTCAAGATGTCGATGTGGTCACCGCCCGCATCAACTATCGCTTCGGCGGCCCGGTCGTCGCCCGCTACTGATCGACAGACGCCCTCTCGGATAACAAAGCCCCGGCACTGCACGGGGCTTTTCTTTTGATGGTTTGATGATCGGCCGGCCGGAGACGGCCTAGCCGGCGATCGTCTTCAGGCCGCCATACGGCTTACGACTCGATCTTCACGTACTCGAAATCGCCGGGCTTGTTGTCGATGCCGACCTTGGGCGGCGAGATCCAGGAGGCGAACTGGCCGATCTCGGTGACAGGCTGCATCAGCGAGGTGATGAAGTCGCCGTCGCTCGCCGACGGCAGCCATTCGTCCTTGCGCTTGGCCCAGGTGGCATCGTCGATCAGGATGCCGTCGGGCGTCGCGTGCACGTCCTTGAACTCGCCGATGTGGCGGTGGAAGGCGACGTTGGGCAGCGTCAGCTTGAAGTCGTAGCCCGCGGTCGAGATCACCTTGTTCCAGCGCAGCATGCCCTTGACGCAATCCTGGCTGTAATCGTCGCGCAGGCGCATGTTGAGCGCGGTCAGCGCCGGCTCGTCCACCAGCTTGACCTCGCCGTTGATCAGCTTGAGCACCGGATAGGTGGAGTTCTTGAGCTGGTGATCGTCGTCGATCTGGGTCTCGTGATAGCGGCCCTTGATGCCGGCGTTGAACGCGTTGGCGGCGTTGGTCGAGACTTCCGAGCCGAACAGGTCGAGCGAGAGCGTGTAGTGCAGGTTCAGCTTCTTCTGGATGGTCGGAAGATCGATCACGCCGAGCGCGCGGACTTTTGCGATGTCGGTCGGATCGGTGATGCCGGCCGCGCGCATCGCATCGCAGGTGCGCTGCACGACGCGGGTGATGCCGGTCTCGCCGACGAACATGTGGTGCGCTTCCTCCGTCAGCATGAAGCGGCAGGTGCGCGACAAGGGATCGAAGCCGGACTGCGCGAGCGAGTGCAGCTGCATCTTGCCGTCGCGGTCGGTGAAATAGGTGAACATGAAGAAGGACAGCCAGTCCGGCGTCGCCTCGTTGAACGCGCCCAGCATGCGCGGCGCGTCGGCATCGCCGGAGCGGCGGCGCAAGAGATCGTCGGCCTCCTCACGGCCGTCGCGGCCGAAATACTTTTGCAGCAGATAGACCATGGCCCAGAGGTGACGGCCTTCCTCGACATTGACCTGGAACAGATTGCGCATGTCGTAGAGCGATGGCGCGGTCTTGCCGAGATGGCGCTGCTGCTCGACCGAAGCAGGCTCGGTGTCGCCCTGGATCACGATCAGGCGGCGCAGCATGGCGCGATGCTCGCCCGGGACTTCCTGCCAGGCCGGCTCGCCATAATGCTCGCCGAACGGCACGACACGATTCTCCTCCTGCGGCGCAAGCAGAATGCCCCAGCGATATTCGGGCATGCGGACGTAGTCGAACTTGGCCCAGCCGCGCGGATCGACGGAATAAGCGGTCCGCAAATAGACCAGCGATTCCTGGAAGCCTTCGGGGCCCATGTCGCTCCACCAGTCCATGTAGCCGGGATGCCAGCCCTCCAGCGCCTTGAGCACCTGGCGGTCTTCGGCGAGGTTGACGTTGTTGGGAATCTTGGTCGAGTAGTCGACGTTCATGATGTTCATGTTCATGGCCGTGCTCCTTGCGATCTCTTTCCGTCATGCCCGGCCTTGTGCCGGGCATCCACGTTCTTGCTTCCTCGAGCCAAGGACGTGGATGGCCGGGACATTTGTGCGAAGACGCGCTTCTGCCCGGCCATGACGCGGTGAATGTCAGACCCGTGTCATATCGAATTTCGGTTTCTGGCCGCTGCCGTAGCGGCGCAGCGCGCCCTCTTCTCCGACGGCGTTCGGGCGCTGGAATATCCAGTTCTGCCACGCCGTGAGGCGCGCGAAGATCTTCGATTCCATCGTCTCGGGGCCGACGAAGCGCAGGCTCGCTTCCATGCCGGTGAGGCTGTCGGGCGAGAAGCTGGCGCGCTCCTCGAGGAACACGCGGACCTCGTCGTCCCAGTCGATGTCGTCGAGCGCGAAGGTGACGAGGCCGAGCTCTTCCGCCTGCTCGGCGTCGAGGCTGGTCCCGAGCGTCGCTTCCGCGCGCTCCAGATCGGACGGGTCGGCCTGGAAGCGCGATTCCAGCCGCGTCAGGCCGTGGCTCATCGGATAGGGGCCGAAATTCATGGCGGACAGTTCGATCGACGGCGGCGGACGATTGTCGCCCTGGCGGGTGCCGATCAGCATGTAGGAGCGGTCGGCGGCAAAGACGAGCTCGGCCAGCGTGCCGGCAAAGCAGGAGCCGGGCTCGACCAGCGTCACCAGCGTGCGCGAGGTGACGTCGACGCGCTTGAGCACGCGCTTCCAGTAATGCCTGATCTCGTTGACCAGCCAGTGCGCCTTGTTGGCTTCGAGGAACGCATCGCAGGCGAGCACATGGGCGCGGTCGCCATGGCTCTTGAACACCAGCATCGCAATCTCGAGCTCGTTGATGCGCAAGTGCAGGATGGCGTCGTCGAGCTCGCGCGCCACCTGCAGCGGCCAGAACGAGACGCCTTGCGCCATCATGCCGTCGACGTCGGCGGGCGGCGCTGTCTCCGGCGCCTTGATCGAGATGGTGGCGATGCGGGCGGTGCGATCGATGTCGACGGTGACGAAGCCGTAGCGGATGCTGTTTTCGTCGATCAGGCGCCTGAGCGGCGTCAGCGCGATGCCCTTGCCGCTGCCCTTGCGCTTGGAAGCAGCCGCGAACTCCTTGGCCCGCTCGGCGATCTTGGCTTCCAACTTGGAGTTCGGCGCGATCTCGTCGACGAGGCGCCATTGCACGGCGCGCTTGCCCTTCACGCCCTCTTCGATGGTGCAGAAGACATCGGCGTGGTCGCGCCGCACCTTGCGCTTGTCGACCACCCGCGTAAGACCGCCGGTGCCCGGCAGCACCGCGAGCAGCGGCACTTCGGGCAGCGCCACGGCCGACGAGCCGTCGTCGGCGAGGATGATGTGATCGGTCGCGAGCGCCAGCTCATAGCCGCCGCCGGCGGCGGAGCCGTTCACGACGGTGATGAAGCGCTGGCCGGAATTCTCCGACGAATCTTCCATGCCGTTGCGGGTCTCGTTGGTGAATTTGCAGAAGTTCACCTTGTGGGCGTGGGTTGAGCCCGCAAGCATGCGGATGTTGGCGCCAGCGCAGAACACGCGGTTCTTGGCCGAGCGCAGCACCACGACCTTCACTTGCGGATGCTCGAAGCGCAGCCGCTGGATCGCGTCAGCGAGCTCGATGTCGACGCCAAGATCGTAGGAATTGAGCTTGAGCTGGTAGCCCTCGAACAGGCCGCCATTCTCGTCGACGTCCATGGTCAGCGTCGCGACGTCGCCCTCGACCGCGAGCTTCCAATGCTTGTAGCGGGACGGTTCGGTCTGGAAATCGATGAATGTCGCGCCGCCTGCGAGGCGCCGATCTTCCCCGGCCATGGGTCATCCCTGAGCTTGATTATGCGTTTTGGCTGTAGCGTTAGATGCACAATAGTGCATCTTATAAGGTTAGTCTAGCCCGAATCGCGGTCTCACATGCACTTTGCTTCATCTCGGCGCGCATGCGCCTCATGCAGCCTGAAGCCCCGGATCGTCCCGCAAGGCGGCCTTTGCGAACTGCACGATGGCCTCGAGGGTCGGCCCCGGGGCCTCGCGATGGGGGGAATGCCCTGCGCCGGCAATGATTTTCAGGTCGACCGGGCAGTAACATTCCTCCTGCGCGATCTCGGCCTGACGCAATGTCCCGTATTGATCATTCGCGCCCTGCACGATCATGACGGGCACGCGGATGTAAGCGAGGTATTCCGAGATATCCCAATCGCGGAATTTCGGATCGAGCCAGGCGCCGTTCCAGCCGTAGAAGGCGTTGTCGACGTCCTTGTGCCAGCGCGCCAGCTTTGTCTTGAGGTCCGTGGTCTCGAATGTCGTCTTGATCGCGGCGATGGATTTGATCGAGATGTCCTCGACGATGAAATGCGGCGCGATCAGCACGAGGCCGTTGAGGCGATGATCCTGATGCGCCCCGGCATAGATGGTCGCGATCGAGGCCCCGTCGGAATGGCCGAGCAGGAGGCCGCGCTTGAAGCCGATCGCATCGAGCAACTTGGGCAACACGTCCAGCGCCTCGCGATGCATGTAGTCGAGCGGCCGCGGCAGTGCGACCGGGCTGGACTGGCCGTAGCCTGCGCGCGAATAGGCGAAGATGCCAGCGCCCGTGGCGTGCTGCAGCTTCTCGGGGAAATCGCCCCAGAGGCCGACAGAGCCGAGGCCCTCATGCAGCATCACGATGGTGGGAGCGTCGGGGACTAGCGGCGCGAGCCATCTGTATTCGAGGCTGGCACCGCCGATGTCGAGGAAGCCGGTGGGGGTGAGGTTGGTCATTTCTGCACTCTTCTCTCTCGATCGTCATGCCCGGGCTTGACCCGGGCATCCACGTCTTTGCTCATGCGTGGCGGCGCGTGGATGGCCGGGTCAAGCCCGGCCATGACGGCTGCTATTAATGCACGCCTTCCCGCAGCTTGAACCGCTGGATCTTTCCGGTCGCGGTCTTCGGCAGCGAATCCACCACATCGATCCAGCGCGGATATTTCCAGGGGCCGATCTTCTGCTTGACGTGCTCCTTGAGCATCTCCTGCAAATCCGTCGTCTTGGCGCCCGGGCGCAGCACGACGAAGGCCTTGGGCTTCAGCAAGCCTTCCGGATCTGCCTCGGGCACGACGGCAGCTTCCAGCACGGCCGGATGGGTGATCAGCGCGCTTTCGACCTCGAACGGCGAGACCCAGATGCCGGAGACCTTGAACATGTCGTCGGCGCGGCCGCAGAAGGTGTAGCGGCCATCGGCGTCACGGATGTATTTGTCGCCGGTGCGGGTCCACGGCCCCTCGAAGGTGCGGCGGCTCTTGTGACGCTGGTTCCAGTAGCCCTCGCCGGCCGAGGGCGCATCGACCAGGAGTTCGCCGACCTCGCCGTCGGCGACGTCCTGCCCGGCCTCGTTGACGAGCCGCACCGCATAGCCCGGCACCGGCTTGCCGGACGAGCCGTATTTGATGTCGCCGGGCGCGTTCGACAGAAAAATGTGCAACAGCTCCGTCGAGCCGACGCCGTCGAGAATGTCGACACCGAAGCGTGCCTTCCAGCTGTGGCCGACGGATTCCGGCAGCGCTTCGCCGGCGGAGGTGCAGATGCGCAAAGCCTTGCCGCCGCGCTCGCTCTTCATCGTCTCGTCGTTGAGCATCGCCGCGAACAAGGTCGGCACGCCGTAGAAGATCGAGGGATTGTAGCGGTTCATCAGGTCGAACATGCGCGCCGGCGTCGGCCGCTCGCTGTTGAGGATCACGCTGGCGCCGACCGACATCGGGAAGGTCAGCGCATTGCCGAGGCCATAGGCAAAGAACAATTTCGCCGCGGAGAGACACACATCGCTCTCGCGAATGCCGAGCACCTGCTTGGCATAGGTGTCGGCGGTCGCCTGCAAATTGGAATGGATATGGCGCACGCCCTTCGGCATGCCCGTCGACCCCGACGAATAGAGCCAGAACGCCGGCTCATCCGGGTGGGTCGCCGCGGTGGTGAACTGGTCGCTCTCGCCGGCGAGCTCTTCGGCGAGCTGCTTGTGACCGTTCTGCTTGGCGCCGGAGACCACGACATGCTCGAGATCCGGCATGCGGCCGACGACGTCCCTGATGACGGGATAGAGCGCTTCGGACACGAACAGCACGCGCGCGCGGCAGTCGGCGAGGATGTAGGCGTATTGGTCCGCAGTCAGCAGCGTGTTGAGCGGCACCGGCACGATGCCGGCGCGGATCGCGCCCAGGAACACGATCGGGAAGTCGACCGTGTCCAGCATGATCATCGCCACGCGCTCCTCGCGGCGGACGTCGAGCCGGCGCAGCATGTTGGCGGCGCGCCGGGTCTGTTGCTGGAGCTCGCCATAGGTGAGCCGCAAGACGGTGTCGTCGAAGGCGAGCTTGTTGCCGCGGCCCGCCTCGACATTACGGTCGAGCAGCCAGGTCACCGCATTGTAGGATCCCTCGCTCACGGACATCTCCCCGGAATTTTGAATTATAATTCATAGAAAGACACCACGGCGGCTTGCTGTCAATGCCAGCAGGCACTATGTTTCATTAAAACGCGCCGCAGGACCCCTGTAAAGAAGGCTCATGACCGAAAGTCCCGACGCCGAATCCCGCTTCCTCGAACAACTCGGCCAGCGTGTGCGCACCATGCGCGCGCTGCGCGGCATGTCGCGCAAAGTGCTCGCCAAGGTGTCGGGGATTTCGGAGCGCTACATCGCGCAGCTCGAGAGCGGCAAGGGCAATGTCTCGATCGTGCTGCTGCGCCGCGTCTCCGACGCGATGGGCGCCCATCTCGAAGATTTGCTGCCCAGCGCCGATCCGACGCCGGACTGGCAGATGTTTCGCGACCTCTTGCGCAAGGCGACGCCCAGCCAAATCGCGCAGGCCAAGGATCTGCTCGCCGGCGGCAGCGCCTCCGCGCCGCGGCGCGCGCCATTCTGCGGCATCGCGCTTATCGGCCTGCGCGGCGCCGGCAAGTCGACACTTGGCCGGATGCTGGCGAAGAAGATCGGCTGGAGTTTTGTCGAGCTGAACAAGGAGGTCGAGCAGCAGAACGGGCTCTCGGTCGCCGAGATCATCGCGCTGTACGGCCAGGAAGGCTTTCGCCGCATGGAGCAGGCGGCGCTGCAACAGCTGCTCGCGCGCAACGAGCTGATGGTGCTGGCAACCGGCGGCGGCATCGTCTCCGAGCCCCTGACCTTCGATCAGGTCCTGAGCTCGTTCTACACGATCTGGCTGAAGGCCGAGCCCGAGGAGCACATGGCGCGCGTCCGCCGCCAGGGCGATCTGCGCCCGATGGCGGATGATCGCTCGGCGATGACGGAGCTGCGCAATATTCTGCTCAGCCGCGAGCCGCTCTATTCGCGCGCAACCGCGGTGGTGGATACCGCGGGGCTGTCGGTCGACGCCGCCGCCGTGCGCCTGATCGATGCGGTGCGGCCGGTGCTGCAGAACGAAGCCCGCAGCTTCGGGCTGCGCAGCGTGGCGCTGTAGAGATGACCTCCGCCGACGTCGCCATCTCCATGTTCGAGCGGATCGGCGGCCGCGCTACGATCGAGGCTCTCGTCGACCGTTTCTACGACCGCATGGACACCCTGCCGGAGGCGAAGATCATCCGCGCCATGCATGCGGACGATCTCGGCCTGATCAGGGACGTGCTGAAGCGCTACCTCACCGAGTGGACCGGCGGCCCGCGGCTCTATACCCCCGAGAAAGGCCATCCACGGCTGCGCCAGCGCCATTTCGGCTTTGCCATTGGGGACGCCGAGCGCGACGCCTGGATGCTGTGCATGCGGGGCGCGATGGAGGAGACGATCGCCGACGCCGGCGCGCGGCAGGATCTCGACAAGGCGCTGTCCGGCCTGGCCGACTGGATGCGCAACCGGCCGTGACGGGGCGGCAGCGCTTCGGCACAATTCGACGGCGTGCCACGCACCGGGTCATTTGAGTTCCGCGGCGATCGCCTGCTAAACTCAAGGCATGACCGACACGCTCCCCGACACCATACGCATGGAGCGCGAAGCGACGGAGCGTTAGCGCGTGATGGACGCACCTCCCGATGTCATCCGTCGACCGCCCTCGCCGCGCCTTGCGCGGCTGGTCTCCAGCATTTCCTTCTACCGCGAGCGCGGCATCGGCCTGGCCGCCTTCCGCCACGCCGCGCCGCTTGCACTGCCTCTGCTGGTGAATTTGGGAACGCCCTTCCGCATTGCGCTCGGACACCGACCGGACACCGCCGATGCGCGGCCGAGTTTCGCGGCGGGTCTTTTTCCCGGGCCGGTCGTGATCGAATCCGACGGGCGCGCCGAATGCGTTCAGGTCGATTTCACGCCGCTTGGGGCGTATCGCTTCTTCGGAGACGCCGTGCCCGATCTGACCGCGCGGATCGTCGGCCTCGACGACATTCTGGGACGGCACGGTGGGGAGCTCCGCGCCAGGGTGGCCGAGGCGGCCGGCTGGCAGCGACGATTCGAGATCGTGGAAGACTTCGTGCTTCGCCGCGCCATACACGAGCCCTCGCCTGAGGTCGCTTTCGCGCTGGACACGCTCTGGCGAGGCGCGGGCGCGGTCAGGATCGCCGACATTGCCTCCGACATCGGCTGGAGCCGCAAGCATCTCACGCGCCGCTTCCATCACGAGATCGGCGTCCCGCTAAAGGTGCTGGCGCAGATGCTGCGCTTTCATCGCGCTTGCGTCCTGGCCCGGACGGATGGCGCAGGCGGCTGGGCGGCCATTGCCGCGGACGCCGGCTATGCCGACCAGGCACATCTTGCGCGCGATTTCCGCTTGTTCAGCGGCGAGACGCCGACCGGATGGGCCGCGCGGCTTGATGTCGTCGATCCACGCCTGATGCGGGACGGCGGAGGCTAGCGCCAAAACAGCGCGAGTCGGCGCGAGGCTCGGTCAGGTCCCATTTGTTCAAGCCGGCCGCCATGATCCGAACTAGGGTCGGTTTCGATAAGCAACTCGGAGAGTGTCATGAGCCAGACAAACGGCTATGAAGCGCCGCGCCTCTACCACACCATGCGCTGCAAGGATGCCGAGGCGATGATCGCCTGGCTGAAGAACGTTCTCGGCTTTGCCGAACGGGTGGTTTACCGCAAGGAGGGCACGGTCGTTCACGCCGAGCTGGCGTTCGGATCGTCGATCCTCATGCTGGGCGCGCATCGCGACGACGCCTACGGCAAACTGATTGGTGACATCGACGCCCGGCGGACGGACGCCGTCTATCTGGCTGTCGCTGATCCCGACGCGCTCTATCAAAAGGTGAAAGCCGCCGGGGCGCAGATCGAGATGGAGCCCACCACGACCGATTATGGCAGCCGCGATTTCGCCGCACGCGACGTGGAGGGCGGCCTCTGGAGCTTTGGCACCTATTGGCCCAAGGTCGGCGAGCAGCCGCTCGCGGGATAGCGGGCGCTCGCGTCGGACAACGCTCGGCCACCGCTTGAGCCAGCCGCATTCGCGCCGAGCATGCGAGCTGGCCGGCCGTTTCCCACTAGACCGACCAGTAGTGCGGATGCGGGTAGGGCCGCGAGCGGTCGCCCCAGTCGAACGCGTCGCCATCGAACTCGCACGGGCCGCTGCTGAGTTCGTCCAGCGTCTGCTCGATCTGGAACGCCTGCCGTGCTGGATCGTACTTCAGCGCGCTCCACTGCAGCGGATAATGGTGACGCGTACCGAGCAGCCCGCCGGTCTTGATCACGGCATAGGCAACCGTTCCGCTCATCTTGTCGAGCATCAACCGCTCGATCGTGCCGAGCTTCGTGCCGTCGCGTCCGTAGACGGCGACGTGCTCCACGCGATCACTGGGAACCATGGTGTGGTTCATGGTCTCCTCCCTGTTCTCTTGTGTTCACGATATTATAGCACCGGTTTCGCGGCGGCGGGAGCAGCTACAATTGCTGCAAGCGGCCCGCCCCGGCCACCAGAGCGTCACTTCAGCCGAATCGTGTCGACGCGACGGCACTGGACGCAATGATAGACGTGCTCCGCAGGCAGCGTGACTATTCCAGGTAGTGTCGCCAGGAATTTCATTGGCCGTCTGCATTTTGAGCAGATGAGGATCGGCGGATCGTCTTGGCGATCGGAACTCATACAATAACCGGGGCTGAAGGCCGCCCGCACGTTACTGCCGCGCTGCGCGCGCTTCATCCCGGGAGAACTACCGGCCTTGATCGGAATCCGATCGGCCCCGCTCGCGCGCCGCTTCACGCGCGCGTGAGGCGACTTCGTCCGGACTGTTGCGACGACATCGCGCCGCCCCCGGACGAAGCCATTTTCCTCATTCGGCGAAAAACGCCGGAAAGGCAGGCGGGCTAGAATTCCCTGCATTGATCAACAACGGAGTTCGGTCATGTGGGGTCAACTTTTCAGCCTGATCTATCGCCTGTCCTGCCGGACCACCCTGATCGAGATCGGCGCGCACCGACTCGCGCGCTAATCCCATGAAGTCCAAGGGAATTGGGTCAGATCGATTGACCAGATGACGGGGATTACCATGCGCAAGCTGATCCTGATCGCAGCCATGTCGCTGCTGGCAAGCCAGGCCCATGGCGGAGGCTCGCGGAGCCTCAGCCTGGCGGCGGCCGATTCGAAGCAACCGGCCACCGAGCAGCCGGCCGCGCCGGTCGCCGTGCCGCCGCAGGCGACGCAAGCGTCACCGGCAAACGTCCAGACGCCGACCGCACCGGCCGCAACGACATCGACCACCGCAGCTCCGGTGCAATCAAGCACGACGCCGGCAAGGACGAGCGAAACGCCAAAGCCGAAACGCCGGCAGCCGTCCGTCGAAGCCCGCGTGATCCGCGAACTGCACCGCCACGGGATCTATTGGTAATCGTCCCGCCGCGTCCGCCCGGCGGCTCCGCTCACCAGCGATAGCCGAGCGTGGCGATGACGGTCAGCGGCGCGCCGCGGTAGCAGTAGCCGACCTGACACGTCGTGTAGTGCACATTGAACAGGTTCCTGGCGTTGACCTGGAACTGAAGTCCTTTCAGCTCCTTCGCCGCCTCGCCGAAGTCGTATTTCAGCGCGGCGTCGACCAGGGTCACCGAACTGTTCTTGAACGTGTTCTGATCATCGCCATAGCTCCAAGACATGTAGCGCGCGCCGGCACCGACGCTCAGGCCAGCGAAGGGGCCAGCCAGCGGCAGGGCGTAATTGCCCCACAGCGTCACGGTGTGCGGAGGATTGCCCGACGGAAACTTGCCGACCAACGCGCTGTCGCCGGCCTGCTTGGTGACCATGTCGAGATAGGTGTAGGACGAGGTGATGTCGAAACCATTGCCGAGGCTTGCAAGCCCCTGCAACTCGAAGCCGCGGCTTTGAATCTCGCCACGCTGGACCGTCACGCCCGTGCCCGTCGTCACCAGGCCGCCATCCTGCGTCAGGTCGAACACGGCAGCGGTAATGAGGCTTCGCGTCCCCGGCGGCTGATACTTTACGCCGATCTCGGTCTGCTTGCCGGTGGTCGGCTTGAAGAAGGCGCCGGACGGATCGACGCCGAGATTGGGAAAGAACGACGTCGAATAGGCGACGTAGGGCGCCACACCGGAATCGAACACATAGGTCAGGCCTGCCCGCCCACTATAGGCCTGATCGGATTGCGTCTGTCTTGTCAGCGCGAACCGGTCCTCGCCGGTGGTGCGGACCCAGTCGCTGCGGCCGCTCAGCGTCAGGATCCAGTGGTCGAGTTTGGCCTGGTCCTGAATGTAGACGCCGGACTGGGTTTGCCGCTGCGCCGTGGACGAGGAGATCGCGGGATCCGGAATGGATTCCGGCGCATAGACCGGCGCAGCCAGATTGAGATCGGACACGCCGAAGCCGAACCCCTGCTTGTCGGTGAACTTCGACGAGGTGTAGTCGGTGCCGACCAGGAGCGTGTGCTGCACCGGGCCGGTGGAGAGCTTCGCCTCGACCTGGTTGTCCATGATGGCAGATTGCAGCGTGTCGTGGACGTAGCCGGTATAGCGCGACACGACGTTGCCGACGGGAGCACCGAGAAAACCGACATAGCGCGTGACCGCATCGAGATCGACGTAGCGGAATTTCTGGCGGACGGTCACGGCGTTGTCGAACGCGTGCTCGAACAGATAGCCGACACGCCCCTGCTCCTGATCGAGCGAATTGTAGGACGGGCTGCCCGTGAAGATGTCCGTCGTCGTCCCGATGCCCGAAGAATAGGTGAACATCGACCCCGGCGTCTTCGATTTCTGATAGGCGCCGAGAAGCGTGAGGGTTGTCGATTGGTCCGGTCTCCAGGTGATGGCGGGAGCGACATAGGTGCGGTTGTCCTTGCCGCCCGGCACGAACACATCGGCGTCTCGCACTAGGCCGGTCAGCCGATAGGAGAATTGGCCGTTGGGATCGATCGGCCCCGAAAAATCGAAATTGCCCTGAACGCGATCGCGGTCGCCGAACAGCGTCTGCACCTCGTGGAAAGGCTGGCTGGTCGGCAGCTTGCTTTGCAGATCGACCAGTCCGCCTGGCGAGCCGAGGCCGTAGAGCGCCGAGCTCGGGCCGCGGACCACGGTGATGCTGTCGACCCCATAGGGCTCCGTCTTGAACACGCCAAGGCCAGCGCCGACGAGACGCAGGCCGTCGAGATAGATGCCGTTATAGGTGATGTCGAAGCCGCGGATCGAGATGGCATCGAAGCGCGGATCGTAGCCTGAGGCATCGATGCGCACGCCCGGCTCATAGCCGACTGCCTGCGTCAGCGTCTGCACGGCGCGGTCGTTGAGCTCCTTGCGCGTCACGACCGAGATCGACTGCGGCGTCTCCAGCAGGGGCGTGTTCGTCTTGGTGCCCGCAGAGCTGCTGCTGGCAACGTAGCTTCTCTCGCTCGACGTGGCAGGACCGCCACCTGCCTCGCGCGCATCCTGGCTTGCGGCTTGCCTGGAGGCGGCATTGCGTTGCGCCGCGACACGACCGCGTTGCGACGGTGAAGTGCGCTGGGCAGACACGGCGCGCGGGCGCACCTGGTTCGGCGCCTCCACGGTGACGGGCGGCAATGTCGCGGCCGTCGATCCCGAATTGGACCCGGAGACCTGTGCAAGCGTCGGTGTCACCTGCAAAACCACGCCCAGACCGGCCATACCCAGACCAGCCTTCATCACCCGTTCCCAACCGAACGTTTGCCCGTCGCCACGCCTCATCGTCTTCCCCAAGCTCCGTCTTTGGACCACCCGGGAGTAATCAGATCGGGGCGCACGCCGCCTTTGCGACCGCGCAAATCGCCTTTGATTCCACGTGGAGGCTTTCAAGACTGAGGCGTGAGGCGGCGCATCGCGTGATGCCGTTACTGGCAGCGACTGGGCGAATGACCGAAGCGCCTGCGAAAGGCCGTCGCGAAGTTCGCCGGATGGGTATAGCCGACCCGATAGGCCGCCTCGGTGACCGACAAGCGCTGGTGAATCAGAAGAGCTCGTGCAGTATCGAGCCGGCGCGCCCTCAGATAATCGATGGCGCTCTCGCCATAG
This sequence comes from Bradyrhizobium yuanmingense, assembly GCF_029167105.1. GTDB lineage: Bacteria > Pseudomonadota > Alphaproteobacteria > Rhizobiales > Xanthobacteraceae > Bradyrhizobium > Bradyrhizobium yuanmingense_A. The sequence continues at coordinate 6,893 of NZ_JARFML010000044.1, read as the reverse complement.
GCGATCTGGAATTTCTGATTGAAAGATCGCCGGCTCAGGCCTGCGTTCCGCGCCAGCTCGTCGATGCTCCAGGGATAGGCAAGGTCGGCGTCCATCCGCTCCTTGACCGATTGCAGCCTCATACGCTGGAGGTCTGTTGCCGGATCGACCGCGATCCGGCTGCACTCGCCGAACAAGGCATGGACGACGATCTCGGTGGCATGCGCCGACATCAGCAATCGCGCCGCGTTTCCGGCGACCGGCGGCGAGAACATTTCCGCCGCGACGGCCTGCACCCGCGCCGATGCGGCGAGCGAGAGGATGACCGCGCCAGATCCTTCGCCCTTGAACAGCGTCCGAAACGCGGCGCCGAGTCCGAGCTGATCGATGGAAGCTCCGGGCAACGCAAGGCCGATGGCGCTCCGCATCGAGCGTTTCACGGCGAGGCGCTCGCGCACCGCGATCACGCCCATCCGCCTCTCGCCGATCGAGCGCGTCAGAGTGCCGGGGCCAGCACCGACCTCATCGAACGCCACCGAGATGAACAAGCCCGGCGCTGCGATTGCGGGCCCCTCATCGTCGGCGCGGAACTCACCTTGAACGACCACGCAGCCCGGATAATCCAGCCATTGGGCTGCCCCTTGCTGTGCGGAACCGACGTCGTCCTCAGGCAACCCGACAATTTGCTCGTAAAAGTCCCGCATCGAATCCACAACGCCGCGTCTTCTTTGACGGCTGACGGCGGCACGCTCAAGAGCTCAGCGCGCTGTTTGGAGGATTTCGAAATTGGATTTGCTCGAAGAGAGCTCGCATTGCCGCGGCGAAGGCGACGAACGCGTCAAATTCCCAGATATTTGTGCTGCAGGTCCGGCGCCGCCATCAGCTGGTCGGAGGTGCCGCTCCACACCGTCTTGCCGCGCTCGATGATGTAGTGGCGATCGCAGATGCGGGCGAGATGGTCGACGTTCTTGTCGACGACCAGGATCGACTGCCCGCGGCTCTTGAGCAGCGACAGGCAATTCCAGATCTCCTCGCGGATCAGCGGCGCGAGACCTTCGGTCGCCTCGTCCAGGATCAGGAGTTTTGGATTCGTCATCAGCGCGCGGCCGATCGCGAGCATCTGCTGCTCGCCGCCGGAAAGCTGGTTGCCCATGTTGGACGCGCGTTCGGCGAGGCGCGGAAACATCACGTAGATTGCGGCGAGCGTCCAGGGATTATCGCTGTTGAAGCGATCGGCCGCGGCCGCGACCAGGTTCTCGCGCACGGTGAGGTTCGGAAAGATCTGCCGGCCCTCGGGCACGAGACCGACGCCGAGTTTCGCAATCCGGTAGGACGGAAGCTGCCGCACCTCCGCGCCCGCGAAGCGAATGGTGCCCGCGCGCGCCGGCGTCAGGCCCATGATGGAGCGGATGGTGGTGGTCTTGCCCATGCCGTTGCGGCCCATCAGCGAGACCATCTCGCCCGGCTTGATCGACAGCGACAGGCCGAACAGCACCTGGGACAGGCCGTAACAGGTCTCGATGCCGTCGACCTCGAGCAGCGTGTCAGCCATGATGCGTCACCACATGCTGATCGCCGAGATAGGCGCGCTTGACGTCCTCGTTGGCGCGGATCGCGGCCGGATCGCCGGAGGCGATGACGCGGCCGTAGACCAGCACCGTGATGCGGTCGGCCAGCGCGAACACCGCCGGCATGTCGTGCTCGACCAGCACGATCGAGACCTCTTTCCGCAGCTCCTGGAGCAGCTTCACCATGCGCTGGGATTCGGTGACGCCGAGGCCCGCCATCGGCTCGTCCAGCAGCAGCAATTTCGGCTTGCTCGCGAGCGCGACCGCGAGCTCGAGCTCGCGACGCTCGCCATGGCTGAGCCTGGACACCACGACATCGGCACGGTGACCGAGGCCGACGCGATCGAGCGCCGCCTGCGCGGCATCGCGCAGGCCCTGCTCCTTGCGCGCGTTGGCGAAGAAGCGGAACGAGGTGCCGGCATGCGCTTGCGCCGCCAGCGCCACATTGTCGGCGGCGGTGAAGTCGAGCAGCAGCGAGGTGATCTGGAACGAACGCGCCAGGCCCAGCGCGCAGCGGCGATAGGCCGGCAGATAGGTGATGTCGCGCCCGGCCAGCGAGACGCTGCCGGAATGCGGTTCGAGATGCCCGGTGAGCTGGCTGATCAGCGTGGTCTTGCCGGCGCCGTTCGGGCCGATGATGGCGTGCAGCTCGCCTGATGCGACGTCGAGCGAGACGTTGTCGGTGGCGATGATGCCGCCGAAGCGACGCACCAGCTTTTCGACGCGGAGCAAGGGTTCAGCCACGGCCAGCCCTCCCGAGTGCGCCCATGATGCCGCCGCGGCCGAACAGGACGATGAGCAGCAGCAGCGGGCCCAGGATCAGCGCCCAATATTCGGTGATCTGCGACAGCAGCTCTTCCAGCAGCAGGAACACCACCGCACCCATGACCGGGCCGAACAGCGTGCCCATGCCGCCAAGGATCACCATCACCATGAGGTCGCCGGAACGGGTCCAGTACATCACGGCCGGGCTTACGAAATCGGTGTTGTTGGCGAGCAGCGCGCCGGCAAGGCCGCACATCGTGCCTGATATGACGAAGCAGACCAGTTGGTAGCGCTTGGCCGGGAAGCCGATGGCCTGCATGCGCTGCTCGTTGGAACGCAGGCCCTGCACGACAAGACCGAAGCGCGAGTTGACGATGCGCCATATCAGGAGCATGACGCCGAAAAGGCAGGCGAGGCAGAGATAGTAGAACTGCGTGCGGTTGCCGAGATCGATCAGGCCCGAGAAGTCGCTGCGCTTGTAGATCGTGAGGCCGTCATCGCCGCCGTAGCGGGCCAGCCCCGAGGCGACGTAATAGGCCATCTGGGCGAAGGCCAGCGTGATCATGATGAAGTAGACGCCACGGGTGCGCAGCGACAGCGCGCCGATCACCAGCGCATAGATCGCCGACGCCGCGACCGCGACCGGAAACTGGATGAAGCCGGACCCAACGCCCTCCTGCGCCAGCATGCCGACGGCGTAGCCGCCGATGCCGAGATAGGCAGCATGGCCAAAGCTCATCAGGCCCGCAAATCCCATGATGAGGTTGAGGCTCGCAGCCGCCAGCGCCAGGATGATGATGCGGGTGAACAGCGTCAGGATGAAGATGTTGCCGGACAGATGCGAGTAGAGCGGCAGCAGCACGAGGCCCGCCAGCATCAGGGCCGTGACGGCCTTGCTCACGCTCAGACTCTTCATCGACGGTTGGCCGGAAACAGCCCCTCCGGCCGCACTACCAGCACGATCGCCATGAGCAGGTAGATCAGCATGGAGGACAGCGCGGGTGCGGCGGTGGATGCGGCGGCGCCGCTCAGCACCTGGCGGAGCAGGTTCGGCAGGAAGGCGCGGCCGAGCGTGTCGATCATGCCGACGAAGATCGCGGCCAGGAAGGCGCCGCGGATCGAGCCGATGCCGCCGATCACGATGATGACGAAAGCGAGGATCAGGATGTTCTCGCCCATCCCGATCTGCACGGTCAGGATCGGCGCCTGCATCAGCCCGGCAAGGCCCGCGAGTGCGGCGCCGAGGCCGAACACCAGCGTGTAGAGCAGCTTGATGTTGATGCCGAGCGCGCCGATCATCTCGCGGTTCGAGGCGCCGGCCCGGATCAGCATGCCGATGCGGGTGCGCATCACGCCGAGATAGAGCAACAGCGCGACCAGCAGCGCCACCGCGATGATGGCGAGGCGATAGGCGGGATAGTGAATACCGGGAAGGATCGGCACCGGCACGGTGAGCCAGGCCGGCAGCGGCAGCGCCAGGCCCGCCGGGCCCCAGATCAGCCGCACGGCTTCGTTGAAGAACAGGATCAGGCCGAAGGTCGCGAGCACGTGGTCGAGGTGGTCGCGGCCATAGAGATGCCGCAGCGCCGTCACCTCCAGCACGATGCCGAGCACGAGCGTGGCGCCTAGCGCCATCAGCGCACCGAGCAGGAAGCTGCCGGTCCACGCCGCGAAGGTCGCGGCGAAATAAGCGCCCATCATATAGAGCGAGCCGTGCGCGAGGTTGACGAGATCCATGATCCCGAACACCAGCGTCAGGCCCGCGGCGAGCAGGAACAGCAGCAGACCGAACTGCAGCCCATTCAAGAATTGTTCGACGACGAGCAGCATCAAGACTCTTTCAGGCGCGCGCAGCGTCGCGCCGATGTTCGAACACAGTCGCCATCAGTGAAAGAGCTCCCCCTGCCTCTTCAAGGCCGAAAAATGGGTAATGGCAGTATCGTTCCGAGGCAAGAGCGATTCGACACCAGACATGCACTTTGTTGCATCTCGGCACATGCGGCCGAGACGCGCATCGCAATGCAAAAAGGCTGCCGAGCGGCATGAGGCAACCTGCCGCAGCCAAACGACATCACCCTCTCACCGGCTGGCGGTGAGAGGGCGCGATCGTCGTCAAATCGAGCAGGGCTGCGTCTAGTGCGACGTCATCTGCCGGGGGAGGTCGTCCGGCTCGGCGAGAACACTGTTGGCCGTCGACGCCTCCAGGGCCGCCATCCGAAACAGATAGGCGAGCGTCGTCAATCCGGTGTCCTCCGCCATTTGCGCCAGCTCGAGCGCCATGTCGGACATGTAGCCGAGATCCTCGTCTTTCATTTGCGCCATGATCTGGCTGTCCCGCATCACGTTCGACATCTCAGGCGCTCTTTCGTTGCGCGGCAGCATGACCGCTGAGGTTGGCACGGGCGACGCAGTCGATCCTCGGACCGTTCTGCTGGACGATGCTCGCCATCCCGATACGGCCGCGCACGACGTCGAGCGACTCCCGGCGCATCTCGATGGTTGCTGCCATGGTCCAGGAATTCTCCACCAGCGCTGGCAATCCCAGCGGCGTCACGACGAATCCGATCTCGTGGAACCGCGGCAACCACCACGTCTCCATGACGAGGCAGAGCCGCTCGATGCCCTGATCGAGACAGAATTCCTGCGCGGCTGCCATCAATTGTAAATTGAAAGCGCCGTCGCGGCGCTCGCGCGTGACGAAGAAGCGCGACCATTCCCAGACCAGCGGGTCAGCAGGGCAACCTCGCACCGCAGCGAGATGCGGGAAAACCTCGCTCATCATCGTCGGCCGGGTGGTCGGATACAGGCGGGAGCCGCCGAGCACCCGGCGGTTTTCGAGAGCCAGCAGGTAGACCGCGTCCTCGTTGTCGTAGCTGTCGACCTCGCGGCCATCAGGCTTGCGAAGCGCCTCCCATTTCCGCTCCTCGACGAAAATCTCGTGACGAACCCGGAAATGCTGTTCGAGCACGTCCTCGTACAGGTGCCGATTGACGCAAGAAATCACATGAATCATGAAGTCCCCCATCGCTTGAAATGAGGGAAGCCTCAGCGAAAAAGGCAAAATCGACTATTGGGAAATTTCCCAGTAGGCGGAGATTTCAGGGAGAGATGATTCTGTTGCGGATCGCGATGGCGACCGCATGCGTCCGGTTGACGGCGCCGAGCTTGCGCGCAGCAGTTGCAAGATGCTCTTCGGCGGTGCGTTGCGTGATGTGCAGGATCTCGCCGATTTCCCAGGCAGACTTCCCTTGCGAGGCCCAGGCGATCACCTCGCGCTCGCGGGGAGTAAGACGCGTGGACGGATGCGGCACCGGCTCGAGCAGACGGCGGATGTGATCGAAGCCGTACATCCCGATCAGGTGCAGCGCCGGCTTGCTGCGCGCATTGAGATCGAGGTGGACGCCGGCGAGCGAGACGCCGGCCTCATAGCCAGTCAGGCCATGGATCGGCACGACGAAGCCGCGCGACATGCGAAAATCGGCTGCGCGCCGCATCACCTCCACCGCACCGGGCTCCAGCTCCGGATCGTACGGCGCTTCGGACCATTCGAAAGGGTTCACCGTCTGCCGACATTTGCGGACCACGGGATCGACCCGGTCGTAGCTCTTTTCGGTGTAGAGGCTGAACCACTCCGCCGGCCACTTCTTGGCAAGCACCATCTGGGAAAAGCGCTGCTCGGGATTCGGCAAGCCCGTGACAATGATGTGTTCGAAACCGTAGCGACCGAACGCAGTTGCAAGCGCGTCCATGGCGTCTGGAACCTTGGTGTAGGCTCCGAGCCCTTCGATGAAGTCGAGCGCCTCCCGGCCATAATCAACGGCGTCTGTGGCCGACATCGGTAAGTTTCCTGACCTTCGGTCTTCCCGTATAGCACGTAATTGGGCGCTGCCTCAATTCGCTGTGGCCGTAGTTTCCCGGTGCTCATCCGCTCTGAAGATTTAACTACTTGTGGCAGAATTGACGCCACGATACACCTGAGAACGTCGAAGCGGGAAACCAACGATGGAAGACGAGGACATCGCCCTCAACAGCGTGCTCGGCCTGGAATTGAACCGCGTGTTTTTTGCCGTCCGCGAAACGGCGAACAAGCAGAAGATCATCGAGTTTGCTCGCGAGGTGCTGCAGAGCGAGCGCGCGGAGCTGGCCGAGGGCCTGTCGCCGGAAGGGCCGGCGAGCTAGAACGCCGTTGCAACAGAAGACGGCGAAGCGACAGATCGCCCGACGAGGACGCCTCTCCATCTGACCACGCGGACTTGGTCGAAACACTTTGACCGCCAAGTTGAGTTTCCCTTCTCCCCTTGTGGGAGGAGGTGGCGCGAAGCGCCGGATGAGGGGTCTCTCTCCGCGAAGCCGATTCCCATGTGAAGTCGCGGTGAGAGACCCCTCACCCGTCTCGCCGCTCTGCGGCGATCCACCCTCTCCCACAAGGGGCCTGTTGCGCTACTGCTTTTTGAGGCCGAAGACGTCAGGATAGAGGGCCGCAGTCGCGTGGATTGCGGTCCGAGTTTGTAATTGCCACCCTCGGCGGGCAGTTCAGGCGGTGATCGTGGCCCACCGCCTCATATTGAACGCGATGGAGGC
>NZ_JARFML010000043.1 GCF_029167105.1 Bradyrhizobium yuanmingense | reverse complement strand
CCTCTCCCGCTTGCGGGAGAGGTCGCGCCGAAGGCGCGGGTGAGGGCTTTCTCCTCTAGGGGGCTATCCCATTGCGGAGACACCCTCTCCCAACCCTCTCCCGCAAGCGGGAGAGGGAGCGCACCTCCTGCGCAGCATCTTCCCTGCCTCTTAATCCATTCCCTCGCATTTGAACGAATTTTCGTCGGCAAAACTGATTTGCCGACTTTACTGAATTCTCGCGTTTCATCTCTAGCGTGGGTTCCCAGAGGAATTCGGCGTCGCGCCGGGAGCGGCGGGACGGCTCGCCAACGGGCTGCCAAGAACTGGGGTGATCGAGATGAACGGGGCGAAATCGCTTCTGCAGGATCTGGACGACGCGATCGCGCGCGGCACCGACGAAAGCCGGGCGCGTGCATTGTGGCATGCGACCGACATCCTGATCACCGGCCGCTACAGCGACGACGAGATCAGCATGTTCGGCGAGGTGATCGGCCGGCTCGCCGACGAGATCGAGGTGGCAGCGCGCGCGCAGCTCTCCGAAGTGATGTCGGCCTGCGATCACGCCCCGCTCAACGTCATCGAAAGGCTCGCCCTCGACGACGAGATCGCGGTCGCCGGTCCCGTGCTGCGCGATTCCAACCGCATCGACGAGAAGATGCTGGTCCAGAGCGCCATGACCAAGGGCCAGGCGCATCTGCTGGCGATCTCGCAGCGCCAGTCGATCGGCGAAGCCGTGACCGACGTGCTGGTCAAGCGCGGCAACCAGGAGGTCGTGACGTCGGTCGCCAAGAACGAGGGCGCGCGCTTCTCCGGCTCGGGTCTCTTGCACATGGTCCGCCGCGCCGAGGGCGATTCGATCCTTGCCGAGCAGCTCGGCCTGCGCAAGGACGTGCCGCGCCACATCTTCCAGCAGCTGATCGCGAAAGCCTCCGAAGACGTTCGCCGCCGCCTCGAGACCGAGCGGCCCGAGATGATGTCGCAGATCCAGAGCTCGGTCACCGAGGTCACCGGCGATCTCCAGTCCAAGTTCGGCCCGTCCTCGCGCACTTATTTCGTCGCCAAGCGCGTGGTCACGACGCAGTATCGCCAGGGCAATCTCAACCAGGATTCGATCTCGAACTACGCCCGCCAGCACCGATTCGACGAGGTGCAGATCGGCCTGTCGCTTCTGTCGGCGCTGCCGGTCGACGTGATCGAGCGCGCGTTGATGGACCGGAATCGTGAGATGATACTGGTGCTGTGCAAGGCGCTCGACTTCTCCTGGGACACCACGATGTCGCTGTTGTTCCTCGGCGCCAAGGATCATCTGATCACGGCGCGCGAGCTCCAGGACAACGAGCGCGAGTACGGCCGGCTCAAGATCGAGACGTCGCGCAGCATTCTGAAGTTCTACCAGTCGCGCAAGACCGGCGCGGGTGCCGATGCGGGCCGTCAGCCCGAACTTCAAGTCCACTGACAGGTCCACTGAGGAGAGGGGAGTACCTGCAATGTTGCCTCAATTCGGCACCGCCGTTCGCAAGAAGAATCTCGCCAATGCCGGCGCCACCGATCTCGGCGGCGCAGCTCCGGACAAAGCCTCGGTGGACGCCGCCTGGCTCGTGCTGGAAGCCGCCAACGACCTCGGCGACCACGCCGCGGTGGACGCCTGTCGCCGCGTCATCGACGCCGAGCTGAACGGCACGGCGGCCCGCAGCGCGGACGTCGATCTCGTGCTGGGATATTTCAGGTAAGAGATCGCGCGCAGACTGGCGCGTAGCGTAATCCGCGAACGACTCTCAGCAGGAATTCGAGCGCTTGGAGCCTGCATCGCGCCGAAGACCTGACTTCGCCGCGGTCAAGGCTGCGGCCAGTTCGTCGATGTGATAGGGCTTGGGCAGGATCTCGATACCCGCGCGCTCCGCTTCATGGACCGAGGCTTCGGCGTATCCGCTGGTCAGCAATATCGGTATGTCGCTTCGTCGCTTCTTGATCTCGCGCGCAAGCTCGACGCCGTTCATGCCGCCCGGCATCATGATGTCGGAGAAGATCAGATCGATGGGACGGCCGTCCGCCAGGGCCCCAAGCGCTGCCGCGGCGCTGGAAGCGCGCGTGACCTCGTAGCCGAGCTGGCCGAGCATCTCGCCGACGAGCGTGGCAACTTCGTCATCGTCTTCGACCAGCAGGACCTGTCCCTGATTGCTCTTTTTCGGCCGTATCATGGTGAGGTCGATGAGGTGTCGCTCGCCGGCAGGAACATCGAACGATCGCGGCAGGTACAGCTCGATGCTCGTGCCCCGGCCGACCTGCGATTGAATTCGCACCGTGCCGCGCGATTGCGTCGCAAATCCGTGGACCTGTGCGAGCCCAAGCCCCGACCCCTTGCCGACGTCCTTGGTCGTGAAGAACGGCTCGAACACGCGCGAGATGATCTCCGGGGGCATGCCGACACCGGTGTCGACGACGGACAAGCGGACATAGTCACCGGCGATTTCCCCGTCGTTCAGGTCGGGTAAATTTTCGCCGCGCACGATGATTGTGCCGCCATTGGGCATGGCGTCGCGGGCATTGACCGCCAGGTTGAGAATGACGAGCTCGAGCTCGCCGGGATCGACCTCCACCGGCCAAAGCTGCTCCGGAAAGTCGAATTCGACATGGACGTCACCCCTCAGACTGCGATCGAGCAGTTCTCGCATTCCGCCGATCTGCGCGGCGACGTCGACGGGCTCCGGCCGGAGCTTCTGCCGCCGCGAGAATGCCAGAAGTTGCCTGGTCAGGCTCGCCCCGCGCTGTGCCGCCTGGATCATGCCGTCCATCAAGCGGCGGCGCCGGGCCGGATCGCCTTGGCGGTCGAGCATGTCGAGGCCGCCGGAAATCACCATCAGGAGATTATTGAAGTCGTGCGCCACCCCGCCTGTGAGCTGGCCGATGGCTTCGATCTTCTGAGCCTGGCGCAACGTTTCCTCCACGCGTGCGCGCTCTTCAATTTCGAGGCGAAGCTGCTTGTTGGCTTCCTCCAGCGCCTTGGTCCGCTCGATCACCAGCTTCTCGAGCTCCTGCGCCGTCTGCTCGCGCGCCTCGAGCAGCGCCCGGATCTCGTATTGACGCCGGCGTGCACGCAATGCGGATTGGATGGTGCTGGTCAGCGTGATCGGCTGAACCGGTCGTTCGAGCAGCGAAACGTTGCGGAGGAGCTCGACGATGCTGCGCCGCCAGGCGACGACCGCTGGCTGCTCCCGGTGGCTGGTGAGGACGACAAAAGGGAGGTCGGACCACGGCGGTTGGCCCACGATCCATTGCGCCAGCGGCCCGGTATCCTTGCCGAACAATCCCTCTTCGGCCAAAAATACGGTGCCCACGCCAGCGGTCATTTCGCTGACGAGTTCGGGCAGGCTTCTGCAGTTGATGGCCGCGAGATTCGCGCCGCGCAAAAGCTCGGCCGATGCCGGTCCGTCGCGCCCGATCGGAGCAAATACCAGAATCCGGTGATCCCGGTCGGCGCTCATTCGGCCGGTCCTTCCGGAATTTCCGTGCCGGTATAACGTGGGTTGCCAGAAAAGATGCCGCTGAAATTCTGGAGAGGCGGGCCGAGCCTGATCCCGGTGCGGCCGAGCCGAAACTCGCGAATAGTATGTTCGTGATTACCGCTGCGCTTCTTGACCACCGACAAGGCGCGCCGCACCGTTCCGCCGAACTCGAAATAGCGCAGCATCAGCACCGCGTCGCTCAAATAGCTGATGTCGACCGGCGAATCCATCGGCCCGACCAACCCATGTTGAGCCAGGATCAGGATGGTGAGCACACCCTGCTGAGCCAAATAGCTCAGGAGCTCATGCATTTGCAGGATGAGAAACCGCTCATCGGGCATCGCGCTCAGATAACCGTTCAGGCTGTCAATGACCACAACGCGGGCATTGTCGATCTCAACGCTCCTGCGCACATTCGCGGCGAACTCGCCTGGCGAAAGCTCGGCAGGATCGATCTGCTGAAACCTAATTCGCCCCGATTCGATATGTTTTTCCAGATCCAGGCCGAGCGTTCGCGCACGAGCTTCCACCGTGCCGCGACCTTCGTCGAAGGCGAAGAATACGGCATGCTCGCCACGCTCGGCAGCCGCGATCGCATAGGTCAGCGCGACCGAAGACTTCCCCACGCCCGCAGCGCCTATCAGAAGGGCATTGGTGCCCCGCTCGAGGCCGCCTCCCAGCAGTTGATCGAGCTCGGCGTTGCCGCTGAGCGTGAGCTCGCCGGAAAAGCTCTTGTGATGTTCGGCAGCAACGAGCCGGGGGAAGATCCGCAGTCCTCCTTCGGCGATCGTAAAGTCGTGGAAACCGCCACGAAAACGGATCCCGCGCATCTTGATCACGCGAAGCCGCCGCCGTTCAGAGCCGTAGTCGATCGCGAGCTGCTCGAGCATCACCACGCCGTGCGCGATCGAGTGCAGTTGCAGATCGTCCTGGGACGATGACAGATCGTCGAGCAGGACAACGGTACAGTTGCGGTGGGTGAAGAAATGCTTCAAGGCGAGCACCTGGCGCCTGTAGCGGAGCGGGTTTTGGGCAAGCAGGCGCAGCTCGGACAGGCTGTCGAGCACCACGCGCGTGGGGTTGATCCGTTCGACCTCTTTGAAGATAAGATTTGTGGTCTCGCTCAGCTCCATTTCGGCGGGATGAAAAACCGTGAGCTCCCGCTCTGGATCGAGTGTCGTTTCCGGTGGGACCAGCTCGAAGATGTCGACGCCGTCCAGCGACCAGCCGTGCCGCTGCGCGACCAGGGTGAGCTCGCGCTTGGTCTCGGAGAGCGAAATGTAGAGCACGCGTTCGCCATCGCGCACGCCCCGAAGAAGGAATTGGAGCGCAATCGTGGTCTTGCCGGTGCCGGGCCGGCCTTCGTAGAGATACATCCGGTTGGCATCGAGACCGCCGCCGAGGATATCGTCCAGCCCTTCGCTGCCGGTCGAAACTCGCGGCATATCCTTGAGGTCGCTGCCTGGGGCAGCCGCGGATTGACCAGTCATGAACCCCCTCGCAAGCTCCTGAATTCTGACGATAGTTCCTGACGGGCGGATGAGGACGATGCCCAGCGTCAGGATTGAAAAAGTGTTTCATCTAAGGAACTCACGCAGGACGATTGGGTTCCGCTTGACCGCATCTGCGCCTGCGCGGCGCCGTCCGGATCGCCCTTGCCGGGTATCGAGCCCGGAGCGTGGATCTGTGCAAACTGCGCCCGCTGACGCGCGGCTTCGGTTCAGAATTTAACACACGTCCTCTCGCACGCCTTACGCGCACCTGACGTGAGGGGAGAGGCGTACTTTCTCGGCGTCGCCGAATTCGTGATTGCGGCGCTGCTCGCGGCCGGTGCGTTCAGCCCGGTCCTCTCGGCGCTCGGCCCGCTCATGGGCATGGCGACGTTCGCCATCACCTGGTCGTTCTTCTTCACCACGCCCTGTGTCGTGACGTGGAACCTGTCGTCGGATCCGATGGCCTGGAATTTGACCGGCGAATTCCTTTTCAAGGACATCGTCCTGTTGTGCGTTTGCGCGGTGCTGTTTCTCGCATCGCTGCCGCAATCGCTAGTTCGGCTGCGTGCCGGCTGAGCGCCGGACGGTGTTTCACCGGCGGGCGCGGTAGATCACGACATCCTCGCCGTGCCGGTTCGTGCTGCGCTCGAGGAGATAGTTCGATTTCTCCAGCACGCGGCGGGATGCGCCGTTGCCGACATTCACGATGCCGATGAGGGACGACAGCTTCAACTGCGACAGCCCGACGTCCGTCATCGCAGCCGCGATCTCGCTTGCAAATCCCTGGCCCCAGAATTCGCGCTTGAATGCGTAGGCGATCTCGATCTCGTCGACATCGTCCACGAGAATGTGCCGAATGCCCGCCCGTCCGGCGAAGGCCCCGTCCTTCGTTCGCAGTGTCCAGAGTCCGAAGCCGTGCTGGTCCCAATGGGCCATGTTGGTCGCGAGATAGGCCCTTGTGACCTCGGCCGTCCGCACCCCGCCGAGATAACGGGAGACCTCGGCGTCGTGATGCAGCGCGACGAAGTCGGCGAGGTGATCCTCGTGCAATCGCTCGGCGGTCAGGCGGTCGGTGGTGAAATGGTCCACGGCCGCTTCCGAGGCGTGTCGTCGTTCATGCTGCTATCGCTGCGGGCTGATCATGGCATCTTGCCCCTGTTTTGCCCGACGGGTCAACGGGCGACGGCGGATGTTTCTTGCCTTGCGCGCAACCCATTGATTTCACGACCCCAGGTCTACTGTGCATGGGGTTGTTTTCGCAGTTTTGTTTCGGAAGGGGGCTACCCCGCCCCCAGCGCGACCGCGACGTTGTACGTCACGAGGCTCGCCGCATAGGCCAGGACCAGCATGTAGGCGAAGGTGACCCCCATCCAGGCCCAGCTGCCGGTCTCGCGCCGGATCACGGCGAGCGTGGAGGCGCATTGCGGGGCGAAGATGTACCAGGCCAGCATCGACAGCGCGGTCGCGAGCGACCATTTCGTCGCCAGCACCTGGCCGATCTGCTCGACCGCTTCGTTGCCGCCCTCGATCGCATAGACGGTGCCGAGCGCCGCGACCGCGACCTCGCGCGCCGCCATGCCCGGGATCAGCGCCACCGCGATCTGCCAGTTGAAGCCGACGGGGGCGAGCAGGGGTTCGAGCGCCTTGCCGATCATCGCCGCGAGGCTGAACTCGATGGCGGGCTCGGTCGCGCCCGCGGGCGGCTGCGGGAACGAGGCCAGGAACCAGATCAGCACCATCATCGAGAAGATCGTGGTGCCGGCACGGTACAGGAACATCTTCGCGCGGGTGAAGATACCGATCGCGACCGACTTCAGGCGCGGCAATTTGTAGTCCGGCAGCTCCAGCATGAACGGCGCCGGTGCATAGTCGCGGATCATGAAGAACTTGATCACGAACGAGACCAGTAGCGCGCTGATGATGCCGGCGGCATAGAGGCCGAACATCACGAGGCCCTGCAGGTTGATGAAGCCCCAGACGTCCTTGGCCGGGATGAAGGCGGAGATGATCAGCGTATAGACCGGAATGCGCGCCGAGCACGTCATCAGCGGCGCGATCAGGATCGTGGTCAGCCGGTCGCGCTTGTTGTCGATGACGCGCGTAGCCATGATCCCGGGAATGGCGCAGGCAAAGCTCGACAGCAGCGGAATGAAGGCGCGGCCGTGCAGGCCGGCGCCGCCCATGATGCGGTCCATCAGGAACGCCGCGCGCGCCATGTAGCCGAAATCTTCCAGAAGCAGGATGAACAGGAAGATGAGGATGATCTGCGGCAGGAACACGATGACGCTGCCGACGCCGGAGATCACGCCGTTCTGCAGGAAGCTTTGCAGCAAGCCGTCGGGCAGGGTGGCCTGCACCAGCTCGCCGAGCGAGTCGAAGCCGGACTTCAGTAGCTCCATCGCCGGCTGCGCCCAGGCGAACACCGCCTGGAACATCACGAACAGGATCAGCGCGAGCACGATCAGCCCGCCGACCGGATGCAGCGCGATCGCGTCGATCCGTGCGGTCCAGGTGTCGGGGCGAGCAGGCAGGCTGACGCAGTCGGCGATGATGCGGTCGGCCTCGCGTTGGGTGGCGCGCAGCTCGGAGACGCCGAGCGCGCGCCAGCTGTTCTCCACCGGCTCGGCGGCGAGCGCTGCGGAAATCTCGTCGGTCAGCTTGAGCAGGTCGGCCGTGCCGCCCTTGCGCACCGCGATCGAGGTGACCACGGGCACGCCGAGCTCCTTGGCGAGCCGCTCGACGTCGACGGTGATGCCGCGGCGGCTTGCGATGTCGAACATGTTGAGCACGAGGATCATCGGCCGCCCGGTGCGCTTCAGCTCCAGCAGCAGGCGGATGGTCAGGCGCAGATTGGTGGAATCGGCGACGCACAGCACGAGATCGGGCAGGGTCTCGCCGGAGGCCTTGCCGAGCACGAAGTCGCGGGTGATCTCCTCGTCCGGGCTGCGGCCGCGCAGCGAATAGGTGCCGGGCAGGTCGACCACGGAGACCTGGCGGCCGAGCGGGGTGACGAAGAAGCCTTCCTTGCGCTCGACCGTGACGCCGGGATAGTTCGCGACCTTCTGCCGGCTGCCGGTCAGCGCGTTGAACAGCGAGGTCTTGCCGCTGTTGGGCGTGCCGACCAGGGCGAGATGCAGCAGCGGTGCTTCCATGGGATCAAGGGCCTGGGGGCAAGATTCCGGTCGCGCGTCAGGCGACGATGATGGCCATGGCTTCGCGACGGCGGACCGCGATCGTGATGTTGTCGACCCGTACCGCGATCGGATCGCGTCCGACCAGCCCCTCATGCAGGATCTCGACCCGGGCGCCCTCGACGAAGCCGAGTTCGATCAGGCGGCTCTCGAGCTCGACGTCCGATAGCGCCGAGCCAGCCTCTTTGGCGGCGAGGTGCTGGATGACGCCGGTATAGCCGCGCTGGGCCAAGCCCAGCGGCATATGCGAACGCGTATCAATGGAGTCGGTCATGCCCTGTATTTTCAACGCAGGGCATCGAGGTCAAGCGTGCCCGCCCGCCGAAGCTGCACCTTAGAGCGATTTTAAAGTGCAGGGGCGTGGGCGCCTCGTGGGCGCCCCGACGGCTACTGGGCCGGGACCTTGTCCGGCTGGGCGGCCATGGCGCGGCTCTTGAAGTAGTCCAGGACGAAGAGACGGATCGCCGACGACAGATTGCCCTGCTGGCGGTTGTTGTCGATCTCGCCGACCAGCTCGGACAACGTCATGTTGCGAAGGCTGGAAATCTCTTTCATGCCGTTCCAGAACGCCTCTTCCAGGCTGACGCTGGTCTTGTGGCCGGCGACGACGATCGATCGTTTCACGACCGGCGACTTCATGGCTGCTCCTCGCGATCGATCCGGTGCTGGTCCAGATGCTCCTTGGCCTGGTCCGCCCGTTTCGCCTCGGACGACCGTTCCGCCTTCGTGCGCCCGAATTTCGCTCGGTTGGCGTCCGCCTGTTTCGCCGAGGCTTCCCGCTCGACGCGCTTCCTGAAACGATTCAGGTTGATGACGTTCCCCATGCCGCGTCTCCATCACCCGATCCTCTTCTTGCCGGATGAAACATTCAGAAACAGGGCGCCGCATTGCGCCCGAGAAGACTTGATCGCCATTCGCTCGTCCTCGTCAATCGGCCCTTGGGCATCAAACGATGAATTTGCCCGTCGAGGGCAGTAAAGCTGCGTAACACGCCGCCCGGCCGCAACATTGACGGTAATCAAATCCCGCCCCCAAAACCGCATATTTTTGGGCGCTGAGCGTCCGTATCATTACGGATGGCTATCGGAATTCGGAATCATCCCGGGCTGGTCATCTTCTCGGGGCGCACCAGGCGGTCGAATTCGTCGGCCGAGACAAAGCCGAGCCGCAGGGCCTCCTCCTTCAGCGTGGTGCCGTTGGTGTGCGCCGTCTTGGCCACCTTGGCGGCGTTGTCGTAGCCGACCTTCGGCGCCAGCGCCGTCACCAGCATCAGCGAGCGCTGCATCAGCTCCTTGATGCGCTTCTCGTCGGCGCGGATGCCGCTGACGCAGTGCTCGGTGAAGGAGCGCGCGGCATCCGCCATCAGGCGGATCGAATGCAGCATGTTGTAGGCCAGCACCGGCTTGTAGACGTTGAGCTCGAAATGACCCTGGCTGCCGGCGACCGTGATGGCGGTGTGATTGCCGAACACCTGGCAGCACACCATGGTCATCGCCTCGCACTGGGTCGGGTTGACCTTGCCCGGCATGATCGAGGAGCCGGGCTCGTTCTCCGGCAGGATCAATTCGCCGAGGCCCGAGCGCGGGCCGGAGCCAAGCAGGCGGATGTCATTGGCGATCTTGAACAGGCCGGTCGCGACCGAATTGATGGCGCCGTGCGCCAGCACATAGGCATCGTTCGAGGCCAGCGCCTCGAATTTGTTGGCGGCGCTGGTGAAGGGGAGCTTCGTAATCCCGGCAACGTGCTTTGCGAACAGCTTGGCAAAGCGCGGCTTGGAGTTGAGGCCGGTGCCGACGGCTGTGCCGCCCTGCGCCAGCGGATAAAGGTCCTTCACAGCGATCTTGAGCCGGGCGATGCCGCTTTCGACCTGCGCGGCATAGCCGGAAAATTCCTGACCGAGCGTCAGCGGCGTCGCATCCTGGGTATGGGTGCGGCCGATCTTCACGATCTTCGAGAACTCCTTCTCCTTCTTGCGCAGCGCGCGCAACAGCTCGCCGAGCGCAGGGACGAGGTCGGCATTGATGCGGCTTGCGGCGGCGATGTGCATCGCGGTCGGGAAGGAGTCGTTCGACGACTGGCTCATGTTGACGTGATCGTTGGGATGCACCGGCTTCTTGGCGCCGAGCTCGCCGCCGAGCAGCTCGTTGGCGCGGTTGGCGATCACCTCGTTGAGGTTCATGTTGCTCTGGGTGCCCGAACCGGTCTGCCACACGACAAGCGGAAAATGGTCGTCCAGTCTGCCTTCGATCACCTCGCGCGCGGCGCGGATGATGGCGTTGGCGCGACGCCGGTCGAGCAGTCCGAGCTCGAGATTGGACTGCGCGGCGGCGAGCTTGACCATCCCGAGCGCATGCACGAGCGAGATCGGCATGCGGTCGGTGCCGATGCGGAAATTCTGGCGCGAGCGCTCGGTCTGCGCCCCCCAATAGCGGTCGGCGGCGACCTCGATGGGACCGAAGCTGTCGGTCTCGGTGCGGGTTGCGGGGCGGGCAGTCTTCGAGCGGGACGCTTTGGCCATGAGCACATCCATTCTGCCGCGCGAACGCCGCACGGCCTGTTCATGTGCTTCTCTATATAGAGAGTTTGGGCGGGCGCGACGGCTTCGCGGCCAACCTAGATCATTTCTTGCGGAAACGATCGAGCCGCACGACCTCGGCGCCGCCCTGGCTCGGCGGCGGCGGCTCGTCGGCAGCTTCCGGCTTCTCCGCGGCAGGTGCCGGGACCGATACGGCCGATGGCGCGGGCGCTGCCGGCAGATTGTCCGGCGCGACCTCGGCGACGTCGGAGGTGTCGAACTGGAGGCCGAACTTCACGGACGGATCGAGGAAGCTCTTGATGGCACTGAACGGCACCACCAGCCGCTCCGGAATGCCGCCAAAGGACAGGCCGACCTCGAATCGATCCTCGAGCACGGTCAGGTCCCAGAACTGGTGCTGGAGGATGATCGTCATCTCCTCCGGATATTGCGCGAGCAGCCGCGGCGACAGCTTCACGCCTTCGGCCTTGGACACGAAGGTGATGAAGAAATGGTGCTCGCCCGGCAGGCCATGGGCTGCGGCATCGGTCAGCACCTTCCGCAGCACGCCGCGCAGCGCATCGCGGGCCAGCACATCGTATCGGATATGATCGGTCGCCATGGTGGTCCTGTTGCATCCAAGCGGCCGGACCCTGCCGATCCGACTCGCCAAGTCGCAATAGTACCGCGCCTGACGGGCGAGCAGGAGTCCCCGCCGGGGAAGAATCAAAGAGTAAAGTGGAGGCTTCTGTTGCCAGGTGCCTCCGAACCCCGCCTAGCGGAGCTTAACCCACTAGGACTTTAGAGTGGTCTTTCAAACTGCGTTACGCAGCCTGAGCAACCGGAGCAAAGTTGTCGTTGGCAACTATTGCAGTAGCCCGATAACGGCGGAACAATACCGGGAAAAAGTACGCCCTTTACGCCCTCGTCGATCCTATTTCGCCCCCGCCAAAGCCCAGCTTCGGGCAGGCCCGATGATGGGCTTTGGTGGAGGCGCCGGGTACCGCCCCCGGGTCCGAATGGTTTATTGCGACGACCGTTTATTTCCATAGCCGGCGAACCGGCACCCCCAATATAGGGGGCAAAGCTTTCGAAAAACAGAGGGTTGGGGCGCGATCCCGCGGTTCCCTTTGGATAGGCTTCGGACTGCCGGGCCTATCGCGGCTCTGGCCTTTGGCAGAGGTCGCCGGCCCGATGTGCTGAATCCTTGCGCATGATGACGCTGCTGCTCCAGCGAACGACATGTCAGTCTCGGCGTCGGTTAATTTCCTGCGGCGGAAAGTAGCAGCATGAGGAGCCGCAAGCTGATCTCCAGCTTCGGCCGGATCTCGCTCTCTCGCCGGGGCCTGCGGCGGCAGTGCCCGAGACGCACAGCATCGCGGTCAGGGCAAAGCACCGACTAAAACGCCCACGCGACTTCACAGGTCTCGCCAGGTCCGAACGTGCTTATCGTGATGTTAAATCGGCCTGGTCCAGCAATTGCTGCACTGCGTCTGACGCAATGGTTGCGGCGGTCGCGTCCATCTCGCGCAACTATCCAGTCCGGCTTCTGCTTGCCGGCGCCGCGTTGGGTTTTGCTGGCATTGTGTAACGAAAATCGCTAGGCAGTGATCCGGGGCGGGGGATCCAGTTCCAGTCGATTTAAAACAACAGTGCTCGTGACTTACGGGTCGCGGAGGAGACAGGCATGGCCGACACGATGGGCCACTCAGCGACGGCCACCCGAAATACCAGGCTGGCGCTCGGCTTTTGTCTGCTGGCGATTGCGCCGCAGATTTTCGAATTGATCTGGTCGATCGGGACGATCTTTGGCTGGGGGGCCGGCCGCGGCCCCGCGACGGTCGTCACCAGTCACGCGACGGCACTGCTCATTGGCGCGCCCAGCGCCTTGTTCGGATCGTTCGGCGGCGGCGCCAAGAAGATGTCGTCCGAGGTGCTGCTGGCGCTGATCTATTCCTATCCGCTGTTTGCGGTGGCGATCCTCACGTTGTTCATGACGATCCGATCGGCACAGGATTATGTCGGCGGCGTCGTTCTGATGGCCGTCGCCCTGTTCGCGCTGTGGGCAGGGAGCGATCTGCAGGGCATGCGGGGCTTCTCCTTCGGCGCAGGGACCGCGCCGCGCATGTTCGGCGGGTTGCTGGTCGCCTTGTCAGCCGGCATTGCCTTGACGGGTCTTCTGACGAAAGGGCCGGCGATGGCCCATTATTCCTGGCGGGGACCGCTGTTCGTGGTGGCTGCGATCGTCTTCTTCGCCCTGTCGATCCGCTCCCTCGGCCTCGTAGTCACGGCTTTTACCAGCTTCATGATTTCGGCGGCCGGCTCGCACGAGACACGCTGGCTCGAAGCGGCGATCGTCGGCGCCTGCCTGACGCTCGGTTGCGCCATTCTGTTTCCTTACATACTCGGGCTGCCGATGCCGATGTATCCGCGTTTTCTGATCCAGTGAGGGCGTGATGGATATCTTTGCCAACCTCGCTCACGGTTTTGCCGTCGCGTTTACTCCGATCAACCTGCTGATGTGCTTGATCGGCGCCCTGGTCGGAACGCTGGTCGGCGTTCTCCCCGGAATCGGCACCATCGCCACCGTCGCGATGCTCTTGCCGATTACCTTCGGATTGCCGCCGGTTGGCGCGCTGATCATGCTCGCCGGCATCTATTACGGCGCGCAATATGGCGGCTCGACCACGTCGATCCTGGTCAACATACCCGGTGAGGCGACATCCGTCGTGACCGCCATCGACGGTCACCAGATGGCCAAGCAGGGCCGCGCCGGCCCGGCGCTGGCGATCGCGGCGATCGGCTCGTTCTTCGCTGGCTGCGTCGCGACCGTCCTGATCGCACTGCTCGGCGCACCGCTGACGAAACTCGCGCTGGCGTTCGGCCCGGCCGAATATTTCTCGCTGATGGTGCTCGGCCTGATCTTCGCGGTCGTGCTGGCCAAGGGCTCGGTGCTGAAGGCGATCGCGATGATCGTGTTCGGCCTGCTGCTCTCGATGGTCGGTTCGGACATCGAGACCGGTGCCTCGCGCATGGCCTTCAATATTCCGGAGCTTGCTGACGGCCTCGGCTTTGCGACGGTGGCGATGGGGGTGTTCGGCTTTGCCGAGATCATCCGCAATCTCGACCACGGCGCCGGGATGAACCGCGATCTCGTGCAACAGAAGATCACCGGACTGATGCCCACCAGGAAGGACCTGGCCGATGCGACGCCGCCGATCCTGCGCGGTACCGTGCTCGGCTCGATCCTCGGCATCCTGCCCGGCGGCGGCGCGGTGATCGCGTCCTTCGCGGCCTACACGCTCGAGAAAAAGCTCTCAAAGAACCCGTCCCGGTTCGGCCGCGGCGCTATCGAGGGCGTGGCGGGGCCGGAGAGTGCCAACAACGCCGCGGCACAGACCTCGTTCATTCCGCTGCTCACCCTCGGCATCCCGCCGAACGCGGTGATGGCACTGATGGTGGGTGCGATGACCATCCACGGCATCGTGCCCGGTCCGCAGGTGATGCAGAAGCAGCCGGATCTGGTCTGGGGCATGATCGCCTCGATGTGGATCGGCAATCTGATGCTGATCATCATCAACCTGCCGCTGGTCGGAATCTGGGTGCGGCTGTTGCGCGTGCCCTACCGGCTGATGTTCCCTTCGATCGTGATCTTCTGCGCGATCGGAATCTACTCGGTGAACAACGCGCCAGTCGACGTCATCCTCGCTGGCATCTTCGGTCTGGTCGGCTATTGGCTGATCAAGCACGATTTCGAGCCGGCGCCGTTGCTGCTCGGCATGGTGCTGGGACCGCTGATGGAGGAGAACCTGCGCCGGGCGCTGCTGATCTCGCGCGGCGACTGGAGCGTGTTCCTGACGCGTCCGTTGTCAGCGGTGCTGCTCGCGGTCGCGGCGGGCCTGCTTGTCCTTACGGTGCTACCGGCGTTGCGCGCCAAGCGCGACGAGGTGTTCACCGAGTCCGAGAATTGATGGTGTGTGCGCCTGCGCCGGCTTCGGTCCTGCGTCGGCGCGCCGCATTCGGAAGTCGAATCGACTTGTGTTACGGCTTTGTGAAATGGAAATGCCGGCCTTTGGGCCGGCATTTTATTATGTCCAAAGGGAGGATCGCCATGACGTTCATTCGCGCGCTCACAGGCGCATGTGCAGCAGTGATGGCATCGGTGGGCGCCTTCATCGCAACGGCTGAGGCGCAGACCTATCCGACGCGCAACATTACCGTGATCGTGCCGTTCGCGGCCGGCGGGCCGACTGACGTGATCACACGCATCGTCACCGGGCATATGGCGCAGACGCTGGGGCAGAGCATCATCATCGAGAACGTGGTCGGCGCCGGCGGCACCACCGCCACGACGCGTGCCGCGCGTGCGGCCAACGATGGCTATACGCTGATCACCGGGCATATGGGCACGCATGCCGCCTCCGTTCCGCTCTATCCGAAGCTGGCCTATCACCCCGAGAAGGACTTCGTGCCGATCGCACTGCTGGCCGGCACGCCGATCCTGATCCTGGCCCGCAAGGACTTTCCGCCGAAGGACCTCAAGGAGTTCGTCACCTATGTGAAGGCGAATGCCGAGAAGGTGAACGCCGCGCATGCCGGCGTCGGCTCGGTTTCGCACGTCTCGTGCGAGCTCCTTCACTCCATCCTCGACATCAAGCCGGTCGGCGTGCCCTTCAATGGCACGGGACCTGCGATGAACGCGCTGGTCGGGGGTCAAGTCGACTACATGTGCGACCAGATCGTCAACGCCGTGCCGCAGATCAATGCCGGCACCATCAAGGCCTATGCAATCGCCACGGCCGAGCGCAACCCGTCGCTGCCGAACGTGCCGACCACGGCGGAAGCTGGCCTGCCGGCATTCCAGGCTCAGGCCTGGAACGCGATGTTCGCGCCCAAGGGAACCTCGCCGGCGATCGTGGCAAGCGTGAACGCCGCCGTCGTCAAGGCGCTCGACGACGAGACGGTGAAGAAGCGCCTGCTCGAGCTCGGCAGCGTCATCCCCGGGCCGAAGGACCGAACCCCGGAGGCGCTGGCGACCCTAGTCAAGAGCGAGATCGCGAAGTGGAGCCCGGTGCTCAAGCCGGCAAATTAAGCGAAGGCGATCAAGGCGCTAGGCGAGGGGCGGAACGCTGAGTTTCGCCCCTTGTCGTTTGTGCCGGGAACACTCACTTTTCCGGGTATAATCGACGGAGACAGCGAATCGCCGCTGTCGCAGCGCTGGGGGTGTCGCTAAGTTCGCCGCCTCCCCAAAGGCTCAGTCGCAACATGCACCAGTACCAGGACCTGCTCGAGCGGATTCTTTCCGACGGCGCCGAGAAGACCGACCGGACCGGCACCGGCACGCTGTCGGTGTTCGGCCACCAGATGCGCTTCAATTTGTCGGCCGGCTTCCCGATGCTGACGACCAAGCGGCTGCCGCTGAAAGCGATCGTGCATGAGCTGCTCTGGTTCCTGAAGGGCGATACCAACATCAAATATCTGCGCGACAACGGCGTCACCATTTGGGACGAGTGGGCGGACGCCAATGGCGATCTCGGCCCGGTCTACGGCCATCAATGGCGCTCCTGGCCCACCGCCGACGGACGCAGCATCGACCAGATCGCCAATGTCATCGACATGATCAAGCGCACTCCTGATTCCCGCCGCCTGATCGTCACCGCCTGGAATCCGGCCGACGTCGAGAAGATGGCGCTGCCGCCCTGCCACCTGCTGTTCCAGTTCTATGTCGCGAACGGCAAGCTGTCCTGCCAGCTCTATCAGCGCTCGGCCGACGTGTTTCTCGGCGTGCCCTTCAATATCGCCTCTTACGCGCTGCTCACCATGATGGTCGCGCAGGTCACAGGCCTGAAGCCCGGTGACTTCGTGCATTCGCTCGGCGACACTCATCTCTACTCCAACCATCTGGAGCAGGCGAGGCTGCAGCTCAGCCGCGCCCCGCGCGCGCTGCCGGTGATGCGGATCAATCCCGATGTGAAGGACATCTTCTCCTTCCGCTACGAGGACTTCGAACTCGTCGGCTACGATCCGCATCCGCACATCAAGGCGGAAGTGGCGGTCTAGCGCCCTATGTCGCTCACCATCCGCCGTGCGCAGCCCGGAGAGGCTGGGCTCGTTCTCTCCTTCATCCGCGAGCTCGCCGAGTACGAAAAGCTGTCGCACGAGGTGGAGGCGACCGAGGCTGACATCGCCGACGCGCTGTTCGGCGAGCGGCCGCAGCTCTATTGCGCGATCGCGGAGTGGGACCGTGCGCCGGTCGGCTTCGCGGTGTGGTTTCTCAATTTCTCCACCTTCAGCGGCCGCCACGGCATCTATCTCGAAGATCTCTATGTGCGGCCGTCACATCGGGGCAAGGGCCTCGGCAAGGCGCTGCTGGCCTATCTCGCCAGGGAGTGCGTCGACAACGGCTGGTCGCGCCTGCAATGGGCGGTCCTCGACTGGAACGCACCCTCGATCGCGTTCTACAAATCGATCGGCGCGGTCATGATGGACGACTGGACGCTGTGCCGGGTCACCGGGCCTGCGCTGACTCAGCTTGCCGGGAGCTCTGCCTGATGGAGATCGTCTTCGTCGTCGCCATCGCAGAGAATGGCGTCATCGGCGCGGGCAATGCGATGCCGTGGCGATTGAAGTCCGATATGGCGCGCTTCAAGGCGCTGACGATCGGCAAGCCGGTGATCATGGGCCGCAAGACCTTCGAGACCCTGCGCCGGCCGCTGCCGGGCCGCACCAACATCGTGGTCACGCGCGATCCGGCCTATCGCGCCAATGGGGCCATCGTCACGACGTCGCCAGCGGATGCCGAGGCGGTCGCGCGCGGCGACGCCCTGCGGCGTTCGGTCACTGAGATCGCGGTGATCGGCGGCGCCGAGATCTACCGGCAATGGCTCGGTCGTGCCGATCGTCTCGAGATCACCGAAGTGCACGCGCGCCCCGAAGGGGACACGCATTTCGACATCGACAAGGCGGAATGGGACGAGGTCGAACGCATCCGCCATCCGTCCGGCCCCGACGACAGCGCCGACCTGTCCTATGTGACATATCGTCGGCGGCGCGGCCATTAACCGCTTTCGTCAATGTTTACATTGACTTTTTCGTGCCCGAGCATAGCTCGGAGGACGGTCAAGGCTGCGTTGTAAGGGACTTGCCGGTCCCCTATAAAGCCGGACCGGACAAAGCGGGCGGTGGCAATTCCACCCTGCCGAGGAGAACGTCGAATGCCGTGGAAGAATCAGGGCGGTGGCCCGTGGGGCTCGGGTCCAAAGGGACCGTGGGGCTCAGGCCCGCAACCGGTCGGGCCGAGGCCGCCGGATCTGGAAGACCTTCTGCGGCGCGGCCAGGACCGCCTCCAGCAGATCATGCCGGGCGGTTATTTCTCCGGCATCGGCATCACGCTGATCATCCTGCTGATCGTCGCATTCTGGCTGCTGTCGGGCTTCTTCCGCGTGCAGTCCGAAGAGCTCGGCGTCGTGATGCGCTTCGGAAAGCACGTGCGCACCGTGCAGCCGGGCCTGAACTATCATCTGCCTTATCCGATCGAGACCGTGCTGCTGCCGAAGGCGCTGCGCGTCAACACCACCTCCATCGGCATGACGGTGATAGAGGATCCGGCGCGGCGCGGCCGCTCGATCCGCGACGTGCCGGAAGAGAGCCTGATGCTGACCGGCGACGAGAACATCGTCGACGTCGATTTCACCGTGCTCTGGCGTATCAAGCCGGACGGTGTTGGTGATTTCCTCTTCAACATCCAGAATCCCGAGGGCACCGTGAAGGCGGTTGCCGAGAGCGCGATGCGCGAGGTGATCGGCCGGTCTCAGATCCAGCCGATCCTGACCGGAGCGCGCAACGTCACCGAGCAAGGCGTGCACGAGCTGATCCAGAAGACTTTGGACAGCTACGGCGCCGGCATTCAGATCACCCAGGTGCAGATGCAGAAGGTCGATCCGCCCGCGCAGGTGATCGATGCCTTCCGCGACGTCCAGGCGGCCCGCGCCAATCAGGAGCAGCTGCAGAACGAAGCGCAGACCTACGCCAACCAGGTCGTGCCGCAGGCGCGCGGACGCTCGGCCAAGATCCTGCAGGACGCCGAAGGCTACAAGGAGCAGGCGGTCGCCGAGGCCAAGGGCCAGAGCGCGCGCTTCCTGAAGGTTTACGAGGAATACAAGAAGGCGCCCGACGTGACGCGAGAACGGATTTATCTGGAGACGATGGAGCGCGTGCTCGGCGGCGCCGACAAGCTGGTCTATGACGGCGGGTCTTCGGGCCAGGGCATCGTGCCCTATCTGCCCCTTGGCGAGTTGACGAGCAGGCGGCCGCCTACCGCCGGTCAGCCCTCTAGCGGAGGCAACCGATGAGGTCTCCGGCTACAGGTTTCGTCACGCTGCTCGGGCTGCTCCTGGTCCTGGTCGTGGCTTATATGTCGCTGTTCACCGTGCAGCAGACCGAGCAGACGATCGTGCTCCAGTTCGGCAGGCCGGTCGACGTCGTCACCGCGCCCGGCCTGCACTTCAAGGCGCCGTGGAACTCGGTGATCAACATCGACAAGCGAATTCTCGATCTGGAGAACCCGTCGCAAGAGGCGATCGCCTCCGACCAGAAGCGGCTCGTGGTCGACGCCTTCGCGCGCTACCGCATCAAGGACGCACTGCGCTTCTATCAGAGCGTTGGCTCGATCCAGGCTGCCAACATCCAGCTCACCACGCTCCTGAACGCGGCGCTGCGCCGCGTGCTCGGCGAGGTCACCTTCATCAACGTGGTGCGCGACGACCGCGAGAAGCTGATGCTGCGCATTCGCGACCAGCTCGACCGCGAGGCCGACGGCTACGGCATTCAGGTCGTCGACGTCCGGATCCGCCGCGCCGACCTGCCGGAGCAGAACAGCCAGGCGGTCTACCTGCGCATGAAGACCGAGCGTGAGCGCGAGGCCGCCGAGTTCCGGGCACAGGGTGGACAGAAGGCTCAGGAGATCAGGTCCAGGGCCGACCGCGAGGCGACCGTCATCATCGCTGAGGCCAATTCGCAGGCCGAGCAGACCCGCGGTGCGGGCGATGCCGAGCGCAACCGCCTGTTTGCGGAAGCCTACGGCAAGGACGCCGACTTCTTCGCGTTCTACCGGTCGATGACGGCCTATGAGAACGGGCTGCGTTCGAACGACACCCGCTTCCTGCTGCGGCCGGACTCGGATTTCTTCCGGTACTTCAGTAACCCGTCCGGCAAGATGGCAACCGAGACGCCGGCGAAGCCGTAAGTTAGACAAAGGGCGGCGGATTTCGCCGCCCTTCGTCCAGACAAGAACAGCATAGCGGGAGGTTCCATTCCGATGAGGTCCATTGCGTTCGCCGACTTCCTCATCGGCCTAGGCATCCTGTTCGTCCTCGAAGGCTTGATGTTCGCGGCCAGTCCAAACTGGATGCGCAAAGCCATGAAAAGCGCCATCGCCACGCCGGACAACATCCTGCGGGCGGTCGGGATTGGCTCGGCCGTGGCCGGCCTGGTCCTGATCTGGGTTATGCGGCGCCCGATTTAAGCCTTCGGCCCAACGCCAAAGTGAAGGCGCCAGACTGGTTTTCGCCGTATTATCGGGCTCTTGAGGCCTGTTAAGCTCCGCGCTTGCGCCGCGCCCCCGTTCGAGCGCAGTCTGGCGCCGAATCCCTTTTGCCTGGAGATCACAATGACCGCTGCCACCATTGCCCCGTCCCGCTCGCGCCGCCGCGCGCGATTTGGTGTTCGACTTGGGCTGGTTGCGCTCGCCATCGGTGCTTGCAGCGCGTTCGGCGCGCCGGCCCATGCGCGTGGACCGGATGGCATCGCCGACGTCGCCGAGAAGGTGATCGACGCGGTGGTCAACATCTCGACCTCGCAGACGGTCGAAGCCAAGGGGGGCGGCAGCAACACCATGCCGCAACTGCCGCCCGGCTCGCCGTTCGAGGAGTTCTTCGACGACTTCTTCAAGAACCGCCGGGGTCCCGGTGGCGGCAGCAAGGGCGGCGAGCGCAGCGACAACCCGCCGCGCAAGACCAACTCGCTCGGAAGCGGATTCATCATCGACACGGCGGGCGTCGTCGTCACCAACAACCACGTCATTGCGGATGCCGACGAGATCCACGTCATCCTCAACGACGGCACCAAGATCAAAGCCGAGCTGGTCGGTGTCGACAAGAAGACCGATCTCGCCGTGCTCAGGATCAAGCCGCCGAAGCCGCTGGTCGCGGTGAAGTTCGGCGATAGCGACAAGCTGCGCCTCGGCGACTGGGTGGTGGCGATCGGCAATCCCTTCAGTCTCGGTGGCACGGTGACGGCCGGCATCGTCTCGGCCAAGAACCGCGACATCTCCTCGGGGCCGTACGACAGCTACATCCAGACCGACGCTTCCATCAACCGCGGCAATTCCGGCGGACCGCTGTTCAACCTCGACGGCGACGTCATCGGCGTCAACACGCTGATCATCTCGCCGTCCGGCGGCTCCATCGGCATCGGCTTCGCCGTGCCGTCGAAGACGGTGGTGGGCGTCGTCGACCAGCTCCGCCAATTCGGCGAGCTGCGCCGCGGCTGGCTCGGCGTGCGCATCCAGAGCGTCACCGACGAGATCGCCGAAAGCCTCAACATCAAGCCCGCGCGCGGCGCGCTGGTCGCCGGCGTCGACGACAAGGGCCCGGCCAAGCCCGCCGGCATCGAGCCCGGCGACGTCGTCGTCAAGTTCGACGGCAAGGACGTCAAGGACCCGAAGGACCTGTCCCGCGTCGTCGCCGACACCGCGGTCGGCAAGGAGGTCGACGTCGTCATCATCCGCAAGGGCCAGGAGGAGACCAAGAAGGTCACGCTCGGCCGCCTCCAGGATGCCGACAAGGTGCAGGCGGCGGTGAAGACCGACGAGCCAGCGCCGGAGAAGCCGGTGACGCAGAAGGCGCTCGGCCTCGATCTCGCCGCCCTGAGCAAGGATCTGCGCACGCGCTACAAGATCAAGGACAGCGTCAAGGGCGTGGTCGTCACCAATGTCGACGCCAATTCTGACGCCGCCGAAAAGCGCCTGTCCGCCGGCGACGTCATCGTCGAGGTGGCACAGGAGGCGGTGTCGAGCGGCGCCGACATCCAGAAGCGGGTCGATCAGCTCAAGAAGGACGGCAAGAAATCGGTGCTGCTGCTGGTCTCGAACGGCGAGGGCGAGCTGCGGTTCGTCGCGCTGAGCGTGCAGTAAGGGGCGCTGTTCGTCCCACACTCAACTGTCATGCCCCGCGAAGGCGGGGCATCCAGTACGCCGCGGCTTCTCGGTTCTAGCTTCGCTGCTCTGGAATACTGGATCGCCCGCCTTCGCGGGCGATGACAGCGAGAGGGGAGGCTTTACCCCTCCACGAACTCGTCGCGCCGATAGCCCTGTGCATACAGCAGCGCGGTGAGGTCGCCGTGATCGATCCGCGCGGCCGCGGCGGCAGCCACCGCCGGCTTGGCGTGATACGCCACGCCCAGACCCGCCGCCTGGATCATCGCGAGATCGTTGGCGCCGTCGCCGACCACGACCGAGTCGATGTCGTCGAGATCGAACGATTCCATCAGGTCCACCAAGGTCGCGAGCTTCGCCGCGCGGCCCAGGATCGGCTCCTTCACTTCGCCGGTGAACTTGCCGTCGCGCACGACGAGCTCGTTGGCGCGGTTCTCCTGGAAGCCGATCTTGGCGGCGACCGCGCGCGTGAACAATGTAAAGCCGCCGGAGACGAGGCAGGTATAGGCGCCGTTCGCGCGCATGGTGGCGACCAGCTCGCGGCCGCCCGGCGTCAGCGTGATGCGCTTGGCCAGGACCTCGTCGACCGCGCTGGCGGGCAGGTCCTTGAGCAGCGCGACGCGCTCGCGCAGCGCCGGCTCGAACTCGATCTCGCCGCGCATCGCACGCTCGGTGATGTCTGCGACATGCGCCTTGACCCCGACGAAATCGGCGAGCTCGTCGATGCATTCCTGGCCGATCATGGTGGAATCCATGTCGGCGAGAAAAAGCTTCTTGCGCCTGAAGCCAACAGGCTGCACGACGATGTCGATGGGCAAATCGCCGCGGAGCTCGCGGAGCCGCTGCTCGATGGCGTTGCGGTCGCCTTCGAGGTTACTGTCCGCGCCGAAGGGGATGTCGACCGCAACCCCGTCGAACAGCCAGTGCGCGGGCGCCGCCTGCGGCAGCACGGCGCGGGCGCCATCGACGATGGTCGAGTCGAGCGCGGGATTGTCAGGGTTGCAGATCAGCGTGGCGACGAGGGACATTTGAGGTTTTCGTGAGCGAGGGGTATTCGAGCAAGGCCGTGCTTATCGCAGGCCCGACCGCCAGCGGCAAGTCGGCGCTGGCGCTCGAACTTGCGCGCGCCGCCGGCGGCGTCGTCATCAATGCCGATTCCATGCAGGTCTATCGTGACCTCCGCATCATCACGGCGCGGCCGACCGCTGCGGACGAGGCGCTCGTGCCGCATCGTCTCTATGGCCACGTCGATGTCGCCGTGAATTTCTCGGCCGGTGCCTGGGTAAGCGATGCGGCGAAGGCGCTCGACGAGGCGAGGGCTCAGCGACGGCTGCCGATCTTCATCGGCGGCACCGGGCTCTATTTCAAGGCGCTGACCACAGGTCTCTCCGTGGTGCCGCCGATCCCTGCCGAGTTGCGCGAGGATGTGCGCGCGCGGCTGGAACGGAACGGCGTCGAAGCGCTGCACGCGGAACTCGCAGCCCGCGATCCGCGCGCGGCCGAGCGATTGAACCTGCGCGACCGCACCCGCATCGCCCGCGCGCTCGAGGTGATCGAGGCAACCGGCCGTTCGCTGGTCGATTGGCAGCGGGAGGGACAGCCACCGCTGCTGCCCAAGGACAGATTTCGCGCGGTCTTCCTCGCGCCCGAACGTGACGAGCTCTATGCCCGCATCGATGCCCGTTTCGATGCCATGCTGGGCGCCGGCGCGCTCGAGGAGGTCGAGCGGCTCGCCGCCAGGCATCTCGATCCGCTGCTGCCGGCCATGAAGGCCCATGGCGTGCCATCCTTGATCCGGCATCTGCGCGGCGAGCTCAGCCTGGAGGAGGCCGCCAGCATTGGCCGCGCCGATACCCGCCATTACGCCAAGCGGCAATTCACCTGGTTCCGGCACCAGCTGCCGGACTTCGAATGGGTGAGGCCGGAGGAGGCGAGGGGATGGCTCGCTGCGGCCGTGACGTCGGAGCGGGACTCCAGCTGACGCGCTTTTGTGCCGGGTTCCCGAATTTACCTCTCGCCGAACCCGGGGAACACCGCTACACTGCCAAAATTGCGCGAGAACGGCCGCATTGCCTTGACATCCAAGGTTTGGCCGCTATGTTTCGCGCAACCTTTGGGAAGCCGAGCGCCTGCCATGCGTAACATTATTACCAAACTCCTTATCGCCGTCGTACCCAGGCACACCGCCGGGGGTGGCTAGCTGCCATCCACATGACAGGCGGTGTGCATGGGGCCCTCTTCGGGGCCTTTTTTATTTCCCGAACCCGACACGAATGAAGCCGCTGACGACAGCGCATCCGGAGCAAGCCAATGAGCGACAAGAGCCACGATCCGAACCAGATGACCGGCGCCGCGATGATCGTCCGCGCACTCATCGATCACGGCGTGACCGACATTTTCGGCTATCCCGGCGGCGCGGTGCTTCCGATCTATGACGAGATCTTCCAGCAGAGCGAGGTCCAGCACATCCTGGTCCGCCACGAACAGGGCGCGGGCCATGCCGCCGAGGGCTATGCGCGTTCCACCGGCAAGCCGGGCGTTGCGCTGGTGACCTCCGGCCCCGGCGCCACCAACATGGTGACGCCGTTGACGGATGCCCTGATGGACTCGATCCCGCTGGTCTGCATCTCCGGCCAGGTGCCGACGCATCTGATCGGCAACGACGCGTTCCAGGAATGCGACACCGTCGGCATCACGCGTCCCTGCACCAAGCACAATTGGCTGGTGCGCGACGTCAACGATCTCGCCAAGGTGCTGCATGAGGCCTTCTACGTCGCCACCTCGGGCCGTCCGGGCCCGGTGCTGGTCGACGTTCCCAAGGACGTGCAGTTCGCCACCGGCACTTACCATCCCCCGCGCAAGTCCGACGTGCACCGCTCCTACGCGCCGCGCGTGAAGGGCGATGCGACGCAGATCCGCAAGGCGGTCTCGCTGCTCGCGAACGCCAAGCGTCCCGTGATCTACAGCGGCGGCGGCGTCATCAATTCCGGCCGCGAGGCGACCAAGATGTTGCGCGAGCTGGTTGAGGTCACCGGCTTCCCGATCACCTCGACGCTGATGGGCCTCGGCGCCTATCCGGCGTCGGGCAAGAACTGGCTCGGCATGCTCGGCATGCACGGCACCTACGAAGCCAACATGACCATGCATGATTGCGACGTCATGCTGTGCGTCGGCGCGCGCTTCGACGACCGCATCACCGGCCGCGTCGATGCGTTTTCGCCCGGCTCGAAGAAGATCCACATCGACATCGATCCGTCCTCGATCAACAAGAACATCCGCGTCGACGTGCCGATCATCGGCGATTGCGGCAACGTCCTCGGCGACATCCTCCAGGTGTTCAAGGCGGAGGCGAAGAAGCCCGACATCAAGTCGTGGTGGCAGCAGATCGCGCAATGGCGCGCCCGCAACTCGCTCTATTACAAGAAGAGCAACGACGTCATCCTGCCGCAGCACGCGATCCAGGCCTTGTTCGAGCAGACGCGCGGCAAGGATACCTACATCACGACCGAGGTCGGCCAGCATCAGATGTGGGCGGCGCAGTTCTACGGCTTCGAGGATCCGCATCGCTGGATGACCTCCGGCGGTCTCGGCACGATGGGCTACGGCCTGCCGGCCGCGGTCGGCGTTCAGGTGGCCCATCCCGACAGCCTCGTCATCGACATTGCCGGCGATGCCTCGGTGCAGATGACAATGCAGGAGATGTCGACGGCGGTTCAGTACGAGCTGCCAATCAAGATCTTCATCCTGAACAACCAGTACATGGGCATGGTGCGCCAGTGGCAGCAGCTGTTGCACGGCAACCGGTTGTCGCATTCCTATTCGGAAGCGCTGCCGGATTTCGTCAAGCTCGCGGAGGCCTACGGCGCCGTCGGGCTTCAGGTGCACAAGCCGGCCGATCTCGATGGCGCCATCAAGGAGATGATCTCGGTCAAGCGCCCCGTGCTGTTCGACTGCCGCGTCGCGGCGCTCGAAAACTGCTTCCCGATGATCCCCTCCGGCAAGGCCCACAACGAGATGCTGCTGCCGGAGCAGGCCAACGACGAGGCGACCGCGAAGGCGTTCGCCGGCGGCAAGGCGCTGGTGTGACGCCATGTTCGACCTGAACGAACTCGAGCGCGCACATGCGATCGTGGGGCAGGCGGTGCCGGCAACGCCGGCGCATGCCTGGCCGTTGCTCGCAGGTCGGCTCGGCACCGAGGTTGTGGTCAAGCACGAGAACCACACGCCGATCGGCGCCTTCAAGGTGCGCGGCGGCCTCGTCTATCTCGAACGCCTGAAGCGTGAGCGGCCGAAGACATCGGGCATCATCTCGGCGACGCGCGGCAATCACGGCCAGAGCCTCGCCTTTGCCGCGAGCCGCCACGGCGTGCCCGCGGTGATCTATGTGCCGCGCGGCAACTCGGTCGAGAAGAACCGGGCGATGAAGGCCTTTGGTGCCGAACTCGTCGAACACGGCGAGGACTTTCAGGCGGCACGCGAGGAAGCCGAGCGCCGCGCGGAGTTCGCGGGGCTCCACATGGTACCCTCGTTCCACCCGGATCTCGTTCTTGGCGTTGCGACCTACGCTCTCGAACTGTTCCGCGCAGTGCACGACCTCGATATCCTCTATGTGCCGATCGGGCAGGGCTCCGGCATCTGCGGCTGCATCATGGCGCGCGACCTGCTCGGCTTGAAGACCGAGATTGTCGGCGTGCAGTCGACGGAAGCGCCGTCCTATGCGCTGTCGTTCGCGGCCGGAAAAATCGTGACGACCGGAACCAGCAACACGCACGCCGACGGCATGGCGACGCGCATCCCCGACGAGGATGCATTCGCGCTGATCCGCAAGGGCGCCTCGCGCATTGTTGAGGTCACCGACGACGAGGTCGCCGCCGCGGTCCGCGCCTATTGGACCGACACGCATAATCTCGCCGAGGGCGCCGGCGCCGCCGCGCTGGCGGCGGCGCTGCAGGAAAAGAGCAAGCTGAAGGGCAAGCGCGTCGGTCTCGTGCTGTCCGGCGGCAATATCGATTTCGATCTGTTCCGCCGTTGGGTCGGGACGGACGCGCCGGCGACGGCGTGACGGAGAGACAGAGGGGACGACAATGAACCAGCCCGCATCCGCCTATTTCATCGAGGACCGTCACGATCCCAACGAGACGCATACGCTTGCGGTGCTCGTGCAGAACGAGCCGGGCGTGCTCGCGCGCGTCATCGGCCTGTTCTCGGGGCGCGGCTACAACATCGAGAGCCTCACGGTCTCGGAGACCGAGGCGCAGAAGCATCTGTCGCGCATCACCATCGTCACCACGGGCACGCCGATGGTGATCGCGCAGATCAAGAACCAGCTCGACCGCATGATCCCGGTGTATCAGGTCGTCGACATGACCCAGACCAAGCGTTCGATCGAGCGCGAGCTGGCGATGGTCAAGGTGCGCGGGCAGGGCGAGCATCGGGTCGAAGCGCTCAGGCTGGCGGATGCGTTCCGCGCCCGGGTGATCGACGCCACCACCGAGAGCTTTGTGTTCGAGATCACAGGCAATACGGACAAGATCAATCAATATATCGATCTGATGCGCCCGCTCGGCCTCGTCGAGGTGTCGCGCACGGGTGTTGCCGCGATCGGTCGCGGGCCTGAAGGGATGTGAGCCATGTTGGCGCGCGACTGGTACTACAACGAGCGGAACCGGATGGGAATCGAGCCCGCTGTGGCCTCGATCTACGACAACCATGACGATGCCGATCTGCGGGCGCGCGCCGCTCTGAAGATGCTCGGGGTCCAGCGCGGCTGGCGTATCGCCGATATCGGCTGCGGCAACGGCGTGCTCGCCACCGAAGCGGCGTTGATGGGGGCCGACGTCGACGCCATCGACATTTCGCCGGCGATGCTGGCGCTGGCCGAGATCTACGCTCGCGACCGCAAGGCGCCTGTGCGCACCCAATCCGCCGGTCTGCTCAGCTTCGCCTACCGGCCCGAGTCCTACGATCTCATCGTCAGCGAATTCACGCTGCACCACCTGCCGGATTTCTGGAAGGCGGTAGCGATGTCGCGGATTTTTCGCGCGCTCAAGCCCGGAGCGACGTTTTATCTCCGCGACATTGTTTACTCATCGATGCCCGACGCGATCGAGCGTGACGTCGAGCAATGGGCCGACTTCCAGATCAAGAACCACGATTTCTCCCGCGAGGGCGTGGTGACCCACATGCGCGACGAATATTCCACCTTCGGCTGGGTGATGGAGCGGATGCTGACCGACGTCGGCTTCGCCCTGGTCGCGGCCGACTACCACGCGCCGATGCATGGCACGTATCTGCTGCGGAAACCGAAAGCCGGCGAGCAAGGCTAGACCAGAACAACAAACAAGGGCTGCGAGACAAAGCAGAACCGGAAATAACAATGAAGCCGGCCGACATCCTCATCGCCGTCATGGTGGCGATCATCTGGGGGCTTGCCTTCGTGGCAAGCCGGATCGCGCTTGACGAACTTTCGCCGGAGCTTATGACGGCGTTGCGCTTCACCGTCGCAGCGGTGCCGTGCCTGTTCATTCCCAAGCCGAAGGTCGCCTGGTCACTGCTGATCGCGATCAGCTTCACGCTGTTCCTCGGTCAGTTCCTGTCGCAGGCCTACGGCATCGCTCATGGGGTGCCCGTGGGCCTGACCAGCGTCGTCGTGCAGAGCCAGGCACTCTTCACGATCGGCTTTGCCGCGCTCGCGTTCGGCGAGCGGCC
Organism: Bradyrhizobium yuanmingense; assembly: GCF_029167105.1. Lineage (GTDB taxonomy): Bacteria > Pseudomonadota > Alphaproteobacteria > Rhizobiales > Xanthobacteraceae > Bradyrhizobium > Bradyrhizobium yuanmingense_A. The sequence continues at coordinate 39,390 of NZ_JARFML010000043.1, read as the reverse complement.
GACGCCGATGCAGACTCTGGGGATCGTCATTGCCGCGGCCGGCCTTTTGATGATCTGCGGCACCGTCGGCTATGATTTCAGCGTTGCCGCCTTCGCGGTTCTGATGATCTCGCCACTCAGCTTCGCCATCGGCAATCTGCTGCTGCGCGGTGCCCGCGGCGTGCCGATGTTCGATCTGTTCGCCTGGCTCTGCCTCGCCTCGGCCGTGCCGCTGTTTGTGCTGGCGCTGATCGCCAACGGACCGGCGCTGACCTGGACGTCGCTGACGCACATGTCGCTCACATCGGCGCTCTGCATGCTGATGCTCGGCGGCATTTCCACCAGCATCGCCTATTGGCTGTGGGGCCGCCTCTTGCGCGACTATCCGGCTGCACAAGTGGTGCCGTTCGCACTGCTGGTGCCGTTCGTGGGCTCGGCGGCCTCAAGCATCGTGTTCGGCGAACGCTTCGGGCCGCTGCGCCTCGCCGGCATGCTGACCGTGATCTTTGGGATCGCCGTGATGGTGCTGGCGAACCGCCCGCAAGTTCTGCCGAAGACTGCGTGAGGGTGATGATGACCTACTCGCTGCTCTACGCCTTCCTCGTCTTCATGGTTGTGATGTACTTCACGCCCGGGCCGAACAACATCATGCTGCTGTCCTCCGGCCTGACCTACGGCTTCCGGCGCACCATCCCGCACATCGTCGGCATCGTGCTCGGCTTCGCCTTCATGGTCGCCGCGGTCGGCCTCGGGCTCGGCTCCGTGTTCCTGGCCTATCCGATCCTCCAGACCATCCTGAAATATGCCGGCGCCGCCTACCTGATTTACCTCGCCGCCGTGATCGCCATGGCCGGTCCGGCCAAGCCGGGCGAGGAGAATGGCCGCGGCCCCATGACCTTCCGGGGCGCGGCCATGTTCCAGTGGATCAATGCCAAGGGTTGGGTGATCGTGATCGGCACCATCACTGCCTATGCGGCGATCGCCCAATTCCCGCTCAACATCGCCATTCAGACCGTGATCAGCCTCGTCGTCGGCACGGTCTCGACCGTGGTCTGGGCGCTATTCGGTACCGCGTTGCGGCCGGTTCTGACTTCCGAGCGGCTGGTCCGCGCCTTCAACATCCTGATGGCGATCCTGCTGCTGGCCTCCCTCTACCCCGTTTTCATGGATGCATGATGTCGCGGATTTCCATGCAGAAACGGGTTTCCCTCAGGGCTGAAAATGCTCTAGACAGCCCCCGAAATCCGCAAATTCCACCCTTCGGACACTGACCAATGGCCGATTTCGGCCCTGAACGAGGAAACGACCTATGCGTGTTTATTACGATCGCGACGCCGACCTGAACCTGATCAAGGGCAAGAAGGTCGCCATCGTCGGCTACGGTAGCCAGGGTCACGCCCATGCGCTCAACCTGAAGGATTCGGGCGTCAAGGAAGTCGCCATTGCGCTGCGCAAGGGTTCGGCCTCGGCCAAGAAGGCGGAAGCCGCCGGCTTCAAGGTGCTGGAAGTTGCGGAAGCCGCCAAATGGGCCGACCTCGTCATGATGCTGACCCCGGACGAGCTCCAGGGCGACATCTACCGCGAGCACCTGCACGACAACATGAAGAAGGGCGCTGCCCTGGTGTTCGCGCACGGCCTTAACGTCCACTTCAATTTGCTCGATCCGCGTGCCGACCTCGACGTACTGATGATCGCGCCGAAGGGTCCCGGCCACACCGTGCGTTCGGAATATCAGCGCGGCGGCGGCGTGCCCTGCCTGATCGCAATTGCGAAGGACGTCTCGGGCAACGCCCATGACCTCGGCCTGTCCTACGCCTCCGCCATCGGCGGCGGCCGCGCCGGCATCATCGAGACCACGTTCAAGGAAGAGTGCGAGACCGACCTGTTCGGCGAGCAGGTGGTGCTGTGCGGCGGCCTGGTCGAGCTGATCAAGGGCGGCTACGAGACCCTGGTCGAAGCCGGCTACGCGCCGGAGATGGCCTACTTCGAGTGCCTGCACGAAGTGAAGCTGATCGTCGACCTGATCTATGAAGGCGGCATCGCCAACATGAACTACTCCATCTCCAACACCGCCGAGTACGGCGAGTACGTCACCGGCCCGCGCATCATCACCGACGAGACCAAGAAGGAGATGCGCAAGGTTCTGGCCGACATCCAGGGTGGCAAGTTCGCCCGCGACTGGATGCTCGAGAACAAGGTCAACCAGACCTCGTTCAAGGCGACCCGCGCCAAGCTCGCCGCGCACCCGATCGAGGAAGTCGGCGCGAAGCTGCGCGACATGATGCCCTGGATCAAGAAGGGCGCGCTGGTCGACAAGAGCAAGAACTGACGTCTGCGGCGTCATTCCGGGTTCGCGCTTAACGCGCGCCCCGGAATGACGAGCGAAATTCAAGCTTCGCTCGCCAAGCCAAATCTGGACCTTGGCGATGATGGTCGAGCGAGATCGCAAACAGCGGTCTCGCTCTTTTCGTCTCGGCGAGACATCGCTCTCTCATTCTGTCCGCGGCCTGAAGCAGTTGAGCGGCTCGGCTCTTGCCAAGTAAGCCGTCGCATCAGCCCGCCGGGACGGTCTGCCCACGCGGATGGCGGGCCATCGCAATCATGCGCAGCGCCATTACGATGAGCAGCGGAAGCAGGAAGGCGGCATAGAGCGGCATCGTCGGCACGCGCTTGCCGAACGAGACCATGAACTGGAGCCAGAGGTAATAGCCGCCCACAAGGTGCAGGGCCCGCCAGGCGCGCGGGCCGATCAGTGCGGCGGTACGGTCGAACGACGTCGCGCTCATGGCGATGATGAAGCCGTAGCCGATGCCGCCGAAGATGTAGGAGGCCGCCGAGGTGGCCTCGGCAAATCCGGCCGGATCCATCCCGGCAAACGTCATGATCGCCGCCGCGTGGATGGCGTGGGAGGCCGCGAAGCTAAGGCCCAGATAGCGGCGGTTGCGCCTTTGCCAGCGCGTCCAGGCATTGGGCCACAGCCGCGCCAGCGCCACGGCGCTGAAGGCGAGGCAGAACAACAGGAGCGAGCTTCGCGCCGTGAAGCGGATCACCATCCGAACGCCCTCGACCTCGAACTGCCGCATCGAGGCGATCCATAGGCTGAGGGCGACGAGGCTCAAGCAGAGGACGGCCAGCAGGCGCCAGCCTTCGAGCCAGCTTCGACCTTCGGACATGGCGATCTCCCTCTCTATGTAATCGACGATTACATTTGGCAGTGAACGCGCCGTCAATGGTGTAATCATTGCTTACATTCACGTTCGGGTGAGGCTAGAAGAATCCATGCCTGTCCGTCCTCCGTCCAAGCGGCGCGCCCGCCGCCCTGCCACCGAAGCCCGGCCGTACCATCACGGCGACCTCCGCCGCGTGTTGATCGATGCTGCGCTGCAACTCGCGGCGGAAGGCGCCGAAGTCTCGGTACGGGAGGCCGCGCGCCGGGCCGCGGTGTCGCCGGGGGCGCCGTTCCGACACTTTCCCAAGCGCGATGCGCTCATGGCGGCCGCGGCCGAGGAGGCGCAGCGGCGCTTTCGCGCCGAGATCGATGCGGCGCTGCGCGAGGCTCCGGCCGCCGCCCCGCTCGCCCGCTTCCGCGCCTTCGGTCTCGCCTATTTGCGTTGGGCCCTGCGCAATCCCGCGCATTTCGAGATCATCTCGACCGGGCGCTATTTTGCCCATGGCAGCTCGCCGGACCTGACACGAGACAACGCCGAGCTGATCGCGCTGACAGAGCAGATGCTGGCCGATGCGGCAGAGCAAGGCCTGCTGCGGTCGGCCGACCTCAAGCGCACCCAGATCGCCGGGCGCGCCCTCGTCTACGGTTTCGCCCGAATGAACCTCGACGGCCATTTCCCGCGCTGGGGCGTCGGGGAGGGCGAGATCGAGCGGATGGCGGAGGGGGTGATCGACCTGTTCATCGCAGGTATCGCAAAGCCCTAGCGGGCCAGCGGCTCTGGTCGATGCCGTACGGCGCAGCCCGCTAACATTAAGCGAAGGTCGGACCGCGCCGCGCGTTGCCTCTCCTTGACCATTCCGTTACAGTTTTATGACACGGTGCAGGCTTCCGGCTGCTCCGGACGCCCTGGCTGTTTTTAGGTCGGCCAGCCAGGCTTGGCATCACCGCGCCGGACCAGAAGTTGCGTGTCGTCGATGGCGTCCGCGCCCAATCCAGGTCCTTCTGCCACGACGGCCGTGCTGGCGAGCGTCGCCGCGCTCGGCATCTGGCGGCTGCTCGCAGTTGCAGCGCCGCATCTGGCGGCACTCGCCCTGATGTACGAGACCGAGACCGATTTCGGCTCGCGCCTGTCCTTCGCGCTGGCCTGGGGCATCCTCAACTTCTTCTGGATCACGCTGCTGCGTCGCCCCGCGCTGTCGGGTGCGCTGTCGCTGACCATGGTGGTCGTGCTGGTGCTGCTGTCGCGGCTCAAGCACGACGTCGTGCAGATGACGGTCAACTTCATCGACCTGATGATGATCGACCGCGACTCCGTCGCGTTCCTTTTCACGATCTTCCCGAATCTGCGCTGGTCGGTGATCCTGGCCGGTCTCGTCACGCTGCCGCTGATGTATGCGCTGTGGTGGCTCGATCCGTTCCGCATCCGCCGCCTGCCGGCGCTCGCCTGCAAGCTCGCCTGCCTCGCCGCCCTGGTCGGCTATTCGCTCTATCACCCGGACGAGGCCTGGCGCGGCTATTACGATGACGGCTATCTCTCGAAATTCTTCCGCTCGGGCGTCACGGCCGTCTCCGACTTTGCGCAGTACGGCTTCATGGAGGCGTCTGCTTCGACTGGCGAGCGGCTCAACATGCCGCTGGTCGATGCCTGCCACCCGGCGGGCCGCCGGCCCAACATCATCTTGATCCATGATGAATCGAGCTTCGACATCCGCGCCGCCCAGGGCATCAAGGTGCCGCCGCGCTATGGCGACCATTTCAAATCGTGGGACGGCAAGCAGCGCACATTCCTTGCCGAGAGCAATGGCGGGCCGAGCTGGTTCACCGAATACAACGTGTTCGCTGGGCTCTCCTCGCGTTCGTTCGGCCGCTTCGCCTATTTCGTCACGCGCATCGCCTCGAACCGGGTCGAGCGCGGGCTGCCGCTGGCGCTGCGTCGCTGCGGCTACGACACGCTGTCGCTCTATCCCGCCCATGGCGGCTTCATGGGCGCGCGCAGCTTCCAGATGACGACGGGAATCGAGCGCTTCCTCGATTCCAAGGATCTCGGCGCCAAGGACGTCGAGCCCGACAGCTTCTTCTACGACAAGGCGCTTCAGCTGATCGGCCAGCAGCCGCCGAACAAGCCGCTGTTCGCTTTCATCTATCTCGGTGCCAACCACTTCCCCTGGGAAACCCGCTTCCGTCCCGATCTGCTGCCGAATTGGCGCGCGCCGGGCAATCTGCCGTCCATCGATGAATATCTGCGCCGCCAGACCATGAGTGCCGAGCAGTACAAGGCGTTCGTGGCCGGCTTGAAGAAGACCTTTCCCGGCGAGCCCTTCCTGATCGTGCGGTACGGCGATCATCAGCCGGAGTTTGCGGCTGCCATCCTCGAGCCCGGGCTCGACGAGGGCGCGATCGGCAAGAAGCTCGACGCCTACGATGCGCGCCTCTACGCGACCTATTACGCCATCGACGCCATCAATTTCGAGCCGGTCGGAAGCCAGGCCGTGATGGACACGATCGACGGTCCCTATCTGCCGCTGGTTGTTCAGGAAGCCGCCGGCATCCCGCTCGACCCGTCCTTCGCCGAGCAGAAGGAGATCATGCTCCGCTGCAAGGGCATCTTTTACGGCTGCAAGGATGGCGCCGAGGCGCGGCGGCTGAACCGGCTGCTGATCGACGCAGGGATGATCCGGGGACTGTAGCCCTTATCGCCCGCCCACCTTCTCCCACAGCCACCTCGCCACCGCATCCGGTGATGAATTCGCATCATTGCCGCTGGCGCGCAGGTTCGCCTCGCGCATGGTGGCGATGTCGATCTTGCCGAGCAATGGCTTGAGCGCCGCCTGCAGTCGCGCGTCACCGGCACGCTTCGGCGCAAGCAGCAGGATGGCGTCGTAGGGCGGGATCGCGCGTTTGGGATCGTCGAGCGCTGTGAGCTCGTATTTGGCGATCAGGCCGTCGCTGGTGTAACCGGCGATGACGTCGACCTCGCCGCTGGCCACGGCCGCATACATGAAGTCCGGTTGCATCTGGCGCTGGGCGCGGAACTGCAGCCCATAGGCCTTTTGCAGCGCTGCCCATTCGGGGCGCGAGAAGAACTCGTAGTCGCCGGCAATCGACAGCGTTGCCGAATGTGCGGCGAGATCGGCGACGGTTCGGATGCCGAGCGCATCGGCGCGTCGTCTTGGCATCACCAGCGCATAGGCGTTCTCGAAGCCGAGCTCGCCGAGCAGGGTGATGTCGTCCTTGGCGAGCGCCGCCTTCAATTCCGCCACCAGCTCGGCGCGCGGCTTGATGTCGGTGCGATGCAGCTGGTTGGCCCAGAGCGTACCGGAATAGTCGACATAGAGATCGATGTCGCCGGCCTTCAGCGCCCCGAAGACCACGCTGGAGCCGAGGCCGGAGCGCGCGGTCGCCGCGAGGCCCGCCGCCTGGAGGCGGTCCCTCATCAACGCCGACAGCACATATTGCTCAGCGAAAGTTTTGGCGCCGACCACATAGCCTGACGACGAGCGCCCCATGGTCGGCACCAGCGTTGCTGCGACCAGCGCCGCGATTCCGAGCGCCCCGAGGCCGCTGCGCGCGCGGCTGCGGCGGCGCAGGCCGCTCTCGATCAGGCCGAGCAACTGGTCGACTGCGAGCGCGAGCAGGGCGGAAGCCACGCAGCCGAACAGCACGAATACCCAGTTCTGGGTCTGGAGGCCGGCGAAGATGTAATTGCCGAGACTGGTCTGTCCGATCGGCGTCGACAGCGTTGCGGTGCCGATCACCCACACCGCCGCGGTGCGGATGCCGGCCATCATCACCGGCAGCGCGAGCGGCAGCTCGACGATCAGCAGCGATTGCCGCGCGGTCATGCCGACGCCCTCGGCAGACTCGATCAGCGCGGGATCGATGCCGTTGAGGCCGGTGATGCCGTTGCGCAGCACCGGCAGCATCGAATACAGCGCCAGCGCCAGCATCGCCGGCAGGAAGCCGAACGCGGAGAAGGATACGCCGAACCAGGCCAGCGTGACGGAAGCAGCCAGCAGCAGCAGCGGATAGAACAGCGCGAGCAGCGCCAGCCCGGGTACGGTCTGCACGATGCTGGCCAACGCGAGCAGGATGCCGCGTGGCGCCGGACGATTGCGCGTCAAGATCGCCAGCGGCAGGCTCACCGCGAGGCCGAGCGCGAGCGCGGCAAGACTCACCCGCACATGGTTGCCAAGGTAGTCCGGCAGATGCGCCAGCGCCTCGCCCCAGCGCGGATCGGTGAAGAGGCTCATGCCGCACCGCCCGTCGGCAGCAACGCATTCAGTCGCTCGACCTGGCGCCGCGGGGTACGCAACAGTTCGAGCACGTAATCGTCGCTGCTATTCGAGAGCTCCGCAGCCGTACCTTGTGCGAGCAATCGTCCCCCGCGCATCACCGCGATGCGGTCGGCGAGCAGGATCGCCTCTGTCATGTCATGGGTGATCATCACGGTGGTCAGGCCGAGCTTGCGGTGCAGCGCGCGATAATCGTCACCGAGCGCATCGCGGGTGAGGGGATCGAGCGCGCCGAACGGCTCGTCCATCAGCACGAGGCGGGGTCTTGCCGCGAGCGCCCGCGCCACGCCGACGCGCTGGCGCTCGCCGCCGGAGAGCGCCTCGGGCAGCCGGTCGCGATGCTTTGCGCGGTCGAGCTGGACGAGCTCCAGCAGTTCGTCGACGCGCCCTGCAACGGCCGTTTCCGGCTGGCCGAGCAGCTTCGGCGTGATGCCGATATTGTCGGCGACGCTCAGATGCGGAAACAGGCCGCCGCTCTGGAAGACGTAACCGATCCGCCGCCGCAGCGCGACCGGATCGACATTCCGCACGTCCTCGCCTTCAACGGTGATGGTGCCGCTATCGGCCTCGATCAGCCGGTTGGCGAGCCGCAGCAGCGTGGTCTTGCCCGAGCCCGAGCCGCCGACGACGGCCACAAACTCACCCTCGACGATGTCGAGCGACACGTTATCGACGGCTGCAAGGGAGCCGAAGCGCTTGGTGACGTGCTGGTAGCTGATCGCCGGCTTGGAAGACATCGCAGGTGAGCTCTCTCTTCTCTTACCCTCCCGCTCCAGGGACCCCTCCAGGGGAGGGTAAGAGCGCGGCAGCACAGCATGCGTAGCACGCCCGGCGCCTCGATTGAACTTGGCCGCGCGAGCGGCTAAGGCATCGGCCTGAGTTGGAGGAAGCACATGACGACGCCCACGGCAGTGGCGCTGGAAGATGCCAAGGTTGCGTTCCGGCTGGGGGACGGCCGGGTCTATACGGCGGTGGAGAAGGCCCATCTTGCGGTGGCACAGGGCGAGTTTGTCGCCATTGTCGGGCCCACAGGGTGCGGAAAATCGACGCTGCTTAACGTCGCGGCGGGCCTGCTCAAACCCGCCGCGGGCAGGGTCAGGATCTTCGACCAGCCATTGGCGGGGCTGAATCGGGATGCCGGCTATTTGTTCCAGGCTGATGCGCTGTTCCCCTGGAAGACTGCGCTCGACAATGTCGCCATCGGGCTCGAGGTCAAGGGCACGCCGCGCACGGAGGCCTTGTCGCAGGCGCAGAAATGGCTGACCGCCGTCGGCCTCGGCGCCTTCGCGAACCGCTATCCGCACATGCTTTCGGGCGGCCAGCGCAAGCGCGTGGCGCTGGCGCAGGTGCTGATCCGCGATCCGAAGATCCTGTTGATGGACGAGCCGTTCGGGCCGCTCGATGCGCAGACGCGCCAGGTGATGGGCAATCTGCTGCTCGATCTGTGGAGTGCCGACCGCAAGGCCGTGCTGTTCGTCACCCACGATCTCGAAGAGGCCATCGCGCTCGCCGACCGCGTCGTGATCATGTCGGCGGGGCCGTCCTCGCGCATCATCGGCGACTGGCGCGTCGGCCTGGCCCGCCCGCGCGACATTTTCGAGGTGCGCCTCGACAAGGAATTCCATGCGCTCCATCGCGAGATCTGGAGCGTGCTGAAGGACGAGGTGATGAAGGGATACGCACAGTCCACCCAGGCGGCGGAGGTGGTCTGATGTCGCGCACGACGCTGTTTGCGCTGCAGGTTCTGGTCGCTGTCGTGGGCCTGGTGCTGTGGCAGGTGCTGTCGACTGTCCCGGTGTTCGGCAAGATCCTGCTGCCGCCGTTCTTCTTCTCCAACCCCGTCGACGTGTTCAGCCAGATCGTGAAATGGTTCGCCTCCGGCGTGATCTGGAAGCACCTCGGCATCACGCTCGCGGAATCGATCCTCGCCTTCGTGATCGGATCGCTCGGCGGGGTGCTGGTCGGCTTCTGGTTCGCGCGCCAGCCGCTGGTCGCCGCGGTGTTCGACCCCTATGTGAAGATGGTCAACGCCCTGCCGCGTGTCGTGCTGGCGCCGATCTTCGCGCTGTGGCTCGGGCTCGGCATCTGGTCCAAGGTCGCGCTCGGCGTCACCCTGGTGTTCTTCATTGTCTTTTTCAATGTCTATCAGGGTGTCAAGGAGGTCAGCCGGACCGTGCTCGACAATGGCCGCATGCTCGGCATGAGCGAGCGGCAGTTGATGCAGCATGTCTATTGGCCGTCGGCGCTGTCATGGATGTTCTCGTCGCTTCATACCTCCGTCGGCTTTGCCGTGGTCGGCGCGGTGGTCGGCGAATATCTGGGATCGGCGGCCGGGCTCGGCTATCTGATCCAGCAGGCCGAGGGCATCTTCGATGTCGCCGGCGTGTTCGCCGGCATGTTCGTGCTGTCGGCCTTCGTCATCCTGATCGATTTCGGTGTCACCTTGGTGGAGCGGCGCCTCCTGGTGTGGCGGCCGGCCGCGTCGGACGGGCGGGGGTAGGAAGCAGGTCTATTTGATCGCGTCGACGATCCCGAACGTGCGTTGGACATGCTGTTGCGTCGAGGGGCTGATGGCTAGCCCGCTCAGGCGGAGCTTCTCAAGCCAGCCCCGCTGCTCTATGGTGCCGGCGGCCGAACGGAGGAAACCAATGAAGAACACGATTGCCAGGCTCGCCGGCGCACTGCTCGCGCTGACGCTCACCACTTCGCTTGCCGCGGCGCAAAGCAAGGTCACCATCGCGGTCGGCGGCGGCTCCTGCCTGTGCTATCTGCCGACGGTACTGGCCAAGCAGCTCGGCGAATACGAGAAGGCCGGCGTCAGTGTCGAGCTCGTCGACCTCAAGGGCGGCTCGGATGCGCTCAAAGCCGTGCTCGGCGGCAGCGCCGACGTGGTCTCCGGCTATTTCGACCATTGCGTCAATCTCGCCGCCAAGAAGCAGGAGCTGCAATCCTTCGTGGTCTATGACCGCTATCCCGGCCTCGTCCTGGTGGTCGCGCCCTCGCGCACCAACGACATCAAGTCGGTCAAGGATCTCGCCGGCAAGAAGGTCGGCGTCAGTGCGCCCGGCTCCTCCACCGACTTCTTCCTGAAATACATGCTCAAGAAGAACGGGCTCGATCCCACCAGCGTCGCCGTGATCGGGGTGGGCCTCGGGGCCACCGCGGTGGCCGCGATGGAGCAGGGCCAGATCGATGCGGCGGTGATGCTCGATCCGTCCGTGACCGTGCTGCAGGGCAGCCACAAGGATCTGCGTATCCTCTCGGACACCCGTACCCAGAAAGACACGCTGGAGACGTTCGGCGGCGAATATCCGGGCGGCGCGCTGTATTCGACCGTGGCCTGGATCAACGGCCATGAGAAGGAGGCGCAGGCGCTCACCAATGCGATTCTCGCCACGCTCGCCTGGATCCATTCGCATACGCCGGAGGAGATCATGGCGAAGATGCCCGAGCAGACCGTCGGCAAGAACAAGGACCTCTATCTTGCCGCACTGAAGAATACGATCCCGATGTATTCCGAGACCGGCAAGATGGACCCGAAGGGTGCGGACGCCGTGCTTGCAGTGTTCAGCGTCGGCTCGCCCGAAGTGGCGAACGCCAAGATCGACGTCAGCAAGACCTTCACCAACAAATTCGTCGAGCAGGCCAAGAAGACAACGGGGAGCGCCAAATAGCCGACGCGATGGCGTGGTATCAGGCGTCATGACGTCACCGGTCATACATCGCGTCGCGACGCTCGATCTTGCGGTGCGGCCGATCGTCTGGCCGTTCGCCGAGGAACGGCGCGCCGAGATCGCGGCGCATTTCGCCGAGAAGCAGCGCGAGCGGCCGAGAATCTGGAACGGCCGCGTCCTGCTCGGGCGCGACGCCGTGTTCAACGACGGTCACCTGACGGCGACCTATTTCGAGACGGATTTTGCAAGCTTCCTCGCCTGGCGCGACTGGGGCTTTCCCGACAAGGCCGTGTTCAACGGCTTCGGCATGGGCGCGCTGCGCGCCTCCGACGGCGCCTTCATCATGGGCGAGATGGCGCCCCACACCGCCAATGCGGGCCGCATCTATTTCCCCTCGGGAACGCCTGATCTCGACGATGTCAGCGACGGCGCGCTCGATATTCCCGGCAGTGTCGTCCGCGAGCTCGGCGAGGAGACCGGCCTGACCGCGGCCGACTGTCGGATCGAGCCGGGCTGGCATTGCGTGGTCACGGGCCCGACGATCGCGATGTTGCAGGTCATCAACCTGGACATGCCGGGCGATGTGGCTCGCGCCCGGATCGAAGCCAACCTTGCGCGCGAGACCGAGCCGGAGCTGTCCGCCATTCATCTCGTCCGCGGGACCAGCGATCTCAGGCCGTCCATGCCGCGATTTGTCACGGCCTTCGTCGAGCAGCAGTTCGCAGCGCGCTGATGCGCGAGGCTTGACATCGCCGCGCGCAGCCCATGTGATGGGCCGAAGAATTGCACCAAGAATGCAATGCACAAATCGTCCAGGGAGGTTTTGATGCGCCTGCGCATGGCTGCCCGCTTGGTACGTGGGCTGTTGGTCGCGATATCAGCGACGGGCTTGGCGGCGTCCGCCGAGGCCCAAGAGAAAGCTCAAGAGAAAAAGCTCAAGATCGGCGTCATCTACGATCTGACCGGCCCGCTCGCCGGCGGCGGTTCGGAGCTGCAATATACCGGCGCAAGGATCATGCTGGATCAGTACAGCGCGAAAGACGTCGAAGGCTACAAGATCGAGGCGATCTATGCCGATGCTCAGAGCAAGCCGGATATCGCCATCAATGAAGCGATCCGTTTGATCGAGCAGGAAAAGGTCGACATGCTGCTCGGCTTCTTCTCCTCGGCGCAATGCGTGCCGGTGGCAGCGCGGGTCGAGCAGCTGAAGAAGTTCATGTGGATCACGACCTGCATTTCGTCGGCGGTGCTGGAGAACAAGAACTACAAATACGTGTTTCGCCCGCAGGCCTCCGGCGACCAGTTCGGCATGATGACGATGGACTTCATCGCGCAGAACGCGAAGGAAAAGCTGGGCAAGGACCCGAAGGACCTGCGGGTCGCCATCATCCACGAGGACGGCGCCTACGGCGTCGACGTTGCCAAAGGCAACGAGGCCGGTGCCAAGAAGGCCGGTTTCAACATCGTGCTCAGAGAGGGCTATTCGGCGACGGCCCCGGATCTGTCTGCGCTGGTCACCAAGCTGAAGCGGGCCAAGCCGGATGTGGTGTTCCATACCGGCTATAATCCCGACATCACCCTGTTGCTTCGGCAAGCCCGCGAACAGGGGCTGAAGTTCGGCGCACTGGTAGGTCATGGCGCCGGCTACGGGGTCTATGAGAAGTTGAAGGAAGGCCTGGGCGCCGACGTAAACTACGTCTTCAACACCGATCCGATTTCGATCTGGCTCGCCAACCAGAAGAGCATGGATCCGAAGCTGCCGCCGATCATCAAGGCGGTCGGCGAGGAGTTCGACAAGCGCAAGCCGGGCGTCGCCATCCGTTCGGCCCATGTCGGCATGGCTGCGTCGAACACCTATTTGTTCCTGAACGACGTGCTGCCGCGAGCGATCAAGAAATATGGCGGCGTCGATCCCGACTCCCTGCGCAAGGCAGCACTGGACACCGACATACCCGAAGGTGGCACCATGCTCGGCTTCGGCGTCAAATTCCACGGCGAGGGCTCGCCAATGGCCGGCCAGAACGAGCGCTCGTTCCCGGTCGTGATCCAATACGTCGACGACAAATCCTATGTGGTGTGGCCCAAGAGCCAGGCGCAGCGCGAGGCTGTGCTGCCGCTGCCCAAGGGCACCACCTACAGCAACCAGTAGCGGAGTTCTGCGGTGTTGGAAGTCAGCGGATTGGTGAAGCGGTTTGGCGGCTTCACCGCCGTGAACAACGTCTCGTTTCGGGTCGACCAGGGCGAGATCCTGGGCCTGATCGGCCCCAACGGCTCGGGCAAGAGCACGATCTTCAACATGCTCTCCGGCACGCTGGCGCCGACCTCCGGATCGATCCTGTTCGCCGGGCACGAGATCGCGGGCCTTGCGCCTCACCGGATCATCAACAGCGGCATCGGGCGGACCTTCCAGATCCCGCGGCCGTTCCGCCGCCTCAGCATTTTCGAGAACGTCGCGCTTGCCGGCTTCTACGGCCAGGGCCGCCACAGCCGCGCCAAGGCGGAGGAGGCGGCCGAGCGGTCGCTGGCGATGGTCGGCCTGCCGACCGACCGCCATGCCAGCGTCGATGGGCTCGGCGCGGCGGGGCTGAAGAAGCTCGAGCTGGCGAAGGCCCTCGCCACCGCGCCGAAGTTGTTGCTCGCCGACGAGAGCCTCGGCGGGCTCGACGAGGCCGAGATGGATCAGGCCGCGGACATGCTGCGCAATATCCGCGACGAGCTCGGCATCACCATCATCTGGGTCGAGCACATCATGGGCGTCCTGATGCGCGTCGTCGACCGCGTCATGGTGCTCGATCACGGCGAGAAGATCTCGGAAGGCCTGCCGAGCGCGGTCGCCGGCGATCCGCGCGTCATCGAGGTCTATCTCGGCACCGATGCCGAGACCACGCAGGCCGCGGCCGCCGAAGTGCGCCGCCGCGCAGGGGGGTAGGCGATGCTGGAGCTTCGCGGCGTCAATGCCGGCTATGGCACCTTCCAGGCGCTGTTCGACGTCAATCTGGACGTGAAGGCCGGCGAAGCCGTTGGCGTGATCGGCCCCAACGGCGCCGGCAAGACCACCTTGATGCGCGTCATCTCCGGCCTGATCCGTCCGTCGCGCGGATCGATCAAGATGGAGGGCGTCGACCTGGTGGCGACGCCGTCGCACAAGATCGTCAGCCTCGGCATTGCGCATGTGCCGGAGAACCGGCGGCTGTTTCCGCAGCTCACGGTTGACGACAATCTCAAGATGGGCGCCTTCATGAAGGAGGCGCGGGACCGCTACGCCGAGCGCCTCGAGGTCGTGTTCGAGCTGTTTCCGCGTCTGAAGGAGCGCCGCCACCAGATGGCCGGCACCATGTCCGGCGGTGAGCAGCAGATGTGCGCGATCGGCCGCGCGATGATGTCCAATCCGAAGCTGTTGCTGCTCGACGAGCCCTCGGCGGGGCTCGCGCCGGTGGTGGTGCAGCAGGTGTTCGAGCTGGTGAAGCGGATCCGTGCCAGCGGGCTGACCGTGCTGATCGTCGAGCAGAACGTGCAGCAGGTGCTCAAGGTGGTCGACCGCGCCTATCTGATCGAAGCGGGTACGATCCGCGCGTCCGGCACGTCGGCCGAGATGCTGGCGAGCGACACGGTCAAGGAAGCTTATCTCGGGGTGTGATGGGCATGCAGGCGTTCCTGGACGTATTCGACATCTATCTGCTGGAGGCCGTCATCAACGGCATTCTGCTCGGCGGCGTGCTGGCGCTTCTTGCGCTCGGGCTCAACCTGATCTTCGGTGTCATCGACGTGACCTGGATCTGCTATGCCGAGCTCGTCATGATCGGCATGTACGGCATGTATTTCATGGTGCAATATTACGGCGTCAGCTATTTCGTCGCTGCCCCGCTCACTATCCTGCTGGTTGCCGTGCTTGGTGCGGCGCTGCACTACCTCGTCATCGCGCCGCTGCTGACCGCGCCACCGATCAACCAGCTGCTCGCGACCGGCGGGGTGCTGTTCGTGCTACAGAGCTTTGCCACCGTTGCCTTCGGCATCGACTTCCGCAATCTCGGCATCCGCCTGCCGGTGCTCGCCTTCGGCGACATGAATTTCAGCTACGCACGACTGCTTTCGTTCGTCGCCGCGCTGGTCGGCATGGTCGCGGTCTATCTGTTCATGACGCGCACCTTCACCGGCACTGCGATCCGTGCCATCTCGCAGGACCGCCAGATCATGGCGCTGATGGGCGTCGACACCAAGCGGATCTACTTGATCACGTCGGCGCTCGGCGGCGCGCTCGCCGGCCTCGCCGCCTGCCTCCTGGTGCTGCAATACGACGTGCATCCCTTCGTCGGCCTGTCCTTCGGGCCGATCACCTTCCTGATCTGCGTGCTCGGCGGCCTCGGCAATTTCATCGGCGGCTTCATCGCCGCCTTCGTGTTCGCCGAGATCATCTCGCTCGGGGGCCTGTTCTCCGACCTCGAATGGGGCTATGTGCTGGCCTTCGCGTTCTTCATCGTCATGATGTTCATCCGGCCCGCGGGCCTGCTTGCGAGGCGCCGATGATGGGGCAGGGGCGGTTTGCTGCATGGGGCGTGGGGCTGGCGGCGCTGGTCGCGCTGCCCTTCGTCTATCGCGATCCCTATCATCTGCACATCCTGGTGCTGATCCTGATCTGGTCGTTCGCCTATACGTCCTGGTCGATGATGGGGAGGTTCGGCCTCGTCTCGCTCGGCCATGGCGGCTTCATGGGGATCGGCGCTTACGTCACCGCGCTGTTGTGGAATCACGCAGGCCTGTCGCCCTGGATCGGCATTCCCATCAGCATGGCGGCGGCCGGCGCGCTGGCGATGATCGTCGGCTATCCCTGCTTCCGCTTTCGTATCACCGGGCACTATTTCGTGCTGGTGACGCTGGCGCTGTCAGGCATCGTGCTCCAGGTCATCACCGCGACGCGCGACTATACCGGCGGCTCGCTCGGCTACACCCCGAACCGCGCGTCCGGCAACAGGCTGCTGGCGCTGCAATTCGACGACAAGACGACCTGGTACCTGATCGCGCTTGCGGTCTGGCTGTTCGGCATCGTGGTCTGGCACTGGGTCGACCGCAGCATGGCGCGTTATGCGCTGGAGGCGATCTCGGAGGACGAGGATGCTGCGGCCGCGGCCGGTGTCGACGTCACCGCCGAGAAGCTGAAGATCACGCTGCTCAGCGCGGTGATGACGGCTCTGGCGGGCGCGATCTACTGCCAGTACCAGATGTTCATCACGCCCGACACGGTCAGCGGCATCGCGGTCTCTCTGCAGATGGTGTTCGCCGCGATCGTCGGCGGCCTGTTCGTCTCGCTCGGCCCGACCGTCGGCGCCATCATCACCATCCTGCTGGCGGAAACGCTGCGCATCGGATTCGGCACCAAGGCGGTCGGCTGGGACAATCTCGTCTACGGCGTGCTGCTCGTGCTCTTCATCATATTCCTTCCCAAGGGCATCCTTGGTAGCTTGCTCGACCGATTGAAGTTGCAACGCAAGGTGCCCCGCGCTCATGAGCAAAAAGCCGTCCAAGTCGCTCGCCCAGGAGCTTGACCGCTACATCACGCCGTTTCGCTACGATGGCTCGGGCAAGTTTCACCTCAAGGACCACAAGACCGACGAGAAGGGCGATCTCGACAAGGAGAAGGCGCAGGCGATCCTCGACGCCAACAAGAAACGGCTGATCGCGTTTCAGGAGAAGCTCTACGCGCAGGACCGCTGGTCGCTCCTGATCGTGTTCCAGGCGATGGACGCCGCCGGCAAGGACTCCGCGATCAAGGCGATCTTCGAGGGCATCAATCCGCAGGGCTGCGAGGTCACGGCCTTCAAGGCGCCGAGCAGCAAGGAGCTCGACCACGACTTCCTCTGGCGTCACGCGGTCGCGCTGCCCGAGCGCGGCCATATCGGCATCTTCAACCGCTCGCATTACGAGGAATGCCTGGTGACGCGCGTGCATCCCGAGATTCTCGCCAAGGAGAAGCTGCCGCCAAAGCTCGTGACCAAGAACATCTGGAAGGAGCGGTTCGAGGACATCTCCGCCTTCGAGCGCTATCTCTGCCGTAACGGCACCGTGGTGCTGAAGTTCTTCCTCAACATCTCCAAGGAAGAGCAGCGCGAGCGCTTCCTCGCGCGGCTGGACGATCCGGCCAAGCAGTGGAAGTTCTCCATGGACGACATCAGGGAGCGTGCGCTTTGGCCACGCTACCAGGCGGTCTACCAGGACATCGTCCGCCACACCGCGACCTCCCACGCGCCCTGGTACGTCGTGCCCGCCGACCACAAATGGTTCGCGCGCGTCGTGATCGGCTCGGTGATCAACGCCGAGCTGGAAAAGCTCGACCTGCGCTTCCCCCGCGCCGACAGGGCCTCGCTGGAGGAGTTCAAGCAGGTGCGCAAGGCGCTGGAGAAAGAAGGGACGGGAGGCAAGAGGCAAGCAAAGTGACAGCTGGCGGGACCACGAACTGCAAGAACGTCAACTTCGCGCTCCAGGGCGGCGGCGCGCACGGCGCCTTCGTCTGGGGCGTGCTCGACCAGGTGCTCGAGGACGGCAGGCTCGCGATCGAGGCGATCAGCGCGACCAGTGCCGGCGCGATGAATGCGGTCGCGATGGCCTCCGGCATGGCGCATGGGGGCGCGGAGGCCGCGCGGGAGAGCCTGCACGCATTCTGGTACGAAGTCTCGCGCATGGACATGGCGTACGATCTGATGTCGCCGCTGAACCAGTGGATCCAGGCCCTGAAGCTGCCGCCGGAATATCATCCGGTCCACGCATTCATCCATACGCTGACACACACGCTGCCGCCGAACCTGCTCAATCCCTTTCACTTCAATCCGCTCCGCGCGCTGCTGCAGCGCGTGATCGATTTCGACCGGCTCAATTCCTCGCCGGATGCGCCGCAGCTGTTTCTCAACGCCACCAACGTCCGCACCGGCAAGATCAAGGTGTTCCAGAGCCCGCTGCTGACGGCGGAGACCGTGCTCGCGTCGGCCTGCCTGCCGCCCTATTTCCAGGCCGTCGAGATCGATGGCGAGCATTACTGGGACGGCGGCTATCTCGGCAATCCCGCGATCTATCCGTTGATCTACCGCAAGGGCAGTCACGACGTGGTCATCGTGCAGGTGACGGCGATCCGGCGCGACGAGCTGCCGGGCAGCGCTGCCGATGTCCTGCACCGAATCAACGAGATCAGCTTCAATTCATCCTTGATGCGCGAGATGCGCGCGATCGCCTTCGCCACCCGGCTGATCGATGACGGCGAGCTCGACAGCAATAAGCACAGCCGCATGTACATGCATTGGATCGGCAACGACGCGTTGATGTCGCAGCTCGGCACGGCCACGCAGTTCCACCCCGAATGGAGCCTATTGTGCCGCCTGCGCGACGAGGGCCGCGCGGCGGCGCGAAGCTGGCTGGCGCGAAACTTCGACCAGATCGGAAAGGCCTCGACGGTCGACCTGACGGAGATGTTTCTCTAGGCGACCGAGCCGGCCAATGACAAAAAACGCGAAAAACAACCCCATGCACAGTAGCCAGGCATAGCGGAATCAATGGCTTATCCCGCTCATCATCCGTGATGCGGATTTCACGAAGTCAGGTTGCCTTGTCGGGCAAAACAGGGGCATGATGTCACCATGCCGGCTGTCTCGCTCAATGTCCTCGCCCGGCGCGCGCGTGCTCCTGATTGCCAGGTGCAGCAACTCACCATCGGGCGCAGCCGTCCAAGGAACTCGCGCGTTCAATTGTGATCCTTTGCGCCATTGATCCCGCTTGACAGTTTTGTGTCGCAGGAGGACCATGCCCGCGGTCGCAAACAAGCGACGCGCAACGTCCACCTCATGAGCAAGGGGAGGTCTATGACGCCACCTCCGCAAATCCAGCCGCGTTAATTGCGATGGAGCTCGTTCGGACTATCGCATAGCGGCAGAAACCGCGAACGGCACGCCGGGAGAAGGTTTAGCGGGCTGCATCAGTGAGGCAAAGCCCCTACCTTCCCGGCGCTGTATTTTGAGCCCGTCGATCGTGTCGGATTGCCGTGAAGGCCGCCGCAACAAAGTCCTTTGACACCCCGCATTCTTAATCCTCCTGTCGATCCGCACAGAGGTCTTGCGCGCGCTGCCTGATGAGGCTCGCCGGGACATCAACTCCCGATCCTGCGCTGCGGCAAATGCCAAGAGAATGTCGTCCCAAAGGCCAACTTCCGACACAGGCTGGGGGCGAATAGCGCCGATCCGACATGACGGATGTGCTTCGGCGGTGGCGGCCACGCTACCTGCGAGCACATTCACTTTTCCAGGGAATCTGCGTGTCGCAAAAGCTTGTCCCGGCGCTTCTCGCCGCTCTTTTCCTTGCGATCTCTTCTCTCTCCTGCGCCCGCGCCGATGCGCCGGCCGCGAACGGTGCCGCGGCGCTATCGCCTGACGAAGCCAGGCGAGCGTTGGACACGCTTCAGGACGACAAGAAGCGCGCGCAGATGATCGATACGCTCCGTGCGATCGCCAACGCGTCTGGTCCGCAACAGCCCGCGCCGCAGCCGAATTCGCCGATCCCGCTTTCGGCCGACGGCCTCGGTGCGCAGCTCATGCTCACGGTCTCGGAGGAGATCGGCGAAATCTCGCGTGAGATCGCCGGCATGGCGCGGACGCTCACGCATTTTCCGGCGTTCTATTACTGGATCGTGCGCACCGCGAACGATCCTGCGGCTTACAATCTTCTGATCGAGATCGCCTGGAAGCTCGCGCTGGTGCTCGGCTGCGCCCTCTCGGCCGAATGGGTGATCTTCCGCCTGATCCGCCGGCCGGTCGCGTTCCTGGAGGGACGCGTGCCGCAAAGCGCGCGCCTGCCGGCACCGGCGCTGCCGCTTGCCGACCCGCCATCGTCAGTCGCCGACGTTACGCCGGCACCTGAAATGCAGGAGCGACGCCACAGCCTTGCGCGGGTCTGGCAGATCATGCTGCGCCTGCCCTTCGTGCTCGGGCGTTTCGTACTCGAGCTGCTTCCCGTGCTCGTCTTCGTCGGCGTCGCCACCGCGCTGCTCGGGACGGAGATCGGAGAACCGACAACCGTCCGCCTCGTGATCCTCGCCGTCGTCAACGCCTATGCGTTCTCGCGCGGGCTCATCTGCCTGGTTCGGGCGCTGGCGGGGCCGTTCGGCCTGTTTCCGGTGCGCGCGGAGACCGCCGCCTATATCGAGATCTGGGCGCGCCGAATCGTCGGCGTCGGCGTCTCCGGCATCGCCTTTGCCAATGTGGCGCTGCTGCTCGGCCTGCACCGCGCCGGCTACGCCGCGCTGCTGCGCATGGTGATGCTGGTCGTGCACCTCTTCATCGCCGTCATCATCCTGCAATGCCGCCGCCAGGTCGCCGATGCCATCCGCGCCCCGGCCGAGCGGCAGGGGATTGCGGACCGTTTGCGCAACCGCATCGCCGGCGGCTGGCACTATCTTGCCATCGCGCTCGACCTCGCACTGTGGGCGGTATGGGCGCTCAACATCCGCAACGGCTATTCGCTGCTGCTGCAATATTTCGTCGGCACCATCGCAGTGGCGCTGGTCGCGCGTGTCGTCATCATGCTGACGCTGAGCCTGATCGACCGCGGCTTCCGCATCAATCCGGAGATCCTCCAGCGCTTTCCCGGCCTCGAGATCCGTGCCAACCGCTATCTGCCGCTGCTCCGCAGGATCGTATCCGGTGTCATCGCCTTCATTGGTTTCGTGGCGGTGCTCGAGGTCTGGGGCGTGGACGCGATCGTCTGGTTCTATGGCGGCCAGATCGGCAGCCGGCTGATCTCGGCCGTGGTGACCATCGGCCTCGCCGTACTCATCGCTGCGGCGATCTGGGAAGCCAGCAATGCGCTCCTGGACCGCCAGATCAATACGCTGTCGCGGGACGGGCACTATGCCCGCGCCGCGCGGTTGCGCACCTTCCAGCCGATGCTGCGCACCGCGCTGCTCTGTCTGATCGCGACGATCGTCGGCCTGACGGCGTTGAGCGAGATCGGCGTCAATGTCGCGCCGCTGCTGGCGGGCGCCGGCATCGTCGGCATTGCGATCGGCTTCGGCTCGCAGAAGCTGGTGCAGGATCTCATCACCGGCCTGTTCCTGCTGCTGGAGAATACGGTGCAGGTCGGCGACACCGTTAGCGTGTCGGGGCTGTCGGGCGTCGTCGAGAACGTCTCGATCCGCACCATCCGCCTGCGCGCGGGCGACGGCGCCGTGCACATCGTGCCGTTCAGCGCGGTCACGACCATCACCAATGCCAGCCGCGGCGCCGGCAACGCCTCGGTCAGCGTCAACGTCGCCTACAAGGAAGACACCGACCGCGCCGGCCAGATCCTCAAGGACATCGTCGACGAGATGCGCCGTGAAGCGGATTTCCGCGCGCTCATCCGCGGCGACCTCGAGCTTTGGGGCGTCGACAAGGTCGACGGCGCGATGGTGTCGATCGTCGGCCAGATCCGCTGCACTGAGGCCGGCCGCTGGCCGGTCCAGCGCGAATTCAACCGCCGCATGAAGCTGCGCTTCCAGCAGAACGGGATCGAGGTTGCATCGTCGGTGCAGACCATCCTGATGCACATCGCGCCGCCGGCGGACAGCGCTGCCAATCTGACGCCCCGGCGGGCGGCGGGATAAGCAGGCGAGCGCATATCAGTTCTTGGCGGCGGCCTGAGCGCCCGCCTCGTCCTTCGAGACGGCGCTACGCGCCTCCTCAGGATGAGGCTAATCGGCATCGGTGCCCGTTGATCCTGATGTCGCGCACTCCGTCCTCATCCTGAGAGCCCGCCAACGGCGGGCGTCTCGAAGGATGGCCGCGGGTGAGATAGGGGCCTCCATGGTTCGAGATGGCGCTGACGCGGCTCCCCACCATGAGGAGTTAGTGCCCTGCCGAGTTAACCTTTTCGCGCGAAAGTGCCAGGCGTTTGCAAAAATCTGCTGCGGTGCGAGATCACGATCGCGGCCGGAGTCGCTACGTCCTTGATCTCGACTGAACGCTGGCCGACAATGGCTGCGGTTCAATAAGAAACTCCTTGGGGGAATCGTGAATAGACCTGCTCGGGTCAGCGCCCATTCGACATCATCCGAGACCGCGCACGGCATGACGCTGCTGCGCGACCCCCTGCTCAACAAGGGCACGGCCTTCACGGAAGCGGAGCGCGCCGCACTCGGCTTGCGCGGCCTGTTGCCGCCCTGTGTGCTGACGATGGAGACGCAGGCTCAGCGCGTGCTCACCAATCTGCGCACGCTGCCGACGGATCTGGAAAAATACGTTGCCCTGAACGCGCTGCATGACCGCAACGAGGCGCTGTTCTTCCGCGTCGTCGTCGACAATATCGACGAGATCCAGCCGATCATCTACACCCCGACGGTCGGGCTTGCCTGCCAGAAATACGGCCTGATCTTCCAGCGGCCGCGCGGCATGTTCATCTCCTCACGCGACCGCGGCCAGATCGCGGAGATCCTGAAGAACTGGCCCTACCAGGCCAGGCTGATCGTCGTCACCGACGGCGAGCGCATTTTGGGACTTGGCGATCTCGGTGCCAACGGCATGGGTATCCCCGTCGGCAAGCTCTCGCTCTATTCGGCCTGCGCGGGCGTGCATCCGGAAGCGTGCCTGCCGATCGTGCTCGATGTCGGCACCAACAACGAAGAGCTGTTGAACGACCCCTATTATCTCGGCCTGCGCGAGCGGCGGCTGACGGGCGAGGCCTATGACAGCTTCGTCGACGAGTTCATGCAAGCCGCGCGCAAGACGTTTCCGGGCGTGCTGATCCAGTTCGAGGACTTCGCCAATCATTCGGCGTTCAAGCTGCTGCACAAATATCGCGACGAGGCCTGCGTCTTCAACGACGACATCCAGGGCACCGCGGCGGTGGCGCTCGCCGGCCTGTTCTCGGCTCTGCGAATCTCCGGGGGCAAGCTGAAGGACCAGAAGATCCTGTTCCTCGGCGCGGGCGAGGCGGCGACCGGCATCGCCGATCTCGTGGTCTCCGCCATGATGGCGGAGGGGGCCTCCGAGGCGGATGCGCTTTCCCGCAACTGGCTGGTGGATTCCCGCGGTCTCGTCGTTGCGGGGCGCGAGGGCCTTCATGGCCACAAGCTGCGCTATGCGCACACCGATCAGGCGCCGATCGCCGACTTCCTCACCGCCATCAAGACGCTGAAGCCGACGGCGATCATCGGCGTCGCGGCGGTCGGCGGCGCCTTCACGCCCGATGTGCTCAAGGCGATGGCCGAGCTCAATGAGCAGCCGATCGTGTTCGCGCTCTCCAACCCGACCTCAAAGGCCGAGTGCTCGGCGGAGGATGCCTATCGCTACACTGAGGGACGCGCGCTGTTCGCCTGCGGCAGCCCGTACGATCCGGTCAAGCTCAACGGCCGCAGCTTCGTGCCGCGCCAGGGCAACAATTCCTACATCTTCCCGGGCGTCGGCCTTGGCGTCATCGCCAGCCGCTCGCGCCTCGTGACCGACGAGATGTTCATGGCAGCGGCGCATGCGCTCGCCGATTGCGTCGGCAGGGAGGACCTCGCACAGGGCAGCCTCTATCCGGCATTGCCGCGCATCCGCGAGGTCTCGATCCGCATCGCGGCGGCGGTTGCGGACGTGGCCTATCAGCGTGGGCTCGCCGATGGTCCGGCGCCCAATGACGTGAAGGCTCTGGTCCAGTCGCAGATGTACGAGCCGAAGTACTAGAAATCGGGCCGCGCCGAAACGCGCGGCTCGCGGGCCGTATCGGGCTGATCCTTCGCTGATCTGTCCCGATTCTGAACAGGTCACTGTGGTGGAATCGTCACAGCGCGGCGCGAAACGCCGGCGGCCCCAGAGCCGCTTTTGTTCCGACAAGGTTCTGCCCTCATTGCCCACCGAAACTTGGGGTTGTTCGGAGGGCGCATCATGTCTCGCATTGCAAGTGCCGAAACTGCCCGGATGTCGCTGGCAAGCTCGAGCCGGTTGTTGCTCGCGGTCCTGGGCGCCGCATCGCTCGCCGCCTGCTCGCAATCGCCGGTCGGCCGTCAGAAAGCCGATCTCGCCGGAACAACCCGGCAAGCCGCGGTCGAGCGCCCGCACCGGGTGGCGGCGCTGCATCCGCGCCCGATCAGCCGGGCGCGCGTCCCCGACCGTGACGCAAAGCAAACCGCTTCGCACGGCATCGCCAGCTTTTATTCGGATACACAGACCGCGAGCGGCGAGAAGTTCGACAGGAACGAATTGACCGCAGCGCATCCCACCCTGCCGTTCGGCACCAAGCTGCGCGTCACCGAGACCTCCTCCGGCCGTTTCGTCACCGTGAGGGTCAACGATCGCGGGCCCTTCGTGCGCGGACGCGTGGTCGACATCTCGCCTTCCGCCGCCGAGGCGCTCGGCATGGTCGACAAGGGCATCACCAACGTCAGGCTCGAGGTCGTGCAATAGGGCGCCACGCGTCGCGGCCGAGGCGGCGCGCTTAACCGGCTGTTAGCGGCTTCTCAAGCACCATGGCTGCCCGCACAATTCGGGACTTTGGGGGAGGCGGCGCTTTGAACACGATCCAGCATCTCGAAGATCAGGCTGCGCGCGCCGAACGGCTCGCCAAACGGATCACGGACACGCTGACGATCGAAAAGCTGCTGACCTTCGCGGGCGAACGCCGCCGCGAGATCGAGGTCATCGCCGGCAAGCACCGCCGCAACCAGCGCGCAATGTGATCGGGTTTGATTGCTAGGAGGGAGCGCACCTCCGTCCTTTCGGCAAGCTCGCTTCATTTCATCGCACTTTGAGAATGGCTTTCGATGAAGTCGCTGAGATAATCGGGAAGCTCTATTCCATAGATGTCGCAGCGCGCGCGGATCTCGCCGGCGACGTCGCACGAGATATCCCTCATCCAGTGCTCGAGCGTGTTGAACGAGATCACCTTGATCGGGTCATTGAAGCAGCCGGCGACAAGCTCGCCGATCGTGGCGTCGAGATCGCTGCGCTCGATGCGGATTTCGGTCGCCTCGTCGCGGCGATCGACCACCACGAACAGGGTCTGGTCCGCTCCGTAAGGCACGATCGGTGATGATACGCCGGCGTCAAACATCTTGAGGCGCTCACGTCATTGCTTTGATCCCTGACAACGGGAAGAACCGGAAGAAGGTTCCTGCTCGCGCGCTTGTGAAGGGCGTCAGAGAAATTCTCTCAAGCGCGACAGCTCAAGGACGTGTTCGGGGGAGAGGATCTCGGTGACGAGCGGCGGCTGCGCTATGGTGCGGATCTCGTAGAGATGGCGGGTCGTCGCCGGCTTCTGCATGAAAGCCGAGATGCAATCGTCGAGCGTGCCTTCGATGAGCCGGTAGGGCTCCCGGTCAGGCTGGCGCTGATTGGCAAGTGATGGCCATTTATGCAGCACCGCAAGCGCACCGAAATCGACCTTTGAATCCCCGACCACGTCCCCCATCGCCCTGCCTCACGCAAAACGCGACCCCAGCACACGTGCTCGCGTGCCGGGGCCCATACACCTGTCGCTGCATCTCAATGCCACAGGTCAGCCAACGCGGCAGCCGGGAAAAGGTTCCCGGCTCATCCGCTACGGAGCAGGGCTCAATCGCCGGAAATCTTCGGAATTTGCAATATCCAGCGGACAAACGCCTTCACGCGGGGATCTTTGGCCATTGCCGCGGGCCAGCGCACGATTTGAGCCTTGCTCGACGGCAAGTCCCACGATGGCGGAAGCACCCGTACCAGCCTGCCGTCCCTGAGCGCGTCCTGGACCAGCAGCGAACGCGCAAGCACGATCCCGTTGCCGGCCAGGGCGGCGGCTATGGCGGTGGCTATCGTCGCAAAACGTATCTCGGCGGGTGGCGGGCGGCCGAGGCCCAATCGTTCGAACCAGGAGGTCCATGACCATTCGACCCCGCGGTCATCGCCGGTCCGGCCCTTGTGCAGGAGCGGCAAGGATTTGAGGCGCGTCACGTCGGTCAGTGGCTGCTGGCCAGGCAGCAGGCGTGGGTGGCAGACGGGGTAGATATGCTCGCGGACTAGCAAGCGCTGCGTCGACGTCGGCCTCAAGCCCGCCGCTGGTTGCCACACAACCGCGACGTCGAGATCGGTCGACCTTGCATGTGCGTCGGCGTCACGTACGGCCAGCTCTACCGGTATGCCGGGATGCGTTAGCGCAAAATCGGGCAAGCGGCGCACGAGCCAATAGTCGGCGAGCGCTGCACCGACGCCGACTTTCAACGCCGGCGGCGGAGCGGCGGCGCGACAAAGCGCACGAAAATCCGCCATCCTGTCGAGCAAACCGGCCAACTCGTTCGAGAGGGCAATACCGGCGGGCGTGGCACATAAGCCACTCGGCTGCCGAATGAGGAGGGGCGTCCCGACGAAGTTCTCGAGCTTGCGGAGCCGATGACTGACCGCGCTCTGCGTGAGCCCGAGCTCCGCGGAGGCACGCGTGACGCTCGCATGTCTCAAGGCCGCCTCGAACGCAATCAGCCCGTCAAAGGGAGGAAATGAGCGCATTGCATCATCATGAATCATTTTCATGACGATGTGAATGCATTGCATTGGCACAGGCCTCGCCCCGGCATGCATATCGGTCCCAGACACTTTCACGATGGGACAACGATGATCACGCCTGAACCCGATCGGCAGCCCTCGAGGCGTTGGCACGACCGGCTGCCAATGCTGGTGCTCGGCATGGCGGCCTTTCTGACGCAGTTCGACGTGACCGCGGTTGTTGTCGCGATGCCGGCCATGGCCGCCGAACTCGGTTTCGGTGGCGCTGCCTACGCCTGGGTGATGGATGCCTATAGTCTGGCATTTACCGGTGGGCTGCTCGCTGCGGGCGCGCTGGCCGACAAGTATGGACGCCGCCGCGCTCTGCTTGGCGGCAACATCGTGTTCCTGGTCGGATCGATCATTTGCGGCTTCGCGGCGGGCGGTCCGATGCTGTGGGCCGCGCGCGCAGTTCAAGGCCTCGGCGCGGCGTTCGTCATCACGGGAGGCATTGCGCTGCTTGCGAATGCCTATGCCCGGCCTGACGAGCGCGCCCGCGCCTTCGCGTTCATGGGCGTGCTCTCAGGCATCGCCATGGCGCTCGGACCAGCGCTCGGGGGACTTGTCTCGGCCTGGTTCGGATGGCGCTGGATCTTCCTCGCCAATATCCCGCTTTGTCTGCTCACGCTTCTGGCCGTTCCGCGGTTGGTCGCAGAATCGCGTGATCCCGCCGGCCGTCCGCTGGACTGGAGCGGCGTCGTGCTTCTCACGCTTGCGCTTGGTATTGCGATCGAGAGCCTGCTGAAGGGAGATGAAGTGCCGGCCCGGATTGCAGCGGGCCTCGGGCTGAGCGCCTGTCTGCTCGCCATCTTCGTGATGCAGCAGCGGCGGCGGCCCGTTCCGATCTTCGACCCCGCTGTGTTCATGCGGCCGGTCATGGTCGGCATTTCCTCGCTGCTGATTGCCGTTTCCGTTGGATACTGGGCGGTGCTCGTCTATCTGCCTCCGTTCCTGAGCGCAGCGTTCGGCTGGGCAGGCCCGTCCGTTGGCTTCGCAATGCTCTTCGCGACGTTGCCGATGCTTCTGCTGCCGCCCTATGGTGCTCGCCTCGCAACACGCTGGGGCTGGCGCCGGCTGTTCGCGACGGCGATGCTGGCGCTGCTGGCAGGCGATCTCATTCTGGTCCTGGCGGCGAGCGGCTGGCTGCTGAATGCGCAAGTCGTTCTCGCTGCGGCGGCGACCGGAATGCTGTTGACCGGGATTGGCGCAGTCCTCGCGCATCCGCAACTGTCGAGCGCCGTCGTTGCGCTGGTGCCTCCGGCCCAAGCCGGCATGGCTTCGGCCGTCACCGTGGTCATGCGGCAGGCCGGATTCGCACTCGGCATCGCAGCGCTCGGTGCGATTCTATCGGACGAAGCAACGGCTGCCGGTTATGCGTGGCCGTGGGTTGTTGCGGCTCTTGGGTCAGCAGGCGGCCTCATCGCCGCAGCGATGTTGCTGCCTGACCAGCAGCCTTAGCTGTATCCGGCGGATACAGCCGGCTGCCGGGGCCACACCAATCGCCACGCCGGCCGGGAAACGGCTCCCGGCCGCCTGTCGCCATTCAGCTCGCGGCCGCCGCGATCCTGTGCCCGGGGCTGTCATGCTCCTGGTTGCTGTCGCGGCGGCGGACCTCCGGCGGCAGCCCGGCAAAGCGCCGCAAGGCCTCCGCCATCTGCACCCGGCCCGACACGCCTGTGATCACCACGTCCACCATCGCAAAGGACGAGTGGAAGTGGCCGCGCGCCTTCAATTGCTCGACCGGCACGCCCGCTGCGGCCATTGCCTCGGCATAGGCGATGCCCTCGTCGCGCAGCGGATCGAACTCGCAGGTGACCACGAGGGCCGGCGGCAGGCCGGCAACCTTGCCGCGCAGCGGCGAGACCCGCGGGTCGGTGCGGTCCGCCGGCGAGCAGTAGAGGTCCCAGAACCAGTACATCAGGGAGCGCGTCAGGAAGTAGGCGGTCCCATTTTCATTGTAGGAGGGCCGATCGAACGTGCAGTCGGTGACCGGACAAACCAGAAGCTGGCCGGCGATGGTGGGCCCGCCGCGGTCGCGTGCGAGCTGGCAGGTGACGGCCGCGATGTTGCCGCCGGCGCTCCAGCCGGCGACCAGCACCGGGCCCGGCCTGCCGCCGAGCTCGGCGGCGTGCTCGGCAATCCAGCGCGTGGCCGCATAGCCGTCTTCCGCAGCCGTCGGGAAGCGATGCTCCGGTGCGTGGCGATAGCCGACGCTGACGAACATCATGCCGGTCCGCCGCACCATGTCGCGGCAGAACGGCTCGTCCGATTGCTCGTCGCCGAGCACCCAGCCGCCGCCGTGGAAATAAACCACGACCGGATGCGGTCCCGGCGTTGCCGGCTTGTAGACGCGGTAGGGGAGCGAGCCGTCGGCAATGGGCAGGGTACCGTCGACGATCTCGCCGATCGGCCGCCCCGCAGGCCGGCCCTTGTTGAACTCGTTGACGAAGGCGCGGGCGCCGATCGCGCCCATCGACTCGATCGGCGGCAGGTTGAGCGAGGCGAGCAGGTTCAGCACCAGCCGCACGTCCGGCTGCAGGCGCACCACCTCGCCGTCATTGCATTGGGCGGCGCCATCGGGGCCGGTGAGCTTGAAGCCGAGCATGCCGCGGCTGACCACCTCGTCGCAGATGCTGCGGTACGGGCCGACGCCGCCGGTATAGGGCATCAGGCCCTGCACCTTGCCGGGCACGTTGGCGCCGGTGTACCACGTGTTGGCGAGCCGGTGCAGCGTCAGCATCGAGCAGTCGGCCATGTGCCTGTTCCAGCCGGCCTGTGCCGTCTCGGTCGGCTCGATCGTGGTGAAGCCGGCAGCGCGCAGCGCGGCAAGACGATCGACCACCCAGTCGACATGCTGCTCGATCGACACCGCCATGTTCGACAGCACCGACGGGCTGCCGGGGCCGGTGATCATGAAGAAGTTCGGGAAGCCCTCGACCGTAAGGCCGAGATAGGTCTGCGGCCCCTGCGCCCAGACATCGGACAGCGACTTGCCGCCGCGCCCGGTGATCGGATGCACGGCGCGGATCGCGCCGGTCATGGCGTCGAAGCCGGTTGCGAAGACGATGACGTCGAGATCGAAGCTGCGGCCGCTCGTGGAGACGCCGTTCGCGGTGATCGCCTTGATCGGCTCCTTGCGCAGATTGACCAGCGTGACGTTCGGCCGGTTGTAGGTTGCGTAATAATTGGTGTCGAGGCAGGGGCGTTTCGCGCCGAAAGGATGGTCGTCCGGCATCAGTGCCGCGGCCGTCTCGGGGTCCTTGACGGCGGCGCGGATCTTCTCGCGGATCAGGTCCTGGACGATCTTGTTGCCGTCGAGGTCGACGGCCTGGTCGGCCCAGAGCTGCGTCAGGATGTGGACGAGGTCGCCTGCCGCCCAGGCGCGCTCGAACCGCTCGCGGCGCTCGGCATCGCTGAGCTGCCAGCTCACGACCGTCTGCTGCGGGTAGGGTACGCCGGCCATCGACTGCCGCGCCTGCTCGCGATAGGCGGCGCGGTCGCTCTGCAGCAGGCTCATGCGGTCCGCGGGCGCCGGGCCGTTATGCGCCGGCAATGCGAAATTCGGTGTGCGCTGGAACACCGTCAGATGCGCGGCCTGCTCGGCGATCACAGGGATCGACTGGATCGCCGAGGAGCCCGTGCCGATCACGGCGACGCGCTTTCCGGTGAGATCGACGCCGTCATGCGGCCAGCGCCCGGTGAAATAGACCTCGCCTTTGAAGTCCTTGACGCCGTCGATCTCCGGCGGCTTTGGCGCGGAGAGGCAACCGGTTGCCATGATGTAATGGCGGCAGGAGACGGGTGGCCCATTGTCGGTAGTGATGAGCCAGCGCTCGGACGCTTCGTCCCATCTGGCTTCGGTGACCTTGGTCTTGAAACGGATGTCGCGGCGCAGATCGTAGCGATCGGCGACGAAGCCGAGGTAGCGCAGGATCTCGGGCTGGGTCGCGTATTTTTCCGACCAGGTCCAGGCGGTCTCGAGCTCCGGATCGAACGTATAACTGTAGTCGATGGTCTGGATGTCGCAGCGCGCGCCCGGATAGCGGTTCCAATACCAAGTGCCGCCGACATCGCCGGCCTCGTCGAGCCCGACCGCCGAGAACCCCGCCTTGCGCAGGCGATGGAGAAGGTAGAGGCCGGCAAATCCGGCGCCGACCACGGCGACATCGACCTGCTGAGCGGTTCCGCGCTCATCGGAGGCACGTGTGGCAATCATTGCGTCAGGCATGGTGTTCCTCCCGTATGCTTTGTTTTGGCGGCAGGCTATCGCCGCAGGCTCAGCTTGTCATTAGAGCAAGTGCAATCTTAGGGTGGTCGTTTGCGGCGGCTTCGTGACCGCGCGAAGGTTGCGGTACCACACGCACCGCGATGCACAATGGCCGTGATAGCCCGGGGTAATCAGCCATCCTCCTTCTGTGTATGCTTGCGCTTACAAGCCACGCGTACCGCCCCGGCCGTCATGACAGAGTTGAGTGAGCGAACCAGAGCGAACATGGACGTCGTTCTCGAGCAGACGTGCCGGCAATTGCCGCATGGCGGCGATCACGACAGCCGCAGGTTCATTGCCGAGCGCCTGATCGAGGCGGCACGGGCGGGCCACTCCACGCTTGGCGAGCTCGGCATCGTCGCGCGCCACGCGCTCGCGGAGCTGATCGGCAAAGGCGGTTAGGCTCAAGGCGCAAGGCTTGCCTCGCCGACGGCTCTAGACATAACCTGCCGAAACCCTTCATCGAGATCGTTGCGAAGATGCGGGCCCTGCTTGCATTCGTTGCGGCTATTGCAGCCCTGTGTGGCGCCGGCCCGGCCGCCGCTCAGCCGGTCGGACAGTTTCCATTCGCGCTGACGCGTGAAGGGCAGATGCTCGGCGCCGTGGAAGGCGAGGTGGCCTCGTTCAAGGGGCTGGCTTACGCGGCGCCGCCGCTCGGCGCGCTGCGCTGGCAACCGCCGCAGCCAACGACCGAAAGCTCGGAGATGCGCACCGCCTACGATTACGGTGCGCCGTGCCTTCAGCCGGCGCTGCCGGCGGCGAGCGAGGATTGCCTGACGCTGAACGTGTTTCGTCCCTTCGGGGTCGACGGCCCGTTGCCGGTGATGGTGTTCATCCATGGCGGCGCGTTCGTCTCGGGCACCGCGAACGATCCGCTGTTCGATGGCGCCAAGCTGGCGCAGGCGGGCCTCATCGTGGTTACCGTGAATTATCGCCTCGGCGCGCTCGGCTGGCTCACGCATCCCGCGCTGTCGGACGCCGGCTCCGGAAATTTCGGCCTGATGGACCAGGTCGCCGCGCTGCACTGGGTGCACGACAACATCGCGGCCTTCGGCGGCGATCCTGATAACGTCACTTTGTTCGGCAGCGACGCGGGCGCAACATCGATCGCGCTGCTTATGCTGTCCGCGCAAGCGCGCAATCTCTTCCACAAGGCCATTCTGCAATCGCTGCCCGGCCGCGCGCGCCTGCGCTCGGCAGAAGAGGCTGAGGCCATCGGCCGACAGTTCGTGGCCGCGCTTTCGCCGAAGACGGATCTGCGCGCAGTCGAGCCGCGGCGCCTGCTGGCCGCCGAGAAACAATTGCTGGAGAAATCGCCGCGCAGCTTTGCACCGATGATGGATGGACGTCTCGCGACCGAGGACCTCGCCGCAGGCTTTGCGGCCGGACGCCAAAGCCGCATTCCCTTGATCATCGGCTCGAACGACGACGAGACCGGCCTGGAGAACGAGACCGCGATCAAGGAGGAGCTTGCGCTGCCGGGCGCGGGCGGCAGCGAGTTGCGCAAGCTCTATCCCGATCTCGCCAGACCTTCGGATCTCGCGGCAAGAATTTACACCGACAAGGTCTTTTCCGAGCCGGTGCGGCTGCTGGCACGTCTGCACGCGGCAGGCGGCGCGCCGACCTTTCGCTACCGCTTCGCCTATGTGCCGGAGGCCAGGCGCGCCAATCCGGACGTCGGCCACGGGCGCGAGCTGCAGTTCATCTTCGGTGCGGAAGGCGTGCCCGGTGCTGGCATCCTGTC
This sequence comes from Bradyrhizobium yuanmingense, assembly GCF_029167105.1. Lineage (GTDB taxonomy): Bacteria > Pseudomonadota > Alphaproteobacteria > Rhizobiales > Xanthobacteraceae > Bradyrhizobium > Bradyrhizobium yuanmingense_A. The sequence continues at coordinate 6,768 of NZ_JARFML010000043.1, read as the reverse complement.
GCGGCGCGACCGCGAGGTCGCAGGCCGCATGCGCGCCTATTGGATAAACTTCGCCCGAAGTGGCGATCCCAATGGTCCCGACCTACATGGTCCCGACCTGCCACGCTGGGACGCAGCTAGCGGCGATCGCCTGCTGCTGATCACGAACGATGGCATCGCGAGCGGCGACGATCCAATCGCGGATCGTCTCGACCGGCTCGCAAATGAGGGCAGGAGATGAGCAGGATTTAAGCCGCGAGTTCGACGCGCGGCGCCAGGCTCAGCCGGTCTTCCTCCAGGTAATCCATCGCGCCGTCCTTCTCGACGGCATAGAATTGCTGGCCATCCCGCGACTTGAAGGCGGCGCGGACGACACCGCGGCGGCCCTTGTCACTGTTGACGACGTCCCCCAGCGCAAACTTCCTCATCGCACGTCTCACTTGTCTTCAGGCCGACTGCTTCGGCCCAGCGGGGATTCTGGGCGGCAAATCGTTAACGACTTGCTAACCATGCTGCTTTGCCTATGCTCATCGCCGATCGTGCGGACCGCTCGCACGCGCCTGTTGTCCATGAGACGAGCCGATGACGCGATTTCCGACCCTGTTCCTGTCGCATGGCGGCGGCCCCTGGCCCTTCATGGAGGACAGGCGGGTGCAATATGCCAAGACCGCCGAGGCGTTCGCGAACTTGCCGCAGCTTCTGCCCGAGAGGCCGAAGGCGGTGCTGGTCATCACCGGGCATTGGGAAGCCGACGCCTTCACGGTCTCGACCTCGCCGCGTCCGCCGATGGTCTACGACTATTACGGTTTCCCCGAGCATACCTACCACCTCAAATATCCGGCGCCGGGCAAGCCCGAGCTTGCCGCGCAGGTGAAGGCACTGATCACGCATGCCGGCCTCGATTGCCGCGAAGATCCCGACCAGGGTTTCGACCACGGCACGTTCGTTCCGCTCGGGCTGATGTATCCGAATGCCGATATGCCGATCGTGCTGCTGTCGCTGAAGTCCAGCTATGACGCGGCCGAGCACGTCAAGGTGGGGCAGGCGATCGCATCGTTGCGCGACGAAGGCATCCTGATCGTCGGCAGCGGCCTGACCTATCACAACATGCGCGGCTTCAACCGTCCGGAGTCCAAGCCCGTCTCGTATGATTTCGAGGCCTATCTGAACGAGGCGATCAGCAACCCCGATGCGGCGCGCCGCAATGCCATGCTGGTCGACTGGGAGAACGCGCCGAGCGCACGCCTTGCACATCCGCGCGAGGATCATCTGCTGCCGCTGATGGTGGCAGCCGGTGCTGCCGCAAACGACGTCGGCCGCCGCGTCTTCGTCGACGAGGTCGCGCATGTGGCGATGGCCTCGTATGTGTTTGGGTAATGATCTCTTCTCCCTCGCCCGCAAGCGGGGAGAGGCGAAGAAAGCCTCACCCATATCTCAGCTTCATCACCAGAATGCCGCCGGCGAGAACCATGGTGACGGCGTTCGCCGCGACCAGGGGGGCATCGCCTGAAAGCAGGCCGTAGATGAGCCAGAGCGTGAGGCCCAGCATCATGACCAGGAACATGCCGAGAGAAATGTCGCGCGCCGAGCGGGTCTTCCAGACCTTGATGAACTGCGGCGCGTAGGCGACGGTGGTGCAGGTAGCGGCGGCAAAGCCGAGCAGCTTGATCGCGAAGGGGTCCATGTTCGGCTCTATAGCATGGATTCGGCTCTGCCTCACGCGCGGGCCGCCATGAGATCGCGGTACAGCGCGGCATAGTCGCCAGCGCGGTTGCGCCAGGAGACGTCGGTCGCAAGGCCGCTGCGTTGCAGGCGGCGCCAGGTCAGCTTGTCGTGGAAGGCGGTGTTGGCCTTGCGCAGCGTGCCGGCGAGGGCATCCGCCGTCACGGGGGCGAATTTGAAGCCGGTGGCATCGTGGCCGGACGCGTCGGCCTCGCCGATATCGACGATGGTGTCTTCGAGGCCGCCGACGCGCGAGACGATCGGCACGGCGCCATAGCGCAGCGCGCAGAGCTGGGTCAGGCCGCACGGCTCGAAGCGCGACGGCACGATCAGCGCGTCCGAGCCGGCCTGGATCAGATGCGCCAGGATTTCGTCATAGCCGATCACGACGCCGATCCGGCCCGGATTGGCGCGGGCCGCGGCCTGATAGCGATCCTGCAAATCGCGGTCGCCGCTGCCGAGCAGCGCGAGCTGCATGCCTTCGCGCAGGATGGTCGGGATGGCCTCCATCAGGAGATCGAGCCCCTTCTGCCACGACAGCCGGCTGATGACGCCGAGCAGCGGCGCTTCGTCCGAGGAATCGAGGTTGAACTGCTGCTGCAGCACCGCCTTGTTCGCGGCCCGGAATGTCAGGTCTTCCGCGCCGAAGCGGTAGGCGATGTGGGGATCGGTTTGCGGATTCCAGACCTTGGTGTCGATGCCGTTGAGGATGCCGCTCAGCACGCTCGATCGTTCACGAAGCAGGCCGCCGAGCCCCATGCCGCCTTCGTCGCTTTGGATTTCCTTCGCGTAGGTCGGTGATACCGTGGTGATGCGATCGGCAAGGCGCAAGCCGGCCTTCAAGAAGCTGATGCCGCCGAAATATTCCAGTTCGTTGATGTTGAAGGCGTACCAGGGCAGGCCGATCGATCCGACCAGCTCAGGGGCGAACTTGCCCTGATAGGCCATGTTGTGAATGGTCATGACGGTGCCGGGCCGCGGACGATTGTCGTAGTGCAGATAGGCGGGCGCGAGCCCCGCCTGCCAGTCGTGAGCATGCACGACATCGGGCACGAAGGCCGGAACGAGGCCGTGGCCGATATCGGCCGCCACGCGCGACAGCGCGGCGAAGCGCGCGCCGTTGTCCGCCCAGTCGACGCCATCAGTGGTGACATAGGGGTTGCCCGGCCGCGCATAGAGATGCGGCACGTCCAGCACGAACAGATCGAGCCCGGCATGCGAGCTCGCCAGCAGCCGGCCGGGCCCGCCGAAATAATCCGGCCAGCGCCGCAGTTCCTCTGTGCCGGACAAAAGGCGCATCACGTCGGGATAGCCCGGCAGCAAGGTGCGCATCTCGACGCCATGCGCCTTCAGCGCAACCGGCAGCGCGCCCGCGACATCCGCGAGGCCGCCGGTCTTGACGAGGGGATAGACTTCAGAGGCGACCGCGAGGACGCGAACAGGCGTCATGTATTGAGCCTGTCGATCATCGGCTGGGTGATCAGCGAGATGCCCTGCTCGGTGGTGCGGAAGCGCTTTCCGTCGAACTCGGGATCCTCGCCGACGACGAGCCCTTCCGGGATCTCGACGCCGCGGTCGATCACGACGTTCCTCAAGCGGGCGCCGCGGCCGACATTCACGTAAGGCATGATCACCGCATTCTCGACATTGGCGTAGGAGTTGATGCGCACGCCGGTGAACAGCAGGGAGCGGCGCAGCGAGGCGCCGGAGATGATGCAGCCGCCGGAGACCAGCGAACTCACCGCCTGACCGCGCCGGCTCTCCTCGTCATGGACGAATTTCGCCGGCGGCGTGATCTCGGCATAGGACCAGATCGGCCAGGCGCGGTCGAACAGGTCGAGCTCGGGCACCACGTCGGTGAGGTCGATATTGGCGGCCCAATAGGCGTCGACCGTGCCGACGTCGCGCCAATAGGCCGGGGTGTCACTGCCGGAGCGGACGCAGGAGGTCGAATATTGGTGCGCCATCGCGCGGCCGTTCTTGACCAGGTAGGGAATGATGTCCTTGCCGAAATCGTGGTTCGAGTTCGGGTCCTCGGCATCGCGCTTGAGCTGATCGAACAGGAATTTCGCGTCGAACACGTAGATGCCCATGCTGGCGAGCGAGACGTCCGGCTTGCCCGGCATCGGCGGCGGATCCTTCGGCTTTTCCAGGAACTCCTGGATCCAGCCGTTCTCGTCGATATGCATGATGCCGAAACCGGAAGATTCGGTCCGCGGCATTTCGAGGCAGCCGACGGTGACGTCGGCGCCGCTCTCGACGTGCTGGCGCAGCATCACCTCGTAGTCCATTTTGTAGATGTGGTCTCCGGCCAGCACGACGATGAAGCGGCAGGCGTGGGATTCGATGATGTCGATGTTCTGGTACACCGCGTCCGCCGTGCCGACATACCACATGCTCTCGGAGACGCGCTGGCTGGCGGGGAGGATGTCAAAACTCTCGTTGCGTTCGGGGCGGAAGAAGTTCCAGCCCATCTGAAGGTGCCGGATCAGGCTGTGCGCCTTGTATTGGGTCGCCACCGCGATACGGCGGATGCCGGAGTTCACCGCGTTCGACAGCGCGAAATCGATGATGCGGGACTTTCCGCCGAAATAGACCGCCGGCTTGGCGCGGCGGTCGGTCAGCTCCAGCAGGCGGCTGCCGCGTCCTCCGGCCAGGACAAACGCCAGCGCCTGACGGGCAAGCGGCTCGGGTCTCGCGGCGCTCATGTGATCCTCCCACAACTCTGGCGCTCGCGAGAAGCCTCCCGGCCGCGCACATTGGAACCGATAGTAATGGCACGAATAGTAAAGCGTGAAGGTGGTTGTTGGTTGCGAATGCACGGGAAGCTTAATGCCTTGCCGGGTGATCGGCCTCAGCCACCGTCGCGCGGCTGTCACAGGCGGCGACGTCCGGGCACCGGTTGATCAGAACGGAGGCAAGCGTCTTGTGCGGTGCACGCAAACTCCAGGCTTTGAAATTCAATGCTTTGACTTGGCGCAAGGATGTCCGATCATGACGCTGCGATCCTTTTTCCAAGCGAAAGGTCAGACAGGGAGTAGGACGATGAGGATCTGGAAGACGGCGATTGCCTGTTCATTGGCCGGCGTGGTCATGGTGGCCCAGATCGGGCAGGCCGCAGCGGCCCCGATGCCGACCAATGTTGCGACGATGAAGGCCGCGGCCGGTGATAATGTCACACCGGTGCATTGGCGCGGCGGCGGTTGGGGCTTTGCCCTCGGTGGTCTCGCAGCCGGCGCGATCATCGGCGGCGCCATCGCCAGCAGCGCGCCTTACGGTTACTATGGCAGACCCTATTACGGTGGCTACGGCTACGGATATCCGGGCTACGGTTATGGTTATGCCCCCGCCTATTACGGCGGCTACGGCTACGCACCGGTCTATCCGCGCTATTATCGGCCGTACCGTCCGTATTACAGCTATGGCTATTACCGGCCGTACCGGGTTTATCACCGCCCGTTCGGTGTTTATCCCCGCCCCTACTACCGCGCCTATTGGTGAGCACCGCGCGGCTAGAATGACAGCCACACGATCAGGCTCATGCATGCAACATGCATGAGCAGGATCGGGTTGAGCAGAAGCTGGCCGCCGCGGAGATCGTCGATCGCTCGTTCACGGACGTGATCGCGAAGGCGGGGTTGTAGCCTCTACGCACACTCTCGTGTCCCGGACGCGCTGCAGCGTGAAACGCTGCTGCGCAGAGCCGGGATCCATGGCGCACAGATCGCGTCCGGTTAGATGGGTCCGGCTCAGCAGCGCACCACTTCGTGATGTGCGCGTCCGGGGCACGAGACCTCTCAGGCGCTCAAGCATCCGTGAAGCGGGAAGACAACTTCCAACTCGATCGCGTTCCTCGAAACGATCCTCCTGCACATAGCGCTGCCGACAAAACCCTCATTGCTATTTGCACCGCAGCTCTTGCGGCGCGGCGCACTCCCGCAAAGATCAATCCGACGACCACATCGGGAGACCGGCCATGGGCCTGCAAGAAACAAAAATCGAATCGCTTCCCTTCGTCACTGCCGAACTCAACTATCTCGCACCGATCGACGGCAAGCCGCGTACCTACGCGTTCGATCCGCCGCCGGGTGAGCCCAAGAGCACTTCGCTGCCGGAGCCGCACAAGGTGCCGATCTTCGATGCGCGGCTGATCGCGCAGAACTTCTCGCTGGATCGAGAGGGCTTTGCGCTGGTGCGTCACCCGACGCAGGTGAAGGATTTCTACAACGAGGACGAGGTGAGGGCGGTCTATTATCCCGCCGTGGAGGCCTTTCTGCGCGCGACGCTGAAGGCCGACCGTGTCGTCATCTTCGACCACACTGTGCGCAAGCGTGTCGAGGGCGCGCCTGATATCCGCGACGGCGGCCCGCGTCAGCCGGCCACGCGCGTCCATGTCGACCAGACCATCACGTCCGGCGCCAACCGCGTCCGCGAGCATCTGCCTGATGAAGCCGAAGAGCTGCTGAAGGGGCGCGTGCAGGTGATCAATCTGTGGCGGCCGATCCGCGGCCCCTTGCGGGATTCACCGCTCGCCATGGCCGACGGCACCACGGTCAAGCCGGAAGACCTCGTCGCTTCCGACCTGATCTATCCCAACCGCCGCGGCGAGACCTATTCGGTGAAATACAATCCGAACCACCGCTGGTTCTATTTCCCCGAGATGACGCCGGACGAGGCGCTGCTGCTGAAGTGCTACGATTCCGCAACCGACGGCCGGACCCGTTTCGGTCCGCATACCGCATTCGTCGATCCGACCACGCCGGCCGATGCCGCTCCCCGCGAGAGCATCGAGGTCCGCTCGCTGGTGTTCCAGCGGCAGTAACAAAGTGTGATGGCCCTGCCGGGCATTTCCCGGCAGGGTTTCAGGAACCCGAGAACAAAGCGACGTTTGCAGCGCCGGGCAAGGGCCAACGGGGAGCAGTGCCGTGCGCGCGCAGCCGATGCTATGGCTTTGCCTTGCGACTTCAAGTCTCGCTTTCACGTCCATTGCAAATGCTGAAAGCGGACTTGCCTCCTATTACGGATACGCAAAAGCCGGCAAAGGCGGCGAGCTGACCTGTGCCCACC
>NZ_JARFML010000042.1 GCF_029167105.1 Bradyrhizobium yuanmingense | reverse complement strand
AACCCCCGGGGGGGGGGCGCCGGGGGCCGGGGTGGGGGGGGGGGGGGCGGGGGGGGGGGGGGGGGCGGAGGCGGCGGCTGCAGTTGAGGCGGATGCCGCGGCCGGATGGGCCCCAGCGCATTCGAAGCACGAAGATCCCGCGCCCGCCTCAGCCACCGGCGAGGCATCCCGCCATGATCCCGTCGAGCTCGGCACGGGAGAGCATGCCAAGCTCGACAATGAAGACGATGCGCGACCGCGCCGCGCCCGGTGCCGGCGCATCGCCTGGCGCGAGCGTCGCGCGGCCGGCGGCGAACTGAAACACCATCGTGCGGCCGGGCTGCTCGATGGTTTCGAACAGGCCCTTGGCGCGCGCCAGCTTCGGCGCAAGGCGGTTGATCGCCTGCTGCAGGCGCGGCAGCGAGACCGGCTTATCCGAGGTCCAGCTCAGTGCCTCGAAGCGCACCTCCGCCGGCCGTTTCGGTCCCACCTCGCGCGACGCCGGAGCGCGGTCGGCGCCGGCGGGAAACAGCAGCGCGGGCGGAATCTCGCCGTGGTGTGCGTCGACCACCACCGCGGGCACGCGCTGGGCGCGGATGGCGTCACGCATCCGCACCCCCGCGCCCGTGCCCGCCAGATCGAGCTTGCTCAATGCCACGATATCGGCGACGCGGAGCTGCGACCGCTGCAACGCCTCGTCGAGGGCGACGGGCGGTGCCGTCGCGTCCAACACGCAAAGCACCGTCTCCAGCTGTGCCGCGCGCAGGATCACCGGGTCCATCAGATTGCGCACGATGTCGGCGGGATCGGCGACGCCGCTGGTCTCGATGACGATATAGTCGGGCTTGGGATCACGCCGCAACAGCGTCGAAAGCGTGCGGAGCAGATCGCCCTCGAGCGAGCAGCAGATGCAGCCATTGGCAAGGCTGACCACGCCGTCGCTCGCGCCCGCGATCAGCTCCGCATCGATGTTGATGGCGCCGAAATCGTTGACGACGGCGGCGATGCGCCGTCCTTCCGCATGCGCCAGCAGATGGTTGACGACCGTGGTCTTGCCCGCCCCCAGAAAGCCCGTCACCAGGAGAATGGGGACCGGCATGGATCAGCCCTCGACGATTGGGCGCCGCACGGGTTTTCCCGGCCGTGCCGTCACATCGAGAATGCCGTCGCTGATCAGCACCTGACCGCTGACGACCAGATGCCGTACACCCTCAGAGGGCCGGTTCATCGCCGTGAAAGTCGCTCGGTCCGAAAGCTTCTCGTAGTCGAACACGACGATATCGGCATCGGCGTCCTTGGCGAGCCGGCCCTTGGCCCGCATCGCCGGCGTGCTCTGCGACAGGATCTCGGCCGGGATCAGCGCGCATTTGCGCACGCCTTCCAGCAACGACACGGCTTTGCGCTCGCGCACCCATTCACGGATGAACTTCGTGAAGCAGCCGGCCGAGCGCGGATGCGAGGTCGCATCATCCGGCAGCGGCCAGGCATCGCCGGTGTAGGTTGAGCCGTCCGACAGCGTCCACGGCATCGCGTCGGAGGCAATCGCGCCGCCGGGATACAGCACCGACATGTCGAGCAGGTCGCGGTGATGCGCATTGTTCTCGGTGTCGAGGATGTGCCAGAGCACAAGCGAGGACGGCTCCTCGGCCTGCGCCTTCAAGAGCTCCTCGCGGTCGTGGAAGCGGTAGCCGTCGGTGACGCGCTGCACGGAATCGTAACCGGTGCCGTTGCGCTCGACGAACTCCGGATCACTGAAGAAGGCCGCGGCCAGCACGGTCGAGCCGGTGCCGTAAGGATAGGCCTCGACCGTGATCGGCAGGCCCTGTCCTTGCGCCTTCTCGATCAGTACGCGGCAACGCTCGACGTCGGTCTTGCTCGACGAGTTGAAATGGCAGATGTGCATGTGCGCGCCGGTGGCGCCGGCATAGCCGATCAGGCGGATATAGGCTTCCACTGCGCTCTCGGGATCGATGCGCGACATGAAGGCGACATGGGTGAAGGTAGGGACGTCCTGCTTCGCGGCCAGCTGGCACACTGCGGTCAGCTCCTGCACGCCGGCGCCGGGCGCATAGGCGTTGAGGATGCCGATGCCGATACCGCCCTCGTTGAGGCCGCGCCCGAGACGCTCGAGGATGCCCGAGACCTCCGCGTCGGTTGCGACGTTGTCCATCCAGCGGCGGTCGCGCATGGCGTTGCCGAACGCCTCCAGCGAGCTCTCCGCGTTTGAGCCCGTCATCGCGCCGATGCGGGCGAAGGCCCAGTTGGTGGCCGCGCCATAATTCAGCACGCGCCCCTTCCGCTCCTGGCGCTCATACCAGGACCCGACCGGCAGCACGCCGGCCTCGAGATCGAGAGTGGTCGTGACGCCGTCGAACGCCTGCATGCGATCGGCCGGGATCGACTGCCCGTGGGCATGCAGATCGATGAAGCCCGGCGCCACCACGAGGCCGGTGGCGTCGATCACCCGCTCGGCGCCGCCGAGGCCCGTGCCGACGGCGGCGATCCTGCCGTCCACGACCGCCACATCCCCGACGGCGTCCATCCCGCTCGCGGGATCCACCACCCGGCCGCCAGAGACCACCAAACCGCTCATCTCGTCACTCCGAAAAGCAAAATTACCCAATTCTCCAAAGGCCCGGCAGCAGCTTCGGAGGCGCTGGACGCATAGTGCAGATTCTGGGGAGAACGGCCACCGCCACGGACGCCGATGCGGCATGCTTGCTGGGAGGCAGGTCACTTGCTGGGAGAATTTCGGTAAAGTGGGATATTTTGGCGGGAGGGGGTTGACCGCGGATCGGAGTACTTTGCCCGTCGGCGTCGAGGCTGTTGCCTTCTGGACATGGCGAGGATTCATTGCCTCGAAGGACGCGCCCCTTATACTCTTGGATCCATCGCGAACGTTGCGTTGTCGGTCCGTTGGCAAGGTGTCCAATGCCCGTGAAATTCGGAGACATCCTCCAGGCTTTTGAGTTTGCCGACATCGACGGCGGCATGGGGCAATGCCACACCTTTATCTGCAGGCAGACAGGAAAGATCTACTACCAGTTCGATCAGGACGACCTCCAGGAGTTCGAGGACGACGAACTGCCTGACGATATCGAAGACGAAACCAAATACTTGCAGATCCCGAACACACGAGATCTCGACCTCGGCAAGCCCCTTGTGATTGCCTTCGCCCGCGAGTTCTTGCCAAACGATCTGGATGACGTTCGCACCATTTTCAGCAAGCGCGGCGCCTATCAGAAGTTCAAGGCCCTGCTCTCCCGACGGGCAGCCATCGATGCCTGGCATGACTACCGGAACAAGGCGAAAGAGCGTGCATTGCGCGACTGGTGCGAGATTCATTCCATCGGGATCATTGACTGACCTGGCATTCGCTTGAGCCAAGAGGTGCGCGAGCGGCTCTGCCGTCTTCTCGCCCCCATTGTCATTCAGGGAGCAGATGGGGCGGCTGTCGGGGGCAAAGTTCCCATGGGTTCCCAGTGATAGGCCGACGTCTTCTGCACACCAATCATTCCATGTCACGCCGCGCTCTGCTCGGGGGGCTCGTCTCGACAGGAAGTGCGCTCGCGCTCGGCGGATGCGCGGGCCTCGGTGCGACCGGCGCGCGCTACGACGCCTCGTCGCTCTCCGTTGACCCCACGTTGCTTGTCGTCACCACGCGCAAGCCCTTCAACGGCGCCCGCGCGAAACCCTGGTTCGGGCCGGAGCGCGCCGCGAGCATGACAATCGCACGGGCGAAGCTGACGGCGCCGGATGAAAGCCGACTTTCCCTCGCCTCGGTTGGACTTGAGGATTGGCGTCTTGACCGGATCGAGCCGGTGCCGGCCGAGGCGGGCGATCTCGCTGCGCAGGCCGGCGGCGGGGACGTGCTGATCTATGTGCACGGCTTCAAGCAGACATTCGAGACGGCGGTGCTGGATGCAGCCCACCTCTCCAATGGGATCAAGTTCCGCGGCCGGACCATGGCGTTCTCCTGGCCTTCCAAGGCAGGACTGTTCGACTACGCCTATGACCGCGACAGCGCGATGTGGTCGCGCGACAATTTCGAGCGCGTGCTCTCGGCGCTGGTGTCGGCACCGGGGGCGGGGCGCGTGCACATCGTCGCTCACAGCATGGGAACCATGCTGACGCTCGAAAGCCTGCGCCAGCTCCATGGGCGATACGGCGACACGGTGACGAGCAAGATCGGCGCGGTGGTGTTCGCCGCCCCCGACATCGACATGGACGTGTTCTCGTCGACGATCCAGCGCATCGGCCCGCTCGCCGGCAAGATCACGGTGATCGCCTCGACCAACGATCGTGCACTGGCGCTGTCGGGACAGCTCGCCGGCGGCATGACCCGGGTCGGCGCGGCCGAGAAGGCCGCCATCGCTGGCCTCGGTGTGCGCGTGGTCGATGCGTCGGCGGAAGGCTGGGGCATCATCAACCACGATCTGTTCCTGTCGAACGCGGAAGTGCAGCGGGTGATCCGGCGCTCGATCGACGGCACGACGGCGTAGGAGAGCGCCGGCGCCGAGCCACGCGAAAAGCCTGCTCCTGCCCACATCCGTTGCGGCTCCGAGGGGAATGGCATTGCAGCCTGCGGATGGAAGACCTATGCTGAGTTTCTAGTCAGGCAGCCGCCCATCGTATGGCGAGAGACTGCAGGATCGGCCTCACGGTGGATGGTTTCCATTCAGCATCGGAGGTGATGCCATGGCCATTGCTCCCACCCTCCAGAAATACCTTGCCGCTGAGAACATCCAGTACGAGGTGATCCCGCACGAACTCAGCATGACGTCCGCCCGAACAGCGCAGGCATGCCATATCTCCGGCGACCGCCTCGCCAAGGGCATCGTGTTGCGGCGCGACGGCGGATACATGCTGGCCGTCTTGCCCGCATCGCATCACCTCCGCCTGTCGGACCTGAGGACAAGCCTCGGGGACAATGTCCACATGGCCGATGAAACCGAGATCAATCGGCTGTTCAGCGACTGTGCACACGGTGCGGTTCCTGCCGTCGGCAAATGCTACGGATTGGATATCATCGTCGACGACAGCCTCGAGGCACAGCCGGACATCTATATGGAAGCCGGCGATCATGAGACGCTGCTTCACATGGGTCACGCGCAGTTTGCGCGCCTGACGGCCAACGCACCGCACGGCCGCTTCAGCGCGCACGACTGAGGATCCTGTGCGCCGCCCATTGTCCTTGCGGCCCTGGGCGGAAACTCTAGCCGCAAGATCGCCATCATACCGTTCTGCAGGGTGGCGGCGACAGTGTCTGCGCTTTGTCTGGTCGGAGTTCGGAGGATGGGGGTGCCGCTGCATTGCATCAACGCACTTGAAACCCACGAACGGAGGCTCGCCATGAAAGTCAAAGACGTGATGCACAAGGGTGTCGACTGGGTCAGCCCCGACACGCCAATCACCGAGATTGCCAAACTGATGCGGGCGCATGACATCGGCTGCATTCCGATTGGCGAGGATGACAAGCTGGTCGGAATGGTGACCGACCGCGACATCGTCTGCAAAGGACTCGCGAGCCACAGCTTCGATGCCGGCCGCGCGACGGCACGTGACGTGATGACCGAGGGCATCCATTGCTGCCGCGAGGACGATGACCTCGCCAAGGCGATGCATCATATGGAGAAGCTGCAGGTCCGCAGGCTGCCGGTGATCAACAAGAGCAAGCGGATGGTCGGCATCATCAGCCTGGGTGACGTCAGCCATTCCTCATCGGGTGACATGCTCACCGAGACCGTCAGAAGCGTTTCGGCGCATCACTGAACTTGCGGCCAAGACGTATGGCCAGGCCTCCTCTCGCGATCGCCGCTCGAACAGGGGTTGAGGGGAGCCCGAGCCATGCGCTCGTGGTGCAACCATCGCGCGGCGCAGAAGCGACAACGCGATGCGCCTTGTTTTGCGCCGGAGTGAATGCAAGTTGCGCCGGAATGGATGCAAGGCCCGTTCACTCGATCACGTCATCATCGGTGACGCTGCGACGCGCAACCTACCACGATGTGTTTCTTTCGAATGCGGACGTGCAGCGGGCGATCCGCCGCTCGATCGACTGCACTACCGCGTGAAAGAGCGCCTGCGCGGCGTCGGGCTACGCGATCAAGCGCTGCACCAATGCCGACTCGCTCGAATAGGTCAGGAGCGCCTCGTGAGTTGCCCGGGTCACCCCGACATAGGTCAGCCGGACACATTCCTCGACGGTCTCGCCGTGGCGACCGAGCAGGCCCAAGCCGGCGATGGCCACGCAGGGAAACTCCAGCCCTTTTGCGCTGTCATGCTCAGGAACCGCACGGCGACCCGTCCCATGGAGCTGTCACAAAAGAACGGTTCAAAGGATTTTGGACTCCGAGCGGCTCTGTTCGGCTAGAGGCTTTTCCGGATGATCTCTTAGATGACAAGACGCTCGTTTCCACCGCGTGCAAATCTGGATCAAAAGCCTTTGCCGAGGCATTCGTAGAAAAGACTGGGGCACGCTTCTACATCGCTCCAACAGCGAGCCCCTATTTCCATAACGCTATCTTCTTTGCTCACTGGTTTTATCACAAGGTTTTCATACTCAAGGTTTCTGTCCCACGCGCTATCAAAGATTACCGAGACGGGTACAAGAACCCTCATGACTTCGCCATTTACTAGCGGGCCAAGTTGGCTCACGTTGCTGGTGGTATAAGGGCACTGAACGGTAGCTTCGCGTACAAAAGCCCTCCGGAAGTCCGTCAGTTCGCTTGCATCTGTCCGGCCATTTAATCCAGACAGACGATTCTTTCTTCCGACATCCCTTCGCCCAGTAGCCAATTCTAGATTTGGAAGCTCATTTGATTTGGCCCGACTTCGTGACACGGTACTTGGTCCGCTAACCGCGATTCAAAATACGATATGGCCTCCCGTTTCTAAACGCTTGCCAAAAGAATAGATTTGCAGTTTCAATATGTTGCGCATGGCTTTGATACTCCCTTAGGAATAGCGCGCTTCCAACCAATTAACGAATTATGCGACGAACACCTCATTATTCTTCAAGGCATTGAGAATAGGCGCCGAAACTCTTTCGAGGCGGTCGAACCTCGGAGAGGGCAGTCGCGAAACTATCATACAACTCTATCAGGAGTTGCGCTCGGATACAGACTGGGCCTTAATGCAGCGTAGCTGTCAGCAAGGGAGTAATGTCAATGGCGAGAAGGCCGGTGAGACGCGGAGCCCAGTCATTTGCCTGCCACCTTCTCAACATGGGCCGCACTAAGTACGGCGACTGCATCGTCGTCGAGTGCGGCGGGATGTCGATCCTGATTGATGGCGGACATCCGGGCGACTGGAAGGACAACGAATATCGGCCTTCGATCCCGGCCCAGTTCGAAGAGATCTTAGGCGGTCAGGGGTCCTACCATTTCGATCTGCTGGTGGTGACACACTGTCATCAGGATCACATCGGCTGTCTGCCAAAACTGATCGCTGACGACATCGTCACGTGCGATCGCGCATTGGTCGCTGACGAAAAGCTCGGCTTCGGCATCGACGACCAGGGCGGCAGCGATGCCCGCGTGACTGCTGCGCCGGAACGAATCAAACGGCTGGTGGCCGCGCTCAGCGAAGAAGACCATTCGAGCCTGCGCGGGCCTGCACTCGAAGAATTCCTGTCGGATGCGGCGCTGCTGCAGGACAGCTACAACGCCATGTTGGACAAGCTCGCTCGGACTGCCGACGTCACCCGCTATCGCGGCCTCAGTGGTCTGAATGCGCTCACCAATGCAATGAGCCCGACCGGCATGCAGATCCTCGGGCCGACGACGGACCAGCTGGTGCATTGCGCCGAGACCATCCAGCGCGTGTCGGGCGACGCGGTCGATCTGCTGGCCGATTTTGCAGACGCGAACGAGAGCCCGGCCGAGACCTATCTGCGCCTGATGGAGAGCGAGAGCGACGCCGCTGACGAGGTCTCGCATGAGGTTGGGTGGGCCAAGAACTGCCAGAGCATCATCCTGACGTTCGGAACGGAGGATGCGCGCATTCTGCTGCCTGGCGACATGCAGTTCGCCGAGCCTGGAATTGCCGAGATCGACGGCTTCGTGCGTGAACTGCGCGACAGCGTGAAGCGCGCCGGGCCTTTCGTGTTTGCCAAGCTACCGCATCACACCAGCCACAACGGCATCAACCAGGACATTCTGTCGGAATGGCAATGGCCGCCCCTTCTCGGGCATTCCGGCGGTTTTAATGATCCGAAGCATCCGCACTCAGGCACGCTTCAACTGTTGAAACGCCTCGCGCGGCAGCATGACTTCCAGTATGGGCGCACCGACCGCAACGGCCTGATTACCATATATCCCGCGCAACAAGAGATGGAGGGTCGGGGCCGATTTAACGACTTCACGCCGAACGTCGCAAGCGACGAGGCCGCGGCGCCGGCTATCGCCGAGCGCGTCCCGCCGTCCGGCAGCGCGGGCGTTGCGACAACGTCGTCAGCGTCCGAGCAGTTCATCGACATCACCTTCGTCCGCATGCCTTATGCGGACGGCCGCGTCTCTATCGATGGCCGTGAGATCGAGATTTCCCGGCCGTCGCATGATCTACCGATAAGACAAGAGGCGGTCGTTCCGCCCGGGCGGTCGAGAGGCGACTGGCCGAGGCCTGAAGTCGCGCGCTCGCCCGGCCGGGACAACGCGCTCGCGGCGGGCCGCGTGTTGCCGCCCCTGCTGTTCGTGACGGATTCGACGCGTTTGAGGCAGAACATCGGCGAGGACGCGGATCGCGCAATCCGCATTGTGGAACGCGGCGGCCATCGACTCGTCAACGCCTCCAGCGCCGAGCTGATCACCGATACGCGGCTAGCGATGCTCGAGAGCAAGCCGAAAGGCGTGGTCATCCTGGGCGGCTACGATGTGGTGCCCTCGCAGCGGATCGACGTACTCGGACCGGATTTGCGCGCCCGCATTCCCGCCAATCTGGTGGCACGGGACAAGGACGGCTTCATCGTCTGGTCCGATGATGTCTACGGCGACATCGAGCCGGACGGCGTGCCGGAGCTGCCGGTGAGCCGCATTCCGGACGCGCGCATGGGCTCGTTCTTTCTGTCACAGTTGACGCAAAGTGGTATCGGACAGGCTGGACGCTACGGGCTTCGCAACCGTGAGCGGCCATTCGCCGATGCCGTCTATGCAAACATCCCCGGCAACGAAGCCGTCCAAATCTCCTGCCCCCAACAACCGTCCGCCCAGCAGCGCCAGTTAGCGGCGCGGGAATGCGTCTATTTCATGCTGCACGGCGACTACCGCAACAGCACGGTCTTCTGGGGCGAAGACGATGGCGGCAACCTCACGGCAATCGATATCGCCTCGCTTCCGGCGTCCGGCATCGGCATTGCCTTTGCCGGCTGTTGCTGGGGTGCGCTGACCGTATCGGACCCTGCCCTCGTCTCCAATGGACAACCGACCCCGCGCATGGTCGAACGGTCCATGGCGCTGTCGATCCTAAAGGCGGGCGCGCGCGCGTTCGTCGGCACGACCGGGGTGCACTATTCACCGGGCGCCCAGGGCGGCTTTTTCGGCGGTCCATTGCACGCCGCATTCTGGGACGAAATTCGCAAGAAGGTTCCCCCCGCCCAGGCATTGCATAACGCGCGACAGACTTATCTATTGGATATCCCCCACGGGCGAACCGCACTGTGGGATCTTGCGGTCGAACGCAAGCTTTACAAGCAGTTCACATGCCTTGGCTTGGGGTGGTAAACTCCAGCCTGGCAAAGGAGCCTCCGATGGCAAGCAAACCGAAATTGACCGCCGCCGAGATCGCCGAGAAGAAGATGCCGGGTTGGAAAGCTGTTGCGCCGGCCGGACCAGCCAAGCCGTTCGGCGCCAAGCGCGACCGTGCGGCGGCGAGCGACGGAGCCGCGGACGAGGCCGCTGCCAAGGTCGACGCCGTGATGCCGACGACCCGGCAGCTTCGTAGCAAGTTCCTAGGCGAGGACGCCGCGGTCGACGACACCGCGACCGCCCAGCCGCTGGAGCCGGACGTGGAGCTCGTCGATCTTAAATCGGGTGACCTTGAGCGCACCGTCGCGGTCAATCGCAAGACCGAGGAAATCGATTGGTCACAAGGCTAGCAGCGCGCACTCCGGCCAGCAGCCTCGGTATCTGCATCTACTGGGGCGGAGCAAACGTGCGAGCACCGTTCCGAACGCTGTTCGACACCGCGATCCCGAAATCCTGAGCGGCGTGCGAGCTGATTGCGAGATTGGGCGCACCCGCCTTGAATGTCGGCCCAAAAGTCAGAAGCAAGTCATGTGAGCGGGTGCGGCCCGCCCCGACCAGGGGAAGGCCGCCGTTTCCGGTCGAGAGTCGAACGAGCTTCCAAGTGGGGGTAATTCCGCCGCTGGACACCACGACGAACTTGATATGGTAGGACAGAAAATCCTGCTTGAAGAAAGGATCGCCCTTCATGCCGGCCGACGACGGTAGGAAGTCGCGACCTTTCAGCGAGTCGATCAGCCATTCCGTAACTCCAAGTTCGCTCAGAAGCAAAGAACTCCCTGCCACCTGCTCCCCCTTGGATCTGCAGGGATTGCCGGTGCGAGATTGCAGCCTGTCGAGATCCCAATAGCTGCCGTATTTGTCCTCCCGCGTAGCTGTCGACGAAAGTACACCGCCCACTCCGATGGAGAAGGATTGAGAGCCAGCGAGCGGATCTATGAACGTGACGCCTGGGTTCAACGAACCCGTTTCGTCGACCTGGAGATCCAACGTCACCTGCACAGCCCATCCCGTCGGCAGGACACCTTCGCCACGAGCGGCTATGACCGCATCGACGATATCGCAGTACACTTTCGCCCGGATCTTGAATTCAAGATCGCCGCTCGGCGAGAACTCGGAATACGCTCCGGGGTTCTCGCCAAGCTCCTGCATTGCAGGAACGTAAGTACCGCAGCCACCGACAAGGAGAACACCGAAAAGCACGGCAACGGATCGGTTCTTTGCCATGGTCAGTCCATAAAAAAATCTGGACAGGTGAAGGAGCAAACCTTGCGGCCATTGATGATCCTGGGACGTCCCGGCCTGCAATGACTAGCCCTGCATGGCACGGGCGGGGTGAGTTGTCCCGAAGGGTCGACGATGACGTCGCAAGCCCGCACTTTGTCGGTCGGGCACATTATCAATCTGTCCGACGTGGAAACCCGCGCGGCGGCATGAGCAAACGAAGACAACAAAATAGAAGACAACAGAATAAAAGAGAGCGTCAGGAAAATACGCACAAACCACCCCCAATTAAGCATTCTTTTTCTAATGCCGCTGAGCGTAGCTTTAGACTGAACGTCACTCAATCAAAGGTTTTATGCGTCTGACTGTTCATTTCGATAAGTTGCAAATCTGCAACTTTTATCTGCCATCCCCTCGTCAACGGCCAGCGGGGGCGCGGCAGCTTTCGAACTGCTGGACCAGCTCACGCGACGTCGGACTGTTCGAAATGATGTCGTTCACGGTCAGGATGCGCAATTCGTAGTTCGGATGGCTGAGGCCGCTGTCCGCGAATAGATTTTTAGCACGTATCTCACGTGGCCCTCGTATTCGCACAAAGCTCGACAGGACAAGAGTTGATTGTACGACGAGCAACGTCAATGCGAGCATCCGAGGGCGCTCGCGTACGACAGCGTACGTCAGCGGCGCTTTGAATATTCTCCGGACACCAATGGCGACGAGAAAAACTTTCGAGAATGCGCGAGCCGCAGCGAGGCATCGCGGCGAGACTATACAGCCTGCCGCCGCGAAGACGTGGTGAGGCTTGGCTCGCAACACGTTCGCAATGGGCGCATTCAATACCGGCAGGCAATGCACTAGCATCGCAACCCAATCGACTTGGATATTCCCGTTCATGCGGACTTAGCAAAAACCGTCGCCGCAACCGCGACCCGGCATCTTACCTTTCTCGTTACATAGTATGCCAAACCGTTTTCGGTCGCTGGAAGCGGGGCCAAGTTTCGCGACTGGTGCAATCCAGCAGGATTTCCGCATTGCTCGGCGCACGGGCTGCGAAAGGCGACGGCTGCTCGCTTGGCGAGTGGCGCTTCCCCCCACGAGATCATGGCAATCACCAGTCACCGCTCATTGGAAGAAGTCGAGCGATACGCGCGCCGCTCGGAAGGCCGAGTTGGCATCCGCAATGTCAAAGCTCAAATGAAGAATATCATGTGTCCCACTCAATGGAACGGTGGGACGGCAAGGAGAAAAATCGATGAAAGATCAGAGCGTTCAAAAGGTTGGCGCTCCGGTCAGAACAAAACTGCGAACTCCTATACGATTGAAATATCTATATAATCTAGGTAGGCCCCACCGGGCCTATGGCAACAACGACGGCGACCGCTATCCAAAAAGGCGAGATTGGCCTCGTCCATCGCCATTGCACCGACTGAGCCTGCCAAGAAAGCCCGTGCAGCGGCGGCGAGCCTCGAGCCATATTCCAAAGGCCTACGCAAGCGGATCTGGGGGGTGCCGGCTCGAGCGCTACAGCGTCTGGGGGTTAAAGCTCGGCATGAACCTGCAGAGCTCGACGCACAAGAACAACGCCACGGGCGCGAATGCGATCGAGGCGATTTAAAGCACGTTGCGCCGGGGCTGGAGCCACCGAAGGCGCTCAAACAGGCCCGCGGGCGATCAGCGTCTCGATTTCGAGGGACCTCTCGGGGCCGGCTTCGACCGATCGGGATCCGTAAAGCCGCGCGTGAATTCGTTGTAGAGGTCGCGCAGGGAGCGCACACCATAGGCGATATCCGGACGTTCGCTGTCCTCGCGTGAAGACGTGCTTTTCGGCGTGATGCCAAAACGCGGGAGGTCTTCGAGCGACGACGGTATGGCCTTGTCGTGAAAAGTCGGCTTCTTCGTGCTCTCACTCATCGGGTCTCGCCTCTTCGAAAATGGTCCCCGCCAGTGCCCTATGCTGGATCAGCCATCCGAACACCTCATCATACGCCACCAACCCCTCTTCAGGAAGAGCCAACAGCGGGACGGCGGCCGGTGAACGGTCCAAATTCGGCGGCTCGGCGGCGATGGACGCTTCCTCGTACTGAATGACCAAGAGGTAGCCCTCCTTCCGCTCCGGTGCGTGGGAAATGATGGTCCCCCAGTCCGCACGCTGGCCTTCGTCAAGAAGAGCGACCGCTTCGACGAGCACGCGACGCCCGAAGCCCAGCGCTGCGAGCCCGGCAACAAAGACCCAGGGGGGCACCGTGGCGACGGTTGCCCTCGGAAAACCGCAAACGCAGATTTTGCTCCATTGAAGCAAGCTCGTCTGGGACAGATCGCGCTCGAACAGCCGTCCGGGGGCCAGATCTGCAGCCCGGAACGCGATGTTGAGGTATCTTGCCGGCTCGACAAGGGACGAGACACCCGTCAAGTGCATCATGACCTGCTTGCGCCAGTCATCCCACAACAACACCTCGTTCAGAGTCTTGTCGATCGACGGAGCGTCGGCAGCGAGCCTCTGACGGAGCGCGACGAGACTTGCGCGCCAATCCTTCACGGACTGGACAGTCTCGGCAAGTGCCGGCCCATTCGGATCCAGCGGGCGGTCAATAATCGTGTTGAGAAACGCGGCAGTGGTTTCCGACTGTTGAAAGTAAGTCCTGAGGTCGACATACCTTGCAATCGCATTGAGGGTCGCGCGGAGGGGCACCGGGTCTTCCGCCTTCGAAGTGCGCGCATCGGCTGCAATCTGTAAAGCTAGGCGAAACAGGGCTGCCAGCTTTGTGCCGTTCTGCCGTGAGAAGCCGACGACCGCACCGATCAGGGGAAGATCTTTCGGCAGTCCTGCATAAGGTTTGTCGAATTGGTTGGCTGCGGCTAGCCGCCGTCTGGCCCGGTCGAGCTCGACCACGTCGATCGTCGCAGGCAGAATCTGCAACGCGACCAGATCCTGGATTTCCAAACCCTCCCCGGCAAGAGCCGAGGTAAACTCCTCTAGGAACGCCAACGGATCGTTGATCTGCTTCTTGATCTCGTTCGGCAGACCTGCGTCCGCCAACGCCTTCTTCAGCCTCTCGCGAACCAACACCTCCTCGCCATACATGTCGTAGACGAACTTGAACTCGCGCGTTTTTGCGACGCGCTTGATCAAATCCTGCTGCGGAATGATTTGAGCCATTTCCGGCCTGTTGTCTTGTGAGAGCTCGGTCCTCAGCTTGGCCGAACTGCAAAGCAATTCGGCGAACGTTTGGACGCTGCGATCGATCAGATCGAGGTCGAGCTTTCCCATTCTTGTCGCCAGCAATCGCTCCTCCGCATCCTCGTCCTCTGCCGGTGGCGCTCCGCTGCGCTCGAGCAGACATTTGACGATCGCTATCCGGTCAAACTTGACCCTCGCCTCCTTTTTTTCCCAGGCGCGCGACAACAAATAGAGCGCGTCGATCGCCCATTGCATGAAGCGCGGCTCAGCCTTGATTCGCTGCCGGATGCCGTCCTCTTTGAGGATAAGACTAATGGCGAGCTGGATGCTGGCCGCAAAGGTATACTCAAGACTTTTCAAGTCAGCCGGCGACTGTCGTAGACGCCCGTCCGCATCGCATTGCTCGGCGAGCTCGCGCAGAACCTCCGCCATGTTGAGCTTGGAGCGATGCAGCACGAATAGGCCGAAAATCGATCGAGCAGCCTCGTCGATCGTCTCCGGGGGAGTTGCCGAGCCCGAAGGCACCGACGACGTCCATGTCGTGATGTCGCGCAGGAAGACCAGGAAGCGATCCGGATGCGGCAGAATGAACAGGAAATGGCTGAAATAGGTATGCTCGACAGGAAAGGCCTCACGCTCGACCTTAGCCATCAGTTCGTCATAGTACTTTCGATCGGTCAGGAAGCAGAAGCATCCAAAGTCCGTCGTCAGGTGCTTGAGATTCCTGATGAGAACCCCGATCGACGCCGCCGCATCGTCCAGCTTGTCGAGCTCGTCGAGCATGAAGACAGGCGCAAGACCTGCGCCGCGAACGCGCTCGATCACCAGCGGCAGATCGCGTTCGAGCGACTGCTTATCGCGGTTGCGGACAAAGGTGTAGTCGAGCGACCGTTCGGTCTTGGCGGAGCGCTTGCTGCTCCAGGTGAATGTCAACGTGCTAACAAGCCAAGCCGCAACGCCGAGCACGATCGCTGCTGGCAGGCCGAATTGATAGCTTAGCGCGCCTGCGCCGGCACCGACCGCGAGGCCTGCGATCTTGCTAAAGACGTCCTTGAACTCGGCAGCGCCCTTCGTTTCCAGGCTGCTTTCGCGTGACCGGTTGTCCTTGTCTGTCTGCTTCGACTCGACCGTACCGGAACAGACCTCGAAGGCCTGCGCTGCAGTCGACAGCGCAACGATTTCGCGAATGCCGCGGTCATTCAGGCCGGACTTCGACAGGGCGGCGCCGACCTCGTAGGGCCAGAGCACGCCGGCATCGACCCGGCCGAGGCGCCGATAGAAAGCACGGAGTGTCCCGGGTCGGGGCACATTGTCGAGTTCGAGCGTGAACTGCCCCGCGACCTCCAGATAGTCGGCGACTTGCACACGCGGACGGCCGGCCTGTTCGGCTTGATAGATTTCATCCCTCGCGTGATTGGTGAACGAGCGCCCGAACTCGGCCGCGAGCGCCCGGTACAGTGCGACCGTGATCTGCTCAAGGGCCGTCACCGTCACGTCGGAAGCGGCCGGCGCCGGCTTCTCCGCGGCCGCGTGTTCCGCGGCAGGCCCTTCCGTCGACTTGATCTCGATTGTTAACTTGGGTGCGGTCTTTGCCGTCGCGCGCTTCGGCACAGGAGGCTCCTGCGGCGCGGGCTCTGCCTTCTTGACGGGTGCAAGCAGGCTTGGTCCGTGGAGCTTGACCAGCAAGGGGCGCTGCTGGTCGAGCATGCGGCCCTTGTCGCCGTCCTTTGCCTTGGCAACCGCCTTGTCGATGATCGTGCGGTTGAGGTCCTCAACAACCTGACGCACGAGCGACGTCTTACCCGCGCCGCGATGACCTGCAATCAAGAAGGAACGCCCGGGGACCTCGCCCTTCACATAGCGGGTCAACTCCCGGAGCAGCGTGTCGTAGGCCTCTGACTTGATGAAATGTGCACGCGCAGGAAACGGCCATTCACCGGCCCACCTGACCGCACCTTCGTCCTCGCGCTCATTGAGAGTGAAGGTCATCGGCCCCACCTATCCGGACGTCATGGCGTTGATCCCGGCCCTTTGGGCGCAGTTGCAGTTGGTGTCGCGGAAGGTACGGAAGTCGGGCCGGGCGTTGGCTGGGTGGTCGGAGACGGCGATGGCTGGACAACCGGTTGTTTGGCCCCCTTGCTTGCGTCCGCACTGGCGGTATCCTTTGCGGCCTTGGTCTCAGCGGCGACAGTTAGCGGCAGATCACGGGACACCTGAGCGACAACGATGGCACCGCAGGCGAACAGGAATGCCGACAGAATGAGACTCGTCGCGGATGACAATCGCCATCCCCCCAGCGCGCTGCCCAGGCCGCCCCAACTGCTCTCGAACTCGATCGCCTCACCCAGCCGAAACAGCGACAACGCGTTGACCGCGGCAACCAGGGCAACACTGCCGAAGACAATGACCAGCAGCGCCTGCACGTACGAGAGCTGGTTCGTCCGCGCCGCAGCGATCGCCAGGACCGCCATGCAGAAGAGAGCAACGTAGAGCCAGGACTTCTCCGTTTCCCGTCCTCCCATCCAAACATACGTGATCGTCGCGAGACCGCTGAACAGCCCGACTGCAGCCAGCAGTACAGCAATCCGCGCCTGAGCGTCCGGAGCCCATGCTTGATTGAACCAGGCGAAACCCACAGACCCCAGGATGACGCCAATCAGGCCTGCGTTAAGCTGCGAACCGATCGACCTCCGTCGTTCGCGACGAGCGACATCTTCCTCTGCACTCATTCAGCCTCCCCGGGCATCGAAGAGCACTGGCGTCGGGCGCAGGAAATGTCGTCGGATGGGTGTGTGCGCGCTTCGCCGGTCTTGCAACGACAGGTAGCGTAGCGAAATTGCAGCCGTTCTGGCTACGGCTTTGTGGCGGGCTTCTCGACACTCCCCGCACGCCGCGCTGATCGGCTGGCGCGTTCGGGATCGATTGATCGGTCGGATATCTTGCGATGAAAATGGCGCTCCCTAGGGGAATCGAACCCCTGTTTCAGCCTTGAGAGGGCCGCGTCCTAACCGCTAGACGAAGGGAGCTAAGCCATTGAAATCGCATGTATATTAGCGATTTTGTCGACCTAGTTCAGCGCGCGTCCTGCATCTACGCTTGGTAGATCTACTATATCTAACCCTTTGAACTCACACAGATGGTAGGTTCATTGGGGGATATAAATGTCCTAACCGCTAGACGAAGGGAGCGTGAGGGCTAGCCAATAGCCTCGAAATTTGTCCGCCGCAAGGACCCCGAGGGCCTTTTACGGCTCATTGGCGAATTTCAGCCGTCCGGCCGACTTCAGGGTATGGGCATCGAAGGTGCGGATCTCGATGATTCCGCCGAGATCCAGCGTCACTACGAGGCGGTCGCCGGCGACCCCGGTCGAGACGATTCTGGCGCCCTTGGGCAGGGTGGCAGTGACATCGCTTGCCGCTTCGACCGCCCTTCCCTCCGACTTGAAAAGGCGGTAGCCCACCGCGATCAGCACGGCGCAGAACGCCAGCGCCGTGGTCAACCCCGCGATCAGCATCATCCGCCGCACCCGCGCGAACAGCGCGGCCTGCTCGGGGGTCGGTTCGGGAACAGCGGTATCAGACGTCGTCATGGAAAGCCCTGGGTCAGCGCAAAGGTTGGAGGTTGTGGTCGAAGGCTCCGAGGGATCGGCCCGGCTCGACCGCGTGCTGGCGGCGCGCCTGCCGGAGCTGTCGCGATCGAGGCTGAAAGCCCTGATCCTGGCGGGCGCAGTGCACCTGAAGGCCTCTGCGGTCCGCGACCCCGCTTATCACGTCGCATCCGGCGATACGATCATAATCGACGTGCCGGAAGCGGCGCCCGCCGAGCCCAAGGGGGAGGAGATCGCCCTCGACATCGTGTTCGAGGACGACGACATCGTCGTCCTCAACAAGCCCAAGGGCCTCGTCGTGCATCCCGCGGCCGGCCACGAGACCGGCACCCTGGTGAATGCGCTGATCGCCCATTGCGGTGCCTCGCTCTCCGGCATCGGCGGCGTGCGCCGGCCCGGGATCGTGCACCGGCTCGACAAGGACACGACGGGGCTGATGGTGGTTGCCAAGAACGATCTCGCCCACGCTTCATTGACGGCGCAATTCGCCGATCACGGCCGCACCGGTGCGATGCGGCGCGGTTACATGGCATTTGCCTGGGGCGTGCCGAACCGGCACCGCGGCACCGTCGATGCGCCGATCGACCGGCATCCGCATGCACGCGAGAAGATGGCCGTGCGCCAGGGTGGCCGCGAGGCGGTGACGCATTGGGAAATCCTGGAGAGCTTTCGTGGACGCGACGGCAAGGGCGTCGCCGCCCTGCTCGCCTGCGAGCTCGAGACCGGCCGCACCCATCAAATCCGCGTCCATCTCGCCCATATCGGCCACCCGCTGATGGGCGATGCCGTCTATGGCCCGCATTTCAAGACCAAGGCCAACCAGCTCGCCCCCGAGTCGCAGGCAGCTTTGGCGGCGCTGGGGCGGCAGGCCTTACATGCTTACCTGCTGGTATTGGAGCACCCGAGGACGGGAGAATTACTGCACTGGGAGGCGCCTTTGCCGGAGGATTTGCTTCTCCTGGAACGTGCGCTCAAGGCGGCGCCATGACGCAGGCCGCTTCAGAAAGCCTTTACATTACAAAAAGTTATAGCTGCCACACGGGGACGTGACGTCAGCAATCCTTCCCTTTTTGACCCCCGATGGGGTATATTGCGTCTGCGTTGAAATGACCAACGCGGAACATCGCAGCTACGGCCGGCTTTAACACAGCGGTCGTCTGCCTGGCCCGCCGCTATCGGGGGCCTGAACCTTTTGGAGGGCGCACTATGGCCCGTACCGCTGCTTTGCCGGTCCTCAATGGAGAATCCGGCCTTTCTCGCTACCTCGCCGAGATCCGCAAGTTCCCGATGCTGGAACCGCAGGAGGAGTACATGCTCGCCAAGCGTTGGCGCGAGCATGACGATCGCGACGCGGCGCACCAACTCGTCACCAGCCATCTCCGCCTCGTGGCCAAGATCGCCATGGGCTATCGCGGCTACGGCCTGCCGATCTCCGAGGTCGTCTCGGAAGGCAATGTCGGCCTGATGCAGGCGGTGAAGCGATTCGAACCCGAGAAGGGATTCCGTCTCGCCACCTACGCCATGTGGTGGATCAAGGCGTCGATTCAAGAGTACATCCTGCGTTCATGGTCGCTCGTGAAGATGGGCACCACCGCGAACCAGAAGAAGCTGTTCTTCAACCTGCGCAAGGCGAAGAGCAAGATCAACGCGCTGGACGAAGGCGATCTCCGCCCCGACCAGGTCAAGATGATCGCCAAGCGCCTCGGCGTCACCGATCAGGACGTGATCGACATGAACCGCCGCCTCGGCGGCGATGCGTCGCTCAACGCACCGATCCGCGACGACGGCGAAGCCGGCGAATGGCAGGACTGGCTGGTCGACAACACGCCCAACCAGGAAGCCATGATGGCGGAGCACGAGGAATATGATCACCGCCGTGACGCGCTGAACGGCGCCATGGGCGTGCTCAACCCGCGCGAACGCCGCATCTTCGAGGCCCGCCGCCTCGCCGATGAGCCGATGACGCTGGAAGACCTTGCTGCCGAGTTCGGCGTGTCGCGCGAGCGCGTCCGCCAGATCGAGGTCCGTGCCTTCGAGAAGGTGCAGTCCGCGGTCAAGGGCACGATCGCAAAGGCCGAACAGGCTGCGCTGGAAGCCGCGCATTAAGCGCGGCGGTTCAGCGCCAGAGATTGGCGGATCGAAAGAGACGAAAAGCCGGCGGCAACGCCGGCTTTTTTATTGGTGTGATGCGAACTGCACCTGATAGCGGTGCGTGTGGGCACACCGCCTACTCCCCCCATTGCCTTGCCATCGTCGCGAGCGTGCAGCCTTCGCAATAGCGGGCGTCCTTGTAGTCGATCCAATTGTGCGCGTAGACCCGCTCGAGCGGGATGTCGTAGCGCGCGCGCAGCACCTTGACGAGGATCTTCCACGCCGCAACCTGTGCCTCCGTCGGCCCCGTCGTCACGTCGGGATAGTTGCCGGCGAACTCGACACCGATCGAGTTGTCGCGCACCACCTGGCGATAGGTCGGACGGTTGTCGATGTATTTGTTGTCGTTGCGGTTGGCGCCATCGCCGTGGGTCGGCACGAGGTTCTCGGCGACCGCCCAATAGACCGTGCCGTCGGTCTCGACCCAGACCGTGACGCCGCGCCGCGTCGGGTTCTTCGCCTGCGCCTGCGCGCCGCCGCGGGCCGAGCCCGCCGGTCCCTCGGTCTGGTGCACGATGATGTTGCGCCAGGGTCTTGCGCTAGCGACGTCGCCCCACGGCGCCAGCCAGACGATCTTCAGGCCGGGGATGTCGGGCGTGCCGGAGGCGCGCGCGAGCTGGGCGAGCTCGGCGTCCGTGGCCGCAGCGGGGACGATCGGGAGAAGCGCGGCCAACACGGCCGCGAGCAGGCGAAACGTCATCAGGCAAGGTCCAATGCGACCGCGAGCCTAACAGGCTTTACGCGAATGTCCTCACCGTCCCGACGGACTCGGGCGACAGCGGCGGAGCGGGTTCATAAACCGCAAAATCGTTCTTGCCGTTCTTCTTGGCGGCATAGAGCGCGTGGTCGGCATTGGCCATCAGCCGGTCCGGGAATTCGCCGATGCCACGGTCCCACTCCGCAACCCCGATCGAGATCGCGATCGGAATGTCGCGGCCGCTGCAGCTGGCGGCATCCTGACGGCAAGCTTCGACCACGCGGCGGGCGATCGCGGCCGCCTCGCGCAGGGACGAGGACGGCAGCACGATGCAGAACTCGTCACCGCCGGTGCGGGCGAGCATGTCACCCGGCCGCAGGCGCGTCTGCGCCATCAAGGTGAAGTGCTTCAGGCAGGCATCGCCGGCGGCATGGCCATGGGTGTCGTTGATGGTCTTGAAGCCGTCGAGGTCGATCAGCAGCAGCGAGAACGGCTCACCGCTGCGCCCCGAACGGGCGCATTCCTCGGTCAGGCGCTGCAACAGATGCCGCCGGTTGGCAACGCCGGTGAGATCGTCGAGCAGCGCGAGGTCGGCGACCTCGTTGCGCAGCCGCTCGATCGCCATCAACAGACAAGCGAAATTCCAGGCCATGGCCAGGAACACCAGCAGCAGGATCATCAACGTCTGCAAGCCGTTGAAGTTGACGGCGGTGATGGCGCCGCCATAGCCGAGCAGCGCCGCGCCGGAGCGGACGAGGTGAATGGACAGCAGCAGCAATCCCACGATCGCAGCGAGGCGTGCACCGGGATTTTCCCGCCCGTTCTGCTGGCCGAGCAGCAGCGGCAGCATCAGCAGGATCGGCGTCGATTGTGCCAGCGAGTAGATCACGATCCGCATCGGCATGTGGTCGATGACGACCAGAAAGAAGGCGAGGCCGGCGCTGGCGAGCAGCGAGCTGCCGATCGCAGCCGGCCAGGACACCGGCCGGTGATAGAACCGGGCCACGCCCATGCAGGCGAGCCACGACGAAAAGATCATCAGGCCGCCTCCGCCGATCAGCGGAAAGGCTGGCTCCATCATGTCGCGAAGCATGGAGATCGCCGCGCCTGCCGCCGCCAGCACGGCCCCCGCCGTCCAATACCGAGCCGCCTCGAATTTGGGATAAGCGCGCGCCACGTAGGCCCAGATCAGGCCCAGCGCAAGAAAGTTGATGACGATGACGGTCCAGAGTGTCGACACGCTCAGCATGGCGACTGCGGGACGCGCATGGTCCCGCCCTCTCCGCTCGGCAATTGCCCGTACATACCCGCCCCCGTGTTCTTGCGGACCATCATGCACGCGGCACGCTTAATGGAGTCTCACCGCAATCGCGTAATCTCGGGCATTGGTTTTGGATTGATGAATCCGGCGAAGAATTTCGGCTTCGTTAAGCCAGCCCCGGCAAGCACGAGCGCCGTGCCCGCAGGCCCGCGAAGCGGATTCGCGCGGCAAAATCACCCGAAAATGCATCTGAGCTGTGGATAACAGGATGACACGGATGTGACGGCGCGGGGCAGCCGGCTCCGAATCTGCTGAGTTTGTCGTCGAGGATGTTGCGAGGCTGGCCCTCCGCCGAGCACCCTCGTGTCGCGTTCCACCATTAACCCTTGAGAGGATACTATGGCTAAGAAAGCGAAGAAGGCGGCGAAGAAGAAGGCGAAAAAGGCCAAGAAGGCGAAGAAGAAGTAACGAGGCTTCTGTTTCTTTGCCCGGGTGGAGCGAGCTCCGCCCGGGCGTCGGGTCGATCGAAGGTGGCGGGCGCAAGGCCCGCTTTTTTATTGCGCGAATGTTCGAGACGTACCCGCTCTGACAGCGTCATGCCCGGGCATGACGAGACCTTTCGAGAGGTGACGAAGACCTACCGCTCCGACAACGCCAGCTTGGCGCCGAGCGCGGCGAAGCCGGCGGCAAAGGAGCGGCGCAGCCAGGCCATGACGACCGGGCGGGAGATGACCCGCTCGCGCACCGCGGCGGCGCAGACGCCGTAGAGGACGAACACCGCGAAGGTCATCGCCATGAAGGCGCCGCTCAATTCCAGCATGCGCGCCAGCACATGGGCCTCGTCCGCCGCGATGAATTGCGGCAGGAAGGCGAGGAAGAAGATCGACAGTTTTGGGTTGAGGATGTTGATCAGGAAGCCGGTGACGACGACGCGGCTGCTCGATCTTTCCCTGATCTCGCCCCCAACCGCCAGCGCCCCGGTCTCACGCAGCGCCTGCCAGGACATATAGAGCAGATAGGCGACGCCGCACCATTTCAGCGCGGCGAAGGCGAGCGCGCTGGTGTGGAGCACGGCGGCAAGACCGAGCATCGCCGCCGCCATGTGCGGCACGATGCCGAGCGTGCAGCCGAAGGCGGCCGCCACGCTGGCGCGCGAGCCGCGGGTCAGCGCCGCGGCCAGCGTGTAGAGCACGCCGGTGCCGGGGGAAGCGACGACGATGAGCGAGGTGAGCAGGAAAGACCAGGTCATCGGCCGACCTTATCACCGCAGGGCGCCGCGAGAAAGCGGGCGCGTCAGGACAGCTGAGCGATCTCGGCCTCGCGCAGCACGTCGAGCGGCGCCCAGGGCTTGGCCCAGAATTTGGCGCCGTCGGGCAAGGCCTGCTTCAAGGGGCGGCCCGAGGTGACGACGACGTCGAGCTTGGGATTGCGGTGCTTGGCGACATGCGCGAGCTCGACGCCGTCCATGCGGCCGGCAAGCTGGACGTCGGTCAACATCAGACAGAGGGCGCCGGCGTTCTTGTCGAGGACGCGTTCGGCGGCCTCGGCGCTTTCGCACTGGATGACTTGGTAGCCGCTCTCCTCCAGCAGGACGCAAAGCATCTCCCGCTGCATGGCGTCGTCTTCAACGATCAGCGCTGTCGCGCGTAATGGCGTCGCTTGTCCCATCGGCGGCTCCCAATGCATTGCATCCATAACGAATGTTAAAAACCGAAGCCGGCCAGGGTTCGGTTTCATTTCAAAAAAAAGTAATTCATAGTTCCATCGTCGGGGACTTGACGGGGGGAATTCATGACGACGATTCGGGGCGCTGCCGCCATCACGGGAGCCGCGAGCGGCATCGGCCGGGCGCTGGCGGTCGAGCTCGCCCAGCGCGGCTGCGACCTCGCGCTGGCCGATCGCGACGAGGGCGGATTGAAGGCGCTCGCGGCGGAGATCGGAACAACGCGCAAGGTCAGCCTGCATCGCGTCGACGTCGGCGAGGCCGGCGACATCGCGCAGTTCGCAAGCGAGGCCATCGCCGCGCATCCTTCCCTCGGCATCGTCGTCAACAATGCCGGCGTTGCGCTGATGGGCACGTTCGAGGAGATCGACCAGGCCCAGATGGACTGGCTGTTCGACATCAATTTCTGGGGCGTGGTGCACGGCACACGCGCCTTCCTGCCGCACCTGAAGACGATGAGCGAGGCGCACATCGTCAACCTCTCCTCGATCTTCGGCATCATCGCCCCGCCGGGCCAATCGGCCTATGCCGCGGCGAAGTTCGCGGTGCGCGGCTTCTCGGAGAGCGTGCGGCACGAGCTCAGCGTCGCGGGCAGCCCGGTGAAGCTGTCGGTCGTGCATCCCGGCGGCATCGCCACCGCGATCGCGCGCAACGCCCGCACGGGCGTCGGTGTCACCGACAATGCCCGCCGCGCGCAATCGATCGAACGGTTCGAGAACGCGGCGAAGACCTCGCCGAAGGACGCGGCACTGCGCATCATCAGGGGCATCGAGCGCAACGAGCCGCGCATCCTGATCGGCAACGACGCCCGCTTCATGGACCTCTTGCAGCGCTTCCGCCCGGCAACCTATTGGGCGCCGCTGCAGCGGCGGCTGGAGAAGATGGCGAAGGGGACGTGAACGAGCGTGGCGCTTCACCCTCCCCTGGAGGGGGAGGGTGAAGTCACTGCCCCATCAGCCGGTCCGCGAAATAGCCGATGGTCTTGCGATAGACCACGGCCCTGTTCCACTCGCGCATCGCCTCGAAGTTCGGCGTGCCCTCGCCGTAGGGCTGGCCCATCTTGAAGCCGCTCGTATGCAGGAGGTTCGCGGTCGAGGCGAGCACGTCGGGGATGCTGTGGCGGAGGTCGACATGGCCGTCGCCGTCGAAATCGACGCCGTACTTGATGTAGGACGACGGCAGGAACTGGGTCTGGCCGATCTCGCCGGCAAAGGCGCCGATCATGTCGCGCAGCTGCAGGTCGCCGCGCTGCACGATCTTGAGCGCGGCCAGCAGCTCGCCCTGGAACAGATCGGTGCGGCGGCAATCATGCGCGAGCGTCGCCAGCGTGCGGACCACCGGCAGCTTGCCGGTGTCGCCCTTGCCGAAATCGCTCTCCAGCCCCCAGATCGCAACCAGGATGTAGCGGGCCACGCCAAACTTCTGCTCGATGCGCGACAGCAGCGCGGCATGCCGCTGCAGCATCGCGCGCCCGCCATTGATGCGGCCGGGGCCGACGCGGGTCGAGACGTACTGCTCGAAGGTCTTGTTGAAGGTGTAACGCTGGCGCCGGTCGAAGGCGAGAACCGCGGGGTCGGGCGCAACGCCCCCGAGCGCCGCATGGGTGACGCTGGCCGAGACGCCGGCGGCCTGCGCCTCCTGCGCCATGGTGGCGATGAAGCTGTTGAAGTCGCCGCCGCAGCGGGCGGCCTGCGCTGCCCCGCCAGCCAGAGACACGACGAAGGCGGCGGCGAGAAGCGGTCTCAGCATGTGGAGCAATCCCCCAGAGAATCCCAGTGCGAAGCAGCGCGCGGGATCATGCCCGGGAACGCCGCAAGCGTCAAAGCGCGGCGCTTGATCCGCATCAAAACGTCTCACGCCGTGCTTTCTAGACTGGGCCGAGCAGGAGAACCGGACATGACCGGAATTACCTTGACCGCCGAGCAGATTCGCAATGCGCCCGCCCCGGTGCGGCAATGGATCGAGCAGGAGGTGATCGCCGCACTCGGCCTTGCGGCGCCGACGCCGACGGCCGCGCCGCCGCAAGTCCCCCACCTCGTCGCCTGCAGCGTGGAGGACATGGCCGGCGTGCTCGAGCACATCCGCGGGGTGTTTCCTGCCGTCAACGTGCTGTTCGAGCTCGGCCGCCCCGGCATCAGCTTCGGCCGCCCCGCGGTGATGACGTTCCGCCTGATGGACATCCTGCATCACACCCGCCTGCAAGACGTCGGCGAGGTCATGACGTGTCTCGAAATGATCAACCAGGCCCTGACCGAGGTGAAGAAGGACGCGTCCGTGCGGTTCTGCGGCTTCGACAATGAGGGCCATTGCCTGATCGCGCCGCAGACGCAAGCGAGCATCGCGACGCTGTGGCAGACCATGATGGAGCGGCAGCAGGCCGCGCGCGCCGCGCCGGCGGCGTGAAGGAGGCGACACCGCCATGCCCTCCCGCCAGCAGTCTCAATCAACCCGCTCGCTCCTGCGCATCCCGCTGTTTCGCCTGCTCGCCATCAACCTCGCAATCGGCGCCTGCGCCGCAATGCTCCTGGTCGGCGGCCTGCTCTGGCTCAACCCCGGACATCTGCGCGAGCTGATCTTCGCCGACCGCACGCCCGGCATTGCGCTCGTGCTGCTGCTCGCCGCCTTCCTCATCACCTTCGGCTCGGCCGCGATGGGCAGCGCGATCATGGCGCAGGGACGGAAAGAGCGCAGCGACAAAGGCGGCGGGCGCGGATCTCGCCTCGCCGTGCAGGAGGTGCACACCGCCGGCCAGATTAAGGAGCGCAGCGCGAAGCGTGCGCGTCGGCGCTGAAACAAAAACCGCAAAAACAACCCCATGCACAGTAGACGTCAAGCGGGTGGCGATTCGCCTCTGCTATTTTTCCGAAACAACATTGACCGTCGGGCAAAACAGTGCTATAGTGGCAACATCGCAAGACTCCAGACGTGGACGACCGCGCGCTCGCTGCGTCGCGAGAGCGAGCAAGATGAACAAAGTACTTCGACGATCCGAAGCATCTGATTTTCGAAATTGCGGGACCTCGCGAGGACCATCAGCTGCATAGCTGATGCGCCGGCTGCGACATCGTCGCGCGACGATTTGCCTTGCCATCGCAGAGCGCAAGCGATAGCCTTCTATCTCAGGTTGTCGCCCCTGCCAGCCCCGGGCGACGCTGAAGCGATAAACGGCGGGCTTACGGCCCGCCGTTTATTGAAGGGCCTGGCAACGGTCCCGAAAGTCATTTGACTGCGGCGTCCTGATCGTGGACAAGCCGCCCATGGCCAAGAAACCCGGAACCAACCCCAAAGGCGAATTCGCCTTCTTCAACGTCGTCTACGAAGACGATTCCCAACGCTCCAACCGCCGCGTGCCGGCCGAGCTGCTCGGCGGCCTCGACGGCGACGAACCCGCCCGCGGCTTCATCATGGAGCAGGACCGCGAGATCGCGGAAAAGAGCGGCAAGCCGGCGCTGGAGATCAAGCGGATCGAGCGGGTGGGGGCGAAGAAGAAGTAGGAGCGGCACAGGCAGGCGCTCACCAGCGCCCGCTCCATCCATTCCAGGCAAACAGCAGATCGGCAAACCGGTCGTAGACAAACCGCGTGACCGGCAGCGCCACGCGATTGCCGAACAGCGTCGCAAGCCACCCCTGCTCCGGCGTCAGCCGCCAGAGCGCAATCGCGACATCCGCACCGACGATGAGCCGGCCGGCCTCATCGGTCGCATGAAGTCGGCGCCTGATGTCGTCGAGCGAGGCGCCGAAGTGCGCCAGCGCGTCCGGCTGCTCGTTGATGTCCCTGAACTCGACCGTGCCCGCACGCACCAGCGCGAGCAGCTTGTTGCGTTGCCAGTCGGTGCCGGCGTCGCAGACGGGGCAGCGGGTGTTGTAGTAGACGGTGAGGTGGGGTGGCATCGATGCGCATTTCTCGTCGGAAGAATAGTCCGAGAGAAAGCCGGATAAGCACCTATGGCTGAAGATGGCGTTACAAGGCCACAAGGAAGGGCAATCCGACCCAGGCCCGCCGAATTGCGCGGCAGCTTCGACGGCGACGAGCCCGCGCGCAGCTTCATTGGGGAGCAGGATCGCGAGTCGCGGAAAAGAGCGGGAGGCCGGCGCCTGCAGATCGAGCGGATTCAAAGGGTAGCACGAAGAAGAAGTAGGCTTCGGCCCCATCCCCGTCATTGCGAGCGCAGCGAAGCAATCCAGAGATGCGTCTGTAGGATGGGCAGAGCAGACCTGATTTGCCAACTTGAGTTCTTCGCATTTTGACCCAAAGCGGCCCACCAGCATCTAGCCAGGGGGCGGGTGCAGTTTATGCCATTTTGCGCGAGCGGTTTCCGCTGATCCGCCGCGCCGTATTTCATCTTCTCTAAAATCTTTCCAATACCGGTAGGTGCAATATAGCCCGCACAGCCAAAGGAAGATGAGAAGCAGAATAAAGGGACCCATGAAGATTTTCGCGAACTCGGTTGAATCGAGAATCTTCAGTGAGAAAATCAAGGCGAGGCATACAGCTCCAGCAACCGTAAAGCAGCGCACTCGAAGCCGCCAAACCCGGACTTCCTCCGAAACAGTCATCCCTCTTCCTTCAGGGTACGTACGCTCTCGCGCCTAATGGCTCTGCGGCTTTCGTCTTCGATCCGGGGACGACTGAGATATCTCGTGAGCCGCCCTTCAGCGCCCCATCCGCGCCGCCTCGCGATCGGGGCCAACAGCCGGCAAGCCAGGTTCAACGCAATCAGCGCGATCAGTAGATGGAGGCCGAAAAACACGAAAATGCAGGACGCTCCCCCGACAATAAGGACGAGCAGAACGGTGGGAGGGATTCTGAAGCGAAACATGCTCACCATGGTAACACAACGTCGCCTATGTTCGCGCCTCGCCAGGAACAAGGTTTGCAGACCGTTTAAGTCTGCTGGTGGGCCCATCTCGGAAGTCGGGCACCGTCCGCTCTTTTGCTGCTGTAGGAATAGAAGCGGACATGGGTCGGGCAATCGCCTGGTGAGTACAAACTGCAGCCTGGATTGCTTCGTCGCAAGCGCTCCTCGCAATGACGGGGCGAGAGCCGGGTCAAAGAAAAACGGCGGGCTGTTGGCCCGCCGTTTTCGTTCTGATTGATATCGGATCAATTATCCAAGAAGCTCCGCAGCTTCCGCGACCTCGACGGATGCTTCAGCTTCCTTAGCGCCTTCGCTTCGATCTGCCTGATACGCTCGCGCGTCACCGAGAACTGTTGCCCCACCTCTTCCAGCGTGTGGTCGGTGTTCATGCCGATGCCGAAGCGCATGCGGAGCACGCGCTCTTCGCGCGGGGTCAGGGACGCCAGCACGCGCGTCGTGGTCTCGCGCAGGTTGGACTGGATCGCGGCGTCGATGGGCAGGATCGCGTTCTTGTCCTCGATGAAATCGCCGAGATGTGAATCCTCTTCGTCACCGACCGGGGTCTCCAGCGACAGCGGCTCCTTGGCGATCTTGAGGACCTTGCGGACCTTCTCCAGGGGCATGCCGAGCTTTTCGGCGAGCTCTTCCGGGGTCGGCTCGCGGCCGATCTCGTTGAGCATCTGGCGGGAGGTGCGCACGATCTTGTTGATCGTCTCGATCATGTGCACGGGGATGCGGATGGTGCGGGCCTGGTCGGCGATCGAGCGCGTGATCGCCTGCCGGATCCACCACGTGGCGTAGGTCGAGAACTTGTAGCCGCGGCGGTACTCGAACTTGTCGACCGCCTTCATCAGGCCGATGTTGCCTTCCTGGATCAGGTCGAGGAACTGCAGGCCGCGGTTGGTGTACTTTTTCGCAATCGAGATCACGAGGCGGAGGTTGGCTTCCACCATCTCCTTCTTGGCCTGGCGGGCCTCGCGCTCGCCCTTCTGCACGGAGTGCACGATCTTGCGGAACTCGACGATCTCGAGGCCGGTCAGCGCGGCGAGCTGATGCACCTCGTGACGGAGGTCCTTGATGCGGTCCTTCTCATGGTGGACGAAGTTCTTCCAGCCTTTGGCCGACAGCTTCGAGACGCGGTTGAGCCAGCGCGGGTCGAGCTCCGAGCCGGTGTAGTTGCGCAGAAAATCCTCGCGCGCGACGCCGTGGCTGTCGGCAAGGCGCATCAGGCGGCCCTCATGCGAGACGAGGCGCTTGTTGATGTCGTAGAGCTGCTCGACGAGCGAATCGATACGCGCCTGGTTGAGGCGCAGCGACTTCACCTCGACGATGATCTCGTCCTTCAGCTTCTTGTACTTGCGCTCCTGGTGCGGCGAGAGCGACTCGTTCTGGAGCTGGTTCTGGATGTCCTGCTCCTGAAGCTTGCGCAGCTTCTTGTAGCTGTCGGCGATGCGGTCGAAGATCTCGACCACCTTCGGCTTGAGCTCGGCCTCGATCGCCGCGAGCGACATCTGGTTCTCGAACTCGTCGTCGTCCATATCGGATTCGGCCGCAGCCTCGCCCGGATCCTTCTCCTCGCCCTCGGGGGCGGCCGCAGGCGCGGCGCGGAACGGGGTCGGCGACGGCGGCGCCGCGGGCGGCGCGACATGCGCGGGCGCGGCTGCAGACGCGGTGGCTTCGCCGCCCTCGGCGGGCGCTTCGCCGTTCTCGCCATTGGGACCTGCGATCATCGCAGCGTTCATGCCGCCCTTGGCGTCCGGGCCGGCATAGGTGGCTTCGAGATCGATGATGTCACGGAGGAAGATCTTGCCCTCGTTGAGCTCGTCGCGCCAGATGATGATGGCCTGGAACGTCAGCGGGCTTTCGCAGAGGCCCGCGATCATCGCCTCGCGGCCGGCCTCGATGCGCTTGGCGATCGCGATTTCGCCTTCGCGGGAGAGCAGCTCGACCGTGCCCATCTCGCGCAGATACATGCGCACGGGATCGTCGGTGCGCTCGCCCGGCTCGCTCTTCTTGACCTCGGTGACGGCCTTCTGGGTGACCTCGACGAGCTCGTTATCGGTCTCGTCGTCGCCCTCGTCCTTCTCCTCTTCGCCTTCGGTGTCGTCGGCTTCGGTGACGTTGATGCCCATGTCCGAGAGCATCGACATGATGTCCTCGATCTGTTCGGGCGAGGTCTGGTCGGACGGCAAGACTTCGTTGAGCTGATCGAAGGTCACGAAGCCGCGCTTCTTGGCCTGCTTGATCATCTTCTTCACGGCGGCGTCGGACAGGTCGAGCAAGGGCGAGGGCGCGTCCTGGGAATCCTTCTCCGGCGCATCCGCTGCCTTGTCGTCTTTTTCCTTGTCCTTCGCCTGCAGCGTCTTTGCCTTGGTGGCCATCCATTGCTCCTAAACGCGCTTCATGCGAGACGCATGCCCGCGCCTTCGCTTGAATTCACATGAACCTGTTGCTCGACGCTCTCGCTTCGGCAGCTCTCGACACGGAAAGGGCGGCGCACAAACCTCTCGCCACCCCCAACTCTCTCTCGCCGGAATTGCCTAACGCTTCGTCAGCCTCTTTGTCGCGGCGGATGCAGGTGTAGTGCCAACAGCGATTGCGCGGATTCATTCCTGACGCGTCTGTTATGCCTGCGGCCGCCTCTGGGCCAAAGTGCTACAAGACCGTTAAGCCTCGATTAACCCTGTTTTTGCCGCCAAACCCAGGATTTGGCGAGTCTTTTAGCGGTACCTAGCCCGGCCGTCCGCATGATTCTTTCATCACATGCTCTTCTGGAGCCGGCCCGACAGCTCGCCAAAACCCTCGATCAGGGCCTCGGTACCGTCGACTTCCCCTATCCGAGCCTTGACGTCACGCAGCCACGCCAAATTGGCCTCGCTGGGATCCTCCCCCAAGGCCAGCTCGGCGTCTTTCAGCTCTCTAAGTAGTGAATGCCATTGCCGATGCAAGGCAACCAGCTGGTGCCAGGTGGCAAGAACGTCATCCCGCGCCGCGCCCTCGCGGGCGGCCCACACCGCCTGGGTCGTGATGACATTCTCAACCCTTTGAAGAGTTTGAGAAAATCCGCCCTTTGCGAGGTCGCCGCGCATCTTTTCGGCCTGCTCGCCGGGGTCCGGCGAGTGGTGATGGTCGTTGGCGAAGGCGGCGATGATGCCGGCCCGGAGCTTGTGGGCCTCCGGATGGGCCAGCTCCAGGGCGGCGACCTCCTCCAAATGCTCGTGCAGCAGCCAGGGGTGGTTGATCAGGCATTGCAGGATCAGGGCCTCCCGGCGGGAGATGGCGCTGCGCTGGCCCCGCAGGATCGGGCTTGCCGCCAGCTGCGGGCTCGCCGCCTGGTAGGGGCCGGACGGCAGCGGGATGGAACCCGGCGCGCCGCGGCGGCCGCCGAACCCTTGGCCACCGAATCGATTCGCCCCGCCCCGCGGCTGGAACGGCCGGCCGCCACCGGGGCGGAAATTGCCCCGGCCGCCAAAGCCGCGCCCGCCTTCGGGCGCGAAGGTGCGCTGCAGCCGCTCGACGAAGTCGTCGCGATAATAGCGCCGCACCACCTCGTCGCGGATGCCGTTGGTGAGCTCCTTGATGCGCGCTTCGAGCGCGGCACGCCGCTCGGGCGTGGCGAAATTGCCGCCCTCGAGCTCGCGCGACCAGATCATGTCGGCGAGCGGACGGGCGGCGCCGATCACCTCCTCGATCGCGCCGCGCCCGCCCGAGCGCACGAGATCGTCGGGGTCCTGCCCTTCCGGCAGCAGTGCAAAGCGAAGACTCTTGCCGGGTGCGAGGAATGGCAAGGCAAGGTCCGCAGCACGATACGCCGCCTTCTGCCCGGCGCGGTCGCCGTCGAAGCAGAGGATCGGCTCGTCCGCCATCTTCCATAGCAAAGCGAGCTGGCTCTCGGTGAGCGCGGTGCCGAGCGGCGCGACGCTGCCGGCAAAGCCCGCGGTGACCATGGCGATGACGTCGACATAGCCTTCCACCACGACCAGCGGGCTGCCGTCATGGGTGGCTTTGCGCGCGGTCTGATGATTGTAGAGATTGTCGCCCTTGTGGAAGAGCGGCGTCTCCGGCGAGTTCAGGTATTTGGCCGGGACGTCCTTCTCCAGCGCACGCCCGCCGAAGGCGATGACGCGGCCGCGCAGATCCGTGATCGGAAACATCACGCGATCGCGGAAGCGATCATAGGGGACGGGAATGTCGTCGCCGCCGATCAACAGGCCGGTCTCGACCATGTCCTCGACGGAAACACCGAGCTTGCCGAGATGCTCCTTCAGCGCGAAGCGATCGGGCGGGGCATAGCCGAGGCGGAACTGCAATTGCGTCGCCGGCGAAATGGCGCGGTCGGCGAGATAGCCGCGCGCTTTCGCGCCGACGCGCGAGGCCAGCGTCTCGGCGAAGAATTTCGCCGCGAGATCCATCACGTCATAGAGCGAGCGCCGTCGCTGCTCCTCGCGCGCCGCATTGGGCGTCACCGCCGGCAGCGGCAGACCCGCCATGTTGGCGAGCCGCTCCACGGCTTCCGCGAACGGCAGGCCGTCGGTCTCCATCACGAAGGTGATGATGTCGCCGTGCTTGCCCGAGGAGAAGTCGTGATAGAACCCCTTCTGGTCGTTGACGTAGAAGGACGGCGTCTTCTCCTGCTGGAAGGGCGACAGCCCCTTCCACTCGCGCCCGGCCTTCTTCAGCTTGACGCGCTTGCCCACGACCTCGGAGACCGAAAGCCGGGCACGAAGCTCGTCGAGGAACTGGGGCGTGAAGCGCATGGGGCGAGTTTAGCCGAGCGTTTGAGTCGGGCGAAGGATCAGGGATATAGGGACGGCCCGGTCAAAGGCCAGGTTTGTCGGGCTTATCCGGCTTATTCGACCTATGCACAGGGCCGTCATTCCGGGGCGCCCCCGCAAGGGGCGAGCCCGGAATCCATTGCGCCGCCGGAATGCGGGGAGAAATGGATTCCGGGCTCGCGCTTCGCGCGCC
Source organism: Bradyrhizobium yuanmingense (assembly GCF_029167105.1). GTDB lineage: Bacteria > Pseudomonadota > Alphaproteobacteria > Rhizobiales > Xanthobacteraceae > Bradyrhizobium > Bradyrhizobium yuanmingense_A. Next base: position 34,616 of record NZ_JARFML010000042.1, on the reverse strand, counting down.
CCGGAATGACAGAAAGCTTGAACCGCGCCCGGTTCCACGCTTCCATACCGCCATGTTCAGGACCTTTCGGGGCGGCCAGACCGGGGGTTGGCGGGTGACCTCGCTCTCGCATGTGACGGGCGAGCCCCTGCCCTTCGTGCCGGCGCTGTCGGTGACCGACAGCGAGGCCGTCTCGTTGCCGCTGGTGCCCTCGCGCAGTGCCTGGCGGCTGGTCGGGGTTGCCAGCAGCCTGCGCTACACCGAAAGGCCTGAGAAGCAGCAGCTCGTCGCCGTACAGGCCGGCCTCGGCCGGCTGGAGGCCACCAGCGCGGCACTGATCCCGATCCGCAAGTCGCAGGCCTGGTGGGAGCTGACCCAGGAAGAACGCCGCAAGATCTTTGAGGACAAGTCGCACCACATTGCCAGCAGCTTGCGCTTTCTGCCCGCGATCGCGCGCCAGCTCTATCATTGCCGCGATCTCGGCGGCCCGTTCGACTTCCTGACCTGGTTCGAATTCGCCCCCGCCAACGCTTCGCTGTTCGAGGAGCTGGTGGCGATGCTGCGGCGGACCGAGGAGTGGAGCTATGTTGAGCGCGAGGTCGACGTGCGCGTGGTGAAGGAAGTGCTGTCGGCTTAGCGATCGAGGAAGCGCCCGGACTCGATGCGCGGCCGATCGGTGACCGGCCAGTTGTAGACGTAGGTCCAGGCCTTCCCGGTGGTGCCGTCGGGCAACGTCACCCCGATCATCTGCCGCAGATATTCGGTCGGCTCCGGAAAGCCCTCGCCGCAGGCCTCGTACATGTCGAGTTCGCGCAGGAGCTCGTCCGGCACACGCAGGTGAAACAGCTCGCCATGGACGATGTCGGTCGGCGCCTCGGAGAGCAGCAATCCCGGATAGTGCTCCACCAGAACGAGCCGGCCGCGGCAGGTGGCTTCACTGATAAATTCCGCATGGCCCGCGAGCAGCCGCGCCATCGGGTGGTCGAAGCCGCGCATCAGGGTGCCGTAAACGAAGAGTCGATCGGAGCTCATGCTGTTCCAACGTTGCGGCATCGGTGCGATACCGCTACTCCGTTTACACAGTTTGTCATTCCATAGGCAAATCAGGATGGCTTTGGATATAGCCGACGCAACCGATCAATTGCTCGGCGAGGGTGACATTCCGCCCGTGCATGAGGTGAATACGGCAGGGACATCGCCGTTCCTGCTCACCGCGGACCATTACGGACGGGTGATGCCGCGCGCGCTCGGCGATCTCGGCGTCGCGGACAGTGATCTCGTCAGGCACATCGCCTGGGACATCGGCATCGCCGGCGTCGCCGAGCGGCTCGCCACGCTGCTCGATGCGCATCTGATCGCGCAGCGTTATTCGCGCCTGGTGATTGACTGCAACCGCCCGCCCGGCGTCGCAAGCTCGATTCCCGTGATCTCCGAGGCGACCGCCATCCCCGGCAATGAGGATCTGTCGGCCGCGGCCAAGGAGATGCGCCGGCGCGAGATCTTCGATCCCTATCACCGCCGGATTGGCGCGGCGATCGATGCGCGCATCAAGGCGGGCAGGCCGACAGTGCTGGTGGCGCTGCACAGCTTCACGCCGGTCTTTTACGGCGAGCCGCGGCCCTGGCACATCGGCACGCTCTATCGCCGCGACACCGTGCTGCCGCGGCTGATGCAGCAGCATTTGCGGAAGGAGAGCGCGCTCGTCGTCGGCGACAACCAGCCTTATGCGGTGAGCGACATCACCGACTACACCATCCCCGTCCACGGCGAGGCGCGCGGCCTCGTCAACACTGGCATCGAGATCCGCCAGGACCTGATCGCCGACGAGGACGGCCAGCAGCAATGGGCCGAGCGGCTGGCGCGGATCCTGCGCCAGATCGAGGCAACGCTGCGCGAGCAGGGAATGAGTTAAGCGGTCACTTCGCCCGCGTCAGCGCCAGCCAGATGCCGCCGCCGATCATGAAGCCGCCGGAGATGCGCGACACCATCCGCGTGCGCCGCGCCGAGAAGAATTTTCGCGCACGGCCGGCGGCGATGGCGTAGAGCGCATCGGTCATCACCGCCGTCACCATGAAGGTGGCGCCCAGCAGCGCGACCTGCGGGAAATGCGGCTGGCTCATGTCCATGAACTGCGGGATGAAAGCGCCGAAGAACACCAGCACCTTGGGGTTCGACAGCAGCACCAGGAATCCCTGCAGGAAGAAGCCGCCGCGGGGCGGCGGAGGCGGCGCGTCGACATCGACGCCTTCGACCGGCTCCCAGATCAGCTTGATGCCGAGCCAGATGAGATAAGCGGCGCCGGCAAAGCGCACCCAGTCGAACCAATAGCCCATGGTCGCCATCAGCGAGGTCAGGCCGATCGCGACGATGCCGATGACGATGGCAAGCCCGGCCTGCGCGCCGGCCACGTTGATGAGCGCCGCACGCGTGCCGTGGCGCAGGCCATTGGCGATGACAAGGGTGACGATCGGCCCCGGCAACAGCGCCAGCGCAATGCAGGCGGCGACGAAGGCGAGGTAGGCTTGCATGGACATCATGGGAGGGACTCGCTGAAGGCGGTTTCGCCGCATTAATGCATGACGAGGGCTGGAACGGAAGACGCGTCAGTCGCTCCACGCCGCTTGACATGCAACCATTTAGTTGCCTATTATCGCCGCCATGGATGAGGTCTTCAAGGCGCTCGCGGACGGCTCGCGACGTTCGCTGCTCGACAGGCTTCACGCCAGGAACGGCCAGACATTGAACGAACTTTGCGAGGGCCTCGCCATGACGCGGCAGGCCGTCACGAAACACCTCGTCATTCTGGAAGAGGCCAACCTGGTGACGACCATCAGGCAGGGCCGCGAGAAGCTGCATTATCTCAACCCGGTGCCGATCCATCAGATCGGTGAACGCTGGATCAGGAAGTTCGAGCGGGGCAAGCTCGCCGCGCTCAGCGAGCTGAAGCGCCAGTTGGAGAAACGCGATGAGTAAGTTCGCTCAAAGGATCGATGCACGATGAACCTCGACCAGTTCAAGCCTCTCACCGTCTACACCATCTACATTGCCTCGACGCCGGAGAAGGTGTGGGAGGCGCTGACGTCCGCCGAGTTCAGCCGCAAATATTTTTCCGGCTTTGCGGTTGAGATGGAGCCGAAGCTCGGCGGCAGCTTCGTCGTGCACGCGCCCGACGGCTCCGAGCACATCCGCGGCGAAGTGTTCGAATACGATCCGCCGAGGAGGCTCACGGTGAGCTGGAACGTCAATTGGCCCGACCTCGTGGAAAAGCTCGGCACCACCATCGTCACCTACGAGATCGAGCAGGCCGGCGAAGCCGTCCGCCTCACCCTGAGCCAACGCCACGACCGCGAGCTCAGCGACGACATCCTTTCCGGCGGCCGCACCGGCTGGCCCGCGATCCTCTCCGGATTGAAGAGCCTGCTGGAGACCGGCAAGGCGCCGCATATCGAGATGTCCCCGCCGGTGCGGTTGCTGGAGGCGCTGAAGGCGATGGGGATCAAGGTGCCGTAGGCGACCGCTGTCGTCCCGGGGCGCGCGAAGCGCGAGCCCGGGACCCATAATAAGCCTTCGCGGGGGCGACGACCTACACCGGCGCCACCAGCCGCCGGTACAGATGCCAGGTCGCATGCCCGAGCACCGGCAGCGTGACCACGAGCCCGAGAAAATAGGGCAGCGCCGAGACGACCAGCAGCATCACGATCACGGCGGCCCACGAGATCATCGGCAGCGGGCTCGTCACCACCGCGCGCACGCTCGTCACCATGGCCGTGACGAAATCGACCTCGCGATCGAGCAGCAGCGGGAACGACACCACGGTCAGCGAGAACAGGATCAGCGACAGCGCGGCCCCGACCGCATTGCCGATGGCCAGGAACAACAGGCCCTCGCTGGTCGTCAGCACCACCGTCATGAACTCCTGCAAGCTCGAGAACGAGGCGTTGAGGCCGAGCAGCAGCGCGATCAGGAGCCGCACCTGGTACATCCAGACCACGAACACGAACAATGTCACGAAGGCCATCCAGCCGATCTCGCTGCGCGAGCGGATCGCGGACCAGATCGCAGCGAACGAGACCGGCTCGCCGCGCTCACGGCGCCGGCTGACTTCGTAGAGGCCGATCGCAACGAATGGTCCGATCAGCGCAAAACCGGCAGCGAGGGGATAGACCAGGTAGACCATGCCGAAGGCGGTGAGACAGAGCATGATGACAATGCCGCCGGCGGCATAGAGCGCGCCGAAGCAGAGACCGTAGAGCGGCAGCGCCTGGAAATCGCGCAGCCCCTCGACCAGCGCCTCGGCGATGTCGACCGCCGCCACCGGACGCACCACCGGATCGACCTTGCCCGAGATGGACATCAGCTTCCTCCGCACATCGGCGCGATCTTCGTCGCGCGCATGCCGCGATATTAGCGCCGCCGCGCGGCGGCGCAACTTCATGCCGGCCGGCGCGAAGGGTAGCAGCGAAGCACGATGCTCGCACGGCGAATCGTTAGCCTTTCGCGCGATTTTGCACCGACCGCTATGGACGGGGCAGATGATCGTGCCGCAAATTGCACCTCCGAATACCGTCGCCCGAGAGCCGATCGCCCACCGATGAGCCTGCGTACCCGGTTACTTATCCTCGTCATCGCGGCCATGCTCGTGCCGGCGATTCTGGTCGGGCTGCGCTTCGTGCAGAACCGGACGAGCGAGATCGACGCGGCGCTGGCCAATCTCGCCGCATCCGCCGACGACATCGCCAGCGATCTCGGCGAGAAGATCCAGGGGACTGCCCAGCTTCATTACGGGCTCGCCCGTGCCCGCGACCTCGACACGCGCGACAAGGCGGCATGCTCGGCGTTTCTGTCGGATGTCCGCGAGGAATATCCGCAGTTCACGGGTATCCTGACCATCGATCCCGACGGCAGGCTGTTCTGCGACTCGCTGCAGACCAACCGCACGCTCGACCTGAACGACCGCAGCTATTTCAAAGAGGTCAAGACTCTTCACGGCCTCGTCGCGGTGGAACCGGTGTTCGGCCGCCTCACCGGACTGTCGGTGCTGCAGATCGCCTATCCGGTGCGATCGGATACAGGCGCGCTGAAATTCGTGCTGCTGGCATCCTTCAACCTGAACAAATTCGCGGAGTTTCACGACAAGCGGCTGCTCGCCGAGAAGGACATCCTGCTCGTCGACGCCAAGGGCACGGTCCTGGCCGCCCCCAAGCGCGGCGGCTGGAGCGTACCCATCGGCGGCTCCATTGCGGGCTCCGACCTGTTCCGTTTCGCGGCAGACCCCGACGGCGAACCATTCCGGGAGATCGCCGATCGAGAAGGCCGTACGCAGATCTGGGGCGTTGCCCGCTCGCCCGCGATCCGCAAGGCCGGACTCTATATTTTGGTGGGGCGGTCCAAGGACGGACTGATTGCGGCCGCGAACCGCCGGCTTTACGAGGACATGGCGATCCTGGCGGTGGCCTCGCTGCTGCTCCTCGCCGGCCTCTGGATCCTCACGACCGTGAGCATCGGACGGCAAGTCGGGCGGCTCGCCGCCATGGCGAAGAGCCTGGGGCGCGGCGATCTCAGCGCGCGCATTCCGGAGCCCCACCCGGGGGGCGAGCTCGGCGGGTTGATGACGCTGCTCAACAGCACGGCCGAATCGCTCGAGCAGCAGCGCGCCGCCATCGCCGATCTCAGCCACAAGCTCAGCCAGTCGCAGAAGATGGAAGCCATGGGCCAGCTCACGGGCGGCGTGGCGCACGATTTCAACAATCTCCTGACCGTCATTCTCGGCAATTCCGAGCACCTCGCCGACAGGCTTGCGGGCAACGAGGAATTGCACCGGATCGCCGACGACATTGCGACCGCCGCCGAGCGCGGTTCCGACCTGACGCGGAGCCTGCTCGCCTTCGCGCGCAAGCAGCCGCTGCGGCCGCGCGAGATCGACATCGCCGAGCAGGTGACCGGCATGAAGCAGCTTCTGCAGCGGACCCTGGGGGAGCACATCGAATCCAGCTTCACGTTCGCGCCGGATCTCTGGCTCGCCAGCGTCGATCCCGGCCAATTGGCGACGGCCGTGCTCAACCTCGTTCTCAACGCGCGCGACGCGATGCCTGACGGCGGCAAGCTGACGGTCGAGGTGCGCAACGCATCGCTCGGTGAATCCGACCTCGACGTCAACGGCGAGCCGCGGCCCGGCGACTACGTCATGCTGGCCGTGAAGGATACCGGGTCCGGCATGAGCAGCGAGGTGTTGGAGCGCGCATTCGAGCCGTTCTTCACCACCAAGGAGGTCGGCAAGGGGACCGGGCTTGGCCTCAGCATGGTCTATGGGTTTGCGCAGCAATCGGGCGGACTGGTGCAGATGCAGTCCGAACCGGGTCAAGGCAGCGTGGTCAGGCTGTTCTTTCCGCGCCTCGCGACGTCGTCGAGCGAGGAGCCGTCACCGGCAGCGCGTGTCGCCGCACCCGAGGGATACGAGACGATCCTCGTCGTCGAGGACGACGACATGGTGCGCGCCTATGTCGAAAACGAGCTGAAGGCGCTCGGCTACCGCGTCATCACGACGTCGAACGGACCCGCGGCGCTCGAGGTGCTGCGCCGGTCCGGGGACATCCAGCTGCTGTTCACCGACGTCGTGATGCCGGGCGGCATGTTCGGTCCGGAGCTGGCAAGGCAGGCCGTTCAACTGCGGCCCGGCCTCAAGGTGCTCTTCACCTCCGGCTACAGTCAGGATCCGGTCAAGACACCCGACGGGATCGACGCGCGCATTCTGACCAAGCCGTTCCGGCGCAAGGAGCTCGCCGCGATGCTGCGCGCGGCCCTCTCGGAGCCGCCGCGCTAGATCAGGACGCGATCGTGAGCTGCAGCGCCACTGCAAGATTGGCTGCGAACAGAGCCGCATCGATGACGAAGATCCGGAGCATCGGGCCCTTCAACACCGGCCAATAGGCCACCCCGACGCGGCCGCCGCGCATCAGCACCGGGACGTTGTAGGCGAACTGGCTGAAATGGCAGGCGGCAAAGAACAGGAACAGCGCGAGCTGCGCTTCGACGGGCTGGAAAAAGGACGGACGGGCGGCCAGAAGATAGAGCGACAAGAGCCCGATCGGCAGATTCATGCCGCCGAGGAACGCGACGCTCGCCGCAAGGGTCGGCGCGATCGGATTGCTGCGCTCCTCCCGCGGCAGCAGGATCTTCAACGTGTTGGTTTGCGCGATGCTGAACTGGATGAACGCGCCCACGAACCAGAGCGTGTTGAGAAGCAGGACAATATCCGAAAATCGCATGGTCATTTCCCGTAGAAGGCTTCGCTGCGCACCACACGGCCCGCATCGTCGAAGTCCATGAATTCGCTGGCGCGCGTATCGCCCAATTGCCACCACACCGTCAGTCGCGCGATCGTCTCGTCCCAGCTCCAGTCCAGGATCTTCAGGTCGGCGCTTTCGATGTGGCCGTAGGCTTTCCGCCAGTAGCCGCGGATGTTCTCGGCGCCGGTGACGGTCGGAGACCCCGTCAGGGTGAGCGCGAGAGGGCTGCGCATCTGCGCATCGTCGGCGAAATGGGCGACGACCGCGTCGATGTCCACTTTGCACCAGTTCGCGCACCATGCCGCGACGAAGCTTGCGGCGGCCGCGCGGTTCATTGCCTGTCCGCTCAAGACACGTATCCTCCCTTCGGCTTGTGGCCAGGAAGGTGGCAAAGCGCGCGCCTCATGTCAACTATGTTGACTTGAGATTTCGGTCAGTTGTTGTCGGCGATCGCCTCCATCACGCCGATCCATCCCGCCGCACCGCTCGCCCCGACGCGCGCGAACGCTTCGCGCAGGACCTGGCGCTCGTGATCCGAGGCCCGGCGCTCGATGCGCCGTCCCGCTTCCGTCAGGCGCAGCAATTTCGAGCGGTGCTGCTCCGGCGCGCGCTTTGAGGTCAGGAGCTTGCGCTCCAGCAGCAGATTGAGCGGCCGGTTGAGGGCCTGCTTGGAAATGCCGAGGATTTCGATCAGCGCGCCGATGGCGATGTCGGGCCGGCGCGCCACGACGTAGAGGATGCGATGGTGCGGACGCGACAGGCCCTGCTTGGCCAGATATGCGTCGGCCTCAAGCGTCATGCCGCGCCAGCCGTAATACATGAGCTCCAGCGCCGTATCGAGCTCGTGCAGCTTTGCAAGCGAGGCGCGGTGAAGCCCCGCGGCTTGAGACGTCTTTGCCATGGTCGGAAGCCAGCCCTTGTAAGAAGTCAGCCTTTGGCCCGCAGCTCGCGCCGCAGCACCTTGCCCGTCGCCGTCATCGGCAGCGTCTCCGTGAATTCGACGAAGCGCGGATATTCGTGCGCGGCGAGCTGCACCTTGACGAAGTCCTGGATCTCGCGCGCCAGCGCGTCGCTGCCGGTAAAGCCCGGACGCAGCACGATCCAGGCCTTGATCGATTCGGTGCGGATCGGATCGGGAATGCCGACCACCGCAGCCATCGCCACCGACGGATGTTTCATCAGCGTGTGCTCGATCTCGGAAGGCCCGACGCGATAGCCGGCGGTGGTGATGACGTCGTCCTCGCGGCTGACGTACCAGAAATAGCCGTCCTCGTCCTGCACGCCGAGATCGCCGGTGAGCAGGAAGTCGCCGGCATATTTCTTCGCGGTCGCCTCCTTGTTGCGCCAATATTCAAGCATGGTGACGGGGCACGGCTGGCGCACGCCGATGATGCCGCGCTGACCCCGCGGCAATTCCTCGCCCTTGTCGTTGACGATGCGGACATCGAAGCCGGGCGTTGCCTTGCCCATCGAACCCGGGCGGATCGGAAACAGGTTCGCGTTGCTGCCGATCACGAGATTGCACTCGGTCTGGCCGAACACCTCATGCGCGTCGACAGCAAACGTCTCGCGCACCCAGCCGAGCAATTCACCCCCGAGCGATTCACCGCCGGTGAAGATGCTGCGCAGCTTGACGCCGGAATGCTTGACGCCGGCCTGCCGCATCAGCTTCAGCGCCGTCGGCGGCAGGAAGACGTTGCGGACGGCAAGATCGGCCATCATCTGCATCGCCGCTTGCGGCTCGAATTTCCGCGCGCGATGGCCGACCAGGGGAATGCCGTGGTACCAGAACGCGAGCAGACCGTTGATGAGCCCGCCGATCCAGGCCCAATCCGCCGGCGTCCACATGAGATCGCCGGACCTGGGCAAGAAGTTGTGGCACATCTCCACGTTCGGCAGATGGCCGAGCACGACACGATGCGCATGCAGCGCGCCCTTCGGGTTACCCGTCGTGCCCGATGTGTAGATGATCAGGGCGGGATCGTCGGCCGAGGTGTCCGCGCGCGTAAAGTGGGGCGAAGCGGCCTTCACCGCATCCCAGAACGATGTCGTGCCGGCGGGCACGCGTGCGCCGACGATGTAGACGTTGCTCAGCTCCGGCAGGCGGTCGCGGATCTTGGACAGCTTTTCCCAGCCGGCTTCGTCGGTGACGATCGCCTTGGCTTGCGAATTCGACAGACGGAATTCCAGCGCGTCCTCGCCGAACAGGGCGAACAGCGGGATCGAGATCAGGCCGGAGCGAAACGCCGCCATGTGCACGATCGGCAGTTCCAGCGACTGCGACAGGAACACCGCGACGCGGTCGCCGCGGACAAGCCCGTCCGCCTTCAGCACATTGGCGAAACGGCGCGACATCTCCGCGATCTCGTCGAAGGTGGTGCGGCTGGTGGCGCCGGTGTCGTCGACATAGATCAGCGCAAGCCGGCCGGTGCCGTCGGCATGGCGATCGCAGCACGCTTCCGCGATGTTGAAGCGCGCGGGGATATCCCAACGGAAGTTGCGGACGAGTTCGTCGTAGCTTGCGGCTTCGGTGAGCATGGGCTTGGCGTTTCCACGTTCTTCTTGGCGGTCAGTCTAAGGCCGTGGACGCCCGGGACAAGCCCGGGCGTGACGGCCGAGACAGTCCATCTCTCCGTCATTCCGGGGCGATGCGAAGCATCGAGCCCGGAATCCATCATACCCCATTTGCTGCGGCCCGATGGATTCCGGGCTCGCCCTGCGGGCGCCCCGGAATGACAGCGGTGGATCACCGCACCGTCGCGAAGAACTTCCTGACGTCCTGCACGAACAGCTCCGGCTGCTCGAAGGCGGCGAAGTGGCCGCCCTTCTCCATCTCGCTCCAATACGTGATGGCATGGAAGTTCGGCTCCATCCAGCGCCGCACCGGCGTGATGATCTCCTTTGGAAACACCGCGACGCCCGTCGGCACCTTCACCACCGGCGTGGTGCGGCGCTTGCCAAAGCTCTCCCAATAGAGCCGCGCCGACGAGGTCGCCGTCTGCGTCGCCCAATAGAGCATGACGTTGTCGAGCAGCTCGTCCTTGTTGAAGATGTTTTCGGGGTGGCCATTGCAATCGGTCCAGGCCCAGAACTTTTCCAGGATCCAGGCCGCTTGCCCGCTCGGCGAATCCGTCAGGCCATAGCCCAGCGTCTGCGGCCGCGTCGATTGCTGCTTGGAATAGCCGGAATCGAGATCGACATAATGCTTGAGGCCGGCCAGCGCCCGCTTCTCCTCTGGCGTCGGCTCGCCCTCGACCTTCGGTGCCGCGTTGAAGGCGAGCGTGATGTGGATGCCGGCGCAATGAGTGGGGTCCTGCGCTCCGAGCGAGGTCGTCACCGCCGAGCCCCAGTCGCCGCCTTGCGCGCCATAACGCGCGTAGCCCAGGCGGTCCATCAGCTTGGCCCAGGTCGCGGCGATGCGATCGACTCCCCAGCCCGTGGTCCTTGGCTTGCCCGAGAAGCCGAAACCCGGCAGCGAGGGACAGATCACGTGAAAGGCATCGGCGGGATCGCCGCCATGCGCGGCGGGATCGGTGAGCGGCGCGATCACCTTCTGGAACTCGACGATGGAGCCGGGCCAGCCATGGGTGATGATCAATGGCAGCGCCGAAGGCTCCTTCGAGCGCGCATGAATGAAGTGGATGTCGAGCCCGTCGATCTCGGTGGTGAACTGCGCGAAGCGATTGAGCTTTGTCTCGCGCGAGCGCCAGTCATACTCGTTGGCCCAATAGACGCAGATCTCCTGGATCCATTTCAGCGGCGCCCCCTGGCTCCAGTCGTCGACCAGCTCGGCATCCGGCCAGCGCGTGCGGGCAAGGCGCGACTTCAGGTCGGCGAGGATGTCGTCGCCGATGGCGATGCGAAATGGGTTGACGGCGCCAGTCATCATGCCTCCCCTCTTTTCTTGTCATTCCGGGGCGCGCGTAGCGCGAACCCGGAATCCATTGAGCAACGGATTCAGCAGCGCGATGGATTCCGGGCTCGACGCTTCGCGTCGCCCCGGAATGACAGCTCAACTGGACAGTGCCGCCTTCACCAAGCCGCTCGCCTTGCCGAAATCCATCTGTCCTGCGTATTTCGCGCGCAGCACGGCGATCACCTTGCCCATGTCCTTCATGCCGCCCGCGCCCGTCTCGGCAATCGCATCCGCGATCGCCTTCTTCACGTCGTCCTCGGACATCTGCTTCGGCAGATACGCCGAGATCACCGCGATCTCCTCGCGCTCCTGCGCGGCAAGCTCGGCGCGACCCCCCTTGTCGTAGAGCTCGACCGCCTCCTGGCGCTGCTTGATCATCTTCTGCAGCACCGCGAGGATGTCGGCGTCCGACAGCGGCGGCTTGCCGCTGCCGCGCGCGTCGATGTCGGCGTTCTTGATGGTGGAGTTGACCATGCGCAGCGTGGACAGCTTGCGCTCGTCCTTGGCCTTCATGGCCTCCTTGACCGCATTGTTGATGTCGTCGCGCAGCATGACCGTGATCCCTTCGATATAGACGCCTGATCTAGGCCCTTTGCGGCCCTCGCACAACCTGGCTCTCCAGCCATTCGGTCAGCGCCCGCACCGTCGCCTCCGGCTGTTCGGCTTGCGGCAGGTGTCCGCAGCGATTGAGGATCACGAGCCTGGCGCCGGCGATGCCCTCGGCCATCTCCTTGGAGAAGGCATTGGGGATGGTGTTGTCGGCATCGCCCGTCAGCACCAGCGTCGGGCATGTGATCGTCGCCAACAATGGCCGCGAATCCGCCCGTGCGATGATCGCGGTCTGCTGCCGCAGATAGCCTTCGATGCCGACGTCCTCGTCCTGCGCATGCACGAGCGCGAGAATCCCGGCATCGTCACGCCGGGACGGATGCACGAGCTCCGGAAAGCTCTCCTCGCGCACGGCGCGCAGCTCGCCGCGTCTGGCCCGCGCCATCTGGGCACGGCGGCGTGCGGTCGCCTCCGGCGTGTCGGGCCGCGCCTGCGTGTTGATCAGCGCGAGCTTTGTCACGCGCTCGCTGGCCTGGCGCATGATCTCGAAGGCGATGTAGCCACCCATGGAATGGCCGGCGAGGGCGAAGCGCGGCGGCGCCTCGGCGAGGATGCGGCGGGCGATCGCCGCCATGCTGTCGTCGCGGATGTGGTTGGCGACCGTCACCGGCCCGAAACGCCAGAGCGCGGGGATCACGGGCGCATAGATCCGGGCCGAGGACGCCAGCCCCGGAACCAGCACAATTGGGGTTGTCTGATCCATTATTGCCTCGCAAGCCCAGGAAATTGCCGGAAATTGTGCGGCCGAGCTTAAGGGTGGGAAGAGGCCTGTCAAATATGCAAAAACGCATGTGAATCGGCCCTCTCTCGCTTTGACGTGCACACGCGGGGGGCTTATGAAGCGGGCTCATGACACAACATGACAACGATCCCGCCTGGCCGGACCACAAACCGACCGCGCTCCTCGTGCTTGCCGACGGCACGGTGCTGGAGGGCTTTGGTCTCGGCGCCGAGGGCCACGCCGTCGGCGAGGTCTGCTTCAACACCGCGATGACCGGCTACGAGGAGATCCTGACCGATCCTTCCTATGCCGGCCAGCTCATCACCTTCACTTTCCCGCATATCGGCAATGTCGGCACCAACGACGACGACATCGAGACGGTGAACATGGCCGCGACGCCCGGCGCGCGCGGCGTGATCCTGCGCACCGCGATCACCAATCCCTCGAACTACCGCGCCACCAAGCATCTCGACGCCTGGCTCAAGGCGCGCGGCATCATCGGTCTCTCCGGCATCGACACCCGCGCGCTGACCGCGCTGATCCGCTCCAAGGGCATGCCCAACGCCGTGATCGCGCATTCCAGGACCGGCGAGTTCGATCTGCATGGCCTCAAGGAAGAGGCGCGCGAATGGCCGGGGCTCGAGGGCATGGATCTCGTGCCGATGGTCACGAGCGGCCAGCGCTTCACCTGGGACGAGACGCCCTGGGCCTGGGACAAGGGCTTTGGCAGGCAGGACAAGCCCGAGTTCAACGTCGTCGCCATCGACTACGGCATCAAGCGCAACATCCTGCGCCTGCTCGCCGGCGTCGGTTGCAAGGTGACGGTGGTGCCGGCGACGACATCGTCCGAGGACATCCTGGCAATGAAGCCGGATGGCGTGTTCCTGTCCAACGGTCCGGGCGATCCGGCCGCGACCGGCAAATATGCCGTGCCCGTGATCCGCGACGTGATCAAGTCGGGCACGCCGACTTTCGGCATCTGCCTCGGTCACCAGATGCTGGGCCTTGCCGTCGGCGCCAAGACCAAGAAGATGCATCAGGGCCATCACGGCGCCAATCACCCGGTGAAGGACGAGACCACCGGCAAGGTCGAGATCACCTCGATGAACCACGGCTTTGCCGTGGACGAGACGACGCTGCCGAAGGGCGCGACGCAGACCCACATTTCCTTGTTCGATGGGTCCAACTGCGGCATCCAGCTCGACGGCAAGCCGGTGTTCTCGGTGCAGTACCACCCGGAGGCTTCGCCCGGCCCGCGCGACTCGCATTACCTGTTCCAGCGCTTCGCCGATCTGATGCGGCAGAGGAAGAGCGCGTAAGACCCGTTCATCACGAATACTTCACGACAAAAGCCCGGGCTCGCCCCGGGCTTTTCGTCATTCCGGGCGCGCGCAGCGCGAGCCCGGAATCCATCTGGCAACGGACTCTGCAGCGCGATGGATTCCGGGCTCGACGCTGCGCGTCGCCCCGGAATGACAAACCCAGGAACGCCGCCTCACTCCTCTCGTTGATTCCTGCTACCCTGACACAGGAGCACAGCCATGTCCGTCGTCCGCGACAAGGCCGAGCCGCTCGCCATTGTTTTCGAGGATGACGGGCTCGTGCCGAACAACATCCTTCCGTTCCTGGTCTACCAGGGCGCGGTGAAGCTCGACCCAAAGCGCCCGGAAGAGACCATCGAGAATCTGTTCGAAGCGAACGGCTGGGGCGGGACGTGGCGCAACGGCGTCTACGACTATCTGCACTATCATGCGACGGTGCATGAGGTGCTCGGCGTCGCGCGCGGCAGCGCCCGCGTGCGTTTCGGCGGCGATCACGGTCAGGAGCTGGACATCAAGGCCGGCGACGTTGCGATCCTGCCCGCCGGCACCGGACATCAATGCATCAAGGCCAGCGCTGATTTCTGCGTGATCGGCGCCTATCCGCCAGGCGCCAAGATGGAGATCACGCGCGCAACGCCGGAGAACCATGCGAAAGCGCTGAAGACGATTCCGCAAGTGGCGCTGCCGCCGGCCGATCCCGTAACTGGGAAGGACGGGGCATTGATGAGGCTGTGGCGGTAACGACGAGCGCGATGCGGTAGGGTGGGCAAAGCGAAGCGTGCCCACCAACAATCAATCCGAAGGATAAACGGTGGGCACGGCGCGCGAAGAGCGCGCCTTTGCCCACCCTACGAAAGCCACGAAAGCTCGGCCTACGCTTCGTTGGCGCCTTCCTGCCGGGTGGCTTCGAACAGGAACCAGGTGCGGCGCTCGGTCTCGTCGATGAAGTTCTCCAGAATGCTGGCGCTGGCGACGTCGCCGGCCTCGTCGCAGACGTCGTGCGCCTTGCGCATCGCGGCTGCGACGTGCTTGTTGTCCTGCATCAGCTCGCGCAGCATCTCGCGCGGCGGGACGTAGTCCTCGTTGTTGTCCTTGATGGTCTGGAGCTTTGCGACCTGGCCGATCGACTTCAGCGTGGTGCCGCCGATCTTGCGGACGCGCTCGGCGAGCTGGTCGGTGGTGGCGAAGATCTGGTCGGACTGCTCGTCGAGCAGCAGGTGGTAATCGCGGAAGTGGCGCCCGCTGATATGCCAGTGGAAATTCTTGGTCTTGAGATAAAGCGCGAACGCGTCGGCCAGAAGAACGTTGAGCGCCTCAGAGACTTTCTTGACCCCGTCGGGCGACAGATCGGTGGGGGTATCGAGTTCGGGCGAGACCTTGTTGTTTTTGCTCACGGGAGACCTTCCTGTTAGGACGCGGACATTGACGGCGCGCCGCCGCACCCCTAACGCAAGGCGGGCAGCGCCGGTTCCTCTTCCGGAACCGTTGGCCGGGACCTTCGAATACCATGGACGATTGGATCGATTATTACGACTCGACGCATACGATCTATGTCAGCAAGCTGCATCGCGACCTGCACTTCCAGATCATTGCGCGGGACATCATCGGCTACATCCCCTCGCCCGATGCGACGGTGCTGGACTATGCCTGCGGCGAAGCGCTGTCGGCGACCCAGGTGGCGGCCGCCTGCGGCATGCTGATCCTGGCCGAGCCCGCGCCGGGCGTGCGCGGCCGGCTAATCGCGCGGTTTGCCCCAAACACCAAGATCCGCGTCCGCTCGCTCGAGGACGTCCGCAAGATGCAGGATCAGTCGATCGATCTCGTCGTGATGAACTCGGTCGCACAATACATGACGCCGGACGAGCTCGATGCGGCGCTATTGAACACCCGCCGCATCCTGAAACCCTCCGGCAAGCTGGTGCTGGGCGACATTCTACAGCCCAATGTCGGCATGGTCAGGGATGTGATGGCGCTGCTCGGGTTCGGCCTGCGTCACGGATTTCTGAAGGACGCGCTGATCGGGCTGATCAGCACCGCGCTGTCGGATTATCGCCAGCTGCGCTCGAAGATCGGACTGCAGCGCTACAGCGAGGACGAGATCACGGCCAAGCTGAAGGCGGCGGGCTTCGCGGTCCAGCGCGCCCACAGCAATATCGGGCACAACCGCTGGCGTATGACCTTCATCGCGAGGCCGCCTCTGGTCCGTTAAGCATAACGATCAGCTGAGGTGGCCTGGCGCACGCCGATCGGGAATAATCCTGATGGCCCGGTGGCGGAAATGTCTACGCGGGGGCGGTGCATCGCTCTTCATCCTGGTTCAAATCCAGGCCGGGTCTCCAGCCTTCGCTGGCTCCGCCAGCTTCGGCTCGGCAAGCCCGTCGTGGCGAAGGCTGCCGCGGCGAAGCCCGAAGTGCGAAGCCGGGCGCGCTCGGCAGTTTGTCCCAACCCCCTGAAAATTGGCGGTTGATGGGTGTTTTTCGGGGTTTCGCCGCTCCAAAAACTGGTCTAAGACCCACCCGCGCGCGAGGGAGACCCCGCGCTCTCGCCAAATGGGGACGCGCGGCAAGCGCGCCCTTTTTTTGTGCCCAGATCCCAGCCCGTGAGCGGTGATGCCCAAACGAACCGACATCTCGACCATCCTGATCATCGGCGCCGGTCCCATCGTGATCGGCCAGGCCTGCGAGTTCGACTATTCGGGCACCCAGGCGGTGAAGACGCTGAAGGAAGAGGGCTATCGCATCGTCCTCGTCAATTCCAACCCGGCCACCATCATGACCGACCCGGAATTGGCCGATGCGACCTATATCGAGCCGATCACGCCCGAGATCGTCGCCAAGATCATCGAGAAGGAACGTCACGTCGTCCCCGGCGGCTTCGCGCTGCTGCCGACCATGGGCGGGCAGACCGCGCTGAACTGCGCGCTGTCGCTGCGCCGCCAGGGCACATTGGAGAAGTTCGACGTCGAGATGATCGGCGCCACCGCCGATGCCATCGACAAGGCCGAAGACCGCCAGCTGTTCCGCGAGGCCATGACCAAGATCGGGCTCGAGACGCCGAAGTCTCGGCTCGCCAACGCCTCCGAGCTGAAGAAGTCGTTCCGCGAGAAATACCAGGCCGAACGCGAGAAGCTGTCGGGCGCCGCGCTCGAAGAGCTCGACCGGCAATGGACGCTCGGCGAGAGCGAGCGTCGCAAGCGTTACCAGGAATACGCCTTCGGCCAGGCCATGATGGCGCTGTCCGAGATCGGCCTCCCTGCGATCATCCGGCCCTCCTTCACGATGGGCGGCACCGGCGGCGGCATCGCCTACAACAAGGAAGAGTTCCTCGACATCATCGAGCGCGGCCTTGACGCGTCTCCCACCAACGAAGTGCTGATCGAGGAATCCGTGCTCGGCTGGAAAGAGTACGAGATGGAGGTGGTGCGCGACAAGAAAGACAATTGCATCATCGTCTGCTCGATCGAGAACCTCGATCCGATGGGCGTGCACACCGGCGATTCCATCACGGTGGCGCCGGCGCTGACGCTGACCGACAAGGAATACCAGATCATGCGCGACGCCTCGCTGGCGGTGCTGCGCGAGATCGGGGTCGAGACCGGCGGCTCCAACGTTCAGTTCGGCGTCAATCCCGAAGACGGCCGCATGGTCGTCATCGAGATGAATCCGCGCGTGTCGCGCTCCTCCGCGCTGGCCTCGAAGGCCACCGGTTTTCCGATCGCCAAGGTCGCCGCCAAGCTCGCGGTCGGCTACACGCTCGACGAGATCGCCAACGACATTACCGGCGGCGCGACGCCGGCCTCGTTCGAGCCGACCATCGACTATGTCGTCACCAAGGTGCCGCGTTTTGCCTTCGAGAAATTCCCGGGCGCCTCGACCACGCTGACCACCTCGATGAAATCGGTCGGCGAGGTCATGGCGATCGGCCGCACCTTCCAGGAAAGCCTGCAAAAGGCGCTGCGCGGGCTCGAGACGGGATTGACCGGCCTCGACGAGATCGAGATCGAGGGCCTCGGCCGCGACGACGACAAGAACGCGATCCGCGCCGCGCTCGGCACTCCGACGCCGAACCGAATCCTCCAGGTCGCCCAGGCCATGCGGCTCGGCTGGTCGAACGAGGACATCTTCAACTCCTGCAAGATCGATCCGTGGTTCCTCGCCGAGATGCGCGGCATCGTCGAGATGGAGGAGAAGGTCAGGAAGAACGGCCTGCCTGGCAACGCCTTCGGCATGCGCACGCTGAAGGCCATGGGCTTCTCCGACGCGCGGCTCGCCGTGCTGGCCGAGACGACCGAGGCCGAAGTCAAGGCGAAGCGCCACGCGCTCGGCGTTCACCCGGTATACAAGCGCATCGACACCTGCGCGGCCGAGTTCGCCTCGCCGACCGCCTACATGTATTCGACCTATGAGGCGCCGTTCGCCGGCCTGCCCGCGGACGAGAGCGCGCCGTCCGACAAGAAGAAGGTCATCATTCTCGGCGGCGGTCCCAACCGCATCGGCCAGGGCATCGAGTTCGACTATTGCTGCTGTCACGCCTGCTTCGCGCTGCACGACGCCGGCTACGAATCCATCATGGTCAACTGCAATCCGGAGACGGTGTCGACCGACTACGACACAGCCGACCGGCTCTATTTCGAGCCGCTCACCGCCGAGGACGTGCTGGAGATCATCGCCAAGGAGCGCAGCAGGGGCACGCTGCACGGCGTGATCGTGCAGTTCGGCGGCCAGACGCCGCTGAAGCTGGCGCGCGCGCTGGAAGCCGCCGAAGTGCCGATCCTCGGCACCTCGCCCGACGCCATCGACCTCGCCGAGGACCGCGACCGCTTCAAGCGCGTGCTCGACAAGCTTCGCCTCAAGCAGCCGAAGAACGGCATCGCCTATTCGGTCGAGCAGGCCCGCCTCGTCTCCGCCGATCTCGGCCTGCCGCTGGTGGTGCGCCCGTCCTACGTGCTCGGCGGCCGCGCGATGCAGATCATCCGCGAGGAGAACCAGCTCAACGATTATCTGCTCGGCACGCTGCCGGAGCTGGTGCCGGCCGACGTCAAGGCACGCTATCCGAACGACAAGACCGGGCAGATCAACACCGTGCTCGGCAAGAATCCGCTGCTGTTCGACCGCTATCTGTCGGACGCCACGGAAATCGACGTCGACTGCCTTTGCGACGGCAAGGACACCTTCATCGTCGGCATCATGGAGCACATCGAGGAAGCCGGCATCCATTCCGGCGACAGCGCCTGCTCGCTGCCGCCGCACTCGCTCGATGCGAAGATGATCGAGGAGCTGGAGCGGCAGACCCGCGAGCTCGCGCTCGGCCTCGACGTCATCGGCCTGATGAACGTGCAATACGCGATCAAGGACGGCGAGATCTACGTGCTCGAGGTCAATCCGCGCGCCTCGCGCACCGTGCCGTTCGTCGCGAAGGTGATCGGCACGCCGGTCGCCAAGATCGCCGCGCGCATCATGGCCGGCGAGAAGCTCGCCGATTTCAACCTGAAGAAGGCGGCGCTCAAGCACGTCGGCGTCAAGGAATCGGTCTTCCCGTTCGCACGCTTCCCCGGCGTCGATACCGTGCTCGGCCCCGAGATGCGCTCGACCGGCGAGGTCATGGGCATCGACCGCTCGTTTGCGGTCGCCTTCGCCAAGAGTCAGCTCGGCGGCGGCACGCGGGTGCCGCGCAAGGGCACTGTGTTCGTCTCGGTGCGCGAAAGCGACAAGACGCGCATCGCGGATGCCGTGCGCGAATTGCATTCGCTCGGCTTCAAGGTGCTGGCGACCTCGGGCACGGCGCGCTTCCTGACCGACCAGGGCATCCCGACCGAGAAGGTGAACAAGGTGCTGGAAGGGCGGCCGCACATCGTCGATGCCATCACCAATGGCGACGTCCAGCTCGTCTTCAACACCACCGAAGGCCCGCAGGCGCTGGCCGACAGCCGCTCGCTGCGGCGCGCGGCCCTCTTGCATAAAGTGCCATATTACACCACTCTTTCCGGGGCCGTGGCGGCCGCGCAGGGCATCCGCGCCTATTTGGGCGGGGACCTTGAGGTTCGTACCCTGCAGAGCTACTTTTCGGAAACCTGATCGCTAGCGGCAGCGAAGCTTCCGCTAAGTGATTGGCAATGAAGCCACAATGGCCGGAGGAACTGTCCGGCCAGGTGGCAGTTCTGTTCCGGCGCTAAAGCCCATATCTGTCAAGGTCCGGAAGCCCCTCTTTGGGCTCTGGAGAACTGACGAATCAAGGTTGCGGCGCCCATCCGCATTCTGGGGCGCACGATCGAAGGACGAGAGAGACGATGGAAAAGGTTCCGATGACCCAGGCCGGCTTTGTCGCGCTCGGGGAAGAATTGAAGCAGCGCCAGTCCGTGGACCGTCCGCGGATCATCGAGCATATCGCCGAGGCGCGCTCGCACGGAGACCTGTCGGAGAACGCGGAATATCATGCCGCGAAGGAAGAGCAGTCGCACAATGAGGGTCGCATCGCCGAGCTCGAGGACAAGCTCGCGCGCGCCGACATCATCGACATCTCCAAGCTCTCCGGCGACACCATCAAGTTCGGCGCCACCGTGACGCTGGTCGATGAGGACACCGAGAAGAAGACGGTGTGGCAGATCGTCGGCGAGGTCGAGGCGGACGCCAAGAAGGGCCGGATCTCGATCACCTCGCCGCTCGCACGCGCATTGATCGGCAAGAAGAAGGGCGCCACGGTCGAGGTCAACACGCCGGGCGGCGCCAAGGCGTACGAGATCACCAAGGTGGAGTGGCGGTAAGGACTTGCCGCTGCGCCTGCCGACGTTTCGAGAAGGCCGCGCCATGCGCGGCCTTCTGTTTTGGCATGTTGCTGGAGTTGTGGCGGACACACGCTCTCATCACACGTCATTGCGAGCGGAGCGAAGCAATCCAGACTGCCTCTGCGGCGAAGCTCTGGATTGCGTCGCTCCGCTCGCAATGACGGAGAGGACCGTGGACTGGTATTCCCTCTTCCCGTAAGAACGAGGAGAGGGAGAAGACCCCTACCGTCGCCCCTTAACCTCGAGCGGCACCGCCGCCTCGTGCTTCGAATTGTGCAGCACCAATGACGTGCGCACGTTGCGGACATGCGGGGCCGCGGTGAGGTGCGTGACGAAATCCTGGAAGGTCGCCATGTCGGGTGCGACGCATTTCAGGATGAAATCGACCTCGCCGGACAGCATCCAGCATTCCCGCACCAGGGGCTCGGCGCGGACGAATTCCTCGAACGCGCGCAAATCCGCTTCGGCCTGGCTGGACAGGTGCACGGCGGCGAAAACGGTGACGTCGAAGCCCAGCTTGCGTGCGTCCAGGAGGCCGCGATAACCGTGGATGTAACCCTCCTCCTCCAGCGCCCTGACGCGGCGCAGACAGGGGGGCGGCGAGATGCCGACGCGCTTGGCCAGCTCGACATTGGTGATTCGACCGTCGGCCTGGACCTCGGTGAGAATCTTGAGGTCGATCTCGTCTAGGTTCCGCGACACGTGATTGGAACTCCTGGCCTTTGCGGCGGTATCCGGTGATTTGTCGGAATCCTCATAACCCAACCCGCACCGCCAGCGCAATTTTATTGCGCGTGCAGCGCAATCGACTTTCGTTCCCTGTTGGAAAAATCCGCCGATAGGGAATGCAATTCTTGCATGGCTCGCCAGATTGCTTAGATTAGCTCTGATATTTCAGCGCCTCCGCTAGGCCTCCCGGCACATTCCGCGCTCGCGCTGCAAATCCCCCGTGAAAGGCGTCCATCGAAATGTCCGCTCCTGTTCATGCAAAGGTCGTCATCATCGGCTCCGGCCCGGCTGGCTACACTGCCGCGATCTACGCCGCGCGCGCCATGCTTGAGCCGATCCTGATCCAGGGCATCCAGCCCGGCGGCCAGCTCACCATCACGACCGACGTCGAGAACTATCCGGGCTTCGCCGACGTGATCCAGGGCCCCTGGCTGATGGAGCAGATGGAGAAGCAGGCGGTCCATGTCGGCACCAAGATCGTCTCCGACCTGGTCACCAAGCTGGAGACGGCGCACCGGCCGTTCCGCCTCACCTGCGACTCTGGCGACGTCTATCTCGCCGAGACCGTGATCCTGGCCACCGGCGCGCAGGCGCGCTGGCTCGGGCTGCCGTCGGAAGCCAAGTTCCAGGGCGGCGGCGTGTCGGCCTGCGCCACCTGCGACGGCTTCTTCTACCGTGGCAAGGAGGTGATCGTGGTCGGCGGCGGTAACACCGCGGTCGAGGAAGCCCTGTACCTCACCAACCATGCCTCGCAGGTCACGATCGTGCATCGTCGCGATCATTTCCGGGCCGAGCGCATCCTGCAGGAGCGCCTGTTCAAGCATCCGAAGATCAAGGTGATCTGGGACGCCGCGGTCGACGAGATCTGCGGCACGGAGAACCCCAACAAGGTCACCCACGTCCGGCTCAAGAACGTCAAGACCGGCGCGCTCACGGACGTGAAGGCCGACGGCATCTTCATCGCCATCGGGCATGCGCCGGCGACCGAACTCGTCAAGGATCAGGTCAAGCTGAAACCCTCCGGCTATATCGAGGTCGCCCCGAACTCGACCGCGACCTCGGTGCCCGGCTTGTTCGCCGCCGGCGACGTCGCCGACGAAACCTATCGCCAGGCCGTGACGGCCGCCGGCCTCGGCTGCATGGCCGCACTCGAAGCCGAACGTTTCTTGGCCCTTCGCGCCAGCGAGCGCGCGGCAGCGGAATAGAATCATGCCCCGAACACGCGACGGATTTACGGATATGGACTGGGACAAGCTGAAGGTGTTTCACGCCGCGGCGGAAGCGGGCAGCTTCACGCATGCGGGCGAGCAGCTCGGCCTGTCGCAATCGGCGGTGTCGCGCCAGGTCTCGGCGCTGGAGCAGGAGCTCTCGGTCTCGCTGTTCCACCGCCACGCCCGCGGCCTGATCCTCACCGAGCAGGGCGACCTGTTGTTCCGCACCGCGCATGACGTGTTCATGCAGCTGCAGGCGGCGCGCGCCAAGCTCACCGACAGCCGCGAACGGCCGAGCGGCGATCTCAAGATCACCACCACGCCCGGCGTCGGCATCAACTGGCTGATCCCGCGGCTCGGCGAATTCACCGCGCTCTATCCGGAGATCCGCATCTCGCTGATCGTCACCGACGAGGAGCTCGATCTGTCGATGCGCGAGGCTGATGTCGCGATCCGCACCCGCAAGCCGACGCAGCCGGATCTGATCCAGCGCAAGCTGTTCGCGATGGGCTTCCACGCCTATTGCTCGCCGGAATACATCAAGCGCTTCGGCACGCCGCGCACGCTGGAGGAGCTCGACTCCCACCGCATCATCACGCTCTCGGACGGCAACTTCGCGCCGCACCTGCAGAACCGCAACTGGCTGATCGAGGCCGGGCGCAACGGCTCGGGTCCGCGCGAGGCCTATTTCAAGGTCAACAACATCCTCGGTCTCGTGCGCGCCTGCGCGCAGGGCCTCGGCATCGCCGCCCTGCCCGATTACCTGGTCGAAGAGCAGAGCAAGCTCGTGCAGCTGTTCGGCGAGTCGGACTCGATCCAGCTCGACACCTACTTCGTCTATCCCGAGGAGTTGAAGACGGTCGCGCGCGTGCAGGTGTTCCGTGACTTCGTGGTGAGCAAGGCGCAACGCTGGCCGTCCTGATTTCCGCATGACTGACATGCGGCCTCGGCTGTTGCTGCAGGGCACTCGGCAAGCCCATAATGTTTGCACGCTGAGCCTTCGCGTTGCGCATTTGTCCCCCTCCTCCAGTGGCGCGGGAGTTCAGTAATCCCTCTTGGAAGGTGATTGTGTCGGCCTCACGTGGCCAATACCTAAGCCGGGCCCTCGGGTCCGGCTTTTTTTCGTCAAAATGTGCTTCGCTCTCCGCGTGTGTTGACAGTTCCGCGCATACCCCGCATCATTCGCCCATGATCACGAAGTCGTGCGCAATCGTTTTGAAAAAAGGCCCCCATCCGGGGGCCTCGGAATATTGCGCGCGCTAAGCTGACTTCGTCATCGCGAGCCAATTCCGAAAACCCCGCCGTCTGGACGGGGTTTTTTCATGTGCCCTCCGTCTCAGGCATTTTTCCCGAGAAGGAGATGGAAACATGACCGCACTACGAGATCACTTGCACGGGCTGTGGTTGCCGCTGGTGACGCCGTTCCAGGACGGCGCGCTGGACGAGAGGTCGCTGCGGCGGCTGACCCGGCACTACGGCACGCACGGCATCGACGGCCTCATCCTGGGCGCGACCTCCGGTGAAGGCATGACGCTGCGCGCGGCAGAGCTCGAACGTCTCGTCGCCGTGGTGCGCGAGGAGATGGCGGCCGCCGGCCGCAACCTGCCGATCTGCCTCGGACTGTCGGGCGCGGACACCTCGCGTCTGCAGGAGCGGCTCGACGAGACCGCGGACTGGCCGATCGACGGCTACCTGATCGCCAGCCCCTATTATGTGCGGCCGTCGCAGCGCGGCCTGCTGGCGCATTTCGAGACGCTCGCCGACCGTGCGGCCTGGCCGATGGCGCTCTACAACATTCCCTATCGCTGCGCCGTCAACATCACCAACCAGACCATGCTGCGGCTGGCCGAGCACAAGAACATCGTCGGGCTGAAGGATTGCGGCGCGAGCCGGGAGCAATCGATCGCGCTCTTGCGCGACCGGCCGAAGGGTTTTCGCGTGCTCACCGGCGAGGACGCCAATTACTTCGAGGCACTCAGTGACGGCGCCGATGGCGGCATCGTGCTGTCAGCCCATGTCGAGACCGCGACCTTCGCGGCGATCTATAGCGAGCACAAGCGCGGCAACCACGATGCGGCTCTGGCGCGCTGGCACGAGGTCGCCGGGCTGACGCGGCTGTTGTTTGCCGAGCCGAGCCCCGCGCCGGCAAAGTACTGGCTATGGCGATGCGGCCTGATCGACAGCCCCGAGGTGCGCCTGCCGATGGTGGAAGTGAGCAGCGAGCTCGCGGCAACGATCGATCGCGAGATCGAGCGACGGATGACGATCGCGGCGTAGCGGCTTTCTCTTCACGCCACCTCCGTGTCATTCCGGGGCGCGCGCAGCGCGAACCCGGAATCCATCAATCTGCCAACTCAACCGCCCGATGGATTCCGGGTTCGCGACTTTCGTCGCGCCCCGGAATGACGGCGGTGGGAGCGCGCGGCACCGTGGTTAACCGCGCCCCAACGGCCTTCGCAGCTGCCGCAATCCGTATCCACGTCTCGTTTACGTGACTGCGCCTATCGTTGTGTCCAAAGTTACCGAAGGGGAAATGACCATGGGGTATCGCACCCGGCCTACGGCCGCGAGCCAGTTCGCGCCCGCCGATCTCTTGAAGGGAATTCTCGTCGTCTCGTCGTTCGGGTTCTGGGCCGTGATGCTCGGCCTGATGCCGGTGCTGCTGTTTCGCGTCTGGCTGGTCGGCTGAAGCTGCGCGCGCGGGATGGTTAATCCGTGGTAGCACCTGTGTTCAAAATGCACGGGCAGATGCGATCCGGATCTTAAAACATCGCAGCTATCACTGACGCCCATAAGCGAAGAAATCGCGGGGGCGTTTGTGAATAGTCAGAATGAAATGGCGTCGCATTTCGACGCCGAACAGCAGGGCTTCAGCACCGAGGATATTCTCTGGGCCGTCGGCATCTGGTCGGTGATCCTGACCCTGTCGCCGGTCATCGTGTTCTACATGCTGATGGTGGCGTGAGGACAAGCTTAGAAGCGCAAAACGCGCGGACATTCCCGCGCGTTTTTCGCCGTTCGGAATGACCAATGAAAATTAAGCTGCCTGCTTGTGCATTGCGCCGGAGGCCGATGCGGTGCCGCGGATAGCCTTCACCGAACGCTCGATCGCCGCCCAGAGCCTGGCGATTTCCTGAGCCGCACGGCTCTCGGCCTGATACTCGCGCGCGCCTTCGCCGTGGCTGAGCGCCATCAGCAAATCCGAACGATTGGTGATCTGGCCGCCCCACACCGGAGCGCGGAATTTCGCCAGTGCTTCGCGGGCGATGGTGACGATCGGGCTTTCGGCTTCGTCGCGCTTGGCCGGGGCACCGTTGAGCACGACCGCGTAGGGCTTGCGCGCGGCGCGGCACATCTGGATGGTTTCCTGCACGGCGTTGACGTCGAACACGCCGGGACGCGCCGGGATGACCACCATGGTGGCGTTCTTGATCGCGTCGTCGACGACGGCCGACAGATTCGGCGGCGTGTCGATCAACACCCATTCATAACCGTCGCGCTTGGCCGCGGAGACGATGCCGCTGACGGAGTTGACGGCAGCCTTGATCGGCGGCTCGTTGGTGCCGCGCAGCTTGTGCCACAGCGTGAGCGAGCCTTGCGGATCCGCGTCCACCAGCATGACCTGCTTGCTCGCCTTGATTTGCGCGGCAAGATGCGCGGCGAGGGTACTCTTGCCCGAACCGCCTTTACGTGATGCAAAAACAATAACGTTCATACCTTCGGCCTCCAGATTGACCCCAGGCTGCGAAAATGAATCAGCGCGCTGATTCGTG
Source organism: Bradyrhizobium yuanmingense (assembly GCF_029167105.1). Taxonomy (GTDB): domain Bacteria; phylum Pseudomonadota; class Alphaproteobacteria; order Rhizobiales; family Xanthobacteraceae; genus Bradyrhizobium; species Bradyrhizobium yuanmingense_A. The sequence goes on along the minus strand of NZ_JARFML010000042.1, from coordinate 8,289 downwards.
AAAGAAAAATTTGTCGGGAGCTGCGCGACAGCCACGAAATAACAAGACGTGTTGGCTTTTGAGTCACACTGCTCCGCAGGAGGCAGACACGAGCCGCATCGCAATGCCGCTCGTGCCAGCCGTCTGTGCGCTTTTTGAGCAACGCGCGGGGCAAAGCGGACTGCAACCTTGCCGCGCAAACCTTCCCGCGGGCTTTTTTCGGGCGTGCGCGCCCGTCAATCGACGCAAGCCTTCCGGCGCCGTGCGAACAAAACGAGTCCGCAAGTCGTCACCAAGCCGATGTCGGGGCCGGAACGAGCAAGGCGCGATGGCGCGCCTTCTGAGTTTCAAAACAGGAACAGCGCCGCCCGGCGCTCAGCCCCTTGGCCGCTGGGCGCTCAGCCTTTAGGTGCTGGGGGCTCAGCCTTGGCTGGATTTTTTCTTCGCCGCCGGCTTGGCGCTCTTCTTTGCGGTCGTGGACGCCTTCTTGGGCGCGATGCTGGTCGGCTTGCCGGCCCGCTGCTCGGCCGGCGCCGGTCCGCGGCGGAAGAACACTGCGCATGGCGGCGAGAGCTGCGCCTTCTTCTTGATCATGCAGGCGGTGATGGCATCGACGTTGGGAACGAACTCGCCGCACAGCCGCATCGCATCCGGCGTGCAAGCCTGCTGTTCCTCCTGGGTGTAGGCGAAACCGGCGCGCGGCAGCGCCAGGACGGCGAGGGCAAGCGACAGGGCTGCAACCGCCACGGATGTCTTGAAGCGAAACGCCGGCATCGATTCCCCCAAATGTCGAACAGGAGGGAATAGTGGGTGAACGGCGGTTCGTTGGCAACCGAGGGGGAGTGCGAAAGGTCGGAGCTGTGCGGTCTCGGCAACAGGGCGGGGTGGCCGCCATCTCCACCGCTGTCATCCCCGCGAAGGCGGGGATTACAGCAGTGGGCGGGGAGAGCCTGGCCTTCCAAACACAAATCGCGAAAACAACCCCATGCACAGTAGCCAAGTCACTGCAAACACTCGGCATCCCCAATCTTAGGATTTTTCGAAGTCAAATTTGACTCGTCGGGCAAAACAGGGGCATGATGGCACCGTCAAAAATGCGCGTGGGTGGCCGGCTCGTTCTCCTGCGCCGATCAAAAGCTAGCGGGAGTGAAGGCGACATGACGGGGAATGAAGCGGAGCTGCCGCTGTCGGGTGTGACGGTGGTTTCGCTGGAGCAGGCGATGGCGGCGCCGCTGGCGAGCCGGCACCTGGCGGATTGGGGCGCGCGGGTGATCAAAATCGAGCGGCCGGGCAGCGGCGATTTCTGCCGCGACTACGATCACGTCATGAACGGCATGTCGAGCCAGTTCGTCTGGACCAACCGTTCCAAGGAAAGCCTTGCGATCGACATCAAGAGTCCCGAGGGCCGCAAGGTGCTCGACGCCCTGCTGCCGCGGGCCGACGTGTTCATCCAGAACCTCGCGCCCGGCGCGGCGGAGCGGCTCGGCCTCGATGCCGCTTCGCTGCTGCGCAGATTTCCGCGCCTCATCGCCTGCGACGTCTCCGGCTATGGCACTGATGGCCCCTACAGCGGCAAGAAGGCCTATGATCTCTTGGTGCAGTGCGAGGCCGGCGTGCTCGCCATCAACGGCACCGAGGCGGAGCCGGCCAAGGTCGGGCTTTCCGTGGTCGATATCGCTACCGGCATGTACATCCTCAACGGCGTGCTGATGGCGCTGTACGCCCGCGAGCGGACCGGCAAGGGTACGGCGTTCCAGGCCTCGCTGTTCGATTCCATCACGGACTGGATGAGCTATCCCGCGTTCTACACTGAGAGTACCGGCCGGCCGCTGCCGCGCACCGGCGCCAGGCACGCGACGATCGCGCCTTACGGCCCGTTCCGGGTCGGCGACGGAACGACCGTCTTCTTCGGCATCCAGAACGACCGGGAATGGCGCTCGCTGTGCCGCATCGTGCTCGGCGATGCCGACCTCGCCGATCATCCGAAGTTCCGCACCAATCCGCTGCGCATGCAGAACCGCGACGAGCTGCAAGCGCATATCGAGCAGCGCTTTGCAGCCATGACCAGCGAGGAGGTGCTGCGGCTGCTGGACGAAGCCGCGATCGCCAATGCGCATCTGAACTCGGTCGAGGCCTTCCTGCAGCATGAGCAGCTGCATGCCCGCGCGCGGGTGCAAAGCGTCGGCTCGCCCTGCGGACCGGTGATGAGCTTCCTGCCCGCACTCACCATTCCCGGCGTGACGCCGCGCATGGATCCGGTGCCAGATGTCGGCGAGCACAACGCGTCGATCCTCGGCGAACTCGGCCTCAGCAAGGAGGCGTGACAATGGTCTCGCTCCGGCCGACGCGGGCCTATCTCGCCGTTCCCGCGCATCGCGCCCGTCTCGTCGCCAAGGCGGCGGCATCATCGGCGGACGCGGTGTTCATGGATCTCGAAGACGCCGTGCCGCCCGCCGAGAAGGGCGTTGCGCTGGCGGAGGCCGCCCGCGCGCTATCCTCGCTCGACTGGGGCAGCAAGCACGTCGCGGTCAGGCTCAATGCCGTCGACAGCCCGTTCATCGCAGAGGAGATCCGCGCTCTGGCGGCCCTGTCCCGGTTGGATGCTGTGATCGTGCCGAAGGCGGAGCGCGTGAGCGACATCGTCGCCATGGCCGATCGCTTGCGCGCAGCCGCGTCCGATCGCGCCGCACCTGTTACGCTGGAGCTGCTGATCGAGACCGCGCTCGGCCTCGTCAATGTCGATGCCCTCGCCGCGTGCCACGACAGCGTGGCCGCGCTGCATCTCGGCGTCGGCGACCTCGCAGCCTCGCTCGGCGCCCGCACCGCCGACATCGGCATCTCGCCGGACGGCTATCGCCACGTCGGCTCCGGGCAAAGCGGCTACGCCACAGCGCCGCTCGACCTGTTCGCCTATCCCATGATGCGCCTGCTGGTAGCCGCCCGCGCGCACGGCCTGCGGGCGATCGATGGCCCCTGCGGCGCGTTCCGCGATGCTAGGCTGACTGAGGCCAGCACGCAGAAGGCCGCGGCGATGGGCTTTGACGGCAAGCAGGTGATCCATCCCGACCAGATCGAGCCGACGCTGCGCGCGTTCACGCCCTCGGACGAGGAGCTGGCCCAGGCGCGGCGGGTGGTCGAGGCGATGGAGCGGGCCGAGGCGCAGGGCCAGGGCGCGGTGACGCTGGATGGCAAGATGATCGACTATGCCAATGTGCGGATGGCGCGGCGGATCATCGAGCTGGGATCGTAGCAGCGCATGGCCACCTTGCTGATCGTCGCGCCGGTGTTCGCGCTGATCGCGGCCGGCTACGCCGCTGTGCTGTTTCGCTTCGTCTCGGAGGGCGCACACAAGGGCATCAGCGAGTTCGCCTTCAGCATCGCGATCCCTGCGCTTCTGTTCCGCACCATCGTCATCTCGGAATTTTCCGACGTCGGCCCCTGGCGAATGTGGGGCGCCTATTACGGCGCGCTGGCGCTGACCTGGATCGCGGCGCTCATGATCTCCGCACTCCTGCGCGGGCGGCGCGGCAGCAGCGAGGACGGCGTCGTGTTCGCGATCGGCTCGGTCTACGGCAACATCGTGATGCTCGGCATTCCCCTCGTGCTCTCCGCGCTCGGCAACGAGGCGGCGGGACCCATGGCGCTGATTCTGTCGGTGAACACGCCGCTGCTCTGGCTCTGCGGCATCCTGCAGATGGAGCTGGTCAGCCGCAAGCAGACGGGCTCACCGCTCGCGATCATCTGGCCCGTGATCGCCGACCTAGCACGCAACCCGCTGATGCTGGCGATCGGCTTCGGCGTGGTCTGGCGCCTTGCCGGACTCGGCCTCACCCCCGTCGTCGACAAGACGATCGAGCTGCTGGCGCAGGCGGGCTCGCCGGCGGCGCTGATCGCGCTCGGCATCAACCTGTTCCGCTTCGAGGTGAAGGGCGAGAAGCTGAGCATCCTGGTGATGTGCGCGCTCAAGCTGCTCGCCATGCCGGCCGCGGCGTTCGTGCTGGCCAGACTGCTCGACCTGCCACCCATCGCCGCGGGCGTCGTCGTGCTGTTCGCGGCGATGCCGACCGGCGCAAACGCCTACATCTTCGCGGTGCAGTATCAACGCCTGGTAAACCCGGTGTCGGGCGCGGTGGCGCTCGGCACCCTGCTGGCGGCGCTGACGTTGCCGGTGGTGGTGTGGGTGGTGGCGGGAGGGAAGTAGGCGGCCTGTCGTTTGCCGACACCGCTATGCGACAGCCTGGCCGGCGCGCCAGGCCATCTCCCAGAAGTCGGCCTCCAGGCGGGTGGCTTCCTTGAAGATCGCAATCAGCTCGGCCTCGCGGGCCGGCGTGGCGTAGAGGTCGGCGAGATGCTCCATGTGCGCCTGCGCCCTGGCAGCGACCTCCTGGTATGGCGCGCCGGCATATTCGTCGATCCAGACCCGATAGGCGTTCGTCGCAGCATCCGCACCGGGCCGCGAGGCGAGCCGCGTTGCGATCTCCGCGTATCCGATCACGCAAGGCGCAAGCGCGACCTTGAGCGCCAGCAGATCGCCGCGCATTCCCGCGTCCAACACGTAGCGCGTATAGGCCAGCATCTCGGCCGCCGGAGGGGCTCGTTCAAGGTCGCTCGGGGACAGGCCCCATTCGGCACAGAGCTTCACATGCAGGTTCATCTCGACATCGAGGATGGCCGACAGGCCGGCCGTGGCTTCACGCATGTCGGCAAGCCTGGGCGACTTGTACACCGCGAGCGCGTAGGCGCGAGCAAACTCGATGAGGAACAAATAGTCCTGAACGAGGTAGTGACGAAACGCAGCTTCAGGGAGCGAGCCGTCCGCCAATCCGTTCGTGAAGGGATGCTCCGTATAGGCCCGCCACTCAGTGGACGCGGCTGTCTTGAGACGCTCGAAAAAACTCACGATCTTTTCCGCCTGCTTGCTTGTCCATCAAACGTCATTGGCTCGCTACCGATAGCGCATTGCGAATGGAGGAGCTACGGTGGCGGCGGACAAAGCTGGTTTTGAGCAACGTTGCGGATAGGCCCCGCTTCGAGCCACACTAATCGCTTGGCATCAACCTGCCCCGCTTTCGAGGTGAAGGGCAAGGAGCTGAGCATCCTGGTGATGTGCGCGCTGAAGCTGGCGGCGATGCCGGCAGCCGCGTTCGTGCTGGCCAAGCTGCTCGACTGCCGCCGGTGGCTGCCGGGGTCATCGTGCTGCTCGCGGCGATGCCGACCGGGGCGAATGCGTACATTTTTGCCGTGCAGTGTCAGCGGCTGGTGAACCCGGTGGCACTGGGGACGCTGCTGGCGGCGGTGACGTTGCCGGTGGTGGTGTGGGTGGTGACGGGCTAGGCGTCGGAAGCTTGGGGGGCGACGCCGCACGGCTTCCCCGCCGAATTGCCAATCAGCGCAGGCCGAAGAACGAGAGCACCGCGGCAATTACGACGATTAGCCCGATGATATAGATGATACCGTTCATAGCTCAGCTCCCTCAGCGTTGTCTGTCCTGCCGCAGCTACAAACACCTGAGGCTATGAAAAGGTCCGGCGCTGCTGGCCACCGTTTTCTTCCACAATCGGGGAACGAAGACGAACCGTCCTGCTTCGTCGCGCTGGAGCCGCGCGATCTTTTTGCCTTTGCACGCAAAGGTGGCTAGACTGGCGTGATACACATTGCAGGGAGGGGCACATGGCGAACCGCGAAGACATGCTCGCATTGATCAGAGCCGGCTACGCCGCGCGCGACGGCGGCGACACCGATAGCCTGGTGACGGCCTTTCATCCCGAGGGCGCGTTCACTCTGATGGGCGACAAGAGTGCGCTCGAATTGACAGGACGCATGCAGGGCCACCCGACCCTGCGCGAAGCTTTCGGCCAATTCACCAAGGGCTTCGGCTTCGAAGGCCGCGAGATCCTCGCCGAGCTGGTCGACGGTGATCGCGTCGCCATCCACTCCCGCGTCACCGTGCGATACCACCCGACCGGGAAAGCGGTCAGCACCGAGATCGTGGACCTGTTCACATTTCAGGACGGCAAGATCGCGGAGCTGATCGAGTTTGCGGATACGGCGCAGATCAAGGCGATGATCTCCTGACGGACGATGAGGTTCGATTTGCTTCAGAGCGGGCAGCAAGCCACCAAATAAGTGGGCAGAGCACTGGCTGCCTGCCCACCATGTTCGAACGTCGACTTGTTCCGCTATCTCAAGCCTGGATGCCTCGATGTCGAGCGCTTCTCGACCTCTGTGTGTTCGCGGTTTACCTGCACGCCGGCTTACTGCTTCGGTTCAGCTCGCGCTTCCAGCCCGCGAAGCTGCGTCCCGATAGTCAAGTCACCGATCTTACGGCCCATTTCCTTTCCGACCTCCGTCGAGAAACGGTAATGGAAACCGGCATAGATGCGGGAATTTGCGACCTCATCGCTATAATCCTGGAGCTTGGTCCATTTACGAGTCACCCCCGGCGCAGTGGGGCTGGTCATCGTTAGCTCTCCGACCTCGTCGCCGGCGATGGACCGGAGAACCGTGGAAACCGCCGCCGATACGATGCAGTGGGCGCAGGGGTATTCGGGATGCATCGGCGTTTCACCCAGCGGCAACCAGGACGGTTCGCGTGGCGTCATCGGGTTCTGCGTGATGTCCGCGTTGCGTATGGCCGTCATTGGCCGCCAAAAATTGTAGTGATACTTCGCATCAAGGACGGCAAGGATTGCGTCGTTCCCCGCGATCTCCGCGAGGGCGAAGAGACGAGCGCAGTCAACGACGTCCATGTGCTTGGCCAAGGCGACCTGCCGGACGATTGGATTGAAGCTGGGAGGCCCGACCAGAAACCAGACTCGTCCGATCCCGGTCTGCTCTGCCGTTCGGGTGGTGCTGTTGCGAGCGCCGAGCTCCCGAATTTCGTTGACGTCTCTGGTCCAGGTCTCGGAATCGAGCGCCGGTGGTGGCGCTGGACGGAATTGTGAGACCGATGTCATGACCCAAGGGGTCATTCTTCCAGCCGTCGAGCCGATCGGCACCACGGTCGGCACATAGGCCCCCGGGGCTGTATAGGGACGATAAGTCTCCTGGACGTCACTGCCGTCATCCCTGCGCAATGCTATCACACCGGAAGCGGCCATCTTTCCAAGCTCGATTCCGGTCGCCTTTCCCTCCGTGTCCGGAATGCCGGAAAGCGATGCAATCAATGCCGCATCGAGGGCAGCTTTCTGGTCCGGATAGATCGTCAGTAGAATGTTGTAAGCCGCAGTCGACGCTGCGGCTTCCTTGGACGTAGAGCGGTCTGCCACGAGATCCAGCTTGTATGGAGTGTATCGCCTGTCGATCGCGTTGACGGCCTCGAACATGGCAACGTGCAGCATCGACATTGTCCGGGCCTGCGGCACAGGCAGGACCTTCTTTTCAGCGGCAATCGCATCTGCTTTCGCGTTCCAGTCCATGATGACATCGGCACGCGCAGTGCCGATGCAGACTGCAAGAGTGGCGACGATCAGAAATGGAGATTTCGTTGCAAGAAACGTCTTCATCTTCATGCTCCTCGTTGTTTCAACAGAGAGCGACATCTTGTACGGACGAGCCGCGCAAGAACGTAGAAGTGCAGAACGATCCTAAGAGTGCAGCAAGCCGGCTGCTGTGAAACAGCTTACACCCGTCCTCGCCTTCGTCGAAAAGACTTTGAGGCGCGGCCCAAAGAGTAAGATCGACTGGCTTACCTGATGCACGACCTGCAATCTCGGCAAGTCTTCCGAACAATCATCACATGCTTTGCGCATTCGCGCTTGCTGACGGTGCTGATCAAGCTCGGCATCTACTTGTTTCGCGCGAGGTGAAGAGCGAGCGGCCGGGCATTTTGGTGAGGCGTGCCGCTCCAGCTTGCGGCAATGCCGGCTGCTGCGTTCGTGCTGGCAAGATTGCTCGACCTGCCGTCGGCGAAGGCGAGCATTTTGACTTGAGCCTAGGCAGCCCAGTCCATGATCGCGTCGATGAAGGTGCGAGCCTGACGGATCGCGTCGAGCCTCGTCGCACAGACACCGACCGACACTGTTCGGCCCCTTCCGACAGTCCACTTCCAACCAGCCGGGTAGCTCATTTCAACGATCGAGAAGCTTACGCCGCGATGTTCCACGGAGAACCTCCGCTAACATGTTGCCGTGTCTGAGAAAGGCTACTCCAAATGGCGAATTTGTCCAGCCGAACGCAGGCCCACGATTCGCTCGCGCGGCTTGGATATGAGAGTTCGGAAGAGCGCATGAAACTCAAGCGGCTCGCATAGTACTGCGCGGGGGTGGCGCTGGGACGCTGCTGGCGGCGATGACGCTGCCGGTGGTGGTG
>NZ_JARFML010000041.1 GCF_029167105.1 Bradyrhizobium yuanmingense | reverse complement strand
GGCTAGGTGGGCGCGGGGCGTCGAAACGGGGTGCGCGTGGCGGCCGCGGGGCCTCGCCCTGGTCGTCGACATTGAAGGACGGGCGGTCGGCGCGCGGCGGCGTCGGGGCCGGACGCGTACGCGGCGGCACGGCTGCCGGGTTGGCCTCGGTGGCACGGGTGCTGGCGCGGCGGAAGGCATCGCCGCTCGAGCCGGAGCGGGCGCCGCCACCGGGACGCGAGGCCTCGCGGGCTCGCTGGGCGGCCTCCGATTCAACCTTGCGGACGGCCTCCTCGAGCGACAGCCGTTCCCGGGTGATCTCGGATTCGGAGAGCGGCGGCTGCACGCTGCGCAGTTGCGCAATCAGGGCCGTGCGCGCCCGCTCATAGAGCGCGCGACGGCTTTCGCCGGGAGCGTTGGGGTCCAGGGCGGCAATAGCGCGGGCAATCAGCGGATAGTAATCAGCCATTTCTACTCAACTATACGCGCGTCCCGGTAAGATATCGTTAAGCCTCAAACGGATTTTGCACCAGGATAGTATCTTCGCGTTCCGGGCTGGTGGAAAGCAGCGCAACCGGACATCCCACCAATTCCTCGATCCGCCGGACATATTTGATGGCCTGCGCCGGCAGGTCGGCCCAGGACCGCGCATTGGCGGTCGGCTCCTTCCAGCCCTCGATGGTCTCGTAGATCGGCTCGACGCGGGCCTGCGCGCCCTCGCCGGCGGGGAAATGGTCGATCTCCTTGCCGTCGAGCTTGTAGCCGGTGCAGACCTCGATCGAATCGAATCCGTCGAGGATGTCGAGCTTGGTCAGCGCCAGGCCATTGATGCCGCAGGTCCGGACCGCCTGGCGGACCAGCACGGCATCGAACCAGCCGCAGCGGCGCGGACGGCCGGTATTGGTGCCGAACTCGCGGCCGCGCTCGCCGATCTTGCGGCCGATCTCGTTGTCCTGCTCGGTCGGGAACGGGCCCTGGCCGACGCGGGTCGTGTAGGCCTTGCACAGGCCGAGCACGTAGCCGACCGCGCCCGGCCCGAGGCCGGCGCCGGTCGCGGCCTGGGCCGCCACCGTGTTGGACGAGGTGACGTAGGGATAGGTGCCGTGGTCGACGTCGAGCAGCGCGCCTTGAGCGCCCTCGAACAACATGCGCTTGCCGGCGCGCCGTTCGATATCGAGCAGCCGCCAGACCGTCTCGGCATAGGGTAGGAGCTGCGGCGCCATCGCCATCAGCTCCTTCAGGATCACTGCGCCGTCGAATTCCGGCAGGTTGAGGCCGCGGCGCAGCGCGTTGTGGTGCGCCAGCAGGCGGTCGATCTTGTGCGGCAGCGTCTGATGATCGGCAAGATCCATCAGGCGGATGGCGCGGCGGCCGACCTTGTCCTCATAGGCCGGGCCGATGCCGCGGCGGGTGGTGCCGATCGCGGTGGCGGCGCTGGCGGATTCGCGGTGCGCGTCGAGTTCGCGGTGCAGCGGCAGGATCAGCGTGACGTTTTCCGCGACACGCAGGTTGTCGGGGCCGACATCGACGCCCTGCGACCTGAGCCTGGCGACCTCGTCGAGGAAGGCGGCGGGGTCGAACACGACGCCGTTGCCGATCACCGACAGCTTACCCTCGCGCAGGACGCCGGAGGGCAGCAGCGCGAGCTTGTAGGTCTTGCCGTTGATCACCAGCGTATGGCCGGCGTTGTGGCCGCCCTGGAAGCGGACGACGATATCCGCCTGCTCCGACAACCAGTCGACGATCTTGCCCTTCCCTTCGTCGCCCCATTGGGCGCCGACGACGACAACATTGGCCATTCGCGGGTAATCCTGTTCAATCTGTCTCTAGAAGGCATGATCCTCGCGGAAAACCGGTGCCCACTTTTCCGGGATCACGCCTGCGCCCAGCCCAATCGGCAGCCGGGGCCGCCCGCACGCAAGGCAGCCAACCGGATAAAGGAAGCAGCCTCTCTAGGCAAGCAAGAACGGGGCTTTTTCAGAGGCCAATGTCCGGTCCAAGCCCTTGATATAAGCGGAAAATCCCCAACCCTGGCAGCCCGGCGCAACAGCTTCGACCAAAGCGGGAGAGGCCGCCTTCGCCGCCAGCATGGTCGCGATGCGCCCGTCCCCGTTGATGCAACCTCGTTTTCCGTGTCTTTGGACCTGCCGGGTGATCAGCCGGCCCGGACCTCGCCGGGCCGGAGGGCTCGGCGTACTCGACGCGGGGCCCAACCATCACAATGTCCGCCACCGGCCAGACCACGCGCGCGGAAACATCCGGCCACAGCTGGATCGCCAACCAGCCCTATCTGCTGCTCAGCATCACCGCGCTGTGCTGGGCCGGCAACGCCATCGTCGGGCGGCTCGCGGCCGGCCACATTCCGCCGGTCACGCTGTCATTCCTGCGCTGGTTCTTTGCCTTCCTGCTGGTGCTGCCGTTCGCCTTCAAGCACCTCGTGCAGGACTGGCCGGCGATCCGCAGCAAGCTCGGCCTGATGGTCACGCTCTCGGTCACCGGCATCGGCGCGTTCAACACGTTGCAATATTGGGCCCTGGAGCACACCCAGGCGCTCAACACGCTGCTGCTGCAGTCGGCCGCGCCGCTGCTGGTGGCGCTGTGGTCGCTGGTCATCCTCGGCATTCGTCTCACCGCCGCGCAGGCCTTCGGCGTGCTGCTGTCGATGTGCGGCGTGCTGACCATCCTGCTGCACGGCGATTTCACCACGCTGTCGAGCATCGACTTCAACAAGGGCGACCTGATCTTCCTGCTCGCGCTCCTGATCTTCGCGCTCTATTCGGTGCTGTCACTGAGGCGGCCGCCGATGCACGGCCTCTCGTTCCTCGCCTTCACCTTCGGCTGCGGCGCCGCCTGTCTCATTCCGCTGGAGATCTGGGAACTGTCCGCTCGCCCGGTGATGAAGCTCGACGGGCCGAATCTCTTGACCCTGTTCTACGTCGCCGTCTTCCCCTCGACGCTCGCCTATCTCTGCTTCAATCGCGGCGTGCGCCTGATCGGCGCCAACCGCGCCGCACCGTTCTTCCACGTCGTACCGGTGTTCGGCTCGGTCATGGCAATGGTGTTTTTGGGCGAGCACCCGCAGGCGTTTCACTTCATCGGCTTTGCATTGGTGCTGGCGGGCGTGTTCGCGGCGTCGCGAAAGCAGGCGGCGTAGGCGTCGCTTTCATTCAAGCACAGGTTCCGCTTTCACCCTCCCCTGGAGGGTGAGCAAGCCTGCTCCGCTACTTCGTCTTGAACTTGCTGTAGGCCTCGCTCGTCGCGATGATCACGTGCTCGGCGCAGGCGTTGACGCGATGCGGATCGGCTTCGCGCTCGTAGGCTTGCGAGGTCATCATGTCGAGAAAGGCCGAGACGGACGGGTAATGGACCAGCGCGACGAAGTCCCAATCGTTGCCCGCGTGCGGACCGAGTGCGACCGCCTTGGCTTCACCGGTCCAGAGCAGCGTGCCGCCGCGTTCCTTGATCATCGGCACCGTGATCGCGCTGTAGCGCAAATATGCCTCCCAGCCCGACCCGTCGCCATCGCGCGAGCGCGCGTGGAAGCGCATCAGGTTCAGCATCACCACCGGCGCATTCGGGTCGAGCCGGTCAAGGCCCTCGATGTTCAACATATTGACCGCCAATGGCACCTCCTCAAGGCTCGGCTGCATTGTAGCATTGCGGCGCTGTGACTTGTGCCATCGCGGCAATCGGGCGCAAGTTGTGTCCAACGCCAATGACGACCGCTTCGCCCGCGCCACCGGCCGCCAATCCGGCCAGCTGGCTCAACAACCAGCCTTATCTGCTGCTCAGCCTGACCTCGCTGTTCTGGGCCGGCAACATCGTGATCGCGCGCCATGTCGGGGCGCATGTACCGCCGCTGACGATCACCACGATCCGCTGGTTCGGCGTATTCCTGATCCTGTTGCCGTTCGCCTGGCCGCATCTGAAGCGCGACTGGCCTGCCTTGCGCCAGAGCATGCCATTGATGCTGTTCCTGTCGCTGGTCGGCTTTGCGTTCAACAACGCGGTCTCGTACTGGGCGCTGCAATACACCGAGGCGCTGAACGCGCTGCTGATCCAGTCGGCGGGTCCGCTGTTCGTGGCGCTGTGGTCGCTGGTGCTGTTCGGCGTGCGGCTGACCGGCGCGCAGCTCGGCGGCATTGCGATCTCGCTGCTCGGCGTGCTGATCATCATCCTGCGCGGCGACCTCGCCGCGCTGGCAAGCATCAGCTTCAACAGGGGCGACATCATGTTCGCGTCCTCGCTGGTGGCGTTCGGGCTCTACTCGGCCTTCATCCCGCGCCGGCCCAAGATCCACCAGCTCTCCTTCCTGTCCTTCACCACCTGCTGCGGCGCGACGATGCTGCTGCCGACGGCGATCTGGGAGGCGGCGAGCGGCCGCGTGCTGCAATTCGACGCGATCACGCTGGCGACTCTGGGCTACATCCTGATCTTTCCCTCCACCCTCGCCTATCTCTTCTTCAACCGCGGCGTGGCGCTGATCGGGCCGAACCGGGCGGCGCCCTTCTTCCATCTGGTGCCGGTGTTCGGCTCGGCGCTGGCGATCCTGCTGCTGGGCGAGAAGCTCCAGCCGTTCCACCTGATCGGTTACGCCCTGGTGCTCGCCGGGGTCGTTCTTGCATCGCGCCGGAGCTCGGCGGTGAAGTAATTCCGCGCGACGGACGCGGTCACGACCTATAGCCATCTTCCGATTCCCCTTTGGACAAGCTAGGTTCCCGGCCAACCAAAAAGAGGGAACGACCAACATGATTTCAGGGCTGATTCGAAACCTGCGGACCGTCGCTGCGGCCGCGCTTTGTCTCACGGCTGCGTCCGCCGCTCACGCCGACACCTATCCCAGCCGCAACATCACGCTGGTGCTGCCGTTTGCAGCCGGCAGCGGCACCGACACCACGACGCGGCTGATCTCGCAGCACCTGTCGCAGGCGCTCGGCGTTCCCATCGTGATCGAGAACAAGGCGGGGGCCAACGGCATGCTTGCCGCGACCCATGTCGCGAAGGCTGCTCCCGACGGCTACACGCTGCTGGTGACGACCAACACCACGCATTCGGCCAATCCCTATCTGCTCAAGAGCCTCACTTACGATCCGGTCAAGGATTTCACCCCGATCGCCCGCACCGGCGATCTGCCCTTCATGCTGGTCATCAATCCCGAGGTGCCGGCCAAGACGGTCGGAGAGCTGGTGGCCTATGGCAAGGCCAATCCGGGCAAGCTGAGCTACGCCTCGGGCTCGTCGGCGGCGATCGTGTCGGGCGCGACCTTCGCGCACAATGCCGGGCTCGACCTGCTGCACGTGCCCTACAAGAGTTCGCCGCCGGCGCTCAACGACGTCATGGGCGGCCGCGTGTCGATGATGTTCGTCGACATCCTGACCGGCCTGCCCCATGTCAACGGCAACGCGCTGCGCGCGCTCGCCGTCACCACCAAGAACCGCACGCCGCTGGTGCCACACCTGCCCTCGATGCAGGAGGCCGGCGTGCCGGACTTCGACATCACGTCCTGGCAGGGCTATTTCGGCCCGGCCGGCATGCCGAAGGAGATTGTGACGCGGCTCAACGCCGAGATCCGCAAGATCATCGAGAACCCGGAGGTCAAGGCCAAGCTCGCCACGCTCGGCATGGACGCTTTTTCCGGCACGCCGGAGCAGCTCGGCACCTTCGTGAACGAGCAGCTGGTGCTCTGGGAGAAGCTGATCGCCAACGCGAAGATCGAGAAGCAGTAGCCCAGTCATTCCGGGGCGCGCGTAGCGCGAACTCTGGTGCGCAATTGCGCACCTGAGAATCTCGAGATTCCGGGTTCGATGCTGCGCATCGCCCCGGAATGACTGCCCGCGATGAGCTTGCGCGACGCCTTACGCCGCGCGGACCTTGGCGAGGAAGCCATCGACGGCATCGCGCAGTGCGCCGGACTGGGTGTCCAGCTCGCGGGCGTTGGTGAGCACGTCGCTGGCCGCGCTGCCGGTCGCTTCCGCGGCCGAGGTGACGCTGCCGATATGGGCGTTGATCTCGCTCGAGCCGGCCGCGACCGACTGGATGTTGCGGGCGATCTCGCGCGTCGCCTCGCCCTGCTGCTCGATCGATGCGGAAATGCCGGCGGTGATCTCGCTCATCTCGGCGATCGTCTGGGTGATGCCGGAGATGGCCGACACCGCGTCGCTGGTCGAGGTTTGCATCGCCGCGACCTGGGCGGAGATCTCCTCGGTCGCCTTCGCGGTCTGGTTGGCGAGCGCCTTGACCTCGGAGGCGACCACGGCGAAGCCGCGGCCGGACTCGCCGGCCCGCGCCGCCTCGATGGTGGCGTTGAGCGCGAGCAGATTGGTCTGCGCCGCGATCGAGTGAATGAGCTTGACCACCTCGCCGATCTTCTCGGCTCCGGTGGAGAGCTCCTGCACCGTGGCGTTGGTGCGCTCGGCATCGCTGACGGCACGGCTCGCGACTTCAGTCGAGCGCGTCACCTGGCGGGAGATTTCCGCAACCGAGCTCGACAGCTCTTCGGCGGCGGCCGCAACGGTTCCGACATTGCCGGACGCCTTCTGCGAGGCGGCACCGACGGTCGCCGCGCGCGAGGAGGCGTCGCTGGCGGTCGCGGTCATCGATTGGGCCGTGGTCTGCATGCCGGCTGCGGCCGAGGAGACCGAGCGGACGATGCCGTTGACGCTGCGTTCGAAGTCGTTGGCGATCTCCTCCATGGCGCTGCGGCGTTCCGCCGCGGCGTGTTCCTTGGCGTCCGCCTCGGTCTTCTCGAGGTCGCGGATGCGAACCGCGTTGTCCTTGAAGATCTGCACGGTCGATGCCATCGCGCCGACCTCGTCGCCGCGGCCGACGCCGGGGATGTCGCCTTCGAGCTTGCCGTCGGCGAGATCCTTCATCCGAGTGCCGAGCAGGCCGAGCGGAGCACTGATGCTACGGCCGATCATCCAGGCGACGCTGCCGGCAACGATGACGATGCCGAGCACCGCCAGGCCGAGCAGCCAGTAGACCGGACCCATCTTGGCGTCGATGTCATCCAGATAGGCGCCGGTGCCGAGATACATGTCGAAGCCGGGGACCGCGACGGCGTAACCGATCTTGCGGATCGGCGTTTCCTGGCCGGGCTTCATATATTCATAGTGAAGCAGGATCTCGCCGTTGGCCTTGACGCCGTTCATCAATTCCAGCGACAGCTTGCGGCCGTTGGTCACGACGTCCATTCGGTTGGTGCCGATCACCTTCGGATCGGGCGCAAGCTGGGTGAGACCGTCATAGGACGTGCCGAACAGGTAGCCGGCGCCCTTGTCATAGGTCATCGCGTTGCCGTAGCGGCGAAGCTCGGCCATCGCGGCGTCCTTCGTCATCTCGCCGGCATCGACGCGCTTCTTCAACGCGGCGGCATAGTTGCGCGCCAGCTCGACGATCGCCTTGGCCTGGTCGATGCGCGCATTCACCATCTCGCGCTTCATCAGATAGCCGGCGAGAACTCCGGAGATGCAGAGGCCGAACAGCGTGACGCCGACGAGAATGCCAAGCTTCGAGGCGATCTTCAGATTGCTCAACTTCACGGGTTTGCTCCGGCAATAATGGGGTACGGGCGCACGACGAGATCGATCAAATTCGAATCAAGTCTTAGTGGCGGAGCCCTTAGCAAGTTACTTACGCACCTCCGTAGAAGCCCGGAACTTGCACGGAAAAGCGGAAATATACCTCGCCTGCAACAACCGTGAATTGTACGCACTCGCCCGGCTTTCGCGTAAAAGACGCAAAGGCCCGCTCGTCGAGGCGGGCCACAACAAGAAACCAAATCGGGAGCAGAGAATGCCGAAATACAGGGTGGTGACGCCGAAGGGTGCGAGCTTCACGGTCGCCGGCAGCGATTATTCCTATGAGCGCGAGGCGCTCGATCCGATCGATGCCGAGATCGTCGAGGGGCCCGCCGACGAGGCCGGGTTCATCGCCGCCGCGAAGAACGCCGACGCGATCTACGCCAAGGGCATCCCGATCACCAAGTCGATCATCGACGCGCTCGAGAGCTGCAAGGTGATCACGCTCGGCTCGGTCGGCGTCGACAGTGTCGACGTCAAGGCCGCCACGGCCCGCGGCATTCCGGTCACCAACATCCCCGACACCTTCATCGAGGAGGTCGCCGACCACGCCATGATGCTTCTGCTCGCGGGCTTCCGCCGCCTGGTCGAGCAGGATCGCATGGTGCGCGATGGCCGCTGGGCCGAGGGCCGGCCGGCGCTGCTGAAGATCCCGAGGCTGATGGGCCAGACGCTCGGCTTCATCTCGTTCGGCCGCGTCGCCCGTGCGGTCGCGAAGCGCGCCGCGCCCTTCGGGCTGCGCATGATGGCCTACGACCCCTTCATCCAGGAGACGCTGATGTACGACCACGGCGTGATCCCGGCGACGCTGAACGAGGTGCTGTCGCAATCCGATTTCGTATCGATGCATGCCCCTGCGCGGCCCGAGGTGCACCACATGCTGACCGAGAAGCACTTCCGGCAGATGAAGAAGCGCTCGATCTTCATCAACACCGGCCGCGGCGCTACCGTGGACGAGGAGAGCCTGATCAAGGCGCTGCAGGAGGGCTGGATCGCACACGCCGCCCTGGACGTGCTGGAGAAGGAGCCCCCTTCGCACAACAATCCCCTGCTCCGCATGGAGAACGTGACCCTGACCGCCCATGTCGCCTCGGCCTCGGCACGGTTTGACGAGGCGCGCAAGCGCCGGGTGGGCTACGAATTGTCACTGGTGTTGCAGGGCATGTGGCCGGTAAGCTGCGTCAATCCGTCGGTGCTGCAGAACACCGCGCTCCGCCGCTGGCAGCCCGTCAGCATGGACCGCGGGCCGAACAGCTAAGCGGGCGGCGCAGCAAGCGTCCACGACCGAAACGGCCCTTCACCGGCGATCAACGCCGGGAAGGGAACACATAGGGAGGTACTGATGAGGAACGACATCACACGCCGTGATGCCTTGGCGCTGGGCCTATCCGCTGCAACCTTCGCCGCCACCGGTGCTGCAGCGCAAACATCCACTATCAAGGCTGCCGACGTCCCGGCACCCAAGCGCGACATCGAAAAGGGCGCATCCTTGCGCATGCTGCGCCCGGTGCGCTTCGTCCAGGCGGACGAGGACGTGTTCCGCGCCAATGCGGCAAAGTTCACCAAGGACACCGGGGTCGAAGTCAAGGTCGACTTCGTCGGCTGGGAAGACATCAACCAGCAGACCGCGGTGACCTCGAATTCCGGCGCCGGCCCCGATATCATCATCGGCTTCTCCGACGCACCCCATATCTACATCGACAAGCTGATCGAGCTCACCGACGTCGCCGACTATCTCGGCAAGAAGTACGGCGGCTGGCTGCCGCTGGCGCAGCGCTACGGCAAGAAGAACAAGAGCGAGTCCTGGATCGGACTACCGTTCGGCGCCACCGCGGGTCCCCTGATCTACCGCAAGTCGGTGCTGCAATCGGTCGGCTTCGACAAGGTTCCGGAAGATCATGCCGGCGTGCTTGACCTCTGCCGCAAGTTGCACAAGGCCGGCAAGCCGGCCGGCTTCGCGCTCGGCAACGCCAAGGGCGACGGCAACGGCTTCGCCAACTGGGCGCTGTGGTCGCACAACGCCGCCCTGCTCGACGAGGAGGGCAACGTCACCATCAACAGCAAGGAGACGATCGCCGCTCTGAACTGGGTCAAGGAGCTGTATCCGACCTTCATCGCCGGCACGCCGTCCTGGAACGACGTCAGCAACAACCGGGCGTATTCCTCGCAGGAAATCGCGCTGACGGCCAACGGCGTCTCACTGTACTTCTCGCTGAAGAATGACCCGGCCACCAAGGCCATCGCCGACGACAGCGAGCATCAGCTGCTGCCCAAGGGCCTGGCCAAGGTCTCGCCGATGGCGGGCCTGACGTTGAACGCCATGGTGTTCAAGCACACCCAATATCCCAACGCCGCCAAGGCGTTTCTGCAATACATGCTGGAGAAGGACCAGTACGAGCCGTGGCTCAACGCCAATTCCGGCTATTGGTCGCAGCCGCTGGCCGCCTATGCCGAGGCCGCCGTGTGGTCGCAGGATCCCAAGGTGAAGCTGTTCAAGGACACGATGCAGAGCACCTACTATGACGGTTACAAGGGGCCGATCTCGACGGCGACCGGCGCGGTCAGCGCCGATTACGTGCTGATTCAGATGTGCGCCTCCGTCGCCACCGGTGCCGCCACGCCGGAGGCCGCGGCCGCCGAAGCCGAGCAGCGCTGCAAGCGCTACTTCCGGCGGCAGCGGTAGCGACCGTCATTGCGAGCGAAGCAATCCAGTCCGTCCGCGTGGCGACAACCTGGATTGCTTCGTCTCCAGTGCAAAATTGTTCCGTAATTTTGTCACGGGATCCCTCGCAACGTCGACGTGGTGAAAGCTTAGAACAGGACAAACACACTAATGTCCGTGACCACCCTCTCCTCCGACGCACTGGCGCAGCGGCAGCCGAACTGGATCGTGCGGCTGTTCGACTACAAGCCGTTCCTGATCGTGATGTGCCTTGCCCCTGCGATCGGGCTGCTCACCGTGTTCCTGACCTACCCGCTCGGCCTCGGCGTCTGGCTCGCCTTCACCGACACCACGATCGGCCGTCGCGGCATCTTCGTCGGCATCGAGAATTTCCAGTACCTGCTCACCGATCCCTTGTGGTGGAACGCGGTTTTCTACAGCGTGTTCTACACGGGAGTGGCGACCTTCGGGAAATTCGCGCTCGGCTTCTGGCTCGCCCTGCTGCTCAACAACCATTTCCCGTTCAAGAGCCTGCTCCGCGCCATCGTGCTGCTGCCCTGGATCGTGCCGACTGTGCTCTCGGCGCTGGCGTTCTGGTGGATCTACGATCCGCAGTTCTCGATCATCTCCTACCTTCTGGTCGACGTGCTGCATTGGCGCGACAGCAATATCGACTTCCTCGGCTCGCCCTGGCCGGCGCGCTTCTCGCTGATCGCCGCCAATATCTGGCGCGGCATTCCCTTCGTCGCGATCTCGCTGCTGGCCGGCTTGCAGACCATCTCGCCCTCGCTCTACGAAGCCGCGATGCTGGACGGCGCCAGCGCCTGGCAGCGCTTCCGCTACATCACCTTCCCGATGATGCTGCCGATCCTCGCCATCGTCATGACATTCTCGATCATCTTCACCTTCACCGACTTCCAGCTGGTCTACGCCATTACCCGCGGCGGTCCGGTGAACTCGACCCACCTCTTGGCGACGCTGGCGTTCCAGCGCGGCATCGCCGGCGGCGAGCTCGGCGAAGGCGCGGCGATCGCGGTGTCGATGATCCCGTTCCTGGTGTTCGCGACACTGTTCTCCTATTTCGGCCTGGCGCGCCGCAAATGGCAGCAGGGAGAGGCCAATGACTGAAACCGCCGCGCAATCGACCGTCGCGGACGCAAAAGCGCCGCCCGACACCATGGCCTGGGATTCCGGGCTGCGGCGGCTGATGATGATCTATCTGCCCCTCGGCTGCTTCGTTCTGATCCTGCTGTTTCCGTTCTATTGGATGGCGATCACCTCGTTCAAGCCGAACGCGGAGCTGATGAACTACCGGGACAACAACCCGTTCTGGATCTCCTCGCCGACCCTGGCGCACATCAAGCATCTGTTGTTCAACACCGCCTATCCGCAATGGCTGAAGACGACGATGCTGGTCGCGATCGGCTCGACCACGCTGTCGCTGATCGCGAGCACGCTGGCGGCCTACGCGATCGAGCGCCTGCGCTTCCGCGGCAGCCCCTATGTCGGCCTCGGCATCTATCTCGCCTATCTGGTGCCGCCGTCGATCCTGTTCATTCCGCTCGCCACCGTGGTGGTGCAGTTCGGCCTGTTCGACTCGCCGCTGGCCCTGATCCTGGTCTATCCGACCTTCCTGGTGCCGTTCTGCACCTGGCTCCTGATCGGCTATTTCAAGTCGATTCCTTACGAGCTCGAGGAATGCGCGCTGGTCGACGGCGCCACGCGGCTGCAGATCCTGCGCCGGATCACGCTGCCGCTCGCGGTGCCCGGGCTGATCTCGGCCGGCATCTTCTCCTTCACGCTGTCCTGGAACGAGTTCATCTACGCGCTGGCCTTCATCCAGAGCGGCGCCAACAAGACCGTGCCGGTCGCGATCCTGACCGAGCTCGTCACCGGCGACGTCTATCAATGGGGTGCGCTGATGGCGGGATCGCTGCTCGGCTCGCTCCCGGTCGCGATCTTCTACTCGCTGTTCGTGGATTATTACGTGTCGTCGCTGACAGGCGCGGTAAAGGAGTAGACGAAGCTGCGGCCTTTGGCCCGGCTTCACAATACTGCAACATGCGATCCGCATAAGCGTTGCGTCCGCCAACAGGAGACGCACATGCGCGCGACTTTTCTTTGCACCGTCGCCACGATCATCCTCACCGCGAGCACAGCGCTCGCGCAGAGCGAGGGCGAATTTCCCGCCAAGCTCGCCGGCCACGCGGTGATGCCGGCCGAAACCTTCGTCGAGGCGCCGGCTGATGCCCCCGCCGATCTCAAGGCGGCGGGCAAATATACCACCGGCAAGCGGGTCGACGCGCTCGGCACCGTCATGGGCAAGTCCTTCGAGCGTCCGACCGGCGTGTCGCTGCCGTTCAAGGGCCAGCCGCTGCAGGGCCATTCCGGCATCAAGACCCTGCCCGACGGCACGTACTGGGTCCTCACCGACAACGGCATGGGCGCGCGCGCCAACTCGCCGGATTCGATGCTGTACCTCAACCGCTACAAGATGGATTGGGCCGGCGGCAAGATCGAGCGGGTGGAGACCATCTTCCTGCACGATCCCGACAAAAAGGTGCCGTTCCGCATCGTGCACGAGGACACCCAGAAGCGCTATCTCACCGGCTCCGATTTCGACACCGAAGGTTTCCAGATCGTCGGCGACACCTTCTGGATCGGCGACGAGTTCGGCCCCTATGTCCTGAAGGCGGACAAGTCAGGCAAAATCCTCGGCGTGTTCGATACGGTCGCCGACGGCAAGCCGGTGCGCTCGCCCGACAATTGGGCGGTGGGGACGCCGGCCGCGCCGGGCGCGACCTACACCAATGTCAATCTCCGCCGCTCCAAGGGCTATGAGGGCTTCGCCGCGTCGAAGGAGGGCAAGTTCCTCTACGGCCTGCTCGAGGGACCGCTGTGGGATGCCGACAAGAAGGACTGGGAGAAGGTCGACGGCAAGGAAGCCTCCCGCATCCTCGAATTCGACGTCGCCGCGGAGAAATTCACCGGCCGCTACTGGCACTATGTGTTCGAGCAGAACGGCAACGCTATCGGCGATTTCAACATGATCGACCAGGCCTCCGGCCTCGTCATCGAGCGCGACAATGGCGAAGGCACCGCCGACAAGGCCTGCCCGCAGGGCCAGCGCGGCGAGAGCTGCTTCCCCGACCTCGCCAAGTTCAAGCGCGTCTACAAGATCGAGCTGACCGACGCCAATGTCGGCAAGCCCGTGCGCAAGATCGGCTATATCGACCTGATGAAGATCAGGGATCCCGACAAGAAGGCGCGGAAGCCGCTCAACGACGGCGTCTACACCTTCCCGTTCTTCACCATCGAGAACGTCGATCGCGTCGACGACAGCCACATCATCGTCGGCAACGACAACAACCTGCCGTTCTCCTCCAGCCGCGATCCCAACAAGGCCGACGACAACGAGTTCGTGCTGCTCGAGGTCGCGGATTTCCTGAAGGCGAAGTGAATTCGCTCTCTGCTCCTCTCCCGCCCGGCGCGGGGGAGGAGTTCGTTGGCGGTCACTTACCGAACGCCACGCCGATGTTGATGGGGATCGTCCCATAGGTGATTTCAGATGGCACCGGTGGGAATGGCTGCGCCTGGCGCACCATGGCCATGGCTTGGGCGTCGAGCGCTGCGACACCCGACGATCCACCGAGGCGGCTGGACAACACCTGACCGCCGCGGCCAAGCGTGAAACTCACCTTGACCGTGCCCTTCTGGCCATTCGCACTTGCCGGATATTGGTGGAAGCGCATGAGGTGCGCGCGGACGCGCTGATAATAAGTCGCCATCGCAGACGCGGCCGAGCCGGCGTTGACGGCAGAGGCCAGCGGCGCCTGCCGCTCCGCGCGCGGCGGTGCGCTGGTGCGCGGCGCCGGAAGCGCATCCGACGGCTTCCGAGCGTCGAGGCGAACCACCCTGGGCTTCGCCGGAGCCGGCTTCTCCACGGGTGCAACTTTCGCAGGCTCGGGCTGCGGCGGGCTCGGCTCGAGCTTCTGTTCCGGTGGAGCCACCACATCCGGCTGCTCCTGCGGCGGTGTCGGCGGGATCAGTTCCTCGACAGCCTGCTGCTGCACCGGCTCGGGCGGTGACGCATCCGCCTGCTGCATCACCGGCCCCGGCGCGATGTCCAGCGGCGTCGACTGCGGTGCCGACGTCTCCGGCGTCATGTCGATCAGGATGGCCGGCATGTTGACGCCCTCGTCCGGCACCTGCTTCAGCCAGCTCATCGCAAGCAGCGCGGCGCCGAGATGCAACGCCACGATCAGGGCCGCCGAGACGCCCCAGCGCGCGCCCTCCCGCTCATCAAGCGGCTGGTGCAGGGCAAAGGCGTTCGCGGCCATCAGCTGCGTCCGTCGAGCCCGACGAGGGCGACCTTGAGAAAGCCGGCGTTCCGCAGGGTGTTCATCACCTCCATCAGGTCGCCATAGGAGACGGCCTTGTCGGCGCGCAGATAGATGCGCTCGTCCTTGCGGCCCTTGGTGGCGGCGCTGAGCGAGGTGCCGAGCGCGTCGCGAGCGACGATATCCTCACCCACCGCGATCGAAAGGTCCGGCTTGACGGTGACGAACACCGGCTTGTCCGGCCGCGGCGCCGGCTCGGCGGCCGTCGCCGGCAGATCGACGCCGATGTCGACGGTGGCGAGCGGCGCCGCCACCATGAAGATGATCAGCAACACCAGCATCACGTCGATGAATGGCGTGACGTTGATCTCGTGGGTAACCTCGAGATCGCTCGCGTCACCGCGGGAGCGGAGCTTCGATGTCCCGAGCCCGGCGGCCATGGCCTACTCCGCTGCCCGCGCCAGACGGAAATGGCCGTGGTCGCGCTGGCGGCTCACCAGCAGCATGAGCTGCGCCGAGGCGTCGCCGAGCAAAGCGCGGTAATTGGCGATGCCGCGGACGAGATGATTGTAGATCACGACCGCCGGAATCGCGGCGACGAGACCGAGCGCGGTGGCGAGCAGCGCCTCCGCAATGCCGGGCGCGACGACGGCAAGGCTGGTGGTGTGGCTCTCGGAGATGCCGATGAAGGAGTTCATGATGCCCCAGACGGTGCCGAACAGGCCGACGAACGGCGCGACGGCGCCGATGGTCGCGAGCACGCCTGTGCCGCGCGCGATCTGCCTGGACATCGCCGCCTCGACCCGCTCCAGCCGTAACGCGACGCGCTCCTGCAGGCCGTCGTCGACAATGCCGCCGGAGAGCTCGGCCTCCCTGGCGCAGGACTGGATCAGCTGCGCGACCGCATCGCGGGCGTCGCCGGTCCGCGCGGATGCATCGGCCAGCGTCATGTTGCCCTCGAGCGCGCGCGTCCGCTGCAACGCTAGCGAACTCTTGCGGCGGAGCTCGATGGTCTTGGCGAGCCACACCGTCCATGTCACCAGCGAGGCGATGGCGAGCCCGACCATCACGATCTTCACGACGATGTCGGCGCCGAGGAACATGCCCCAGGGCGACAGATTGCGCGGCAACAGCACCGCGTCGATCGCAAAGGCCGGCGCCGGCGCGAAGGCCAGCGCGATTGTGAGGATCACATGGCGAAGCGTGGAATTGCTCTGCATCCTGATCTCCCGGCAAATGGAAGTTACGCCGAAGGCTTCGGCGCGATCCGGTCCGCAAGCTGCCGGAACCGGGCCAGCTGATCCGCCCGCAGCGCCCTCGTCTCGTCGCGGCCGACGAAAACCTTGAACATGATGCCGCCGTCGGCGTTCACGAAGGCGACGAAGGCCGAGGACTTGCCCATGAAGGGCCGCTCGACGAAGGCAACTCCCGCGCAGCGCTCGTGGCGGAGATGGCCGTGCAGGCCCTTTGGCTGCATCAGGTTGAAATAGCCGCGGCCGATCTCGCCCGCGGGAACGGTCCCGGTGAACTCGAAGATCGCATCATCGGTGTGGACGATCAGCGTCACCTCGCCCCATTCCGCGATGTCCTGCATGGCGGCGGCAAAATGTTCGCCGCTCCCGATGCGCACCATTGACGGCGGCAACGCCTCGATCACCGCGCGCGGCGTGACGCTGCGCTCGCGCGCGACGTCCTCGATCACGGCACCCGGATTGTCGGCCATGTACGCCTTGAGATCGGCGAGATCGGTGCTCAGCATGTCCGGCTTCCTCTCATGATCGGCCGCGATCAGGCCGCCGCGCTCGCCTTGCGCTCGGTCATGATGACCTCGAAGCCTTCGAACTTGGGGTGACCGAGATAGAGGCTCTCGCCGGTCTTGTTGTCGGCGCGCGCATGAGCGCGGCGGAATTCCTCCGAGCGCGTCCAGGCCTCGAAAGCTGCCTTGTCGACCCACACGGTATGCGAGGAATACAGCGTGTGGTCCTCGGCGACCGGCCCCTTGAGCAGATGGAATTCGACGAAGCCCGCCATGCTGCTGAGATAGGACTCACGGGTCCGCCAGACGGTTTCGAACGCGGCTTCCGAGCCGGGCTTTACCTGGAAACGATTCATGGCGATGAACATTCGACTTTTCTCCTGTGACTTGTAAATCGGCAGTTGCCGATCGGATATTTCAGAACGGACCGAAAGCCACGCTGACGCATCAGCGTGACTTTCGAGATCAGCAAGGCAGAACCTCCGGTGTCTCCCTCAAGTGCCGCCAAAATGGTACTTGAGACCACCCTTGATCACGAGCCCGGCACCGGCGCTCGCCCACTTCACGTCGTTTTGCGTGTCGCCCGTGCTACCGACCGGAATGGCATACGGACGATAGTAGCGGTTGAAGAGGTTCTCGACGGAGAAGTTGAGCGTGAGATCGGGCGTCGGGTGGTACTGCGCGTAAAGATTGACGAGATCGTACGACGTCGCCGGCGTGTAGGTCCTGGGGATGTCGTAGTTGGCGATTGCCGACGTCCACATCATCGAAAGGATGAGGGTGCGGTCGAGCAGACGCACGCCGGCCGTCGTCGTGATCTTCTGCGGCGGAATGCTGTAGAGGCCGAAGCCGGTCTGGAGATTCTTTCCGCTCTGATAGGTCCCGGAGAGGCCGAAGAACCACAGGTTCGCGTCATACATCGCCTCGGCCTCGACGCCTTGAATGAGCGCGGACGCCACGTTCTGATACTGCAGGAATGGGAGCACCGTGATCGACGGTGCCGGAGGTGGCCCGGTCGGGACCACGAGCGGATTTCCGTAAGCGACCTGGTCGATGAAGTTGCTGATGTCGTTGCGGAACACGTTGATCTTGCCGCGCAGCGTGTCGCCTGCCGTGAACAGATCGTTCTTCTTGATGTTGAAGCCGATCTCCTTGTTCTTGCCGACCTCGGGGCGCAGGTTTGGATTGGGCACGAAGCAGAAGGTCGAATCCGCGCCCGGTCCCGGCGTGCCCGACGGACAGCGGAAGAACGAGTCGTTGACCGTCGCGCCGGCATGTGGCCCGCTCACCAGCGTCTCCGTGATCGAGGGCGCCCGATAGCCTTCCGCGTAGCTGGCATAGGGGGTCACGACCGCGGTCGGAACGAGAGCAATGGTGATCTTCGGCGAGAGGCGATCGCCGCCCGACGACGAGGACACCGAGGAAAGCTGATAATTATCGTAACGGAGAGCACCGATCACCTCGAGCATCGAGGTGTAGTTCGCCCTCCACTGCACGAAGCCGCCAGACACCGTGCGCTGGCCGCCGGGCGTTGTCACTTCGGCCGTACCTGTCCTATCCCGCGTAGATACCTTGTCCTGGAAGGCGTCCAGGCCGTACGTCACCGCGTGACGCCAGCTTCCAGTCTCGAACCGCGTCGTATTGTGCACGTCGATACCGATTGTATCCAGCAGATATCCGCGGTTGCTCCCGATGCACCCCGAAACGGCGTTGCCCGGCACGCCGCCACAATAAACGGACGGCGTCGTGGTGGTGTGCCTCGTCTTGATCTGGTCGTTCTCGGTGCGGTTCCAGTAGATCTTCGCATCCCAGTCGAACCACTGATCATCCGGCTGCGAGTATTTCCAGCCGAGCGTCGTGGTGTAATTCTTCACGTTGGAGGCGTAGATCGACGTGCCGTTCAGATTGTTCGTGCCGTTCGCATTGGTCGAATTGGGATCGCCCGCGCGTCGCGGCGGCTGGCCCAGGCTGTAGATGTCTTCCTGGAAAATGGCGCCGAGCTTGACCTCGTGGCCGTCCGCCGGCCGCACCGTCAGCTTGGCGATGCCGCTGCTGAGCCGATTGCCGGTATTGGCGACCTCGAAGCCGGTGCCGTCCTTGTAGCTCTCCTGCGTCGAATAGGTGCCGCCTGCGAACACGTCGACATTCGGATTGACGTGCACGCCGCCGAAGGCCGAGCCGAGCGCGCGACCATAATTGCTGCCAAGAATCGTCTTGACATCGACGCCCCAGCGCTCGCCCACACGGACGACATCCTCGATGTCCTTGGTGCGGAACGAGGCCACGCCGCCGATCGCACCGGAGCCGTAGATGTTCGCGGTCGGGCCGCGCACGATGTCGATGCCGCTGATCAGCTCGGGGTTGAGGAAAAAGGAGCCGTTGGCGAAGTGGCCGGTGCGCTGATAGTTCTGCCGCGCGCCATCGACGACGACGGCGACGCGGCCGAAATCCTGCAGGCCGCGAATGTTGATCGAGGTCGACGGCTCATCGCCGCGGTTCTGAACCCACACGCCGGGCACATTGTAGATGAGATCGCCGACGGTGCTGGCCTGCCGTGCTTCGATCTGCTGCGATGTCACGACGCTGACCGGAGCCAATGCATCGACGGCACGTTCCTCGGTCTTCGTCGCCGCGACCGTGATGGTGTCGAGCGTTTGCACGGGCGCGGCGCCGCCCGCTTGAGCGCGGGCGTTCATCAGCTCGGGCGTTGCCTGCTGCGCAACTTGCGGCGGCGCTTGCTTGCGCTTGGTCTGCTTGGCTCTTTCCGACGACGCCCTTTCCGACGACGCGTTTTCACTCTGCGGCGATGCGGTCTGCGCGAGACTGCCCTCCGCCGTCATTGCCGCAATTGAAACCACCGACGCGCCCAAAATCAGGGCGCGCGAATACCTAGCCCCGTCAGCCATATCAGCCCCAGCCTGCACTTCACTTTATTTTTGATGTCGTCTGGCTGGCGCGCGCCCGCAACGCGAGCGACTGGCTGGCTGATTGTATCAAGAGGCGGGCGAGTTCCCCGCTGTCAGAAATGGTTACGTGGCAACACTCTGACGGTCAATGACATCGGGTTACAGTTTATATCGATTGTAAACTGCGACGGTTGGAATGCGCTTGGCGCCGCCTGTACAAACGGGCGGTACTCCAGCTTTCGAAAGCGCATCACACCGACAATGTCAGCCACATCAGGAGACAGCAGCGGCAGCGCGGCAGGACCGGCGCAAAGCCCTTCTGCGGCAACGCGAACTCTCACCATGCGCGGCAGCCGGATCGACAGCCGCGAGCTGTTTGCCGCCGAGCGCGAGATCATCATTGCGCATGGCGAGGACAGCTATCGTCTCCGCCTGACCTCGCAGAACAAGCTGATCCTGACGAAGTAACTGCAATGACATGTTGCCGCACCCTCGCCCGTCTCCTGCTCTCCGGCGGACTCGCGTTCGCGTCTGCTGCGCACGCCGCGGGCATCATTGTGCATGACGCGCGCAATCGCGACGTCACTGTTACCGATTTTGCCCGCACGGTGTCGATCGGCGGCGCCATCACCGAGATCCTCTATGCACTGGGATTGGAAAGCCGGCTGGTCGGCGTCGACACAACGAGCCTCTATCCGGCGGCCGCACTGCAGGACAAGCCGAATGTCGGCTATGTGCGCCAGATCTCGGCCGAAGGCGTGCTCGGTCTCAACCCGACGCTGATCCTGGCGATCCAGGGCTCGGGGCCGCGCGAGACCATGGACATCCTGGAGACGGCGAAGGTGCCGCTGGTGCTGGTGCCCGAGACCTTTTCCGAGGAAGGCTTGATCGAGAAGATCAAGCTGGTCGGCCACGCCATGGGCGTCGATGCGCGTGCCGAATGTCTCAGCGCCGCGGTCGGCGCCGATCTTGCACAGCTCCGTGCCCTGCGCGCCAAGGTGACCAAGCCGGTGCGGGTGATGTTCGTGATGTCGCTCCAGAACGGGCGGGCGATGGTGGCGGGCCACAAGACCGCGGCGGATGAGATCATCCAGCTGGCGGGCGCGGCCAACGCGGTTGACGATTACGACGGCTACAAGGTCATCAGCGACGAGGCGATCGTGGCCGCAAAGCCCGATGTCGTGCTGTCGATCGAGCGCGGCAAGGATTCGCTGCAGGCCGATGCAGTCTACACGCATCCCGGCTTTGCGCTGACGCCGGTCGCGGCCAACAAAAGTTTCATTGCCATGGATGGGCTTTATCTGCTCGGTTTCGGGCCGCGCACCGCGGCGGCGGCGCGCGATCTCTCGGTCAAGCTCTATCCGGCCTTGGCCGAGGGCGGCGCGTTCGCATCGGCGCTGTCGACGGCGAATTGCCGGCAATGAGCGTGGCCGCCGGGATCGAAACACGGAGCCCGCGACACAGCGCGGGACGGCGGGCAGCATCGTTCGCGATTCCCCTCCTGCTCGTGGTGCTCCTGGTCAGCGCGATCGCCGCTCTGACGGTCGGCGCCGCCGGCATCCCGCTCTCCCGGCTGCCAGCCGCGCTGGGCTTGGCCGGCGAAAGCACGGCCATGACGGCCCGCGACCAGCTCGTGCTGTGGTCGATCCGCATTCCCCGGATCGCGGCGGCGGCGATGATCGGCGGCCTGCTTGCCGCGGCCGGTGCGATCATGCAGGGGCTGTTTCGCAACCCGCTCGCCGATCCCGCCCTGGTCGGCGTCTCCAGCGGCGGCGCGCTCGCAGCCGCGAGCGCGATCGTCTTCACCGATTCCCGCTTCGGCGAGGCGCTGCGCTTTCTCCAGACCGAGCTGTTGCCGCTCGCAGCCTTCGCGGGTTCGCTGGCGACCACCACAATCCTCTACGGCATCTCCAGCCGCTCGGGACGCACCTCGATCGCGATCTTCCTGCTCGCCGGCGTCGCCATCACCGCGATCGCCAATGCGGGCATCGGCCTCCTGGTATTCATCGCCGACGACCGCCAGCTGCGCGACATCACGTTCTGGATGCTAGGCTCGATGAGCGGCGCGACCTGGACCAAGGCCGCCGTGCTCGCGCCGGTGCTCATTGCCGGACTCGCAGGCTGCGCCTTCATCGCACGCGGCCTCGACCTGCTGGTGCTCGGCGAGGCCGACGCCTTTCACGGCGGCGTCGACGTCGAGCGCCTGAAGCGGATCTCGATCGTGATGGTCTCGGCCATGACCGGCGTCGCGGTGTCGATCAGCGGCGTGATCGGCTTCGTCGGCATCGTCGTGCCGCATCTGCTCCGTCTCGTGATCGGCCCGGCGCATCGCCTGCTGCTGCCGGCCTCGGTGCTATCAGGCGCGATCCTGATGGTCGGGGCCGACACGCTGGCGCGCACCATCGTGGCGCCCGCGGAGATGCCGATCGGCATCCTGACGGCGGCCGTCGGCGCACCCGTCTTTCTCTTCATCCTGCTGCGGCAGCGCGGGCTCGCCGCGCTATGACCGCAGTGCTCGAAGCACGACACTTAGGCAAGAGCGCCGGCCGCGCGACATTGCTTGACGGCGTCGGCCTGACGGTTGCGGCCGGCGAGATGATCGCCATCATCGGCCCGAACGGCGCCGGCAAGTCGACGCTGTTGCGGCTGCTCTCCGGCGATCTCCGCCCGAGCGCCGGCGAGGTACGACTCAAGCAGCGCGACATCGGCAGCTTCGCGCCGCGCGAGCTCGCCGCGCGCCGTGCGATGCTGTCTCAGCACATCAACGTCACCTTCCCCTTCACGGTCGAGGAGATCGTGCTGATGGGCGCGGGCGAGCGCAGCTTGCGCGAGGCCGGCCCACTCGTCGACGCCGCGCTGGACGAGGTCGGCCTGTCGCATTTCCGCGAGCGGCAGTTGCCGACGCTGTCGGGCGGCGAGCAGCAGCGCGCTCATTTCGCCCGCGTGCTGGTGCAGCTCGCCTGCGGCGAGGCCAAGCACGGCCCCGGGCTCTTGCTGCTGGACGAGCCGACATCGAGTCTCGATCTGCGCCACCAGATCGACCTCGTCGAAGCGGCCCGCCGCCGCGCGGCAGCCGGCACCGCCGTGATCGCGATCCTGCACGATCTCAACCTCGCGATCCGCTTTGCCGACCGGCTGGTCGTGCTGGCCGGCGGCAGGCTCGCCGCGGACGGTCCGCGCGCCGATGTCGTCACGCGCGAGAGGATCCGGGATATTTTCGAGATCGACGCGGACGTGCATCAGGTTGACGGCGTGCCGTACGTGCTGCCGCAGTCGATGCGGGCGGCTGTGCCGCCACGGTGAAGGTGGGCTCCCTCCCCCGCTTGCGGCGGAGGGTTGGGGAGAGGGTGTCTCCACAACGGGACAATCCCCCAGAGGTGAGAGCCCTCACCCCAGCCCTCTCCCGCAAGCGGGAGAGGGAGTGCACTTCCTTCGTGGCTAACAATCTACCCCGCCGGGACGATCACCATGCTCTTGTCCTTCGGCCAGCGGATGCGCCAGGCGAAGTTGATGTCGCGGGCCTCGCCGGGCTTGGCGTCGAACGACCATTCCAGCACGCCGCGCTTGTCGCGGATGTTGATGACGGTCGGCTGGGTGCTCGAGGGCAGCATCTCGACGACGATGTCCTCGTTCTCGCTGACCGGCAGCTGATCCTCGATCGCGACGCGAATCGGGAAATCATGCCCATTGCGGATCGTGGTCTTGAACGAACGCTCGTCCGTCTTCGACGTCGTGACCAAGAGGCCTGCCGAGCCTTCGTTGCGCTTGAGCACGGCGCGTTCGATCTTGACCTTGTCGTCGGCGCCGAACCCGAGCCGCACGATGTCGTCCTTGGCGGACGCCGTGATCTTGCCGCGGCCGACGAAGGTGCCGTCGCGGTAGATCGCGACCTTGCCCGGCAGCAGGGTCGTGTCGTCGGTCTGCTTGAAGCTGGCTTCCAGGAATGCGGTCGGATCCAGCACCGGCGCGGCGCGCACCGCGAGATCGGCGGGCACGTTCACCGAAGCGATACGGAGGCTCTTGGCGCCGTCGGCGGCGCCGAGGCTGACGCGGCCTGGAATCCTGAAGGTGGCCTGGAAGTCGCCGATCTCGGCGACGGCCTGTTGCTCGTCGGCGCGCTCGCGCAACTCGGTCGCTTCGGCAGCCTTGGACATGGGCTCGTACGAGCGCTGGCGAACAGTTGGCGCAGGCCGCGCTAGATCCGAGGCCGTGCCAAGGGCCATGGGCTTCGGCACTTGTGGATATTGCGCGATCAGCGAATGCAGCTCCGGAGCACTGCCGCTGCGGCTGATGCGCACGGTCGAGACGCCGAGCGTCACGTTCGACCAATCCTCGCCGGTCGACTGCGTCACCTCGGCGCGACGAACCAGTTCGAGCTGCGGCTTGCGATCCTTGGCGCCGGTGTCGAGCCGGGCGTCATAGAGCGGCACCCAGCGCGCGTTGCGCACGGCATAGGTCACGCGCAGCGTCGCCTTGGTCGCGGCGGCCGAGGCGACGTCGATCCGCACTTCCAGCTTGCTCGGCGGCTTGGCCGAGCGCTCGGCTTCCAACTCCGCGATCTGGCGGTCGAGCTCGCGCTGTTTTCGCGTGGCATCGCGAATTGCGCTGTCGGCGGTCGCGATCTCCTCGGCGACCGCGGCAAAGGCCGCGCGCCATTCGGCAATCGGGCGCGCCTCGCCCTTCTCGCCGAGGCCGGCCGGCGACGCCTCGGCAAAATGCTGCGCGAACTTGCGCCGGGCATTGGCGGAATCGATCGCGCCCTGCAGGTCGGCCCGTTGATCCCTCAAGGCTTCGATGCGTTTGTCGAGCTCGGGCAGGTTGACCGGCGGCGCGGCCTTCGGTGGGCGTGCATCGATCGTGCCGATGGTGAGCTTGGCGCCCGCCTCGCCTTCGACGCGGAGGGAAGACGGATCGAGCGAGAGCGGAAAATCCTTGGCCACCAACGTCGAATCGCCAGCGGCGAGATCCAGCGAAATGATGCGGGTGACGGTGGCACCGTCGGGATAGACGGTGACCGTGTCGATGGTCGAATTGGCGTCCACATTGGCCGCCCATGACGGCGATGCGAGCGCCGTGGTCACCAGGATCAGGCCCGTGGTTGCCAAATATCTTGCGGTGATGCGCATGAAGTCCCTCCTGCCGGTATCGCCGCGCCGCCAGCCGGACGCGCGCGATGAGATGCCTCGCCATCGTGGTTGGACGCGGCAGGGAAGGAACCGGTTCGATTGAGACTTCCGTGGGGCGCCGCCGCGGCGGCACCATGTCTGCGGAACGCGCGGTGGTCCGGGCGGCTTCAGGCCTGGGTCGGGGAGCCCTGGCCGAAAATGCGCCGGAGCAGATCGGTCACGTTCTTGGCGCCGGCCTTCTTCAGGACGCCGGCGCGGTAACCTTCGACGGTGCGCGCGCTCAGATGCATCCGCCGGGCGATCTCCTTGTTGGTAAGGCCGGCGGCAAGATGCTCGAGCACGTCGGCTTCGCGCGCCGTCAGAGGTTCGCAGCCCGGCAGCCAGCGTTGCCGGATCGCCCCGGGTTGCGCGAATTCATCGATGGCGGCATCGATCCGGCCGACGATGTCGTGGGTGCGGAACGGCTTTTCGATGAAGTCGGTCGCGCCGCTCTTGATGGCGTCGACCGCCATGGCGATGCTGCCGTTCGCCGACGTCACCAGCACCGGCGCCATGCAATTCTCCTCGCGCAGCTGCCTGAGTACCTCGAGAGCGGAGCGATCCGGCGGCATCTCCAGCAGCACACAGGCCGGCATCCGCGTCTTCGCCTCCGAGAGCAGGGACGCCCCGTCTGCGAAGCAGATCACGTCATAGGCGCTCTGTTCGAGCGCGGCGGAAAGTTGTTCGCGGGAGGCGGCATCAGTGTCGATGACGAATACCTCGCCCTTGGAAAGCATGTTCCCCGGCATAGTCCCGATCCAGCAATGTCTTGGTCAATGGCCCGAGACGGCCGGGGCCGCGTCGCGCCCGCCGTCATGCGCACGGCATTCACGCCAGTGCTTCGGTTTCCCTTTATGTATGTTCCATCCGGTTCCTGGATTTGACGGATCGGGACAGAAACTTTACATTTCGGGACATCTGCGGGAATGGCTGACAGGAACGGTTTGCATGACCGACCTCATTCGCAGCGCAGGCTTGAGCTGTTACCCCGAGGTCGCCCGGTCGCTCGGGCTCGACCCCAGCCAAATGATGCGCAGGGTCAGGCTGCCGCTGGCCTGCCTCGACCAGCCCGACATCCCCATCGCCGTCACCGGCCTGCGCCGCCTGCTCGAACTATCGGCAAAGGCCTCCGGCGCCGAGGATTTCGGCCTGCGTCTCGCCGAGCGCGGCGGCCTCACCAATTTCGGCGCGGTCGGCCTGATCGTGCGCGAGCAGGCGACCGTCGGCGAAGCGATCGAGGCGTTTTCGCGTTTCATCCATATCCATCATGACGGCATGCGGCTCGAGGTCACGCGTGACGAGCGGACCGTGACCATCACGCTGCACCTGCGCGGCCGGCGACCGCGCGCGCCGCGGCAGTCGATCGACATGGCCCTCGGCAGCGTCCACCGCATCATCCAGTCGCTGTTCGGCGGCAATTGGCGGCCGCTGGAAGTGCATCTGCATTATCCACCGCCGCTCGACCGCAAGCGCTACCGCGACTTCTTCGGCTGCCGGGTGACCTTCAATGCGGATGACGATGCGATCCTGTTGTCGGCGCGCGACATGGAGCGCCGGATCCCAAGCGCGCATCCCTTGATCGCGAATTACTTGCGCAAGCGGATCGAGGCGATCGAGAGCAGGCCGGCAAGCTGGGAGGCCAAGGTCGACGAGGTGGTGCGGACCCTGCTCGCCAGCGGCGATTGCACGGTCGAGCGCGTCGCCGAGCATCTGGCCTGCACCCGCCGCACCATCCACCGCCGCCTCGCCGCATCGGGCACCAGCTTCTCGGCCATCCTGGACGCGCAACGCGCCGATCTCGCGGTCCAGCTGATCGAGGATCCCGCCCGGCCGCTGGCCGACATCGCGGTGCAGCTCGGCTTCTCCGCACAGAGCGCCATGGCGCGCTGGTTTCGCGGCCGCTTCGGCTGCACCATCACCGAGTGGCGCAAGGGCGTGCGGCCTCCCTCAGCGACGCCCTCGGCGACTGCCGCCTGATTTCAGCGTGCCGGAGCGGGCACGCCCATCGTGGCGAGCGCCCGCCGCCCGCTGCCGGCGAGCAGCGGACCAAACGCGACGGCAAATCCCAGGAAGGCGAGAATCCAGCCGCAGGCGGCGATGTGCAGCAGCACGTCGCCATACGCGGGCAACACGACGGCACCGACCCGGGCCAGGGCCGCCATGATGATTGCAGCATAGATTCCCTGGATCGCCGGCGAAGCCGTCAGCGCCTGTCCGGTATGGCCGAGACTGGCGCGGGTCATCACCGCGAGCGTCATCGTTCCCGCAGCACCCGCCATCCAGGCATGGATGCCGGCGCTCGGCGGCAGCTCGCCGAAGGCGGCCACAGCGTTCAGGATGAAGCCGAGCGGCACGAAGACATAACCGACGTGCAGGATCAGCAGCAGCCGCTCGCGCCTGGTGCGGTCGCCGGCCCAGCGTGCAAGCCGAACCAGATGCAGCACGCCCACTGCCGCCATCGCGAGGCCGGTGATCATGTTCAGCGGTGCCGCGATCCACGCGATCAGCGCCAGCGCGCTCAAGCCGATCACCGCGCCGTCGAATCGTCCGAACGGTACCGGCAGGCGGCCCGGATTGAACTTGACCAGCCAGTTGCGGGTGAAGCTTGGAATGATGCGGCCGCCGATCAAGCCGATCAGCAGGATGACGACGCCGATGCCGATGCGGATGCTGACGTCGGCCGCGCCTTCGTAATGCGTCTCGACATGGAAGGCGACGTTGCCGGCGAGCAGAACCAGCACCAGCCCCACCACCGGCAGGTTGCGCCAATTGCCACCTGCGATGATCTCGCGCGTCGCGGCAGCGACGACCAATGCCAGGAACGCGGCATCAACGACCAGTGCAAACGCCCAGCCGGTATTCGCCGACACCGTCACGACGACGCGCCCGGCAAGCCAGACCGTCACCAAGGCCGCGAGCGGCGCGCCCTGGATCGGCAGGCGCCCCGTCCAGTTCGGGATGGCGGTGAACAGGAAGCCGGTGATGACGGCCGGCAGGAAACCATAGAGCATCTCATGGATGTGCCAGTCGCGCGGCGCGAACGCGGAGCTCACCGACAATTCGCCGTAGAACATCGGCAGCCAGACCAGGATCGACAGCGCCGCCTGGATTGCGGCGAGCAGGAAAAAGGGGCGAAAGCTGTTCGCAAACAGCGGCCAGCCCGCAAAATTGCGGGATCGGGCGCCAGCCATGGGGTCAACTCCAATCAATACAGATCGTTACACAGGTCGTTGTTTGGAAAAATACTGCCACTGGACCGCCTCGTTTTGCGCTAACGCAAACTACTCGGCGATTGCAGGTGCCATCACACGCCCCGATGCCACGGAGGCAGAATGGCCAAGGTCGACACATCGCTGGTTGCGCATTTGCCGCTGTTTGCGGGGATGACGCCGGACGCTCTCGACGAGATCCTGCGTGAGGCCCGCTCGGCGCGCTATCCCAGGAACAGTGCGATCTTCGAGCAGGGGGCGGACGCGCAGTGCTTCTTCCTGCTGCTGCACGGCCATGTCCGCGCGGCCAAGACCACGCCGGCCGGCGAGCAGATCGTGGTGCGCTATGTCGCGCCCGGCGAGACGTTCGGGCTCGCGATGGCGATCGGAGCTGCGCGTTATCCGGCGACGGCGATGGCGGTCGACGACAGCGTCGTGCTGATCTGGCCGAATTCGGCCTGGCCGCGGCTGGTCGAGCGGTTTCCGGCGCTCGCCGCCAACACGCTCCAGACCGTCGGAACGCGGCTGCAGGAAAGCCACACCCGCATCCTGGAAATGTCGACCCAGCAGGTCGAGCAACGCATCGCGCACGCGCTGCTGCGCCTCGCCAAGCAGTCCGGCAAGAAGCTCGACCACGGCATCGAGATCGACTTCCCGATCAGCCGCCAGGACATCGCGCAGATGACCGGTACCACGCTGCACACCGTCAGCCGCATCCTGAGCGGCTGGGAGAGCCAGGGCCTGGTCGAGAGCGGCCGCCAGCGCATCATCCTGCGCGAGCCGCACAAGATCGTGGTGCTGGCGGAGCGCAGCGCCGACAGCGGCGCGGCGTGAGAACTGACGCCTTCTCCCTGAAGATAGGGATGAGGCGCGCTTCCGCTTACGGCGAAAGCGCGCTCATCATCCGGGAATCCACGCACACCTGCGCGATTCCTGACCGCTTCACGCCGGCACGCATTCGCTCAATGCGGCGAGAAACTTGTCGCGGTCGATGCCATGCTCGCGGCAGGCGTCATCGACCGTGTGGAAGGTCGCGATCGGACAGCCGACACAAGCCATCCTGAAGGCGAGAAACACGCGGATCGTGTACGGCGCCGAATGCATGATGTCATCGACCAGATCGTCGGACCGGAAGGGCATGGACAACTCCGTTCCGAATTGACGATAGCGGCGCGGGACTGAGTTTCTTTGTCGGAGCGCAAGCTGTTGCCGGTTCCTCTGCCGTCATTCCGGGGCGCGCCGCTTGGCGCGAGCCCGGAATGACAAGAAGAGCTACACTGCCCTACTGTGCAACTGCCTGGCCGGATCCAGATGCGCGTCGAACGCGGCGGCGACGCTGCGGACCAGGAAGCGCGAATCTCCGGCGACGGCGAGCCGCTCGCCGTCCAGCCTCACGACGCCATCGGAAATCAGCGGCTTCAGACGAGAGGCCGATTTCAGCATGGCGCCGGCTTCCGCGCCGTGGCGCGCGCAGATGTCGCCGAGATCGGCACCGAACTCGCACATGATGCGTTCGATGATGTCGGCGCGCAGCCGGTCGTCATCGGTGAGGCCATAGCCCTTCACGGTGGCGAAGCGGCCGGCAGCGATGCTCTGCGCATAGGCGCCGATCTGCACCTCGTTCTGGACATAGCCCTGCGGCAGGTGCCCGATCGCGCTGGCGCCGAAGCCGAGCAGGATTTCACTCCGATCGGTGGTGTAGCCCTGAAAATTGCGCCGCAGCGTGCCCTGCTCGAACGCCACGGCCATGGCATCGTCGGGCCGAGCGAAATGATCGAGCCCGATCTGCACGTAACCGGCTTCCTTCAGCGCATTGGCGATGGCGCAGGCCTGGTCGTGGCGCGCAAGGCCGTCGGGCAACATGCCTTCGTTGATCATGCGCTGGTGCTTCTTGAAGTCCGGCACGTGAGCATAGCCGAACACCGAGAAGCGGCTGGGCGCGAGCGCGAGGCTGCGCCGCACAGTCTCCAGGCACGAAGCCATTGTCTGGTGCGGCAGCCCGTAGATCAGGTCGAAATTGATGCCCTCGATTCCGGCGCCGCGGAGCAGCTCGACCACGGACGCCGTCTGCGCGAAGCTCTGCAAGCGGTTGATCGCCCGCTGTACCACGGGATCGAAGCTCTGCACGCCGAGGCTCGCGCGATTGACGCCGGACAGCCGCATCGCCTCGACCATGTCCGCGGTCAACGTGCGGGGATCGATCTCGACCGCGATTTCGGCCGAAGGCAGAACGAAGAATTCCTGGCGCATCGTCGCCATCAATTCGGCAAAGGCGTCCGGCGCCATGATCGTCGGCGTACCGCCGCCGAAATGGATGTGCTCGACCTTGATGCGGTGGCCGATGGCTTCGGCGGTCAGCGCGATCTCGCCGCGCAGCGTCCGCTGGTAGCCGGCGACGAGATCGTCGCGGCGGACGATCTGGGTATGGCAGCCACAGTACCAGCACATCTCGCGGCAGAACGGCACGTGCAGATAGAGCGATGCACTGGCGGCCACCGGCAGCTCCGCCAGCCAGCGGGCATAGGTGTCCGGGCCGATCGCGGCCGTGAAATGCGGTGCGGTCGGATAGCTGGTGTAGCGTGGCAGGCGTTCCTCGCCGTAGATCGCCGCAAGATCAGCTCTCATAAATTACCCATTCGTAAATGTCCGCCGCGCGCAAGACATCGCGGCAAATCACGGAATGAATTCAAATAACCCGGATCGGCGGACACGGCTTTGCGCTCGCGCAAAGCGGGGCCGCCGGTTCCCGGCCATGGTGAGGAAAATCGCGGCCATCCGGAGCGTTTGCCATGAGGCTTTTCGCATTCGAACTCATTCTCTCCCTGCTCGACGTCCGTGGCCATATCCCTCGTTTCGACGACTTCCGGCCGGCCCCGGCCGCGCCGGCCCCCGTCGGCGTGGTGCGCGCCCTGGCCGCCGCGATCGCCGTCTTCGCCGTGCTGTCGCTGGCGATCTGGGGATTGGTCTGGCTTGCCGTGAACCTGCTCTGACCGGCCGCACCTTCGTCAAGGCTTGCCTTGCGATCTGAGCCGCATGAGCGGCGGCGGTCGAAATCGCCATCCAGCTTGAACGTCCAAACAACTTGCCGCGGAGCTGACGCTCCGCCTCGATCGGCGTCTCGCCTGCGGACGCGGTGAGTTGGCATCGCCGACCCCGCTTCTTCGAGAAATCTAGGTCATGTTGCCGAACGTGAATCCGGCGGAAGCTTGTCGCAGCACAAACACGCTTGCCGCAATCGGCGCACACTGCACTCCGTCATCAAAATCATTTCAGATGAAGGATGCTTCCGATGTTCACCCGCAGAGCCGCATTGATCAGCGCCACCGCGACCGCCCTGATGTTGGCGACCCCGGCTTTCGCCGCCGGCGATCTCAAGCTGCCGCGTCAGAAGGTGGAGCTGGTCGCTCCGCCCTTCGTGCACGCGCACGAGCAGGCCACGACACAGGGCCCCAAGGTCGTCGAGTTCAGGATGACGGTGGAGGAGAAGAAAGTCGTCGTCGACGACAAGGGCACCACCTTCCAGGCGATGACGTTCAACGGCTCGATGCCGGGCCCGCTCATGGTCGTGCACGAGGGTGACTATGTCGAGCTGACGCTGGTCAATCCCGCGACCAACACCATGCCGCACAACATCGACTTCCATTCCGCGACCGGCGCGCTCGGCGGCGGCGAGCTCACGCTCATCAATCCCGGCGAACAGGTCGTGCTGCGCTGGAAGGCGACCAAGACCGGCGTGTTCGTCTATCACTGCGCACCGGGCGGCCCGATGACCCCCTGGCACGTCGTCTCGGGCATGAACGGTGCCGTGATGGTGCTGCCGCGCGAGGGGCTGAACGACGGCAAGGGCCGCGCGCTGAAATACGACAAGGTCTACTATATCGGCGAGCAGGACATGTACGTGCCGCGCGACGAGAAGGGCAATTTCAAGTCCTACGAATCGCCGGGCGAAGCCTTCACCGAGACCGAAGAGGTGATGAAGAAGCTGACCCCGACCCATGTCGTGTTCAACGGCAAGGTTGGCGCACTCACCGGCAAGAACGCGCTCACCGCGAAGGTCGGCGAGAACGTGCTGATCGTGCACTCGCAGGCCAATCGCGACAGCCGTCCGCATCTGATCGGTGGCCACGGCGACTATGTCTGGGAGACCGGCAAGTTCGGCAACGCGCCCGAGGTCGGGCTCGAGACCTGGTTCATCCGCGGCGGCTCGGCGGGAGCTGCGCTGTACAAGTTCCAGCAGCCCGGCATCTACGCCTATGTCACGCATAACCTGATCGAGGCGGCTAGTCTCGGCGCCACCGCGCACTTCAAGGTCGAAGGCAAGTGGAACGACGATCTGATGATGCAAGTGAAGGCGCCTGCCGAAATACCTCCTGCCAGCACCAACTAGACGCGACGAAGGGGCCGGTCATCGCCGGCCCCTTCGTCTTTCTTCGGAGGAATGATTGTGCTGATCGCATTCAAGCTCAAGCTGGCACTTGCCTGCGCGGCCGGGCTTGCGGGGCCGCTGGCCGTTGCGCCTCTGGTCTCGGAGCCGACGATGCGCCATGCCGTCGGCGAGCCGGCCTTGGTCGAGGTCGCCCCGGGCAGCTTCGCCTATCGCGAGGCCGGCGATTTCACCCGCGGCGGACAGCAGGCGGAAGCGCCGATGCGCACCATCCGGATGAACCGGCCGCTGCGCATCATGCGGAATCAGGTGGCCTCATCCGACTATCAGCTTTGCGTCCAGGATGGCGCCTGCCGCGCACTCGATCGCGAGGTCGGGATCGCCCCCGATCGTCCCGCAGTGCAGGTTAGCTGGCACGACGCTGAGGCCTATGCAGGCTGGCTGTCGCGCAAGACCGGCCACCATTACCGCCTGCCGAGCGACGAGGAATGGGCCTTTGCCGCCGGCTCCAGATTCCGGGATGACGGGGGACCGGTCGATGCAAGCGACCCTTCGAAGCGCTGGATCAGCCGCTACGAGCGCGAATCCGAACGCGAGTTCTCCGACACCACGGCCCATCGCTTCGGCAAGTTCGGCCCGAACGAGCATGGCGTCGAGGACCTCGCCGGCAACGTCTGGGAGTGGACTGCAACGTGCTTCGTCCGCTCGCGTGTCGATGACGCCGGCAATGCGGGCCGCGCGACCGTGAATTGCGGCGTACGGGTCGCCGAGGGCGCGCACCGCGCCTATGTCACCGACTTCATCCGCGACGCCCGTGCCGGCGGCTGCGCCCAGGGCGTGCCGCCCGCCAATCTCGGCTTCCGCCTGGTGCGCGAGGAGACGTCGTGGCTGGCCAGCGTCTCGCAGCGCCTGAGCAAGACGAGGCCGGCAAGATCATAGGGCGCCAATCGTTTCCCAGGACGTCGCCCCAGGTATTAGAATGAGTCTAAAACGTACTTTGGAATTACTCTAAGCTTATGCCCTCGCGACATCGCGTCGCTGACGTTGGCCCCCCGCCTGCGCTACTCAATCGGCGTTCAATCTCGCGCCTGGGAGCAGCCCTTATGATCTATCTTCGCGTCCTCGCCGCGTCTGCGGCGGTGTTGAGCCTGACCACGTCTTTCGTGTCGGAGGCCGCCGCCAATGGCGAGGTCAACGTCTATACCTACCGCGAGACCAAGCTGATCCAGCCGCTGTTCGATGCGTTCACCAAGGACACGGGCATCAAGGTCAACGTCGTCTCCGCAAGCTCCGGTCTGGAGCAGCGTATGAAGGCGGAAGGGGCCAACAGTCCGGCCGACGTGCTGCTGACGGTGGACATCGGCCGCATCGACGAGGCCGTGCAGGCCGGCGTCACCCAGCCGATCAAGTCGGAGGCGGTCGACAAGGTCGTGCCGGCGCAATATCGCGATCCGGACGGACACTGGGCCGGCATCTCCATGCGCGCGCGCGTGATCTATGCCTCGAAGGATCGCGTCAAGCAGGACAAGATCACCTATGAGGAGCTCGCCGATCCCAAGTGGAAGGGCAAGATCTGCATTCGCTCGGGCCAGCACATCTATAACAACGCGCTGTTCGCGGCCTACGCGGCCAAGTACGGCGAGGCCAAGGCCGAGGAATGGCTGCGCGGCCTGAAGGCCAATCTCGCGCAAAAGCCGTCGGGCGGCGATCGCGAAGCCGCGCGTGACGTCGCCGCCGGCAAATGCGATATCGGCATCGGCAACACCTATTACTGGGCGCTGATGATGAACAACGATCCCGAGAAGAAGCCGTGGGCGGAGGCGACCCGCGTCATCCTGCCGACCTTCGAGGGCGGCGGCACCCACGTCAACCTCTCCGGCGTGCTGCTCGCCAAGAACGCGCCCAACAAGGCCAACGGTACCAAGCTGATCGAGTGGCTCGTCAGCGAGCAGGCGCAGCAGATGTATGCCGACCAGAACTACGAATATCCGGTTCGGAGCGGTGTCGCCGTCAATGCGACGATCGCCGGCTACGGCAAGCTCGTCCCGGATCCGTTGCCGATCGCAAAGATCGCCGCCAACCGCAAGGCTGCGGCCTCGCTGGTGGACAAGGTCGGCTTTGACAACTGATCTCTGGCGGCCCACGTCTATCGAACTGCTGGAAGCTACGAGCACACGGCCTCGATCGAGGGGCCGTGTGCACGCCGGTCGCGCCGCAACCGCCATCGCGATCGCAACCGCGGTCCTGGTCGCGGCGCCCGTGATCTCGATCGTTTCGCTGGCTCTGCAGCCGGCATCCGATGTGTGGCACGACCTGATCAACTACGTGCTGCCGGCCGCCCTTCTCGACACTGCCCTTCTGCTCGTCGGGGTCGGCGCAGTCACACTTTTGATCGGCGCCGGCACTGCGTGGGTGATGTCGCGCCACGATTTTGCCGGCCGGGGCATGCTGCTGTGGCTG
This sequence comes from Bradyrhizobium yuanmingense, assembly GCF_029167105.1. GTDB lineage: Bacteria > Pseudomonadota > Alphaproteobacteria > Rhizobiales > Xanthobacteraceae > Bradyrhizobium > Bradyrhizobium yuanmingense_A. Next base: position 35,672 of record NZ_JARFML010000041.1, on the reverse strand, counting down.
ATGCCGCTGCCGCTGGCGATTCCGACCTACCTTGCGGCGTACGTCTATGCCGATCTGTTCGAACCGCTGGGCCTGGTGCATCGCACCCTGGCGACCTGGCTGCCGTTGGGCGATGCCCTCGGCCTTCTGCCCAACCTCCGCTCGCTGCCGGGCGCCATCTTCGTGATCGGGCTCGTGCTCTACCCTTACGTCTATCTCTCGGCGCGTGCGACGTTCCAGGTTCAGTCAGCCGAATTCGCGGAAGCGGCCACGACGCTGGGCGCCGGCCGATGGACCATCTTGTGGCGCGTTTCACTGCCGATGGCGCGGCCGGCGCTGGCGGTCGGCGTGGCGCTGGTCGCGCTGGAAACGCTCAACGACATCGGAGCCAGCGAATATCTCGGCATCCGCACGCTGACGGTCTCGATCTTCACCACCTGGCTCAACCGCGGCAGCCTTGCCGGTGCAGCGCAGCTCGCATGCCTGATGCTTGCGATCGTCGCCGGCCTGATCGCGATGGAGCGTTACGGCCGTCGCAACGCCAGCATCGAATTCTCGGCCGAAAGCCCGCATGTGAGGCGGCGAACCCCGCTGTCGGGCGCAAGAGCGTCGATCGCGTTCGCGGTCTGCGTGCTGCCGGTGCTGATCGGCTTCGTGGTCCCGCTGCTCTATCTGGCGCATCAGGCTCTCGGGCGCGGCCTGCTTGCAAATTTCGACCCGCTGCTGTGGCGCCACACCTTCCATTCGTTTGCCTTTGCAGGGCTCGCAACGCTCATGGCCTTGATGCTTGCGCTCGCCACGACGATCGCGCATCGCCTGCGGCCGGATCCTCTGCGATATGTCGCGCTGAGCATCGCGCAGGCCGGATACGCGCTGCCGGGTCTCGTCATCGCTCTCGGCCTGCTCACCCCGGTCCTGGCGGTCGACAATGCGCTGAGCGCGGTCGCGACCTGGACCGGACGTTCGCTTCCCGGGCTGGTCCTGGTCGGCTCCGGGATGGCCGTCGTGATCGCCTACACGATTCGTTTTCTGGCTGTGCCGGTCGGCATGATCAAGGCCGGGTTCGACAGCATTCCGAGCGACTATGACGAGAGTGCGCGCGCGGTCGGCGCAGGCCAGGGGGTCATGTTGAGGCAGATCTATCTGCCGTTGCTCCGGCCCGCGATGCTTGGCGCCGTCATCATCATGTTCGTCGACTGCCTGAAGGAGCTGCCGGCAACGCTGCTCCTGCGGCCCCTCAACGTCGAAACACTGTCCACGTCGATCTACCAGTACGCAAGCCGCGGCAATTTCGAGGACGGCGCGCTCGCGGCCCTCCTGATCATCGCGGCCAGCATTGGCCCGGTTGCCTGGCTGACCCGGTTCTCTGAAGTGCCGAGCGGCCCCGCTTGAAGGAGCACATCGTCCGCACATTCATGGCGCTTCGACCAATTGATAGCAAACGCTTGGTTGTCGCCGGCGCCTGCAACCTGCTCAAATCTTCCGCGCGAACATGCGAAAACCGGGCGCGCCGATGATTGCCTCGAAATTCGGGTCGCGCTTCTCTTCCGCGAAGACAAAACCCGCCTTCGCGTAGGCGCGCTCGGCCGGCCCGTTGCCGATCAGGAACGATATCGTCGCCCGGGCAAATCCAGCTGCCCGCCCTTTGTCCAGCGCATGCGCGATCAACGCCTGCATCAAGCCGCGACGACGATAGGCAAGGTCGGTCGCGACATGCTCGATCATCCAGTCGCCCTCGCCGCCCTGGACCCAGCAGGCTCGCGAATAGGCACCGCGCTGGCGGATGGCGTCGAGCTCTGACGCCGTGAGCCCAATTGAGAGACCGACCTCTTCGACCGCGCGCCATGCCGCCGGTCCGGTCCCGGCTGCCGGCACGGCGCAAAGTGCAGCAGCGGGCTTGCCATCAATCTCGGCGACCAGGAACTGCGAAAAATGCCACATCGACACCGCCTGTGCGACGGCAACGCGCGTGACGAAAGCGAGGCACTCCGCTTCCGGCCAGCCGAGCGCCACGTCGAATTAGCCGCGCGGCCGGTGGCCGCGCATCGAATTCAGGATGGTTTGTGCGATGAATTCGACATCTTCGGGACGCGCGGACCGTATCGTCATGCGCGCCCCTTTACGACGACCCTACGTGTTCTTCAGCGCGACGCGGAATTCGGCTTCGGTCTTGGACTTGATCTCGTCGAGCGTGACGCCGTCGGCGAGCTCGATCAGCGCCATGCCGCCATCGCCGTGCTTGTCGATGGTGAAGACGGCAAGATCAGTGACGACCATGTCGACGACGCGCTCGCCGGTCAGCGGCAGATTGCACCTCTTCAGGAGCTTCGGGCCGTCCTTGGCCGAATGCTCCATCACCACGACGACGCGCTTGACGCCGGCGACGAGATCCATCGCGCCGCCCATGCCCTTGACCATCTTGCCGGGGATCATCCAGTTGGCGAGATCGCCGTTCTGGGCCACCTGCATGGCGCCGAGGATCGACAGATCCATGTGGCCGCCGCGGATCATGCCGAAGGAATCCGCGCTCGAGAAATACGAGGTCGACGGCAGCTCGCTCACCGTCTGCTTGCCGGCGTTGATGAGATCGGCGTCTTCCTCGCCCTCATAGGGGAACGGCCCCATGCCGAGCATGCCGTTCTCGCTCTGCAAGGAGACGTCCATGCCATCGGGGATGTAGTTCGAGACCAGCGTCGGGATGCCGATGCCGAGATTGACGTAGTAGCCGTCGCGCAATTCCTTCGCGGCGCGCGCGGCCATCTGTTCACGGGTCCAGGCCATGTGAGTCTCCTGTTGCGCTTAAGCGGCGGTACGCGGGCGGGTGTTGCGGAATTCGATGCGCTTCTTGGCCGTGCCGACCTCGACGATGCGCTTCACGAAGATGCCGGGCGTGTGGATGTGGTCGGGATTGAGTTCACCGGCGGGAACCAGATGCTCGACCTCGGCCACCGTGATCTTCGCGGCGGTCGCCATCATCGGATTGAAGTTGCGCGCGGTCTTGCGGTAGATGAGGTTGCCGGCGGTGTCGCCCTTCCAGGCATGCACGATGGCGAGGTCGGCGAACAGGCCGCGCTCCATCAGGTACTTCTCGCCGTCAAATTCCTTCACTTCCTTGCCTTCGGCGATCAGCGTGCCGACGCCGGTCTTGGTGTAGAAGGCCGGGATGCCGGCGCCGCCGGCGCGGATGCGCTCGGCCAGCGTGCCCTGCGGATTGAACTCGAGTTCCAGCTCGCCGGCGAGGTATTGCTGGGCGAACAGCTTGTTCTCGCCGACATAGGACGAGATCATCTTCTTGATCTGGCGGGTTTCGAGCAGGCGGCTGAGGCCGATGCCGTCGACGCCGGCATTGTTGGAGACCACGGTCAGGCCCTTGACGCCGGAATCCCGGATCGCGTCCGACAGCTCCTCGGCAATGCCGCAGAGGCCGAAGCCGCCCGACATGATCATCATGTTGTCTTTTAGAATGCCTGACAGCGCCGACTTGGCGTCGGGATAGACCTTGTTCATGCAAAAACCTCGACTGAACCTTGGGCTGGCGGGCGTCGCGCCTCATTGGCGGCGATTATTAGGCGAAATCGTCCGAAGCCGTCAATGATACGGGGTTCTCCGCTCCGCCCCCGGGTGATAGAAGCTGCCCATGCCGTGGGCATAACCGAGCAGCGGCCTTGAAAGCGTCAAGAAAACCCATCAAGTTGCGGTACTTAACACCATAGGATCTGGGCGTCGGCACACACGTTTCGCGGCCCGCCCTTCTGGCTCCAACGACCAACCCGATCAGGACATGCCATTGACCATGGCCCAAGGAATGAAGCGCCTCGGGACGCCGATCGCGGCGCTGCTCGGCCTCGCGCTGATCGCCCTGATCGCGACCTCCTGGCTCATCAACCGCGACGCGTTGCGCAAGGCGGTCGAAGCGCAGATCCGCGACGTCACCGGGCTCGAGCTCAATGTCGCAGGCAGCATCGAGATCTCGGTGCTTCCGGCGAGCTACATCTCCTTCCGCGACGTCGGCCTCAAGGGCGGCGGCACCAGCGCTCCCGCGCTCCAGGTCGACGTGCTCACCGCGAATTTGCGGCTGCTGCCGCTCTTGCTGCAACGTTTCGAGATCGCCGACCTGACGCTGCTGCGGCCGCGCATCCACGTCAGCCTGAAGCCGGACGGCGAGAGCAACTGGACGCCCTTCATCCAGACCATCGCACGCACCATGAAGCCCGGGGCCGAGAACCAGGTCTCGTTCTCCGAAATCCGCATCCAGGACGGCGTGCTCGACTACGAGGACGTTGCCACGCATGCCACCGAGAAGCTCGAGGACATCGACCTGTCGCTGGCCTGGCCTTCGATCTCGCGCTCTTTTGCCGCGACCGGGCAGTTCGACTGGCGCGGCGAGCGCGTCGACGGCTCGATCAGCTTTTCCGATTTCGTCGCCGCCCTCTCCGGCGACCGCTCCGGCCTGAAGGCGCGCATCGCCAGCGCGCCGCTCAAGCTCGCCTTCGACGGCAGCGTCGCCAACCGCACCAGCCCGATGATGGAGGGCACGCTCACGGTGGACAGCCCGTCCTTGCGCAACGCGCTGCGCTGGACCGGACAGCCGCAGCCCGGCAGCGGCGGCTTCGGCCGCTTCGTGCTGAAGGCGCGCGCCAACGTCGTCGGCGCCTCGATCGCGCTCACCAATGTCAACGTCGAGCTCGACGGCAATGCCGCCGAAGGCGTCATGACCTACGCCAATAACGGCCGGCAGACGCTGCAGGCCACGCTCGCCGCCGACGCGCTCGACTTCACACCCTATATCTCGACGTTCCGCCTGCTCGCGAGCGGGGCGCGCGATTGGAACAGGCAGCTGTTCGACCTTCAGGGATTGTCGACCACCGACCTCGACATGCGCCTGTCGGCGGCCAAGCTGACGGTCGGGCCCACGAGGCTCGGCCGCACCGCGATCGGCGCCAATTTGCGCAACGGCACGCTGGCGCTCTCGGTCGGTGAGGCGCAGGTCTATGGCGGTATCGCCAAGGGCTCGTTCGGCATCGCGCGGTCCGATACGGTCGCCGACATCAAGGCACAATTCCAGTTCACCGACGTGGATCTGCAGGCCTGCGCCACCGAGCTGTTCGGCCTCAACAAGCTGTCCGGCCGCGGCAATATCAACGTCTCGCTCTTCGCCTCGGGCTCGAGCCCGTTCGGCCTCGTGCAGTCGCTTGACGGCAGCGCCACCGTGACCGGGCATAACGGCGCGATCGCGGGCTTCAATGCCGAGCAGCTGCTGAAGCGGCTGGAGCGGCGGCCGCTGTCGGGCGGCGGCAATTTCCGCAGCGGCTCGACGCCATACGACAAGCTCACGATCTCGGTGAAATTCTCCGACGGCATCGCCACCGCCGAAGACATCCGCATCGAGGGCCCGGCGGCCAAGATCACGCTGACCGGCACCGCCTCGGTGCCGACCCGCGAATACGACATGAAGGGCGTGGCGAGCCTCAACACGGCGTCCGGCTTTCAATTGCCGTTCATGGTGCAGGGCCCCTGGGACGATCCCCTGATTTTTCCCGATCCCGAAAGCCTGATCCGGCAGTCGCCGGCGGCGTCTCCCTTCCTCGATCTCCTCAAGCAGCGCATCACGGGCGGCGGAAAGCGCCCGGCGCAGGACGGATCGCCGACGGCCGAGAACGCCAAGGAGAATGCAAAGTCCAACTGAGATCGCGTTCCTCTGCCGCTGCCCGATGATCGCGAATTGATCGTAGTGAATTGATGCGGCGATTGGATCGATGCGCGCATGATGCATCTCCGCAGCCCGACACGCCACGATCTTGGTCCGACAAGATGCGTTGATTGCGCTACCACCATGCGCTAGTGTTTTATACGACCGGTTAAAACACCGGCCGTTTGAGGGAGAAAAACGTGAAATCCAAGGTTATTGGCGCAGTTTCATTGGCGGTCGCTGCGGTTGGGCTGTTTGCCGCCACTGCGCCCGCATTTGCGCAACAGAAGACGATCACGGTCTGGTGGGTCAAGGGCTTTTACAAGTCCGAGGACGAAGCGCTCGCCGAGACGATCAAGAAGTTTGAAGCCAAGACCGGCATCAAGGTCGAATTGTCGCAATACGCGATCCAGGACATGATTCCGAAGACCGTCGCAGCACTCGATGCGGGCACCGTGCCCGACGTCGCCTATTCCGACAGCTACGACGTGCAGGTACAGGGCAAGTGGGCCTATGAGGGCAAGCTCGAGGACCTCACCGACGTCATGGACCCGATCAAGAGCCGGTTCGTGCAGAACACGCTGGACGCCTCGATCCTCTACAACGACGTCGCCAAGAAGAAGGCCTATTACGGCTTCCCGCTGAAGCAGCAGAGCATGCACGTCCAGATCTGGAACGACATGCTGGAGAAGGCCGGCTTCAAGCAGAGTGACATCCCGAACGACTGGACCGGCTACTGGAGCTTCTGGTGCGACAAGGTGCAGCCGGCGATCCGTAAGGCCACAGGCCAGCGCATCTATGCCGTCGGCCAGCCGATGGGCGTGGAATCCACCGACTCGTTCCAATCGTTCTACACCTTCATGGACGCCTACCACGTCAAGCTCGTCGACGACGACGGCAAGCTGCTGGTCGACGACCCCAAGGTCCGCGACGGCCTGATCAAAGCGCTGAAGGACTACACCGACACCTACAGCAAGGGCTGCGCCCCGCCCTCCGCGACCACCTGGAAGGACCCTGACAACAATGTCGCCTTCCACAACAAGACGATCGTGATGACCCACAACTTCACGATCTCGATCGCAGCAAAATGGTACGAGGAATCGCAGAATCAGAACCTCACGCCGGAACAGCGCGAGGCCGGCAAGAAGGCTTATGAGCAGGACATCGTCACGGCGTCCTTCCCCAAGGCTCCCGACGGTTCGACCATCAGGTATCGCTCCGACGTCAAGACGGGTCTGATCTTCACCGCGGCCAAGAACAAGGCCGAGGGCAAGCAGTTCCTCAACTTCCTGCTGCAGGAAGAGAACATCCGTCCCTACATCGAGGGCGCGCTCGGCCGCTGGTTCCCGGTGACGAAGGAAAGCCAGGAAAGCCCGTTCTGGCAGGCCGACAAGCACCGCAAGGCCGTCTACACTCAGTTCAAGGGCGGCACCTCTCAGTTCGACTTTACCAGGAACTGGAAGTTCACGATCTTGAACAACGAGAACGTGTGGGCGAAGGCGATGAACCGCGTCGTCAGCGAGAAGGTTCCGGTCGACAAGGCGGTCGACGAACTGATCGCCCGCATCAAGCAGGTCGCGGGCTGAGTCGCCCCCCCTGCTCTCCGCGTTGCGGGGGAGAGTGCAACAACAACACCGGCCGCGTCTCGCGGCCGGCTTCTCTTTGAAGAGTCCGAAAGAATGGCGATCACGCTCTCTGGCGATCAGGCAATACCCGGCCCGCCCCTGTCGTCGCGGCTGACCCCGGCGCAGGTCTGGGGCATCCTCCTGCTAACACCCTATCTGCTCGTCTTCCTTGCCTTTGTCGTCTATCCCGTCTGCTACGGGCTCTGGCTGGCACGCGATCCGGCGAACTATGTGGCGCTGTATCACGACCCGATCTTCGCGCGCGCTGCAATCAACACGCTGATCTTCCTGGTCGTCGGCATCAACATCAAGATGATGATTGCGCTGTTCCTGTCCGGCTTCTTCGCGCAGCAGCGCACCTGGATCAGATGGCTGTCGGTGATCTTCATCCTGCCCTGGGCGGTGCCGTCGATCCCGACCATCCTGTCGGTGCGCTTCATGCTCAATCCCGAATGGGGCATGGTCAACCACTTCATCTTCTCCCTGACCGGCGATGACGGCCCGAACTGGCTGAACGACCCGACCGTCGCGCTGTGCATGGCGATCGCCGTGCACATCTGGAAGTCGCTGCCGTTCTGGACGCTGATCCTGATCACCGGGCGCCTTGCGATCTCGCACGATCTGTTCGAGGCCGCCGAGGTCGACGGTGCCAGCTGGTGGCAGAAATTCCGCTACATCACCTGGCCGTCGATGCAGACGCTCTACGTCACCTGCACGCTGCTCTCGATGATCTGGACGCTGGGCGATTTCAACAGCGTCTACCTGCTCACCGGCGGCGGACCTGCCGACCTCACGCACGTGCTGGCGACGCTCGGCATCCGCTATCTTCGGCTCGACCAGCTCTCGCTCGCGATGGCATCCATCGTCTGCGCGATGCCGTTCGTCCTGCCACTGGTTTACTTCATGATGAAACGGTTGTCGCGATGAAGCTTCCCTCCCTCCGTGACGTCGCGACGGAAGCGCGGCTGCTGCTGATCGGCATTCCCGTCTTCCTGTGGACGATGATCCCGATCTACCACATGTTCCTGTTCGCGATCTCTCCGAAGGAGGACGCGTTCTCGGGCAAGCTGTGGCCAGACCATCCGACGCTGCACAACTTCGAAATCGTGTTCAAGCAGCAGCACTACTTCCTGCGCGACTTCTACGCCCAGTTCTGGAATTCGACGCTGATCGCGGTCTCCGTGGGCGTGTTGACGCTGTTCATCGCCACCTCAGCCGCGTTCGCGATCTCGCGGCTGAAGGTGCCGGGCGGGCGCGCGGTGCTGAACCTCGCGCTGTTCACCTATTTCATTCCGGCGGCGTTCCTCGCGGTGCCGATGTATCGCACCATGGGCAATTACGGCCTGCTCAACAATCACTGGTCATTGATCCTGGCCATGGTGACGATCGCGAGCCCCTACGCGATCTGGGTGCTGAAGCAGGCTTCGGACAAGCTGCCGGTGGAGCTGGACGAAGCCGCGGTAATGGACGGCGCCACCACGCTGCAGATCTTCCGCCTGGTCTACCTGCCGCTGATGATGCCCTCGCTGGTCGCGATCGGCACCTATGCGGTGCTGCTGGCCTGGAACGAATATCTCTACGCGTTCCTGCTGCTCTCGAACGACCGCGATATCACGCTCCCCGTCGCGCTCGGCAACTTCCTCGCCGCCGACGATTCACCGTGGGAGCTGCTGATGACCACCGGCTTCATCTACGCGCTGCCGCCGGCCGCGGTCTATTACGCCTTCCGCCGCTACATGGTGGGCGGGCTCACGGCGGGTGCGGTGAAGTCGTAGGCGCGTCCCCGTGGCCCGCCCTATAGCGGCGCCGCGCTCTCGCCCTGCGAGCTCGACAGCTTCGAAGCCAGCGAGGCGATGACGATGACAACCGCGATCAGCGCAATCACCAGCGTGCAGATCGCGTTGATCTCGGGCTTCACGCCGAGCCGCACCTCCGAATAGATGCGGATCGGCAGCGTCGCCGAGCCTGGGCCGGTGGTGAAGCTCGCGATCACGAGATCGTCGAGCGACAGCGTGAACGCCAGCATCCAGCCGGCGACGATCGCCGGCGCAATCAGCGGCAGCGTCACGGCAACGAACGCGCGCACCGGGTCGCAGCCGAGGTCCATGGCCGCCTCCTCGAGCGAGCGATCGAGCGAGCCGAGGCGCGACTGCACGACCACCGCGACGAAGCACATGGTCAGCGTGGTGTGAGCGATCGTCACCGTCCAGAAGCCGCGCTCGGCGTTCAGCGCGACGAACAGCAAGAGCAGCGACAATCCGGTGATCACCTCCGGCATCACCAGTGGCGCGTAGAGCATGCCGGAGAACAGGGTGCGTCCGCGAAAGCGCTCACCGCGCGACAGCGCCACCGCCGCGAGCGTGCCGAGCAGCGTCGCAATGGTCGCGGAGGCGACCGCAACCCGCAGGCTCATCCAGGCCGCCTCGATCATGGCGCGGTCGTTGAAGAACTCATGATACCAGCGCAGCGACCAGCCGCCCCACACCGTCACCAGGCGCGAGGCGTTGAAGGAGTAGAGGACGAGGATCAGGATCGGCAAATAGAGGAATGCCAGCCCCAGTGCGAGCGAGGCGATGTTGAAGCGGGATAGGCGGGAGACCTTGCGCATCGCGCTACCTTCCCCGTTCGAGCTGCCGCTTCTGCAGCCGCTCGTACAGCAGGAGCGGCACTAGTAGCACGACCAGCAGCACGATCGCCGCAGCGGAGGCAACCGGCCAGTCCTTGTTGGTGAAGAATTCGAGCCACAGGGTCTGGCCGATCATCAGCGCGTTGGAGCCGGCCAGAAGGTCGGGAATGACGAACTCGCCGACGATCGGGATGAAGCACAAGAGCACGCCGGCGCCGACACCGGGCAGCGACAGCGGGAAGGTGACGAGCCAGAACACCTGCCAGGGCGGCGCGCCGAGATCGGCGGCCGCTTCCTCCAGCGCCGGCTCCATTTTGGCGAGGGTGGCATAGAGCGGCAGGATCATGAACGGCAGATAGGAATAGACGATGCCGATATACATCGCGGTGTCGGTGGAGAGCCACACCACGGGCTGGCTGACCAGATGCAGCGCCAGCAGGACCTGGTTCAGCAGGCCGTCGTGCTGGAGGATGTTGATCCAGGCGTAGATGCGGATCAGGAACGAGGTCCAGAACGGCACGATCACCAGCACCATCGCCACCGCCTGCCAGCGCTGCGGCAGCCGCGCCATGCCGTAGGCGATGGGATAGCCGATCAGGAGCAGCAGCGAGGTGGCCGTGAGGGCGACGGTGAGGCTGCGGACATAGGCGAAGACATAGATGTCGTCGGAGACGAGCAGCTTGAAATTGTCGACCGAGAGCGCAGCGAACGCCGCCTTCAGCGCGTCCCATCCCGCCGTCAGGTCGAACACCGGCTCGTAAGGCGGCTGCGCGATCGCAGTCTGCGACAGGCTGATCTTGAGCACGAAAGCGAACGGCACCAGGAAGAACAGCACCATCCAGACATAGGGCGCGATGGCGGCGAAGCGCGCCGGCCTTGCGAAGATACGTCGCGAGCTCATGATTGCAGCACCACGCAATCGTCAGGCGTGAACCAGGCGACGACATGCTGGTTCAGGCTGTAGGCATCGACGTCGAGCCGCGCGCTGTTGGCGACCGACGCCTGCAGCATCCCACCGGTGTCGAGCTTCACCTTGTAGGTGGTGGTGCCGCCGAGATAGCAGATGTCGGCAATCACGCCGTCGAGGGTGTTGATCGCCGTCTCGCGACCGGCCTCGTTGACCGGGCCACGGCGCGACAGCTTGACCTTCTCGGGGCGGATCGCGACCGCCAGTTTTCCGGTGCCGACCGCCTCGCGCGGCTCGGCCACCACCAGCGCCCCCGCATCAGGCGTGCCGATCACCAGACGATGGCCGTCGCGCAATTTTGACTCGCCGTCGAACAGGTTGATGTCGCCGACGAACTCGGCGATCCAGCGCGAGCGCGGCGCCTCGTAGAGCTCGCGGGGGCTCGCGACCTGGGCGAGCTTGCCTGATTTCATCACGCCGATTCTATCAGCCATCGTCATCGCCTCCTCCTGGTCGTGGGTGACGATGATGAAGGTCATGCCGAGCCGCCGCTGCAGCTCCATCAGCTCGGCTTGCGTGTTTTCGCGAAGCTTCTTGTCGAGGGCTGCGAGCGGCTCGTCGAGCAGCAGGAGCTGCGGGCGGCGCGCCAATGCGCGGGCGAGCGCCACGCGCTGGCGCTGACCGCCGGACAACTGGTCCGGCTTGCGCTTCTCCAATCCCTCGAGCTTGACCAGCGCCACCATCTCCGCCACGCGCGTGGCGATGTCGGCACGCGGCATTCGAGCGCGCTTCAGGCCGAAGGCGATGTTGTCGCGCACCGACAGATGCGGGAACAGCGCGTAGTTCTGGAACATCATGTTGATCGGGCGCTCATGCGGCAGCGCCTGCGCGATGTCCTTGCCGCCGAGCAGGATGCGCCCCTCGTCCGGCGCCTCGAAGCCCGCGAGCATGCGCAAGAGCGTGGTCTTGCCGCAGCCGCTCGGGCCGAGCAGCGCGAAGAACTCGCCGGCCTTGATATCGAGCGACACGCCGTCGACGGCGCGGAACGTGCCGAAGGTCTTGGCGACGCCCTCGATGCGCAGCAGCGGCTGGCCGGCCGCCGGAGATGCATCTCCGCCAGCCGGTTCGGCCGCAACCTTCGCTCCGGGCAATTCTTCCGCCATGGTCCCTGCCAACCCCGATTCCGCCGCACGCTAGCGGCGGATCGTGTTTAGCTCAACCGGCTCGGGGTGAATCGTTCACACCCGCCATGAACGCCGCTAGCGCCTCACAGTCCGCCCCGGGCATGGTCAGGCCCAGCTTGGAACGGCGCCACAGAACGTCATCCGGAAACCGCGCCCATTCGTGGGCCATGAGATAGCGCACCTCGGCGCCGGTCAACTCGGGGCCGAAGGCAGGGCCGAGCTCTTCGCGTGTCGTTGCTTCACCGAGCACGGCCGTCAATCGCGAGCCATAAGCCGCGACCAGGCGCTGGGCTTCCGGCTCGGACAGAAAACGCCAGCGCTCGCGTGCGAGGTCGACCTCGGTGTCGAAACGATCCCAGGCGAAATCTCCACCGGGCAGCACAGCGCCCGCGGTCCAGGGCGGCGACATCGGGTAGAACGGCGTCAGCTTCGTCACCGCACGCTCGGCGCGCCGGCGCGCGGTGGTGACGTCGCCGCCGAACATCGTGATCAGCGGCGCCTTGCGCCGACGCGCGTGGAACAGGGTCGTGCCGTCACCTCCTCGCGCCGCCGCCGGCCTCAAATTGACGCCAGAGACCGTCCGGACCACGTCGACCGGGGCGATGCGCTCGCGGAAATAGCGGCTGGCCGCTTCGCAGAGATAGCTGACGTCGGATCCGGCCATCGCCACGATCGCGGGATCTCCGGTGAAATCGTGCGTGACCGTGCCGATCAGCGTGAACGCGCGTTCGAACGGGCTCGCGAAGATCAGCCGGCCGTCGCTGTTCTGGAACACGTAGACGTTGTCCGAGTCGAACAGCCTGGGCACGACGATCTGGCTCATCTGCATGGCCGTCGCGGCAGGCTGCGGCTGGCGCAGGACCGTCTCCGCGACGATCGATGTCCAGGCGCCACTGGTATTGGCCAGCGCCCTTGCTGTAACGGAGCGGCGGTGGCCGCGATCGACCACGGCGAGCCGCCAGATGTCGGTTCGGTCGGCACGCACGCAGCGCGCCCCGGTCCGGATCGTCGCACCACGCTCGGCGGCGTCCAGCGCCGTGAGCACGACAAGGCGGGAATCGTCGACGATACAGTCCGAATATTCGAACGCCGTGCCGAACGGGCGCTTCAGCGCGTTGCCGACCGGGTGATGGGTGATGTCGAGGGTCGTCGATCCGGGCAGGCCGCTCCGGCCGGAGAGGACGTCATAAAGAAACAGGCCGGCCCGCAGCAGCCACGGCGGACGCTCGTCCACATGCGCGGGAATCACGAAACGCATCGGCCGCACCAGATGCGGCGCGATGGCGAGCCAGGTCCGGCGCTCGGCCAGTGCCCGGCGCACCCGCCAAAAACCGCGGCGCTCCAGCACCGAGAGATCGCCGTGGATCAGCCGCGGTGTGGCCGACGACGCCGCGCCGCCGAGATCGCCCTGCTCGAACAGGATCACCCGCAGGCCGCGGCCCGCCGCATCGCGGGCGAGGCTGACGCCGTTCAGGCCGCCGCCGATGATCGCGAGGTCGTAATCCGCCATAAAGCCGTCGAATGGGAGCGAAGCACTCCCATCACTAGAGCCATTTCCGTTCCGATGAAATCGGAACGGTGGCTCTAGATTCATATTCTGACGCGTTTTCTTGACGCGAGCCGGTGTCCACTTCGCTGGAAAACGGCTCTAACCGGTCTTCAGCGCAAGCTCCATGGCTTCGACGCGGCCGACGAGCCCGGCATATTTGCCGATCGGCAAAGGCTTGCCGAGCAGATAGCCCTGCACCCCGTCACAGCCTTCTTTGGCGAGGAAGGCGAGCTGGTCGAGCGTCTCGACGCCCTCGGCGATGATCGACATTTCGAGGCCGTGGCCGAGGTCGATGACGGCGCGCACGATCGCCGCCGATTGCGGATTGCGGCCGAGATTGATGATGAAGGCGCGGTCGATCTTGATCTTGTCGAACGGGAACGCCTGGAGATAGCTCAGCGAGGAATAGCCGCTGCCGAAATCGTCCATGGAGATGCGCACGCCGAGCGCCTTCAGGCGGCGCAGCAGCGCAAGGCCGCGATCGAAATCCTCGATCAGAACCCCCTCGGTGATCTCGAGCTCGAGCCGGCCGGGTGCAAGGCCCGTCTCGATCAGGATCGAATGGACGAGGCCGACCACGTCGCCGTGCATGAACTGCGCCGGCGACAGATTGACCGCGACCTGCAGCGGCTTCGGCCAGGACGCCGCCTCGCGGCAGGCCTCGCGCAGGATCCACTCGCCCATCTCGACGATGAGGCCGCTCTCCTCGGCGATGGGAATGAATTCGGCCGGCGAAACCTGGCCGCGCACGGGATGCTGCCAGCGCGCCAGCGCCTCGAAGCCGATGATCTCGCTCTCGGCGACGCTGTGGCCCGCGGCCCCCTGCGGCTGGAAGGCGAGCGAGAGCTCGCCGTTCTTGACCGCCATGGACAGGTCCTGGTGCAGCACGCGGCGGTCGCGGATCTGCTGGTCCATCTCGGGCTGGTAGAGGCTGATCGTGCCGCGCGACTTCTGCTTGGCGCGGAACAGCGCCGCGCCGGCATTGGCGAGCAGCGAGGCGCCATCGGTGCCATTGTGGGGGAAGACCGACATGCCCGTAGTGATGCCGGCGCGGACCGGCCGGCCGTCGATCTGAAAATCCTTCGCGACGGCTTCGCCGATCTGCTGCGCCAGCGCGAGGCCGCCCTGGGGCTGCTTGCCGTCGATGATCAGGCCGAACTCGTCCCCGGACAGGCGCGCCACCACGCCGCCGCGTGCGGAATCCTGGAGCCGATGGGCGACCTCGATCAGGAGCTTGTCGCCGAGCGCATGGCCGAAGACGTCGTTGACCTCCTTAAGGCCGTCGAGGTCGACGCAGAGCACGGCGAACTCCTCGCCGGTGCCCTCGCAAGCCTCGATCATCTGGGTCAGAGCCTGCAGGAAGGCGGCGCGATTCGGCAGATCGGTGAGGCCGTCGTGATAGGCCATGTGCGCCATGCGCGACTCGGTCTGCCGGCGGTCGGTGACGTCCTCGTGGGTCTTGATCAGATATTGCGGCTCGCCGGCATCATTGACCACGGTGGCGCGGCGAGTCAGGAACAGCCGCAGGCCGCCCTTGGTGGAGATCGGATGCTCCTCGGTGATCATCCCGCGCTTCTTGATCGCGGCCTCGTCGCGCGCGACGATCAGCTTGGCTTCCTTGGCGTTGAAGATGTCGGACGCGGTCAGGCCGGTGGCTTCCTCGCGCCTGCGGTTGAGGATCGTCTCCGCGCTGCGGTTGGCGAGCAGATAGCGGCCGTCCTTGACCTGCTCCACGATCAGCGCAACCGGGATGTTGTCGACCACGAGCTCGAGGAACTTCTTGGTGCTCTCCAGCTCCTGCGACAGCGAGCGGCGGTCGGTGATGTCCTCGAACAGGATGAGCAGAAATTCGGGCTTGTTGCTCTCGTTGCGGACCACGATCCGGATCGAGGCGACCATGCGCCGCGCACCGGCACGATCCACCTCGAACTCATTGCGGTGCTGGCCATCCGGTGAATTGAGCGCCGCCTGGTCAGCGGCCTCGATGCTGGCCGCCGAGGCCGACGCAAACAGCTCCCGTGCATTCCTGCCGACGGCGAAGTCCCGCGACAATCCCCAGAACTTCTCATAGGCGCTGTTGGCGAAGATGTAGCAGCCGTCCTCGATGTTCTTGGCCGCCACGCAGGCCGGCACATGATCGAGCACCGATTCCAGGAATTGCTTGGTGGAGGCGAGCTGCCGCGACAGGTTGCGCTGCTCGGTGACGTCGAGGTGGGTCGCCACCGAGCCGCCGTTCGGCAACACGAAATACTTCACCAGGATGGCCCGTCCGTCCGGCAGTTCCGTGGTCAGGCCATTGGCGCTCGATGCCTTCGCGTAAAATTCGTCATCGGTGACGCCGAGCACTCCGCGCTCGCGGCGCAGCCTCAGAATGTCGTAGCCGGTCATGTTGGGCCGGAGGTCGGATCGCGCCAGGCCATAGATCTCGAGATAGCGGTCGTTGCAGAAGATGACGCGGCGCTGCGCATCCGTCATCACCACGCCCTGGTTGAGGTTGTTCATGGCGGAGGAGATGAAGGCGTTGCGCCGCAGCTGCAAACGCCTGGAGCGGCGCAGCGAGGAATGGATCCACAGCCCGATCGCGGCGAGGAACGAGCAGACCACGATGCCCGCGATCAGGGCTTCCCAGATCACGCCGGGATCAAGCGTGGTGAGATCGCCCGGAACGGCAAGGCTGTCCGATGCCGCAAAGGCGCGCGCAGGCGCGCCCGCACCGGCCAGGCATAGGAGGGCCCGCACAGCAATCGAAAGCGTGCTGCCCACGTGCCAGTTCTTCTCAGCCATCAGCCACCCGCGATTTCAACGTCGGATTGTCTGGCCTAGCGGGTTTGGATCGGGTAAACGCCTGTGGGCACAACAGAATAATGTGACGTGAAATACGGCAATTGCCCTGACATGATAAACGACTTCTTAACGGAAGCCCCGCCTGCGTCGCCGCATCCGGACCATGCGCCACCCGTGCTTCCAACTGGAATCCTGCACAACCATGGATAGGGTCGATTGCGTCGTTATCGGAGCTGGGGTGGTCGGGCTCGCGGTGGCCCGGAAGCTCGCCCAGGCCGGGCGCGAGGTGATCGTGCTCGAGGAAGCCGAGGCGATCGGCACCGTCACCTCGTCGCGCAACAGCGAGGTGATCCATGCCGGCATCTACTACCGGGCCGGGAGCTGGATGGCGCGCATGTGCGTGGCAGGCAAGCACGCGCTGTACCGCTACTGCGCCGAGCGCGGCATCCCGCACAAAAATTGCGGCAAGCTGATCGTCGCGACCAGCCCGAAGGAGACCGAGAAGCTGCAATCGATCAAGGCGCATGCCGAGGCCAACGGCGTGCTCGACATGCAGCTGCTCTCGGGCGAGGCCGCACGCGCGCTGGAGCCGGCGCTCGCCTGCGACGCCGCGCTGCTGTCACCGTCGACGGGCATCATCGACAGCCACGCCTACATGCTCTCGCTGCGCGGCGAAGCCGAGGACGCCGGCGCAGCTTTCGCGTTTCACACCCCGCTGATCCGTGCCAAGGCGGCGGCCGGCCTCATCGAGATCGATGCCGGCGGCGAGGCACCGATGACGCTGCAATGCAGCCTCCTCGTCAACGCCGCGGGGCTGTCGGCAACGCATGTGGCGCGCAGCATCGACGGCATGCCGCTGGACCGGATTCCGCCGGCCTATCTCGCCAAGGGAAACTACTTCAGCTGCAACGCCAAGGCGCCGTTCTCGCGCCTGATCTATCCGGTGCCCGAGCCCGGCGGCCTGGGCGTGCACCTGACGCTGGACATGGCAGGACAGGCGCGCTTCGGGCCTGACGTCGAATGGATCGAGACGATCGACTACGAGGTCGATCCGTCACGCGCCGAGCGCTTCTATCCCGCGATCCGCAAATACTGGCCGACGCTGCCTGACGGCGCGCTGATGCCGAGCTATTCGGGCATCCGCCCGAAGATCGTGCCGCCGGCCGTGGCCACCCAGGATTTCTTGATGCAGGGCCCGCGCGATCACGGCGTTGCAGGCCTGATCAATCTGTTCGGCATCGAATCGCCGGGACTGACGTCCTCGCTCGCGATCGCCGATCACGTCGCCGAGCTCGCAGAGATCGAGAGCGTTTCGAGAAGCGGATAAGTGGGCGCGTCGAGAACCACGGGTCAAAGCAAGAGTGAGCGCCGCACAACTGTGTTGCACGGTGCACACCTTGCAGCAGGGATGAGCACGGATGCTCTCATCCCTGCGTGAAGGACGTGATCAACTCTACACTGTCACGGGGGTTACTAGTGGAGCGTGTCGCCAGATTGCTTCAGACGCTCGATCTGGTCCTTGACCATCAACTTCCGGCGCTTCAACTCAACAATTTGCAGGTCGTCTGTTGAAAGGTGCACGAGAGCTTCGTGCAATTCGTTTTCGAGAAGTTTGTGCTTCCGTTCCAATTCAACGAGATGTGCCTGAATTGTCATTCGAAACCTCCTCGGTAGGGTTGAACCTTTAGGATTCGATCCGGACGACCAAGTCTACATCACCGATTCGTCCTGTCGATGGGTATCCGTCGTCGCAGCGTCATTTTTGAAAGTTCATATGTAACGAAGCGTGACTAAGGAACCACGCCGGAAAAATCCATGATATCAATACGCCGGCGCACCGCCGCAGCTCCTTGCAGAAATATGTTGCGGGAGATCGGCGACGGGGGATCGCAGATCGCTTGCGATCACGCGGCGCAAGGACGATAATTTCCACAGGGCATCCACAGCCCGGATCTCACGCCTATCGGTTTTCGGCCACCGCAGACATGACCAATGAAGATGAGCGTGAGCTCGAAGCCGAGCTCACCCGGTTGCAGCAGGAACACCGAGATCTTGATGCGGCGATCGATGCGTTGCATCAATCGCCCGCCCCCGACCTGTTGCGGTTACAGCGCCTGAAGAAGCGCAAGCTGTTGTTGCGCGACCGCATCGCGTTCATTGAAGACCAGATTACCCCCGACATCATCGCCTGAGCGTGAGCCGGTCTTGAGCGCGTCCGCCGCTTCCGAATCCGCTTGACTCGATAAGAACAAAAGAGGAACATTCATAGGCGCCCCAACACCTCAGAGAACGCCCGAGCACGAGACACGAGGACAACGCAGATGTCAGCAACCGCCCTTTTCGACAACAGCCATTACGAACAGGCCTGCGATCAGGCGATCGCGATGTGCGACGGCAATCTGCGCAGCACCATCAAAGCGCTGATCATGGCCAACGAATATCTGGAAGCCGAGCTGGAGGAATTGCAGGCGGCGATTTCCGCCGGCTGCATTCCGGAGATCTCGTGCAGCAAGATGCGGAGCAAGAGCAGCGCCGCATAATCTTCAACATTGGAGCAACGCCATGTCGGATGTGACCTATTACGTTGCAATGCCCTTCTTGATCGATGACGACGGATCACCCGTCGCAGGCGCGGCAGAGGAGTGTCAGTCCTCGACGGCGGCGCTGCGACGCGCAGAGATGCTGGCGCGCGGCGCCGGACATATCGGCGCAATCGCGTTCAGCCGCAGCGGCGATCCCATGACGGGCGAATTCGGCGACGCGACGCTGCTGCGCAAGTTCGGCAACGTGCCGGAAGATCTTGCCACCCTCTAGACTAGCGCTCGCCGCCGACCAGCCTGATCCGCCACCTCGTGCCGGCGGCTCGCCTTGCGCACATACATGGCCGCATCCGCCTCCTCCAGGGCGCGGCCTGCAGCGGATTGCGGACCGAGCAGCGCGACGCCGGCCGAGGCGCCCGCGGTCACGTGCTGGCCGCGAAAAACGAATGACAATTCGTCGATCGCCTGCTCCAAGGCCGCGGCCTTCGCCTTGGCATCGGTCTCGCTGAGATTCCAGAGCAGCAGCGCGAACTCGTCGCCCCCGAGCCGGCCGACCACGTCGGAGGCGCGCACCTGTCGCGTCAGCGTGGCGACGATCGCCCTGAGCACCTCATCGCCGGCGGCATGACCGAAGGAATCGTTGATCGGCTTCAGCCGATCGACGTCGAGCACGATCAGCGCCCCGCTGGCACGATAGCGCTTCATATAGGCGATGGCGCGCGCGAGCTCGCGCTCGAAACCGCGCCGGTTGGGAATCCCGAGCAGGAAATCGGTATCGGCGGCCGCCTCGAGCTCCGAGATCCGCAGCAGTGCCGCCTTGAGCTTGCTCCTGAGGCCGCGGATGATCGCCTTGCCGTCATCGGCAGCCGGCGCTCTGCGCAAGGCCGGTTTGGCCGCGCGGCTCGAAACGGCTTTGGATCGGGCGGCGCTCATGTTCCGGCCCTTTCTGGCCTTCGCAGGGCTCGCCCTTTTCGGTTTCTTCATGGGCATCCTGCTCAATGAAGGCTTGCGGGGATTCACCAAGACAGGATAGTGGATTCCCTTCTCCTTGCCACCGCCTTGCGAGCCGCCGGCCGGAATCATTAATCTGGCCTATCTCTCTGTTTTTCTGGGCACAATTGACGTCATGACCGCGCCGATCGCCATCATCATGGGAAGCCAATCGGACTGGGACACGATG
The DNA here is from genome assembly GCF_029167105.1 of Bradyrhizobium yuanmingense. Classification (GTDB taxonomy): domain Bacteria; phylum Pseudomonadota; class Alphaproteobacteria; order Rhizobiales; family Xanthobacteraceae; genus Bradyrhizobium; species Bradyrhizobium yuanmingense_A. The sequence continues at coordinate 15,609 of NZ_JARFML010000041.1, read as the reverse complement.
CGGCACGCCGCCGACACGCTTGACGCGCTCGGCATTGCTGCCGACAGCCGCATCGTCTCGGCCCACCGCACGCCCGACCGGCTGTTCGCATTCGCCAAGGGTGCCAAGGCCGCAGGTTACAAGATTATCATCGCCGGCGCCGGTGGCGCGGCCCATCTGCCCGGCATGACGGCGGCCCTGACGGAACTCCCGGTGTTTGGCGTTCCCGTCGAATCCAAGACACTCAAGGGCGTCGATTCGCTCTATTCGATCGTCCAGATGCCCGCGGGCATTCCGGTCGGCACCCTCGCCATCGGCAAGGCCGGCGCGATCAATGCCGCGCTGCTGGCAGCCGCTGTGCTGGCATTGTCCGACCCGGCCCTGTCGGATCGCCTCGCCGCCTGGCGCAAGGCCCAGACCGAGGCGGTCGCCGAGCGGCCGGAGGACAAGGCGTGACTGACACCAGGCACGTGAAGCTGAAGCCCGGTGACACCATCGGAATCCTCGGCGGCGGACAATTGGGCCGGATGCTTGCCATGGCCGCGGCGCGACTCGGCCTGCGCTGCCAGGTGTTCTCGCCCGATCCGGATTCGCCGGCCTTCGACGTCGTGCTGAACGCGACCTGCGCCGAATATGCCGACGTCGAGGCGCTCGAATTGTTCGCGCATGATGTCGACGTCATCACCTACGAATTCGAGAACGTGCCGGCGGCAGCCGCGCTGGTATTGGACGCGCGCCGCCCGGTGCTGCCCAACCGCAAGATCCTCGAAACGACCCAGGACCGGCTCGCCGAGAAGGATTTCGTGACGAAGCTCGGGATCGGCACTGCCGCCTACGCCGACGTCACCTCCGTCTCCTCGCTGCGCGAGGCGATCGCCAGGATCGGCCTTCCGGCGGTGCTGAAGACCCGCCGCTTCGGCTATGACGGCAAGGGCCAGGCCATCATCCGCGAGGGCGACGACATCGCGAAAGTGTGGACCAGCCTCGCCACCAAATCGGCGATCCTGGAGGCCTTCGTGCCCTACGAGCGCGAGATCTCCGTGATCGCCGCGCGCGCGGCCACGGGCGAGGTCGAGTGCTTCGACGTCACCGAGAACGAGCACCGCGACCACATCCTGAAGATATCGCGTGCGCCCGCGCCGATCCCTGACGCGCTCGCCGAGGAGGCGCGCAGCATCGCGAGCAAAATCGCAAGCGCGCTCGACTATGTCGGCGTGCTCGCGGTCGAAATGTTCGTGCTGGCAGGCGGCAACGGACCGAAGGTGCTGGTCAACGAGATCGCGCCGCGCGTGCACAATTCCGGGCACTGGACGCTCGACGGCGCCTCCGTCTCGCAGTTCGAGCAGCACATCCGTGCCATCGCCGGCTGGCCGCTCGGCAAGCCGGTGCGCCACGGCGAGGTCGTCACCATGACCAATTTGATCGGCGACGAGATCAACGATTACGAAAAGTGGCTGAGCGTGCCGGGCGCGACCGTGCACATCTACGGCAAGGGCGCGCCGCGCCCCGGGCGCAAGATGGGCCACGTGACCGAAGTCAGGCCGCCCCGGGACAAGTGACGGGATCGCAGCAAGAGCTGCAATCCCGCCGGGTGATTGTGATTAGTTACGCCGTCTTCACGCCCGCAACGATGCCGGTGGGCTCCTCGCTGAGCCAGCGATAGATCACCCCGCCGAGCGCGCCGCCGATCAGCGGCGCGACCCAGAACAGCCACAGCTGCGACACCGCCCAGCCGCCGACGAACAACGCCGGGCCGGTGCTGCGCGCCGGGTTCACCGAGGTGTTGGTGACGGGAATGCTGACGAGGTGGATCATCACCAGCGCGAGCCCGATCGCCAGCGGTGCAAATCCCGCCGGCGCGCGCCCATGGGTCGCCCCCATGATGATGAACAGGAACATCATGGTCATCACCACCTCGGTGAGGAAGCACACGATCATGCTGTACTGGCCGGGCGAATGCGCGCCATAGCCGTTGGAGGCAAAGCCCTTGCCGACGTCGAAGCCGGGCGCTCCGCTCGCAATGACATAGAGCAGCCAGGCGGCAATGATCGCGCCCGCCACCTGAGCGACGATGTAAGGCAGAACCTGCCCCGCCGGAAAACGGCCACCGGCGGCAAGACCGACCGTGACGGCCGGGTTGAGATGGCAGCCGGAGATATGGCCGATCGCGTAGGCCATGGTGACGACGCTCAATCCAAAGGCCAGGGACACGCCGACCAGCCCGATCCCGACCTGCGGGAAGCCGGCGGCGATCACCGCGCTTCCGCAGCCCGCGAATGTGAGCCAGAAGGTGCCGATGGCTTCGGCAGCATATTTTTTGACGTCCATTGTGGTCCCCTCATTGCAAAAGATTCCAGAACGAAGTTCCGGCGCGGCCCCGTTCTCGGCGCCAAACCGCCCAAATCGGGGCCGCATGGAGGTGTTTTCGCCGCATTTAATGGCCGAACTTGGCCCAAAAACCCGCTGGGCCGGTGGACATCTGCGGTTTTGTCTGATACATCCGCGCGCTCAAGGTTAAGGGCTTGCGCGTTTCGCCATCCCCTTTGACTTACCAGAATTCAAATCCGATCCACCTGAAGAGGATGCCGCGTGCAGGTTCTCGTTCGCGATAACAATGTTGATCAAGCCCTCAAGGCGCTGAAGAAGAAGATGCAGCGCGAGGGAATTTTCCGCGAGATGAAGCTCCGCGGTCACTACGAGAAGCCCTCCGAGAAGAAGGCCCGCGAAAAGGCCGAGGCCGTGCGCCGCGCGCGCAAGCTGGCCCGCAAGAAGCTGCAGCGCGAAGGCCTGCTGCCGATGAAGCCGAAGCCGGTGTTCGGCGCCGGCCCGGGCGGTGATCGCGGCGGTCGTGGCGGTCCCGGCGCAGGTCCGCGCGGACCGCGCTGAGCCGATTCAGCGAGACTCTAGTTTTCGATGACGCGGGCCCCAGGCCCGCGTTATTGTTTTGAGGACTTGTCGGATCAAGCTCTAGCGCGAGCCAACCGTAGATGGCCTCCCCTTTCTCCCAGCGCGGCCTTCCGCGACGGCGCCGGATCTGGCAGCCGCCGCTCGCGGCGGCCCTGACGGGGATCGTGCTGGGCGGCTGCTCGTTCGATCTGGGATCGCTGATGCCGGAGAAGGACAAGCCGCAGGAGGCCCCCAAGGCCGCCGCGCCGGCCGAGAGCGCAGTGAGCGCCGGCAACGTCACCGAAGCCCAGGCCCATACGGCGAAGGCTCAGTCCCTGGCGAGGTCGGGCGAGACCGCGGCAGCGCTCGACGAGTTCAATCGCGCGGTTGGCCTCGATCCCTACAATGCGCAGGCGCTCTATGGCCGCGCCCTGATCTACCAGGGCAACAACCAGCACGACTTCGCGATCGCCGATTTCAGTGCCGCCAGCGGACTCAACCCGCAAAAGGCCGAGCCGCTGCTCGGCCGCGCCAACAGCTATCTCGCGCTCGGCAAGGTCAAGGAGGCCGCAGCCGATCTCGATGAAGCCTCCGAGGCCGATCCGAACAACGCCCAGGTCTGGACCGCGCGCGGTCAGGCCTATGAGCGGCTGGGCGACAAGGCCAAGGCGGCGGCGTCCTACACCAAGGCGGTTGCGCTTCGTCCACGCGACGAACCCGCCCGCAGCGGTCTCGCTCGCGTCGGCGGCTGACGGTTTGGCGGAGGCTGAGCGGAGCTCTAGTCGGGCGTGGCGTTCTTGGGCAGAACGGCGTTAAACATCGACTTCATGCCCGACAGCATCTCGTCGGCGACATTGGTCTTCTTCGGCCGCGGCAGGGCGGCGCCCGCATCGGCACGCAGGTCGAGCGGCGGCGCGATGATCGGCACGGGAATGTCGGCCGGCGGCGTCACCCGATTCGGATCGTCATTGCCGATCGAGGCCGTGTAGGGCGGATTGGAGCCCCCATTGCCATAGGCCTCGGGTGAGGGCGTCGAGACATTGATCGGCGGCGGCAGCGGACGGACCGGGGACGGCTCCACATTCACGACCCGCGGGGCCTCCGGCGTGCGGGCGGCGTCCCGCACCGCAGGCTCAGCCGGCTTGGTCTCCGACGCGCGAGCCTCGGCAGGCTTGGTTTCCGACGACCTGGCCTCGGCAGCCTTGCCCTCGGGCGACTTGCGCAGGCGCTCGATCGCAGCACGCGCCAGATCGTTGGCGTCGGGAGCCGGGGAAGCCGCCGTCGGGGCCGAATTGGCCTCAACCACGGGAGCAGAAGCAGCCGGTGCGGATTTCGCCGCGGCCTTGTCGCGGGCAGAGGGACGGCCGCGCGGGCCGGTCTCAGCGGGAGCCACGTCTGCGGCCTTGGTCTCGGCGGCCGGCGGATGATCGGCCGGCTTCTCGACCGCCGCCTTGTCCGTCACGCTCTTCTCGGGGATGCCCTTGGCCTTGACGCCGGGGGCGGGAAGGTTGGCGGTATCGGTGGGTTTGCCGTCGCTGCCGGTCTGGGCAGGCGCGGTCACGGCGGCTGGGGTGTCGGCGGCCGGCTTGGCGTTGATGTAATGATTGACGATGTAGGCCCCGATGATCGTCGCGAGCACCGAGGGGAAAATATCCATCGAAATTTTTGCGAGGTATTTCAGCATTCCGACCACACTCCCCGCGCGACCTGATGCGGGAACTTTAGGGCATTGTGAGGGATCAACTGCGACGGATCGATGGCAAACGGTGGTGAGACCCTAGCGTTTCAGCTCAATTTCAAGGAACACGATCTCAGTTGAGGTTTCGTTAAGTACGTCATGCTGGACGCCGGCCTTGCGGAAATAGGATTTCCCGGCGGCAAGCTGCGCCTTGGACCTTTCGCCATTGGGCGCGACGATGGTCATCTCGCCGGCGGCGACCGGAACGATCACATAGTCCATGCCATGGGTGTGATGGCCGGTGGCGCTGCCGGGCGCAAGCCGCCATTCGGTCACCCGGACCTCTTCGTTGTCGATCTGAACCTCGGACTTGGCGGCAAGCACTGGGAGCTCCTTCTAGGGTACGAAAACCATGAACACGTAGACGGCAAATACCACCATGTGCACCAGGCCGAACAGGACATTGGTCCTGCCCGTACCGAAGGTCAGCATGCTCAGGAAGAAGGTCAGCAGCAGGAGCACGCTGCCCTGGGCGCCGAGGCCGAGCTCGAGCTCCTTGTCGAGCGCATAGGTGGCGACGCCGACGGCAGGAATGGTCAGGCCGATGGTCGCCAGCGACGATCCCAGAGCGAGGTTGATGCTCTTCTGGAGGTCGTTTTTGCGCGCCGCCGCGACGGCCGCAACGCCCTCGGGCATCAGGATCAGCAGCGCGACCAGGAGGCCGGCGAAGGCCGGTGGCGCGCCGATCCTGGCGCCCACGGCATCGACCACCAGCGAGAACTTCTTGGAAAGCAGCACGACCGCCAGCAGCGAGACCAGGAGCAGCAGCACGGTGAGCACGAGTGCCCCTGCCGACCCGTGCGCCGCCCCGCCCTCGCCGACGGCACGGTCATGCACGAAGTAGTCCTTGTGCAGGACGGTCTGGGTATAGAGGAACACGCCGTACAGCGCCAGCGTGACCACGTCGACGAAGCCGAGCTGGACCGCCGAATAGACCGGCCCCGGCGTGGTGGTGGTGTAGTTCGGCAGGATCAGCGTGATGGTCGCGAGCGCGAACAGGACGCTGAGATAGACGTTGGCGCCGGAGAGCTGAAAACCCTGCTCGCGATAGCGCAGGCCGCCGATGAAGATGCAGAGTCCGACGAGGCCGTTGCAGACGATCATGACCACGGCGAACACGGTGTCGCGGGCCAGTGCCGGGACGGGCTTTTCGCCCAGCATGATTGTGGTGATCAGCGCGACCTCGATGATGGTCACCGAAAGCGTCAGCACCAGCGTGCCATAGGGTTCGCCGACCCGTTCCGCGATCACCTCGGCATGATGAACCGCGGCGAACACCGTGCCGAACAGGATGACCAGGAGCACGACGGCGAAGGCGAGCCCGCCGAGCGACAGCGTGAACACATAGTCCGTCGCGCTGACGGCTGCGAACAGCAGCACGGCCAGCCCCGGGAAGATCCAGGCCGATCGGGGCATCGGACTATGCGCGCTCATCCACCACTTCCATTTGCTTGAATGAGCAGTAGCAAATCAGGCGCGAGATTCAATGCCAGTGCAGGATCGGCGCCACCGGCAGCAGCGTCAGCAACAGGAACAGCGGGATCAGCACGGCGCCGGCGCGCAGGAGATAACCGAAGAAGCTCGGCATCGCGACGCCGTTCTCGCGGGCGATGCTGCTCACCATGAAGTTCGGCGCGTTGCCGATATAGGTGAGCGCTCCCATGTAGACGGCCCCCATGGAGATCGAGACGAGCGTGCCCGGGAGCTGATGCATCGCCGCACCGTCGAGGCCGGTCGCCGCAAGCGCGTTCTGCGGCAGAAACGTCAAGCAGGAGACGACGAGCGCGGGGATGTAACGTTGAGCCAAGCGGTCAGCCGCCAATGAAGCCTCTCGCCGTTTCGATCGCGCCATATTGATCGAGATCGTCGTGCCCGCCGCCCTCCATGCGAACGAACCGCTTGGGTTCGCCGGCGAGTGCGAACAGACGCTCTCCGAAGACGATCGAAATGACATGGTCATTGGTGCCATGCATGACGAGCAGCGGCACTGTGACGCGCGACATGCGCTGGTCCGAATGGAAGGGGTCGCGCATCAGGAGGCGGACCGGAACGAACCAGAACGATGCCCCCGCAATGTCGGCCGTCGACGTATAGGGCGTCTCCAGGATGAGTTTTCCAATCCGATGCTCCGAGGCGAGCGCGACCGCGACGCCCGTCCCGAGCGAAAAGCCCCAGGCGACGATTCGTTCCGCCGCATAGCGCGCGGTGGTGAATACGTAGGCGGCTGCAGCGTCGCGCAGCAGGCCCTGTTCGCTCGGCATCCCGCTCGAGCCGCCATAACCGCGATAGGACAGCGCAACGAGGCCGGTGCCGTCAGCGGTCATCGCCTTGAAACGGCCGACGCGGCCGGCGAGAAAATCGCCATTGCCGTGGAAGTAGAGGATCACGGAACGACCGGGCTTGGCCGGCACGTGCCAGACGATGACCTGCTCGCCATCAGACGTGGTCAGGACATGCTCTTCGGCCTCGGGAAGGCCCGCAGCATCGGGGGCGGTGCGGCCGACGGGCGGGATCGGAAACAGCATCTCGCGCTGGCGGACATACAGCACGAGAAGACCGGCGAGATAGACGGTCACGAGCAGGATGGCGATCCACTTGACGATGGTCATCATGTGCGCGGCCGCCCCCGATCCAGACTAAAGCGCGACGGGATTTAGATGAATCGCCGTAGCGCTTTAGCTTGTTGTTTGCGCATGATCTTTCCGGAAAACCGCTTCGCACTTTTCCGGATCATGCTTTAGGGCTTGCGCTGGCTCCGCAGCAATTTCATGACGTCGGCGCGGATGCTGGCGGGGACGTCCCGACAGCCGCACGCCGCCTTGTGGGCTGCGTGCAAGGCGATGCGCTGCTCGCGCGTCGCCTTGGGCGGCATGCGATGGGACCGGTGCCATTCCTTGTTGATGGCCACAGTCCCTCCCGCGTTACATCGCCTTGACGATGTTCTCGGTGACCTTCTTGGCGTCGCCGAGCAGCATCATGGTGTTGTCGCGGTAGAACAGCGGATTGTCGATGCCGGCATAGCCAGAGGCGAGCGAGCGCTTGATGAACATCACCGTGCCGGCCTTCCAGACCTGGAGCACCGGCATGCCGTAGATCGGCGAGGACTTGTCCTCTTCGGCCGCCGGGTTGGTGACGTCGTTGGCGCCGATCACGAAGGCGATGTCGGCCTGCGCGAATTCGCTGTTGATGTCCTCGAGCTCGAACACCTCGTCATAGGGCACATTGGCTTCCGCGAGCAGAACGTTCATGTGACCGGGCATGCGCCCCGCCACCGGGTGAATGGCGTATTTCACCTCGACGCCTTCCTTCTTCAGGATGTCCGCCATCTCGCGCAGCGCGTGCTGGGCCTGCGCCACCGCCATGCCGTAGCCGGGCACGATGATGACCTTGGAGGCGTTCTTCATGATGAAGGCGGCATCGTCCGCCGAGCCGAGCTTGGCGGGCTTCTGCTCGCCCGTAGCGCCGCCAGCCGCAGCGGTCTCGCCGCCGAAGCCGCCGAGGATGACCGAGATGAAGGACCGGTTCATCGCGTGGCACATGATGTAGGACAGGATCGCGCCGCTCGATCCGACCAGCGCGCCGGTGATGATCAGCGCGGAATTGCCGAGCGTGAAGCCGATGCCGGCGGCCGCCCAACCCGAATAGGAGTTCAGCATCGAGATCACGACCGGCATGTCGGCGCCGCCGATCGGGATGATCATGAGCACGCCGAGCACCAGCGCGATGATGGTGATCAGCCAGAAATCGACCGCGCTGCCGGAGCGGACCAGGCCGACGACGAAGAACACCAGCGCGAGCGCCAGTGCGATGTTGATGGCGTGGCGGAACGGCAGGATGATCGGCGCACCGCTCATGCGGGCGGACAGCTTGAGGAACGCGATCACCGAGCCGGTGAAGGTCAGCGCGCCGATGGCGACGCCGAGCGACATCTCGACCAGGCTGGAGGCATGGATGTTGCCGGGCGTGCCGATGTCGAAGGCCTCCGGCGCGTAGAACGCGCCGGCAGCGACCAGCACCGCGGCCATGCCGACCAGCGAGTGGAAGGCGGCGACCAGTTCCGGCATCGAGGTCATCGGCACGCGGCGGGCGATCACCGCGCCGATGCCGCCGCCGATCGCGACCGCGAGGATCACGAGGACCCAGGCCACGCCATCCGCCGGCGGATGGCTCGCCAGCGTGGTGGCGACCGCGATCGCCATGCCGATCATGCCGAACAGATTGCCCTGGCGCGAGGTTGCCGGGCTCGACAGCCCGCGCAGCGACAGGATGAACAGCACCCCCGCCACGAGATACAAGAATGCAGAGAGATTGGCGCTCATCTCAGGTCCCCATTGATCCCTTCAGCCCGAGGTGGCCGCTTACTTCGACTTCTTCTTGTACATCGCCAGCATGCGCTGGGTGACAAGGAAGCCGCCGAAAATGTTCACGCAAGCGAAGACGAGCGCGACGAAGCCGAAGCCGCGCGCCCAGCCCGAGCCGCTCGAAACCATGCCGACGCCGACGGCGAGCAGCGCCCCGACCACGATCACCGAGGAGATCGCGTTGGTCACGCTCATCAGCGGCGTATGCAGCGCCGGCGTCACCGACCACACCACGAAATAACCGACGAAGACGGCGAGGACGAAGATCGACAGCCGGAAGATGAAGGGGTCGACGACCTGTGCAGCGTGCTCCATGGCGATCTCTCCTTAAGCTTTCGGCTGGAAGTTCGGGTGGATCACGGCGCCGTCCTTGGTCAGCGCGGTGGCCTTGACGAGCTCGTCGTCCCAGTTCACGGCGAGCTTCTTCTCCTTCTTGTCGACCATGGTCTCGATGAAGGAGAACAGATTGCGGGCATAGAGGCTGGAGGCCGAGGCCGCGACGCGGCCGGCGACGTTGGTGTAGCCGACGATCTTGATGCCATCGAGGTCGACCACTTCGCCGGGCTTGGCGCCCTCGACATTGCCGCCGCGTTCGACGGCGAGGTCGACCAGCACCGAGCCGGGCTTCATCGACTTGACCATGTCGGCACTGACGAGCTTCGGCGCCGGGCGGCCCGGAATCAGCGCAGTGGTGATGACGATGTCCTGCTTCTTGATGTGCTCGGCGGTGAGCGCGGCCTGCTTGGCCTGGTATTCTTTCGACATTTCCTTGGCGTAGCCGCCCGCGGTCTGCGCGTTCTTGAACTCTTCGTCCTCGACGGCGAGGAATTTCGCGCCGAGGGATTCCACCTGCTCCTTGGTGGCGGGCCGCACGTCGGTCGCGGTCACGACGGCGCCGAGACGGCGCGCGGTCGCGATCGCCTGGAGGCCGGCGACGCCGACGCCCATCACGAACACCTTTGCGGCTGGCACGGTGCCGGCTGCGGTCATCATCATCGGAAAGGCGCGGCCGAAGGCTTCGGCGCCCTCGATCACGGCGCGGTAGCCGGCGAGGTTGGCCTGCGAGGACAGCACGTCCATCACCTGCGCTCGGGTGATGCGCGGCATCAATTCCATCGCGAAGGCGGCGATGCCGGCATCGGCCATCGTCTTCAGCGCGGCATCGTTGCCGTAGGGGTCCATGATGGCGATGACGAGGGCGCCGCGCTTGTACTGCGCCAGCTCGGATGCCTCAGGGCGCTTCACCTTGATGATGATGTCGGCGTCCTTGAGCGCGTCAGCGCTGACGGTGGCGCCGGCCGCGGTGAATTCGGAATCCGGAAGCCCCGATTTGATGCCGGCACCCGGCTCGACGGCGATCTCGGCGCCCAACGCCTTGAACTTCTTCACCGTATCAGGCGAAGCGGCGACCCGCGGCTCCGACGGATCTATTTCTTTGGCAACGGCGATCTTCATAGGCCCTCCGGCGACGCGGACAAAAACGCGCACGCGAACTTAGCGTTACTCCCGCAACGTTTGGATACCGGTTTTGAAACCGGCTTGTATGCAAATTTAATGAGCAGCCGCCGGCGTTGGCGGATGCAGCCGACGATGGATCAGGTCAGAAAGACCGCCATCAGGATCACGATGAGCGCGACCGAGACCGTGCCGTACTTCACCAGCTTGATGAAGCCCTCATAGGTCTGCTCGTGGGCAACGTAGTCGTTGCCGTCGGCGGTGGTGTACGCCACTTCGCTATGGTCAGCCATGGAATGTCCCCAGTCGAACGTCGAATTCTCGGGCTGGGATACCTGAAAGATTTAGACAGGGCAACGGCACCGAGGCGGGGTTTTCCCGCAAATCGGGTCATTTGGAATTCCAATTGTCCCGGATCCATCGCGTCAGACTCTCCTCACTGACTTCGCCGGCGGCGAGAGAGAGGATGATCGCCGCGGCTTCTGCCTCGGGCACAACGAAGTCGATGCCGTTCACGCCGAGAAACGTGTACAGCGCCAACAGAGACGTGCGTTTGTTGCCGTCGACGAACGGACGGTTGCGGGCAATACCGAAGGCGTACGCTGCGGCCAATTCAGGAAGATCGGCGTTCTCGTAAGACCATTTGTTTCTTGGCCGATCAAGCGCGGATTCGAGCATGCCTTCGTCCCGAAGGCCGCTTGCACCGCCATGGATCGCCAGCTGTTCGTCGTGGATCGCAATGATGATCCGACGCGTCAGCCAGAACGGCTCGCTCATTTGGCAAGTTCGGCGAGGGCGTTGTGATAACGCTTCATTCCTCGCCGCGCGATTTCCATCGCTTTTTCGAAGTCAGGATCATGCGGCGTCAACAAGACGCCACCGTCCGATTGCTCGACCGGAAACAGCTTGTCGCCCTCTTTAAGATTCAGGCGAGCTGCGAGCTCCTTCGGCAGGATAACGCCGATGGAATTGCCGATCTTGCGCACCTGAAGCACGGTGGAGTCGCTCTTCAGGTCCTTGGGGTCCGCGTTCTCGTTCATGGCCGCACCTCGTTATACATCTGTATAACATCCATTCCGGAAATGTTCAACAAATGTATTACGGGCCGGCCGGCGCGCTCACCCCATCGCCTCCAGCTCGTCGATCATGCCCGCGATGACGCTCAAGCCGCCGTCCCAGAACTTCGGGTCCTTGGCATCGAGCCCGAACGGGCGCAGCAGCTCGGAATAGTGCTTGGTGCCGCCGGCGGCGAGCATGTCGAGATAGCGCTCGGCGAAACCCTCGGCCGCGTTCTCATAGACCGCATAGAGCGAGTTCACGAGACAGTCGCCGAAGGCGTAGGCGTAGACGTAGAACGGCGAATGGATGAAGTGCGGGATGTACATCCAGTAGTTCTCGTAGCCCGCCTTGATCTCGATCGCTGGTCCCAGGCTCTCGCCCTGCACCGACAACCAGATCTCGCCGAGCCGCGTCGCGGTGAGCTCGCCGTTCTTGCGCTCGGTGTGGACCGCGCGCTCGAAGGAATAGAATGCGATCTGCCGCACCACGGTGTTGATCATGTCCTCGACCTTGCCGGCGAGCAGCGCCTGGCGCTGCTTCGCGTTTTTGGTCTGGGCCAGCAGCCGCTTGAAGGTGAGCATCTCGCCGAACACGCTCGCAGTCTCCGCCAGAGTCAGCGGCGTCGGCGCCATCAGCGCGCCGTTCCTTGCCGCGAGCACCTGATGGACGCCATGGCCGAGCTCATGCGCGAGCGTCATCACGTCGCGCGGCTTGCCCTGGTAGTTCATGAGCACGTAAGGGTGCGCCGACGGCGTGGTCGGATGCGAGAACGCACCGGGCGCCTTGCCCGGCCGCACCGGCGCGTCGATCCAGCGGTCGGTGAAGAAGCGCTCGGCGATATCGGCCATTTTGGGCGAGAAGCCGCGATAGGCCGTCAGCACCATGCTGCGCGCCTCCGGCCAGGCGATGACATCGGTCGCCGCAAAAGGCAGCGGCGCGTTGCGGTCCCAATAGGCCAGCCGCTTCTTGCCGAACCATTTCGCCTTCAGCGCATAATAGCGATGCGACAGTTTCGGATAGGCTGCGCGAACCGAGGCGACCAGCGCATCGACGACCTCGCGCTCGACGCGGTTGTTCAGATGGCGGGAATCGGCCACGTCCTTGAAGCCGCGCCAGCGGTCGGAGATGTCCTTGTCCTTGGCGAGCGTGTTGGTGATCAGCGCAAAGGTGCGCTCATTGGCCTTGAAGGTCTTCGCCAGCGCCTCCGCCGCGCTCTTGCGCTTGGAGCCGTCCCGGTCCTGCAACAGGTTGAGCGTCGGCTCGATCGCGAGCTCCTTGGTGCCGACCTTGAAGCGCAGGCCGGAGATGGTCTGGTCGAACAGCCGGTTGAAGGCGGAATAGCTGGTCTGCGCCTTCTCCAGGAAAAGCTGCTCGAGCTTGTCCTCGAGCTGGTACGGCTTCTCCTTGCGCAGATCCTCGATCCAGGGACGGTAGTGCGCGAGCTCGGCGGCCTGCATCGCGCGATTCAAAATATCGTCATCGATCCGGTTGAGCTCGAGCGCGAAGAACAACAGATGCGTGGACGCCGCCGTCAGCCGCTCCGACAGGTCGCCGTAAAACTTTGAAATCGCAGGGTCCACGCTGTCGCCGGCATGGACGAGGCCGGCATAGGAGCCGAGACGGCCGGCGAGATCGTCGATCGCCTCATAGCGTCGCACCGCCTCGGCGAGCCACTTTCCGCCATCTTCGTTTGCTGTCCCTGTCGCCAGCTTGCCCTTGTAGTCCGTCTCGAAGGCGACGCAGTCGGCATCCAGCTTTTCGAGATCGCGCGCCACCTCCGGCGCCGCGATCCCGGAATAGAGGTCGGCCAGGTTCCACTCCGGAAGCTTGCCGGTCTTGCTCGCAGCTTTGGAGGATGCAGCTTTGGAGGGTCTTGCCTTGGCGGCGGATTTTTTGGTGCTTGGCTTGCGGAGAGCGGGCTTGCTGGGGGCGGACTTCTTGAGAGCGGTCTTGTTCAAGGCAGACTTGTTCGAGGCAGATTTGGAGCGCGAATTCATTGTGTGGGAAACCTGTGTTCAACAATCGCGGCGGCAGGCGGGGGCATCAAGGTTTAAGCGTGCGTTAATCGGCTTCGGCCAGAGTGCCCCGATTCGAGACAGATAGTAGTAGCGTGCGGGGAACACCATGGCTGCCAGTATTTTGATCGCCGACGACGACGCTGTAGCCCGCCGGCTGGTCGAGAACATGGTGCAGAAATGCGGCTATGAGACGGTCGTCGTGGACTCCGGTGACGCCGCAATTGCCGCCCTCACCATCCCCGACGGACCGGCCATCGACGCCGTCATCCTCGACCTCGTCATGCCCGGCCTCGACGGCATGGGCGTATTGGCGAAGATCCGCGAAGCCGGCCTGAGCGTCCCCGTCATCGTGCAGACCGCCCATGGCGGCATCGACAACGTGATCTCCGCGATGCGCGCGGGCGCGGCCGATTTCGTCGTCAAGCCGGTCGGCGTCGAGCGGCTCCAGGTCTCGCTTCGCAACGCGCTCAACACGTCCGCGCTCAAGGGCGAATTGCAGCGCATCCGTCACAGCCGCGAAGGACGGCTCACCTTCTCCGACATCATCACCCGCTCCGAAGCGATGACGGGCGTGATGCGCGCCGCCCAGAAGGCGGCAAACTCCGCGATCCCCGTGCTGATCGAGGGCGAGTCCGGCGTCGGCAAGGAGATGTTCGCGCGCGCCATCCATGGCACCGGCGAGCGCAAGGCCAAGCCGTTCGTTGCGGTCAATTGCGGCGCAATTCCCGATAACCTCGTCGAGTCCATCCTGTTCGGCCATGAGAAGGGCGCCTTCACCGGGGCCACCGAGCGGCACACGGGCAAGTTCGTCGAGGCTCATGGCGGCACGCTGTTTCTGGACGAGGTCAGCGAGCTGCCGCTGACGGCGCAGGTGAAGCTGCTGCGCGCGCTCCAGGAAGGAGCTGTGGAATCGGTCGGCGGCCGCAAGCCGCTCAAGGTCGACGTCCGCATCATCTCGGCCACCAATCGCAAGCTGCTGGAGCGGGTCAAGCAGGGACATTTCCGGGAAGACCTGTTCTACCGGCTGCACGTGCTGCCGCTGACGATCCCCTCGCTCCGCGCGCGGCGTGAGGACATCCCGCACCTGCTCAGGCATTTCATCGCGCGCTTTGCCGCCGAGGAGAACCGCCCGATCACCGGGATCAGCGGCGAGGCGGTGGCCCATCTTGCCCAGCTCGACTGGCCCGGCAACATCCGCCAGCTCGAGAACGCGGTCTATCGCGCCGTGGTGATGAGCGACGGGGACCAGCTTGGTCTCGGTGACTTCCCCCTGCTCGCCTCGCAGGCGCATCCCATCACGGATATTCCGACCGCCCCGCTGTTGCTCGAGCCGGCGGCGACGCCCTCCTTGGTGTCGGGTAATGAAATACCAATCGCCCCGCTCCCCGCGGTGGGAACGCTCTCCATGCTCACTACGACCGGGGATGTCCGCCCGCTGGAGGACATGGAGAACGAGATCATCCGTTTCGCGATCTCGCATTATCGCGGCCAGATGTCCGAAGTAGCTCGCCGCCTCAAGATCGGCCGCTCGACGCTCTACCGCAAACTCGACGAGGCTGGGGTTCCCGGGCATGGCGGCAAAAGCGGCGAGGAGACGCACTGAGCCCAGTGCGAACGAAGCTTCGCGCGGCGGTGCGAGACCGGTTCTAAGCCGTTCGCGTGACGACGGAATTCGTCTGCGATTGAACCGTGACTTGGAAGTGACAGACAGAGGGAAAAGCGCGTGGCAGAACCGTACAATCCGTTGCCAAGAGGCTCCCTTGAAGTCAGTTTGTCGTGAGTTGTCCCGGGTAGCGCTGGCTGCAAAATCGGGGCCTGTATATCGTCTGCGTCAGAATCGTTGCGTGCAGGCGTGCAACTTTCGAGAGGCCGGCGCGGTTTAGCCGAAACTCATCATAGGCGATAACGAAGCTGTTCCGCGAAGGAACAGTTCACCCGAGGGGTGCGACACAATGCTTGACTGTTTGAACCATCGTGTGGGCTTTGACCGTGTCTTGATGACGGTCGCGGCGACCTTCCTCACGGTGTCGGCCAGCTCGGCCCTGGCGCAGGATCTGCCGCGCAGCAGCGCCGCGGAACTCGCGATCGAAGCCGCGATCCCGCGCCCCGAGCC
>NZ_JARFML010000040.1 GCF_029167105.1 Bradyrhizobium yuanmingense | reverse complement strand
GAAAAACAAAAGTGCGAAAACAACCCCATGCACAGTAGACGGGGGTCGCAAGATCAATGGGTTAGGTGAGGGGCGGGATTGGGTGCGGGTCGGACGGGGTTTCGGGAGCCAAAAAGCCGAAGGGAGCGTGGTTTGACGCGCTTGTCCGGCGCGCCTTTGCGAGCCGACGAGATTGGCGGAGAGCGGTGTCGCCCATTCCGAACGACGTCTCCTGTCATTTGCTTCGTCGGGCAAAACAGGAGCATAGTGGCATCATCGCAGGAGGTCGGACAGGCAGGGATCTGGCCCAGGTCTCTTGAAGGCGCCTGTCGCCGGACGGTGCGCGTCTTGTGCACTGTCACCGCGACATGCAGCATCCGCTCAGGCGAATTGAGAATAGCGCGAAAGCTGAAAGAACGGTTCTGCCTGATAGGACGGATCGGTGGCAAGGCGAGCAAGCCTTTGCCCGATGGCGGGCGCGAACTTCGCACCGTGCCCCGAACACGCGGAGCAGACGATCAGGCGGGACTCCGGCCAGCGATCGATGATGAATTCCTCGCCCGCGTCTAGCCGGCGGTCGGCGGGCGCGGTGTTGGTGTAGAGGCAGACGTCGCGATCGATGATGGGCCCGGCCGCGCCCGGGACGAGGGCGGCCAATGCTTCGCCGACCGGGCGGAGTTCGGCATCGCTGGCCTGCGGACCCCAGTCGTCGGGGCCGACCACGGGCCCGTGGTTGTGAGGCGCAGCTTTGACGCCGCGCTGTTCGAAGTCCGGAAAGCCGTAGACCACGTCGTTCGGACCTCGGTCCAGAATGAAGATCGGGAAACGACCGAGCGCCACCGTGTCGGGGCGGGACGGCTTGAACCAGCCGACCGCCTGTCGAGTCACGTTCAGCAGCGCGCCCAACGTTGGGAGTGCGCGACCAAGCCATGGGCCCAGCGCCAGGATCGCGCGCTCGGCGAAGAACTCTTCGGTATCAGTGCGGATCGACACGCCGTCGTGGTGCGGCGTGAAGCTCGCGCGTTCCGGAATCACGCAGTTGCCGGCGCGTGCGCGCATCAGTTTCATGACGACCCCGGTCCGCAGGATCGCGCCGCCGTCCTGCACGACGACGTCCCAGTCGCCCGGCAGGTTGAAAGCCGGAAATTCCTTGTTCGCTTGAGCCGCGGTCAACATCGGATCCGCCCGCCCTTTCGCGATCGCGGCCGCGCGCGAGGACGCCACCATGGCGGAGCCGGAACGGCCAGCCTCAAGAACAGGGGTTTCCGTCAGAATTGTTTGACTGCTTTCGGCCTGCAGCCGGATCCAGCCGGCATGAGCCTCGTCGCTCAGGCTGGTGTAGTTGGGGTTTTCGAAATTGAAGCGACGGAAAATGCGACATGACCCGTGGGACGAGCCGCGATCCGAACCTGCTGCGACAGGGTCGAAGCCGAGCGCATCGACGCCGGCATCCAGCAACGCGCCCAGCGCTGCTCCGCCCATGAGCCCCAGACCCAGCACAGCGACTTCGCATTTCCGCATGAAGGCCTCGCAAGCGATGCTACGACGGGCCGATCATCCGGGTGATTTCGCGTGTTGACAAGGTCTGCGGGAGGGCGATTGCGGCCGGCATTAACAACGCCGTGTCAGACAAATGGGGCGGCATCAGCGCCATCAGGTCCGTCCCGCCATCGATGGCCTGCTCGCGGCAACTGGCGCACTCATCGTCCCGCATTGCAGAAAATGGGTCGCGCCACCTGCCGGTCTTAATGGCTTTCACCGTAAACCTGATGAGAGAATGAATGTCAGGTTGGGCCTATCGGCGAAGCTGTAGTTCCGGCGCTAGACGCGATTGCTGGAGTTGATCGACAATCAGCCTCCAAATGTGCAAAGCCGATTGACACATCGCTCGCGAAGGCTTGCGCACCAGACCCTATGGGATTGTTTCCCCAAAAACTGCGATGACTGGTGCCCAGGAAAGGATTGCAGCGTCAAGCCCTTTACGCCTTGATTCTAAAGCACTATTTTTTCTTGGTCTATGGAATGGTACACAGCGCTGTTCGTCAACTTGCTATCGTCTTTGGATAACCAAGTTCGTCAGTGCGACGCACGCGAATGTGTCCTACTGTCTTCGCAGTTTCGGCTGGCTGCTCGTGGAACCGCGAACTTCCGCACCCATTTGCGTGGGCCCTCTGACAAATTTCGCTCAAATATTGGACATTTAGCGGGTCACCAATGAGGTCTCCTCGGCGCAAGCCAGTCACAGCAATAGAACCCGGCCTTCCGCTGATTCCGCTGAAACTTACCAAGAGCGCTGCGTTCTCGAATCTTGTGGAAGTTGTAGTTCCGCAGCGAACGCCGGAGCAGCTAGTCCTCTCGCCCCACAACATTCGAACCTTCTTGGGCTTAATGGAAGAGTTCCGCGGGGCCGACCTCTTGCGCCGACATGGACTAACGATTCGCTCAAAGCTGCTCTTTTGCGGCCCGCCGGGGTGCGGGAAAACTCTCACCGCAGAGGTGTTTGCTCACGAACTTGGCTTGCCTCTGATCGTGGCTCGGCTGGATGCAATCATTTCGTCGTTCCTCGGTGAGACTGCGACAAACATCCGAAAGGTATTCGAAACCGCTGCTGACCAGCCGTGTGTTTTGTTTTTAGATGAATTTGATGCGCTCGCGAGGGCCCGAGCTGACGGCTCCGAGCACAATGAGCTGAGACGAGTGGTCAACAGCCTGTTGATGCTAATCGATCGCTTCAAGGGAAAAGGATTTCTTGTCGCCGCGACTAACCTAGAAGAAAGCTTAGACGCCGCTATCTGGCGACGTTTTGATGAGGTCGTAGTTTTTGATTTGCCATCTCAGCGCGAAATTCGGCGGCTTTTCGAGCTCAAACTAAAGAATTTCCCCGCGCCCTTCTCGCTTGCAGAAAAAGCAGCGCGACTAAAAGGCATGTCCTTCGCGGACGTTGAGCGAATTTGCGATAATGCAATTAAACGATCGATTCTGAAAAGATCGCGGTCGCTCCTTGAGGCTGAGTTCGACTCTTCAATCCGAGAAGGACTTCGGCGCAAGGATATCAGAGCCCGTCTCCCCCAACGCTGATCTGCTTTTTTTCCTTAGGTTCGTTTCACGATGGCAACTTATCAACACTTACCACTACAGCGTGTCGAGGGCGAACTCGATCGCCGAAAGCGACCGGGCTTTGGTCAACCATCAGGTCGAGAGGCTAGAACCCATGGAGCAAAAATCCAGGCGGAAGTTCAAGAGGTTCTCCAGGAACATAGAGCCAAGCCTAAAATTGGCGACGTTGATCCGGCGCTCATTTTGAAAGTGGAGACGTCGGGAAACATAAGCGAAGACGAGTGGGCTAAAATTGGTTTGACAGTCTTGGCGAACGAGCCAGGCCAAACATTGATACTCTTTGCAGACGATGTGGAGCTAACTGCATTTCAGCAAAAGGTCATCGCATACAATGGCGAAAAACCAGAGAATCAAAAGAGCCAGCCGTATGCTGCGCTAATCGAAGCGATCGAGGCTATTCGACCAATCAGCGCGACCGATCGGATCGGCCCAGTATTGAAGGGGGAAGGCTATGCCACTCCTGAGCTCATTCCCGAACCGGCGGAATTCTATGACGTGGAGCTTTGGCCGGTTTCCGATTTGAACGCGGACTTGTTCGTGCACCGCGTGACCGCGGTGCTAGAGCAGTTTGAAGGCGTTGTTGTCAGCTCCTATCGTGGCAAGTCCGCGCTGCTGATGCGGGTGCAAGGGTCAGGCACCGCCGTTCGTCAGCTGTTGGAGCTGCCGGAGATTGCCTCCATTGATCGTCCCCCGACACCGGATTGGCCGGACCTTCCTGCAAGCAATATCGAACTAGGCGATTTGCCTGAGATTTTGCCTCCCGAGAATGGGGCGCTGACTATCGGCATAATTGATAGCGGGCTTACCTCCGCACACCCATTAATTATTGGCTCGTTAGCCGCCGCGTTTGGTGAACCTGCAAGCTTGGGGGACAGCGACGAAAAGGGACACGGCACATCGGTCTCGGGTATTGCCATCTTTGGAGATGTTCGCCAGCGTTTATCCGAAACTCCGTTCCGAGCTAAATTTCGCGTGGCAAGCGCTCGGGTTGTAAATGCGGCGGGGCGTTTCGACGACGAGGAACTCGTCCCTACTCAAATGGAAAATTCTATCCGTAAGCTGACTACGGAGCTTGGCTGCCGAGTAATAAACATCTCTTTGGGCGATATCAAAAGGTCCGCGGGCTCCAAGCCCAGCGCTTGGGCTGCGACCCTAGACGCTTTGGCCCGAGAGTTAGACGTCCTGATCGTGGTCTCCGCAGGCAACTCTTCTCCAGCCTACCTTGCGTCCCTTGGAGACGGTGTCGTCGCCGCCTATCCGAGGTTCCTCCTTCACGAAGCCAATCGTATTCTTGAGCCAGCAAGCGCAGTCAATGTTCTGACCGTTGGTTCCATCGCGCATTCAAACGGGCTTTCGACGATTGACGCAGAAAACGTCGGCGTCCGATCAATCGCGCAGACATTTCAGCCCTCCCCGTTCACCCGCGCCGGTCCAGGCACTAACAAAGTGCTCAAGCCCGACCTCGTCGATTTTGGTGGAACTGCCGTTTATGACGGGCCCACACAACGACTGCAAAGCGGGTCGGCGCGGGCTAGTGCAGGTATTCTTTCTACGCATCACGAATATCTTCAGCAATTGCTTAGGTACTACTCAGGGACGTCATTCGCTGCTCCACTAGTGGCCTACAAGGCCGCATTGGTGTTCGAAAGCCTTCCCAACGCGTCAGCAAATCTGGTCAGAGCGTTACTTGCCCTAAGCGCCGAGCATCCGACGGCCATTGATCATAGTTTTGGAGACGACGACGCGATCTTCAATCTCCTTGGCTACGGCCTGCCTGATATCGCTAAGGCGCTAGAATCCGAAGACAACCGAGTTGTTCTGATTGCAGAAGACGTTCTCTCGGCAGACAAGTTTGCGGTCTACGAAGTGCCTATCCCCGATGTATTCCAAACTAAAGGGGCTCGGCAAATTCGGGTGGCGCTCAGTTTCGATCCACCGGTGAAGCACACGCGGCTCGACTACGCCGGCCTCAAGATGGGATTTCACTTGATACGGGGCGCGAGCGCGAGCGATGTATTCGACGCCTTCCGCAAATGGGAGGCTAACGAAGGCCACGCCTTCCGCATTAAAGAAAGTCTCAAATGTGACTTGAAGCCCGGCGCACAACGTCGGGAGCGGGGCACGCTTCAGTGTGCAACATTCTCGATGACCACCAACTCGCAACGCTATGGAGATAGATATTTCCTCGCGGTCCGCTGTGAAAGTGGCTGGTCTTCAGAGGATCAACGGTTCGCCCTTGCCATCGAGTTGCGATCGCTAGCGGACATTCAACTCTATCAAAGAGTTCAAGAACGCGTTCGAATTCGTGTTTAGAATTCATTGACTGCGGAAACATAGCCGCCGAGGTCAATGGGTTGCAGAGACAATCACTATCATGATCATGGCAAATCGCCTTGGCGGGCATCGGGCCATATAGGGCATCGATCTCGGTCGATATTCTAAACGGATCTTCAATCTAAGAGGTCACCTCGTCGCAACGGTTTGGAGCTTTCCCTCGTTCCCCCTCCAATAAGCTGTAGCCCGCAAGGCGTCATTGAGGGGCTGCTGCCCCTCCCGAGAGCGAGAGAGATGAACGAGCGCCGCGGCATCGATCTATTCTAACGCCAGCCATCCCGCCCTAATACAACGGCTCCTCATACACCGGCTCTCCGTCGAGCAGCAGCCGCTTGATCGCCGCCCGTCCCGAGGGGAGCACGGCGGCGACGATGCGCAGCTTCTGCTGGTTGCGGGCGTCCTCGAGCTTCTTGCCCTCGCCTTCGGGCACGAAATAGCTTTCGAGACCGTATTTGATCGGCAGCTTGTCGCAGAAGCGGCGGCGGTCGTCGCCGCAGGAGCCGCCATAATTTCCGACGCGGCCGCGGATCAGCACTTCGGGCGCAGTGACCGCGACCGGCTCGGCATGCACCGAGACCGCCTGATAGACGCCGTTCGCATTGGGCGCGAGCTTGACGAAGATTTCAGGATGGCGCGCGTCCGCGACCTTGCCGGCGAGGCTGCCTGCCGCCACTTGCGAGATGTCGTAGCTGAGCACGACATAGTCGCCGCGCAGGAGATCGCGGGGATCGACCGGCTGCGTCTGCAGGGTGACCTCGACGCCTTCGCGCAGGATCTGCATGCGGTCGGCCACCATCAGCACCAAGAGCGCAGATTGCAGCAGGACGGCGATGCCGAACAGCACGGCTTTCGGGATGCGCTGCCAGAGCGCGGTGAGCGAAGTGATCAGCCCGTTCATCGCGCGGCCCTCGGCAGCATGCGGCCCATCGCCGTGGCAAAGGCGACGGCCGCGACGCCCGCCACGGCCAGGAAGGCCGAGCGGTGCAGCAGCGAGCCCTTCACGGCCCAGGTGATGCCGGCGACCACGCCGGCGATACCGAGCCAGCCGGCGACGATGCGCGGGCGCACATCGTCGAGCATGCCTGAGACGACGAGGCACAGCATGGCGCAGAGCAGCGCGGCATAGGCGAGCCAGGATTCGCCGGCCATGGAGGCCGGCCAGACCGGCGCCGCGAGCAGGACCAGGGCGATCGCAGCTGCTGCAAGCAGCTCTCCCGCGCGCCGGGTGATTGCGGCCGAGGCCAGCGCGAGGATCACGCCGGCGTTTCCGCACGCAATCGCCCAAAGCGGCTGGCCCGCAATGGATCCCTCGCGGAAGCGGACGAGATCGTCGACCGTCGTCACCTCCAGGAACGCGGCGGCGGCCAGTGAAAACGCGCCGTAAACCGACAGGACGTTGCCGAGCCGGAGCGCGCGCGGCGACGGCGCGGCTGCGATCGCGAGCCCGGCGCCGAACAGCAGCGCCGCACCGCTCGCGAGCACGAAGGACGGCTGGGTGCCTTCGAACTCGAAGCGGAGCGAGGTCGCGATCCACCACGGCAGCAGCGCCAGCGCGACGAGATGGGCCGCGACGCGGGAATTCCAGGCGAAGGCGGTCACGGCGGCGATGAGCCAGACTGCGACGTAAGGAAGATGCAGCACGTCGGACGCGTCGGTGATCCGCATGCAGGTCCAGATCGAGGCCGCGACGAGGCCGACGGCGAGCGCGCCGCGCGAGCCGGTCAGCAGAGCCGCGGCAAAGGCGCCGATCGACCACAGCAGCATGCCGCCGGCGAAATCCTCGCCGAGGTGGTACATCTGCCCGACCAGCGCGATGCCGGCGCCGAAGATGATGGCACCGACGCTGGCGCAGAGATCGGCAAGCACGTCGCGGCCGCGCGCGGCAAACCACGCGCCGAGACCGCCGGCGGCGGCCATGCCGGCGAGCAGGATCGCGAACCGCGCGAGGCGCGCGATCTCGGTCCAGTGCGCGGCGACGAAAGCGAGGAACGCCGCCGCGATCAAGAGGCCGCCGAGGATCCCGACGACCACGGCGATGCCGATGCCGGGCGGAAGCGGCGGCAACGCGTTGCGGATCGCGGCGGCCGCCGCCGGCGCAATCACGCCGTCGGCCTCCCATCGCGCCAGATCAGCGTCGAGGCGCTGCCGGTAGGATTTGTCGAACATCGTGCTCGAATGTGGTTCTGGGATCACCTGGCGCCCGCCGAATGGCGGGACCTTGCTAGGTCGGATCGTGCGGGCGATGGGTTCAAGCGGGCACTGTCTGCGGGCGCGGCGGGTGAGGGCTCTCGCGGCGCAGGGACGTCCTCAGTTTATCTCGATAATCCCAACGCGGAGACACCCTCTCCCCAACCCTCCCCCGCATCCGCCTTCGCCAGAAGGCGGGCTTCGGCGGACAAGAGCGGGGGAGGGAGCCCACTGCCGATGCCGCTGCAGTCTGCACATCAAATGCGATGACCCCCCTCCCCGCAGCCGGCCTATTGGGCCGGCGCAGGAATGCGCCGCAGGACGTCGTCATAGGGTGCGAGGTCGAGATAGGCCGTGACCTCCGCCGCCTTGCCGTCCTGCATCAGCAGGATCCACGCATAGCTGTTCGCGTAAGGCTTGCCGTCGCGCGCCACGCCGCTGCCTTCCCAATGCGCGATGACGTGATCCCCATCGGCGAAGATCCTCACGGAAGTGGGGCGGACCGGTGTCGACAACCGGCTGGCGAACGGGCGGACCGCGCGATCAACGAACACATCGCGTCCCCGGAATTCGCCGGCGCTTGGGCCCGATCCCTTGATGCGCCAGACAACGTTGTCGTGCAGCAGGTCATTGAAGAAGGTGGTCCCCCCCGCCGCCCAGCGATCGAACGCGTCGGTGACGATCCGCTTGTTGTCGTCCTGCACGGAATTGGCCTGTCCGCAAGGGGCGGCCGTCGTCAGGGTGGAAGCTGTCACGATGACCGCGTAGACGCAGGACGCAAGTGCGCGATTGAGCAGGGTTGCCATTGGTATCTTCCCTTTCTGGTGCAACATGTCGACTGCCCCGAAGTGATGCACGCACGGTCGGTCGGCCAGATGCTCTAGCCGCGCCGCGCGACGGCGGCGCCGCCGAAGATGAGCTGCTCCACCATCGGGCGGCGCAGGAAGCGGCCTGGAAAGATGGGATCGGGCGCGGTCGCCTGGTCGAGACGCGCCATCTGCTCAGGAGACAGCGATATCCCGACCGCACCGAAATTGTCTTCCGCCTGCTCCAGCGTGCGGGCCCCGATCACCGGCGCCGTGACCGCGGGATTGGCCAGCGTCCATGCGATGGCCACCTGCGAGGACGTCGCGCCGAGCTCCCAGGCGACGGATCGCACCATCTCGGCCGCCTCCAGCGATCGCTCGTTGAGAAGGCCTGATGATGCGATGATCGAGGCGCGTGTCGTTCCAACGGCGCGTTCCTGGGAATCCCTGAGATCGGCCCTCGTGTACTTGCCGGTGAGCACGCCGCCGCCGAGCGGCGACCAGGGCAGTACGCCGAGGCCAAGGCTCGCCGCGAGCGGGATGAGCTCGTGCTCGACGGTGCGCTCGACCAGATTGTATTCGATCTGCAGCGCCACGAAGGGCGACCAGCCGCGCAGATCTGCGATCGTCTGCAGCTGCGCAATGCGCCAGGCCGGCGTGTTGCAGATGCCGACGTACAAAACCTTGCCGCTGCGCACGAGATCGTCCAGGCCGCGCATCACCTCATCGGGCTGCGTCGTCGCATCCCAGCCGTGGAGGTAAAGCAGGTCGATGCGATCGGTCTCGAGCTGCCGTAGGCTCTGCTCCACGGAACGAACCATGTTGAGCCGGTGGTTGCCGCCGGAATTGGGGTTGCCGGGATCGCGGGCCATGGTGAACTTGGTTGCGAGCACGAGACGGTCGCGCTTGTCGCGGGCGAACTGGCCGACCAGGCGCTCGGACGCGCCGTTGGTGTAGTTCACTGCGGTGTCGATGAAATTGCCGCCGCGGTCGACATAGAGGTCGAAGATCCGACGGGCCTCGGCGGGATCGGCGCCCCATCCCCACTCGGTCCCGAAGGTCATCGTGCCCAGGGCAAGGGGAGATACGCGCAGGCCGGAGCGGCCAAGCAGGCGGTATTGATCCAGTGACGTCATCAGAGCCTCCTTCGTATGGCTCGGAGATAGCCCCCGGTGAGGGGTGGGAGAAGTTGGCCAATGATGACGGGGGTGGTAAGTATAGCTAACCAATGACCACCGACCTGAACCTCGTCGCCGTCTTCATCGCGGTCGCGGAAGCGAAGAGCTTCCGTGGCGCCGCCGAGCGGCTGGGGGTGACCCGATCCGCCGTGAGCCAGGCCATCCGGCGCATGGAAGACCAGCTGGGCGTGGCGCTCGTGCAGCGAACGACGCGCAGCGTCAGTCTCACCGAGGCCGGCCTGCGCTTGCACGAGCGCGTGGCGCCTGCGGTCGCCGAAGTCGAACAGGCAATCAATGGCGTCCGCGACCGTGACGCGCAGCCGACGGGGCGGCTGCGTCTCGCCGTCTCGTCGATCGCCGAGCGCTTCATCCGCGGCCCATTGCTCGCCGAATTCACGCATGCCAATCCCGGCGTGCAGGTCGACGTCACCGTGACCGATGCCGAATTCGACATCGTGGCCGAGGGCTTCGATGCCGGCGTCCGGCTTGGCGAGGTGATCGAGCAGGACATGATCGCCGTGCCGGTTTCGGGCGATCAGCGCCAGCTGGTCGTGGCCGCGCCTAGCTATCTGGCGCGGTTCGGCGCCCCCTCTCACCCGCGCGAGCTCTCGCAGCATTGCTGCATCGGCTGGCGCCCGGCGCCGCACGTTGCGCCCTACCGCTGGGAATTTGCGGAAGGGGGGCGCGAGTTCGACGTCGCGGTGGAGCCGAGGATCACGACCAACGACATGTGGGTCATGGTGCGGACAGCCTGCGCGGGCGGCGGCCTGACATTCGGCATGGAGGAGACATTCAGGCCGTATATCGAACGCGAAGAATTGGTGCCCGTGCTGGAGAAGTTCTGCCCGTTCTTCCCCGGCTTCTTCCTCTACTTTCCGGACCGGCGGAATCTTCCGCCGAAGCTGCGCGCGCTGGTCGATCACGTGCGTTATCGGGGCAGCGGAAAGCGCTGAACTAAAGCGCGATGCGACTAGGATGAATCGTCATCGCGCTTTAGTTTATTGTTCGAGCATGATCTTTTCGGAAAACCGCTGCACACTTTCCCGGATCATGCTCTAGTTTGCCTTGATGCCGGCGTCGCTGATCAGCTTGCCCCATTTCGTGCTTTCGCTGTCGATGAAGCGGCCGAACTGCTCGGGCGAGGTCGGCGAAGGCTCGGCGCCGAGGGTCCGGATCTTCTCCGTCACGGCAGGATCCTTCAGCGCCTTGGTGAAGGCCTCGTTCAGCCGGCCGATGACATCCGCAGGCGTGCCGGCGGGAGCAACGAGTCCGAACCAGCCGACGGATTCGAAACCCGCAATGCCGCTCTCGGCCAGCGTCGGCACATCCGGCAGCGATGAAAGGCGGCGCGCGGAGGACACGCCGATCGCGTTGAGCTTGCCCTCGAGGATCAATTGTCGCGATGCCGGAATATCCAGCACCGCGAACGGGACATGGCCTGCGAGCACATCGACCGCCGCCGGCGCCGTGCCGCGATACGGGACCAGCTCCATCGCGATTCCGCTTCTGTGCGTGAATAGCGCGGCGGTCAAATGCATCGCGGTCGAGTTGCCGCCATGCCCGATCGAGAGCCCACCCGGCTTCGCCTTGGCGAGCGCGATAGTCTCCGCAGGTGTGCGCGCCGGTATATTCGCGGATGCGACCAGCACGAAGGGAATTTCCGCGAGCAGGGTGATGGGCGCGAGATCCTTCAGCGCGAACGGCATCGCGGCATTGAGGTGTGGATTCACGGTCAGCGCACCTGCCGGCGCCACGCCGAGCGTATAGCCGTCGGGCTTGGCCTGCGCCACCGCGGCCATGCCGATGTTGCCGCCGGCGCCGGCGCGGTTCTCGATGACGAGGCCCTGCTTGAGCTCGGCGGTGACCAGCGGCTCGAGCGCGCGGATGACCGTGTCGGCACTGCCGCCGGGCGGGAAGGTCACGATGATCTTGATCAATTGCTCGGGATAGGCGGCTCGGGCCGCCGCCGGCGGCAACACTACGAAGGCCGCGGCCGTCAGCGCGGCCAGGATGCGGCGTCTTGCAACGTGAAACACGGTCTCCTCCTTGCGTTTCTGTTCTTGTAAGTCGGCTTGTTGTCGTCTTACGCCGCGGCACCGGTGATACGGGCCAGCAGGCCCAGCGGATTCTCCGGCGCGGACTGCCCGCGCCAGGCGATGTGCTGGTCGGGCCGCGCCAGCACGAGCTTCTCGGCATAGGCGCCGTTCGCCTCCTCCGGCGCAACATCGACCAGTGCGAGCGGCACGCCGCGCGTCTTTGCAGCGTCTTGCAGCCGCGTCACATCGATCGCCGGGTCGAAGCGCAGCAATGTGTAGCCGGGGCCGAAGGCGTCGTAGAGCGAGCGTCCGTCGCGCAGGAACAAATGCGGCGCGCGGGCGCCCGGCACGGTGGAGGGCGTGAAGCTGCCCATCGCGTAAGGCGGCGGCGTCTCGCCGTCATAGGCGATGATCGGCGAGGCGTCGTAATAGTAGCCGAAGTTGAGGCCGGCGCAGCAATATTGCTGCACGTTGAGATCGTAGGCCGCTTTCGCCAGCGCCGCGCGCGCCGCGTGGCCGCGCGGCGTGTCGTCCTCGATCTCCGCAGGCACGCCGCCGCGTTGCGCCATCATCTTCATCGCATGGTCCATCGCAAAGCGCGACACCTGCTCGGTGATGGGCTGGCGTTCCGCCTCATAGCTATCGAGGATCGCAGCCGGCGCCCAGCCGTTCAGATGCGCCGCCAATTGCCAGCAGAGATCGACGGCATCCGCAATGCCGGCATTCATGCCGTAGCCGGCATAGGGCATCCACAGATGCGCGGCGTCGCCGCAGATGAAGACCCTGCGATCGCGGAAGCGGTCGGCCACGAGGCGCCGTCCGACCCAATCCTCCTTGCTCAGCACGCGGTATTCGAAGCGCTTGTCGACGCCGAGGATGGCACGGATGGCCCATTCGCGATCGACCGAGTCGAACTCGGGCTCGTCGGGCTGGAGGTGATTGTGGATCAGCCAGCGGTCGTGGCCGTCGATCGCAACCGTGGTGCCGGAGCGGCGCGGATTGAGCGAGAGCACCATCCAGGCCGGCTTGTGCGCTCCCATCAGCTCCTTCAGTTGCGGCGCTTCGATGAAGGTCGACTGCACGCGCTGGATCACCGGCGTGCCGGACAGGCTGGCACCGATCGATTTCCGAACGAGGGATCGGCTGCCGTCACAGCCGATCACGAAGCTGGCTTCGATGCGGAGCGAATGTCCGCTGTCGAGATCGCGCGCCAGCGCGACGACATGGTCGTCGTGCTGCTCGATGTCTGTGATTTCCGTGCGCGCCAGGATCTTGATGCGTGATTGCGCCGCGGCATGGCTGAACAGGATCGGCTCGAGATAGACCTGGTTGATCCGGTGCGGCGGCTCGGGCGTCGGCCACCAGGTGTCGGGGCCGCCGGTCGCGCTGTAGCGGCGTGCGCGGGAGGGAATGTCGATGCGGCAGAGCTCGATCCCGGTCGCCGTGGTCCGATAGGAGCAATCGTTGGGAAAGTCCGCAGGGAGCCCCGCATCGCGCAAGCGGGCGGCGACGCCGAGCCGCCGAAAGATCTCCATCGAGCGCGCCGATACGTGATTGCACTTGACGCTGGGCGGATCGCCGGCGTGGCGGATTTCCGCGACGACGACATCGATTCCGCGCGAAGCGAGATCCATCGCCGCGGTCAATCCGACGGGCCCGGCGCCCACCACCAGCACTTGCGCTCTCATGCTCGCTCCAATCCTTGCCGCGGATTCTTTCCGTCCGCACAGCATGCATTTTATTGCAGGTCCGTTTATGCGATAAGTCGGAAAGAACTCATCAATTCATGAGCTTTTGCTATGAATGTCACCTTGCGCCAATTGCGGGTCTTCACCGGCGTGTACCGGACGCGCAGCATCACGCGGGCCGCCCGCGAGCTCGGCATCACGCAATCGGCGGCGAGCCTGCTGATCCAGCAGCTCGAGGCCCAGCTCGGCGTCAAGCTGTTCGACCGCTCGACGCGTTCGGTGCAGCCGACGCTGGCCGCGGGCGAAGCGTTCGCCGCCGCCGAGCGCATGCTGAGCGATGCGCAGGGCCTGTCGCGCCGCATGCGTGACCTCGCGCAGGCCCGCGCCGGCCGGGTCGTGTTTCTCGCCTCCGCCGGCACGGCATCGGCGCTGCTGCCCATGGTGCTGGCGAAATTCCGCGCCAGCCATCCCGACATCGAGATCGACATGCGCGATGTCGCCGCCGACGATCTCGTGCCACGGCTGAGCACGACCGACGCCGAGTTCGCGATCGGCAGCGCGGAGGGCGAATTCGCGGACATGACGATCGAGACGCTGACGAGCGGCCGCCTGAGCGCGATCGGCCGTCGCACCGCGGACTTCGCCGCGCGGCGTTCCCTGACCTGGGACGAGCTGGCGCAACTGCCGACGATCGCGATGCGCAGCGAGACACGCATCCGCATGCAGATCGATCAGGCCCTGAGCGCGCAGGGCAAGCGCCTCGATCCGACCTATGAAGTGACCCTGATCAACACCGCCCTCGCCATGACGGCGCAGGGCCTCGGCCTCGCCATCCTTCCCGCGACGATGCTGCCGGCCGACCAGTTCTCGACACTGATCGCAAGACCTCTGGTGCGCCCCGCACTCACCCGGCCCGTGTCGCTGCTGCAGCGCCAGGGCCGAACGTTGTCGCCGGCGGCGCAGGCCTTCGTGGCGACGGCGCGGATGGTGCTGGCCGGGCGAACGGCACAGGCATCAGGCTGATTTTACGAAGCTATTGAGAAGCTGATGGTTGAGCTGGCGGAGAGGGAGGGATTCGAACCCCCGATAGGCTTGCACCTATGCCGCATTTCGAGTGCGGTGCATTCAACCACTCTGCCACCTCTCCTGAAGGCGCCATAGTAGGAGCTGGGCCCCTGTGGTTGGGGGCGTTAATAGGCGAGGATGGCGGGCCAGACAAGGCGCGAAGAGCAAAATCCGCGCCTCTTTTGCCCCCGCGCCCGCCGCCTCTGGAAGGAACTGCCATGGAGCATCTCACGATCTCGGCCAATGGCGCCGATTTCCATCTGGTCCGCGCCGGACAGGGAAAACCGCTGCTCTTGCTGCATGGTTGGCCCGAATTCTGGCTGACCTGGGAGCCGGTGATATCGAGGCTTTCGGACCGGTTCACGCTTGTCGCGCCTGACCTCCGCGGCTTCGGCGACAGCGACAAGCCCGGTGGACCTTACGGGCCGGACGGCCATGCCGCCGATATGCTGGCGCTGATGGACCGGCTCGGCATCGACCGATTCGGCGTGGTCGGCCACGATGTCGGCGGCGCCGTCATGCAGCCCTTGGCCCGGCGGGCGCCAGAGCGGCTCACGGGCCTCTTCTTCTTCGATTTCGTCCATCCCGGGATCGGAGCGCGGATGGCGGCGCCCGATCGGCTCAACCACATCTGGTACCAGTCCTTTCACCAGATGGAGATGGCGCCACAGCTCATCGGTGCGAGCCGGGAGAGCTGCCGGCTCTACATCAGCCATTTCCTCAGCGGCTGGGCGCACCGGAGGAACGCCTTCGACGACGTGCTGGACGCCTTCACGGACAATTTCCTGAAAGACGGCAACCTCGCCGGCGGCTTTGCGCATTATCGGGCCTCACATGCCGGGCGCGTAGCGATGATGAAGGGCGAAGCGCCCAGGCTGCCGCCGATCGAGGTGCCGACCTGCGTGCGCTGGGCCGAGCACGATCCGCTGTTTCCCTTTGCCTGGACCGACCGGCTGTCCGAGACCTTCAGCGATATCGATCTCAAGATGTTTCCCGGCGTCGGCCACTTCCCGCATCGGGAAGACCCGGATCGCGCGGCGAGCGAGATCGCCGCGTTCTTTCAGCGTGTGGGGTGGAGTTGAGGAGAAAAACGGGGTGGGACCGCCAGACGCGGTAAACACTGGCGGTCCCGTGCCGCTCTTTGAAATACTGGCCGTGAAGGGCGGCTTCGCCGGCCGAGTGGAAGCGACGGTTCGACCCTAGCGTGCGGCAGCCGGCCCGCAACGCAATCTGTCCCTTAACCTAACCGGTCAAGGTTACTCCTTGTCATTCTTGCTCTTTTTCTTCCCGTTCTCCGTGGAATCCCGGTCTTTCTCCTTGCCGCTCTCCTTGCGGCGGTTGGTGAAGCGGGCATTGCCGAGGCCCGTGCCGATGGTGAGCACGCCCCAGCGGTCGACGTCCTGCATGAACGGCACTTCGGAGAGCCCCTGCACCACGCCGTCATTGTGCATCAGGATCGCCGTGTCGTGCTCGCCAATGGCGGGGATGCCCTCGATCAGGCTCGCCGGCAGGTTGAACTTGCTGCTTTCCCAATTGCCGGGCAGGTTCTGCGCGCCTTTTTCGATGGAGCCATCGGCGTTGATCACGCCGGGGCAGGCGATGCCGATGAACGGCGCGAGCTTGTAGCCTTCGTTCTCGGCTTGCGTGATCAGCCCTTTCAGCATCTTGGTCAGCCGCTTCACCGCGCCTTCGCGCGTCGGCTCGTCGTCGGCGTGACGCCACAGCTCCGCATGCACCACCTTGGCCTTCGACAGATCCTTGGCTTTCTTCCAGCCGGTTTCCACCACGCCGCAGCGGATATTGGTGCCGCCGATGTCGACGGCGAGGATGCTGTCATGAGCCTCGAAGATCCAGGACGGCGCCAGGTGCAGCGCGCCGATCAGGCCGGCCTCGTCGGGGTGATGGCGGATCGGCTGCAGGTCGATCTTGAAGCCCTCGGATTTCAGGATGATCTCGGCGCGGGCGATCACGAGCTCGCCGAGCCGGGAATCGCGAAAGCCGCCGCCAACGACGATGCGCTCGGTCTTGGCCCAGGCCTTGGTCTTGAGGAAGCGGCGCGTGACATAGGCGAGCTCCTGGGAGAAATCCTCGATCGCGCTGTGCACCACGGCCGAGGCCTCGGTGTCGTCGCCGACCAGGATGGCGTCCAGCGTCTTCTTGTTGATCTCCTCGGTCGGCACCTTGCCGAACGGGTCCTCCCCCGTCTTGCGCAGCGGCTTGCGCCAGCGCTCGAGGACCTCCCGGAACGCGCCCTTGCTGGCGCGGTCGCCGAGAAAGCCGTCCTCGTCCTTGATCTCGATGTTGAAGCTGTCGACGTCGACCGACGGCAGCCGTTCGGCGCCATGCTGGGCGATGCCCGTTGTTTTGACCAATTCGTCTGTTGCCATGAGAGCCCTTGCCCCGCTTGCCTGTTCCGGCCGGGACAACTGCGGGGGAACCTGTTTGTTGCATGGCCCGTCGAGATTCGGCTGCGCGCTTTCAGCGCGGCCAAAGCCTTCAAATCCGGGCCTTTTTCGGCGGTTTTCCTTGACTTGGCGCGCTCGGCCGCTATAAGTCCCACAGCCGGCGCGGGGCGTTTCTCGCGCCGCTTGTTTTTGCTTGGGTTTTCAAAGGGATAACTCCCGCCCACGCAGACTCGCATAAACCATAGCGACTGACAAAAAGCCGGCCCGGACGCTTCCCGTCCCGAGGCCGGGATTGAACACGGAGAAAGAACGATGTTCGCAGTCATCAAAACCGGCGGCAAGCAATACCGCGTCGTGCCGGATGATGTTCTCGAAGTTGGCAAGATCGAAGGCGAAGTCGGCTCGATCGTGCAGTTGAATGAAGTGCTGGTGGTCGGCGGCGACACACCGGTGCTGGGCGTTCCGACGGTCGCAGGCGCGTCCGTCGCGGTCGAGGTGCTCGACCACAAGCGCGGCCCCAAGGTCATCGCCTTCAAGAAGCGTCGCCGCAAGAACTCGCGCCGCAAGCGCGGCTACCGTGACGAGATCACCGTGCTGCGCGTCAGCGAGATCCTGACCGACGGCGCCAAGCCCACCAAGGGCCCGCGTCCGAAGAAGGAAAAGGTGGCTGCGGCGCCGGCAGCGGAAGCCGCCGAGTAACGCAAAACCGATCACGCCAATTCACGAATTGATGCGTGAGAGATTTTGAAATGATTCCGTCAAGGAATTGACCTAGAACTACGCAGGATTTCGGAGACGAGCCATGGCTCACAAAAAAGCAGGCGGTTCATCGCGCAACGGTCGCGATTCCAAGGGCAAGCGCCTCGGTATCAAGGCGTTCGGCGGCGAGATCGTCACGCCCGGCAACATCATTGCGCGTCAGCGCGGCACCACCTGGCACCCCGGCCTCAATGTCGGCATGGGTACGGACCACACTCTGTTCGCCAAGATCGAGGGCCGCGTTGCGTTCCAGGCCAAAGCCAACGGCCGCACCTTCGTATCGGTGCTCCCGCTTGCCGAGGCTGCTGAATAGACGGTGGACAAAAACGGAGTCCGCCGGTCCCGACTGAACCGGCGGAGTCCCAGAGATCGCAAGAGATCGAAGGCTCCAAGGGGAGGCGGGAAACCGGCCTCCCCTTTTCTTTGCTCACTTTGTTCTTTGCACTTTGACTTAGTGACTTTCACGGAGCCGGACATGTTGCAGGATTTCTCGAGCGTGACCTTGGCCGAGGCGAGACCCAGCGTCGTCGCCACCGAGCGGCTGACCTTGCGGCGGCCGACGCTGGCCGACGTCAGGACCATCGCCCGGCTCGCCAACGACCGCCGTGTCGCCGAGAACACGCGCCGCCTGCCGCATCCCTATTCGCAGGACGACGCCGCCGAATTCATCCGCGCCACCGCCGAACTCGGCAGCGAGACCGTGTTCCTGATCGAGCACGACAGCGGGCCGGTCGGCATGGTCGGCATCGATTGCTCCAAGCCCGGCAATGCCGAGCTCGGCTACTGGCTCGGCGTCGAGCATTGGGGCCGGGGCTTTGCCACCGAGGCCGCGCGCGGCGCGATCGATTTCTTCTTCGAGGAGTTCGAGCACGAGCATCTCTACGCTGGCGCGCGCGTCACCAATCCGGCCTCGCGCAAGGTGCTGGAGAAGTGCGGCTTCCAGTGGAGCGGCGTGCAGCTGCACCGCTTCCTGGCGCTGGGCTCCTCGACGCCCGTCGACTGCTTCCGCCTCTCGCGCGGCGTGTGGGCCTCGCTGAAGAGCTGGAGCAGCGCGAGGCGGGTGCGGTAGGCGGAGGCGCCGCTGCATTCACAACTGTCATCCCGGGGCGCGGCGAAGCCGCGAGCCCGGGATCCATAATCCCGGAGCGGAGTGTGGGGCAAAGCACCCCCTCCGGGTCGTCGTCCAACTTCTCCCTGGGGGTATGGGTCCCGGGCTCGCGCTGCGCGCGCCCCGGGGACGACGATGCCGCTACGCCGGCGGATTCACCTCGTCGCTCTCACGTCCCAGATCGCGCTCCCGAAGATAGATGTAGAACCCGGCGCCGATGATGATTGCGGCGCCGACGAGCGTTGCGATGGATGGGACGTCGCCGAACACGACGAAGCCGAAGATCACGGCCCAGACGATCATCGAATATTGATAGGGCACCACGACGCTGGCCGGCGCGAGCTTGAGCGAGCGGTTGACGCAGAACAGCGCCGTCACCGAAACGCATCCGGCGAGCGCGAAGATCACGAGGCTGCCGGGCGTCGGCGGCACCCAATTGAACGCCGACAGCACCGCGCCCAGCGAGAACGTGCCGACGAATTGCGAGGACGCCATCACGATGTCGGGCGTCTTGCGCAGGCTGCGCGTGATCAGCATCAGGGTTGCGAAGGAGAGGCTGCCGCCGAGCGCGATCAACGCCGGCAGGCTGACGGTCTGCGCCGACGGCCGCAGCGCGATCAAGACGCCGCAGAAGCCGATCAGGATCGCGGTCCAGCGCCGCCAGCCGACCTTCTCGCCCAGAAAGATCGCCGACATCGCGGTGACGAAGATCGGGCCGGCGAGATAATAGGTGATGACGTCGGCGAGCGGCAGATAGACGGTTGCGAGAAAGAAGGCCGCGACTTCCAGCGTCGACAGCACGACGCGAACCAGCTGCAGCCCCGGCCGCTCCAGATGCAGAAACTGGTGACGCTGCTTCCAGATCAGCGGCGACAGCAGCAGCAGCGCCGCGCAGGCGCGCAGGAACAAGAGCTGCCCCACCGAATAGGTCCCGACCAGGAACTTGCCCATGGCATCGCCGAACGAGAACATGAAGATCGACAGCACCATGAGTCCGATGCCGGCGAGGCGCGCCGAGCGATCGTCATAGGCGGAGAGATTCTTGAACAGGGGCATTGATCGGACTGCGAGGGGTCGTCATTGCGAGCGCAGCGCAGCAATCCAGAATCTTTCCGCGGCGGCAGTCTGGATTGCTTCACTGCGCTCGCAATGACGGGGAGAGAGCATCAGGAATCGGCGACCAGAGTCGCTTGCGGTCGTTTTAATGACGTGAGCCGCCGGGACAAGCCCACAACGCCGAATTGAACGGATTGTCGCACTCTTCGCATCGCGGTAGCGATACAGGCCACACGACGAGAGAGCCAAAGAGAGCCAAGAAGAGAGCTAAGCCATGACCGATTTCGATCCGGCCCGGCATCGCATGATCCCGACGCAACGCTGGTTTGAGGATTTCGTCGTCGGCGAACGCTTCGTGCTGCCGAGCCGCACCCAAACCTCGGCATTGTTCGCCGCATTCCAGACCGCGAGCGGCGACACCCATCCGGTGCATTACGACGTGGAATATTGCCGCGCCCGCGGCATGCCGCATCTGCTTGCCCACGGCTTCCAGACCCTGATCCACACCGCGCCCGGCGCCGGCCTGTTTCCGTTCCTGGTCGAGGACTCCCTGGTCGGCTTCCTCGAGCAGTCGAGCCGGTTCCTCAAGCCGGTGTTCGCCGACGACACCCTCTATCCCGCGCTCGAAGTCACCGAGCTGGTGCCGGGGCGCACCACCGGCACGGTGACGCTGCGCAGCACCGTGTTCAACCAGCGCAAGGAGCTGGTGCTCGAGGGTACGCAGACATTCCTGATCCGGCGGCGGCCGGCGGGTTAAGCAAGAGGTCCAATTCGCCGAATTTCGGCCGATTTGCGGACCAATCCGGGTTGCCGCAGGGGGCCGGCTGGCCTACCTATGCCCCATGAAATTCCTCGACGAAGCAAAGGTCTATATCCGCTCCGGTGACGGCGGGAACGGCTGCGTGGCGTTCCGCCGCGAGAAGTTCATCGAATTCGGCGGCCCCTCCGGCGGCAATGGCGGCCGCGGCGGCAATGTCATCATCGAGGTCGCCGACGGCCTCAACACGCTGATCGACTACCGCTACCAGCAGCACTTCAAGGCCCAGAAGGGCGAGAACGGCATGGGCTCGGACCGTCACGGCGCCAACGGCAAGAACATCGTGCTGAAGGTTCCCGTGGGCACGCAGATCTTCGACGAGGACCGCGAGACCTTGATCCACGACTTCACCAAGGTCGGCGAGAAGTTCGTGCTGGCCGAGGGCGGCAATGGCGGCTTCGGCAATGCGCATTTCAAATCGTCGACCAACCGCGCGCCGCGCAACGCCAATCCCGGCCAGCCCGGCGAGGAGCGCTGGATCTGGCTGCGTCTGAAGCTGATCGCGGACGCCGGCCTCGTCGGCATGCCCAATGCCGGCAAGTCGACGTTCCTCTCCAAGGTCAGCGCGGCCAAACCCAAGATCGCCGATTATCCCTTCACCACGCTGCATCCGCAGCTCGGGGTCGTGAATGCCGACGGCCGCGAATTCGTGCTGGCCGACATTCCCGGCCTGATCGAGGGCGCGCATGAGGGCACCGGCCTCGGCGACCGCTTCCTCGGCCATGTCGAGCGCTGCCGCGTGCTCTTGCATCTCGTCGACGCCACTTGCGAGCATGCCGGCAAGGCCTACAAGACGGTGCGGACCGAGCTCGATGCCTATGGCGGGCAGCTCACCGACAAGATCGAGATCGTCGCGCTGAACAAGATCGACGCGGTCCAGCCGGACGAGTTGAAGAAGCAGAAGGACCGCCTGAAGCGCGCCGCCAAGAAGACGCCGCTGCTGCTGTCGGGCGCGACCGGCCAGGGCGTCAAGGAGGCATTGCGCGCGCTGGCCGATGTGATCGGCGAGAGCCCGGTCTCCGCCAAGGCCAAGAGCGCGGCCGAAGCGGAGCCGTGGTCGGCTTAACAAATCTCGCTGAGAGACCCTCATGGTGAGGAGCGCGGAACGCGCGTCTCGAACCATGATGGCCCGGCCCTCACCCGCGGCCATCCTTCGAGACGCCCGCTGCGCGGGCCTCAGGATGAGGTTCGGTCCTGGTGGCACAGCCGGACTTGAGCGCTGGCTTGTCTTCGCGCCCGCGATAGCGCAGCATCGAACAATAAACTGCAGGGACAACGCATGGCGCGCGCGAAGAACGTTCTCTGGA
Source organism: Bradyrhizobium yuanmingense (assembly GCF_029167105.1). Classification (GTDB taxonomy): domain Bacteria; phylum Pseudomonadota; class Alphaproteobacteria; order Rhizobiales; family Xanthobacteraceae; genus Bradyrhizobium; species Bradyrhizobium yuanmingense_A. The sequence goes on along the minus strand of NZ_JARFML010000040.1, from coordinate 49,120 downwards.
TCATGTGCGACCAGCTTCGCTATGATTATCTCGGCTGCACCGGCCATCCCACGCTGAAGACGCCGAATATCGACGCCATGGCCAGGCGCGGCGTGCTGTTCACGAAGGCCTATGTGCAGTCGCCGATCTGCGGTCCCTCGCGGATGTCGTTCTACACCGGCCGCTACATGCGCTCGCACGGCTCGCACTGGAACGGCTGGCCGCTGCGGGTCGGTGAGCCCACGCTCGGCGATCATCTCAACAAGATCGGCGTGCGCAACGTGCTGGTCGGCAAGACCCACATGGCGCCTGATATCGAAGGCATGAAGGCGCTCGGCATCCCGCCGGAATCCGTGATCGGCGTGCATGTCGCCGAATGCGGGTTCGAGCCCTATGAGCGCGACGACGGCCTGCATCCGACGGGACGGCCACGGCCGAAATACGACGAATATCTGCGAAAGCAGGGCTTCGACGCGCCCAATCCCTGGGAGCATTGGGCCAATTCCGGAGCTGCCGAGGACGGCTCGCTGCAGAACGGCTGGCTGCTGGTGCACGCCGACAAGGCCGCGCGGGTGCCGGACGAGCATTCCGAGACACCCTACATGACGCGCCGGGCGATGGATTTCATCAGCGAGGCCGAGGCCGAGGCCGACGGGCGGCCGTGGTGCCTGCATCTGTCCTACATCAAGCCGCACTGGCCCTATATTGCCCCCGAGCCCTATGCCAGCATGTATTCGACCGATGACATGATCCCGGCGATCCGTTCGATGCGCGAGCGGCAGAATCCGCACCCGGTGTTCGGCGCCTACATGGACATGCGCTACTCCCGCAACATGGCGCGCGACGATGCCCGCGAGAAGGTGATCCCGACCTATATGGGCCTGATCACCCAGATCGACGACCAGATGGGCGTGCTGATGAAATTTCTGGAGGCACGCGGCCTGCTCGACACCACCATGATCGTATTCACCTCCGATCATGGCGATTATCTCGGCGATCACTGGATGGGCGAGAAGGACCTATTCCACGAGCAGTCCGCAAAGATCCCGCTGATCGTCATCGATCCCTCGCAGGAGGCCGACGCTACGCGCGGCACGCGCAGCGATGCGCTGGTCGAGGGAATCGATCTCGCGCCGACCTTCGTCGATTATTTCGGCGGCAAGGTGCCGGGCCACATTCTCGAAGGACGTTCGCTGCTGCCGCTGCTGCGTGGGTCGACGCCGCCCGATTGGCGCAAGGTGGCGTTCTCCGAATACGACTATTCCATGCAGGACGTGCGGCTGAAGCTGAACCAGCCGATCGAACGCTGTCGCCTGTTCATGGTGTTCGACGGCCGCTGGAAATACATCCACGCCTCCGGCTTCCGCCCGATGCTGTACGACCTCGAAACCGATCCGGAGGAATATGTCGATCGCGGTGACGACCCTGATTGCGCCGACATCATCGCGCGGCTGCAGGCCGAGCTGTTCGACTGGGCGCTGCATCCCAGCGGCCACATCACCACGCCGCGCGAGAAGATCGCGGCCTATGCGGATAACCAGCTGCAGGTGAAGAACGGCGTCCTGATCGGCATCTGGGACGAGAAAGAGCTCACCGCGATCAAGGACGGCATCGCCCAGCGCGCGAAGATCTGAGTTGCCGTCCGCAGCTCTGCATCAACGATACGATCGAGCATCAATCACACTGTCATTGCGAGCGCAGCGAAGCAATCCAGCGTCTTTCCGCGGAGACAGTCTGGATTGCTTCGTCGCAAGGGCTCCTCGCAATGACGGGAGAGAGACCTCAATTCGTGATCTTATATCCCGTCGCCTTCACGATCGGCTGCCACAGCGCGGTGTTCGCGGCGAGTTCCTTCGATAACCCGTCCGCATTGCTGCCGACGGGGATCATCCCGATCGCGGTCAGCTTCTCCTTCACCTCGGGCTTTGCGAGCGCGGCGCTCGCAGCCGCGCCGAGCTTGCTGGCAAACTCCGGCGGGCTGCCGGCGGGAAGCCACATGCCGTACCAGGCGTCCGCGACGAGATCGATGCCGCTCTCCTTCAGCGTCGGAACGTCAGGCACGAACGGCGAGCGCTCGGCACTCGAGGCCGCGATGATCTTCACGCCCTTGGCGCGGTGCTGCGGCAGCGCATCGGCCAATGTCACAATGCCGAACGAGATATGTCCGCCGACGAGGTCGTTGAGGATCGGCGCGCTGCCGCGATAGGGCACGCGGGTCAGGGGAATGCCGAGATCCTTCTCGAGCTTGGAGCCGGTGAAATGCGGAATGGTGCCGTTGCTCGGCACGCCGAACGAGGTCTTGCCCGGATTCGCCTTCAGCCAGGAGACGAAGCTCTTGAAGTCCGGGGCGTCGACCCCTGGGCCGATCACGACGGCGAATTCAAATCGCGCCAGCAGTGACACCGGCATGAAGTCCTTCGCCGTGTCGAAGCTCGGCGTCGTCTCCACCATCGGCAGCAGGTACATGGTCGGCCCGGTCGTCACCAGCACCGTGCTGCCGTCGGGGCTTGCGCCCTTCACCGCCTTGATGCCGATCAGCCCGTCGCCGCCGGTACGGTTCTCGACCACAATGGTCCGTTGCAGCACCGGGGCCATCTCCTGCGCGATCAGCCGGCACAGCGTGTCACCGCCGGCACCCGCTGCGAACGGGAAGATGATCTTCGTCAGCCCGGCCTGCGCTTGCACCCCGCCCGCCTGCGCCAGCAGGGGCAGGCCGAAGCATCCGGCCATGAATTTGCGCCGATCCATTCGTTTCCTCTTTTGGTCCGCTTATCGTTGCCACCATTTGAGCCAGATGGACGGGCTGACGCAAGGCAAACGTACACCGTTTACCATCCGGCTGCCTTGCGCCGGTCCCCGTCCTGCTGCAAAAGCAGGGCTTATCGGCGCCGCCTGTCGCTTCGCCGTCATTCGCCAGCACACAGAGACATGGCCAGCCCCGAACTCAGTCAATTCCGCCGCATCGTCGTCAAGGTCGGCTCAGCGCTGCTGGTCGATTCCGACAAGGGCGAGGTGCGCGCGTCCTGGCTCGCTGCGCTCGCCGACGACATGGCCAAGCTGCACAAGGAAGGGCGCGACGTCCTCGTCGTCTCCTCCGGCTCGATCGCGCTCGGCCGCAGCCGGCTGAAATTGCCGCGCGGACCGCTGAAGCTGGAAGAGAGCCAGGCCGCAGCCGCGGTCGGCCAGATCGCGCTGGCGCGGATCTGGTCGGAGGTGCTTGGCGCCCACGGTATCGGCGCCGGCCAGATCCTGGTGACGCTGCAGGACACCGAGGAGCGCCGCCGCTATCTCAACGCGCGCTCCACCATCGGCAAGCTCCTGGAATGGCGCGCGATCCCCGTGATCAACGAGAACGACACGGTGGCGACCACCGAGATCCGCTACGGCGACAATGATCGCCTCGCCGCGCGCGTCGCGACCATGGCGAGCGCAGACCTGCTGGTGCTGCTGTCCGACATCGACGGGCTCTACAACGCCCCGCCGAAGAACAACCCGAACGCAAAACTCATTCCCGTCGTCGACAGCATCTCCTCGGAGATCGAGGCGGTGGCGGGCGATGCCGAGTCCGAGTTTTCGCGCGGCGGCATGCGCACCAAGGTCGAGGCCGCCAAGATCGCGACGACCGGAGGCACGCATATGCTGATCGCCTCCGGCAAGATCGAGCATCCCTTGCAGGCGATCGCCAATGGCGGCCGCTGCACCTGGTTCCTGACGCCGGCCAATCCCATCACCTCGCGCAAACGCTGGATCGCCGGCACGCTGGAGCCGAAGGGCACGCTCACCATCGATGCCGGTGCCGTGACCGCGCTGCGTGCCGGCGCCAGCCTGCTGCCGGCCGGCGTGATCAAGGTCGAGGGCCAGTTCGCCCGCGGCGATGCCGTGATCGTGCGCGGCCCCGACGGCAGCGAGGTCGGCCGCGGCCTGATCGCCTATGACGTCGATGATGCCGAGCGGATCAAGGGCCGCTCCTCCCCGGATGTGATGACCATCCTCGGCATCAGCGGCCGCGCGGAGATGATCCATCGGGACGATCTGGTGGTGGGCGGGTAAGGGCCGAACAAGCCGTCATGCCCAGGCTTGTCCCGGCCATGACGCCGGAGCTAGGCCAGAGGCCCAGCCGGCCCGCTACCCGAACCCCTGCCATACCCTCCCCGCCCTTCGCAAAAGCGGGATTTCCGTGCTAGGACACCGCCTTAGCAGAAGGTTTTGACCCCATGGCCGCCCCCCTCAAAGCCGTTGACGGCAATGCCGATCTTCAGGCGCTGATGTCCGATCTCGGAACCCGTGCCCGCGCTGCCGCGCGCGTGCTGGCGCTGGCGCCGCCGGAGCAGAAGAACCGCGCGCTCGAGGCGATGGAGCGGGCAATCCGCGCCAACTCGGCCGCGATTCTTGCCGCCAATGCCGAGGACGTCGCGGAGGCCCGCGCCTCCGGCAACATGACCTCCTCCTTCATCGACCGCCTGACGCTGACGCCGGCGCGCATCGAGGGCATGGCCGAAGGCATCGGCATTGTGCGCGGCATCGCCGATCCCATCGGCGTCGTCACCGAGCGCTGGCAGCGGCCGAACGGCATGTCCATCGAGCGCGTCCGCGTGCCGCTCGGCGTCGTCGGCGTGATCTTCGAGAGCCGGCCGAACGTTGCGGCCGATGCCGGCGTGCTGTGCCTGAAGTCGGGCAATGCCGTGATCCTGCGCGGCGGCTCGGACAGTTTCCGCTCCTGCCGCGCCATCCATGAGTGCCTGGTGCAGGGCCTGCGCGAAGCCGGCCTGCCGGAAGCTGCGATCACGCTGGTGCCGACGCGCGACCGCGCCGCGGTCGGCATGATGCTGTCGGGGCTGAGCGGCGCCATCGACGTGATCGTGCCGCGCGGCGGCAAGAGCCTCGTCGCGCGCGTCGAGCAGGAAGCGCGCGTGCCTGTCTTCGCGCATCTCGAAGGCGTCAACCACGTCTATGTCGACGGCAGCGCCGACCTCGCCATGGCGAAGTCGATCGTGCTCAATGCCAAGATGCGACGCACCGGCGTCTGCGGCGCGGCCGAGACGCTGCTGGTCGATCGTGCCGCCGCTGCATCGAGCCTGAAGCCGCTGGTCGAGATGCTGCTCGATGCCGGCTGCGAGGTCCGCGGCGACGAGGCCGTGCAGAAGACCGATGCGCGCGTCAAGCCGGCGAGCGAGGAGGATTGGGACACCGAATATCTCGACGCGATCATCGCGGCGAAAGTGGTGGACGGCGTCGAGGGCGCGATCGCGCACATCCAGGACCACGGCTCGCATCACACCGATGCAATCGTGAGCGCGGATGAGGCTGCGGCGAGCAAGTTCCTGAGCGAGGTCGATTCCGCGATCGTGCTCCACAACGCTTCGACGCAGTTTGCCGATGGCGGCGAGTTCGGGTTCGGCGCCGAGATCGGCATTGCCACCGGCCGCTTCCACGCCCGCGGCCCGGTCGGCGCCGAGCAATTGACGAGCTTCAAATATCGCGTCCGCGGCACCGGACAGACCCGGCCGTAGACGTCGCGGGGCGCGGGCATTGAGCAACAATCTCGTCGTGCCGCGCTTCGTGGCGCAAGCGGTTCCGCCCTCGACGCCGGGCATGCGCATCGGCCTGCTCGGCGGCTCGTTCAACCCGCCGCATCAGGCGCACCGCGCGATCAGCCGCTTCGCGCTGAAGCGATTGCAGCTCGATCGCGTCTGGTGGCTGGTCACACCAGGCAACCCGCTCAAGGAGAACGGCACGCTGCACGAGCTCGGCGAGCGCATGCAGGCCGCGCGCGAGGTCGCCGATGATCCGCGCATCGAGGTGAGCTGTCTCGAATCCGTCATTCGCACCCGCTATACTATCGACACGATCAACACCTTGCGCCGCCGCTTCCCTGGCTTGCGCTTTGTCTGGATCATGGGCGCCGACAATCTCGCTCAATTCCATCGTTGGCAGGACTGGCGGCGCATCGCCGCCCAGGTGCCGATGGCAGTGATCGATCGCCCCCCGCAGAGTTTTCGTGCGCTCGGCTCGCCCGCGGCCCAGGCGTTATCGCGCTACCGTCTGCCCGAGAACAAGGCGGTCCAGCTTGCAGATCGGCCGGCACCGGCCTGGGTGTTCCTGACCGGATTGAAGCTGAATCTCTCATCCACCGGCCTACGGAACCCGGACGGGAGCTGGAAAGGTACGAAGTGAGACGAAGTGTGCGGACCTGGTGGGGATTTCGGTCTCTCTGGCATATTGAAACCCTTAACCCCACATGATGTAGTGTAACCAGTGGGCGCCCGGATTCGGCGTTCGCGATACAGTGAAAGGAATGGTCCCTGACCGCATCTGTATTGTCCAAGCCTGTTTTACCCAAGGTTGCCAAGCCTACGCGTAAAACATCGACCAAAGCTGCGGCCTTGAAGGCGCAACCCGACGCCGACAAGACGCTGAGCCTGATCCTCTCCCGCCTCGAGGACATGAAGGCGGAAGAGACGGTCACCATCGACCTTCGCGGCAAATCGGCGTACTCCGACTACATGATCGTCACCACCGGCCGGGTGAACCGGCACGTCGGCGCGATCGCGGAAAACGTCACCAAGAGCCTCAAGGAAAACGGCATCAAGAACATCCATGTCGAGGGCTTGCCCAATTGCGACTGGGTGCTGATCGATTCCGGCGAGGTGATCGTGCACGTGTTCCGACCCGAGGTCCGCGAGTTCTACAACCTCGAGAGGTTGTACACGCAGGGCCCAGGGGCGGCGAAGGCGATCTAGGCTCAAAGGCCGATTTCGAATCGGCTGACGCGCATGCTAGCGTCGTGCGCGCGCGTGTTGCGCGCGGTCTCGTCAACGCGACTCGAAAATCATGCGTGTTGCTGTCATTGCGGTGGGCCGGCTGAAGCAGGGCCCCGAACGGGAGCTTGCAGACCGCTATTTCGAACGGTACTGCGAAGCCGGCGGCAAACTCGGCTTCCGCGGGCTCAGTGTCTATGAAGTTGCCGAAAGCCGCGCGCGCGACGCCGCAACGCGGATGGCTGAAGAGGCCGCGGCGATCTCGGCGCATATTCCTGACAAGGCGATCCTGGTGGCGCTGGACGAGCGCGGCCAGAATCTGGAATCCACCGTATTCGCACGGCATCTGGCGCGCTGGCGCGACGAAGGCGCCGGACATACTATCTTCGTGATCGGAGGGGCGGACGGACTTTCGCCCGAATTGCGCCGTAAGGCCAAGCTCGCGATCGCGTTCGGCTCTGCGACCTGGCCGCACCAAATGGTCCGCGTCATGCTTCTGGAACAGCTGTATCGGGCCGCCACCATCCTGGCCGGCCATCCCTATCACCGCGCATGATGCGCGCCACAACGAGCACCTTTGCCGACACGATGCGAGCGCCGCTCCTCAACCTCCTGCTGATCACCGGCCTCGCCGGCGCAAGCCTCTTCGCCGAAGCAAGCCTCTTCGCCGAAGAAAGCCTCGCGCAAGCTCAGACGCCGGCGCCGCCGCAGACCGCGGCGGTGTCGCCCGACGCGATCAAGCAGCGCGAGCAGGAGCTGGAGGCCGCGCGAGCGAGGCAACGAAGCGCGGAAGAAGCGCAAGCCAAGCTGAAGGCCGAGATCACCGCGCTTGGCCAGGACCGCACCCAGCTCAATCAGCAGCTGATCGACACCGCCGCCAATGTGCGCGCCGTGGAAACCAAGATCGACGAGGCCGAGGCGCGGCTGCGAACGCTGAACGGCCGCGAGCAGCAGATGCGCGCTTCGCTGGATTCGCGCCGTGCCGACATCGTCGAGGTGCTGGCGGCCTTGCAGCGCGCCGGCCGGCGCACGCCGCCGGCGCTGCTGGTGCGGCCCGAAGATGCGCTGCAATCCTTGCGCACCGCGATGCTGCTTGGCGCCGTCGTGCCGGAATTGCGCGGCCGCGCCGAGAAGATCGCAAGCGAGCTCGGCGAGCTCGTGGCTTTGCGCAAGACCATCGCCACCGAGCGCGATCAGCTCGCCTCCGACCGCGACAAGGTCAGGAGCGACCAGACCCGGCTCACCGCCCTGATCGAGGAACGGCAGCGTCAGCAGTCCGCACGGGAAAAAGACCTCGATGCCGAAAGCGCGCGCGCGATCGCACTGTCAAGGCAGGTCGGCGATCTCCAGGGGCTGATCGCCAAGATGGAGCAGGACCTGCAAACCGCCGCCAGGGCGGCCGAGAAAGCCGCAGAGGCCGCAAGGCAGGCCGAGGCCAAGGAGGCCAAACTGGCGGCGGCAAACGCGGCCGCCAGCGCCAAACAGGGCCCGGGCGCGTTCAAGGACAAGTCCCGCACCACCCCGGCGATCGCCTTTGCCTCGGCCAGGGGTCTCCTGCCGCTTCCGGTTAACGGTAACAAGATCAGGGACTTTGGCGGTTCCGACGGGGCCGGCGGCGTCCAGAAGGGCATTTCGCTGGCGACCAAGCCCGGCGCCCAGGTCACGACGCCGTGTGATGGCTGGGTTGTGTATGCCGGCCCATTCCGCAGCTATGGACAACTCTTGATCCTCAATGCCGGGGGCGGGTATCATGTCCTGATCGCCGGGATGGAGCGCATTTCGGTCAACATCGGCCAGTTTGTGCTCACGGGGGAGCCGGTCGCGACCATGGGGTCGACCTCTCAGGTCGCTTCCATTCTCGCCACCAATGCGAGTCAACCTGTGCTGTATGTCGAGTTCCGTAAAGACGGCACTCCAATCGATCCAGGCCCATGGTGGGCCGCAAATGAAGGCGAGAAGGTTCGCGGATGATGCGCAAGACTTCAGTAATCCTCCTCAGCGCCGCCACCGGTGCGGCGCTGACGCTGTTCGTGACCCAGCCGCGCGCGGTGTTCATGGGCTCCAGCGCGCGAGCCGCCACCGCGGACACCTATCGCCAGCTTAACCTGTTCGGCGACGTGTTCGAGCGCGTGCGCTCCGACTATGTCGAGAAGCCCGATGACACCAAGCTGATCGAATCCGCCATCAGCGGCATGCTCACCGGCCTCGATCCGCACTCGAGCTACATGGACGCGAAGAGCTTCCGCGACATGCAGGTGCAGACCCGCGGCGAGTTCGGCGGCCTCGGCATCGAGGTCACGATGGAGGACGGCCTGATCAAGGTGGTCTCGCCGATCGACGACACGCCCGCGTCGCGCGCCGGCATCATGGCCAACGACATCATCACCAATCTCGACGACGAGGCGGTGCAGGGCCTGACCCTGAACCAGGCGGTCGAGAAGATGCGCGGTCCGGTCAACACCAAGATCAAGCTCAAGATCATCCGCAAGGGCCAGGACAATCCGCTCGACGTCACGCTGGTGCGCGACAATATCCGCGTCCGCTCGGTGCGCGCGCGCGTCGAGCAGGACGACATCGGCTATATCCGCATCACCACCTTCAACGAGCAGACCACTGAAGGCCTGAAGCGCGAGATCGGCAACCTCACGAACCAGATCGGCGGCGACAAGCTCAAGGGCTTCATCATCGACCTCCGCAACAATCCAGGCGGCCTGCTCGAGGAAGCTGTCACCGTCTCCGACTCGTTCCTCGAGAAGGGCGAGATCGTCTCGACCCGCGGCCGCAATGCCGAGGAGACCCAGCGCCGCGCCGCGCATGCGGGCGACCTGACCAAGGGCAGGCCGGTCATCGTGCTGGTCAATGGCGGCTCGGCCTCGGCGTCGGAAATCGTCGCCGGCGCGCTGCAGGACCACAAGCGCGCGACCATCGTCGGCACGCGCTCGTTCGGCAAGGGCTCGGTGCAGACCATCATTCCGCTGGGCAGCGGCAACGGCGCGCTGCGGCTGACCACCGCGCGCTATTACACGCCGTCGGGCAAGTCGATCCAGGCCAAGGGCATCGTGCCCGATATCGAAGTGCTCCAGGACGTGCCGGACGAGCTGAAGTCGCGCACCGACACCAAGGGCGAGGCTTCGCTGCGCGGCCACCTGAAGAACGACGGCGACGAGAAGACGGGCTCGCAGTCCTACGTCCCGCCGGACGCCAAGGACGACAAGGCGCTCAAGCTCGCCGGCGACCTGCTCCACGGCATCAAGAACAGCGCCTCCGCCGCGCCGACCCCGGGCGGCGACAACAAGGCGGCGGCCGACAGGCCCAAAGCGGCGAATTAAGTCGGCGCTACACGCGATCTCGAAAGGGCGGCTTCCTGAAGCCGCCCTTTTTGCTTGGAACTCCGGTGGCCCCCGGCCTCACCCGGCCTGCCGCCGCTTGACCCCGCCGTGGTATCGTCGCCCGATTGATTCGGGATCGCGCATGACTGAGACGGCCGATGATCTGAGCGCCCCGCTCGGACAGGACAAGCCGCGCCGGAAACGCCGGCTGCGGCTGCCGTTCACTGCCATGCAGCTGTTCGCCGTCGTGCTCGGCCTGTTCCTGGTTACCTTTGCCGGCTTCGCCATCTTCAACACGGATCCGCTCGGCGGCGAGCCGATGGCCAGGCTCGCGATCCGCGCTCCCACTGCCACGGACGAGAAACCGGCCGCGTCCGGCGCCGGCGCAGAGAGCAAGCCGGAGGGTAAGCACGAGACCAAGGAAGCGCCGAAGCAGGCCGCGCCCGGCGAGCAGAAGACCATCACCATGATCGACGGCTCCACCGGCGCCCGCCGCGACGTGGTGATCGGCGGGGGCGATACTGCGGACAAGAGTGAGGCCTCCGCCCCGCCGCCCGTCATGACCGGGATCAATCCGAAGCTGCTGGAGAAATCGCGCTACGGCATGATCCCGGTGGTCGCCGACGGGCTTAGGCCGTTCAACGTCTATGCGGCGGACGCCGACCGCGCCAAGGCCGCCAAGATGCCGGTGGTCGCGATCGTGATCGGCGGCCTCGGCGTCGGCGCCGCCAAGACCCTGGACGCCATCATGAAGCTGCCGCCGGCGGTGACGCTGGCCTTCACGCCCTACGGCTCCGACCCCGGCAAGCTCGCCGAGCGGGCGCGGGCGCAGCGCCACGAGATCTTCCTCCAGATCCCGATGGAGCCCTACGACTTCCCCGACAACGATCCGGGGCCGCAGACGCTGCTGACCTCGCTCAGCCCCGACCAGAACATGGACCGCCTGTACTGGCACCTCAGCCGGATGCAGGGCTATGCCGGCCTCACCAATTTCATGGGCGCCCGCTTCATCGCCACGGAGCCGGCGATGCAGCCGATCATCCGCGAGGCGGCCAAGCGCGGCCTCGGCTTCTTCGACGACGGCTCCTCGCCCCGCAGCATCGCGCCCCAGGCCGCGGCCAACCAGGCCGTGCCGTTCGGCAAGGGCGATATCGCCATCGACGCGGTGCCGACGGCGACCGAGATCGACCGCGCCCTCAACAAGCTGGAATCGGCGGCGCGCGAGCGCGGCATCGCCGTCGGCACGGCCTCCGCCTTGCCCGTCTCGATCGAGCGTATCAGCGCCTGGACCAAGACATTGGGCGACCGAGGTATCCTTTTGGTGCCATTGACAACCGCGATGCTGAAATCAAAATCCAGCTAAATCAACGAATTGGATCGGCGCGGGTCTCGCGGGGCCGGCATGCCTTCCCAAGAAGCAGGCAAGAGGTCTGGCGGAATGGCGCGTTACGAGGATCTGCCCTACCGGACCTGCGTCGGCGTGATGCTGATCAATCCAAAGGGACTGGTGTTCATTGGCCGCCGCGCCGGCGGCATCGAGCATGTCGACGACACCCATGTCTGGCAGATGCCTCAGGGTGGGGTCGATCCCGGCGAGGACACCTGGGAGGCGGCCAAGCGCGAGCTCTACGAGGAGACCAGCGTGCGCTCCGTCGAGCGGCTCGGCGAAGTCCCGGACTGGCTCACTTACGACATTCCGCGCACCGTTGCCGGGCGCGCTTGGAAGGGCCGCTACCGCGGCCAGCGCCAGAAATGGTACGCGGTGCGCTTCACCGGCAAGGACAGCGAGATCAACGTCGAGCATCCCGGCGGCGGCGGCCACAAGGCGGAATTCGTGAGCTGGCGCTGGGAGTCGATGAAGAATCTCCCTGAATTGATCATCCCGTTCAAGCGCCCGGTCTATGAGCGCGTGGTGCAGGAATTTTCTGCGCTGGCGGAGGGGTGATCAGATCACCTGTCGCGGCTCTCTCGCCCGTCATCCCCGCGAAGGCGGGGATCCATACTCCCAGGCAGAAGTTGTGCGAAGGATAGCAGCGACGTCCTTTAAACCGACTACCGCCTGTGGTTATGGATTCCGGGCTCGCGGTCCGCGCGCCCCGGAATGACAAGATGACCAATGAAAAACCCTACCGTCCCAACGTCGGCATCGCGCTGTTCAACGCCGACGGCCGCGTGCTGATCGGCCATCGCTTCAAGGGCGATGGGCCCGAGATCATCCTGCCGGGGCTCGACTGGCAGATGCCGCAGGGCGGTGTCGACGAGGGCGAGAACCTGCGTGATGCGGCGATGCGCGAGCTGTGGGAGGAGACCAACGTCGTCAGTGCCGACTATCTCGGCGAGACCGACTGGTTCACCTATGAATTCCCGCCTTACGACGGACCGCAGACGCACCGCCTCGCAAAATTTCGCGGCCAGCGCCAGAAATGGTTCGCGCTGCGCTTCACCGGCACGGACGACGAGATCGATCCGCTGACGCCGCGCAACGGCCAGCCCGCCGAGTTCGACGCCTGGCGCTGGGAGCGCCTCGACCGTGTCGCCGACCTCGTGGTGCCGTTCCGCCGCGAGGTCTACCGCGCGGTGGCACAAGAGTTTGCGCACCTCGCCGACTGAACTCTCGAAAACAACCCCATGCACACAGTAGCGAAGCGTCTGAGGCGCCGCGATAAAATAGGCGACAGCGCCAGCGATAGCGCAATAAAGTTTCAGCGCCCGCCACGACCGTGACGAGCGCTGAAACTGTTCAGGAATTTGGAGATCGAGCCCCGGAGCGGTGCCCCGGGGCTTAGTGCATAGCCGTGGCGTTGAGCTGATGCTGGATGCTCTTAAAGTGGTCGAGCCGCTCGATGGCCTGATCGAGCTCGGAGCCTTCGTGCTCCTTCAGATTCTCTTCCATCTCCGCGATGGTTTCGGCGAACTGCGCACGGTCGAGCTCGGCCAGCGACGTCGCGACGTCGGCGAGCACCGTCAGGCCGTTTTCGGAGACCTCGGCGAGACCGCCCAGCACGATGATCTTCTCGTGGCGGCCGCCGGTGGTGACGGTGAGGATGCCGGGCCGGACCGCAGCCACGACCGGCGCATGCCCCGCCAGCACGCCGAAATCACCCTCGACGCCGGGGATGTCGACCTGGTCGACCTCGCCCGAGAAGGCGAGCTTTTCCGGAGAGACGAGATCGAAATGGAAGGTGGCCATGGTTGTTTCCGTTCTCTTCACTTGTCACCCGCGGGCTTGACCCGCGGGTCCATCCATCAAAACTCTTTCTTGATGGATTGCCGGGTCAAGCCCGGCAATGACACCGAGAATTAAGCCGCTTCCGCCGCCAGCTTCTTGCCCTTCTCGACGGCTTCTTCGATGGTGCCGACCATGTAGAAGGCAGCTTCCGGCAGGTGGTCGTACTTGCCTTCCACCAAGCCCTTGAAGCCCTTGATGGTGTCGGCGAGATCGACGAACTTGCCCGGCGAGCCCGTGAAGATTTCGGCGACGTGGAACGGCTGCGACAGGAAGCGCTCGATCTTGCGGGCGCGGGCCACCGTCAGCTTGTCCTCTTCCGAGAGCTCGTCCATGCCGAGAATGGCGATGATGTCCTGGAGCGACTTATAGCGCTGCAGCACCTGCTGGACCTGACGGGCGATGGCGTAATGCTCCTCGCCGACGACCAGCGGCGAGAGCATGCGCGAGGTCGAGTCGAGCGGGTCCACCGCCGGATAGATGCCCTTTTCCGAGATCGCACGCGACAGCACCGTGGTGGCGTCCAAGTGAGCGAACGATGTGGCGGGCGCCGGGTCGGTCAGGTCGTCGGCCGGGACGTAGATGGCCTGCACCGATGTGATCGAGCCCTTCTGCGTGGTGGTGATGCGCTCCTGCAGCGCGCCCATGTCGGTGGCGAGCGTCGGCTGATAACCCACGGCGCTCGGAATACGGCCGAGCAGCGCCGACACTTCCGAACCGGCTTGCGTGAAGCGGAAGATGTTGTCGACGAAGAACAGCACGTCCTGGCCCTGGTCGCGGAAGTGCTCGGCGACAGTCAGACCGGTCAGGCCGACGCGAGCGCGGGCGCCCGGCGGCTCGTTCATCTGGCCGAACACCAGCGCGCATTTGGACTTCACGCTCGGATCGGGGTTCTTCGGATCGGCGTTGACCTTGGACTCGATGAACTCGTGATAGAGATCGTTGCCCTCGCGGGTGCGCTCGCCGACGCCGGCGAACACGGAGTAGCCGCCGTGCGCCTTCGCGACGTTGTTGATCAGCTCCTGAATCAGCACGGTCTTGCCGACGCCGGCGCCGCCGAACAGGCCGATCTTGCCGCCCTTGGCATAGGGAGCGAGGAGGTCGACGACCTTGATGCCGGTGACGAGAATTTCGGCTTCGGTCGACTGGTCGGTATAGGTCGGCGCTTCCTGGTGGATGGCGCGGATGCCTTCCGACTTGATCGGGCCGGCCTCGTCGATCGGCTCGCCGATGACGTTCATGATGCGGCCGAGCGTGCCGTCACCGACGGGAACCGAGATCGGCTGACCGGTGTCGGTCACTTCCTGGCCGCGCACCAGACCTTCGGTGGCGTCCATCGCGATCGTGCGGACGGTCGACTCGCCGAGATGCTGCGCGACTTCCAGCACCAGGCGGTTGTTGCCGTTCTTGGTCTCCAGCGAATTGAGAATGGCCGGCAGGTGGCCTTCGAACTGCACGTCGACGACGGCGCCCATGACCTGGGTAACGCGACCGATCTGTGTGGCTGCTGTAGCCATTTACTGTCTCCTTCGATCCGAATTTCGTGTCCGGTCAGACTGCTTCTGCGCCGGAGATGATTTCGATGAGTTCCTTGGTGATCTGAGCCTGACGCGTGCGGTTGTAGACCAGCGTCTGCTTGCGGATCATTTCGCCGGCGTTGCGCGTGGCGTTGTCCATCGCGCTCATCTGCGCGCCGTAGAACGAGGCGTTGTTCTCAAGCAGCGCGCGGAAGATCTGGACCGCGAGGTTGCGCGGCAGCAGGCGGGTGAGGATCTCGTCCTCTTCCGGCTCGTATTCGTAGGAGGTCGCGCTGCCGTTCGCACCGCCTTCCTCGATCACCAGCGGAATGATCTGCTGAGCGGTCGGGACCTGTGCGATCACCGACTTGAATTGCGAGTAGAACAGCGTGCAGACGTCGAACTCGCCGTTGTCGAAGCGCACCAGAACCTTCTTGGCGATCTCCTCGGCGTTGACGAAACCGAGCTGGCGCACGCTGCGCAGGTCCATGTGCTCGACGATCTGCTTGTCGAACAGGCGGCGGAGCTGCTCGTAGCCCTTGCGGCCGACGCAGAAGAACTTCACTTCCTTGCCCTGCGCGATCAGCGCCAGAGCGCGCTCGCGGGCGAGACGCACGATCGAGGAGTTGAAGGCGCCGGAGAGGCCACGCTCGCCGGTGCAGACCAGCAGCAGATGAACCTGATCGCGGCCGGTGCCGGCCAGCAATACCGGTGCGCCGGGCGAGCCCGCCGCGGCGCTGGCGATGTTGGAGATCACCGCGCTCATCTTGTTGGCATAGGGACGCGCCGCTTCCGCGGCGGTCTGCGCGCGGCGCAGCTTGGAGGCGGCGACCATCTGCATCGCCTTGGTGATCTTTTGCGTCGCCTTGGTGGAGGCGATGCGGACGCGCATGTCTTTAAGTGACGCCATTCTTCGTCCCCGACGGTTCGATCTCTTGGATCAAGCCGCTAGCCTATCCCAGTCGTCATGCCCGGGCTCGTCCCGGGCATCCACGTCTTCGTCTCCACGCAGCGCACGTGGATGGCCGGGCGAACGCCCGGCCACGACGGTTCTTCGATTACGCGAAGCTCTTCGCAAAACCCTCGACTGCCGACTTCAGCTTGGCAGCCGTGTCGTCGGAGAGGTCGCGGCTATCGCGGATCGCGGTGAGGATGTCGGCGTGCTTGCTGCGCAGCAGCGAGAGCAGGCCGTCCTCGAACGCGCGCACCTTGTTGAGCGGGAGCGGATCGAGATAGCCGTTGGTGCCGGCCCAGATCACGCAGACCTGCTCTTCCATCTTCAGCGGCGAGAATTGCGGCTGCTTCAACAGCTCGGTGAGGCGCGAGCCGCGATTAAGCAGGCGCTGGGTCGAGGCGTCGAGGTCGGAGCCGAACTGCGCGAACGCCGCCATTTCGCGGTACTGCGCGAGCTCGCCCTTGATCTTGCCGGCAACCTTCTTGGTGGCCTTGGTCTGCGCCGAGGAGCCGACGCGCGACACCGACAGACCGACGTTCACCGCGGGACGGATACCCTGGAAGAACAGGTCGGTTTCCAGGAAGATCTGGCCGTCGGTGATCGAGATGACGTTGGTCGGGATGTAGGCCGACACGTCGTTGGCCTGGGTTTCGATGACCGGCAGCGCCGTCAGCGAGCCCGAGCCCTGCTCCTTGTTCAGCTTCGCCGCGCGCTCGAGCAGGCGGGAGTGCAGATAGAACACGTCGCCCGGATAGGCTTCGCGACCCGGCGGGCGGCGCAGCAGCAGCGACATCTGGCGGTAGGCGACGGCCTGCTTGGACAGATCGTCATAGATGATGACCGCGTGCATGCCGTTGTCGCGGAAGTACTCGCCCATGGTGCAGCCGGTGAAGGGCGCGATGTACTGCATCGGCGCCGGATCGGAGGCGGTCGCGGCGACGACGATCGAATATTCGAGCGCGCCCTGCTCTTCCAGCACCTTCACGAACTGGGCGACGGTGGAACGCTTCTGGCCGACCGCGACGTAGACGCAGTACAGCTTGATGTTCTCGTCCGGCTGCGCGTTGAGCGGCTTCTGGTTCAGGATGGTGTCGAGCGCGATCGCGGTCTTGCCGGTCTGGCGGTCGCCGATGATCAGCTCGCGCTGGCCGCGGCCGATCGGGATCAGGGCGTCGATCGCCTTGAGGCCGGTCGCCATCGGCTCGTTCACCGACTTGCGCGGAATGATGCCCGGCGCCTTGACGTCGACGCGCATGCGCTTGTCGGCCTGGATCGGCCCCTTGCCGTCGATCGGGTTGCCGAGCGCGTCGACGACGCGGCCGAGCAGGCCCTTGCCGACCGGCGCGTCCACGATGGCGCGGGTACGCTTGACGGTCTGGCCTTCCTTGATCTCGCGGTCGGCACCGAAAATAACGACACCGACGTTGTCGGTTTCGAGGTTCAGCGCCATGCCGCGGGTGCCGTTCTCGAACTCGACCATTTCACCGGCCTGGACGTTGTCCAGACCGTAGACGCGGGCGATACCGTCGCCGACGGACAGCACCTGTCCGACTTCGGAGACTTCAGCTTCCTGGCCGAAATTCTTGATCTGGTCCTTGAGGATCGCGGAAATTTCCGCGGCGCGGATGTCCATCAGCCTGCCTCTTTCATCGCGTGCTTGATCGAATTGAGTTTGGTGCGAAGCGAACCATCCACCATGCGGCTGCCCAGCTTGACGACGAGGCCACCGATGATCGAGGGATCAACCTTCACGTTCAGCGCGACATCCTTGCCGGTCACCGACTTCAGGGCGACCTTGAGGGCATCGAGATTCTTGTCCGAGAGCGCTTCCGCCACGGTGACGTCGGCCGTGGTCTCGCCCTTGAACTTGGCGACGAGCGCGCGGTAGGCGTGGATGACGTCGGCCACCGCGAACAGGCGGCGGTTGGCCGTCAGCACCTTCAGGAAGTTGGCGGCGATGCCGGCGATACCCGCCTTGTCCAGCACGGCCGAGAGGGCCTTGGACTGGGTATCGGCCGCGAACACCGGGCTGCGGACGAGGCGCTTGAGATCAGCGCTCTCGTTCAGCAGGGCATCGAATTTGTCGAGATCGGCCTTGACCGCGTCGACCAAATTCTGGTCGCGGGCCAGTTCAAACAAGGCCGTTGCATAACGACCGGACACACCTGAAACGGACGTATCTTCTGCAGCCACAGACGCGCTCTTTTTGCTGTCAAACTCGCAAGGGAAAAACCGTCGCCACGAAGCGGCGCCTAGCGATCCAAGCCCTTGGAATTCAAGCGGGACTTCGATTTTCGACCAGCACGGGAGGTGCCGGGCTCGTTAAAATCGCGGCTTTGCTAACATAGCAGGTGCGCAGGTGCAACATGACGCCAAACTAAAGGCATGAGGTTCTCTCGCCAGTTCGTCGCAGCCTCGCAACACATTGCGCGCGGGAGGGGCGACCGAGGCGGCGACCTGCCACGTCACGGAAATCAGCGCCGGACCTGCCGCAACACCTCCATTGGTTCCTGCCCTCAGCGCATAGCGGCCATGAACACGGATCGCTGAGGCGTGAATCTGTTCCCACCAGTTCCACCCGCCGAATACTTATCGATTTCTAAACGCTAGAGGCGATGACTTCGCTTTACAGTATTCGCAAGTAATATAGAGGTTAATAAATCGTTAAAGGCGAAGATTACGGGACTTCGTATGAATATCTCGCAACGGTAACAAGATATTTCATGACGACACATACCGGATTTACTGCCCAATTCACGCCTCATTGAGAATCGAAACGCCAACCCGCTCACAAACTGATGGGGGCTCCACTTGCCACAAATGTGGCAATACTAGCTTAGGGACCATTAAATGCTGTCTTTGAAGACGCTGGGCCTTGTGACCCGGCCGCGTACGGCGATTGCTTTCGTCGCCGCAACTCTCCTCGTCGGTGGAACTGCCACCGAAGCTTCCGCCAAATCCCGGCATCACCGGCATCACCACCGCCACCACGCCCAGACCGAGGCCAACGCGACCGCCGATTGGCGCAATGCCAATGCGTCGATGACGCCGACCTCCGGCACGGGCCGCAGCTTCTCCGGCATCGCGTCCTTTTACGGCAATGAGTCCGGTAGCAAGACCGCCTCGGGCCAGCGCTTCAACCAGAACGCCATGACCGCGGCGCACCGTTCGCTGCCCTTCGGCACCAAGCTGCGCGTCACCCATGGCAGCCAGAGCGTCATCGTCACCATCAACGACCGCGGCCCGTTCATTCGCGGGCGTGTACTCGACCTCTCCACGGGTGCCGCCCGCGCCATTGGCCTCACCAGTCGCGGCGTCGGCCGCGTCACTGCGGAAGTCGTCTCCTAACGGGGCGTCTCGAGCGCCTCGCCTCACACGCGCAGTTTCCATCAGTTTGCAGCGCGCGTGAGACAAGCCCGTGGTCTTGGGGGACCGCGGGCTTTTTTGTTGTCTGCCGTCATTCCGGGGCGCGCGAAGCGCGAGCCCGGAATCCATCGCGCGGCAGAGTCGGCGGAGGAATGGATTCCGGGCTCGCGACTTCGTCGCGCCCCGGAATGACGGCGGAGGATTTGGCTACGGCGTGGCTACAAAAAGCTCTGCGGATCGACGTCGACTTCCAGCTTCAGATTGCCTGTCGGCTTCGGGCAGACCGCGAGCCAGTTGCGTAAATAGTCCGACAGGTCGAAACCGCGCGCCGATTTCACCAGGATGCGGAAGCGGTAGCGGCCCTTGATGACGGCGAGCGGCGCTTCGGCGGGGCCGAGCACGACGACGCGCTCGTCGCGCGGCGCGAGCGCGACGAGCTTACGGCCGAAGCCTTCAGCGCCCGGGCGATCGCCGGCGGAGATGATCAGGCTGGCGAGCCGGCCGAACGGCGGATAGAGCGTCTTTTCGCGCAGCTCGATCTCGCTGTCGTAGAAGGCCTCGCGGTCGCAGGCGACGAGCGCCCGCATCACGGGATGATCGGGCTGGTGGGTCTGCAGATAGCCGATGCCGCGGCCCTGCTCGCGGCCGGCGCGGCCGATCACCTGGTTGAGCAACTGCCAGGTGCGCTCGGCTGCGCGCGGATCGCCGTTGGAAAGGCCGAGATCGGCATCGACAACGCCGACCAGATTGAGCCGCGGGAAGTTGTGCCCCTTGGCGACGAGCTGCGTGCCGATGATGATGTCGACGCGGCCCTCCGCGATCTCGGCAAGCTCGCTCCGCATCGTCTCGATCGAGGTGATGAGATCGCTCGACAGCACCATGGTGCGGGCTTGCGGGAACAACGCGGCCGCCTCCTCCTGCAGGCGCTCGACGCCGGGGCCGACCGCGACCAGCGATTCCTCGGCCGAACAGTTCGGGCAGATGTGCGGGCGCGGCATCGAGAAGCCGCAATGGTGACAGACGAGGCGCTGGCGAAAGCGATGATCGACCAGCCAGGCATCGCAGATGGTGCAGGCGAAGCGATGGCCGCAGGCACGGCACAAGGTGAGCGGCGCATAGCCGCGGCGGTTGAGGAACAACAGCGCCTGCTCGCGCCGCTCGATCGCGGTCCTGATCTCTCCGGCAAGGCGCGGCGAGATGAAGCGGCCGCGCGCGGGCGGCTCGCGACGCAGGTCGATGGCCTCGATATGCGGCATGTGCTGGCCGCCGAAGCGCGAGGGCAGCGCGATACGCTGGTAGCGGTTCTTGCGCGCGTTGACCTCGGACTCCACCGACGGCGTCGCGGAGGCCAGCACGACCGGGATTTTTGCGATATGCCCGCGCACCACCGCCATGTCGCGGGCGTGGTAATGCACGCCGTCGTCCTGCTTGTAGGCCTGGTCGTGCTCCTCATCGACGACGATGAGGCCAAGATTGGCGTAAGGCAGGAACAGCGCCGAGCGCGCGCCGACCACGACCGGCGCCGAACCTTCGGAGATCGCCGCCCAGTTGCGCGCGCGGGTGCGCGGGGTGAGCTCGGAGTGCCATTCGATCGGACGCACGCCAAAACGCTGCGCGAAGCGATCGAGGAACTGGCCGGTCAGCGCGATCTCCGGCATCAGGATCAGCGCCTGCTTGCCGCGGCGGATCACCTCGGCGACCGCTTCGAAATAGACCTCGGTCTTGCCCGAGCCGGTGACGCCGTCGAGCAGCGCGACGTGGAAGGTGCCGTTGGCCGCGAGCGCGCGCATCGCATCCACACCGGCACGCTGTAGCGGCGAAAAATCCGGCCGGCCGAATTCCGGATCAGGCGCCGGCGGCGGAGGCGGCGGCGGCATCGGCTCCACCGTGAGCGTGCCTTCGTCGACGAGGCCGTCGATCACGCCCGAGGAGACGCCGGCCTCCTTGGCCGCCTCGGACTTGCCGTGCAGCAGCCGGTCCGACAGCAGCGCGATCACGCGCTGGCGCGCCGGCGTCAGACGCTTCGGGGGATCGCCGGTCAGGCGAACGCCGGCGCGCACCCGCTCCGGACCGAGATTTTCGCCCATGCGCAGGCACATGCGCAGCACCATGCCGCGTGAGCTCAGCGTGTAATTGGCGACCCAGTCCACCACCGAACGCAGCTCCGGCTTGAGCGGGGGAATGTCCAGCTTCTCGCTGACCTCCTTGAGGCGGTTATGCAGGCGCGGATCGGGATTGGCGTTCTCGCCCCAGACCACGGCCAGCACCTCGCGCGGACCGAGCGGCACACCGACGAGGTCGCCCGCCTTCAGCTCCATGCCGCGCGGCACCTTGTAGGAATAGGTCTGGTCGAGCGCGACCGGCACCAGCACGTCGACCATGCCGGTGGCGGGAGCGGTGGTGTTGCGCGGCGATTGGTCCATGAGCGGGGAATCGGAACCTTGAGGCCTTGAGGCTAGCGCCGCGCGGCGGCCTTAGCGAACAGTAAACTGGTGTGATGCGATATACTGTGCGGAATCACCACGTCCAGAGCGCATGAGCAAAGCGGCCGTCCCACACATCGAGTTCGCCAGCGCCGATCCTTCGATCGCGCAGGAGATGGCGCGCTGGCTGACGCATCTCGGCGCCGAGCGGCGGCTGTCGCCGAAGACGCTGGAGGCCTATGGCCGCGATCTGCGGCAATGCCTGGATTTCCTCTGTGCCCATTGGGGCGAGCGGGTGACGCTGGAGCGGTTTGCAGCGCTGGAAGCCACCGACGTGCGCGCCTTCATGGCGATGCGCCGGGCCGACGACATTGCCGGCCGCAGCCTGATGCGCGCGCTGGCGGGCCTGCGCTCGTTCGGACGTTTTCTGGAGCGCGAGGGCAAGGGCAAGGTCGGCGCATTGTCGGCGATCCGCGCGCCGAAGGTCGCCAAGAGCCTGCCGAAGCCGCTGCCGATGGCCTCGGCGAAACGCCTCGCCGACGCCGACGAGCGCGCCGGCGAGGAACGCGAGACGTGGATCCTGGCGCGCGATGCCGCGGTGATGGCGCTGCTGTACGGCTCGGGCCTGCGCATCTCCGAAGCGCTCTCCCTGAAGCGCCGCGAGGTGCCGCGGCCCGGCGAAGGCGACGTGCTGGTCGTGACCGGCAAGGGCAACAAGACCCGCATGGTGCCGGTGCTGCAGAACGTGCTCGCATTGATTCAAGACTACGTCGCGATATGCCCCTATCCACTACCGGCGGACGGCCCGATCTTCGTCGGCGCGCGCGGCGGCCCCTTGAGCCCGCGCATCATCCAGCTCGCGATGGAGCGGCTGCGCGGCGCGCTCGGGCTGCCCGACAGCGCCACGCCGCACGCGCTGCGGCATTCATTCGCCACGCATCTGCTCTCGCGCGGCGGCGACCTGCGCGCCATCCAGGAATTGCTCGGCCATTCCTCGCTCTCGACGACGCAGGTCTATACCGGCATCGATTCCGAGCGGCTGCTCGAGGTGTATGCCAGCGCGCATCCGCGGCGCTGACACACTCTCGTCATAGCTCGCGTGCCTCTTGCGCAGCGCCCACGGTTCGGTCAAATCGTGGGAACCTGCACAGGAGAGACATTTATGGGCGCACATGAAAGCATGGAGCATGCCGAGCACGCCGAACACGCGTCCGGCTCGAACAAGAAGATCGCCCTCCTGATCGCCGTGCTGGCGCTGTTCCTGGCGATTTCGGAGACGCTCGGCAAGGCGTCCCAGACCGAATCGATCAGCAAGAACGTCGAGGCCGCCAATCTCTGGGCGTTCTTCCAGGCCAAGAGCATCCGCCGCACCGTGGTGGTGACCGCGGCCGAGCAGGGCAAGCTGACGCTGGCCGAGGCGAGCGAGGCGCAGAAGCCCACCGTGCAGAAGCAGATCGACGACTGGACCAAGACGGCGCAGCGCTACCGCTCCGAGCCCGAGACCGGCGAGGGCACCGAGCAGCTCGCGGCAAAGGCCAAGCAGGCCGAGCACGCGCGCGACGAGGCGACCGCGAAGTACCACCATTTCGAGCTGGCCTCGGCCGCCTTCCAGATCGGCATCGTGCTGGCGTCCGCCACCATCATCACCGGCATGATCGCGCTCGCCTATGTCGGCGGCGCGCTGACGATCGCCGGCCTGATCATGACCGCACTCGGCCTGTGGTGGCCGCATCTGTTGCATTTGCATTGAGGGGCGCGTGGCAGGGTTCTCACCGCGTCATTGCGAGGAGCCCTTGCGACGAAGCAATCCAGACCGCCTCCGCGGAAAGATTCTGGATTGCTTTGCGGAGCCTGTCGTCGGGCCGCGCTTTGCGCGGACCCGGTGGCTCGCAATGACGGAGGATAGAGGCGCATGCCTTCGGCAGCTCACCGCGCCTGATGCACGCTCTTCCTGAAGCGCTGGATCATACGCAGCGTGCGGGAGGACCAGCCCTCGCCGTTGCCGGCGATCAGCGCGCGGATGCGGCGCTTGATCGGATCGACCAGCTCCGCGGCCTTGGCGCGGATCCTCAGCACCAGGGCGTAGATCCGCTCGAACCAGCGCATCTCCAGAAGCTTGGCGCGCGTGACGTCGAACACGAAGGCGGTGACGCCGACGCCGACGAGCTTTCCGAACACGATCGTGAAGAACGCGGCGGTCCAGTACTCATGCGCGAGCAGCCACAGCCCGACCAGCTTGAGCGGAAACAGCGGGACGACGGGCACCGCAAACACGAGCAGCGTCATGGCCGGCGAGAGCGCATCGACGCGCTCCGTCAGCCAATGCTTGAAGCGCGCCAGCGGAATCGCTGCGACGATCCTGGCGACGATCGGCTCGAGATGATCCCACAGCCAGGCTTCGATCAGGAAGACGATCGCAAGCAGGACCCAGACCGGTTGAAGCAGGCGGCGCAGCATGTGTTTCCCGCCCGGTTCGGCGCTGGGCGCGTCGTTACATATGGATGGCTCGCTTGCCGACCGCAAGCGCGGCTTCCTTGACGGCCTCCGAGCGGGTCGGATGGGCGTGGCAGGTGCGCGCGAGATCTTCCGCGCTGCCGCCAAATTCCATGAGAACACACGCTTCATGGATCATTTCGCCGGCTTCGCGGCCGATGATGTGCACGCCGAGCACGCGATCGGTCTTCGCATCCGCGAGAATCTTCACAAAGCCGTCGGTGGTCTGGTTGACCTTGGAGCGGCCGTTGGCGGTGAACGGAAACTTTCCGACCGTATAGGCGACGCCCGCCTGCTTGAGTTCCTCCTCGGTCTTGCCGACGCAGGACACTTCCGGCGTGGTATACACGACGCCTGGGATGACATCGTAATTCACGTGGCCGGCTTGCCCTGCGATGATCTCGGCAACCGCAACGCCCTCGTCCTCCGCCTTGTGCGCGAGCATCGGGCCGGCGACGACGTCGCCGATGGCATAGACGCCCTTCAGGCTGGTGGCGAAATGCGGATCGATCTGCACGCGGCCGCGCGCGTCCAGCGCGACGCCGGCTTCCTTGAGCCCGAGACCCTCGGTGTAGGGCACGCGGCCGATGCAGACGAGGACGACGTCGGCTTCGAGCGTCTCCGCGGTGCCGCCGGCGGCGGGCTCGATCGTCGCCTTCAGCGTCTTGCCCGAGGTGTCGACGCCCGTAACCTTGGCGCCGAGCTTGAACGCAAAGCCCTGCTTCTCGAGGATGCGCTGGAATTGTTTTGCAATTTCGCCGTCCATGCCGGGCAGGATGCGGTCCAAAAATTCGACGACGACGACTTCGGCGCCGAGCCGCTTCCACACCGAGCCGAGCTCGAGGCCAATCACGCCGGCACCGACGATGAGGAGCTTGCCGGGGACCTTCTCCAGCGACAGCGCGCCGGTCGAGGACACGATGCGCTTCTCGTCGATCTCGATGCCCTTGAGGCGCGCAATGTCCGAGCCGGTGGCGATCACGATGTTCTTGGTCTCGACAACTTGCGACTTGCCGTCGGCGGAGACCTCGACCTTGCCGGTGGCGAGGATCTTGCCGGCGCCCTTGAGCACGTCGATCTTGTTCTTCTTCATCAGGAACTCGACGCCCTTGACGTTGCCGTCGATGCCCTGCTGCTTGAAGTTCATCATCGCGGGCAGATCGAGCTTCGGCGCGGAAACGCTGACGCCCATCTTGGCAAAGGAATGGCCGGCTTCCTCGAACATCTCGGAGGCGTGCAGCAGCGCCTTCGACGGCATGCAGCCGACATTGAGGCAGGTGCCGCCGAGGGTCGCGTTCTTTTCGACCACGGCGACCTTCATGCCGAGCTGGCTCGCGCGTACCGCGCAGACATAACCGCCCGGTCCGGTGCCGATGACGACGAGATCGTAGGTAGCCATGAGAGAAAGTCCCGTAAGGTTAGGCGTGGTGAGGATGCGTCCGCCGATCCGTCAGCGGCCGCCGGACACATCGAGAGTGGCGGCGGTGATGTAGGAGGCCTCGTCCGACATCAGCCAGAGGATGGCGTTCGCGATTTCATCGGCTGTGCCGACGCGCTTCATCGGCACCATATGAGCCAGCCGGTGGTGCCGGTCGGGCTCGCCGCCCGAGGCGTGGATTTCCGTATCGATCAGGCCCGGGCGAATGCCCGCGACGCGGATGCCTTCGTTTGCGACCTCATAGCCAAGGCCGGTGGTGAAGGAATCGATCGCGCCCTTGGACGCGGCATAATCGACATAGGTGTTGGGTGCGCCGAGCCTGGCCGCGACCGACGACAGATTGACGATGACGCCGCCCTTGCCGCCATGCTTGGTCGACATCCGCTTCACCGCCTCGCGCGCGCAGAGGATCGAGCCGGTGACGTTGACCGCCATGACGCGCTGGATGCGCTCGGCCGACATCTCGTCGACGCGCACGCCGCTCGTACCGACGATGCCGCCATTGTTGACGAGCGCGCCGAGGGTGCCGAACTTGTCGGCTTCCTTGAACAGGTTGATGATATCGCGTTCCTCGGCGACATCGCATTTCACCGCGACGGCCTTGCCGTTGCTGGCCGCGATCTGCGCAACCACCTCGTCGGCGGCCTTCTTGTTGCTGGCATAGCCGACCACGACGCGATAGCCGCGCGCGGCCGCCGCGAGCGCGGTCGCCCGTCCGATGCCGCGGCTGCCGCCGGTGATGACAACGACTTTATCGGTCAATTTCGTCTCCCGCGGCTGACCTGCATTTTCCGACCTATTGGCATCAGTTCTGTGACTCTTCGGACTGGGTGATCGTCCAGGCCGTCGTCAGATCGGGATCCTTCACGACCTCACCCGTCGAGCGCAGGCGATATTCGCCTGGTCCCGCGGCGAGATACATCGAGAGGTGCGGAGGCAGATTGACCGTCTGTCCGGTCCACACCTTACCCTCGCACTTGACCTCGATGCCCTTGGGAGTCGCGCTGACGATTTTGCCCCAGAATTGGACCTGCGATGTCACGGTCTTTCCGTCGGCGGCAAGGTAGGTAAATCCGGCGAGAAGCAATTGCCCAACGAGGCCGTCCCCTTCGTCCTGGTCCCATGCAGGTGGA
Organism: Bradyrhizobium yuanmingense; assembly: GCF_029167105.1. Lineage (GTDB taxonomy): Bacteria > Pseudomonadota > Alphaproteobacteria > Rhizobiales > Xanthobacteraceae > Bradyrhizobium > Bradyrhizobium yuanmingense_A. The sequence continues at coordinate 22,503 of NZ_JARFML010000040.1, read as the reverse complement.
GCACTGCCCTCGGAAATTTCCGACGGCATCCAGGGCGGACGAGCTGTGGCGTCATCAGACACGACAGCCTCGAATCAGAGATCGAGCACCAGGCGCGCCGGATCCTCCAGGCTCTCCTTGACGCGGACCAGGAAGGTGACGGCTTCCTTGCCGTCGATGACGCGGTGATCGTAGGACAGCGCCAGATACATCATCGGGCGGACCTCGATCTTGCCGCCGACGACCATCGGCCGCTCCTGGATCTTGTGCATGCCGAGGATGCCGGACTGCGGCGCGTTCAGGATCGGGGTCGACATCAGCGAGCCGTAGATGCCGCCATTGGTGATGGTGAAGGTACCGCCCTGCATCTCGTCGATCTTGAGCTGGCCGTCACGGGCGCGGCGGCCGAAATCGGCGATGCTCTTCTCGATGTCGGAGATCGACTTGTGGTCGCAGTCGCGCACCACGGGCACGACCAGGCCCTTGTCGGTGCCGACGGCAACGCCGATGTGGTAGTAGTTCTTGTAGATCAGGTCGCTGCCGTCGATCTCGGCGTTGACGGCCGGGATGTCCTTCAGCGCCTGCACGACGGCCTTGGTGAAGAAGCCCATGAAGCCGAGCTTGGCGCCGTGCTTCTTCTCGAACGCGTCCTTGTAGTGCGCGCGCAGCGCCATGACGTTGGTCATGTCGACCTCGTTGAAGGTCGTAAGCATGGCCGCGGTGTTCTGCACGTCCTTAAGGCGGCGCGCGATGGTCTGGCGCAGCCGGGTCATCTTGACGCGCTCTTCGCGGGCGGCGTCATCGGCCGGCGACGGCGCGCGGACCTGCACGGCAGCGGCGGGCTGGTTGACCGGCGTCGGCGCGGAGGCGGCGCGCTCGATCGCGGCCAGCATGTCGCCCTTGGTGACGCGGCCGTCCTTGCCGGAGCCCGGAACAGTCGAGGCATCAATGCCGGTCTCGGCCGACAGTTTGCGCACCGACGGCGCGAGCGGCGCATCGGCCGGCGGCGCCTTCGCGGCAGCGGGAGCCGGAGCAGCGGCGGCAGCGGCAGGCGCGGCAGCCTTGGCCGGCGCGGCAGCGGGCTTGGCTGCGCCGGCACCTTCGGTGATCTGACCGAGCAGCGCGCCCACGGCAACGGTCGCACCATCGGCAGCGATGATCTCGCTCAGCGTGCCGGCGGTCGGCGCGGGGACTTCGATGGTAACCTTGTCGGTCTCGAGCTCCACCAGGGGCTCGTCGACGGCGACGGGGTCGCCGGCCTTCTTGAACCAGCGGCCGATGGTGGCCTCGGTGACGGATTCGCCGAGCGTCGGCACACGAATTTCAGTCATGGTCTCATCCTTAAGGGATCGCAGGTAGCGTTCATGAATTCTACAGGCGTCATGCCCCGCCTATGCGCAATTGCGCACTGGGCGGGCGATGACAGCGTCTAAAAAACTTCTCAGCTCAGTGCTTCGTCCAGGAACGCCTTCAGCTGAGCCTGATGCTTGGACATCAGACCCGTGGCGGTCGCGGCGGATGCGGCGCGGCCGACATAACGCGGACGCCGGCTCGCGCCGTTCACCTGGTTCAGCACCCATTCCAGATAGGGCTCGATGAAGTGCCAGGCACCCATGTTGCGGGGCTCTTCCTGGCACCACACCATCTCGGCCTTCTTGAAGCGCGACAGCTCGGCCACCAGCGCCTTCAGCGGCACCGGGTAGAGCTGCTCGACGCGCATCAGGTAGATGTCGTCGATGCCGCGCTTCTCGCGCTCCTCGTAGAGGTCGTAATAGACCTTGCCGGAGCACAGCACGATGCGGCGGATCTTCTCGTCGGGGACGAGCTTGATCGCCTCGTTCGGCAGCATCTGGGCGTCATCGTAGAGGATGCGGTGGAAGGTCGTGCCCTTCGCGAGCTCGTCGAGACGCGACACCGCCCGCTTGTGACGCAGCAGCGACTTCGGCGTCATCATGATCAGCGGCTTGCGGATCTCGCGATGCAGCTGCCGGCGCAGCACGTGGAAATAGTTCGCCGGCGTGGTCGGGTAGACCACCTGCATGTTGTCTTCCGCGCACATCTGCAAGTAACGCTCGAGGCGCGCCGAGGAGTGCTCCGGCCCCTGGCCCTCGTAGCCGTGCGGCAACAGGCAGACCAGACCGGACATGCGCAGCCATTTGCGCTCGCCCGACGAGATGAACTGGTCGAACACGACCTGCGCGCCGTTGGCGAAGTCGCCGAACTGGGCTTCCCACAGCGTCAGCGTGTTCGGCTCGGCGAGCGAATAGCCGTATTCGAAACCGAGCACGGCTTCTTCCGACAGCAGCGAGTTGATGACCTCGTAATGGCCCTGCTCGTGGCCGAGATGGTTGAACGGCGTGTAGCGGCTCTCGTCCTCCTGATCGATCAGGACCGAATGGCGCTGCGAGAAGGTGCCGCGTTCCGAGTCCTGTCCTGATAGCCGGACGTGGTGGTTTTCGTTGAGCAGCGAGCAGAACGCCAGCGCCTCGCCGGTCGCCCAGTCGATGCCGTTGCCGCTCTCGATCGCCTTGGCGCGGTTATCGAGGAAACGCTGAATGGTGCGGTGAACACGGAAGCCGTCCGGCACCTTGGTGATCTTGCGGCCGATGTCCTTCAGCACAGCGATGTCGACGCCGGTGACGCCGCGCCGCGCATCCTCTTCCTGATCGGCGATCTTGAAGCCCGCCCACTTGCCGTCGAGCCAGTCGGCCTTGTTCGGCTTGTAGGAGGTGCCGGCCTCGAACTCGGCATCGAGCCGGGCGCGCCAGTCCGCCTTCAGCTTGTCGACCTCGCCCTCGGTGACGACGCCTTCTGCGATCAGGCGCTTGGAGTAGAGCGTCAGCGTCGAGGGATGGGCTGCGATCCGCTTGTACATCACCGGCTGGGTGAAGGCCGGCTCATCGCCCTCATTGTGGCCGTAGCGGCGATAACACCACATGTCGATGACGACGGGCTTGTGGAACTTCTGCCGGAATTCGGTCGCGACCTTGGCCGCGAACACGACGGCTTCCGGATCGTCGCCGTTGACGTGGAAGATCGGTGCGTCGATCATCTTCGCCACATCCGACGGATAGGGCGAGGAGCGCGAGTAGCGCGGATAGGTGGTGAAGCCGATCTGGTTGTTGACGATGAAGTGCACGGAGCCGCCGGTGCGGTAGCCCTTCAGGTCGGACAGGCCGAAACACTCCGCGACCACGCCCTGGCCGGCGAACGCGGCGTCGCCGTGCATCAGGAGCGGCATCACCGAGATGCGCATGTCCGGGGGATCGCCGTGCTGGTCCTGCTTGGCGCGGACCTTGCCGAGCACGACGGGATCGACGATCTCGAGATGCGAGGGGTTGGCGGTCAGCGACAGGTGGATGCGGTTGCCGTCGAACTCGCGGTCCGAGGAGGCGCCGAGGTGATACTTGACGTCGCCGGAGCCTTCGACCGCGTCGGGATTTGCCGAGCCGCCCTTGAACTCGTGGAACAGCGCGCGATGGGCCTTGCCCAACACCTGGGTCAGCACGTTGAGGCGGCCGCGATGCGGCATGCCGAGCACGATTTCCTTCACGCCGAGATTGCCGCCGCGCTTGATGATCTGCTCGAGCGCGGGGATCAGGGCTTCACCGCCGTCGAGGCCGAAGCGCTTGGTGCCGGTGAACTTGGTGTCGCAGAACTTTTCGAAACCCTCGGCTTCGATCAGCTTCTGCAGGATGGCCCTGCGGCCTTCACGCGTGAACGAGATCTCCTTGTCAGGTCCCTCGATGCGCTCCTGGATCCAGGCCTTCTGCGCCGCGTTGCTGATGTGCATGAACTCGACGCCGAGCGTCTGGCAGTAGGTGCGCTCGCAGATCGCGGTGATCTCGCGCAACGTGCCGTATTCGAGGCCGAGCACGTGATCGAGGAAGATCTTGCGGTCGAAATCGGCCTCGCTGAAGCCGTAGGTGCGCGGATCGAGCTCTTCGCGGTTGCGCTGGGCTTCGATGCCGAGCGGATCGAGCTTGGCGTGGAAGTGGCCGCGCATGCGATAGGAGCGGATCAGCATCAGGGCGCGGACGGAATCGCGCGTCGCCTGAAGCAGGTCGGCTGAGGAGATGTCGGCGCCTTTGGCCTGCGCCTTGGCGGCGATCTTGCCACCGACCGTCTTCTCGACCTCGGCCCAGTTGCCGTCGAGGGCGGAGGTCAGATCGTCCTTCGGGGTCAGCGGCCAGTTGTCGCGCTCCCAGGACGGGCCTTCCGCGTTCTTGCTGATGTCAGCCGGCGCGTCGTTCAGGCTCTTGAAGAACTCCTGCCACTCGGCATCGACCGAGGACGGGTCCTTCTGGTAGCGGGCGTAGATTTCGTCGATGTAGGTGGCATTGGTGCCCTGCAAAAAGGATGACAGGGCAAAGGCTGCGTTCGCGTCCTGGCGAGACATACTTGAGTTCCTGGCGATTTCGGTTCGCGCATAACAAACGGCGCTGGCGCCGAGCTCCCCCGACAGGGCTCGACGCGACAGGCACCCTTTACCCTATTTGCTGCGAAACTTCGCCCGGAAAAGCACGAAGAAGTGAATTAGCCTTTCAACTTTTCGGCAAGCGTGTGGCCGAGGCGGGCGGGCGACGGGGACACTGTAATCCCTGCGGATTTCATCGCCTCGGTCTTGGAACCAGCGTCGCCCTTGCCGCCGGAGATGATGGCGCCGGCATGACCCATGCGGCGGCCGGGAGGGGCGGTGACGCCGGCGATGAAGCCGACCATCGGCTTCTTGCGGCCGCGCTTGGCCTCGTCCTTGAGGAACTGGGCGGCGTCCTCCTCGGCGGAACCGCCGATCTCGCCGATCATGATGATCGATTCGGTCTTGGGGTCGGCGAGCAACATCTCCAGCACGTCGATGAACTCGGTGCCCTTGACCGGGTCGCCGCCGATGCCGACCGCGGTGGTCTGGCCGAGGCCTTCCTGGGAGGTCTGGAACACGGCTTCATAGGTCAGCGTGCCCGAGCGGGAGACGATGCCGACCGAGCCGGTCTTGAAGATGTTGGCGGGCATGATGCCGATCTTGCACTCGCCGGCGGTCATGACGCCCGGGCAGTTCGGCCCGATCAGGCGCGACTTGGAGCCGAGCAGCGAGCGCTTGACGCGAACCATGTCGATCACAGGAATGCCCTCGGTGATGCAGACGATCAGCGGGACCTCGGCATCGATGGCTTCGCAGATCGCGTCGGCTGCGCCCGGCGGCGGCACGTAGATCACCGACGCGTCGGCGCCGGTCTTCTCACGCGCCTCGCGCACGGTGTCGAACACCGGCAGGCCCAGATGCGTCGAGCCGCCTTTGCCCGGCGAGGTGCCGCCGACCATCTTGGTGCCGTAGGCGATCGCGGCCTCGGAGTGGAAGGTGCCGTTCTTGCCGGTGAAGCCCTGGCAGATGACCTTGGTGTTCTTGTCGATCAGGATGGACATGAGGTCTGCTTTCGCGAAACTAACAGAGTGAGTGGGTCAGTGGATGCGGCGGTAGACGCCGGTGAGGACGTCGGACCAGCCTTCCGCGTCCGGCGAGAATTGAATCTTCAACGAGTAGGAATCCTCATTAATGATCTCGTAGACGTGGCGCGCATTGCCGCGGAGCGAACCGCGCACCAGCGTCAGGGTCTTGCCGGCCCACCCGCCCGAGGCGGGCGATGGCGGCGTGTAGCCGAGCGAATCGTACCAGAACAATTTGTAGGTCCGGTCGTCGCGGTCGAAGGTGAAGATGCCGTGGGTGGCGAAGACCTGCTTGCCGTCGCGCATCTGGACGGAGTCCTGGATCAGATAGAACCCGTTGAGATCCATGCGCGCGACAGTACGCGAGGTCGCCGGCCCGCCCGCCGTCCAGCGCGACGGGAAGACCATCTCCTCACCATCCCATTCGCCGGCGAACGCGGCGAGACGCGCGTGCTCGGGGAGCGGAGATGATGCGGCAAGATGGTCCTGGGCCATGGCCTTAGCCTCCCTTGACGGCCTTCACGATCTTCTGCGCAGCGTCGTCGAGATTGTCGGCGGGCACCACGTTCAGTCCGGATTCACGGATGATCTTCTTGCCGAGCTCGACGTTGGTGCCTTCGAGGCGGACGACCAGCGGCACGCTGAGGCCGACCTCGCGAACCGCAGCCGTGACGCCCTCGGCGATCACGTCGCACTTCATGATGCCGCCGAAGATGTTGACCAGGATGCCCTTCACGTTGGGATCGGCGGTGATGATCTTGAACGCGGCCGCGACCTTCTCCTTGCTGGCGCTGCCGCCGACGTCGAGGAAGTTGGCCGGCGCCATGCCGTAGAGCTTGATGATGTCCATCGTCGCCATGGCGAGACCGGCGCCGTTGACCATGCAGCCGATATTGCCGTCGAGCGTGACGTAGTTGAGATCGTATTTCGACGCCTCGATTTCCTTGGCGTCTTCCTCGGTCAGATCGCGCAACGACACCGCGATCTCGGGATGGCGGAACAGGGCGTTGTCGTCGAAGGACACCTTGGCATCGAGCACGCGGAGCTCGCCCTGCTTGGTCACGACCAGCGGATTGATCTCCAGCATCGACATGTCCTTGGCCACGAAGGCCGCGTAGAGCTGCGCGGTCAGCTTCTCGGCCTGCTTGGCGAGATCGCCGGACAGGCTCAGCGCCTTCGCCACGGTGCGGCCGTGATGGCCCATGATGCCGGTCGCCGGATCGACCGAGAAGGTCACGATCTTCTCCGGCGTGTTGTGCGCGACGTCCTCGATGTTGACGCCGCCTTCGGTCGACACCACGAAGGAGACGCGCGAGGTCTCGCGGTCGACCAGGATCGAGAGGTAGAATTCCTTGTCGATGTCGGAGCCGTCCTCGATGTAGAGGCGGTTGACCTGCTTGCCGGCCGGGCCGGTCTGCACGGTGACCAGCGTCGCGCCCAGCATCTGCTTGGCGAATTCGTTGACCTCTTCCACCGACTTGGCGATGCGGACGCCGCCTTTGTCGCCGGCGGACGCTTCCTTGAACTTGCCCTTGCCGCGGCCGCCGGCATGGATCTGACTCTTCACCACCCAGACCGGGCCGGGAAGCTGTCTTGCGGCGGCGTCGGAGTCCGAGGCCTTGAGAACCGCTACGCCGCGCGAAATCGGAACGCCGAATTCATGCAGCAGCGCTTTGGCCTGATATTCATGGATATTCATATGGTCGCTCCCTGAACCCGCGGGCGGTGACCCTATGGGCCCACCTCAGTCTTGTGGCTGGCATACCATATACCACAGGAACTGCAACCCGGATTCTTTGACATCGAGATCTGCCGAGACCGGAACCCCACCCCGGTCAGCCGGGGTCCGGAAGTGAAACCGCCGAAGACCGGGTTTCGATCTTCGGCGGGTATTGCTTTGCCTTAGCGGCCGAGAAGATCGGGTGCGATCTTCTTGCAGGCATCGACCAAGCCCTGCACGGCACCGACCGACTTGTCAAACGCCTCGCGGTCCTTGCCGGCGAGGTCGATCTCGACCACGCGCTCGACGCCCTTGGCGCCGATCACGACGGGCACGCCGACATACATGTCCTTCACGCTGTACTCGCCGTTGAGATAGGCGGCGCAGGGCAGCACGCGCCTCTTGTCCTTCAGATAGCTCTCGGCCATCGCGATCGCGGATGCGGCAGGGGCGTAGAAGGCCGAGCCGGTCTTGAGCAGGTTGACGATCTCGGCGCCGCCGTTGCGGGTGCGGTCGACGATCTCGTCGAGGCGCGCCTGTGAGGTCCAGCCCATCTTGACGAGGTCGGGCAGCGGGATGCCGGCGACGGTGGAGTACTTCACCAGCGGCACCATGGTGTCGCCGTGGCCGCCGAGCACGAAGGCGGTGACGTCCTCGACCGAGACGTTGAACTCGTCGGCGAGGAAGTAGCGGAAGCGGGCCGAATCCAGCACGCCGGCCATGCCGACCACCTTCTTGTGCGGCAGGCCGGACGCCTTCTGCAGCGCCCAGACCATGGCGTCGAGCGGGTTGGTGATGCAGATGACGAAGGCGTCGGGGGCGTACTTCTTGATGCCGGCGCCGACCTGCTCCATGACCTTGAGGTTGATGGAGAGGAGGTCGTCGCGGCTCATGCCGGGCTTGCGCGGCACGCCGGCGGTGACGATGCAGACCTTCGCATTGTCCAGCGCCTCGTAGGAATTCGCGCCGGTGTAGTGTGCATCGAAGCCGTCGACCGGCGAGGACTGCGCGATGTCGAGCGCCTTGCCCTGCGGCACGCCCTCGGCGATGTCGAACATCACGACGTCGCCCAGTTCTTTCAGGCCGATGAGGTGAGCCAGCGTTCCGCCGATCTGGCCGGAGCCAATCAAAGCAATCTTGTCGCGCGCCATGTGAACCTGTCCTTTAGACACGTAAGGAGGGGAAACTGAGACGGGTGGTTATCCCTTTCGCCTCCCCCGTTCAAGTCGCCCAATGCCCAATTGTCGGGCTTGGCGCGGCCTCGGGCACACAGCCCTGTCATTCCGGGGCGCGACGAAAGTCGCGAGTCCGGAGTATGGATTCCGGGCTCGCGCTCCGCGCGCCCCGGAATGACGGGCAGAGACTAGGACTTAAGTCTCCACCAAGCCCTTGGTCGAGCCGCTGGCGGTGGAATCCTTGCGGCCGTGAGGCAGCGCCAGATAGGATTCCGAGCTCATTTCGATCAGGCGCGAGGCGGTCCGCTTGAACTCCATGGCCTCGGTGCCATCGGTCGCGAGGTAGAGCGAGATCGGGTTGGCGTCGGCCGAGGCCATCAGCTTCACGGCGTTGTCGTAAAGCGTATCGATCAGGGTGATGAAACGCTTGGCCGCGTTACGCTGGGAGAGGTCCATCACTGGAATATGGTCGACCAGGATGGTGTGATAGTCGTGCGCCAGCCTGAGGTAGTCGGATGCACCGAGCGGCTGCTCGCAGAGGTCGGCGAAGGAGAACCGCGCCACGCCATGGGCCGAGCACGGCACGTGCAGAATGCGGCCCTTGATCGAAATGTCGCGCGAGCGGCATTTGGCGCCGCCTGTCATCCGCTTCCAGGCGCGGTCAAGCGCGGCGTCCGCATCGCCATCGGCCGGCGTCAGCCACATCGGCACGCCCTGCAGCTTCTCCAGGCGGAAGTCGGTGCGCGCATCGAGCCGCGCGACATCCATATGGTCGGTGATCTGTTTGATGAAGGGCAGGAACAACGAGCGGTTGAGACCGCCCTTGTAGAGATCGTCGGGCGCGACGTTGGAGGTCGCGACCACGACGGTGCCGAGCTCGAACAATTTGGCGAACAGGCGCCCCAGGATCATCGCGTCGGCGATGTCGGTGACGTGGAATTCGTCGAAGCAGAGCAGCCAGCTCTCCTCGAAGATCGCATTCGCGGTCAGCGCGATGACGTCGGCGTCGGCGATCTCGCCGCGCGCGATGCTCTGGCGGTAGTCGTAGATGCGCTCATGCACGTCGGCCATGAATTCGTGGAAATGCGCGCGGCGCTTATGCTCGACATCGGAGTGCTGGAAGAACAGATCCATCAGCATGGTCTTGCCGCGGCCGACCTCGCCATGGATGTAGAGCCCGCGCGGCACATCGTCCCTGTCACCACCGCCGAACAGGCGGCTGAGGAGACCCTGCTTGCGTTGCGGCTTGTAAGTGGCCAGCCGCTGGTCCAGCGCCGCATAGGCCTCGGCGACCTCGGCCTGCGCGGCATCGGGCTCGATCGCGCCGGACGCGATCTCGGCCTGATAGGCCTCGCGGAATGAGGGATTTGGGGTGGAGAGCATGGCCCTTTACCGCCAGAGACGGAGGGAAATTGCAACTGCGTATTGGCGCAACGGGCGTATGCGCTTACCCTAAGCCGGCTGAGTGCGGGCGTATGACTGAAATATCAGAGGGTTAAGCGACTGGTCCGAGGTGACCGACATGGCTCTTAAAATTGAGGACTTCGAGACTGAGCATCTCGCGTGGAAGCTGGCGCAACTCACTGGCGAGACCGTTGCGATCGCCACCAAGCGAGCTCTCGAGGAGCGGCTTAGTCGGGTCAACAATCCCGACGGCAAAACTGCTCGCATAGACGACATGGCCGCGATCCGCCGACGCTGGAGTGAGCTGCCGGTGGTAGCAGACCAGACCGCGGACGAATTGTTGCCTACGACAATGATGGATTGCCATTCAGATCCTGACGCGACGCGTCTACCGCACCATATGGCCTAACATCTTGTGCGCGAAGCTCACTCACACAGCTCGTAGGCGTCCTCGACCACATACGGGCCGCCGCCCGTCGATGCGCGCGAGGAGAACAGCACGAAGCGTTCGGCCATGAACGCCTTGCTCGGGAAATAGCCGCGCAGCGAGAGATAGTCGGCGACGTCGCGGTCGGAGGCGTCGTGCAGCCTCGCCAGCGTGACGTGCGGAATGAACTTGCGTCCCTCCGGGTCGAGGCCGATCCGCTGCATCATGCGCTCGAGCTCGGCCTGCAATTCCATCAGCGGCTTGCTCGGCGCAATCGTGGCGACCACTGCGCGCGGCTTGCGGCCGCCGAAGCTGGTGAGCCCCTGCACCTTCACCTCGAACGGCTTGCGGTCGACGCGAAACAGCATCGAGGCGATCTCGTTGGCGGAAGCGCCGTCGATGTCGCCGATGAAGCGCAGGGTGACGTGATAATTTTCGGGATCGATCCAGCGGGCGCCGGGGAGGCCACCCCTCAAGTTGGAAAGCGACTGGCCGATCTCGGCCGGAATTTCCAGACCCGTGAACAAACGCGGCATCGTTTCGCACTCCCGATGCTTGGGTACGATCCCCGAGCAGGATCATATCCAAATTAGAGCCGGCGACGAATCACCGGTACCCTGATTCCTATCGCAGTTGTGTGACTCTGCGAAGCACACCGCGCCTCACCCCGGTAAAACCCTGGGAATTAGGGTTAGCGTTGCCTGGTTTTCAACGCCGTTGCTCAGCGATCGTGCCAACGAATGCCTCCACCATGGGCATGACCCTGCTGACGATGATGTCGACGCCTTCAGCGGTCGGATGAATGCCGTCGGGCTGGTTGAGCTTGGCATCGGCCGCGACGCCTTCGAGGAAGAACGGATAGAGCGGCACGTCGAATGTCTTCGCCAGATCCGGATAAATCGAATTGAAGCGCGCGGCGTATTCGGCGCCGTAATTCGGCGGCGCCAGCATGCCGCAGAGCATGACCGCAATCTTTCGCGCCTTGAGCCGCTGGACGATGTCGGTCAGCGCGGCGCGCGCCACGTCGGGATCGATGCCGCGCAGCGCGTCATTGGCGCCGAGCTCGACGATGACACCGTCAGTTCCATCGGGCACCGACCAGTCGAGCCGGTCGCGGCCGCCCGAGGTGGTGTCGCCGGACACCCCGGCATTGGTCATGTCGACCTCTATGCCTTTGGCCCGCAAGGCTTTTTGAAGCTTCTGGGGGAACGCCTCCTGGGCCGGAAGGCCAAGGCCCGCGCTCAGGGAATCGCCGAGGACGACGAGCTTGACCGGTTTTGTCGCACCCGCCCAAGCGGGGTTCGCCATCGTCATGACGGCGAGCATCAACACGGCTATGTGCATGAACAATCCGTAACGCCTCTCGACCCCGCGTGCGGACTTGCCATATGACCGGACCATGGACACTCGCATCGACCCCTCTTCGCTCGCCGCTACCGCGGACACCATCGCCATCTCCAACGTCAACCTCTCATTGGGCACGGGCGCGGCACGCGTTCACATCCTCAAGGATATCAGCCTGCGGGTCGGCCGGAGCGAAACGATCGGCCTGATTGGCCCGTCAGGCTCGGGCAAATCCACGCTGCTGATGGTGATGGCGGGGCTGGAGCATCCTGATAGCGGAGAGGTGGTGGTGAATGGCACGCCTTTCAATGCCCTCGACGAGGACGCGCTGGCGCGCTTCCGCGGACGCCAGGTCGGCATCGTCTTCCAGTCCTTCCACCTGATCCCGACCATGACCGCGCTGGAGAACGTCGCAGTGCCGCTCGAGCTCGCCGGCAACCCCGATGCCGCCAAGCGCGCGGCAGAGGAGCTGCAGTCGGTCGGGCTCGGTGACCGCCTGCATCATTATCCGACCCAGCTCTCCGGCGGCGAGCAGCAGCGCGTCGCGCTTGCCCGCGCGCTGGCACCCGATCCCGCGATCCTGGTCGCCGACGAGCCGACCGGCAATCTCGACGAAGCAACCGGAAAGCAGATCGTCGATCTGCTGTTCAGCAAGCATGCCGAGCGCGGCATGACCTTGGTGCTGGTGACGCACGATTCCTCGCTCGCGCATCGCTGCGACCGCGTCATCCGCCTGCGCTCCGGGCGCATCGACACGCAGTCTGCGCCCGCATGAGCGCCGTGGCCGAATCGTTCGCGAAGCCGAACGCCGTCGCGCTGTCGCTGCGCTACGCCTTGCGCGAATTGCGCGGCGGCCTGCGCGGCTTCTATGTCTTCATCGCCTGCATCGCGCTCGGCGTGATGGCGATTGCCGGCGTCGGCTCGGTGTCCGCGAGCCTGAGCGACGGTCTCGCACGCGAGGGCCGCACGCTGCTCGGCGGCGACGTCTCCTTCGTGCTGTTCCAGCGCGAGGCCAAGCCGGAAGAGGTCGCGTTCCTGCGTTCGCGCGGCACACTGTCGGCCGCCGCGACCTTGCGCGGCATGGCGCGTTCGGCTGACGGCAAGCTGGCGCTGGTCGAGATGAAGGCGGTCGACAACACCTATCCGATGCTGGGACAGCTGACGCTGGCACCAAAGCTGCCGATGGCCGATCTGCTCGCGATGCGTGACGGCGCGTTCGGCGCCGCCGCCGATCCGACGCTGCTGGCGCGGCTCTCTCTCAAGACCGGCGATCGCGTCACGATCGGGTCCGCAACGTTCCAGATCCGCTCCACCGTCGAGGCCGAGCCCGACAAGCTGGCCGGCGGCATCGGCTTCGGGCCGCGCTTTCTGATCAGCGAGGCGGCCTTGCGCGCCACCGGCCTGATCCAGCCCGGCAGCCTGGTGCGCTGGGTCTACCGGGTCAAGCTGCCGGAGGCCGCGAACAACGAGCGCGCCACCGAAGCCTTCATCGCGGATGCGCGCAGCGCCGCGCCGCAGGCCGGCTGGGAGATCCGCAGCCGCTCCAATGCCTCGCCGCAGCTCGAGCGCAACATCAACCGCTTCACGCAGTTCCTGACGCTGGTCGGGCTTGCCGCGCTGCTGGTCGGCGGCGTCGGCGTCGCCAATGCCGTCAAGAGTCACATCGACCGCAAGGTCGAGGTGATCGCTGCCTTCAAGGCCGTCGGCGCCACCGGCCGGGACGTGTTCGGCATCTACCTGGCGCAAGTGGTCCTGCTGGCCGCGATCGGGTCCATGATCGGCCTGGCGCTCGGCGCCGCGATGCCGTTTGCGATCGTTGGCCTGTTCGGCAAGCTGTTGCCGCTGCCAGTGGTGCCGGCCGTGCACACCGACGAGCTCGCGCTGTCCTTCCTCTACGGCCTCCTCACCGCGCTCGCCTTCGGCCTGTGGCCGCTCGCGCGCGTGCACGACGTGCCGGTGGCCGCGCTGTTCCGCGACACCATCAGCTCCGAATGGCACCGGCCGCGCGCGAGCTATCTCGTGTTCATGGCCGTCGTGATCGCACTCCTCATCGCGGTCGTGATCGGCCTGTCGTTCGACAGGCGCATCGCCGCGGTGTTCGTTGCCTCCTCAATAGTCGTGTTCGCCTTGCTGCGCGGCATCGCCGCCCTGCTGATGACGATGGCACGACGGCTGCCACGGACGCGGCTGCCGATGCTGCGGCTTGCGATCGCCAACATCCACCGGCCGGGCGCGCTGACGCCGTCCGTCGTGCTGTCGCTGGGACTCGGGCTCGCCGTGCTCGTCACCATCACCCAGATCGACGGCAATCTGCGCCGGCAGTTCCTGGCGGCGCTCCCCGACCAGGCGCCATCGTTCTTCTTCATCGACATTCCGAGCGCGCAGGCCGAGCAGTTCGATGGCTATCTGCGCCAGATCGCCCCCGGCGCCAGGATCGAGGACGTGCCGATGCTGCGCGGACGCATCGTCGCCGCGCGCGGGGTGCGCGCCGAGGAGCTCAAGCCGACCACAGATTCGGAATGGGTGCTGCAGAGCGACCGCGGCCTGACCTACACCGCCGAGCTGCCGAAGGGCTCCAAGGTGGTCGAGGGCGAATGGTGGCGCGCCGATTATTCCGGCCCGCCGCTGGTCTCGATGGAGAAGAAGATTGCCGACGGGCTCGGCCTCAAGCTCGGCGACGAGGTGGTGGTCAACGTGCTCGGCCGCGACATCCCGGCCAAGATCAGCAATTTGCGCACGATCGACTGGCAGGGGCTCGGCATCAATTTCGTCCTGGTGTTCTCGCCCAACGCCTTCAAGGGCGCGCCGCACACCCACATCGCGACGCTGACGGAAGCGGGCGGAAAGGCGGGCGACGGCAAGATCATCAAGGAGGTCGCCGACGCCTATCCGATGGTGACGAGCGTGCGCGTGCGGGAGGTGATGGAGACGGTCGGCTCCGTGGTGACCAATCTGGCCCTGGCGATCCGCGGCGCCAGCGCCGTGACGCTGATCTCGGCGATCCTGGTGCTGGGCGGGGCGCTCGCCGCCGGCCACCGCCACCGGGTCTATGACGCGGTGATCCTCAAGACCCTGGGCGCGACGCGGCTGCGGCTGCTCGGCGCCTATGCCCTCGAATACCTCCTGATCGGCCTCGCCACCGCGGTGTTCGGGGTGATCGCGGGCAGCATCGCGGCCTGGCTGATCGTGACGCGGCTGATGACGCTCACCTTCGTCTGGCAGGCCGGCAGCGCCGCCGGCGTGGTCGCCGCCGCGCTGGTCGTCACCGTCGGGCTCGGGCTTGCCGGCACGCTGCTGGCATTGAACAAAAAGCCCGCCACGGTGTTGCGAAATTTGTGACAAAATGTAGCGGCGGATCGTGCCGGGCGGAATCGCCCCGGTTTCGGCGATTAACCACGCTACCCGTCGGCTTCGCGTCAGGATTGACGCCGAGGGCGACATTCAGCCGCGCGTGGAAGGTTGCGGCGGATGTGTTAGTTTCCCACATATCGGATGGGTTCGGAGCCCCGATTGTGAGCCAAAATTTAGTCGGCTGGCAGCGGTCTCCGAGATAGAATTTGACGAACCGGCGGCATGGCGACCCTCGTGCCGGACCGGACCAACCAACGGGAATTCGACCATGTCGGACCTAGACCGTAACTACGCTTCTCCTTTCGGCAGGGCCGCCGGGCGTGTTGACGCCGCGACGGTCGATGCCGGCCTGCGCGCCTATATGCTGCGCATCTACAACTACATGACCATTGGCCTGGCCATCACCGGCCTTGCCGCGCTCGGCGTCTACATGGCCGCCGTGACCGACGTTCCGACGGCGGACGCCGTCCGCGTCGGCAAGGTGTTCCTGACGCCGTTCGGCTACGCCATGTTCGTCAGCCCCCTGAAGTGGCTGTTCATCCTGGCGCCGCTCGCGATGGTGTTCGCGATCTCGGCGGGCATTAACCGTCTGGCCCCCTCGACCGCCCAGATCCTGTTCTGGGTGTTCGCGGCGCTGATGGGCATCTCGCTGTCGTCGATCTTCCTGGTGTTCACGCACACCTCGATCGTCCGGGTGTTCTTCATCACCGCGGCGACCTTCGGTGCGCTGAGCCTCTATGGCTACACCACCAAGCGTGACCTGACCGGCATGGGCTCGTTCCTGTTCATGGGCCTGATCGGCATCGTTCTCGCCAGCCTGGTGAACCTGTTCCTGGCCAGCTCGATGCTGCAGTTCATCGTGTCGGTGGTCGGCGTGCTGGTGTTCTCGGGCCTCACCGCCTGGGATACCCAGCGGCTGAAGAACGACTACATCTACGGCTATGCCTCGGCCGGCGGTGACATCGCAGAGCGTTCGGCCATCACCGGCGCACTGTCGCTGTACCTGAACTTCATCAACCTGTTCACGCTGCTGCTGCAGCTCCTCGGCCAGCGCGAGTAAGCTCTGAGACGAGAGAACGGACACGAACCCCGGCCGAAAGGCCGGGGTTTTCGTTTGAGGGTACGGCCTCTCCCCGTCATTGCGAGGAGCTCGCGACAAAATTGCGCAGCAATTTTGCGCTGATGCGACGACACAATCCAGAGCCCCTCCGCAGATGCATTTCTGGATTGCTTCGGTGCGCTCGCAATGACGGGTGTGGAGGCAGCGCAGCCTCTTCCGGCCCCTCAGGGAACGCTCTATCCTTCCTCCCATGTCCGCACCCGATATCAGGCCCACCACCGAGGCCGACCTTCCCGCCGTCACCGCCATCTACCAGCAGGCCGTCCGCGAGGGCACGGCGACGTTCGAGCTGGAGCCGCCCGACCTCTCGGAAATGACGCGCCGCTATCGCGCGCTGATCGACGGCGGCTATCCCTATTTCGTCGCCATACTGGACGGGCGCGTGGCCGGCTATGCCTATGCCGGCGCCTACCGGCCGCGGCCCGCCTATCGCTTCACGGTGGAGAACTCGATCTATCTCGATCCCTCCTTCCACCGCCGTGGTGTCGGCTCAATGCTGCTGGAACGGCTGATCGTCGAATGCGAAGCGCGTGGCTTTCGCCAGATGATCGCTGTCATCGGCGATTCCGCCAATGCCGGATCGATCGGCTTGCACACAAGGTGCGGCTTCAAGATGATCGGCACGCATCCCAGTGTCGGGCTGAAATTCGGCCGCTGGCTGGACACCGTGATGATGCAGCGCGACCTCGGCGAGGGCGCGAGCACGGTGCCGGGGAAGTAGTTCACCCGTCATTCCGGGGCGATGCGCAGCATCGAACCCGGAATCCATTGAACGACACGGGCGGTGGAGCGATGGATTCTCGGGTGCGCAATTGCGCACCATAGCTCTCGACTTCGTCGCGCCCCGGAATGACGACCGAAGGTCGTCACACCACCGCCAGTTTCCGATCGATCACCAGCAGCACCCGCTCGAGCTCGTGGCCGCGGCGCAGGATCAGGCCGGTCGCCGAGATCACGCTGTACATGCCCTGCTTGCGCGCGAGGCGCGGGTCCTTCTCGATGCGATAGATCGGCACTTCCGAGGCGCGGCGATAGACCGAGAACACGGCGCGGTCCTTCAGGAAGTCGATGGCATAGTCGCGCCACTCGCCGTCGGCGACCATGCGGCCGTAGAGATTGAGAATCCGGTGCAACTCGAGCCGGTTGAACGTCACCCGGTTCGGCTGCGGATGCGCCGCGGCAGGACGCGCCGCCGCGCGCTGCTCGCTCGGGTCGGCATCCTCCGACGTCAGACTCATGGGAAGCGCCTCCTCATCGCACGGCTATGACCCGCGTCCCGCCAGACCGTCCCCGGAACCGCGTTCGTGACAATTGCATGATTGCGCCAACCGTTCCGCATCGCAAGGGGGGCCCAGCCCTTCCAATCGATGCCGCATCAGGCACACGCAAGGGTGGAACTCCGTCGCGGCAAACCGTCACGGGATCGTTAGCAGGAATCATAGTATCGCCGCTTTTCCGCCAACCGCCTGCCGCCCTGCACTGCAAAAAGGGTGACGTGCGTTGACCCGGTCCTTTCGGTTCCGGATTCCTCAGCCCCCAGCCCCCCGGGGTCGAACAGGATCGGGTCTGTACGCACGACAAGGAGGGCCAACGCAAGTTGGTCCTTTTTTGTTTGTGCCGCGATGTTTCCGGCGCGCTGTCATTCTGGGGCGCGCGAAGCGCGAGCCCGGAATCCATCTATCCATTTTACAAGCTGAGCCATGGATTCCGGGTTCGCGCCAAGAGGCGCGCCCCGGAATGACGAGCATCAATCGCTGATACGTTCTGCTTGCTTCAATGCAGCGACGTGTACGCCGCACCCAGCATCGGGCCCGGTCTCTCGCGGCTGCCGTCCTGGACGTAGACCACCGCGCCGTCGACGCCGTCGCGCGTGAGGTTCTCGATCGGCACCGTCCAGCTCTCCGGACGGCCGGTCCAGTCGCCGACCTTGAGCAGGCTGCGCACCACGTTGTGATAGGTGACCTGCTGTCCCTTGTTCTCGCCGCGGGTGATCGCGATCGGCACCGACTTCGCGATCGAGCAGATCCAGACCTCGCCGCGCGAGACCGTGGGCTCCTTGCTTGCGGCTACCGACACGTTGATCTGCTTGCCCGAGAGCGACATCGTCACCGGCACGCTCATCACGCCGGTGCCCTTGTCGGTCTTGCCGATCGCTTTCTCGATGCCGGCACGATCGCTGCCGATGACATGGGTGGAGCCGTTGACCACGACCTGCGGCGTGTAGACCTCGCGGTCGCCGCGCATGCGCGAATAGGCACGCTGCCGTGCAGAGAAGCGCGAATCCGCCAGCGTGTCCTTCCAGCCGAGATAGTCCCAATAATCGATCGGCATGCTCAGCGCGATGACGGAGGGGTCCTTGGAGAGATCACCGATGATCTGGTCGGCGGGCGGGCAGGAGGAGCAGCCCTGCGAGGTGAACAATTCGACGACGGCGCGGGGTTCAGCCTCGGCAGGACGAATGACGGCGATGATCGCACATATGCCGAGAGCTCCCGACCAGAGGGCGCCGGACCAACGTGGAATCAGATGGGAAGCCGTCATTGTCGTCATGTCGAACGCCGCACACCGTTGCTCTCAGGGGGAAATCTTATCGCCGGATGGTCACCGTAGTCTTACGGGGCGCGGTACATTCATCCATCCGGGCCACCGTCCAAAGGGAGGTTTTCCGCCGGGCGGGCCCATCTGAAGCGTACCGCAGACGCGCGAAGGCGGCCTTTGATAGGCCGCCTTCGTTAAGGCTTCTACTCACTTCGCAGTGAGCCATCATTCACAAATCCGCGTTTACGCCGCGAGCTTGCGCAGCACGTAGTGCAGGATGCCGCCGTTGCGGTAGTAGTCGAGCTCGTCCAGCGTATCGATGCGGCAGAGCAGCGAAACGCGTTGCAGCGAACCGTCGCCGGAGACGATCTCCGCGGTCAGCTTCTGGCGCGGCTTGAGGTCGCCGACGAGGCCACGGATGGTCACCTGCTCGTCGCCCTTCAGCCCAAGCGACTGCCAGGAGGTGCCTTCCTCGAAGGTCAGCGGCAGCACGCCCATGCCGACCAGGTTGGAGCGGTGGATGCGCTCAAAGCTCTGGCAGATCACGGCGCGCACGCCGAGCAGGCGCGTGCCCTTGGCGGCCCAGTCACGCGAGGAGCCGTTGCCGTACTCGGCACCCGCGAACACCACCAGCGGCACCTTCTCTTCCTGGTACTTCATCGCGGCGTCGTAGATCGACATCTGCTCGCCGTCGGGCCAGTGCTTGGTCAGGCCGCCCTCGGGGATGTTTCCGTCCGCGCCCTTCAGCATGAAGTTCTTGATGCGGATGTTGGCGAAGGTGCCGCGCATCATCACTTCATGGTTGCCGCGACGCGTGCCGTACTGGTTGAAGTCGGCCGGACGCACCTGGTGTTCGCTGAGATATTTGCCGGCGGGCGAGGTGAGCTTGATCGAGCCGGCCGGCGAGATGTGGTCGGTGGTGATCTTGTCGCCGAACATGGCGAGGATGCGCGCCTCGACGATGTCGGTGACCGGCTCCGGCTCCTTCTTCATGCCTTCGAAGTAGGGCGGATTCTGCACATAGGTCGAAGACATGTTCCAGCGATAGGTCTCGCTCTCGACCGTCTTGATCTTGCGCCAATTGGTGTCGCCCTTGAACACGTCGGCATACTTCTTCTTGAAGATCGACGCGGTCACGAACTTCTTCATGAAGGCATTGATCTCCTTGGTCGTCGGCCAGATGTCCTTCAGATACACCGGCTTGCCGTCCTTGCCCTCGCCGAGCGGCTCGGTGGCGAGGTTCTTGGTGACGCTGCCCGCGAGCGCGTAGGCGACGACCAGCGGCGGCGAGGCCAGATAGTTCGCCTGCACGTCCGGCGAGACGCGGCCTTCGAAGTTGCGGTTGCCGGAGAGCACGGCGGCCGCGACGACGCCGTTGTCGTTGATCGCCTTCGAGATCTCCTCAGGCAGCGGACCGGAATTGCCGATGCAGGTGGTGCAGCCGAAGCCGACCAGGTTGAATCCGACCTTGTCGAGATCGGGCTGCAGACCGGAATTGGCGAGATATTCCGCGACCACCTGGCTGCCCGGGGCGAGCGAGGTCTTCACCCACGGCTTGGCCTTGAGGCCCTTCGCAGCCGCATTGCGCGCGAGCAGGCCGGCGCCGATGAGGACGCTCGGGTTCGAGGTGTTGGTGCAGGAGGTGATCGCGGCGATCACGACGTCGCCATGGCCGATGTCGAAGTTCTTGCCTTCGACGGGGAAGCGCTTGGCCGGCTCCTCGGCCTTCTTGTACTCGCTGGCGAGCGCGAGCGAGAAGCCGTCCGCGACGGTGGGCAGCGCGATGCGGCCTTCGGGGCGCTTCGGGCCGGCCATCGAGGGCACGACGTCGCCGAGGTCGAGGGTCAGCGTTTCCGTGAACACGGGGTCGGGCGACTTGGCGGTGCGGAACAGGCCCTGCGCCTTGGCATAGGCCTGCACCAGCGCGACGCGGGCCGAGGCACGGCCGGAGGTCTTGAGATAATCGAGCGCGGCGGCATCGACCGGGAAGAAGCCGCAGGTCGCGCCGTATTCGGGCGCCATGTTGGCGATCGTCGCCTTGTCGGCGACCGAGAGGTGGTCGAGGCCGGGGCCGAAGAACTCGACGAACTTGCCGACCACGCCGAGCTTGCGCAGCATCTGCGTCACGGTGAGCACGAGGTCGGTCGCGGTGACGCCTTCCTTCAGCGCACCCTTCAGCTTGAAGCCGACGACGTTGGGCAGCAGCATCGACAGCGGCTGGCCGAGCATGCAGGCTTCCGCCTCGATGCCGCCGACGCCCCAGCCGAGCACGGCAAGACCATTGACCATGGTGGTGTGCGAATCGGTGCCGACGAGCGAATCGGGATAGGCCACCTCGAAGGTGCCGGTCTTCTTGCCGACCGTCATCTTCTCCTTCTTGGTCCAGACCGTCTGGGCCAGATATTCGAGATTGACCTGGTGGCAGATGCCGGTGCCGGGCGGCACGACGGAGAAGTTCGAGAAGGCCTTCTGACCCCACTTCAGGAACTCGTAGCGCTCCTGGTTCTGCTTGTATTCCTCGGTGACGTTCTTGCCGAAGGCCTTGTTGTCGCCGAAGAAGTTCACGATCACGGAATGGTCGATGACGAGATCGACGGGCACCAAGGGGTTGATCTTATCAGGCTCGCCGCCGAGCTTCTGCATCGCGTTGCGCATCGCGGCGAGGTCGACCACCGCGGGCACGCCGGTGAAGTCCTGCATCAGCACCCGCGCCGGCCGGAAGGCGATCTCATGCTCCAGCGACTTCTTGCGCAGCCATTTCGACACCGCGACGATGTCTTCCTTCTTGACCGAGCGGCCGTCCTCGTTGCGCAGCAAATTCTCGAGCAGGACCTTCATCGAATAGGGAAGTTTCGAAATTCCCTTCAGACCATTCTTCTCGGCGGTGGGCAGGCTGTAATAGACATAGGTCTTGGCGCCGACCTTGAGGGTCTTTTTGCATTTGAAGCTGTCGAGCGAGGTCATGTAGGAGATCCCAATTGTTAGTTATACCCGGCAGGGTATTTTAACACCGTCAGCGTATCAGGCTGGGCCGCTTGCAGGGGCAGGTTGAGTTGCTGCATCAAGTAGTTCCGGGCTTATAGAAGCTTTCTAACCGCGCCGCCACAGCCACTATCGTGCCGCAGCAATTCGCGAGCCAAAAATTCCCATGCGCTACCCCAAGATTTCCTGAGGCCTGGCTGTGAGCGGACTGAACCAAGGCGACATGCGGCTGTCAGGTCACGGGCTGAGATGCGTGCGGGGCGGGCGCGAGGTGTTCGCCGGGCTCGATTTCGCGGCCGGGTCGGGCGAGGCCGTGGCGGTCGTCGGCCGCAATGGATCGGGCAAGACCTCGTTGCTGCGGCTGATCGCGGGCCTGCTCGTTCCGGCCGGCGGGACGATTGCGCTGGAGGGGGGTCATAGTGAGCTGACCCTGGCGGAGCAGTGCCACTATCTCGGCCATCGCGATGCCCTGAAGCCGGCGCTGAGCGTGGCCGAGAACCTGACGTTTTGGGCCGATTTTCTCGGCGGCGAGCGTTTCGATGCGGCCGAGAGCCTCGCCGAGGTCGGCCTCGACCACACTACCCATCTGCCCGCCGGATTCCTGTCCGCCGGACAGCGCCGCCGGCTCTCGCTGGCGCGGCTGCTGACGGTCCGCCGCCCGGTCTGGCTCCTGGACGAGCCGACCAATGCGCTTGATGTCGCCGGTCAGGACATGTTCGACGGCCTGATGCGCGAGCATCTGGCCGCCGGCGGCATGATCGTCGCGGCGACGCATGCCCCGCTCGGCATCGAATCGCGGGAGCTGCGGATCGGGGGGGCGGCGTGATTCCGATGCACCCTCAGCTTTCCAAGCGGCCGGAGACCGGCCTCTCCGCTCCCTCCCCCCTTGTGGGGGAGGGCCAGGGAGGGGGGTGCCACACGGCGTGCTCTATCGGCTCCAGCGTCTTGGAGACGACAGCTCTGTTGCAGGCGGCTCGCCTCAAACGAGCATCTCGCCCGGGGCTACCCCCCTCCCCTGCCC
>NZ_JARFML010000003.1 GCF_029167105.1 Bradyrhizobium yuanmingense | reverse complement strand
CTCCACGGCGGGATTCCCCAGAGGAGAGAGCCCTCACCCGCGCCGGAGCCTGTCATCGGGCGCGCCTGCGGCGCGACCCGTTGGGCGCGACCTCTCCCGCATCCGCCTTCGCCAAAGGGCTTCGGCGGACAAGAGCGGGAGAGGTGGAGACCGCGGCGCCCGCCCATTGCTCCCAACGAAAATCCGCTCCGGCTCGCTCAGACCGCATCTGCGCGCAGCAGCGTATCCACCGTGATGGTACCCCGCGCGCGGGAGACGCAGGCGCAGATCTTCTGGTTGGCTTGCTTCTGGTGGTCGCTGAAGAAGACGTCGCGATGGTCGATCTCGCCATCGACGTCGACCACGTCGATGGCGCAGAGGCCGCATTCGCCGCGCTTGCAATCGGATATCACCTCAAAGCCGCTGGCATTGAGCACGTCGAGCATCGAGCGCTCGCGCGGGATCTCGAGCTCGACACCGGAGTCCTTGAGGCGCACCGTGAACGTTTCGGTCGGCAGCGTACCGCTGGAGCCGAAGGTCTCGTAGCGGAGATCGGTGAGCGGATGGCCGGCGCCGATCCAGGCATGACGCGCGGCGTCCAGCATCCGCATCGGGCCACAGAACAGCGCCAGCGTGCCTCGCGGCAATGAGGCGAACAGCGCGTCGAGATCGAGCCGGCTGCCTTCGTCGCTGGCATGAACGACGAGGCGGTCACCAAGCATCGCGGCGAGGTCGTCGAGATAGGCGGCCTCGCGGCGCGAGCGTACCGCATAATGCAGCGTGACGTCCGCCCCGCGCCGCGCCAGCGCCTGTGCGGCGCCGAGGATCGGGGTGATGCCGATGCCGCCGGCAATCAGACAATAATTGTCGCGGGTCCAATCGACCGCGAGCAGCGAGGCGGGCTGGGTGATGTCGAGCCGTGCGCCCGGCTGCAAGGACCACATGTAGCGCGAGCCGCCGCGGGAATCCTCGGCACGGCGCACCGCGATCTTTAGGCCCAGTGAGGAGGCCTCGCCGACCAGCGAATAGGACCGCGTCTCCGGGAGGCCGTCGATGGTCACGCTGACATTGATGTGGCTGCCGACCGGATAGGCCGCGGCCTCGAACTGATCCGGCTTGATCAGGAATTCGCGGACGTTCGGGGTGAGATCGCGGGTGGCAACGAGCGTTGCCGGGGTCCAGGTCTCGATGAAGCGCATGGTGACTGCCCTCAATCGGTTGCGGTCTTGATCAGTGCGAGCGCCGGCAGGAGGTCGAGATGGGTGCGGTTGCGCAGCGCGAGCCGCAGGTTTCGCACCGCGAGCCGGGCATGCTCGCGCATGACGGCCTCGGCGCGCGCGCCTTCGCGGTTCTCGATGGCATCGATCACGACGCGATGGTGCTCCTGGGCGATGATCAGGATCTGCTGTGCCTCCGGCAGCGCCGATTGCGCCATCACGAAGCCGCTCGGCGAGGCAAAGGGCAGCGCCGAGGCGCGGTCGATCTGCCGGATCAGCGGCGGGCTGCGCGACAGCTCCGTGAGCTGGGCGTGGAAGCGCGCATTCAGCGTGACGTAGGACGAGAAAGCATCGACCGAGATCGGCACCTGCCGCAGCAGCTCGTCGATCGCAGCAAGGCACTCCTTCAGCGGCTCGAGCTCACGCGTGGAGACGCCGCGCTCGGCGGCAAAGCGCGCCGCCAGGCCTTCCAGCGTGCCGCGCAGCTCGATGGAATCGGAGATGTCGCGCTCGGAAAACGCCTTCACCATGAAGCCGCCGGAGGGGATCGCCTCCAACAGGCCCTCCTCCTCCAGCCGCACCAGCGCCATGCGCACCGGCGTGCGCGAGGCGCCTGTGGTCTCCACCGCCTGCAGCTCGGAGATGCGCTCGCCCGGCCGCAAGGCGCCCGACAGGATCTGGTCGCGCAGCGCGAGCTGCGCCTTCACGGTCTGCGAGATGGAGCGGTCGACCTCACGCTCGGCCATGTTCTACTCCGCGGCCTGAAGGTGCTTTGGGGCGTTTTCCTTCGCCACCATCCGGTCGATCAGCTTGCGCGACCACATCGCGCCGGCGTCGATGTTGAGGTTGTAGAAGATGCGGTCGGGGTTTTCGTCCATCGCGCGCTGCTGCGCTTCGAGGATCAGCTCGTCCTCGCGGAAGATGCCGGAGACGCCCTCGCGGATCTCGGTGGTGAGGCGCTGCTCGCTGATGCGATAGTTGCGGACGAAGGACCAGAAGTAGTGACAGGTCTTCTCGGTCTCCGGCGTGATCGTGTTGAGCACGAAGCCGTTGACGCCCTGCGAGCGGTCGCCTTCCGGCGCACCGGTGCCTGTCGGCGCGACGCCGACGTCGATGGCGATGGCGCACGGCGCCTCGAAGCGGATGATCTGCCAGCGGTCGACGAGACCGGGCTTGCCGAGCTGCTTGGCCCAGAACGGCGGCGGCTCGATGCCGCGCATCCAGCGCGTCACCGTGACCGTCTTCTCGCCATGGGTGACGTCGAACGGCGCCTCGGCGACGGCATCATTGCCGATGGAGGAGCCGTGCACGAAGGTCTCGTGGGTGAGATCCATGAGATTGTCGAGCACGAGGCGGTAGTCGCAATTGACGTGGATGGTCTTGCCGTCGCCGGCCCAGGCCGGGTCGTGATTCCAGTGCATGTCGGGGACGAGCGCGGGATCGGCCAGCGCGGGATCGCCCATCCAGAGCCAGACGTAGCGGTGACGCTCGACCACGGGATAGGCGCGCACGCAGGCCGAGGGGTTGATGGTCTCCTGCGAGGGCATGAAGGTGCAGCGCCCCTGCGCGTTGTACTTCAGACCGTGATAGCCGCAGACGACGGTGTCGCCTTCGAGCCGGCCCTTGGACAGCGGCACCAGGCGATGCCAGCAGGCGTCCTCCAGCGCGGCCACCGAGCCGTCCGCCTTGCGGTACATCACGACATGCTTGCCGCAGATCGTCCGCGGCAGCAGCGCCGCCTTGACGTCGGCGTCCCACGCCGCGGCGTACCAGGCGTTCATGGGGAAGGGCTTTGTCATTGTCTCACTCCCACGGCTTATGAATACGTTATGTATACAATAGCTGAGGAGTGGAATTGTTCAAGGCCTAATGAGACCTACTATGATACCATTAGCGGTTTGAATGTATACAAGCTGGCGGAAAGATCGCGTACCTTACGCCGCGAAAACTTTCGCCAATCCCGCCTGGGCCTCCTCCTGAATCCGTTTCAGGTGCTCGGGGCTGCGGAAGCTTTCGGCGTAGATCTTGTAGACGTCCTCGGTGCCGGACGGCCGCGCGGCGAACCAGCCGAAATCGGTTTCGACCTTGATGCCGCCGAAGGGCTGGCCGTTGCCGGGCGCCTTGCTCAGCGTCGCGCGAACGGGATCGCCGGCGAGGTCCTTGAGGCCGAGCTGCTCCGGCGTGACGGATTTCAGGATGTTCTTTTGCGGCCCGGTGGCGGCAACGTCGATGCGCGCGTAATGCGGCATGCCGAATTCGGCGGTGAGATCGTTGAAGATCTGGCTGGGATCGCGGCCGGTCTTGGCCATGATCTCGGCAGCGAGCAGGCCGAGGATGATTCCGTCCTTGTCGGTGGTCCACACCGCGCCGTCGCGGCGCAGGAACGAGGCCCCTGCACTCTCCTCGCCGCCGAAGCCGAAGCCGCCGGTGACGAGGCCGTCGACGAACCATTTGAAGCCGACCGGCGTCTCCACCAGCTTGCGGCCGAGCTTCTTGGCGACGCGGTCGATGATCGAGCTCGACACCACGGTCTTGCCGATCGCGGCATCCTTGCCCCAGTCCGGACGGTGCGCGAACAAATAGGAGATCGCGGTCGCCAGGTAATGGTTCGGATTCATCAACCCGCCGGTGCGCGTGACGATGCCGTGGCGGTCGGCGTCGGTGTCGTTGGCAAAGGCGACGTCGAAGCGGTCGCGCATGCCGATCAGGCTCGCCATCGCGTAAGGCGAGGAGCAGTCCATGCGGATCTTGCCGTCCCAGTCCACCGTCATGAAACGGAAGGTCGGATCGATCGCCTCGTTCACGACATCGGCGTTGAGGCCATAGCGCTCGATGATCGGATGCCAGTAATGCACGGCGGCGCCGCCGAGCGGATCGATGCCGATCTTGACGCCGGCGGATTTGACGAGGTCGAGATCGACGACATTGCCGAGATCGGCGACGTAAGGCGTGATGAAGTCGTAGGCGTGGACATTCGCGGCCTTGCGCGCCTTGGCATAGTCGATGCGCTTCACGTCCTCGAGCTCGCCGGCGAGATAGGCGTTGGCGCACTTCTCGACGGCAGCGGTCACGTCCGTATCGGCCGGGCCGCCATGAGGCGGATTGTATTTGTAGCCGCCGTCCTCGGGGGGATTGTGCGAGGGGGTGATGACGACGCCGTCGGCGAGGCCAGAGGTGCGGCCCTTGTTATAGGTGAGGATCGCATGCGAGATGACGGGCGTCGGCGTGTAGCCGCCATCCTTGTCGATCATGACCTCGACGCCGTTGGCGGCGAACACCTCGATGGCGCTTGTAAGCGCCGGCTCGGCCAGCGCATGGGTATCGATGCCGATGAAGAGCGGGCCGGTCAGGCCCTTCTCCTTGCGGTAATCACAAATCGCCTGCGTGGTCGCGAGGATGTGGCCTTCGTTGAAGGTGTTCTTGAACGAGGTGCCGCGATGGCCCGACGTGCCGAATGCCACGCGCTGTGCCGGATCGGACGCATCCGGCTTGCCGGCGAAATAGGCCGTCACCAGCCGCGGAATATTGGTGAGCGCGTCCGGCGAGGCCTGCTTGCCCGCCGCGGGATGAACATCAGCCACTGGAATACCCTCGTCCTGTCGTGAGTGCGGGACACCATAGCATCGGCCAAGCCCCCGCCAAGAGCACAACACGCGCGACGGGGAAGGCGTTCCTTGGAGGTGCTGCAGCCCGCCTGAGCGGGTTCGTGCTATGCTCGGCAGCACCGCCCGTCGAATCGTCTCATGATCCCTTCGCGCAAGCTGCTCGTGCTGATCGCCGCCTTCATGCTGGCCGGCGCACCCGCGCGCGCCGCGGAGTTCTACACGGAGGACCTGCGCATCCCGATGGTCGAGGCCGGACCGCAAGGGCTGGAGGCCTTTCTGGTGCGGCCCGTGGGGACGAAGCGCTATCCGCTGGCGCTGCTCAGCCACGGCTCGCCGCGCAAGTTCGAGGACCGCGCGACCATGTCGGCGCACAAATATTATGGCATCGCGCTGGAATACGCCCGGCGCGGCTTTGCTGCGCTGGTGGTGATGCGGCGCGGCTACGGCACCTCGCCGGGCGGGCGCGTCGACAGCGTCGGCGGTTGCGCAAAGGCCGCGTACCTGCCGGCGGCCGCCGTCGCGGTTGCCGATCTGCGCGCCGCGATCGATGCGATGGCGCACCGGGCCGACCTGACGACGTCCGGCATGATCGCGGCCGGCCATTCCGCCGGCGGCTTCGCCACGGTGGCGCTGAGCGCGCAGGCGCCGGCGGGGCTCGTCGCCGCGATCAATTTTGCCGGCGGCCGCGGCTCGCGCAACGACGACGATGTCTGCAATCCGGATGGGCTGGTGCAGGCCTTCGCCACCTTCGGCAAGTCCTCGCGCGTGCCGATGCTGTGGGTCTATGCCAGCAACGATTCCTATTTCGGTCCCGACCTCGCGCGCCGGCTCCATGATGGGTTTCGCGCCGGCGGCGGCAATGCGAGGTTCGTCGCGGCCCCGGCTTACGGCGACGACGGCCATTATCTCTATTCGGTCGCGGGCCGGCCGCAATGGACACCGTATCTCGACGCCTTCCTGCGCGAGCGCGGGCTCGGCAACGACCTCCTGAGCCTGCCCGATCCGCTGCCGCCGCCACGCCAGCTCAACGAGGCCGCGCGGGCCGAGTTCGCGCGCTATCTCGCCAGCCTGCAGCCGCACAAGGCCTTTGCGGTGTCGCCGAACGGCGGCTACGGCTGGCGCGCCGGACGGGCGACGACCGAGGAGGCCCGGCGCGACTCGCTGGCAGCCTGCATGAAATGGTCGCCCAGCTGCACGCTCTATGCGGTCGATGACCAGCTGGCGGAGCCGTCGCAGGCCAGATCCACCGACCAGAGCGCCCGCGCGCGGCCGTGACGCACACACGCCTGAGGCCGGTTTGTTAACTCCGGCGCTCTATGACAGGCCCATGCTGCGGGATCGGGCACGCTTCATTCTCGGCGCGACGTGGAGGCACGTCGCGATCGTCCTGCTCGTGTCGGCTCCGATCGGCGCACATGCGGCCGACGGCAGCAGCGAGCTCGGCGCCGGCGAAACGCCGTCATCGCGGGCCACGATCCGAAAGATCATCGAGCGGGAAACCAAGAGCACCAATCTGCCGGCCGATATCGCCGAGGCGGTCGTCTTCGTCGAAAGCGGCTACAACCCGGCGGTCATCGGCAGCGCGGGCGAAATCGGCCTGATGCAGGTGCGCCCCGAGACGGCGGCGATGCTGGGCTTCCGCGGCAGCAGCGCGGAGCTGGCCGAACCCGACGTCAACATCCATTACGGGGTGCTTTATCTCAGTCAGGCCTGGCGGCTTTCGGGCGGGGACCTCTGCCGCGCCCTGATGAAATACCGGGCCGGTCATGGCGAAGAGGAGATGACCGCGCGGTCGCAGGTCTATTGCAACCGGGCCCGCAACCGGCTTGTCGCGATGAGCGCAATGCCGGGAGAACGCGAAGCTGCGGCTGCTCCGGATCCGGCGCCCACGGTTGCGGCTGCGGTTGCGGCGCCCGTGAAACCGGCGAGCCGCCCGAAGGTGCCGGTGCAGCCCAAAGCGGTCTATGCCCGCTATCGTCAAGGCACCGCGGCCGCCAGCCGCGCCTATTGGGCGGCCCATGAGGCCAAGGTCAGCCAGATCAAGGCGCGCATCGAAGCACGCTGGAAGCGCGTCGCGTCGCGCTGACGGGCGATGGCCTATTGTCTGAGCATGATCTTGCCGGAAAACCGCTGCACGCTTTTCCGGATCATGCGCTACAGCCGCTCGCTGAGCGCGAGCTTGTAGCCGACGCCGGTGACGGTCGCGATCACGGGCGTGCCGCTGCCGACGAGCTTGCGGCGCAGCCGCGCCACCAGCGCATCGACGGTGCGGATGTCGACTTCGGCCTGGCGATTGCTGACGACCTCGATCAGATAATCGCGGCTGAGCGGCCTGCCGTCGGCGCCGACGAGCGCCGCCAGCAGGTCGAATTCGGCGCGCGTCAGCGCCACCGGCTTGCCCTCGTTGCCGAGCAATTCGCGCCGGGTCAGGTCGATGATCCAGTCGCCGAACGCGATCGAATTGTGGTTGCGCGCCGCCTTGCGGTCGATCGAGCGACGCCGCAGCACGCTGCGCGCACGCGCGAGCAGATCGCGCAGGTTGATCGGCTTGGTGACGTAATGGTCGCCGGCGACCTCGAGGCCGAGAATGCGGTCGACGTCGGTGTCGCGCCGCGTCACGAAGATGATGCCCGCGTTGCTGGTGGCCTGGATCTCCTTGGCGAGCTCGAAGCCGTCCCCGTCGGGCAGCTGCACGTCGAGGAAGACGAGATCGGTGCGCGCGCGCAGCGCCTGACGGCACTCCGTGCAGGAGCCGGCGCCGACCACGTCGAAATTGTTGTCGCTGAAATAGTCGACCAGCATGGTCCGCGTCACCGGATCGTCCTCGACGACGATCAGCCGCTCGCGGCCGGCCGGACGAGCGGAAGCTACCGGTGTCCTGGCGGTCCCATGTGCTTGCGTTCCGACCTGCAGATTCAAGTCGCCGCGCAACGCGCGGTCATGTGAACGGACATTCACAGCCTGTTCGAGCCCCCGAAATTGCCTGCCGCGATACTAGGCGGGTTGTGATGCGCAAACAACATTGGTCATGCTCTTGGCACATTAAGTATGAATTGGCGCACACTTCTCATTCCGCGCACCGTGCCGGAAATCTTCCGATTTTCGGAACAGCAGATCACAGTTCGGGCGGCGCTCTGCGGCTTGCTCCCCCGTGAGCTTCGCATCTACTGTGCCTTCCAAAGCCTGCACTCGGAGGTGGCGCCATGGAGGTCATATTGCTCGGCACCGGCGGCCCGCGCCCGGACCCGCGCCGCATGGCGACGACCACGCTGATCAGGCTTGGCGAGGCGAACATCCTGTTCGACGCCGGCCGTGGCGTCATGGTGCAGCTTCACAAGGCGGGCGTGCCGCTCGGCGCCATCAACACGATCTTCCTCACCCATCACCATTTCGACCACATCGGCGATCTCTACGATGTGATGTTGAGTTCGTGGATGCACGGGCGCAAGGACGAGTTGCGCGTCTACGGCCCGCCGGACACCGAACGCCTCGTCAATACGCTGGTCACGCAGGTCTACGACAAGGACATCGCCTGGCGCGACCAGGGCGAGCCTAGCTTCGGAGGCTGGAAGCCTGTTGCCGCAACGGACATCGTGCCGGGTCCTATTCTAGATGTCGGCCGCTGGAAGATCAGCGCCGAGCTGGTCTCGCATGGCGATGGTCTCGACATGCCGCCTGCTTTCCTGGCGCGCTGGATGTGTCTCGGCTACCGCTTCGAAGCGGAAGGCAAGGTCATTGCTGTTTCCGGCGACACCGTCCCCTGCCCCGGGCTCGAGCGGCTGGCTGAGGGAGCCGACCTGCTGGTGCAGTGCTGCTTTCTCGCCACGCCCGAGATCAACAACGAGCATTTGCGCCGGCTCGCGAAATACACGATCGCCTGCGGCGACACGGTCGGGAAGATCGCGGCCAAAGCCGGCGTCAAGAAGCTCGCGCTGACCCATCACCGTCCGCGCACCGACGATGCCATGCTGGACGCATTGCTTGATGACGTCAGGCGGGACTATGCAGGACCGGTGGTGCTCGGCGAGGATCTCACGCGCATCGAGGTCTGAGGATGATCGAAGATCGAAGCATGCGCGCCGCAACAAATCATGCGTGCGGAAGCCGTTCGGCGTCAGGACGATCCGACCTCGATCCGGTAGGATAACTCTTCCTCAGCGCCCGGCGCGATGTGCATCAGCCCCGGCTTGTCGGTGAACTCGCCTTGAAAGCCGGCGGGACTGGCGTAGCCGCGCCAGGGCTCGATGCAGAGGAACGGCGCGCCTGACGGTTTCGACCAGACGCCGAGCTCGCGAAATCCGCGCCAGGACATTTTCAGCCATGGCCCGGTCGATGCGCCGCCCGCCGCGGCATAGCGGACCGAAGTGCTCTCGATGCGGTCGAAGATGATGGCGTCGTCGACGAATAGGGAATCCGACAAGGGAAGCGTGCTGCCTTTGACCGGGCTCGGCTCCGCCGCCGGCCGCAGCAATCCACCGTCGAGACGGCGGACCGGAGACGGTTCGGCGCTCGCGAAAGTCAGCGCATGGCTCTCCTTCGCCGCGCCGGGCTGCAGCGGCCAATTGAAGGCGGGATGGCCGCCGAGCGAGGCCGGCAACGTCTCCTTGCCGGTGTTGGCGATCGTCAGCGTCAGATCGAGGCCGGACTCATCGATCGCATAGGCCGCCGTCAGCCGGAACGGGAACGGATAGAGTGCGCGCGTCGTCTCATTGTCATCGAGCACCAGGGTGCAGCGGCTCTCGCCGCGTTCTGCCCACATGAAGCGGCTGTCGCGGGCGAAGCCGTGCTGCGTCATCCGATACGTCTTGCCCTGATGCCGCAATTCGTCGTTGGCAAGGCGCCCGACGATCGGAAACAGCAGCGGCGCGTGACGCGGCCATTCCGGCCCCGCCTGCCAAAGGAATTCGGTGCCGCCGCCCTTCAGCGAGCAGAGCTCGGCGCCGTGCGCCTTGACGGTCGCGGTGAGCGAGCCGCAGCGGAAGGAGTAGGTGTCATCGGTCATGGCCGACCTCTACACCCCGACCTGGCACGCAGCAAGGCGACGCCGGCCATGCAGGCGGCGCCTCCGAGCCATGCCGGGCTGCGTCATATTTCTGTACCTAACGATTGCTCACGTGCGGCTCCTCCACCGCGAGCTCCCCGCGAACCCGGCCGGAACTCCATGAACCATCGTGGTAGTCAATTGAAATTCTTCATCAACGGCCGCTTTCTGTCGCAAAAGCTCACGGGCGTGCAGCGTTATGCCGCCGAAATGGTCAAGGCGATCGACGTGCTGCTCGCGTCGGAGCAGATTCCGGCCTCGCTGCGCAACGCAGACTGGCAATTGTTGAAGCCCGCGGATGCAAGCGAGGAACTTGATCTCGACCGGATCAAGATTCGCGCTGTCGGCCGGTTGCATGGGCACGCGTGGGATCAAATCGATCTCGCCCGCGCTGCCGCCGGAGGCCGCTTGATCAGCCTGGCCAATTCCGGGCCCGTCTTCCATCGCGACCATATTGTCGTGATTCACGACGCCCAGGTCTTTCGCAGGCCCGACTTCTTCAATTGGCGCTATCTGACCGTCCATCGCACGATGGGCCGGATGCTCGCCCGGCACGCAAGCATCGCAACGGTGTCGGGATTTTCCCGCAAGGAGCTTGCGGACGTGCTGAATCTCTCGGCATCGCGCATTCCCGTCTTCCCCAACAGCGCCGAGCACTTTGCAGCCACGAAGCCCGATCCCGGCATCCTTGCCCGACTTGGCGTTCAGCCGCAGAAGTTCTTCCTCTTCGTGGGCTCGAAAACCAAGAACAAGAATCTGTCCGTCGCGATCCGCGCCATCCAGCTGCTCGACCGAGCTGACGTCCCCCTGGTCATCGTCGGCGGCGATAACAGCAAGGTCTTTCAGGATAATTCGGGCGAAGGGGCTTCCGGCCTGGTGCTGGCCGGCCGTCTGACCGACAGCGAGATCGCTGCGCTCTATGCGCATGCATCGGCCTTCGTGTTTCCCTCCCTCTACGAGGGGTTCGGCGTGCCGCCGCTCGAAGCCATGATCTTCGGCTGCCCGGTCATCGCCTCGAGGGCCGACGCCGTCGTGGAGACGTGCGGCGACGCGGCTGCGTATTTTAGCGCCACGGATGCCGAGGCGCTGAAGCAGCTCATGCTCGAAAGACTGGCAATCGGCGCGATCTCGGACCAGGAACGCAGGCGGCAACAGGATCGCCTTGCCTTCTATTCTTGGAAGAAATCGGCGAAGGCGCTGCTCGATCACCTCGCAACGCCGGCGAACGTCGCCAGCGCTGCGTGAAACGCGGCGCGGTTCGCCTATCGCGCGCAACGGTTTTTGCACAAACGGTTTGCAACTCGCACCTCTTTGCCTGGTTCCATGATTTTTCTTCTCCGTTGTTGCGGTTATCGCAAGCACGAGCGCCTTGGCGCAACATCACCACATCGCTGCCCCAATATCGCTACGTATTCGAGGAACTGTGTTTCGCACTAGCGAACACAGAACAGGGATACACGATGTCCGGCCCTCCAACGCGGCCCTACGCAAGGCAAACGATGAAAGTGCTGCACATCGCCGAAACGATCCGTGGCGGGATCGCGAGCTATCTGAACGAGTTGCATCCTCAGCAGCAGGCCAGCTTCGGTGCCGAGAACGTGCATTATGTCGTGCCGTCGGATCATCGGGGCGACCTCGGCGCGATCGATGACAACCAGATTACGACATTCGACCGATCCGGCCGCAGCGTCGCCGGCCTATTCCAGATGCTGCGTGCGAGCATGCAAGCGCTGGATGCCTTCAGACCGGACGTGGTGCACCTGCATTCTTCCTTTGCGGGGCTCGTGCTCCGGCCCGCTCTGGCAGCCCGCTCGGGCGGACCGCGCGTCGTCTATTGTCCGCACGGCTGGGCATTTTCGCGCGAGACCGGCCGCTTCAGTCATTTGCTGACCAAGACCGCGGAGAACCTGCTTGCGCGCACGTCGGACCGAATCATCTGCATCTCCGGCGACGAATACAACGAGGCGGTCCGCGCGGGAATTCCTGCCGACCGCCTCACCGTGGTCCACAACGGCATCTCGAAGAGCCGCACGCCGCAGCCCGTCGCGGCTGACTGGACCTCCAAGAAGGTCAAGGTGCTGTTCATCGGACGCCTGGACCGGCAGAAGGGGTTCGATCTGCTGATCGAAGCGGCACGCGCGCTCGAGGATGTGCTGGACGTCCGCATGATCGGCGCCTCCGTCGTCAACAAGTACGAAGGTCCGACCGTCCCGTCGAACGTGTCCCTTCTGGGCTGGCTCGACCGCCCGACCATCGAGACCCAGCTCGAGGCCGCCGACCTCGTCGTGATCCCGTCACGTTGGGAAGCCTTTGGCCTCGTTGCGCTGGAAGCGATGCGCGCGGCCAAGCCCATCCTGGCGTTCCGTAGCGGCGCTTTACCCGAGATCGTCGTCGATGGCGTGACCGGCGTGCTTTGCGAACCCGTCGCGGTGCAGCCGCTCGTGGATGGTTTCCGGCGCGCACTCGATCTCGATCTCAAGGTGCTGGGGCAGCGCGGCTACGACCGGTTCAAGCAGTTTTATGACGTTCAGAAGACGCATGGACAATTGCAGCAGGTCTACGCCGATCTCCTCCAGGGCGAGCGGACGCCGGTCGAGGCGAAGGCGGGACTGCAGTCGGATCTCTCCAAGAACTTCTGATGGCTGCACCGCTCCCACGCACCTTGGTTCGCGACAGTCTCCGCCTCGCGAGCCTCATCGCATCCATCCTCCTGCCGGTCTCGGTCTGCGCACAGCAGGCGCAACCGCTCGATGCCCGATTCCTGCTCGGGGTCGGCACGCATCAGGGGCTGGGCGGCCCGGTGAGCGCGCGCGGATACGTGCCTTCGGAAAACGTCGCCCAGATCAAGCAACTCGGTCTCAATTCCTTTCGCGATGATTTTCCCTGGTCCGAGTTCGAGGTTGGGGGACGCCGGATGGGCTTCACACCCCGACTTGGCAGGCTCGAAGCGCAGGTCAAGTCCGGCGTCGCGCGCCCTCTCCTGATCCTCGCCTTCGGCCATCATCTCGTTCCGAATTCCTCGCCACCGACGACCGACGAGGCGCGGCAGCGGTTCGCCGATTATGCGGCGGCGGCCGCGCAATCGGTGGTGGCGCAGCATCCGCTGTTCGAGCTCTGGAACGAATGGAACCTGGCGGCGAAGAAAGATCCTGCGTTCTCGCCGGAAAACTATCTGGCACTCGCGCAAGTCGCTCGACCGGCGGTCAAGCGGGTTGCGCCGAATGCGCCTTTCCTCGTCGGGGCGCTCGGCGACGATCTGGGCTGGACATGGACCGAGAAGATGCTGCGGACCGGCATTCTTCAATATGCGGACGGCGCATCGATCCATCTCTACAATTTCTGCATGGGCCCGAGCAAGCGGACCTCGGCCGAAATCATCGAGCGGCTGACGGCGTTTCACCGGCTCGTCGGCCAGGCGAGCGGAAACCCCGATTTTCCGATCTATGTCACCGAAACCGGGTGGACCACGGCTGCCACCAACAAATGCGGCGTCAGCGAGCAAGCCCAGTCCGACAATAGTGCGCAGCTGATCCTGTGGGCGTCGACCGCGGCGCGCTGGCTCAAAGGCATGTGGTTCTACGAACTCAAGGACAGCGGACAGAATCCATCGGACCTGGAGCACAATTTCGGGCTCTACCATTTCGACAATTCGCCGAAGGCCGTCGCCTGCGCGGTTCAGGGCGCCTGGGCTTTCATCCGCTCCAGCCTGAGCGCCGAGAAACGCGAGCTCGCCAGCGGCGTCGTGTCGATCAATGCAACGACGACGTCCGGCGCCAGAGTTGCGGTGTGGTCCGAGACTCCCGAGCGGCGTTACGAGGTCCGGATCAAGGGGAATCAGGACGGCGCAACCTTTGCGATGCCGTGCGACTCGGCGGCAAGACCTGCGTCCGGTGCCTGGATTCCGGTTTCGACCACGCCGGTTCTCATTGCAGCGGGCAACGGTGCCATGCCCGCTTTGGAGATAAGGCCGGCGCGGTAAGCGCGATTTTGCAAAACATGAGGTTCAGTGATGAAAGTTCTTTTGACGTCCACGCTTTATCCGACGCCTCAGGCCTCCAAGATCGTCGGCGGTGCAGAGATCTTCGCGCGGCGCTTCGCCGAAGGCCTGGTGCAGCGCGGAGACGAGGTCGAGGTGATCCGGGCCGCATCGTCCCCTGGGCAGGAGCGCGAAAGCTGCAACGGCATCAACGTCTATTCCGCGCCGGTCCAGAACATCTATCGGCCCTTCACGGAGCAGAAGAACGCCGTCTTGCGCAGCATCTGGCATGCGGTCGACGACTGGCAGATGCAGGCGCCGCTGATCGCGGAACGCATCCGGGCCTTCAAGCCGGACGTGCTGCACTCCAACAATCTGTCCGGTCTCACCACCGCGATCTGGCGCGTTGCCGCCCAGCTCGGCGTCCCGGTGCTGCATACGCTTCACGACTATTATCTGACCTGCCCGCGCTGCTCGCGCTTCGACCAGGGACGCTCATGCGAGCACACCTGCACGAGTTGCGGGATCCTGACCTTCCATCGCAAGCGGGCGACGCACTGGCTGAGCGCTGTGGTCGGCGTGAGCGAGCGCGTGCTGTCGATTCACACCGACATGGGCATGTTCGCGGAGACGCCGATCCGCACCGTGATCCGCAATGCCTCGACCGAGCCGCCGCGCGAGCCCTATCCCCGTCCGGTCTGCACCACGGAGGTGACGTTCGGATTCATCGGCCGCCTCACCGAGGAAAAGGGCATCGACAATCTGATGCGGGCACTTGCCATGCTGCCCCGGGATCGCATCCGGATGCTGATCGCCGGTCGCGTCAGCGACGAGGAACAACGGCGCCTCAGGGCGCTCGCGCCGGATGCGCGTATCGAGTTCATGGGATTCGTGGTGCCGGACGATTTCTACAAGCAGGTCGACGTGGTGATTGCCCCCTCGATCTGGCACGACCCTGGTCCGCTCGTCGTCGCCGACGCCAAGGCGGCCGGCAGGCCGCTGCTCGGAACGCGCTTTGGCGGCATGCCCGAAGTGATCGAGCACGGCGTGACCGGCTGGCTGACCGAAGCCGACCCGAAATCGCTTGCCAAGAGCATGATGGAGGTCGCGGCGGATCCCCACAAGATCGACGCGATCAGCCGGCGCCTCATTGCGGATACCAGCAAGTGGATATTTGCCGACGTGCTGTCGTCATACAAGAATCTGTATGAACAATTGCGCGAGCAGCGGATGTCGCACGTGCGCGCAGCAACGACTGAAGCCTCAAAAGGTCCGGCCATCGTCGGCAAGGAGCGCCTCATTCCGCGATGACACGCCTGTTCGCGATGGCGGGCTATTTCTATCAAAGCGCCGCGGCGATCATCCTGATCTTCGCGGTCAGCCATCTCTTGCCCGCTGCCGACTACACCAGCTTTTCCCTCACGCTGGCCTCGAGCCAATTGCTCTGCGTCCTGATGTTCGAGTGGCTGCAGCTCGCCGGATTGCGTTTTCTCGCAGCAGCCGGGGAGGACGAGGCGGCCCGGCTGAGGTGGTCGCTCTTCGCAGCTGGCGTGTCGAGTGCGGGCGCGCTGATAGCGGTCGGAAGCTGCGCGTTCCTGGCCAGCACGCTGCCGGCAGGGATCATCGCGCTCGGCCTCGGCATATCCGTGCTCCAGGGGGTGACGGATCTGTATTTCCTGACGGTACGTCTGTCGGACCGGCTGGGGGTCGCCTCCTCTCTTCTCGCACTGCGTGCCACCGCGCTTCTGGCGGGAGCCGCGGTGGGAGGAAGGATTTGGGGAACGGCTGAGGCCGCGCTGCTCGGGATTGCGTTGGGACACACGCTGGGGCTCGTCGCGGGGCTCATCGCATACCGCACGCCGCTGGAACGCGCCTCGTTGCAGACGATGCTCGCCGACTGGAAGACCTACGCCCGCTACGGCATGCTCGCGGCGGGTGCGTCCGTCATCCATCTGTCGGTGCCGGTGCTGCTCCGCTTCATCATCATCGGCCGGCTGGGCGCGACAGGCGCCAGCGCCGGGTTTTCGATCGCGCTCGACCTGCTGCAACGCCCGTTCTGGGTCCTCAATGCAGCGATCCACACCGTGAGCTATCCCGATGTCGTAAAGGATTTCGAGCGCGGAACCGTCACGAAGTCGGTGCAATCGACGCGGCGGATGTTCGAGTTCATGGTCTGCACGACCCTCGTGCTGCTCGGCGGACTGGTCGGCTTCATTCCGGATGCCGCTCGCATCCTGGTGCCGCGGGAGAGCCTGGACGGCTTCCTGACGACGGCGCCCATGGTGGCCGCCTTCTATTTCCTGCACACGCATCTCCAGGCGACCGTCGCAGTCGTTCCGCACCTGGAGAAGCTCGCGACCAGGCTCGTAGTCGTTGCGGCCGGCCAGCTCGCGATCGTCGCGGCCGTCGCGCTGGCCGCGGTTTGGGCCGGCCTGTCGCCGCGACAAGCGGTCGGCTGCGCTTCGCTCGCCACGCTGGCAGCGATTCTGTTTGCGCTCGGTCCGACCCTGCGGTTCGAGGCATTCCCGCGCTGGTCACTGGTCGCGCAGGCGCTGGTGGCCGCCGTCCTGATCGGATCACTCGGCGCAATGCCGACCGAGCCTGCGACATGGCTTGCCGGCAAGATCTTGATCGCCGGAATCGCGACGGCCATCGTCGGCTGGCGCGGAGATTTTCTGATG
Source organism: Bradyrhizobium yuanmingense (assembly GCF_029167105.1). GTDB lineage: Bacteria > Pseudomonadota > Alphaproteobacteria > Rhizobiales > Xanthobacteraceae > Bradyrhizobium > Bradyrhizobium yuanmingense_A. The sequence continues at coordinate 371,746 of NZ_JARFML010000003.1, read as the reverse complement.
CTGGCCCGCCGCGACTAATTCGCCGCACCGGCATGGATCGGACACAGCGGGCGAGCAATTGAGCCGTTGGGCCACGGCGCTGATTCAGTTCCTGGACGGAACCATTGCGCCTCCCCGGTCCAACCAAATGGCTACATCCGGGAAAATACGGACACAACCAACGCGATAGACCCTATCAAATTACTCGCCTATGAAAATGGCATCTGCCGACTCCCTGTGCAATCCGACGATGCAAACGAAGAGCCGGACTCGGCAACGAGCCGCTTCACTTGGTCGCGACTCCCAGGCGCCGCGTTCGTATGACACGCTCTCAAGCCGAAGCGTTGGATCGAACTCGCACGGCTTGCGCATATATTTAGCAGCGTAAATCGTGGAAATCTTGAAAGCGCCTTTCTCACGCCATCCTGCACGGGCATCGCATCAGCATTCTGCTGCAATACGAGTCGAGCTGTTCCTGTACAAGGAACCGCATTTCACTCGCGATTTGTAGCTTCGATTTTTATCTGAAATTCACACTCGACAGAGAAGCTTCGACGCAAATCCCTGCGAGCAATTTCGTTCGCGCTCAAACTCGAGTTTGCAATGCCTGATCAAACCATCCTGTCCGCCAGCGGCTTCATCAACTCTATCGGCGTCAACACGCACGCCGGTTTCGGATGGACCGGCTACAATAACCTCGCGCTGATGGCCGACAGCCTCGAATATATCGGCGTCACCCATCTCCGCGACGCGATGGGGACGAGCCCCTCTGCGCAGCCTGTCGTCGAGGGCCTGGCCGCCGCCGGCTACAAGTTCGACTTTCTGGTATCGTCTGCGCTGCCCCAGTCCGGTACGGTCGGGTTGCAGAACTACATCGCCTCGCTCCAGAAATTCGCGACAAGCTATTCGGGCAGCATCAGCGCCATCGAGGGGCTTAACGAGGCCAATCACCAGCCCTTCAGCTACAATGGCAGCTCGAGCCTCACTGCCGCGGCCCAGTTCCAGAGTGCGCTCTATCAGGCCGTCAATGCCAACGCGACGCTCGCCAGCATCCCCGTCTACAATCTGTCACTGGCCTACAACGATCCCCAGGGCTACAGCCAGCTCGGCAACATGTCGGGCTCGGTCGACTATGCCAACGCCCACGCTTATGTCAGCACCGGCCTCAATCCGAGCAACTCCATCGCGGCGACGCTGAGCGCCGTCATGGCCGCGGCTCCGGGAAAACCCGTCGTCATCACGGAAACCGGCTACACCACCCAAACCAATACCCAGTATCTCGGCGCCAACGAGACGGTGCAGGCCAAATCGATCCTGAACACGCTTGTCGTCGCCTACAAGGCCGGCGTGAGTGCAACTTACCTCTACGAGCTGTTCGACCGCGACTCGTCTGCCGCCAATACCAATCCCGAAGCCAATTTCGGCCTGTTCAACTCCGACGGCACGCCCAAGCTCGCCGCGACGGCGATTCACAACCTGACGACCATTCTGGCCGACGACGGCAAGGGCGGCCTGCAGCCGACTGACCCATTGAACTACACGTTGAGCAACATGCCGGCCTCAGGCAACAGCATGGTGCTCGGCAAGAGCAATGGCGCCTACGAACTCGTCGTCTGGGCCGAGCCGAAGCTCTGGAACGACGCCACCGATACCGAGCTGTCCAATGCGGCCCAGACGGTGACGGTGAACCTCGGCGCCGTCCATCATACCGTGAAGGTGTACGACACGCTGACCGGCACCACAGCGATCGCCAGCTATACCGACGTCAGCACCATCACCATTCCGGTCAGCGATCACCCCGTGATCATCGAGATCGACGCGCCCCCGACCACGCCGCCCGCCCCGGACACAAGGACCAGCGTCACCGGAACGGCTGCGGAGATCGTGCCGCAACTGTCCGATCTGAGCGACTCGACGGCGCTGCAGACAATCACCCTGACCGACTCCCACGTCCTGCAGGTCGCGTCGAAGGCGACCATGGACTACATGATCGCCCATTACGGCAACGCGCTCTCGAAGATCCAGGGCGGATATTCGTTCTCGGTGACGAACTCGGCGGCGACCTGGACCAGTACGAGGACTTACGATTCGAGTGGCAAGCTGCTCTCGAAATCCGACACCGGCCTCAATTCAAGCGGGCAGCCGACCTCGACCACCGTCGTGTACAGCGACGGCTCCAAGGACGTGATCAGCTACACCGGCGGCGTGCAGACGAAATTCGTTCATGTCGGAACCGACGCAACCCGGACAACCGACACCTACAACACGGCCGGCACCCTGCTGAGCGAAGTCGTCCAGAAGTCCGACGGCTATTACTCCACCACGCTCTACACGAACGGCGTGAAGACAGCCGCCTACGTCAAGAACGCAGACGGCTCGCAGGACAACTATACCTACAACATCACGGGCAAGAGCTTCACCACCCAGGTGCAGCATCTCGACGCTTCGGGGAAGGTCACTTCGGTGATCCGCAGCCATGCCGACGGCTCTCTGGACTCGACCCAGGTCTACAATAGTGACGGCAGCAGCGTGATCACGTTGTACAGCGCCACGGGAGTGAAACTGGTCGAGACCGCCTACCATGCCGATCGCAGCAAGGATGTCTGGACGTACAGCATCAAGGGCCAGAACTATACGACCCAGCACGACGTCTACGATTCGACCGGATTCCTCACGACCCTGACGCGCCTGCATGCCGACGGCAGCCTGGCCTTCGAGCTGATGCAGACCGCCGACGGCACCAAGACGACCAACTGGTACAATGCCGCCGGCAGCCTCACCAGCGAGGTGGTCCAAAAGGCCGACGGCTTCGCCTCGACAACCCTCTACAGCAACGGCGTCAAGACGAAAGTTTACATCAAGAACGCCGACGGTAGTCTGGACAACTATGCCTATGGCATCACCGGCCAGAGCTACACCACGCTGATCCAGCACATCGATCCGTCCGGCAAGGTCACGTCCGTCACCCGCAAGCACGCGGATGGCACGCTCGACTATACCCAGGTCATCAACAACGACGGGAGCAGCGTCGTCACCATCTATGACTCGGCGGGAGTACGGACGAAACAATCCGAGTACCACGCCGATGGCAGCAAGGACGTCTTCCTCTTCAACATCACCGGCCAGAACTACACGACCGAACACGACGTCTATGATGCAACCGGCTTCCTTACGACGCTGATCCGGAAGCACGCGGACGGCAGCATGGCGTTCAAGCTGGTGCAGAGCAAGGACGGGACCAAGACGACGGACTGGTACGATGCAAAGGGGGTCCTCACCAGCGAGGTGATCACGAAGGCCGACGGTTACAACTCGACAACGGTCTATACCAACGGCCTGAAAACTGCGGCCTACATCACCAATGCCGACCTGAGCCAAGACAATTACACCTACAACATCACCGGCCAGAGCTATGCCACGCAGCACCAGCATCTCGATCCGACCGGCAAGACGACGGAGGTGACCCGCTGGCACGCCGACGGCACGCTCGACTATACCCAGGTCGTCGGCAGCGACGGTGGCAGCGTCGTGACCAATTACGACGCTTCAGGCGTCAAGAAGACACAAACCGACTATCACTCCGACGGCTCGAGGGATGTCTATCTCTTCAACGTCATCGGTCAGAACTACACGAAAGAGCACGATAGCTACGATACCACCGGTTTCCTTACGCACATCGTGCGGACCCACGCCGACGACAGCCTGGCGTTCACCCTGGTGCAGAGCGCCGACGGCACCAAGACCTCGGGCTGGTATGACGCCAACGGAATTATCACCAGCGAGGTGACGACCAAGAGCGACGGCTACAGTTCCACCACGGTCTACACCGGCGGTATCAAGACCGCTGCCTATATCAAGAACGCCGACGGCACGTCGGACAACTGGAACTACAACATCACAGGCCAGTCCTACACGACGCAGCACCAGCACCTCGATGCCTCGGGCAATATCGTCGAGATCACAAGGACCCACGCCGACGGCACTCTGGACTATACCCAGGTCATCAACAGTGACGGCAGCAAGCTGACCGACATCTATAACAGCGCCGGCATCAAGACCCAGGAGATCGCCAGCCACGCCGACGGCTCGAGGGACGTCTTCCTGTTCAACTTCAACGGACAGGCCGGCGTCACGCAGCACGAGAACTACAACACCGCCAAGGCGCTCCAGTTCATCGATCAGACCAAGTCCGATGGCACCCACAACGTCACGGCCGTCGCCAGCGGCGTGACGATCCAGGGCGGGGCCGGCAATGACGTGTTCTCGGCGGCGCCGAACTCGACGACCATCGCGTACGACCACGGCCAGGACCAGATCCTCAACTTCCAGGCCGGCAGCGGGACGACGCACGACACGATCGCGATCTCGAAACTGCTGGCGGAGGACTACAGCCACCTCCAGATCACGCAGTCCGGCACGAACGCGCTCATCACGTTCTCGGCCACCGACTCGATTCTGCTGAAGAACGTCTACGTCTCCAGCCTGACCACCCACGACTTCGTGTTCGTCTAAGCACGGCGAAATCTGCCCAAACGGGAGCCGGGACCGTGCAAGGTCCCGGCTCTGTTCGTTTGTCGGGCGCCTGCCTTATCGATGAGCAGAGCTGACTGCCATTCGCAATTGGATAGGCCCCATGAATTCGGGCGGGCTGCCGCGATTGCGCCGCATCGGCCGACGCGCTTGCGAACTTGCGTCACAATTCGACTCTAGAAGGGGAACGAACCGCGCAAGGACTCCGAGGCCCGATGGAAGCCAGTGAAGCAAGACGTTTTGTCGTTCTCGACTTCTACCGCTTCGTCGCCGCGCTCGGGGTCTTCATCTTCCACCTGAAGCTGATCGACAAGGGCATCTCACCGGCCTGGAACGGGTCCTATGGCCTGTTCGTGGACATGTTCTTCATCCTGTCCGGCTTCGTGATCTCCTATTCCTATCCTTCAAGCTCGACCGGCCTGCGCTCCTATGCGCGTTTTCTCGTCAGGCGGATCGCGCGAATCTACCCCTTGCATCTGCTCACATTGTTGATATTCGCGGTCCTTGCTCTCATGGGCATATCCGGTCCGACCTCGCACGCTAGCTGGACGGATTTCATTCAAAACCTCTTCCTCGTGCAGGCGTGGGGTATCACAGATCATCTCAGCTTCAACTCGCCGGCTTGGTCCATCAGCGCCGAGCTGTTCTGTTACCTATTATTCCCATTGTTCATGCTGCTGGCCGGGAGGATCTCGCCGCTGATGCTCGCGATCATCGTCGCGCTCTCTTACGGCATCCTTGCCCATGCTCACCTGCCGATCTGGCAGGAGCGCTCACAGATGTACGGGGCAACTTTCGATTTCGGGATGTTACGGGCGCTTCCGAGCTTCCTGAACGGGATTCTCCTGACCGTCCTGTTCAGGCTCTCCAGCGACTATCGCAAGAAGCCGGTTGCATTCGCCGGAATAGCGCTGTTTGCCGTCTCGGTTCTGGTCCTCAACTTCTTTGCGAAGCCCGACCTTGCAATCATACTGTTCTCTCTCGCGATCCTCGTCACAGCCACAGGAGAAAGCGCCTTCGCGCGGTTTCCCGGTTCCGACTGGCTTGGCCGCCTCGGGAACACGTCATACGCGATCTACATGGTGCACGAAGTGCTGTTGATCCTGCTTTTCAAGCCGGCCTGGCACTATTTCGGACTTCAACCGAGTGTGTTTCCAGTGTTTGCGTTGGTCTGCTGCATCGTTCTGACAGTCGTTGCCGACGTGACATATCGCTACGTCGAAGATCCCGCTAGAAGATTGATCAACCGGCTTGCGCCTGGCGGGGCAAGATCAGCCCGCGTCCCGAAGCCCGAGCCGCTCGATCTTGCCGAGGCCAGACAGGCGGCCAACGCAAGCTAGCTGGTGCGTGCAGGCCGAATTCTGGCTAGGTCTTGGACGATCGCCGCACACGGCCCAAGACTTCCTGCCAAATCCGCACCACCGCCGGCCGGGCGACCGCCATGACGACGGCAAGATAGACCGAAGACCCAAGCAGCACGAGCGCGGCGAGACGCAGCCATGGCGACGTGGCCGGCATGGTAACGGAGGCAGCAACCACCGCGCATGCCATCACCGCAGAGCCCGCAAGTGCGGGCATCAGCGCCGCGGCATAGGGCCTGATGCCGAGCGACAAGATCCGCATCGATGCTCCGGCGGATAGCGGATACAGCAACAAGGCGCGAACGACGTAGCCGACAGCGATCGCGACAAGGCCGAACGGCGCAGCGACGATGAAAATCGCTATGTTCGAAACCGCATATATCAGCGTCAGCCAGGTCTGCCAGTGCGGTTTGCCGAATGCCAGGATCACAGAGTGATTGTAGAGGCCGATCGTGGTCAAGAACCCGGTGATCGACATGATCGCGAGTAGAGGGGCGGCCTCGCCCCACTTGGATCCGAAGAAACCGACGATGAGATCCGGTGCCAGAGCCGCTATGCCCGCGAAAAGCGGGGCCGTCAGCAGTGACGTGTACTTGACGAAGTCGACCAGCGTCGAACGCGATGCTTCCCGGTCATGCTGGAGGCCAGCGATGGTCGAAAAGAACACGCGGTTCAACGCATTCCCGATCACGGTACTCACGGCGTTGACCAGGCGCTTGGCAAGGCTGTAGAAGCCCGCGCCGGCGGCGCCGGTATACCAAGTGACGAAAATCAGATCGGAATTGGCATTGGCAAAGTTCGTGATTCCCGTCAGCGCCACGTAACGCGCATAGCTCAGGAGATCGATGACAGCCTGCCGGCTGACACGCAGCCGAGGGCGCCAGGGCGTCAGGATCCAAAGGCTGACCAGCGAGATCAACGAAGTCGAGACGAGCTGTCCGACCAGCGCAACGACCCCGTACCCCTGTATCGCCAGCGCGATCCCTACCGCCCCGCCGATAGAGATTGAAGAAATCGAACGGATGGCGAGGGATCGAAAGAGTTGGTTGCGCGTCAGCCAGGCTTCGTGCGTCCGTGACAGGCCTTGCACGGCCACCACGATGCAAAATCCTTTGAGAACGATGGCAAGATCCGAAAGACCGGAGAATCGTTCGATGGCGCCGCTCGAGGCGAACAGTGCGAGTGCTGCAAACAAGGAGAGGCCCGCAATGAGCCAAAACGAGGCTGTGTAATCCTCATCCTTCGGATCGGGACGCGCCTGGACGGCAATCGCGATGCTCTCGATCAGGACTGCCCGACAGAACTCGAGCGCCAGCGCTCCCGTCGCCACGATGCCGAGAATCTGCGGCGACAGCAGCCGCGCCATGATCATGTAGATTGCGAGCGTGAGCGCCTGCCCGACCGCGGAATCGAGCGCCGACCAAATGACGCCCGAAACGATCGAGCGCGGCTTGATAATCTCGTGGCGCAATTGGAAGCCTGTCACAATTCGGGGTTAGGTCGACATTCGTCGATGAGCCATTGGCTGCTATGGTCCAATAGTCGCCTTGTTTACGAGGACACTACGGCAAGAAAGCAGCTACATCCGAGGCAGCATGAATTTTCGAGGCAATCTACGACGGCTGATCAACGAGGTCGGCTGCGACTTTATTCATCAACTGCCCTATCCGCACGTGGACTTGTTCTTCTGGCGTCCCGACGACGGAACGATCAATTTCGGCGATCATCTTTCGATCGTCGTCGTTGACCATCTCTTGCGGCAATTCGGCTATACGCTCGCCGATGAGGTGCCGCGGCAAACGCGCTTGTTCGCGATCGGCTCCGTGCTCCACTACGCGCGAAATGGCGATGTGATCTGGGGAAGCGGCGTAAACGGGCGCGCCGGCCAAGGCGACCTCAACCATCGCGTGCAGAATTTGGACGTGCGAGCCGTGCGCGGCCCCCGTACCCGGGAGGTCCTGCAGCGCCGGGGCATCGCGGTCCCCGAAGTGTTCGGAGACCCGGCGTTGCTGCTTCCTCAGCTGTTCCCCAATCGCTTCCACCCCACAGCCAAGAAGCCGTGGGTGTTTGTTCCGAATTTGCACGATTTGAACATCGTCGACCCTGCCGCCGATACGGTGGTCTCACCGCTGGGATCCTGGAACCGGCGAATTGACGCCATTCTCGAAGCTGAACTGGTTCTGGCCAGCTCGCTCCACGGCATCATCGTCGCCGAGGCATTCGGGATACCGGCTCGATACGTACGGCTGAGCAGCGGAGAGGCTGAGTTCAAGTATCGTGACTATTATGAGGGCACCGGCCGGTTCGGCGTCGAGTTTGCGACGAGTATTGACGAAGGTCGCGAGATGGGGGGAGCTGCGCGCCTCAACTTTGATCATCGTGCCTTGATGAATGCATTCCCGATCGACCTCTGGAGCGGAAAGAACTAACATGGCCAAGCGCCTCCGCGTGGCCATCTACGCGCCGCATTTTGCGGAATATTCCTACCGCCTCGCATCGGGATTGGCGCATCATTGCGACGTTCGGCTTGTGCTCAACCGCAAAGACGCGAACCAGCAATGGGAGCTTGCCGATATCGCCGTGACGGCGCCGTTCGAGACACGAATTCGCGACCTCAGCCTGCGGCGCGGCGGCGCAATTGGCATCCCTGCCTCGTTCATTGACATAATATCGTTTCGCCCGGACGTGATCCATTGTCACGAAGTTCCTGAGATCTACACGTCCAAGCTGATTCAGCTCCTGCGTCCGCTCGGCATTCCCCTGGTGCTCACCGTTCACGATGCTATCCCGCACTCGGAGGGCGGCTCCGGCACCTCGCCCCGTGAAGATGCCTGGCGCGGGCGCATGCGTGCAGCCGCCTCGATCGTCACGACGCACGGCGAGAGCTGCATTGCCGATTTTCATCGCGCCTCGCCCGACTTCAAGGGCGAGACGGTCTCCAGCATGCACGGCGTGCTCATGGTTCCGTCGGACAAAAGCTCGTTCACTGAGCCGGAACCCGGGCGCATCCTGTTTTTTGGACGGATGTGGGCTTACAAGGGCCTCGACGTCTTCATCGACGCGATCGATATGTTGGCCCAGCGCGGTGTCGCGCATGAAGCGATCGTCGCCGGGCGCGGCCCCGAGATGACACGGCTCGGCGCCCGGATGGAGGCAATGCCGACGGTCAAGACCATCAATGCCTACATTTCGCCTGCGGATACCGGACGTCTATTTCAATCTGCTACAGTGGTTGCCTTACCCTACAAGGATGCATCACAAAGCGGAGTGCTCGCATCCGCCTATGGGAATGCGCGTCCCGTCGTCGCCAGCGCCACCGGTGGCATTCCCGACGTCGTGACGGACGGCGTCAATGGTCTCCTGGTTCCTCCCGGCGATGCCACTGCGCTCGCCGATGCACTCGAGCGCGTGCTGACGTCGAAGTCACTCGCCGCAACGTTGGCTGACGGCGCGCGGCAGACCGCGGCCGGGCCCCTGAACTGGGACCACATTGCCGAACGGTTGCTTGGATCCTATCACAGGCTCGCCGGTCGTACCGTGAAGTGAGCGCGACACGCGCTCTCTCAAGCCGATTGCCCCACTTTCAGCGGTCGAAAGAACGTGCTGCGGAACGCGCCGTCCAGCAAGCGCCTCAGCCGAACTTCGATCAGTTCATAGCTGATCGCACTTGCAGCCAGTGACATCACCAGCCCAAGTCCGATGAAAGCCGCCCATAGCAGCCAGCGGTCGACGCCGGCGGCAACCAGCTTCAGGCCAACCACCTGCAAGGGGAAGAGCACGAAGGGGTGCACGAGATAGAGGCTGTAGCTGATCTTGCCGATGTATTGAAGCGCCGGCGTGCTCAGGGCCTTCCCGAGTCCTGATTCCGGGGCGAGCACCATGGCGAACAGCAGAAATCCGGGAATGAGGCCTACGAACGGATGAAACAGCACCAGGCTCGCATACAGCGCGGCCGCGCAGACGAGCCCTGCGACCAGACCGAGCCGTCCGGGAATGGAAATGCGAAATCCCGTCGCGCTGAACAGCATCCCAATGCAAAAGAACGCGGTGATCGGCCAGCGCATCAGGCAGGCCACGCCCAGCAGGATGAGAGGCGCCGCCAGCAGCCTGCCCCCAGCGCGCCACATCGAGAATGTCAGCGCAAACCAGATGTAGAATGCCCACTCATAGGTCAACGTCCACGCATTCTGCTGGGCAATGGGCAACCCGAGCGCGTCCTGCACGAAGAACAGGTTGGCCGCAAAGATCCCGAGATAGCCGGTGAGATCGATCCCGCGGAAGAATTTGTAGGCCACGATCGGCCCGATCGCGAACAGCGCAAGATGCAGCACGACGAACACCGGCATGATGCGCAGGACGCGGTCGAAGAAGAACCGCGACAGCGAACCGTGGCGTATCAGACTGGCCGGGATCAGGAATCCGCTGATCATGAAGAACAGCTCGACGCCGTGCCCGCCGACATTGATCACCGATTGCAGCCAGGACCAGAGCGGCGGCAGGAAGCCGGGATCCGGGATGTCGTACATCCCGCCCTTCGGCATATCGTAGAAATGGTCCATCAGCACGCTCAGCGCCGCGATGGCGCGCAGGCCCTGGACCGACGGAACGAACGATCCGTCATAGGCGGCGCCCGGCTGGTGAGGTGCCTTAATCACTCTGCGGCACCCTGGGTGCTGAGCACTGGCTCGAGGACGACAGGCTTTCTTCGCGCGGAGCGGAATCTTTGCCCGAAGGAAATGCTGGGCTTCTCGATGAACGTGTATGTCATCCAACTGACGAGGATCGACAATGCCAGGATGACGACCAGGAAGATCGACCATCCGAGGGGTCCGTCGCCGAACCATGCCAGGCGATGGACGTAGACAATCACGAACGGCGACATCAGATAGACCGAATAGCTGATCACGCCGACGAATGCCATCGGGCGCCAGGCCATCCGCTCGCCGAACACGGCAAAGCCGATGAAGACAAGCGCCGCGCAGATATAGGCCGATCCGATCGAATAACTGTAGAAGAAATTCTCGTGATACACGCCGCCAAACCGACGGTCGGACAGGGTGGCGGCGAAGACCGCATACAGAAGCGTGCAGACGGTCACATGCGTCCACCGCAGCTTGCCGCCAATGACGGTGTCGCGGATGATCTTGCCCAGGAACATCGCCGAGAGGTTCAAGCCGACCTCCATCACCGAGGAGACTGCCCTGCTCTCAACGAAAAGTGCAGCTGTGGTTCCCACTAGCGCGGCGGCAACGACGATGGTCACCGCCGTGAAGCGCCGGTTGAGCAGCCCCATCGCAAAGAGAATGGTGCATCCGACGTAGAACAAGAGTTCGATCGCCAGCGTCCAATAGAACACCCAGAGATTCGGGACATTCACGAAGGTCTGCAACATCGTCACGTTAGCGACGATCTGCCCCAGCGGAAAACTCTTCGAATCCAGCAGCTGCACCGACACCAGCCCGACAACGATCGAAGTCCAATAGGCCGGATAGAGCCGGAAGAAGCGGCTGATCGTAAAATCGCGCACAGGCGTGGCGCTGTCCGGGAAGCTGAACGGAATGACGAAGCCGCTCACGAAGAAGAACAACACGACGCCGAACCGGCCAAAGTTCATGTAGTAGCCGAATATGTCGTGGAGGGGCCCGTAATAGACACCCGTCGGGTGCTTTTCCAGGATGACCTCGAATACGTGCTGGACCAGGACGGCCAGCACAGCAATGCCGCGCAGTGTGTCGATGAATGCGAGCCGTTTATGCATTGTTCGTTCTCACCTGCTTCCGCTCGCCGCCGGTACATCCGGGCGGAAGCCTTCTAATGACGGCATCGGTGGCCGTACGATGATTGGCACGGCGTCGCCCGCCCGCGCGGTGGCCGCGCGCCGCGAGAACACCTCGCTGAAGCTCAACGCGATGATCAGCAGGCCGGACGCCGGGCCGTAATTCAGAACGGTGATCGTGAACAAGTTGACGACGAAGATCAGCGTCAGCTTGTAAACGTCGGTCGTGCCGAACGTCGCCCGGAATACCATCACCATGAATGCGACGAACGGGAGTCCGAACATCAGATACGTGCCGATGTAGAAATTGTCGACCGGAACCCAGAAGGGGGCGAGCGGCGAGAACAGCTTCTGCGGATAGTTGAAGCAGCCCACGCCGCAGCCGGTCACGAGACCCACGGGCATGAGCTGGCTCAGGTAGACGAACGGCAGTTGCCAGCTGTTGTTGATGCGGTCGACGATGCTGAACAGGGTCGTGTGCGGCACCGCGACGGTACCCGAAGCAAGCACGATCATGAAGAACGGCACCAGGATCGCGGCAAACGACCACAATGCAATGTTCCGTATCGCGGGGAAGCGCGACTTCTCCGGCAGCATCCGCACGAACACCAGCAGAATCAAGTAGAGCACGAGGACGATCATGGTCGTCTTGCTGGTCGTCAGACGGATGATGTAGACCGCAAGAGAGCCGTACAGAAGGCACCAAATCGTGCTCTTACGGATCGACGTAATGGCGAATGACACGAGTATGAAGAAGGCCGCCATGGTACTTTCGGCAGCAAAGCCCGTGAGACGCTGATCGTCACCGCCATAGGCCCACCATAAGCGACCCGCCTCACGAACGGCGCCGAAGGACTCATATTTGTATCCGACCCAGGGCATGAAGTAGAATTTCGTCAGCAGCACGCCGATCAGCGAGAGGTAGAACGTCGCGGCGATGACCGACAGCAGCTTCTTGTAGGAGCCCAGACTGGTGTCGCAGAAACAAAATCCGACGAACACCGGGAGCATCATCTTAAACGACGACATCGCCGCGTTGACCGTCCCCAGCATGAAGTAGCCGAGCACCAGCGACAGCATGATCTGCACGAGGACAACTGCAGCCATGATACTGCGATTGCGCAAGATGCAATGCACGATGAACTGGACCAGGCACAGAAGCGCAATGCCGTCCGGCACGAACCAAAGCGCGTCCAAATGCATGATGCTGGTGTAGTATCGCATCATACCGCCGAAGGCATCCCGGACCAGATAGGCTGCGAGCGCGATCGCCTCGATATTGAGGCTGATCAGCATCATCCTGCGGGGTTGCAGCGCGAAGGTGCTCATGCGCGGCTCAGTTGCTCAGCCGCGCCGATCGGGCGGGGGATGGCGCAAAATCCGGGGGGCTTCCGAATGCATTTCGCAGGAGCCTGCCGCCGGGAATTTCGACATAGAGATAGGTGAGGTGCGAAACCGCGAGCACGGCGGCCAGTGAAACGACGAGATTCAGCGTAGCCGGCAGGCCTGTCCAGATCGAATCCAGGGCGGCGATTCGCCCCGCTCCCACGCCCCGCACGAAATATTCGGCCAGCAGCACCACGAGCGCGTGAACCATATAGATGGAGTACGAGCGGCGCCCCAGCCAGATCAGCGGCTTGGCCACCAGGATCCGCGGCATTAGCAGCGCATCCGGAAAGGCGAGCAAGCTGCCGAGGAAGATCGCGAAAATCACCGGTGCGAGGAAGGTCGCCGCAGGATTGGTCTCTGCCAGGGACACCAGGACGATGCTCGCGATCATGGCGACGAATTGCAGCACGCCCTGCACGGCAGCGCCCGGCTTTGCACGCAGGCGATCGACGATCTTCACCATCAACACGCCCAGGAAAAAGCCGACGAAGCAGCGTAGAAGGCCGAAATCCGTCTGAAGCTCGAGGCTCCTCTTTTCGAGCACGAAGATGATGAAGACCAGACTTCCGACCGCGATCAGGCCGGAGAGCACATAGAACCACGATAGCGAGCCCATGCGCAGGGCAAAGAGAACGATCAGACCAAACACGAAATAGGTGTAGAACTCGACGCTGATGCTCCAGCTCGGCGCATTCCAGCTGAGATAGTCGATGAAGCCCATCGAATGCAGCAGCAGAACATTGAGGCCGAACGAATAGGCGTTGTTCACCTCGAAAACCGTCGGGGCGGCGACCACGACGCCCGCCATGACGAGGCCGATGCGCAGCAGGCGAAAGACGAGGTTTGCGAGCAGCATGACGATATGCAGCGGATAGACTCGCGCTAGGCGCCGTATCATGAATTCGCGCAACGAGAAGCGCGTGAAGTCGTTCTCGATGTAGCTCAACGCCATGACCATTCCGCTGAGAACAAAGAACAGATCGACCAGCAACCATGCACTCCTGAAGAAGGAACAGTTGATCCAGGCGTTGTGGGGGAATGCCGCGAGAAAGGTCGGCATCAGCAGCAGATGGTGGATCACCACCGAAGTCGCGGCGATCCCCCGGATACTGTCGAGCGGCTGGACATGCGCCTTCTCACGATGAACCAACTCCGTCACATCAACATTCCGTCGCTGTTGCATCGCAGCAGTGTGTATCAGGTCTCGCGCGTGTTCAATCTCTGCGATCGCGGACTGGCATTCGATGCATGACGCCCGACGATAATTTCAAGGCTCGCAGATTTTTCGGACATGCGAGCGCCAAGTTCATGCCACTTTTCATCCGACGCGCGCCTGCTTCGGCGCGCAAGCCGATCCGGATGTGATGATTGCGAGTATTTGCGCGCAAAGTGTGCGCGAAATTCGGCACTGTTGCGATCGATGCTCTTCGCAGCACCATTGATCTGTCTGCGTGCAGATGTCGCACGAAAAATTCTCTCGCCCGGGGGAACAATAAGCGCGCGTCACGACTTCTGTCGGTTTTGCGACGAGCGGCCGTACCGCGTGCCCGATATCTTTTCAGTTTGCAACATTCCTGAGCGCGACCTGCCGATCTCGCAGGCATTGCAAATCTTTCTTCTACAACCGGCGAGAAAGCAGGCAGCGCCGTCGATTTGTCGACGTTTTGCATCGGGTTTTGCGTCGCACAAAAAGATGACACAGTTACCTGCCAAGTTTCGCCTGTTCTCCTATTGCAACAGAAGCAAGGAACACGGATGGGCCGCGGACTAACACGTCGTCATGCACAGCCGCGATGGCTGGCGATTGTCTTGATCGGTTTTGCGCTGATTGTCTCGAGTGTCGAAGCTTGCCGCGCGCAGTGCGTCGAATTCTCGGACCGCGCCTCGCAACTCGAACTCGACACCTTCGTGAAGTCGCCCTCCTCGCTCCTGGAGCGGCTGCGCAATGACAAGGAGAAGTTGCGGTATTGGCTCGCGCGCTATGTCGCCACAAATCCGTCGGTGCTGCCGTCCGTGCAGACGCTCATCTCGGCCTCGACCTCAACCGATCGCTCGTCCATCGGCGCTGCGCTGCGCATTGCCGAAACACGTTGCACGTCGACCAAGCCGGACGCCTCGCGCAAGATCAGGGATTTCGTGCAGCGGGTCGGTGATCTCAACGTGCAGGCCGGTTATTCCGCCGCAGGAGACGACAGCTCCGGCGTCCAGGTCCAATCGCAAGTCAAGACCTCGCCGCAGCCGGGCCGCGGCGGAGCACTGCTCGAAGGCGAGTGGAGAACCAAGCTGGCCAATCCATTCAAGCCCGTCCCCCTTCCGAATTGATCCATGATCGTCAAAGGCACGAATTAGCACATGTACCAGCCTAGGGAACATTTCCAGTCGGGGCACCGATTCGGCATCGAATTCGGCGGGGCGGTCCTCAGCTTCGAGCGCGTGACCGACGTCCTTCGCCGCCAATGGCCGATCATCGCGGTCTGTACGGGAGCCTCGCTGGCCCTGGTGATCGTCTATCTGGCCATGGCGCAGCCCATGTATACGGCAAATGCCCGCATCATGATGGATACGCGGCAGACGCAAGTTCTGGACAAGGACAGCAACGCCAGCAGCGCCCTGATCGACACGGGCTACGTCGACAGCCAAGTGGAGATCATCAACTCGGACGACCTCATTCTGTCCGTCGTCCGCCGCCTCAAGCTGACAGAAGACCCGGAGTTCAACGGCTCCAATCCCGGCCTGCTCTCTATCATCATCGGCAAGCTGACATCGCTATTCGGCTCCGGCGAACCAGCAAGCCAGGAGCGAATCGAACATGCGGTCGTCCAGCAGATTCAGAAGAATCTGCGTACGGAGCGCGTGCTGACGACATATGTCCTGTCGCTGAGCTATAAAGCGCGGAGCCCCGACAAAGCCGCCAGGATCGCCAACGCGATCGCCAATGCCTATCTCGTCGGCGCCCTGGAGGCCAAATATCAGTCCACCAAGCGGGCCACCGAATGGCTGCAGCAGCGCAGCATCGAGCTGAGCGAGCAGGCATCGGCCAGCGATCGCGCCGTCCAGACCTTCAAAGCCGAGAACAACATCGTCGGAACCAGCCGCGGCCTGATGTCCGAGCAGCAATTGTCCGACCTCAACACGCAGCTAGTTCAGGCGCGGGCTGCGACCGCCGAAGCCAAGGCCCGGCTTGACCGGATCGACACGATTTCCGATCAGGATGTTGCGCAGTCGACCGTGACGGATGCCCTCAACAACTCGGTGATCACCCGTCTGCGCGCTCAATATCTCGATCTCCAGGCGCAATATGCCGACTGGTCCAGGCGCTACGGCAAGTCCCACCTTGCGGCGGTCAATCTGGCCAACAAGATGGAGGAGCTGCGCAAGAACATCGCCGACGAGCTGCGTCGGATCGCAGACGCCTATCGCAGCGACTACGAGATCGCGAAGAGCCGGGAGGCCTCGCTCGAGAAGAACGTGAAGGAGCTCGTCGCCCAGGCCGGCAACAAGGGCCAGGCCGAGGTCAAGCTGCGCGATCTCGAAAGTGCCGCCGACACCTACCGCAATCTCTACAACAACTTCCTGGAAAAGCTGCAGAGCGCGACGCAGAACCAGAGCTTTCCCCTCAGCGAGGCCCGCCTCATCAGCACCGCCACCAAGCCGGACCGCAAGAGCTCGCCGCGAACGGTCCTCGCCCTCGTGGGCGGCCTGGTCGGCGGCCTCTGCCTCGGCTTCGGCGCGGCATTTGCGCGTGAACTGCTGAGCGACGTGCTGCGGACCCCCGGCGAGGTCGAGGATGAGCTCGGCGTGAAATGCCTCGGCGTACTGCCGGACATACGTCCGCCGACGAAGGCCGGCGCGTTGCTGTCGACGTCAGCGAAGACCGGCCCTCCCGATCTCTCCCGCTACGTCGTCGATCATCCGTTCTCACGTTTTGCCGAGACCTTGCGCAACATCAAGGTTTCGATCGACGTCGCGCGTCTGACCCGCGAGATCAAGGTGATCGGCATCGTCTCTTCCCTGCCCAAGGAGGGCAAGACGACGGTGGCCGCCAATTTCGCGCAGCTGATCGCCCTCACCGGGCATCGCACGGTTCTGATCGACGGCGATCTGCACACGCGCTCGCTGACGCGGGAGCTCGCGCCCAACGCCAAGACCGGCCTCGTGGAGGCTCTCAACGATCCCGCGAACCTCGGCTACCACGTGCAGCGAAGCAAGGAGACGGGACTGGATTTCCTGCCCTCCGTGGTGGCCTCGCGCATGGTCAATTCGGCCGACGTCATCGGATCCAAGGCAATGGCCGAGCTGCTCAAGGTGCTGAAGGAGCACTACGAGTACATCGTGATCGATCTCGCCCCGGTGATGCCGGTGGCCGATTCCAAGGCCGTCAGCTTCCTGATCGACGCCATGGTCTACGTGATCGAATGGGGCCAGACCACGCGAACCGCTCTGCAGGAGTCGGTTTCGGGTTCGGAAGTCCTCCAGAAGAAGCTGATCGGCGCCGTGCTCAACCGCGCGAACCCGAAGATGCTCAAGCGCATCGAGGCCTACAAGGGCAAGCACCACAACAGCTATTACGTCGAGCACGCCTAGGCGGAGGCGAGGCGCCGCTCCCACTGAACGACTGGAATGAGCTCGGGCCCGTTGCCAATTGGCAGCGGGTCTTATTCGTGCTTGGCGGTCGCTTGAATGGCATCCCGTGCGCCCTCGCGCACGGACCGGAGATGCGGCAAGCGCTCCGGAACTGCTCGCCAGTCCGTATTCGCCCGGAATCCACAACTTGCAGTTATTGCTCTAGCCAAAAGCAAGGATTGACGGATACGGTGGTCGCCAAGAGAGTGCGCTTGGGGGCCATTATCCATCGATAAGACGGGATAATCCGAGCTTGATGCCCGAAAATGCCGAAACTTTAGGCATCTTTCTTTCTCGGCTCCCCGAGGCTAATCTCGGCTCATACTCGCAGTTCTTTTCCGGTAGGCTCGGATGCTGATCGTCCTGACGATTTTGACTGTTTGGGTCCTGCTCAACATTCTGTTCGTGTTGATCGTGATCCCTCCACGCAAGCCGCTCCGCCACCCCATGGCGACGACGCTCTCTCCCGCCCCCATAGACCCGAGCCGGCGCCAGATCGAGCAGGACGAGCCCTTCTCGATCCGCCACGTCATCGTCTCCGTCGCAATGGGAGCCTTCTTCGTGCTCGTGCCGCCGCTGCTCGCGCTGCGCGATGCGATCATGCGGCTCTTCCGCAGGCCGCCACAGAATAAAACCTGAGGCTCCCCGGCTGGGGTTCCAAGCGATTGAGAGAATAAAAGCGCCTAATAGGCTTCCTGAAACATCACTGCCGACGCGGTGCGGGCCATGATCTTCAGGTCGAGCCAGATGCTCCAATTGCTGACGTACCAGACGTCGTACTCGACCCGCTTTTCCATCAGATCGATCGTGGGGGTCTCGCCCCGGAATCCGTTCACCTGAGCCCAGCCCGTCAGGCCCGGCTTCATGTGATGGCGGTAGACATACTTGCTGATCAGCTCGTCGTAGTAATTGTCATGGGCGAGCGCGTGCGGACGCGGTCCCACCAGCGACATGTCCCCACGCAGCACGTTCCAGAGCTGCGGCAGCTCGTCGATGCTGGTCATGCGCAGGAAGCGCCCGATCTTGGTGACCCGAGCATCCCCCTTGGTCGCCTGGGTCACTGTCTCGCCGTTCTCGGACACCGTCATGGTGCGGAACTTCCAGATCTCGAACGGCTTGCCGTTGAAGCCGCGGCGCGACTGCCGGAATATGACGCTTCCCGGCGAATCCAGCTTGATCAGCACGGCTACGGTCAGCAGCAGCGGCGTCAGCAGCACGAGCGCGAACAGAGCGACACCGACGTCGAGACAGCGCTTCTGCAGCCGCTCGAGAATGGTGAGCGGCGGCCGCTGGATCTCGACCGCGACGGTTCCGCTGACCGGCAGGAACGGACGGGTCACGAGGTCGGCAACGGAATCGTCCGGCAGCAGGCGAATGGGCTGCGGGACGGCGCGCAAATATGGCCCCAGCTTGCGCAGCATCGGCAATTCGTTCCAGTCGATCGCGAGCAGATATTCGTCGACATCGGCCGCGCGCGACTGACGGATGACGTCGCGAATCTGCCGCTCCCATTGGCCGTCATCCCGGTCCTGTCCGAGCACGAAATGGCGCGTGACGTCGAAGCCGTTCCTGCGCAAATCCTTGAAGCGGCTCGAGGTGAAGTCGAGCGGCTTCAGGCTGAGCAGGATCACCTTGCGGTCGACCAGGCGGCTTCTCGCAAAGCTCGTGCCGAACACGGCCTGCCAGGCGAAGCGCAGGCTGATCAGGCCGAGCCCGCCGATCACGGCGAAGACGATGACGGTGCCGCGCGACAGATTGTCCGTCGATTTCAGCAGGAAGGCTGCAACGGCAAGGATCGTGAGCGACGTCAGCCAGACAAAAGCCGCCATTCGAAGCTGCCAAACCAGATTGAGCAGCCGGTGCGTGGAATAGACGTCCCGGAAATAGGCGATCCCGACGAACACCACGCCGACAAACAATCCGGCTCCCACCGATGCGCCTTCCGGCGGCGATGCGACGGCCACGCCATACAGCGAAGCTCCCGCCACGTAACTCAGCAGGATCAACAGAAAGTCAGCAGCGATAACGACGACCTGAAAGGGCCTCTGAAGCGCACTGCCGCGCGCAGATGACAGCGCATGAGCGCTTTCAGAACCGTAAGTTGCAACAGCCATTCGAACCTCTGCGTATCGAGAGAGTGCCTGACGCTCATCGTGATGCTGAAGACCCGTCAATTCCCCGCACGGAAAGTGTTGGTCGATCGCAGCGACATTGTGGCGCTGCACGCGAAAACTTTTGCGGCGCACGGATGATGAGTCGCGTTGAGATGCGCGGCGAAATTCGGCGCGCTGAAAATGTCGTCACAGTGCTGACATACGAGCGAACGAACTGCCCTATTTTGAATCAAGTTCCGCATCCGATGCAGCGCTATCGTTTGCACGAGCCGTCGTTCGCTCAGCTTTGAGGCACTGCTTTGCTGCCGCCGAACGCAACATCGGATCGCTCGCGAGAGTTTCCTGGAATTTCTATCTGCAGGTGCATGCAAGAATCGCGGCGAGTGATGCAGACTTGCCGCACGCTTCAGGGTAGCGATGCAATTCCTGCGGCCCCATCTCGTTCCTGCCGCCATTAAGGCAATTCGGCAAAAAATGCCGTGCCCTTCTTTTGGCGTGATCGGGACCGACAACGAGCTGCGGCCCCACGGAACTCGCGTTGCTCGCGCTGGATGGACGCTCTCCGGTGCTGGTGACTTGGGGATATTTTTCCGACCACCCGATCGATGAGCGCCATGAAGTCTTTCGCGAGATCCCACCCGTCGCCTCCCAAACCGCAATTGCCGGACGGCGTCCGCATTTACGCGATCTCTGATATTCACGGCTGCGCGCATCTGCTCGAGCCCATGCTGCGGGTGATCGACGCCGACGTTGCGCGCAGCCGGCCGCGCTATGCCGTCGAAGTCTTCATGGGCGATTACATCGATCGCGGCCCGGATACGCGTTCCACCCTCGACATTCTGGTCGAGCGGAGCCGCCGGGGAAATGCGGTCTTCCTCAAGGGCAACCACGAGGCCTTTCTGGTGAGGGTGTTCGAAGATCCTTCACTGTTCGAGGACTGGATCGCCGTCGGCGGGACCCAGACATTGATGTCCTACGGGCTTGCTCCGCCGGATCTCAAGCGCGATGAGCCGGCATCGATCCTGCGCGACTTGATTCGCGCCATGCCGACTGAGCATCTGGAATTCCTGGACAATCTGCGGCTGAGCTTCAGTTGCGGAGACTTCTTCTTCGTCCACGCCGGCGTTCGCCCGGGCGTGCCGCTCGCCGAGCAGACCGAGCGCGATCTGCTCTGGATTCGCGAGGAATTCCTGCGGAGCGAGGAGCAGTTCGGCAAATATATCGTCCACGGCCATACGCCGGTCCGCAGCGCCGAATTGCTGGCCAACCGCGCCAATATCGACACCGGCGCCTATGCGACCGGCAACCTCACCCTGATGAGCATCCAGGGAAGCCGCATGCTCGCGGTGTGACGAGCTTCAGCCTCCTGCCACCGACGCGCGAGACCATCTCGAGGGAGGGAATGGACGTTCGCTATTTTCAGTTGAGACACGGCAGCGGCGACTGCGCACGTGTCTGGGCCATCCAGTCACTCCAGGCTCGCTCGTGCTTGACGTAGAGTTCGACCCAACGTTCGCCATGCCTGGCCTCTCGGACGCGCGCCGCCTCCCCGAGCAGTTCGGCGCCGGGACGGGTGTCCGGCTTGTCCAGCGCTTCGAACTCGATCGTTTCCGAGATCGTCAGACCGACAAGCACGCGCTGTCCGGCGCCGTCCACGATGTAGCGTCGTGGCGCATCCTTCTTGGGCTCGCTCATGTCGTCATGTCCCATCGGTTCGGTGTGAAGCTGGATGCCGCCATCGAATGGGACGATGCCTAGAAGGCTCGCCGGGCGTGGCCGAACGTCGAGGTCGGAGCGGGCCGCGACGCCCGGCGCGAGGCGCTGCTGGATGAGCTCACGGCTCTTCGTTGGACGCGCCAGGCGCGCAGCGCGTATCCGAGAATGAGACCAGCGCCGAAAATGGAAGCAGAGACAAACGCAGAAGTCATGAGAGAGTCGTCCTGGGAGTCGTCCTGGATCGTGCGCGTCCTATCAAGAGTGAGCAGTGTGTCGACATCATGGTTCTCGAGGATTCACGAGCGCCGAAAAAATGTTCAAGGTTCGGTCTCCTTTGTCCATGCATGCCGCGCGCGCGGCAACGCTGCCAGCCTCTGCCTGATCTCGTCTCGGCCGGCGGTGATCATCGAACACTCTCTATATATGACGACCACATATCTAAGAGACGTTCTCGCAGCCCAATGCATCAAGGCCCGTCGCGGTCGATCCGACGCGCCTTGGCGAGAGCGTGCGGCCGCGCAACCGGAAATTGGCGTCAACCGGTGAGGCCCGTGCCCTTGCAACCATCCGGAACCCGTCGCATTATCGCCCATCGCATTTCATGAGGGATTCAATCCAATGAACTTCCGGCCCCTTATTCCAACCATTGCCCTGGCCGCCCTTGGCCTCACTTTGGCGACATCCATGGCGCCGGCCGCCGAGCTCACCGTTGCTCCGTCACACCGGGCGGCTGCTGTCCAGGGCGGATTTGTGCTGTGGGATGATGTTTACCCGCCGGCGGTCTATGGCCCGCAGCTGCGCCCGGCCGAAGAAGTCGCAGCGATGAAGGCGCAGGCACGGCCGGTGTCCCAGCGCTGGTGGGGATATTGGTACGTGCGGTAAACCCACCTCTCGCTAACACTCAGTCAACAGCAACCGCCGCAACGTTGAGCAATCAGCGGCGGCGGTTTTTCTATGCGTCGCTGGAGACGATCTTACGAGGCGCGAGACAGCTCAGAGGTGAGCTGGCGTTCTGATGCACCTGATCTGCCTGGTAATTGCGCGGGATAGCGCCGCCGGCGGCACCATGCAGGGGCAAAAACGCCCACATCTGAGCGGCTTACGAGCTGATTGCAGACCGCGATGCTGTCAGAAACAGGATAGCGAACAGGAGATTATCAGGTCGCTTACAGGGGGCGAGCAGGACTGCAGCAGGCCTGCTTCAGGGCTCCACCGTCCAGCAGATTTTGGCAAGGTGCAAAAAGGCGCAACGAGTCGGGCGGCGAGGGTTCTGCATTCATGGCGGACAACACGAGCAACATCTCAACGGGAAGGACCTATCTGGGGTTTGCCTTATCTTGGACCGTCCTTCATTTCTTAGTTTGTCTGATTTGCATCGCTCTATTTGCTGCCGGTCGTTGGGAGATTGGTCTTCTCACTATCTTGCTCGCCGCCTGCGGCTTTATTCGACACAGCGTGCGGCTCGGCAGGCGCGCGAAGCGGGGCCTCGTTCGCTAGGCAATAATGTCAGTTCAGGGTCAAAGGCTGCTCTCGGGAGCTCGGGCGCCAGCTTTCCGCTCAGCCCTTAGAAGCGGACCGTGCGAGGTCATGCACGTGAAATCAGCTACAGACGACAATAGGACGTGAGCATGGCTTAGTTTTGATCAGTGCTTTGAATTCACCGCCGAACCCGGGCTGGCAAGAGTCAACTCATGCCCATCCAGGCTGACTGCGCCTTTATAGGTGCGCGCTCTAGCACTCGGCGGCGACACGCTGAACCTGAACAAGAAAAGGGGAGTGCGATGAGGCACTCCCCTTACTACAGCCTGAAAAGCGGCGGCTCGTCCTAAAGCGGATAATAGTGTCGATCTATAGTCTGCTTCAGCAGGCTTAGTGCCCTCTTAAACTCGTCTGTGACGTCTTCCGGAAACTGACGCAAACGTTCTTCGCCTTCGACAATGACGCGCAAGTTCTCGAGCTGCTGGTTGACGTACTCGACGATAAAACGATCCTTCCGCTTATAGTACTGTGCCATGGCGCGCGGATCGCCTGACACCGCCTTAAGGATAAGCTGCTTGTCTACCGCGACACGCGCGGGGATCATCTCGCGCTTATTCCCAATGAAACGGGGACCAACATCTTCTCGGCTTCGAAGAAGTCGCGACGAACCTGGTCGTCGCAGATGGGATGGGGCTGCCTGGGAGGCCGTCCACGCGGATTGCCGGAGGTCCCCTTTTCGAGCTGTCCCTTGAGATTCCGAGCCATATCGTGCGGGCAGCATGAGGCGGCGAAGGCCGACTTGAAGAAGCTGATGCCGGAGGACGCCAAAGAAGCGATGGGACATGGCATCAAAGCCAAGCGGTCCAAGTCCGGCGCGATCAGCTTCGAAACCCAGGCGCCGGAGGAGCCCCATGCATCAGTCCAGTGAGCGCATCGGGACCATCGCTGCCGCCCTCGCCCGGGCCCAAGCTGAATTGGCGAACCCCGAGAAAACCCTCACAGCGGTGATCCGATCGCCCTTCCCGCCGGAGGATGATCGAACCTTCCGCTACGCTTCCCTGGCCTCCGGTCTGGACATCGTCCGCAAGACGTTAAGCCAGCAGGAAATCGCCACTATCCAGACCACCCGGATCGAGCAGGTCACCGGACAGATCCATCTCACCACCTTGCTTACCCACGCTTCCGGCAAATGGATCTCCTCGGAGCTACCGGTCTGCACCAGCAAGGAGGTCGAAACGCCGCACCGGATGGGCGCGGCGCTAACCTATGCCCGCCGGTATGCCCTGTTCGCTCTGGTCGGGATTGCCGGAGAGGACGATTTGGACGCCCCTGATCTTGTCACAGGCCCTCCAGCCGCCACCGAGCCGCAGGCCGCGCCTGGCTCGAAGGGAAAAGCTCCGAAGGGCGTTCTCAACCGGTCCGCGGTGTTACCTCCTGAACGCTCCGCCGAGCTCCTGGACCGGCTGTTGGGCGAGCTTGCCCTGCGGGAAGGCGGTGAGGACCTGCTCGCCTGGGCCAAGATCAGCCTGCCCCTCAAGAACACTCTCCTGGAGGTGGACGCTCGCGTGCTCGAGGCGGCCTACCAGAACAGGTTCGAGGAAGCCGCCCTTGCCGATGTTGATGTAGCAGATCAGCAGCCCGTGTTAACGGTCACACAGCTCTTACCGGGTGAACTACCTTCGCAAAGATCCAATAACCTTCACGTGCCTGCCAATGCCACTTCCGTAGAGCAGGTCGGCCTGGCCTTCCCGAAAGAACCGTCTCGGAGACGGAGTAAAGATCACCTCGCGTTCATCCGCGGCCAGGGGTGTCTGGTTTGCCAGAAGACCCCTGCAGACGCGCATCACCTGAAGTTTGCTCAACCG
Organism: Bradyrhizobium yuanmingense; assembly: GCF_029167105.1. GTDB lineage: Bacteria > Pseudomonadota > Alphaproteobacteria > Rhizobiales > Xanthobacteraceae > Bradyrhizobium > Bradyrhizobium yuanmingense_A. The sequence goes on along the minus strand of NZ_JARFML010000003.1, from coordinate 346,914 downwards.
CGTACCTTGGGCCGAAAAGTCAGCGACGAGTTTACCGTCCCGCTTTGCCGGTCCCATCACCAATCCCTGCATCGGCACGGAAACGAGAGGGCTTGGTGGGCCAATCTGCAAATTTCGCCTCTGCCAATAGCGAAGGAGCTTTGGGATGCTAGTCCCGTCCACTTGGCGAACGGAGCGACAGTTGCTGTACCGCCTTCGCGTCCGCGGTCGGAGGCGCAAGGTCAATGAATGGTCCTATCAACCTTCAGCCGCAATCGGCTAGCGTCTTGCCGCCTCAATTCGAGGCGCTATGCCCTCCGCCGCTACTTCTTCCCGGAGAGAACATCGACCACTATCAGGCTCTTCAGACTGTCATCTTCAGTGACCTCGATCCCCAGTCTGCCATCGAATGGCTGCTCGCTATCGACATCGCAGAACTCTTCTGGGAGATGCAACGCTACCGGGTTCTGCGGCATAGGCTCCTCAGCACCTATCGCCAAAAGGCCGTCGAGATGACTCTTCGCCGCGTCGATCTGGCAGGCATTGCCCCGGACTTCCAGGATGTAGCCGAAATCTACACCATCGGTAACGCTCTGGATTGGCAACTGGATGCTTCTGCAGCCATTTATATCGAAACGCGGCTCCGATCTTACGGTTTCGATCAGCACGCTATCAGTACGGAGGTGTACGTTCAGGCGCGTGAAGCGCAGCTTCGGCGGATACTCTTGATGAAGGAGATCAATAACCTCCGGCGATCGAGCAAGATGGGCCTCACCACAGTCCCGGTCGGAAAAGCTACAGTTACAACAGAGGGAAGGAAGCGTCGTAGAGGCGGTTGGTCGCCCCCAGAGAGAGGTGTAGCTCGGTAGAGCAAAGCGGCGCGCAGCGCCGCTCCCGCATGGCCCGGGAGCAAACGAGCAACTTTGCGGGTGATTACCGATGATTTGTCGCACCAACTTGATTCGAGGAATGACTGACGACATAGTGAACCTGTCTGTGATGGCCGACCACGGCATCATTTGCAGTATGAGCCGCTCCGGGAACGTCTGGGACAACGCGGCGATGAATAGCTTGTTCTCCTCGCTCAAGACCGAACGGACGGCCAACAAGATCTACAAAACCAGAGATGAGGCGCGAGCCGATGTGTTCGATTACATCGAAAGATTCTACAACACGACCCGCAGGCACTCGACTATCGGTTATCTCAGCCCGGTTGAGTTCGAGCGCACGGTGCGATTAGCTTAACCCGGTGTCCATCAAACCGGCAGCAGCTCAGGGATCACGCCCTTCACCGCACTACACGATTTTAACGCTCGCACTACGATTCGGTCCCCTCGTAACGCCCAACTTAGTACGATCTTGCAAGTTCCCACTCTAGTGCGCTCCTGATGATCGCATCGAGACTGTCGAACGTCGGTGTCCAGCTTAGTTGCGTGGTCGCGACACTTGGGTCCGCAATGATCATAGCCGCATCACCTGGCCGCCGCGCAGCCATGCGAATGTCCAGCTTTATTCCCGATATCTTTTCAACAGCATGCAAGACCTCCAGGACAGAATAACCGCGACCATAGCCGCAATTCACAACGATGCTTTCTCCACCCTCTCTTAACCGTGCCAACGCAAGCCGGTGAGCGCCAGCTAGATCCTTTACGTGGACATAATCTCGGACGCAGGTCCCGTCTGGAGTGGGATAATCTGTTCCGAATACTTCGACGAACGGCCTTTTCCCAGTTGCCGCTTCGATGGCCGCCTTGATCAGGTGACTAGCGCCTCGTGTAGACTGCCCGATGCCTCTTTGCGGATCGGCTCCTGCTACATTGAAGTACCGCAAGATGGCGAATTTGATAGGCTGCACCCTTGAAACATCTTGCAGCATCCACTCCGAGATCAGCTTAGATCGTCCGTACGGAGATTGCGGCAGAAGCGGATCGCCTTCCTTGACGGGCAGTGATCCTTGCGCGCTATATACCGCAGCGGTCGAGGAGAAAATAAAGTGCGGAACGCGGCATGCGACGGCGACTTCGATTAGTGTCCGTGTCTTGCTTGCATTGTTCAAGTAGTAATAGAGGGGGTTAGCAACCGACTCTGGAACGACGATCGAGCCCGCGAAGTGGATGATGGCATCGATGTTGTGCTCGACAATGAGACTGGACACTAGACTCGCCTCGCCCACATCTCCGACAACCAATCGCGATTTGGGAGAAACGGCGGCCTCAAAACCGGTGGAAAGATCGTCGAGCACGAGAACGGTTTCATCGGCGTCAACCAGGTCAAGAACCATTTGGCTGCCGATATAGCCTGCCCCTCCAGTCACCAGGATTGCCATGTAGGATGCCGGCCCTCAACGCGTTTTTATGGAACTATGGAAAGGCGATTTTGCCCGGCGTCCGTATATGGGTTCGAACTCGGTGGATGAACCATCGTCCCATTTCTAGCGCGGCGATCTTTCCGAAACGCAGGCTTCGCGCGAAGGAAAGAAGCGCAATTCGCGATCGATAGCCACTTTTAAGGTCACTTACGATCTCATCCTTGTAGTATCTGACCCACACTCGCCGTCCGAGGAGACGTTCATCCTCCAGGAGCAAAGTATTGGCCGTGTGAGCCCGTTGGCGATCATTGATGAGGAGGACCCATTTCAGCATGGCAGATGGATCTCCGGACATATTCTGTCCGTGCCAGCGATAGAGAGCAACGATCTCTGGATGCGAGTGGATCGGATATTTCGCCGCCATGCGGAAATAGACGTCATAATCTTCGCAACGAGGTAAGGACGCGTCGAATCCACCGATGTCTCGCAACTTCTGTCGGTCGTACATCACAGTAGCATGCATCCCGATGGCGTTACCCGTCAAAAGGGTGCGAAAAGCGTCGACGCCGATTTCCGAGTAGACTTTTCCTCCCAATGGCTCACCTCGCCGTCCGACCCGACGATGCGCTCCATAGACCAGACCTGCGAGAGGATTAAGTGCATGACTGGCCAGGCCAAGGAAGACCGCATTTGGCATCAGCAGATCATCTGCATCGAGGAAGACGATGTACGTTGATGTTGACGCCTTGAGCCCTGTATTCCGCGCCGCTGCCAGTCCAGCATTGGGCTGGGTGATCAGCCTAACCCCTGGATAGCGTGCAACAACGGATGCAGGGTCGTCGGTCGATCCATCATCGACGACGATGATATCGTCGAATGACACCGTCTGCGTCAAACCGCTTTCTATTGACGCGGCGAGGAAATGAGCCTGCTGATATGTATTGATTACAAGTGCGACGGAACTTGTCATGAAGCTCTTCAAGGATCGGACTATTGGATTGACAAGCAGTAACTCTCAGCCGCCACCGCTCGAAAAATAAAGGTAAAGGCAGTGCTTCTCCTTAAGTCCGCAGAATAGCTGGAAAAGCGAGCCAGTGCTACTTGGCTACGCTGGTTACCCTAACAGGGAAGTTGCCGGGACAGTCCGGGATGATATGGATAATGTGCCTAGCTCCCAATGGGACCGGCTAAAGGGCTGCAATCATGGCATTGGTCAGCGTTCTTATTCCTGCCTACAACGCACAAAAAACGATCGGCGAGACCCTTAAAGCTGCGCAGCAGCAAACTTACGGCGACCTTGAGATCATCGTGGTCGACGACGGGTCCACCGACGAGACAGCAGACATCGTGTCTCAAGTCAGTGACCAAGATCCCCGGGTTAGCCTGATACGTCAATCCAATACGGGCGTTGCTGTTGCTCGAAATACCGCTCTTGCCAGGTCAAAAGGCTCCCTCATTGCCCCGCTCGATGCCGACGATCTTTGGCACCCGACCAAAATCGAACGGCAAGTCGCCAATCTGCTCAAGGCGCCTGACCACGTCGGGCTGGACTATTGCTGGTTTGTCGACATTGACGCCGACTCGAAGATAACCCGCTGCTACATGAGTCGCCTCCAGGGGGATATCTACCAACCGCTTATCGTTGGCAACTTTATAGGCAATTCAAGCGTTCCGCTAATTCGGAGGACCCTGCTTGAACAGATCGGCGGTTGGGACCCTGGCCTCCGCGCAGCCAATGCGCAAGGATGCGAGGACTGGCTGCTGTACCTCCAGATTGCCGAGCGCGCGCGCGCCGTACTCTCACCAGCCCTTCTCGTGGGTTACCGTCAACTTCCCCAGATGATGTCGAGAAATGTGCGACAAATGACGCAATCGTACGAACTGACTATGAATTATGCTCGGGCGAGCCGCCCAAATGTGCCCGAGGACCTGTTTGCGAAGTCGCGCCGCGATTTTGACCTCTACATCTCTGGTATCCAAGACACGACCCGGACTTCCAAGATCCAAGAAATGCTTGCTGCGACAAGGCGTGATTTAGGGATCCGCTCGAAAAGAGGCGGCTTTTCGAGCGATTTAGCGCGCGGCCTTTTGAGGACCGTGCTAAAGGTCTATCATCTCGGCACAAACGTGAGTGCCTCAATTCATGGATGCCACTTCGGAACGATCGAACCGAACACGCGATGTCCGATTTGCGACCCACTCGAATGAATTCCCAAGGTTCTTGAGGCGTACAACTTCAACAGGCAAAGTTTGTTGGCCGCTGCACTCGTACCCCTCAGTAAAGCTTTCATTTTTCAAGACGATTTTGGTAAGAGATGATTTCGGAATATCCAAAGGACCAAGCGGTGCAGCTATCTGATCCCCTTGTTTCCATCATTATGATTTTCTTTAACGCTGAGACTTTTATGGCGGAAGCCGTGGAAAGCGTGCTTACTCAGAGTTATGCCAACTGGGAGCTTTTGCTCGTTGACGATGGCTCGACGGACAAGAGCAGCGGAATGGCTATGGAATACGCTAGCCGATATCCCGAGAAGGTTAGATACCTGGAGCACGCCGGTCACGTGAACCGCGGAATGAGCGCGACCAGGAATCTTGGAATACGTGCAGCGCGTGGCGAATTAATCTCTTTCATCGATGCAGATGATGTCTGGGAACCCAACAAGCTGGCCGATCAGGTGAGGATCATGCGAGACCATCCCGAGCTGGGCATGGTCTGCGGCGCGGTACTTTACTGGGGGAGCTGGACGGGTGACCACGATTTCCTAATCCCGACGGGACACATTTTCGATCGCCCCGTTCCGCAGCCCGAGGCCCTACTCGCGCTTTATCCGCTTGGGAAGGCAGACGCACCATGTCCCTCCGACGTCATGATCCGGGCCAATATCCTTGCGCGCATTGGAGGATTTGAGGAGCACTTTACCGGCGAAAAACAAGCCTATGAAGACCAGGGATGCTTCTCCAAACTTTATCTGGAAGCGCCTGTCTTCTTTTCCAGCCATGTTTGGCTCAAGTACCGACAACACCGAGCCTCCTGTCTCACCACGGTGCGCCGCGAAGGGCAGTACGGAACTGTGCGCTTGTACTATCTGTCATGGCTCAAACGCTACTTGAGATCAAAGGGGGTGACGGAGCCGCAGATCGATGAAGCCATCGATCGCTCGATGTGGCGTTATGCGCACCCAATAATCTACGGCTTTCTAATGTTCCCTTACGAATTGCTTGAACGGGTCCTTCGGCGCGTCGGAAAGCATCATCTACTCCACGGGCGGAAGCCCTTCAGGCCTACTGGCCAGTCCAGCCGGGTCTGAGAGCTGCGGACTAAGAAGCGGGTAGCGCAGGTTTGCCGAATGGGCCAACCGAACGATGCCATGCTCTCGTAGGTAGGGCCAATACGCATCATTCACGGTGGCTGGGATGACTTCAAAGCTTAGACAAGCCTCCGCGGACAATCTCGCCTCTTCTTCACCCCAGGCATAGAGCGAATAACCAGCAAGGTACGTCCCCGGCAACAAGCCTAACGAGCGTATGCTGAACACGACCTCAACGACCTCCGAAATGTCGAACTGATCGACACCTTCCGCGAGGCTTTCCAGAGATGAGATCAGCACTCCCTCCTGATCGAGTATCCTGACTTGCGCGACGCCACGCTTGAACGGCTGCTTAGCTCCTAACCGCAATACAAAATCGTAGTCTCCACCAAATTTGAGATGAGGGCATACAGTCTCATTCGATGGCTCTACAACACGGAGCTCTCCCCAAACAGCATCGGTCTCAGTGCGTTGCACCTGAACCGATTGTGGCGTGGATGCAAGCAGATAGCGATCGATGACGGCCGAGGACGGGCCAATCTGTTTCACGCACCCCTCTTCCAGAAAGATGGCTATATCACAGAGCTGGCGGACCATCGCCATATTGTGGCTGACGAACAGCACGGTTCGCCCCTCACCTGCAGCGTCTTTCATTTTGGCGAGCGACTTGCGCTGAAAGTCGGCATCGCCGACCGCCAGAACTTCATCAACCAACAGTATATCCGGCTCGAGATACGCAGCAATTGCAAAGGCGAGGCGGACATACATTCCGGAGGAATAGCGCTTGACCGGCGTTTCCATCACCGCTCCCACGTCGGCGAACTCGATAATGCTATCAAGCTTCGATGTGATCTCAGACCTGCTCATTCCCAGGATGGCGCCGTTTAGATAGATATTCTCGATCCCGTCCAACTCAGGATGAAAACCCGCGCCCACTTCAAGAAGACTGCCGACTCGCCCCCTAAGCCTGGCCTCTCCCTCGTCTGGCTCGGTGATCGAGGTCAGCACTTTGAGAAGTGTCGTCTTACCCGAGCCATTCCGCCCGATAATCCCACAAACACTTCCCACCGGAACCGAGAAGGTTACATCCCGAAGCGCGTAGAACTCGCTGCTCCGCCGTGCGGACTGCCTACCTCGAAGTCGATCAAGAAAATAATGGATTTCCTCCTTCAGCGAGCTCATGCCTATGGCTCCTCGGCGATATCGCTTCGAAAGACCTTCGACGTCGATTGCTTGTTGATGCTGCATTTCAGATCGTGTCCATGACCGTGCGCTCAACGCGCTGGTAAAGCAGAGCACCACATCCCAGAGCGACAGACGTTGTGAAAAGGGAAGCGAGGAGCTGGCCCGGCGTGAGCATCGATTCGCCTAGGAGGCACCAACGGCTTTCCTCGACGATGGCTGTCAATGGGTTGGCGAAGCTCGCAAGCCCCCTAAACTGTTCTGGAATAGCCGAGAAAGGATAGAGCACCGGGGTTACGAACATCGAGACCTGGATTAGGAACGGCGTCATGAAGGCCAGATCGCGGTACTTCGCGGTTGACGCGCCAAGGAGGAGACCTATCGCAAGAGAAAAGGCCGCAAGGTGCAGAACGACCATTGGAAATGCGACAATGCGCCATGAGAGACCGTCGGCCTTTCCGAGCCATTGAAAAGCGATAAGGAACGCAAGCACTACGAGGAACTGAATCAGGAGCGCCACGGCATTCGAAATCAGTGACGACAACGGGACAATGATGCGGGGGAAGTAGACCTTGCTAAAGATGTGTTCGTTCTCGATGAAGACCTGGCTGGTAGCGTGGATGACCTGTGAGAAATAGGACCACGCGATCAGCCCCGAAAGATAGAATAGTGGTGCCGGCTGATTTGCTGTCGACACACCGGCGACACCGCTGACCGTGGCTGTAAAGACAGCCGTCCACACGAGAGGCTGAAGGACCAGCCAACCGGGGCCAAGTAAGGTTTGCTTATGCCGAACCTTGATGTCGCGCAGGGCAAACAGAAATAAAAGATCTCTATGTCCCCATGCGCGCCGCAAGTCCAGGTCGAACCAGCCGCTCCGACGCCTGACGATCGTAACTCGCTTTAGACTTCCTGTCATAGCGAGGGATCCTCGATCCTCATTTGAAACTCGTCGGCCTCCCAATTTCCCACGTAGATCCGTGGCAGCGTCAGGGGAGCGGGATTATGTCCGACAGAGCGAGCGTCCACCGTGCAAGCAAGATCGAAACCGGCCTCTCTGACTGCTCGGACAGTCACATCACTATGATCGCCGAATGGATAGGCAAAGGCTCGCACTGCAGTACCCGTGATTTCTTCGCAGGCTCGCCTGCTGTCGGCAATTTCCCTGAGCTGAATGTCTGCGCTGTGCGCCGGCAAAGTGGGATGCGTCAGCGTGTGCGCCCCGATCGTGATCAAATCGTCCGAGATATTACGAACCTCTTGAGCTGTCATGGCCCGATGCATCTCCCGAGCTGAAAGATCGCAGGACGACCATATACCGATCTTCGTTAGGAGCTGCCTCTGAGCTTGGTGTGGAAGAACTCGCAAAGCTCCCCAAATTTCTCGGAAGACGCGGTCTCGCCCTTGAAGATTCGAGAACGGGGGGACCCGCCAGTGGCAATCTTTGCCCCCGACGTGGAGCGTCAGACTATCTGGCAAGTATTCGGTTTCAAGGAGGACCCGCGCCAGAGCATCCCACCAGAATTCCCTGGCAGTGCCGATGATCTCAGTAGTTACGAACAGCGTCATCGGGCAATCTAGCCGCTGCAATATCGGCCGAGCGTTCAAATAGACATCATGATAGCCGTCGTCGAAGGTGACTGCTGCAAGCGGCTTTTCCGAGGGCGTACGGCTCCGCTCCAAGTCAAGCAATTCGTGGAGGTGTACGACACGTCGAGAGTGCTTAAGACGCGTGATCTGTTTCTCGAAGCGCACCGGCTGTACCGCCAGCCCCCAGGGATCGACCGGGATGTCTGCCACACGGTGATACATGAGTATGATCGGGTCAGCGCCAGAGACCCACCGTTCAATCGATCGCTTTAACCTTCGCATCGGCTGCGGTATCATTGGGGCAGCCTCTTTGCTGCGGCAGCGACAATTAAGGGAAACGCTTTATCGAGCACGTCAAGCTTGGCCGGCGGTACTTCCGACAGCGATAGTCCTTGCAAGAAGCACGTCGCAGCAAAGACATTTCCGAACGTCTCGACCTCAATGCCGTCTTCCGCAAGCACCGAGGCCAGCAGTTGCTCAAGTGCATTCTCAGTTAAGGACCAGTACCAAGTGTGGCGCCAGGTCCCTCGATCAACGGGAGAAATCCCCGGCACTGTAATGAGCAGCGTTCCGCCCGGCTTGAGAGCCCTGGCAAGCTCCGCCAACGCCCCGCGCATATCGAAGATCAGATGCAGCGTTTGCGTGAGAATGATACAATCGAAAGCCCGGTCCGGCAAAGTACCAGGGACCGAAATATCCCCGACGATGGTAGCGGCTGGATGCGTCGCGTCGACGTGGAGAACATCACTTTTCTCCACCTGCGAGCCGCCGAACCGAAGAGTATACTCATTGTCACCGATTTCGAGCACTCTGCCGCAGACAATTGATGAATTGCGCTCAAGGAAGCGCTCGATAAAATAGCGATCGATCGGGACCCCGCGGTCAAAGCCGAAGTCGACGCTGATCGGTTCCGTCCTTCCAAAATCGCCGAAATCAATGGTTCCGGGCGGAGGCGTCCAAAAGCGACGCGGCAATAGCCGACCGATTGAAGAGGGGCTCCGAGCGACGAGCCTCAGCAGTTGGGAGCGGCAAGACCTTGCGATGCGACGAAACGGGGAAAACGCGGTCATACGCAATCACGCAAGTCCGGGCGAAAGTTCGATCGGCGAGGACTTCGAATATACACCTGTCGTCCAGGCGGCTCATTACCTTGTTCATCTGCTGGCTTGCTCATGCAGGTACACGCGTGTTCTTACATAGCCAATTCCGATACTCCTTCGAAATAGCCAAAAAGCCATTGTCGAGCAGCTCATCGACAGTTGAAAGCTTACTTGCCGAATCAAACTTCAGGCAGAGACCAGGCAGCCTCTGCAATCCTGCCCAATAACTCGAATACTCATCGCTCGTTAGATAGCCGTATCGTCCGGTTCGGACCGCGTCAGCCACTTTTGCATAAAAGGAATCAACGAACGGAAAATGGAGAAGAACGCACGAAATGTCTGCCAATCTGGCATTCAATGCGTGGTGCCAGGCAACGAATGGCTTGATCTGTCCGTCCATTCGAAAAAGCGAAACCTTGGTAAGACCATTGTTTGTGCCGAACACCTTCTTCCTGATACCGCCGTGGTGGGTCATGACCTCGGGGTTGCTAACCTCTCCGAAGGTGTAGGGAGACTTGTCGATCGTTGACACGTCGTAGAACGGAAACTGCAAGCGCAAATCGATCCCTCGCTGTATCTTCACCTCAGAAATTGACCTGTCGCTGAACATGTCGAGCATTTGGGTGATCACAGCATTGAAACCCCTTCCGTCGAGGTAGTTGATCAAAGCGGACAAAGGCAGTTTAGCCGACCCAGGAAAGTCGAACTGCTCGTCCACGTCGACGCACAGGCACCACCGGTCACGGCAGTAAGTGTTCGCCAGATAGCGCTTCATTGTGTTTTCATAAGCATGGTAGGGAACGAAGCTCGAGAGCAGCGTGACGTCGGCCTGGTTGGCGAGCATACTGATTGAACAATCGGTCGATCCATTATCCAGGATAACGAAATGTTTAACGCCCATGGCCCTATGGTGAGTCAAAAACGAATCTAGCCAGGGCTCGCCGTTTCGTACCACGCTAATTATTGTTACGTCGCGGGGCCCAGAATTGACCTGGGAAGGTCCACTAAGATGTCTAATGCGGGATGGCAACAGCAGCCCCCTCAATCCGAACTGGATTGCATCCGTCTTATTCACGCGTCCGAAAAGGAAGCGAAGGCTTTCAAGAAACATAGCAGAGCTCGTTCCTCATGGTGCGCCAAACTGCGGCACAAAGTCTCACCGGCCTCAGCATCGTCGGATCGCTGGACTGGTCCTCAAACGGTTTGCGCTCTGGGTGGCAAAATGATGATCGCGCCAGCGCAACGCGGTCTCCACAATGAAACCGATTTCCGAGTGGGTCGGTTGCCAACCTAACTCTGCTGCAGCTTTGGCGAACGATGCAACGAGCTCCGGTGGATCCCCCTCTCTGCGCGGCCCATACCGTACCGCCGGCGCGGTCCCGGTGACACGAGCTACCGTACCTATCAACTCAAGTACGCTGGTACCTACCCCCGTACCAAGATTATAAACGAACGCTCCGTCTCTCCTCGTTAACATCTCACCAGCAAGCAAATGTGCTCGTGCAAGATCGACCACATGGATGTAATCCCTGATCGCGCTTCCGTCAGGCGTAGGAAAATCTGTTCCAAAAACCGTGAACGGACGGAGCGGATTGCGAGCAGCTTCGATCGCCAGGGGAATGGCATGCGTCTCGGGCTCGTGATGTTCACCGATATCACAATCCGGATCGCAGCCCGCGGCGTTGAAGTATCTTAAGCAAACAGAGGCTAAGCCGTAGGCCCCGCTGTAGTGCTCCAGCATGCGCTCGACGATCATCTTACTCCAGCCGTAAGGATTGATTGGCATTTGCGGATGGCTCTCGTCGATCGGTACAAATTCGGGAATGCCATAGCTCGCGCAGGTACTAGAAAATAAGATGCGAGAGCATTCGGACGCGCGCATCGCTCCAAGCAAGGCGAGTGTACCGGCTACATTGTTTTCATAATAAATTGCCGGCTCTGTTACTGACTCTCCAACATATGCAAAGGCGGCGAAGTGCGCCACCAGATCCGGTTTGTAGGTCGTCAGTGCACCACGTACCCTGTCTGAATCTCGAATATCGCATTCGACCAAGGGGCCCCATCGGACGGCATCGCGCCAGCCCCGCGATAGATTGTCCATCGTCACGACATTCCAGCCCGCACTTGCGAAAGCCTTGGCGCAGTGCGCCCCCACGTAACCCGCGCCACCTGTAATAATCACCGTCTTCGTCATCTCACTGCACGCGTCCTTCAGAGCGCAGCAAACCATCGAAATAGGCAATAGTCTTCGCTAGGCCGTCATGGAGTTGCACGGATGGCGACCATCCCAAGGTTCTGCGCGCAAGGTCGATATTGGGCTGCCGCTGCCGGGGATCGTCGATTGGAAGCAACTTAAATTCGATAGAGGAGCGCGATCCGACAAGCTCTATCACAAGTTCGGCGAGTTCGATTATGCTGAGTTCGGCCGGATTGCCTAAATTGACAGGTCCCGTTATGTCGTCACCCGTATCCATCAGGCGCAACAGTCCGTCGATCAGATCATCAACATAGCAGAACGATCGAGTCTGAGTGCCGTTTCCATAGATCGTGATCGGCTGGTTTGTGAGCGCTTGCACGATGAAGTTCGAAACGACGCGTCCGTCATTGAGACGCATTCTCGGGCCATAAGTATTGAATATGCGCGCGACCTTAATTGAAAGGTTGTGCTGACGTCTGTAGTCGAAGAACAGAGTTTCAGCACAACGCTTGCCTTCGTCATAGCAAGATCGGGGACCGATCGGGTTCACTCTACCCCAGTAAGATTCTTCTTGCGGGTGCACTTCCGGATCGCCGTAGACTTCTGATGTGGAGGCTTGCAGGATTTTTGCGTTTACTCGCTTGGCCAAGCCAAGCATGTTGATCGAGCCGTGCACGCTGGCTTTTGTCGTTTGGACAGGATCGTATTGATAGTGAATCGGACTAGCAGGACACGCCAGGTTGAAAACTTCATCTACCTCGACGTAAAGCGGAAAGGTAATATCGTGCCTCAGGAATTCGAACTGTGCCGAATTCAGCAATCCTCTGATGTTCTCCTTTGAACCGGTGTACAGATTGTCTGCGCAGAGAACGTCGTGTCCGGCGCGAAGCAGCTTTTCACACAAATGAGAACCGAGAAACCCCGCGCCGCCAGTAACTAGAATGTTCTTGCCTTTGCGTATCACTAAGCCTAACCCTCTGTAGTATTCAGATATTTACCTTATATTGCTATGCTCAGAGTAGAATGTCGGTTTTTCCGATAAGACCTTACGTGATTGCCGCTCACAGTACAGCTCAATTCAAGTTAACCATTAAAGCCGCCCGAGAGCCTTTTTGTATTGCGAAACTGACCAGCTTATTTCGGTGATCGTGCCGGCGTTCAATGCCGACAGCACCATTCGCGAAACCGTGAAGAGCGCGCTAGATCAAACCTATCGGAATATCGAAGTAATCATTGTTGATGATGGATCAGCAGATGACACGAAGGCGATTGCGGCGGAGCTCATCAAGAACGACGGGAGAGTTCGCTACATCCACCAACAGAATGGTGGCGTAGCGTCGGCGCGCAATCGAGGAATTGCCGAGGCGAAGGGAGACTTCGTCGCGACGCTCGACTCCGACGACCTTTGGTATCCCACGAAGTTGGAACGGCAGATGGAACGCTTTGCATCGAGGGGTTCCGATACTGCACTCGTCTACGCGTGGTGCTGCTGGATCGACCCATCGGGCGTTATCACGGGCGCCGCTCCACCGTGCCGGCTCGAAGGTAAAATACTTCCGCAGATGTGCCTTGGCAACGTCGTGATAAGCGGTAGCAATGCCTTGATCCGGAAGGAAGCCGTAATATCGGCTGAGGGGTTTGACGAAACGCTGCGGGCCCGCGGGGCACAGGGTTGTGAAGATTGGAAGCTCTACCTTCAGATTGCTGATATGCATGAAATAGGAATGGTACCGGAATATCTCATTGGATATCGGATCTCAGCTGGCTCCATGTCCGATGACCTTTCTCAGATGATGCGCTCGCGCAGATTGGTCGAAGCTGAATTCCTCCTGTCACACCCTGATCTCGCTCGACAGTTCGCGTTAGGAGAACTCGTGCTCGCTCGTGCATTGGCGGTAAGAGCGATCAACCTAGGTCAATACCGCGCTGCATTTGAACTGCTAACGAAGTGCCAGGGCGGCCGAGTACGAGCCGCTGCGAGTTCATTAATTTGGATAGCCGGCGGGGTGTGCCGAAGGCTATTCAAGTACACTACTTCCGGTCGCCATCAGCCGAAGAGATTTCTCGCCGGGCGACCTAACCAGCAGGTCAGCGGCTTGAATGGCAAGGAACATCGCACGATGATGAGTGTCTCGATGCCGCGAGATCGAGCTGGATAGCCGAGAAGGTCGGTCACAAACATATGGCGCCGTCTGAGCTGCTGCCGGTTTGGGGACACCGAGATTAGGTGTTTCATGAGCCGGAGGTTGGCGATGAAGAGACCGAAGTTCAGTCGCGAGTTCAAGATCGAGGCGGTCAAGCTGGTCAGGGAACGTGGGATATCGGTGGCGCAAGCCGGTCGCGACCTGGACGTTCATGAGAAAGTTCTACGCAAATGGGTGAAGGAGTTCGGCTCCAACCCGGTGCGGGCCTTTCCTGGCCACAGGCAGATGAAGCCGGAGCAGCAGGAGATCGAGCGGTTGCGCCGTGAGGTCGCCAAGTTTGAAGGTTGAGCGGGATATCCTAAAAAAGGCGCAGCCTTCTTCGCGAAGGAAGCGACATGAAGTTCGTCTTCATCGCGAAGCACCGGGCGATCTGGCCGGTGGCATGGCTATGCGATGCGCTGGGGGTGTCGCGGTCGGGCTTCCATGCCTGGCTGAACCGCTCGCCCAGCGCCAGATCCCGCAGCGACGAAGAGCTCGGCGGCAAGGTGAAGGTCAGCTTCATGGCGAGCGACCGCACCTATGGTGCGCGCCGGGTGTGGCGTGATCTGCTCGCCGATGGGGTGGACTGTGGGCTCCACCAAATCGAACGGCTGATGCGCCTGCAAGGCTTGCGGGCGCGGCCGCGACGCCGGCGCTTGCCGAAGGACAGCGGCGATCGACAGCTCGAGACCGTGCCAGCTAACCTGCTTGACCGGCAGTTTGCCGCCGAGCGGCCAAACCAGAAGTGGATCGCTGACATCACCTATCTCTGGACGGCCGAGGGCTGGCTGTACGTGGCAGCGGTGATCGACTTGTTCTGACGCCGCATGGTGGGCTGGTCGATGAGCGCGGTCATGACCGCACAATTGGTCACTGATGCGCTTCTGACGGCCGTTTGGCGACGCGGCAAACCGGACGCATTACTGCACCACTCCGACCATGGCAGCCAGTATGCCAGCGACTTCATCAGTGTGATGCCCACCAACCTCTATCGCCCTGGCGACAATTTTCACCCCGAAATGAGCCACGTCGCCGCCACCCTGATTCGCCGCTTTCACGAAGCGAAGGTCTCGGGCGCGCAGAACGTCGTGGTGTGGAGCACCGGCACACCGCGACGCAAGTTTCTCTACGTCGACGATATGGCCGATGACTGCGTGTGCCTGATGAAGACCTATGCCGGCGCAGAGCTGGTCAACATCGGCGTCGGCGAGGACATCCATCGCTGAATTCGCACGCGTCGTAGCCGACATCGTCGGCTATGGCGGCGCGATCAGCTTCGATACTTCGCGTCCCGATGGCACTCCCCGCAAGCTGCTCGACGTCAGCCGCCTTGCTCAGCACGGCTGGCGGGCGACTATGCCGCTCAGGCATGGACTGGGTTTGGCTTATCAAAGTTAACTGAGATCGCTTGAGGGGAGGAACACACGCGCTCCAATCACCTCTGTGAGATGCAGCCCCACCAAACAGCTAATACAATCTTCACTATGCGACAGCCTGTCCCGGCCCGACAAAGATATGCATGGTGAACCTGCGCAGCGCGCACAAAAGGTCAGCACACAGTGAAACAAAAACGAGTAAGGCAGCCACATTCGCTCTGCGGCTGCCTTGAAAGATCGTTGAAAACGGCGGCCGCCGCTCGGCTTACTTCAACCTAGTACGCCCGGCGCAGGACAGGACCGACAGGTGCACAAACCCGGTCCATATACCAACCATAAGGCGTCTCGACCCGCACCAAGGGACAACGGCGCACCGGCGCATAGCGGTACGGGTATGGCTGCGCCCAGAACGTAATGGGCGTCACCTGGCCCTGACCCGCGAGCAGGACCGCCGGTGCCGGCATCTGCATCGCGGCATTAGCTCCGCTCGCTGCGCACAGAGTAACCGCGACGGCAGCAAGGCCCGCTCGCATCAACGTCTTAAACATCCTGAAAAGCTCCTCGAGCCTGCGGCTTCCGGTCGCGCTCGCCCCCATCCCAGTCAACAGAAGCGCCTTGGGTGAGCCGCGCGGCCTGCCCAGATAGTTGACGAAATTTACCAACGCAGCAGGCAGAAAAGCAACCGCTGCCGGGCGGCCGAGAGCTTTTTGGGTCGATATGGCGCGCAGGTGTGGCTTCTTGGTCCTACTTGTCCTCATTCCAGGCGCCCGGAACAGCGAGGCCGGGTGAACGGCGGTACACATCCCGAAGAAACTGGTAGTTGACCACCTGTGCCAGCGGTACATCCTCTTCACCCAGCTTGGCGAAAAGCGCGATATCCCGAAGCGTCCGCCAGCGGCTTTCGTCGTAGTCCCCGATACGGCCGCCCGTCGGTAGCACGAGCGAGCGCTGCTGCTGGAGCTCGAATTTGAGCCGTTCGGGGTTCAACCGGGCCTGACCGCCGACGGCGAGAACAGGCACGCTCCTTGCATAGTCGGCGTAGGCGAATTGCCATCCTCGAATGAGCCCCTTAAGAGCGTCGGCGATTACGGACGGCTTTTCATGAATGAGATCATTGCTCGCGAAATAGACTTGGCCCGGAACATGGATGCCGTAGTCCTGCGGCTTGATGACGTTCAGCTTCAAGAAGGTCGAGCTGGAAGGATCAGGCTGATCGTCAATCGCGGCAATGATCGCATCCACCTCCCCGGCCCTCAGGGCTTCGAAGCTGTCGCGGTCTGGGACCTTGGTGATTTGGCTTCGGGGAAGCCCGAGTTGCGCCATCATCGCATCGAAGACGGCGTCTGCCTCACTCGTCCTTCGGTATCCGACTCGCTTTCCGACCAGATCAGCCGGCCGCCGCAATCCCGAGGCTTCGAGCGTGAAGATCGCCACAGAGGTGTCGAGAAAGCTCGCAGCGAAAGCGGTCACCGGGACACCACGCCAGCTTGCCAGCAAGAACTTCTGGCCACTTGTCACGCCGATGGCATGTTGGCGTGCGACCGTCTGGACGAAGTCAGGATCGCCGGGCTCGGCGGACACTTCAATACGAGAGGAGAAAAACCCCTGCTTGAATGCGGCGAGCTCGCCCGCGAACCGTGCGCTAGGTGGCCCGTCCAGGAGAAGCTTAGTCGCCACGCCTATGGAAGCCGTCGGCCCTCGTAAAGGTTTGTCGGGCAGAAGGAGAAGCACAGTACCCACGAATGCCACGGCAGCAAGGCCAATGGCTAGGTAACGATTCCCTCTCGGCCGGGTTCGCCGCCGGGATTTCGTTGGCAATAAAAACCTCCTAACAAGCTGTAAATTTGGCATATCAATTGATGCGAGGTGAGCTACAATGCGACCGGGGTAAGGTTAATTTTCCCTTAACGTTGTTTTACCAGCGGCTTTGATCGATAGCACGGCTTGTTCGGGCAATAAATTTTTGCGTCAATGGGTTTGGCAGCATGACAATTGTTACTATCCGACCTGTGCCCGTCTCCGATTCTGCGACGGGAATTCGCGTGGTCGAGCAAACTGCATCAACATCTGCGGGCTTTTCGCCCAGCTGGCTGCGCCCGCCGGTTGTTGAACGCTCGATGGCCGTAATTGATGGAGCGTTGATCGTTATTTGCGGAATTGGCTGCGCGGTCGGCTATCTCTTGTCCACCGCGGGCACCGTCGGCAAAGCCAACGTCTATGCAGCGGCTAGCGTCCTGGTCGCTATAAACTTCATCCTTCTAACGTTAGTGCAGCAGGGCTATCGCCTCAAAATCATCACCGATCTGCCACGCACATTTCGGATGACACTGACGACGTGGACCGGTCTATTCGGCGCGCTACTTGCGATCGCGTTCACGATGAAGGTCAGCGAAGAGTTCTCCCGCGGCGCCACGATCTCGTTCTATCTGGTCGGCCTCGCCATTCTGCTCGCCTGGAAGGCCCTGGCCGCGCGCTGGACCGCGCATGCCTTGCGCACCGGCGCCTTCGCCAACGGCCGCGCGATCATGATCGCCGAATTCGGCCTTGTCACCTCGTCCAACGCGGTCGACGACCTCGGCCAGCACGGCTACCGCCTGATGCGGGTGATGGAGGTCCCAGCTAAGGAGCTCGCTTCGCCGCTGCTGCTCTCCTCGTTGGCGCCGCGCTTCGAAGAACTGATCACCTATACGCGCGAGAATCGGATCGAGCACATCTTCCTGTTGATGAACTGGGGCCGGCAGCATGCGATCGACAGTATTCTGGACGCGCTAAAGATCCTGCCTTTGCCGGTGCATCTGGTGCCGGACGCCAACACGGCGCGCTTCCTGCGCTACCCGCTAGTCGGCACCGGCAACACCCTTACTGCCGAGCTGCGCCGCGCCCCGCTCACGTTGCGCGAACGCGCGCTCAAGCGCGCGCTGGACCTCGTCGGCGCTAGCCTCGCGCTGCTTGTGTTCGCCCCCGTCATGCTGGTGACCGCGCTCTTGATCAAGGTGACATCGACGGGACCCGTGTTCTTCCGTCAGACCCGCCACGGCTTCAGCGGGCGCACGTTCAGGATCTTCAAATTCCGCACCATGCGCGTGCTCGAGGACGGCCCGACGATTCAACAGGCGCAGAAGAACGACCCGCGCGTAACCCCAATCGGCAAGTGGCTGCGCAAGACCTCGATTGACGAGCTACCGCAGCTCTTGAACGTGCTCAAGGGCGAGATGTCGCTGGTAGGCCCCCGCCCCCACGCGGCCGCCCACAATACCGAATACGAGCAGATCATCGGCAATTATGCCTACCGCCATCACGTCAAACCCGGCATCACCGGCTGGGCCCAGGTTAATGGTTACCGTGGAGAAACCAGTACGCTCGACTTGATGCAGAAGCGCGTCGAACTCGACCTCTGGTATATCAACAATTGGACTCTGTGGTTGGACATCCTGATTGTCATACGAACTGCTTTGATCAGCCTCGGGCAGAGTAGGGCTTACTAACTCCAGATCGGAATATTGAAAATGCCTAAGTCGATAGTTGTCTTTGGAGGGTCCGGCTTTATCGGCACCCATTTGCTTCGCCACCTTGTTTCAAAAGGCACGAACAGCATCATCTCTTTCGATCTCAACGATCCCCAGGAAAGGCTGCCCGGAGTCACTTACCGCGTTGCCGATGTGCGCAACCTGCACGACGTCAACGTAGAATCCGACGTTTCGCGCATATATAATTTGGCGGCGATCCATACCACCCCCGGTCATGCGGACCACGAGTACTTCGAGACGAACGTCGCCGGCGCGTTGGAGATAACCAGCTTCGCGGCGCGGCATGGCATTTCCGAAATCATATTCACGAGTTCGATTTCTGTGTATGGACCTGGCGAGTCCGTAAAGACAGAAGAGACTCCGTTAGAGCCTGCCTCCTCATATGGGCACTCTAAAGCGCTCGCGGAGCGCATACATCAAAACTGGTTCGACGGAGATAGCAGTCGCAGGCTAACCATCGTGAGGCCGGCCGTGGTCTTCGGTAAGGGGGAAGGCGGCAATTTCACGCGACTTGCGAGGCTCCTCCAGAAGGGTTTCTTCGTTTACCCGGGACGAAAGAACACCGTGAAAGCCTGCATTTACGTTGGCGATCTGCTTGACGCCATTGAGTTTGCCCGATCGTCACCCGAGCGTTTCGTGCTGTTCAACGCATGTTATCCGGATCGCTATACAATTGAGGATATTGTAGCCGCGTTCCGATCGACTTCCTTTCCAAATGCGCGAGAGTTTCTCATTCCCGAGCCGGCCGTGAAGGCTGCAGCAGGCATTCTCAAGCCATTCTCTGCTCTTGGTTTGGGCATTCATCCCGACCGTGTCATGAAACTCGTCAGGTCGACGGACATTGTCCCCGGCTGGCTTCAATCTAAAGGTCAAGCGCAGCTTGGACGATTGCAATCCGCATTGCTCCGCTGGAAAGACGAGTCATCCGGACTGTTCACATAGTTGCTGCTTGGAGCATGCTAGAGGGGGAGTGTACCTACTTGCGATGAGAAGCTATCGAACGGGTGACGTTATCTTTCTTTTGACCGCACAACGCAGATCATGAATCATCACACCTCCCTTTCAGAGACGGTCCGGCAAAACTCCAAGATAATCGTCGTGATTCCGACGTTGAATGAAGAGCGAACGATCGTTGCCGTTATTGCTTCGCTTGCTCGCGAAAAGGCCAGATTAACCAATCTCCAGATTATCGTCGCTGACGGAGGTAGCGCGGACCGAACAGTCACGTTAGCCAAGGAACAGGGTGAGATATTTCCCTTCGTCAAGGTCATAAATAACCCGAAGCGCTTGCAAAGTGCGGCCGTCAATCTGGTTGCTCGGCAATGGCGCAATGAAGCCGATGTGCTGGTTCGTTGCGACGCGCATGCGCACTATCCCGAACGCTTCGTCGAGCAATTGCTCACGACCCTAATCAATACCGGAGCAGACTCAGTCGTAGTACCGATGGATTCAATTGGGCGCGACTGCTTGGAGAAGGCTGTGGCCTGGGTCTCAGACACTCCCTTAGGATCTGGCGGGTCGGCGCATCGCGGTGGCAAACGCAGTGGCTTGGTCGACCATGGCCATCACGCAGCATTCAGGTTGTCGAGTTTCCTCGATAACGGCGGTTATGACGAGACCTTCAGCCATAATGAGGACGCCGAGTTCGATTGTCGGCTCAATGCTCGCGGAGGAAAGGTCTTTCTCGACGCAAATATTCGCCTCGAATACCACCCACGCAGCACGTTCCGCAGCCTCGCTAGACAATATTTCAATTATGGCAAGGGCCGCTCGCGCACTGTTCGTCGGCATCCTCATGCAATGCGGCTGCGCCAGATCGTGGTGCCGGCTCATTTCGTCCTTACTATTGTTTCGCTTCTTGTCGCCCTGATCGCGGGAAGCTGGCTGGCTCTTGCCTGGCCACTCCTCTATTTGGCCGCGCTGACGGCCATGTCGCTTCTGCTCGCATTCAAGCACAAATCCGTTTGCGGCCTGCTGGCTGGTTCTGCGGCGGCATGTATGCATTTCTCATGGGCATCGGGCTTCTTCTGGGGATTCATCAACATAAGAGAACAGCGTTGGTTGCCCATGAAGACCGCCGCTTGATGCAGGTCCCTTCAAACACTGAAGCGGACCCCGTTGACGGCGTCGGATCAGATTTGGCTCGGATCGTTGATGCGATCACGATCCCGGGAAGGCATTGATGGCAGAAAGCCCGTGCGTCAATGTCACAGCATTAAGTGATTGTCGTTATTCGTTAAGCATGAACCGATGAGGCCGTTAGATAGGATGCCGTGGTCAAATTCCAGTTCGAAACACAACCGGTAGCCGGGCGATGAAGGCGACCAGAAGAGGATTTCTCGCATTGGGCTACGGCGCGGCAATTGGGCTTGGCTCCGATTTCGCCAGACCGGCGAATGCCCGTCAACCGAACTTCACAGCTTCGTTTGACGCCGCCGTCGAGAACTACGCTCCCCTCGCCGACTATAGCTTCGGAACGGGCGCAGCACCCAGTGGAGCTACGCGTATTGCCGATGCTGATATCCTTGCCTCCTTTTTCAACCACTGGGCGGCAAATCTTCGCTCACCGACCGCGACAATCAACACCGAGAACCAGCGCTACATGCCCTTTTCTTCGAGGGACAACTTCGTTTTCACCGAAGACGCGCTGGAGTTGACCGCGACGCTGCCGCACGGCGGCGGTCTCGGGTCGGTCGTCGTGACCGCGAATGCGGCCCGTTCGCGGATCCTGGCAGTTTCGGACGCAAGCGCCATATTCGTCGGGCAGGTCGTTTCTTTCGGCGAACGCCAGCTCGCAAACCAGCACGTCACTCTGGGATGCGGCATCCGCGGCAAGCTGACGAACGGCGACAGCGTCACGCTGAGCTTCGATCTGTCTGCTATCGGCCGGGAAGAGATCACGTTTAGCGAGTCCGTAAGTGCCACCTCTACCCATCAGGCGCTCGCGCAATCCTTCGTCCACGGAGTCAACGCCGATGCACGGCTAAGCGCCCTAGGCATTGCTGCCGTCAAGGGAGGCAGCCCCGGCAGCTACTGGATCACCTATCCCCGCCTGAACAATCCTGGCGGCCCGCCGTTCGGTAAGGCGGCGAACGGCTCGATGCAATGGCTGAGCCTTTCGACCGGCCGAAACGGCAGCGTGACGCATGAGCGCAAGGCCAGCGTTTTCCTGACCTGGGTGACGGGACGCGAGGGCAACAACGTCACGCTCAATCACCCGGTGACGGCGCAGGCTGGGCAAAGGCTCCACCTCATGCCTTCAAAGATGATGGAACGATCCGATGCCTACCAAGGCATTTCCGCCACCATTCCGCTGGCCGACACAGATAGACTCGAAATCGGACAGGCCGTCACCTTCGGTTACAACGACCGTCAGTACCGGCCGATTGTCTCGAAGACGGCCGACAGTATCACTGTCAACGGCGGCGTTAACGTCACGGAGGGTCTGTTCGTCACCTCGCAGCCTATCTGGCTGGCAAAAGTCGCCGCCGAGGCCAAAAGCAGCAATATGCTGAGCTTCGAAGCGATCCCCGCCGGGGTGAGTGTGGGGCATCAGGTGATCCAGCAGGACACCAACCCCAACAATAATGTTAAGGTCGTTGCCATCGACCGGACCTCCTCGCCGCAGACAGTAACGCTGAGTGGACGCATCACCATGCCGGTGGACGGCACCGCCCTCTTCCACCCGCCGATCCATTCGGGACAGATATGGTCGAAGATCGGTTATACGCCTGGTGAGTTCGGGCGCGACTGGATCGCGCTCGAACTGGAATGCAACCTGCCCGACACTGCCGATGTCGGCGCATGGCCGGCTTTCTGGCTGTTTCGTGACTTCAATCAATTGACCGGCATGCCCACTCCCAAGGACAGCGCCTCGGAAATCGACATGACGGACCTGTTCGTTTACTGGTCCAACCTGAGCACAAACTGCCATCGCCCTGCCAATGGCAAACCCACGAGCGAAATCTATCGCAACACCGCCTTTCATAACGGTGAATATGTGGTGGGAAACAACGTGGGCCTGAAGACCCGAAAGATTCAGGCGATCTGGTCCACCGACCAGGTCTTCTACTACATCGACGGCATTCTAGTCTGGGCGCGCAACTTCACCTACAACCGCTCGGCGCGAGCGCAGATCGCGGCCAATCTGGCCGTGGGAACGACCTCCGCAAACTTCACCAGCAACGGCTTCTTCCCGCTCGATTTCAGCCGGTTTCCGATCAAGTTCCGACTGAAGCGACTACGTATCTTAGCGGCCGCTGACTGAACCTTTCGAAACGTGGCGGGAACGCCAAGCGAAAACCAGGACTGCTTGAACAGGGCCACCATCCATGCCGGCGCTATTGAAATCGGAAAATGCACGGGTGTCGAGCGACTCCAACGAAGTGGCCATAAAAATACGACCGCTTTCGCTACAACCTCGAAATCAGTCTAGGCTGCTTTGGAGCTTAGCCGCATGAATGAACTGAACAGTCTACAGTACTTGAGGGCCATCGCCTGTATCGCGGTGGTATTTTTCCATTGTGGCGGCAAGGGACAGATCGACTTCTCAGTCGGTCAATCCGGTGTGGATCTGTTCTTCATCATCAGTGGCTTTCTCATGATGGTGATTACCAACGAGCGCAGCAATCCGCGGGAATTCCTTCAAAAGCGCGTCCAACGTATCGTCCCGCTTTATTGGGTGGTCACGACCGTCTTTCTGACAGGGGCAGTAGCGGGATTTTATCCAAGTGTGAGGCTGACAGTCTGGCACATGGTCTCTTCCTACTTATTCATCCCAAGCGTGTCCCCAAGTAACGGACACATCTATCCGCTTCTCGTTCCAGGATGGACGCTTGCGTACGAGATGTTCTTTTATCTCAGCTTTAGCATGATGCTCTGCCTGCGAACTACTGAACGCCGCAGGCTCATCGTTCTCACCACTGTATTTGTTGTTCTTATTGCAGCGGGACAAAAACTCGAGCCGGAGCAAGCCATACTCAAGACGTTTACAAACCCGATGCTCCTCGAGTTTTTGGCGGGATGCTGGATCGGCTTGGCCTGGAAAGAAGGCTACCGGATTCCATCATTCTTTGGCGCCATCTCAGTAGGCGTCGGCGTGCTGCTGCTCTCGGCTACCATGCTCTACGGCCGATTTGCGATCGACCAGTACCGACTGCTCTTCTATGGTGTTCCAATGTTGCTTGTCTTCGTCGGCGTCCTCCGTTACGAACAAATTGGCGCGGTCAGAGAATGGCCGATATTGCGTTTCCTTGGCAACGCAAGCTACTCGATTTACTTGTGGCACACGCTTGCGATCTCTGCAGCGGCAAAAGCGGCGATTAAGCTGGAAATCGGCGATACTTCGACGTTTGCATTCTTAGCCCTCGCCGGCATTGTCGTCGGCGCGATCGGTTATATCTTAATTGAAAAGCCCGTGCTCACCGCGATCAAGTTGAGCGGTCGTGCCACGCACGGCGGGGGCACGGATCGCGGCCGATCTTGCCGTGGGAACGGACTTCCGCAGACCTCGTCAGCAACGGCTTCGTCTCGCTCGACTCAAGCCGGTTTCCGATGAATATCCGATTGAAGCGCCTACGAACCGTGGCGGCCGCCGATTGAACCTTCCAAGGCAAGGCGGCAACGTCCCGCGCAAACTAAGATTATTCGAACAGGATCATCCATAGGGGCAGGCTCTCGGATGACCCGGCGTTTACAAAAGCCCTGTTGTGTGTGGACGATTAGAGATTTGAGCGATGGCACGTAGGCAAGTCAGTGCGGTGAAGTCAGGCTTTTCCCTTTCCGACAATAGCCTCGATTTGATTCGGATAATCGCCGCGGCGCAGGTTGCGATCTATCACATTTGGACCCGCGTCCAGCCGAGCGACAGCGGGGGCTGGTTCATCGAGGCGCTGAGGTATTTTCCCGGCGTGCCCGTTTTCTTCTTCATCAGCGGTTTCGTCATAACCGCCGCATGGCGTCGCGACCCCGATATTCCTCGCTATTGCGTATCGCGTGCGTTTCGCATTCTGCCCGCTTATTACGCGGTGTTCTTGTTTTCGCTTGTGTCCATCGTGGTGCTTTACAGCGATCCGGTTCATCAGAACCTGAAGCAAATGGGGCTATGGATGGTTGCACAGATCGTCGTTCTTCCAAGCTGGAATCCTGATTTTCTGAGAGAGTACGGCAACGGGACGGTCAACGCTTCGCTCTGGACTATCCCGGTCGAAATTTCGTTCTATGCTTGTGCGGTTGCCATCGGCCTCTGGGGCCGGGATCGCCACCGAACGGCGCGCCTGCTCATTTCGGTAATCGCAGTCTCGCTGGCGGTGAATGTCTACGCGCACTACTTCATGACTCCGCCAGGCGAGAAGGCGGACTTCGCGACGAAAACCCTTACCGTATCGCCGCTGTCTTTCATCAGTTGGATATGGATGTTCTGCAGCGGCGGACTTGCGGCCTTATGGTTCGACACGATCGTCAGGCCCGCCGTCCGTTGGTTCTTTCCAATCTTGGCAATCTTCCTGGTTCTCTCGGTTGTCGGGACGCTGTGGGAGATACCCGGGGTCCTTCGCCCCTTCGGTAACAATGTCGGCCTTGCTAATATGATTGCAATCGCGGCGCTGGTGTTTAGCTTCGCATTTCGTTATCCGGATTTGGGACGAAAGCTTTTAATGGGAAATGACTATTCCTACGGCCTTTACCTGTTCCACTGGCCCGTGATGAATCTGTTTCTGGAACTTGGCTATAGCGGCTGGTATTGTGTCGTCCTAGCTCTTGTTGGTTCGGCGGCCATGGCAGTGATCAGCTGGTGGTTTGTCGAAAAGCCGATGCTGGGTTTGGGAAAATCGGTAAGGGAGCGGCTACGCAAACGGCAGGCCTGTGATATCCCGGCACGAGAACCAGACGATCGCGCTACAGGCATTGTGCCGGTCCAAATATGCACCAAGCCGTAATGCATATCTCAGTTGAGCGGAGCAGCGCTTTCGCCATGGAAAGCGAGATGCCCAGTTTCGCTTGTGGCAACAGATACGCCTTCTGTGTGACTGAGATGGTGCCAACCGATCCATGAGTGCTTGGCGAACAAAATCCCACCGCTGCCGCATGAACGATGAAACTTGCGGCTCAGGTCACACCCTCGATTTCCATTTACAGAGAATGCGCAATGTCGGGGGTATTTGCTCGGGCGCCTGCCAGCCTAAGGTGATCAGCATTGAAGTAAAGTACTCCAAATTACCGCTAATAGTCAGATGCCGCCCAGCTCTGAACGACCCCAACTCGGATTCGGCGCTCTTCGAGCTAGCATCCAAAATCAGCGTCTTGCAGTCGGCAGGCACTCCGAACCGGCCTCAGGTCACCTGCAACTGCCCACAGCCCTAAACTTTTCTTGTACCGCTCAACGAGACCAGGATGCGGTGCAATCTACCCGGAAGCAAGGGTCCGATGCCGGAGGTAAGGTTTCCCAGCATCTTACGTCCGAACATCAAGATGAACAGACCATAGATGACGATACCCAAACCACCAAGGATGACGAGCCGATAAGCGGGAGTAAGTTCCGAAATCCAAAGAGCGCGTACTCCATACAGGCACGCAGCCATCATGAAGGACGCCGTCAGTGGAACGAAGATACTTTTCAATAACGACCAGAAACCAATTCCTGTGACCTGCCGAGCAATGGGTATAACAATCAGAATGCGGATATAGGCTCCGAGGGTTTGCCCGAGCGCTACAATATCTGGCCCGTACTTGACAGTAGCTAGGGCCATTGTTGCGCTGACAAGCACCGACACGCCGGAAATGAACAAGAGGAGTTTTCCGCGTCCGATCCCAATCAAGGTAGGCGCAAGGATGAAGTCAAACACGGTTGCGCCAATCATCGGCGCCAGCAACGCCATCACGGTGGCGCTCGCTGCCCATTTGGGGCCAAACAGGATTGCAGTGATCTCGGGAGAAATCACAGACGCCCCGAGGTATGCAGGGAAGGCAATCAGCGCTGTTGTCTGGACAATCCGAAGAAACGCTTCCGGCCATTTTTCGCGTGGAAGGCTGGCAAAAGCCGAAAGAACCGGCTGCTGAATGGGGACAATAATCAATTGTGTCAAAGAAGACAAGAAGCGGCTCCCCGTTCGGTAGATCGCAAGAGCCGTAGGACCTGCAAACACGCCCAATATCATGCCAGTTACATGGCCATTCAACTGATTGAGAAATTGTGCGCCCATGACGCTGATGGCAAAAGTCAAGATCTCGCGCGCGTAGTGCTTGTTGAACACCAGTTTCGGCCGCCATTTCACCGCCGTCAAAGTGACCGTAAACTGAATAGCGACCGCAAACACTCTCTGCGCGACCAGTGCCCAAACTCCTGCACCTGCAGATGCGAGGCAGATGCTGAGTAACCCGCTTACAAAGTTGGACAACATGCCTCTGATCGCAATTGTGCGATAGGAGAAGTCTCGCCTCAACGTTGCACTGAACACAGTATCGCAAGAGTTGATGATAAGCATAAGAGCGAGAACAGTGATGACCGGCTGGATATCCTCATAGCCGAGCCTTTCGACGCCCGGCGCGAGTACCACGCTCAGAAACGCGAACAGGACCGTTGCAAGAAAGATGTTGACCCAGAGCGCAGTCGAAGAAAACACGTCATCCATCGGATCACGCCGGACGATTGCATCTCCCACGCCAGCCCAGGCGACCACACCAGTGACGTCGATGAAAATGACTGCGAAAGCTACGATCCCGAATTCCATCGGCTCCATCAGCCGGCTCAGTATCGCAAAAACGACAATGCTGAATATCTGGTTCAATGCATTTCCGACACTGAGCCAGAACGTGCTAGAAATCAGAGACTGACGGAGGGTCATAAGAAATCAGACCCTTGGTGGGCCACTCCATCGCTACAAGGAAGTTTGTATGCAATTGTGGACGAGGTGATCACCTTTGAGACTGCGGTGCGGCCGATGCTTGCATGATCGATAGTATACGCCTTGCCGCCGCAACGTGTGTGAAGTCCCGCAATGCGTGACGACGTGCATTCCTGCCATATTTGCTCCACAAATTCTGCTGGCGCAGCGCGCGAGCGACCCCCTCCCCGAAGGCCGCAGCCGTGCCAGCTCGCACGTGCCAACCATCCTCGTTGTCTTTCACCGTTTCAGCAGGGCCTCCGGACGCATGCACCAGCAGCGGCTTTTCCATCAGCATTCCTTCTATCACAGATAGGCCGAATGGCTCTGGATCAATACGCGAATTCACGATGACGTCGCACATTGCGTAAAGGCTCTGGATAGGAAAGCCCAACTTATCGCTTGGTCCGCTGAAGTATATTTTATCTGCAATTTTTAAATCCGTCGCAGCGTTCTTGATAAGCCGACCGTAGTCGCTGTCCATAGGGCCTCCACAAATCAGAAGGCGCGCATCGGGAAACCCTCGCGCCGCAGTCGCGAAACCCTGGATGAATTCGAGTTGTCCCTTCTCTGGAGTGATACGGGCAAAGATACCAAAAATCCGATGGTCCGGGGTGAAGCCGAATTGCGCTCGATCTGCAGAAGGATAGAGCTCAGGTGAGAACTCTGCCGGATCTATCCCTAGATGGGAATGATAGGCCTTCTTCAATTTTCCAATCAGTGTTGTTTGCGTAAAAGCGCTGTTTGCGATCGGCGTCATGCCGAAGCCAGCCAGCACTAGTTCATAAATCCAAGCGTTCACTCGAAAGGGATATTTGCTGCTAATGAGATTTGGCATGAGCCAATAACCGGAAACCTTCGCATGCCAGCACGCCTTGGCAACCAATGGTACTTCGCGAGGCTGCCTTACGATCACACAATCGACACGCGCCGTCTTTATCGTCTCAGCCAACGTGCGTGCATGGGAGAAGGAAAAAGCAAAATTCTTCAGTGTGCTTACGAATCCGCCGAATTCGGGTGCTTGACCGAAGTCGCAGATGAAGATCTCGGCTCCGACTTCAGCCGCCGCTTCGGCCATCGGTCCATTGAAAAACCCAATGTAGACGATCTCAATGTCATATGTACGGAATGCCTTCAGTAACGTTGTGATACTGCGCTTCACCCCATAGCTTTCAAGTCCGTCTGTGAGAAGGGCAATGCGCTTAGGGCGCGCTTTGAGGTGCTGGCCCCTGGCGATAGTAGAATCTTGAGCCACAGATTCGCCACTCCCGATCAAAATGCCCTCCTCAACACTCGCTTAATCTTTCCCGCTCGATGCACAACTATAGTGAAGATCGATACATTTACACTGCTCTTTTTCTTCTATTTCAAGCAGTGCCCGGCTGCCCCTCCATCGTCGGTATCCAAGAAAATGACAATGCCTCCGCTTGAAACTTCAGGTCATATTGACAGCGGCGAAGACGCCCACGCTTTACTCGAATGGCTTTAACTTGTCGCCGTTGAGTTATAATGACCTAATGCGAGTGGTCTGTTGAGCCGTCGTGGAGGGCGATCACCTCATTGAACGGTCTGGTTTGTCCAAGCTTAGTCCTAACCAAACCCTTTGGTTAAATGGTACAATAGACGCAGCCAGCCAACCAGACGCAGCGATCTTCGGAGATGAGATGATCAAGTCAGCATGATCAGATATTTCGTCCTGGATTGGAGCAACGCCCGCCTTAGTCAGAACCTTAACCGTAGCAATGCTTTTCAGCCATTCAAAAACTTTCACTGGATCGCTGCCGGCTCGGACAAGATATTTCTTGTCGAACTCCATAATTCCTACAAAGCTTTCAACAGAGCTAAGAGTAGACGACATCCCAAGGAGAACCTTTTCTTCAAATCCCTCAACGTCGATCTTAAAAAGCAGTCGATCATTCGACAGCGTTCTGCTGTTGAACAAGCTGTCGATTGTGACAGACTCCACGTCAAGGTCTTTAAACGACTCTGCGCCTGCACCTTTGAACCCGGCGTCATCGTGAATTCGACCGATCGCGGACGATGTCCCAGACCACTTTTCGTCAACGTAGAATGTTTTGGTGCCCATACTGTCTGAAACCAACTTCGCGTGCAGCTTGACGGCGTCGGCATTGGCGTGACTAGCTATACTCCTATGCAAGAACGGGATCAGCGCAGGGTTTGCCTCAAATAGATGAACTTCTGAGCCACGCAAATATCGAGAGGAAAGCGCTATCTCTCCGTAGTTCGCCCCAACATCAAGAATAATCGTTGGAGAGAATTGCTGTACTGCTAATCTCCAGAACTTGGTGACCTGTCGTTGAGTGACACCAGCAGCCGCAGCAATAGCCTTCCCGCGGTTATCCTGTTTGTTGAAGTGAAGATCACCGACGCCCAAGAACTTGACATGCTCCTGAAGAGGAACAGTCTTGAACAAAATCGCATTTCTCGCGACTTTGGCTATCTTCTTCGCCGCTTCCAGCATAAAATATTCCTTTTCTAAAATTCGCCCTATTTAGCGAAACTCTACTCGCCCTGCAATGGTGCTTGCCGTCGATATCGGAAGCAAGGGAAGCCTCATTTTAAGGAAGACGCAGCGCTGCTTGATCTAGAAAAATCAGGTGCAAGAACGGCATTGCTCCGATCGTTAGGTCCAGCCTAGTCTTATTGGCCGAGAACCCACATCAAAACCTACCGCATTACGGTTTCCTAGTCGATTGCGTCCAAGATGAGGGAGACGGCCGGCAGAACCGTGGACGACTCTTCGGCCACAGGATAATCAGGCTGAATATGACGGCCAACAATGCGGGCTGGAGCAATTGTCCTCCCGAAGCGAGCCAAGCATAAAATCCGGCGATCTTCAGTTCTGCTGGCCCTCGGGATCTCCAAAGGCAAACTATCAAGAACAGGAAGCCCGCAGCGGCGCCCAGAATTCCGTATTCATAAAGCAATTTTGCCCAGGTCGGGCCGTGGATTTCCCATCGTCCCTCATACCAAATGCCGGAATACATGCTCAACGAAGGTGCAAGACTGCCGGAACCATTGCCAAGCCATGTTCTTTCGACAGAGCTCATTCCCGCTTCAACGACCGACTGCGGTGCGATGAAGCGCGCCCAAGCGCTTGAACCTTCTCGATTGAACTCATCCAACCGATGCAGGAAGTAACCGTCGAAAGCAAATGCATCGAGTGGAGGTATGATCGCGAGGCCGATGGCAAGAATGGCCGCTGCACGGAGAAGCGTCTTCAGCTTGGTCGGTATTAGCAATCCTGCCGCGACGACGAACATCCCGGTGCCCGAAAAACTCAGCAGGATGCCGACGCCGTAGATTGCGAGACGCAGCCACCTGCGAAAGTACAAAAATTCTATGAGAATGGCGAACCCGAGAAGATTCGACAACTCCGAAGGCTCTCTCAGAAAGAAGCCATTGGCCTTGAAGAAGCTGCCTGCGTCGGCACCCGTGTTCCAGCCGCCTTTATCCACGATGGCACGAGGAATGATCAGCGAAATATTGAAAACCCAGGAAAGCTTTACGACGAATTGGGACAAGAACTGCACCACAGCGATGACGGAGATGGCGATCATGCAGTTCAGGAAGAAACCGATAGCCTTTTCATAGAGTCCGTCCGTGTTGGCCGTTCGCGCAACCGCAAATACGAACGGGAAGTAGAGGACGATAAGATAATACATCGACGCCGAAGAAATGTTCGGCCCAGTCGCCGATAGCTTCGTCAGCAGTACGCTGTAGACGAAGATCAGGTAGGCTCCCAGCTTCGCCCAATCGAGCGTCAGATTTCTTTCGAGAAGCAGGGCCGGGAGTGCCGCATACATTGCGATCATGCTGATGCTGAGGGAAAAATCCTCCTTCAAGCCGATGCCAAAATAGGCAAGGAAAATAAAGGAAACGATGATGCCGAGCACAGCTCGTTTGCTGAGCATATGGAAGACTCGCGCGCCGGGATCACCGACGATGAACCTCGTCGGACCGAATTTGGGTGGGTTGTTGTGAATGTCTGAGGCCATTCGCGATAACCGCTAAACTTGCAGCGACCGAGGTTCGCTGCGCTGCATTCTGCCCGCCCGCCGCAGACTTTCGGGCGATTGCAAATCTGTCCCAAGCTCGTTCAGTTTCTCGATGAACCGCTTGCCGTTGCTGGGCCAGTCGAAAAGCCCTTTGGCGGCTTGGAAGGCCGCGACCTGCATTTTCTGGAGCCTGTCGGGATTGTTCACCGCTTCGACGATCGCCTTCAGCAGAGGCTCCGTTTCCGAATGGCCGACGACGTGAGGGGCAACCTCGTCGGGAAGCCCTTCGAGGGCATGCGTGTAACCGCCGACTGGCACGCGTTGAAAAATATAGTCCAGCATCTTCAGCTTGAAGCCGCCGCCGGTCCGGTCCACCACAAGACCCATCCGCGCATTGTCGAACTCGACGCTCGGGTTGTCCACGAAGCCGAGCAGCCGCGTCGCTTTCCACTGGCGCGCTCGAATCTCGTGAAAGTCCTCGGGGATCTTGCCTATGACGCGAAATTCGATTCCGTTCTGGAAAAAGAACTCGTCCGCGCTTTGGACGAACTCCAGCAGGTTCATCCGCTTGGCGAGCCATGTATAGGAGCCGATCGCGATCACCCGTTTCGGCACGGCGTCTGAAATCGTACGGGATTCGACGACCGCGCCGCGATATCCCGGGGCAATGACCAAGCTGTCCAGCCTGGGATTGATCTCTCTGAAACTGACAGCATCCTTCTCTGTGAGCGTGACCATGAGATCGCAGCGGGCGGCCAGCAACCGTTCGGCGTCTGCGGTACGCTTGGCATTCAGCTTGAGAAGGGCCTTCTTGACCGGATTGCCAGAATACGACTCGGCGATGTCCCGGGTAACATGCGTTTCGAAATCGTGTGCGATATGGACGACCGGCCCCCGGAAACCCGCCTTGTCGATCAGGGGAATTGCAAGAGCGAGCGCATAGTGATCGAGCACCACCACGTCCCAGGGCTCGCGCGTCAGAGCCTGAAAGATCGCATCCGTGTATTCCCGCACATCGTTCTTTGCACCCGACATGGGCAGACTGCTGTAAAGGAATTTCAAGCTCGAGTTCGCCCTGGCATGGACAGGCCGCCAGTCCACCGCGAAAGATGACGGCTCAAACTGCCCTTTGTCCTGATCGGTGAGGCCAATATAGGACAACGTCACGCCGGGCTGCTCGGCGACAGCGCAGACGAAACTGTAGCTGTAGACGCGGTCTCCCGCGTCTAGGGTCAAATCGACCGAACGGCCTAACCAAAGAACACGCAACTCGTTGTCTCCTATCTCTGCCGTTTAGGCGACGTCCGAGGCCGGGCGTTTCGAAGCCCGGTAGTCGTTGACGAGGCGACGCAGCCGGCTTTCATTGGTCGTCCCGACAAGGACGACATCGACGTCGGGACGGCTCGCAGCACGGATGAGCCGATCCCTCACGAATTCCGGTGACAGAGGCACGCTGTCGGCCGGGCGGGCACCACCGAATATCTCGCGTGCGATCACGAACAAACCGGCTGCCCGGCGCTTGCGCAACCGCTCCGGATCGACACCATCCAGGACGCCAAGTGTGACCTGGACTGCGTCGATCCTATCGTCGTCGAGCGCAGCCTCGAGGGCTTCGATGTCATCGCAGGCTGCACCGATCCTCTTGGCCGCGCCGCGCTGCTTGATCGCGTGAAGCGTAGAGATGGCGTCTTTCCGTCTCAGGACATCCGCCGATGGGCTGTGCAAAAGGAGGATGTTGGCCGAATCTGTCTGCAGCCGCTCGAGGCTCTCCCGGAATTTCCGTTCGATATAGTCGCTCGAAAAATCCTGCGGCAGTGTTCGCGCGCGAACCGTACGGACTGCCGATGCGCCGCCCGCTAGGCGCAGCAGAGCTTTGATCAGACCCTTCATCAGGAAGGCAGGCTTGAAGTACCACGGAAAATATTGGCCGACCTTGGTGCAAATGACGAGGTTGCCGCTGCTGCTTCGAAGGAATTTTCCGATATGACGTTCGCTGTCGCCTTGTGCGTAGATGTCGGCTGTGTCGTAAAACGTGATCCCGGCTTCCGCCGCCGTTTGAAGAAGCTTTTCGGGCGGCGTGCTATCCTGGGCCCCGATCGAGCCCAGCCGGCTGCAACCAAGCCCGATGCGGGCGATCTTGCTGATGGATGCATCTGTCTGCGCGGTTGATGTCATTATCGGTCCCTTCGCCTCTTCGCACAACTACCGCTTTTGCAGCTTATCGATGAGCTTGCCGAGCCGGTTTTCCGAGATGCGCTGCCGGTAGCCGGTCCTATAGTCGCGTTGCCCGCTGATCATGTCAGGCAGCGGGCCGATCTTCTCGAAGGTCGTCCGGGGCACAGTCGCAATGCCGCCGGCACCCGCGCGCTGCACCATCATGGTGAGCTCGTTGATGTGGATCAGAAAATCTGCCGGCATCGGCTGCTTTCGTCCATCGCGCATGGCCCGGTACATTTCTGCCAGCCCTAGGAGCTTGTCCTGCGCGTAGATTTCTCGGCGCCGCAGCCAACTGACAAACTTGTGCTTAAGCGATATGCCGACGCCTTTTTCCGCCTCGACCGCATGGGATTTCCAGCGCCGTACCAATTTGAGCTTTCTGCCGCCGATACCAAAAATCCGGCCGATGAGCGGTTGGTTACGCGCCGTATAGGCCTTGCGGGCAGCCAGACTGACGCGCGAATACCGTTCCAGATGAACCGGCGTCTGATCGTGGAAGATATTATCCGCGCCGAGCTCACCCGCATCACCGATGATGCGGAAACGGTGGTCGCGCGGCGCAACCCACGAGCAGGTGATGCGCGCGGCGATCCCGTTTTCAAAGTCGAGGCACACGACGGAGAGGTCCGGCGTGTCGGCGGGATTGAGCGGCGTATCCGTCTTGTGCGCGATCAGGTTCTTGGAATAGGCCGCCACCGCCCTTGCCGGACCGAACATCGCACAGATCCATACAAGGTGATAGGCTAGATGCTCCACCGTGCAGCCTTCCTGCAGCTCCTCCACATAGGGGAAGGGCGCGCCGGTCGGGCTTTCCATCTCTTCCAGGTGCATCAGATGGGCGGGATTGTCGTCTAACTCAGCATAGACGAGAACCGGCTTGCCGATTGCGCCGTCCAGAACGGCTTTCCACATTGTGGCGATGGAATCGCAGTAGAGATTGCAAGGGGCACCGGCAAGTACGATGCCGCGCCTCTCCGCCAGGGCAAAGAGTTCCTTGGTCGTATTGAGCTCGGTCGTCACCGGCTTTTCGGAGTAGACATGCTTGCCTGCTTCCAGAGCGCGTCTAGTGACGTCATAGTGGGAATTAATCGTCGTCAGGTTGACGACGATCTCCACACGCGGATCGGCGAGAAGTGCGTCATAGTCCGCATAGACATGAATGCCGTAATGTTTCGAAACGATCTCAGAGCGGCACCTGTCGATATCGAAGACGCCGCAGATTTCCATCTCCGGATAGGCCCAGCGTGTGCGCATATAGATGTCGAAGACATAGCCGCAACCGACGAAAGCAAGCTTCATATTCCGTCTACCTGTCTTCCTACGATGACTGCGCAAGACGACATCACGAGAGATTTTTCGCAAGAGTTCATGGGTATGCTGAACGCAGAGCTGGGTTGTTTACCTGGAGCCCGTCCAAACGATCATCTTCGATTTCATGGACTAGTACGCGTCGTCGGGCTCAAGCGGCCGGGAGAATGCGGACGCTTCGCTACCGAGCATCTGAATGCTCTGAGCCTTCCAGAATCTCAATTCGTCAAAAGCGAGTATCAACATCTTGCTCCTTATATACGTGCAAAGGTGCACCTCATATCGATCGCAAGTCCGAAGACTCCATGTCGCAAAGCCGGTCTTCGGCTTGGTTAGGCAATATTTCTTGAACACCCGCTTGCAATCCGCCCAATATCAAAACCGCTATTTTTGCGAGATCGAATAACGAAAACTCCGCTCCGTCGTCGTTCCAAGGATCGCATCTACACGGCCATATCCCGACAGATGAAATGCGTTGCACTTGCTTGAGTTGAAATAGCACACCGTTACATCGATCGCGCGAGGGCAGCTGTTTTTGACGCTCACGACGTGATCCATAAGCTTGGGATTCACCACACGCGATCTTGCTGCCGCCTCCACGTCCAGACAGGGGCGACCAAATGCATTTTTGATAATCGGTGCAGTGGTCTGCTCTGCTGCTCCCTGCAGCGTCAGGCTAGAGCTTGCCGTCGGAGAGGCGGACTGTGCCTGCCCCGCGACATTCACGGTGACAAGCAGGGTCCAAGTAGCTATGCCGGACCAAGATCGTGATCGGAAATGTTTCATCTCCAAGGCCTCTCGTCATAGGGAACGTCGGGAATTCTCAACTTGAGGCCATCCGCAGCAAGGCGTCTGTAGAGGTTTTCTCGCGACACCAAATTCGCCTGCACGAGAGCCGGCAGCAATTCTTCTCGATGTGCCCAGCCCACCCCTTTCAGGATCAAAGCCGCCTCGCTGCTGAAACCGGCATCGACGATTTGAGCGAACTCTGAGATAGCCACACGCCTGAGAGAGCCATCGAGAAACGGAAATAATCCAAGAGTAATCCGATTCCGGCGCAAAGCGAGCCAACCCTCACACGGACCTATCCGATACGATGCAGCAAGATACTTAATGTTGGCAGGATCAAATCCATTTCTAGTCAGCGCCACCGAATACAACAACATCCACAGAAAAGCGTCATTTGGATTCGTGGCAAGCGAAGTTTTCAGGTCAAGTTCGGTATCAGCGATCTGGCGGTCTCCATCATCCATTCCATCGGGACGCCCCATTGCTCTCTGCGCCAATTCCAAACGGATGAGAGCCTTCGCCCGTGAAATCGATGGCTCCGAAATCAAGCTCCTCGATGTTTCCTCGAGGTACGCCAGGCTTTCTCCTAGCGCGCCTTGCTTGAAGTGTTCAGCCGCCATAACTCGACCAATGATATCGCGGGCCGGCGAAGCTGAAACAAAAGCCGGCGAAGTGATCGCGGTCCACAAAAGGCCGACCAGACCGAACACAAGCAGGCAAACGCGCAGCGCGCTTCCCAGGCATCTTCTACGAAGATCGCTCACATCCCAGTCGCCATTTCAAGAAGCTCAAGAACCAATCTGCGGACGGCCCACTACTCCACGTATCCATAGCGCGCATAATACTTTTGATAGTAATAGCGTCCCTGATATGATTCATAGCGCGCAAGTGCCTTCGTATCCGCCTTGTTCAAGACTACGCCGAGCAGCTTATCCTGGATCTCGGGCGCGGTGCGCAGATTATGCCTAACGACGTCGATTTTGGTTTTGCCCCATTCCAGCACAAAGATGTAAGAGTCGACAAAGCTGGCCGTGACACGCACGTCCACAACCGGCGCCATCGGCGGCATGTCTATCACCACGTAGTCGAATCGGGTGCGCAGCAAGGCGACTAGCTCGCGCATCGCCTTCGAGGCCAATATCTCGTTGGTGTGCAACAATTTGGAGGTGGTCCCGGCCGGCAAGATCGAGAGCTGCGTCTCTGGATCGACCAACAGCGCATCCTCGAGCTTGACCTTCTGCGCGATGACGTCGACCAGGCCGACCTTCGCGTCCGGCACCAGCGCACGCGAGAGTGAGGGGTTGCGCAGATCACCATCAACCAGAATGACGCGCGCACCGCCATGCGCCGCGAGTTGAGCGAGATTGCTCGAGAGTGTGCTCTTGCCTTCGTTCGGCAAGGTCGAGGTCGTCGCCAGCACGCGATTTTCGCGCAGGATCTGATTGAGATCGGCAGCAACCTTCACCGAACGTACGGCTTCGGAAAAGCGCGATAGCGGATTGCCCACGACATAGCGGAGCAAATCAGGCTGCTGGCTGCTACTTCCAAATCCCCGACCACTCGGCATCTTCCAGCCGGACCGCGATTCGACAGGTAAAGTGCTCAGAGCCGGAAGAATCGCGACACAGCTGACTCCGAGAGTATCCTCGACTTGTTTGGTGGTACGAAACACTTTATCAGTCAGCTCCCGGGCCATCGCCACACCTGAGGCCAGCATCAAGCCTCCAAGCAGACCGACGGCCAGAACGAGGAGAGATTTCGGATAGCTCTTCACCAGCGGCATGGTCGCTACGCTAATCATGCGCGCCTCGGTGATCGGGAACGACTGCTGCTGGACGCTTTCCATGTAGCGCTGCAGAAAATTGTCGTACATCGCCTGGTAGCTCTGCGCATTGCTCTCAAGTTCGCGAAGCTGCACCTGAGCCTGATTGGTGAGCTGGGATTCCGAGACAACATTGGCGAGGCTCGACTTGATGCTTTCCTCACGGGTCACAGCAATATCGTAGTCGCTCTTGTAAGACTCCTGGATACGTCTCAGTTCATCCCGGATGTTCTTCTTGATCTCCGCCATCTGACTGCGCAGATTCACAGCCGCGAGATGATCCCGGCCATATTTGGCCGACCAGATCGATTCCTTCGAAGCCATATCGACATATTGCGCGCGCAGCTTGACGATGGTCTCATTCTTCAACGCATCGGCAACGTTGGCGTCAGGGACATCCTGCTTCTGGATATCATTCATGCGATCAAGCCGCGCCCTGGCCTCGGCGGTGGCTGCACGCGCCAGGATAAGCTGGCTGTTGATCTCGGCAAGTTGTTGCTCGTTCATTAGCCGCCCGCCGGTGTCGACGATATTGTTAGTGGTCTTGAAGTCCACCACCGCCTTTTGCGCGGCGGATGCCTGGGTACGCAGTTCCTTGATACGGTCCTGGAGCCAGACGCTGGCGCGGCGAGTCGACTGGTATTTAGCCTCGAGCTGATCGACGATGTAAGAGTCTACGATCGCGTTTGCGATCTTCGCCGCTTTCCCCGGATCCTTCGATGTGAAGGCAACCTCCATCACATAGGTGCCTTTGATGCGGGTGACGTCGCGGTTCTTTTCGAAGCGTCCCAGCGCATTGCGGACTTGCTCGTATTCAGACAGCGAATGCCGCTCGGAGAACAGGCTGCCCGCAAAGCTGAGAACCGAGCCAAGCAGGCCGGCGTCCGAACCGGTAAATTCAGGATCGTCGACGAGATGCAAATCACGGATCACAGTGAGGCTGATGTTCTCAGATTTCAGGATCTCGACTTGAGTCTCGACTGCTGCAGCATCTACGGCAACGTCACCAAGCATCGACTGCTGCTGAAACAACTGCACCTTGCGGGTGTCGATCACCATCGAGGCCTCGGAAGTGAATTGAGGCGCGGCGGTGAAGAGATAGAGCAGTGCGAGGATCACGCAGGCCGAGACGATCGCGACCATGGTCGGGAACTGACGGCGAACGATCTCGAGGTAGGAGGTCAGCGTCTGAGACGCAGAGCCGTCAGCCTCGGCGAAATCATGGTTGATCTCCGACGACGGCTTGTTCACCTGCAACATCTAGCAATTCCTGAAAATGGATCGATGCGTTCTTGAGGATTGGAAAATCTACTATCTGCCGCAGCTGCATTCGTAGCAAACCCGCGCCACACGAGAGACTAGCACACTCTCGTCTTCAATTGAACGCGCCTGATGTGCCGCGCAGTGTCCCCCGCGTGACATTTCATGTGAAGCTTAACGGTCCAAAAGCAAAGCGGCGCCCGCTGGCGCCGCTGCCGTCTCCTAGAATGCAGCCTAAGGGCCGGCCTCAATCAGAACGGGCTGACGCTGTTGGCGGCGGTGCCGACACCGACGCCGAAGGTGCCGGGCGGGATGTTGGCGGTCGTGTTGTTGCCGAACACGACGATGCCGCTGCTGCCGCCGCCGGTGGGGAAGCCGTTACCTGTCGGCCCGCCTCCGCCGCTGCCGCCACCGCCCGCACCGCCGGCCGCGGCGATCGCGACGTCGCCGATCGCGGCCTGGTAGGCGGCAATCAAGTCGGGATTGCCGGTACCGGCGATCGCCGTTTGGATCTCATTGGCGTAGGCCTGATCCTGTTGCGCGGCCATCCGAGCGACCAGGGCGAGGCCAGCGACGATCGCGTTCATCTGGTCCTTGGTGGTCGCGGGATCCTTCAGGAGAGCGATAAGGCCGGGCAGCGTGGTCGGATCAGAGGCGCCGAGGTCGCGCACGCGCGAGATCAGTTGCGGGCCGCCGGTCGGATATTGCTGCAGCAGGCTGTTGGGGGACGCCTTGAACTCGGAAATTACGGTGGCCGGCAGCTGGCGCTGCGGCGGGTAAATGGCGGCGTTGGCGGCCGATATGATCGTCGCGGCGAGCGCCGCGGCGGCAGCCATGCGAAGCGCATTTCTGATAACGCTCATAAAACAACCTCCAAAAAATCAGCTGCCCCGATCTGCTTCCTCGGCCCGGGCAAAATGGCTGTGCAGTGCAAGAACCTAGCGAAAGAAAGAAGGACTGTCCATTTATACTAAAAACTTCGTAAACGGCGCAACTGCTTCAAATCTAGACAGTTTTGTGAAGCTCGGGCCGAGCGCGCGGAGCTGGAGGCGCGGTTGCGAAGCGGCCCTCGCCTCGCGGTGCGGTGGCGCCGGCCCCCGCGCTCGCGCGGCTCTCCCGGCTGGAGAAGGACTGGGCCAGGCCCGCGCCGAAAAGCGCAAAGAACGGAATGCTGTAGCCGGGCATCTGCAGCGTGAAGTCGAGGCACGAATGCAGCAGCGACAGCGTTGCGGTCGCCGCCGCCGCCAGCGGGATTATGGCATCGCGCCGCCGTCTGAACACGCCCCTCGCCAGCACGAGCAGCATGGCGGCCCAGCCGAGCGCCACCAGTAGCGCCATGGGAATGCCCACCTCGGAGGCAAGCTCCAGCGGCGTCGAATGCGCGGCATCCCAGACGCCGCGAATCGAGATGTTGGGGCTGCGGTACGGCGGGAAGGCCCATTGGAAGGTGCCCATGCCGGTGCCGAACCAGGGGTTGTCGGCGATGATCCGCAGCGTGGATTTCCAGGCTTCGATGCGGCCCTCGTCGACCAGGCCCTGGCTGTCGAAGCGGCTGGAGACGCGGCCGCCGAGCAGCTGCAACAGGCCGAGCGCGACGGCGAGCCCTGCGCCGAGCGAGATCCAGATGCCGGTGCGCGGCGGCAGGTCCTTGCGCAGGAACAGCGTGAAGGCGACGATCATTGCCAGCAGCGACAGGCCGACGCCGGCGCGCGATCCCGTCATGAACATCGCCATCAGGCAGATCAACAGGCATGCAAGCTGCGGCAAGATCTCTCTTGGCGGGATCGCGCGCAGATCGAGCGATACACGTCGCCATTCGATATGCCGCTCCGGCAGGCGGCGGCGGACGTCCTCCAGGATCAGCAGCATCCAGATCACGGCGCAGGAGCCGAAATAGGCCGCCGCCGTGTTGCGGTTGATGAAGGTGCCGGTGACGCTGCCGAGATACGCCGTCTTGTCCCGCCACAGGATCATGGTGGGCTCGATCAGGAACGAGGCCACGCCATAGAGCGCGTAGGCCGCGCCGGAGATCGCGATGACCCAGAGCAGGCGACGCGCGCGCGTCCGGTCGGCGCCGACGGTGATGCCGAGGACGATGGCGAGGATGTTGGCGAACGGCGCGCCGAGCGCGAACAACGCCTCGTTCTTCACAATGGAAGCGGATGGTGCGATCGGCACGCCGAGCAGATCCGAGGCCTGCTTCCAGATCGGCTGGAATGGCGCGACCCACGGATGGTCGGAGAGCTGCTCGTGCAGCACGAAGGCGTAAGCGGCAACGATCACGCCGATACCGGCGAGCAGCCAGAGATGCGGCGATCGCAGATCGCGCGTCGGCGCGAAGATCACCGCGACGCCGAGACACAGGCACCAGAACGCGATCGACAGATCATTGGTCGAGCCGAACGGAAACGGCGCACTGGCGGCCACGAAGAACAGGATGAAGGTCGCGGGCAAGCTCCATGACCAGCGAATTTTGGGAAGCCAAAGGCGCATCGTCGTTCTTGCGAGCTGTGCTCTGGGCTTAGAGGAAGCAATCGATGGGATAGATCTTCAGATCCACGTTGAGGCGGCTGTTCCGGCTCTGCGCGCGGAACGCGTAGAATAGTCCAAAGCTATCACTCCCCTGATCGAGTTTTATTCCGGGGGTTAATTCGTCGGGCGGGACCAGGACGCCGATGTGCCGGTTGATGGCGGAAATCTCGATCCGCCCCTCGCCTTGCGCAAAATGCCCGCCGAGTTGGGTCACCGTGACCTTCGGCAGGCCGCGGCGCTGATGGCAGATCTCCTCCTCCCAGAGCTTGGTCTGATGCACCAGCGGCTTGCCCGGCCCGTCGGGCACGACGATGTCGGGGAAGGACGGGCGCAGCATCCCGAAGAACTTGCTCTCCTTGGAGTTCGCCGAGAGGCGGACGGTGAAGGA
This sequence comes from Bradyrhizobium yuanmingense, assembly GCF_029167105.1. Taxonomy (GTDB): domain Bacteria; phylum Pseudomonadota; class Alphaproteobacteria; order Rhizobiales; family Xanthobacteraceae; genus Bradyrhizobium; species Bradyrhizobium yuanmingense_A. The sequence goes on along the minus strand of NZ_JARFML010000003.1, from coordinate 304,950 downwards.
CAGCTCGCCCTTGGCGCCCTTGAGGCGCGACAGCACGGGAGCATCGGGCTCGGCGGACACCATCACGTCGATGCGGTGGCGGACGCCCAGCTCCGCGGCAGCGCCGAGCACCGGCCCGACCGGTGCAAGGACGGAGGCAACAAGACTCAGAGCCAGAAGACGGCGAAACGTTCGAAAGCGCATGAAGCCCCTTGCAAGACCGCGGGGTGACCGATGACCGGCACGCCGAGTGGCGCCTTGATCCAGATCCCGGGCTCGTCGGCGCAGCAGAACCACTTCGATTGCTAAACGAAAATGGCACCGGGACAAAGCCCCGGTGCCATCGTTTTTGGCCGGTCAAGTCGGCGACTTACGGCGCCAGCTTGATGTTGTTGCGGAAGATCAGGGCGTCGTTGGCGAGATTGATGCTATCGCTGCCGGTCGCCATGATCACCCGCAGGTAGTTCAGGAACTTGGCAACTTCGACGTTGCGCGAGTTCGAGACGTAGATGATGTCGCCGTTCTTCATCATGACCTTGGTGGCAAGGAAGAAGCCGCCGGGATCGCGGAAGTTCACGTTGAAGATGACTGGGATCGTCTCCGAGGTGTACCTGCTCACGTCGATGCCAAGCTGGGCCGCAACCTCGCGCGGCTCGCGGCGATAGAGATAGACGGCCGCCGGATCGGCCTGGCCATCCAGGAGGCCGCCAGCCTTGCCGACCGCTTCGCCGAGATTGATGCGCCAGGCATCGAAGTTGAACTCGCCGCTCTGGCCGCTGGCGCCGAATGCCAGGAACTTCTGCTGCTCGCGATAGACGTAGATGCTGTCGTCGGGGCGCACATAGACGTTGTTCTCGGGCGCCATCACGAGATTTTCGAATGGCACGGTGGCCCGTCGTCCGCCACGCTCCAGCATGACCCAAGTTTCGAAGCCCTGGCCCTTGATGCCGCCGGCGCGGGTGATCGCATCGAGCACGCGATCCTTCGCACCAGCCGCGCTCGCGGGATAACGCGCCGGCGAGTTGACTTCGCCGAGCACGCTGATCAGCTGGGTGCGCTGCGAGGACATCGCCACGACCGCCTGCGGCTCGATGGCGCGGTTGCCGATCCTCTCGACGATCGCGCGCTGGATTTGGACCGCCGTCAGGCCCGCGGCCTTGATCTGACCCGCATAGGGCACGGTGATGAAGCCGTCATTGTCGACCGACTGATCCGGGATCGTCACATAGTTACCCGGGCGGACACCGGCTTCCGCCGGGATGAACAGACCGCCCGCCGCGGCTTCGAAGATGGTGACGCTGACGACGTCGCCTATGCCGAACACGATGCTCGCGGGCGGACGGCGGTCGGTGAAGACGCCGGCGAGGCCCTTGGGCTCGTGCGTGTGCAGGATCTTCACAGTCGCCGGATTGAGCGGCACCAGCTCATAGGCCGGCGCATTTTCGGTCTGGATCTTGTTGTTGACGTCGTCGGTGAGCGGTCCCGACCCCGGATTGGTCGAGCAGGCCCCGAGCGCTAAAGCGGCCAGCAGAAAAGCTGGCTTCAACACATAGGTCTTGGCAATAGATGACATGAATCGCGCCCGTGGGTCCCCAAGTGACGTAAATTGGTACGGCCTAGGGGGTGGTGCGACAAGGGTTCCCGGTGGTTAACGGGGCGATCCGTCGGCCAGTGTTGCGTGTGGGCCACTGTTTGGAGCCTAGTTTAACCCTTTGTGACTATTTGTTGTATTTCGTGTGCCGGGTTCGAGGGCAAAGCGCCCGACTCAAGGGCTCGATGTGGCGGAGGCAAGGCTTCTTGGCTTCGCCACCGTCTGCTAAGGCTGGGCCGTTAAGAGCAGGAAACCCCGTGTCTGGCCTCCTTCTGATCCCGCTGTTGGCGGGCTCCCTCTTTGGCGCCGCCGATCGCCCCGCCGTCGCCTGCCCTGGCAACGCCGGGGCGCGGTGTCGCGGCGTGGCCGCTGTTGAGGTGGCCGGCCCTGCGTCCACTTCCGTGTGGAAATTCACCCGAACCCAAGGGACCAAGGACGGCGAAAGCTTCGCGGCCATCACGAAGACCGCCGACACCACCCAGTCGGATCCGGACTTCGCCGGCCTGATCGTCCGCTGCGCCCCGAAGGGGAAGGTCGACGTGCTAGTGGCGCTGATCCGGCCCTTCCCGCCCCGGAGCCGGCCTAAGGTGACCATTGCCGCGAGCGGCGGCGGCACCTTGACCTTTGAGGCCAGCATGGCGGCCGCGGGCGCCGCCGTGCTGTTGCCCGACGAGGTCTCGGCCTTTGCCGCCGGGAAGTGGCAGACGACGGCCTCGCTGGCCGTGGTGGTCCGGGAAGGCGACAGCGAGATCAAGGGTATGGTGGCGCTCAACGGGCTGCGGGAGGCCTATCATGCGCTGCTGGCAAATTGCGGCCAATAGGCCAAATTTAGCCATACAACTTAAGGGTCTTTTTAGGCGGGAAACTTAGGGTCCGGAGCACGGAGAGTGTTTCGGATGACCGCCTTTTTGATTTTCAGCTTTCTCACGGGTGCCGTGCTGGGCCAACGCTTTCGCGTGTTCGTGCTCCTGCCGGTCACAATTGCGCTGGTGCTCACCATGCTGCCGGTCAGCATGATGACGAGCCTTGGCTTCCTTGGAGGCATGAAGGCCGCGGCATTTGCCGCCATCGCCCTCCAGGGCGGTTACCTCTTCGGTTCGGGGGCGCGCTTTGCCCTTGCGGCCGCACGCGCGACCCGCGTCTTCGGTCGACCGGTCAAGGCCACCCGCTGATCGTGACGCAGGCCTCTGTTTGAAAACGCACGGCTCGCTTGTATGGTGACCTGACCGTTTCAGGATTCCTTGTCGAGCGCCGTTTGTCCCTCGCCTATTTCGCCCTCATCGTTTCCATCGTTTCCGCTACCGCTCTCGAAATCGCCGGCGCCACGTTGGGGGCGCAGCTCGGGACGATGGCCGCAGCGTTAGGCCTGCTGGCCGCCGCCTTGAGCGCGCGAAAGGCCGACTACGAGCACTATCTCCGTGCGACCTCCTGGGGCCGCTGGATTTTGGTCGCCATTCCGCTGTGCATCGCGGCCCAGCTTGCTTCGCTTCCGCTGCGCGTTGCGCATCCGATCTGGGCCAGCGCCCACGAGGTGATCGGTGGCCTCTCGTTCGGGCCGATCACGGCCGATATCGGCTTGACGGTGAATGCATTGGTGCTGGCACTGGCAGCGATCGCGCTGCTCGGCGTAACGATTGTCGTCGTTCGCGATCGTGGCCGCGCCGAGTTGGTGCTGTTTGTCCTGGCTGGCGTCACCGCCGTCTCGGCCTTAACCCTGGATCTGCATCGGCTCGCGCCGGCAGTGGCAGGAGCCACCGCGACGTCCGAGCTGGCAACAACTCTGGCCGGTTTCGGTCTGATCCTGAACCTGGCGGTCATGCAACTTGCCGCAGAGCGAGCCGAAACCCGTCATTCGCTACCTCGCTCGATCGTGCTTGGTCTATTGGGGCTTGCGGGGGCCTTGATCAGCGCAGCTGCGGTCTTTGGTTTTTCCGGCACCAACAATGCGGTCGCAGCAAGCTTTGGCGTCGTGCTGATCCTGCTGATCCTCGTGATCCGCAGACTGGATCTGTCGCCATTGGCCGCGAGCGCGTTGTCGGTGGCAGCCCTGGCCGGCGCGGCGATCGTGCTGACCTTCCTGTTCGAGAAGAGCTCCGGACCGATACTCCTGCGGCTCGTCCCGGAGATGGGGGCCGAGACGAAGGCCGCGCTTGAGCGGATGCTGGCCGACACCCGCTGGTTCGGCGCCGGCGCCGGGACTTTTGCTGCGGTGGGCAGGATCTATCAGAGCGATGCCGGCGCCGTCCTGACCGCGCCCTCGGCGGCCACATCCTTGTTCTCGGGGATGGGCTGGGTCGGCTTGGTCGCCATGATTGCGGTGAGCCTGCTCGCTTTAGTGCGCCTGTTCGTCGGCGCCCTGCAGCGCGGACGCGACTCGTTCTTTCCGGCGGCGGCCGCGGCTTGTGTGCTGTTTGCGCTCGTTCAGAGCTTTGCGGGTCCCGGATTGCTGCACCCGGCAGCAATCCTCTGTCTTTCGGTGATCGTCGGCCTCGGACTGTCGCAGAGCGTCAGCCAATCCGGATCACGATAGCGCGCAGTTGATCAGACCGCGCGGTCACCGAGCGAGGCCCAGTAGTTCGGGTTCTTGGGCGACTGGATGCGGACCCAGCGATAGGGTTTCTTCGACCACGGCATGATGTGGCCGGAGAGATTGTCCAGCACGAGATCACCCGAGAAGGTGCGTACCACGACCACGAGATGATGCTCGCCCCAGCTGGTGACGACCTCGCTCAGCAGCACCGAGCGCGCTGGAAAGCCCTTGGCGATGAGATCGTGGCGCTTTGTCACGGCATAGTCGTTGCAGTCGCCGCTCGTCGGATGCAGCAGCCATTTCTCGCCGCGCAGCCCTTCCAGGTTGGGCTCGGGACGGATCGCGGTGTTGACCCGCTGGTTGACCTCCTGCATCTGCGCCATGCGCTCGGCCGTGAGCTTCAGGCGGCCGCCGCGGAAGACGATCTGCTGCGGACGTGGTTTGCACTCGTCCTTGTACTTCAGGCAGAAGATGGTGAACGCCATCGGCGCCAACGTCGGCTGGTCGAACTTGATGTAGTGGATGGCGCCGCGCAGCCCCAGGGGCGCGCCGACGAAGGCGGCTTCCGCTTTCTGCTGCACCCCCGCAGCAACCGCGATTGCGGCCACGGCCGCCAGGAACTTTACCACTTTGCGCATGTCGCGCTCCCCGTTCTTGTTGGGGAGACGCTACGCGAGACCTCTTGAAATACGGCTCAAAGGCCAAGCGAGGCTTTAATCAAAATACGGGCTCATCGGTCGGAAACAATTAAGAATACCGATGTGTGACTTGTTCTGCTAAGAGCGGTCACGACGTTCCGCTCGTGACGCTGGAAGCGATTCGACCGACCTGATGGGCCTTTCCTCCCGCTTTCGAAAGAAGACCAAGCCTCGGCTTCCCGACGGCGTCCGCGTCTATGCGATCGGCGACGTGCACGGCCGTGCCGATTTGCTTCAGTCGCTGTTAACCGTGATCGACGTCGATCTCGCCCGCTCGGCTCCCCAACGCGCCATTCAGGTCTTTCTCGGCGACTATGTCGATCGCGGCCCGGACTCGCGCGCCGTTCTTGATCTCCTGATCGCGCGCTCGAAATCGCACGAGACGGTCTGCCTGAAGGGCAACCACGAGGTCTTCCTGCTCGAGGTCCTCAAGGACCCCGCCCGCCTGCAGGAGTGGCGCCACTATGGCGGCCTGCTGACGCTGGTCTCCTATGGTGTCACGCCGACCATGAACCCTTCCGCGGAGCAGCAGGTCGAATTGATCGAGGGACTGAGACGTGCGCTCCCGCCGGAGCACCTCGCCTTCCTCCAGCAATTGCCCTCGTCCTTTACCTGCGGCGACTTCTTCTTCGTCCATGCCGGCGTCAAACCGGGCGTCCCGCTCGATCGCCAGAAGGATGAGGACCTGCTCTGGATCCGCGAGGAATTCCTCGCCTCCGAGGAGCGCTTCGGCAAATATATCGTGCACGGCCATACGCCGGTCAGCGCGCCCGATATCCGCCCCAACCGCATCAACATCGACACCGGCGCCTACGCGACCGGCAACTTGACGCTATTGACGATCCAAGGCGATAGTCTTCTCGCCATTTGAAAGCTTAGGCCGCAACTTCGGTGATCACGCTTCGCGCCATTGGTATCTTGACCGCGATCGCGCTGGCGCTCCACGCCGGCATGACGTTCTATGGCGATCTCGTACGGCCGAACTTTCGCGCCAGCGACTTGTTCTCGGGCGAGATTCCGCCTGACAAGGCCAAGCTCGCGGCCGCGGGCAGCCTGGCATCCGTTTCGTGGGATGGCGACCTCCTGGCGAATTACGCGGCGGCGATGGCCGCCGACGTTCTGCACCGTCCGTCGACCGAGGCAGGCGGAAGGGCCAGCGAGAACAAGACGGCCCAAGCCGCCGTCGTGGCAGCCTTGAAAGTCTCACCGATCAGGCCGGCGCTCTGGCTCACGCTCGGCACGCTACAGGCCCAGGCCGGCGAGGCGGTCACGCCTGCGGTGAAGATGTCGTACCTCACCGGGTCGGTGCCGATCGACGTTGCCTTCTCACGCGTCCGCACCGTGACCTCGAGCGCCGCTGCAACCGACGAGGAGATCAAGCTGCTGGCGCAATCCGACATCCGCTCGGCGCTGGCGAGCCGCTCGCGTTACGAGCCGCTGCTGATCGCGGCCTATGTGCAGGCAAATCCGCAAGGCAAGTCGCTGCTGCTGGAGTCAACGAAGGTCACCGATCCCAAGTTCAACGAGATCCTGCGCCGGTATTAGCTCAGCGCACGGATTTCGGGTTGACCGGCACGAAGTCCTGATCGCGGCGCGGCTGGTCGGATCGCCCCTGATAGACGAACATGCCCTTCTTGGTCGCGACGATGTCGCCTTGCTGCAGGCTGTCGTCGCGGAGGAGACGTTCGGTCGCGACGATATCCGGATCTTCCGGAACGGGCTTGTAGAACTCCGGATGCTCGCGCCGCGCGCGCGCAACCTCCTTGGCACGGCGCCGCGCATCCTCGATGCGCTGCCGCCATTCGTCGCGCGAGGCTTCCGGCTCGCTTGGCGGCAGATAGTCGTTGATGGACGGCTCCGGCTGGGTCTGAGCTCGGCATGAGAGCGGGCAGGCATAGAGAGCCAATCCGACAGCGGCTGCCACAGCCGCCTGAACCGGCGTCCGCGCCGGTCTCCGGCGGTCTGACAGGGACTTGCAGCGGACGAGTCGCACTCCGATGACTCCGATGACTCCGATGGGGCCGAGCGGCAGCCGCAATTTCAGCTGATGCGGCTGCCAATTGCAACATTTTCGGAACGCGGCGGCCCTCCTTTCAAAAAGACGAAAAACAACCCCATGCACAGTAGCCGGCACCAACCGAATCAATGGGTTACGAATTTCCCGAAATCCGCCTTGATCCGTCGGGCAAAACAGGGCTAGTATGCCATGATCCGGAGAGAGACCGACCGATGATCGACCATCTGCGATCAGCATCGGATGAGCACAGCAAGGACAATGGCGTCGTTCTAAGGCCTCGTTAGGCCATCGCTGCTAGACTTCGGCATCAGTCGATGGAGTTGCCGAGAATGCGTGCAAGCCTGGTATCGTTGTTGCGTGTTGCCGTTGCGGCGTATGCCATGTCCGCCCTCACGGCTCACGCCAGCCCCCTGTGCATCAAGGAGCGCACGCCCTTCGCCTTGTCGCAGGATACGGTGAAATGGACGATGTCGATCGCGCCTGGCGCAGACTGCATCCAGGGACTGCGTTGGTCATACATGCAGATCTTCAACGTATCCGTCGTGAGCGGGCCATCACGGGGACAGCTGGCGGTGGTCGGGTCCGGCTTTCGCTATTCTGCAGAAAGCGAAGCGCGAGGCGCCGATAAGTTCACGCTGCTGATTTCGGGCAAGAACCGTCATGATCCCGGGACGTCGACCCTGGAGGTCGAGGTCAATCCGCAATAGGCAGGCCCACGACGCGAACGGTATCCACTTCGCCCGAAAACGCCCTAATAGCGGCGGCTCGAGCCGCTGCCCCGCGTTGTGTTTCCGTGATAGGGCCGGGCCCGTCCGTAAGTCGTCACAGGAGGCTCGATCCGGCTCGGAATATTCCGCGTCGCGTTGGGGCGCGCGGGCTGCGACGGATTGACGATGATCACGTTGCGATTGGGCGTCGACGGATCGCTGACGCCCTGGGCCCAGGCGCCGCCGGGCACGACAAGGGCGAGTGTGATCAAGACTATTCGTTTCATATGCGGCATCTCCCGAGCAAGAACGTCAGGGAGGTGAACACCGTTCCTTCACAGTTGCGTTGCCTTCACCGAGGCACGGCAACCAGCTTGCCGTTCCGCCAGACGCCTTGGGCCGCCCGTCCGGCCGGAAGGCTTCCCGACACATTCCGGACGGCGGTCGGCCGCGAGGCGGCCTGTGTGGTCTGTTTCTTCTTGTCGGGTGTCGTCACGATGCTGGAGCTGGTGGTGTTGGCCTGATCCTTGGTTCCTTGCGCAGACGCAGACTGAACCAGAAGGGCCGAAAACATGATTGCCGTCAAAACGCCGCGCATGGTCAAACACCGGAAAGATAAGCTGGACGAAATGTCACACGTTTCTGCTCAAAAGCAAGCTCTTCGAGACGATCACCCGGGAGCTGTGCGGATCGGAACATCAAAGCGATCTACCGCCGCAGAGGCAAGCCGGGGTGAAAAAGCCTAGCGAAACAGCACCATCCGGGCTAGTTGATCGGTCTTGATGACCGAGACCGGCGACACCGCAGCCAACGCCTCGCAGGCGCAAGAGATCAAGGCCGGACTCGTCCGCCTGTTATCGGAGCGGATTCGCGAAGTCTCCGGCGACCCCAGGCAGATGCGGGATGTCGTCTACGAGCTGGCTCGCGTCAAGCTTCTGGAACAATTCACCCACGCCGACGCGCGGGAAGCGCGAGAGCTTCAGCAAGTCCTCGAACGCGCCATTCGGGAGGTCGAACGCGCCTTTGAGCGAAGCGAGAAGTCTTCACCCCCCGGGGATGCCTCGGTCCCCGTGGCGAATTCTCCACCGGTGAACGTCCCCGTCCCCCCGCCCATTCCGACGCTCGCTGCCTCGGCGTCATCAGCCATTCCGATGGCTGCCGAGACGCCGCGGCGTCCTGCCGCACCGCCGGGATCGCCGGACCAACCCAAACGGAGCGGCGCTTTCAAGTCTCTCATTCGATTGACCGCGATTCTCCTGCTCGTTGCGGGCGCCGGCACCGCGGTCGTGTATTGGCCGCGGCTGAAGGCACAACTGACGGCATCATCGCAGGTGGCGCAGCCTGAACGTACAGCCAAGAGCCCGGAGCCTCAGCCGACCGCAATTCCGACTCCCTCGGCCAGCGAGACCGCTGAACGAATCCCGGAGAGCGCAAAGGAGCCGGCGCCGGCGGCGCACCCCTCGATGCCTTTGCCGACGACGTTCGGCGTCTACGCCTTGAGCGAGGGCCAGCTCCATGAGCTGAAGCCGGTGCCCGGAAAAATTCCGGACCGGCGGGTCGCGATCTCGGCCGCCATCAACACGCCGAGCGCGACCACGTTGATGAACGGCGACGTCAAATTCATCGTGTTCAGGCCCGACGGGGGTATCGACGCCAGCGGGACCGAAGTTCGGGTGATCGCAAAAGTCTCGCGAGCGATGGGCATCGATGCCACCGGAAAGGCGGCCATGGTCAGCGCCGGCGATTCCTGGGTCATCCGCAGCATGTCCTACCCCTACAAGGTAGGTCCGATTGACGACCAGTCGAGAATGCTGTTGCTGCAACCGGAGCAAGACGGCTTCACGCTCGCGCCCGGCCGCTACGTCGTGGTGGTCAGGGGCATCGGCTATGACTTCACCATCGCTGGGACGATCACCGATCCCAACCAATGCGTCGAGCGCATCAATGCGGCGAACGGCGCGTTCCACTCGCCCTGCCCGCCGCCCCGGCGCTAACACAGCCTTTGTCTTCTATTTGGCCGGCTTGTTGTCCTTGGGCGCGGCGGCCGGCATGTCGTCGACCTTGCCGTTGTTGGCCACGCATTTTTGGAAGTATTCGCGCTGATCCTTGCCCGTTCCCTTGGCGCTCCCGGCCGCTGGGTTGCCGATCTGCCTGGGCGGGAAGGCCTTGGCCACTGCGGCATCGCATGCCCGCGCCACTTCGGCAGTGATGGCCGAGGCCGTCGCCGGCACGGCCAATGTCAAAGCACCTGTCAATCCAACCAACGTCCGCAAATTTTTGACTGGCACCTCTTACGCTCCTTCAATCCATCAATGATTTTCGTAATCATATCAAAAAGGATCGAAGCACCAAACGGCAAACCGGTGAAGTGTCGTGCGATCTGCCGTACGTGCCGGTAGGGCTACCGCGGCGCCTCCTGACGGCGACTATGTTCACGCCTCGTCCTTCGAGACGGCGCTTGCGCGCCTCCTCAGGATGAGGCCATTTGGCGTCGGTGCTCGTTGAAATTGCTGCTGCCGCGCATTCCCTCCTCATCCTGAGGAGCACGCTGAAAGCGGGCGTCTCGAAGGATGGCCGCAGACGCGTGACTAGCTGTTCAGCTGCGGCGGCTTGAAATCGGGAAAGCGCGTGAGCATTGCCGTCTTGACGAACTTCAAGTGGGCAATGCTGCTCGCCAATTCCTTGAGCCGGCGCTGGCCGTTCGAGATGTCGGCCGCGAAGAGATCCTGATGATAATTATCGAGCGCCTCCCGCTCGAGATACTCATCGGTGCCGTTTCCGAAGGTGACGGAGGCACGCGCAAGCGCATCGTCGACCCGCCGGTTGAGTCCGGCCTGCTCCCTCTCCGCCTCCTGCAAGGCCGTTTCGAGCGCGGCCAGAACGGCACCGATCCGCACGCGGTCGGTCTCCGCATCACGCTCGGCCGAGCGGGCCTTGAAGGTTTTGTCCTCGCGGCGGGAGCCGAGAAGATTGTGTGCGCGCGCTCTCAGGAACAGCTGAAACATCCGGGCCATCCCACATACGAGATCCAGACGGGTACCATCGGTCAGACGTAGTTAACAAATCCTGAATCCGGCGCCCGTCCGGTCTGGCTTTGTGCAATCCATGCCCGCCAAGCTCGCTCGTGCTTGGAATAGAGCTCGTGCCAGCGGACCTCGCCGTCGCCAGCGGCTCCTTTTCGCGCACGGACCTCGGATATGAATTGCCCTGTCTCGTTCGATTCGAGATCCAGCGCTTCGAACTCCGCCGTCTCTTTCGGAGACAGGCCAATCAGCACGCGATGCCCCTGGGCGTCGACGAAATACCTGCGCGGCGCGTTGTGCTTTTGATCGGTCATTTGATCAGTCATTCGCAGAGCCCTCGTTCATGATCCAAGGCCCCGAACGATCCTTCAGTCGCCGCTCAAAGCTACGAACAAACGCGATCAAAATGAGGACGCAAGTCACGCCCAGCAACGCAATCAAATACGCCATTCACGCCCACCTATGCGAGCCGCGAAAAATACAGGCGGCCAAACTCTCGCCATGAATTGTTACGTTCTAGGTTGCCTTTCCGAAGCTCTCAAGCGCCGCAGCGCGTTAACCTAACTGCGCATGGTTATCCGACCCACGGCAGGATCGGCGTGCACTCTCATCGCGGCCAGGCTGTGCCACTACGATGGGTGCTCGCTCTGCTTGGCCCCCATCGCTGCCGGCGTGTAGGGCGCATAGAGACGATATCGCGCCGATCGCCTGCGCGAGCGCCACGCCCGTACGCCAAAGCCGCAGCAAAAACCAGCTGCAAAGATCGAAATCAAAACCAGAATTGCAAGCATTTGGAATGTTCCCAATGATCGGAACGCTCCTCCCGGCACATTTCAACGTGATGTTCTGAGAACTTCAAGATCATCGGCGCTGAAAGTTTTGTCAGAGGAAGATGAAGTTTGTGCAACGCGGTGCTTGAAGTTTGGTCGTTGCACGAACCGCGAGCCCCAGAGGATGACGAAATCTCTCATCGTTCGAGGGCGATATCCAGCGGGCGATGTTAACCCGTGTTCACGGCGGCAGCAGCCTTCGAACGAAGTAGCTGGATGCGTTGTCGTCGGGCACAGCCGCGATCTGCACGAGAGGCCGATATGTTTCTCGAACGTTTCTGGCGGCCATCGCAGACAACAATTCTGACGAAACATCCGTGCTTCTACGGAGCGCCATGCACCAACTTCATCGCGGTAAGGTTGAGAGGTTAGCTTAACCCGCGTTGTTTGTTGCGAACTTTCGGCGATTGTTTATCCATCTCGCACCGGGCTCCCCCAAGCTCGGCCCCACCCAAGCAAAGCCGTCGAGCGAACATGGGTCCGCTTGGCGGCTTTGTCGTTGTGTCGACGAGAGGATCATTTCGGTTATGGCGCGCAGGCCCTGGTCGTTCAAGGAAGATCGCCGGCTCATCGAGCTGGCCAAGTCTTCAACCTCGCTGGAGCAGGCAGCGAAAGTTCTCGGGCGCTCGCCCGATGCGATCAGGCGCATGGCGTTGCGGCTTGGTCTTTCGCTGAAGTCGAAGGCGGCCAAGAAAAGCTGATTGCGCGAGCGCGGCACAGCATCGCCGAAGCGAACCGGAACAAAATCAACCTTGGGATGTTGGTCCGGCTCTCACAGCGAGGTCTGGCAGTGCTCCACTTTGCCATTTCCGCAGTCTTGGTCTGGCTGGCGCTCAACATCGCCTTCGTGGTGCTCCGGCTGCAGGCCACCCGCGATGGCGCGGCGCCCCGCATCGACAGGGCCAGCCGCCCTTATCCGGGAGGCATTCCGGTCCGCCATCGCCTCGGACAGTAAGGTCGATCGAGCGGGTTGCCTGCTCCGGCCCGCCCAGCCGCCCCAACCTAATTATGCGTCCTCTTCTGGGACCCCATGCCGGGGCTGGTTCCGTAGCTCGGCGTCCCCGTTCCCTTGAAGGCTCCGCCCATCGTGTCAGATCCGGAATTCGTGCCCGTGCCGCTGCGCGTCGCGGACGTGGGCTGCGTTCCCGATGGCTGGTCCTTGGTCCCCTGCGCCGAGGCCACAGAGCTCCCGATTGTCAACGCCACGACGAAACTTAACGTCCTGATCATATTGCTCAACTTTCCATGCTTGGTTCTCGCCCTGAGCCGCCAGACGATTGGCGGGGGCAGGCCTTCGGGCTGGTCTTTACGTTAAACCCTATCTTAGCCCCCGCTGGCTAGGATCAATCTCAACGCCTTGCTCAAAAATTCCGCCCCGCCCTTTTTCGCCCGAGCCAGATGAGATTGCTGCGACCAAGCCTTCCGTTTGCGGCGCTCGTGCTTGCGAGCACAATGGCATTCGCCTTGGCGGGCCATTTCGCCGCTGGCGCCGTCATTCGCCAGCACCAGGCGCATCAGCTCAATGAGCTCACCGAGGTGGTTCTGCGCCGATCGGAGCTTGCGGTCGATTTCGCTGCGGGCAGCCTGGACGAGCTCGCGCGGCGCAATTTCGCCAACTGCGAGCCAGCGGCGCTGCAAGCCATCCGCCTGCACGTCTACCAGCGCTCGACGATCAAGGACGTCCGCCTGGTCAAGCCGGACGGCTCGGTGATCTGCTCGGCCTATTCCGAGACGCTCGAATTCGACAAGGGATGGGTGGATCGCCGCGACATGCTGCCTTCGCGCGACAAGACGCTTTCCCTGTTCCGCGTCGAGCAGTTCGGCGGCGACGCCCTGGGCGTGCTCAGGGACGTCAATGGCAACTCCGCCCTGGTCGCCATTGTCGGCGTCAATGCCAGCCTGTTCGACATCATGCCGGCCGAGCTGCGCGCGCACAGCCAGGTGATCCTCGCCTTGAGCAATGGCGAGAAGCTCGGCGAATTCCAGACCGAGGCCGGCAAGTCTCTGCCGGCGCCGATCGGCTTCGAGCGAGCATCCGCTCGACTCCCGCTTCATGCCAGGATCCATGTCGAGCACGCGGTGCTGTCGAGCTGGAACAACGAGGCCTATTGGCCGACGCTCGCAGTGGCGCTCGGACTTGGCGCGATCTTCGGCGTCCTGCTGGCACGCAACCGCCGCATGGAGGGGCCTGTCGCCGATCTCGACCGGGCGCTGACGGCCGGCGAATTCAAGCCATATTACCAACCGATCTTCGATCTCCGGACAGGCCGGATCAATGGCTGCGAGATTCTGGTTCGCTGGCTGCGCCGCGACGGCTCGGTGGTCCCGCCGATGAACTTCATTCCGCTCGCCGAATCCAGCGGACGCATCCAGGCGATGACTTGGCAGATCCTGGGATCGGCGCTCACCGAGCTCAGGCCCTTGCTCAGGGCGGACAAGAATTTCAAGCTGTCGCTGAACGTCGTCCCCAAGCACCTCCTGAGTGCCGGCTTCATCGAAACACTGCGGCGCACGGTTCTGACGGCGCGCGTCTCCGCGCGCCAGATCGTGGTCGAGATCACCGAGCGCGATGAATTGGATGATCTCGCGCGCGCCGCTTCGGTCGTCGCCGAGCTGCGGGACCGCGGCTTCCGCGTCGCCATCGACGATGTCGGCGTCGGCCATAGCGGACTGTCGCGGCTGAAGGGCCTCGGCGCCGATACGATCAAGATCGACAAGTTCTTCGTGGATACGATCACGGCGGACGCATCGACGACCACGATCGTGGAGATGCTGGTGGCGCTCGCCAATGACCTCAATATGAGCGTGGTCGCCGAAGGCATCGAGACCGAGGAGCAGCTCCGCGCATTGCTCGCCGCCGGCGTCGAGGAAGGCCAAGGCTATCTGGTTGCGCCGCCCCTGCCGGCCGCCAAATTCAATGAGCTCATCGAGTCGCGTCGGATTGCGCAGCCGGGCACGGCGACATCCGGTACGACGGCTTTGGTGGCCTGACTGGCCGGCCCCATCGCCGCACAGGGGCTATCGCATATGACTTGTGGCGGCGGCCTGCGCGCACGCCTCGTCCTTCGAGACGGCGCTGACGCGCCTCCTCAGGATGAGGCTAATCAGCGTCAGTGCCCGTTGAAACTGCTGCCGCGCACTCCGCCCTCATCCCGAGGAGCCCGCCTAAAGCGGGCGTCTCGAAGGATGGCCGCAGCGAAAAACTCTCAAATGCGATAAACTTCCACGCCGCAGAGGCTTTAACGATACTTTCTAACGATGTTTTCGGCTTTCGAACCGGAGCGGCGAGCAAGCTTGTATGTTGGCACCATGAGCAGGAGCCACCTCATAGCAGCCGCGAGCATCTGTCTGGCGCTGATCGTCTACGCCACGCTGGCGAAGCTGTCGGGCCGGCCTGCACTCATGGGTCACCACGAGGCCTATTGGGTCGTCGTGATCGAGCGCTTCAGCGCCTATGGCCTGCTCGGCTTCCTGCTGTCGTTCCTGCTGCCGGGACGGTTCAGCCTCGCTTGCGCGCTCGTTATCGCGGTCGCCATGGGGCTGGAGCTGATGCAAGCGTTCATACCCGACCGCGATCCGGGCTTTCTCGACGTGCTGCAGAAGGCGGCAGGGGGCACGGTGGGCGTCATGCTCGCCCAGATGATCCTGGCGTTCCTGCCCAGACCACCTGCCTGAAACGGCGAGCTTGCCTCGGCGGAATGAGCGGGCGACCCGGTCCTTACTTCATCATCTGGCCGCGCAACTCACCGCCTGGGTTGGCGGCCGTGTGAATGTTCGCGTACCATTTTCCGCCCAACAGATCAGCCGCCTGCGCCTCGGTGAGGGTGGCACTGCCTTCGATCGGGCTTTGCGCCGTCTTGAACGGCAGGGCGATGCCGGCATTCTTCCCGGCCTCGCCGGGGCCGTGAAAATGCGCTCCTATCGCCGGTCCCGTCAGCCCGGTGAAGGTGACGAGGTAGGTCAGGACCTTCGTTTCGGTGTCGTAGCTCGCCTCCGCCTTGCCCGACCCGGTCGAGCTGTTCGGCGGCACTTCATTGCTTCCCTTGAGCTCCGCTCGCAGCTTCACGACCTCCGCACCTGCCGTTCCGCTCGTCGCGCTGACGCCTCCGACCAGCGCCAATGCCCCCAACAGTGCCACGGACCGTCGACACACGGCTTTGCTCATGCACTTCCTCCTGCGGATTTCGTTGGTTCCGGCGATGAAAAACACCGAGGACTGCCGGACATTCCACCGCAGAGCTTATGCTGATTCGGGACAACGCTCGCAGGAATTGGCCTTCGCAAGCGCATCACGCGCCGCTCAAGCCGCCCCGCGCCCCGTGTGACGCTCGGAGGGAACCAGGAGCTCGGCCATCTTCCGGTGGGTGTCGTGCAGCGCTTCGATGGCGCAGTCGAGATCGAAATCCGCCTCGCGGACGGATGCGAAGAACTTGGCCGTCAGCGCCAGATCGAGCTTGACGCGCGTTGCACCGTCGCGACTCCTGCGACGATCGAGCGACAGATGGATGGCGCGGTCCCGGGCTTCCGTTGCATCGCAGCCGCAAAGCGCGCCGAGTTCGTCATATGTCATCCAGATTTGAGGCATGTTCTTCCACCACGCTTGATCTATCGCAGACTAGATAGCTCTCGCTTCTGAATGCGGAGTTGCTGCAGCGCGAATTCGAGCCAACAACGTCAACGCAATGCTAAGCGCCGCGCAGACGCGAGCCCGGGTGAACCGCCGCAGCTTGTTGCCGATCCACGGTCACTTGGGCGCGCCCGTCGTGAACGGATGCCGCGGCCGTGAACGGCTGTCGAGCCTCTTGGGCAGCTTGTCGGCCTTGAGCTTCACGACCGCGCCCCGGGGGTCGGGAGCCGGCGCCTCTTCCTGGCTGTAGATCAGCGTCGCTTCGAATCTCACGTCGGGCGCTTGGCGGGCCGTTCCCGAACAGGTCGCCATCGCCCCGCTATAAACGCCGGAGAGCTCGACCTCGACCTCGTCGAGCCCGAACACGGTCGGCGGCCCGTCGGCATGTCGCCGCGTGGTCAGGACGGCCGTGAAATGCCGGTCGTTGTCGAACTGATAGGAGCCGCCATAGTTGAAGAAGCTGTCACTGCCCGAGATCCGTCCCTGGGCCAGATGCACGATCCCGGTGCCTTGCGCGTGCGCGGTTCTGAACCACGCCGCGTATTTGCCCTCTTTCAGCATGGAAACATCCACCCGTAATTTCCACGCGTATTTGCAACGAAGCTTGAGGCGCGACAATGACAGACACGGCGAGCATTCCGCCACGGTTAACGCCCTGCAAAATCAATCCGTTAAATTTCTGCGGCCGCACCCGGCGGCACGCAGCGACGTCAAAACAATTCGATGCCGTCGTCAGCCGTTTCCACGACTTCGACGCGGCGCGTGGTGGCGAGCGAGCTCAGCCCGAGCGTCTGCAGGAACTGGCGGTGGACGTCCCGCTCGCGTTCCATCGTGTAGCGCGCAAACAGCTCGTCGAGCATCGCCTCGTCCTGCGCCTGCGGCCGCGGCCTCTGGGCGCCCGCGCTCGCGGTCTCGAGCCGCGCGGCGACCGCGGGCAACGCCGCGGAATCTTCGCCTAGCGTGCTCATCAGGCCTTGCGCCGAGTTCATCAGCCGCTCGAACTCCGCGCCTTCATCGACGAGCCGGCTCATCAGCTTGCCGAGCCGTTCATTGCCGGCCTCGACCTCGCGCAGCGCCTGGAGAATCTGCGGCTCGAGCTTGGCGAGCTGGGTGGGATCACCCTGCACGCGGAGCTGCTTCAGTTCCGTCGCCGAGCGCTCGATGCCGTCGAGCACGGGCCTCAAGCGTCCCGCTCCCAGCGAGACCTGGTCGGCGGTGGCCTTGAGCTCGTTGGCGATGACGACGAAGGCGCTGCCGCGGCTGCCGAGATGGCTCGCCTTGAGGCCCGCATTCATGCCGATCAGCGTGATGTCGACCGTCGCCTCGGCGAGGCCGGCGATCGCCTGGCGGAACTTCGTCAGCGTATCCTCGACGATCGCGAGCGCCTCGTCCACGGAGCGGCCGGCGCCTTCGCAGGTCGTAATGAGGGCCGAGGCGTGCGCCAGCGTCTGCTTGATGCGCGCCAGGAACGAGGACGAGCCGCCGTCCTCGCCGCCGAACAGCGTGCGGCCGTGGCCGACGACACTGCCCGCGTCATGCAGGATGGCGGTCAGCGCGCGAACGATCTGGCCGATGTCGCCGCCGAACTCGCGCTGGGCATCCCTGAGCTGGGCCGCCTGCAATTGGCAAATCGCGCGCGCGCCGTCCCCGCTGGCGACAGGTTCCGGAACGAGGCTCGGGGCGGATCCCGAAGCGAGGCGGAGGCCGAAAGAGACGTGCTCGAGGCGCTGGCGCGTGCTGTCACCGGCCTGCAGGGAGATGATCGCGCTGCCGACGGCCTCGGCGATCTTCCTGGTGCTGGCGCTCGCGAGATCGGCGAGGTGCCTGCTGTTGCCGCGCTGGTCGCGCAGGCCGGAATGGGCGGAGCCGAGCTCGGCGCTCTCCGCGGCCAGTTGATTGCGGTAACGGCCCTCGAACTCCTTCTGCCGGCCGAATGCGGTGGCGACCGCCTCCGACAGGTGCTGCTGATCGCGCGCGCAGCCCGCGATCGCACCCTGCACCGCCTTGCCGAGATCGTAGGCCTCCTGCGTGAAGGCGAGGAAGCCCTCGCGATCTCCATCGAGCGAGGCCGCCTCGATCCGCGCACTGCGGGCGATGATGGTGATCATCTGGATGTGCTTGAATAGCGGCTTGAGCAGAGTGGACGCCTCCGCCGTGCTCCTGCCGATCGTCTCGAGCAGCGCGGTCTCGGCCGGCAGCGCCTGCGCCAGCTCGCTGAGCCGCGCGGCGATCTCCTGCAGTGCCGTCGCAGCGCCCTCGATCTCTGCGCCGGAGAGCTCGGCGGAAAGCACCGCGAGACCCTGGTTCAGCTCCTTGAAGATGAGATGGCCGCATCCGAGCTCGTGGCCGACGCGCGCGAACACGTCCTCGATGCGCGAGGAGACGTCCTCGATCCCTGCGATCGCCTCGGTGAGCGTATTGGCCGGAATGAGCGACATTGCCATCAGCCTGCCACCGCAGGATGTCCCGCCTGATACCAGAGCATGATCTCGCGCGGGATCTGGTGCAGCGAAACGACCTTCTCGACACCGCCATGGGCGATGGCTTCCTTGGGCATGCCGAACACCACGGAGCTGTCTTCATCCTGCGCGCGCGTCGCGGCGCCGAGCTTCTTCATCTCCAGCATGCCGCGCGCGCCGTCATCGCCCATGCCGGTCATGATCACGCCGAGCGCGTTGGCGCCGGCATGCTGGGCGGCGGAGCGGAACAGCACGTCGACCGAGGGGCGGTGCCGGGACACCGGCGGCCCGTCCTTGATCGCGATCTGATAGCGCAGGCCGATGCGCTGGAGCAGCATGTGCCGCGCGCCGGGCGCGATATAGGCCCAGCCCGGCAGCACCGGCTCACCGTCCTCGGCCTCCTTGACCCTGATCTGGCAGATGCCGTCGAGCCGCTTGGCAAAGGCCGCGGTGAAGCCCGCCGGCATGTGCTGGACGATGAGAAGCGGCGGACAATGCGGCGGCAGCATCTCCAGGACGTCGTTGAGCGCTTCGGTGCCGCCGGTCGAGGCGCCGATGCACACGATGCGTTCCGTGGTCGGCCGCACCTTGCCCGGCACCGGCGGCGGGATGATCGCATCGGCGGTCAGCTTCTTCTCGATCGCGCGGCGTTCCGCCCGCGGGCGCACCCGGGCGCGCGCCGCCGACTTCACGGCCTCGCGCAGCCGCGTCGAGCATTCGAGCAGCGCCTGCCGCGTGTCGATCTTCGGCTTCGGCACGATGTCGACCGCCCCCGCCTCGAACGCCTCGAACATCACGTTCGAGCCCTCTTCCGTCAGAGAGGAGCAGATGATCACCGGGATCGGATGCTGCGCCATGATCTTGCGCAGGAAAGTCATGCCGTCCATGCGCGGCATTTCGAGGTCGAGAATGATGACGTCGGGCAGCTCCTTCTCGAGCCGCTTGGCCGCCACGAACGGGTCGGACGCCGTCGCCATCACCTCGATCTCGGGGTCTTCACTCAGGATCGTCAGCAGGATTTGGCGCACCGACGCCGAATCGTCCACGATCAGAACGCGAACTTTCTCCCTCGGCATCGTGGTTGCGCTCCGCCTAGACCTGGAAGATGGTTGGCTGAACCTGCTTCAGCCCCGGCACGGCACTGTGAATCATCGATTCCGAATGCCCGACCAGCAGATAGCCGCCCGGACGCAGATGGCCGCACAATTGCTCGACGACCTTGCGCTGGGTCTCGCGCTCGAAATAGATCAGGACGTTGCGGCAGAAGATGATGTCGACGTCGCGATCGACGGGATAGGACTTGTCCATGAGGTTCATCCTCATGAAGTGCGTCATGCGCCGTAGCTCGGGTATGATCCGCACTTCGCCGCGCGATTTGTCGCGCGAGGACGAGAAATAGCGCTTCACGAACGGCTCCGGCACCGGCGCGAGCACGTCGCGGGTGTAGATCGCGGTCCTGGCGAGGCGCAGCACCGCAGTCGAGATGTCGGTGCCGAGGATGCGGTAATGGAATCGCGAGCCGTTCCGCGTCATGTCATCCAGCACCATCGCGGCGGTGTAGGCCTCCATGCCGGTGGAGCTCGCCGAGCTCCAGATCTTCAGGTTGGCGTCTTTCCGTCCGTGCGATCTGAGCAAGGCGGGGACCGCGACGTCCCGCATGAAGGTGAAGTGCTGCGGCTCGCGGAAAAAGTCGGTCTTGTTGGTCGTCACCACATCGATGAGATGGGTCAGCTCGGTCTCGAAATGATCCGCCTCGAACAGGTTCTCGACATATTCGTTGAGGTCGGAGAAGTTCAGCGCGCGCACGCGCTTGTGCAGCCGCCCCTCCAGCATCAGCCGCTTACCCTGCGGCAGCTTGATGCCGACCTGGCTCTCGATCAATTCGGCGATGGTCCGGAAGTGGCGGTCCGACAGGTGCACGGCCGTATCCTGCAGGGCGGGCATCATGGCTGCATGCCCCCGTCCGGTATGGCCGTCGCCTGCACTGAATGTCGGGCCGTTGGGGCCATCTTACGTCTCACGCGTTCACGCCGTTACGGACGATAGGTCGACCCGCCCCGTAAAGGCGGGTCGATTATCTGGTGACTTCAGCGCTGGAAATCGGCGTCGCGATCGTCCTCGCCGTCATTCAGGTCGAAGGCGAAACCGCCGCCACCGGCAGCTTTCACGGCGCGCGCCGGCTTGGCCTGCGGCTTCTTCGCCGGACGTTCGGCGGCTGCCATGGTGGCCGCCTTGGCACGCAGCTGGTTGACCGCGCGGTCGATCGGCGCGGCGGCCTGGCTCTTTGCGCCCTGCTCGATGCGGAAAAAGGCGATGGTCGACTGCAGCTGCTCGGCCTGCGAGGCGAGCTCCTCGGAAGTCGAGGACACCTGCTCGGATGCGCTGGCGTTCTGCTGGCCGACCTTGTCGAGCTGCTGGATCGCCTGGTTGATCTGGGCCGAGCCAACGTCCTGTTCGCGGCAGGCTGCGGTAATCTCTTCGACGAGCTCGGCCGTCTTCTTGATGTCCGGAACGAGCTTGGAGAGCATGGCGCCGGCCTCCTGTGCCACCTTGACGGTGTCGGTCGACAGCGTGCCGATCTCGGCCGCAGCCGCCTGGCTGCGTTCGGCGAGCTTGCGCACTTCGGAGGCGACCACCGCAAAGCCCTTGCCGTGCTCGCCTGCGCGTGCGGCTTCCACGGCCGCGTTGAGCGCGAGCAGATCGGTCTGGCGCGCGATCTCCTGGACGATCGTGATCTTCTCGGCGATGGTCTGCATCGCGTTGACGGCGCGGCCGACCGCAGCACCGGAAGCTTCCGCATCCTTGGCGGACTGCGCAGCGATCTTCTCGGTCTGGCTGGCGTTGTCGGCGTTTTGCTTCACGTTCGCAGCCATCTCCTCCATCGAGGAGGAGGCCTCCTCTGCGGACGAAGCCTGCTCGGTCGCGCCTTGCGAGAGCTGCTCGGCGCTGGCGGACAGTTCCTGGCTGCCGGCCGAGACGTTCTGCGCCGCGGTGAGAGCTTCTGACACAATGTGGCGAAGCTTCTCGATCATGCGTTCCAGCGCGAGGCCCAGCGTGTCCTTGTCCGACAGCGGCCTGGCTTCCACGGTCAGGTTGCCTTGCGCGATCTCGTTGGCGATCGCGGCGGTGGCATTCAGGTTGGCGGTCATCGCGTTGAGAGATGACACGAGATCGCCGAGTTCGTCATTGCTGGACACGGCGATCTTCTGGCTGAGGTCGCCGACCGCCACCGCATTGGCAAGACCGACTGCACGGGCCAACCCGCGGCTGATATTGACGGCGATCCACGTCGCGGAAGCGACCGCGATCAGAAGCGAGGCGATGACCAGGCTGATCAGCAGCATCTCGGCTCGCACGCCGTCCTGCTTTGACTGCTCCGCCTGGTCGGCCATGTTCTTCTTCGCGTACTTGATGTAGCCGTCAACGCTCTCCAGCGCATCTTCGACCAACCTGCGCCCTTCGCGCATCGAGCGCTCGAGGGCCTTCGCCTTGTCGGTGCGGGCCAGCCTGATTGTCTCGTCCTGGAACGCATTCATCCTGCCCAATGCCGCCGAGAACCTATCGATCAGCTTCTTTCCGCCTTCGCTCGCGGCGGAGTAGATTTCGTCCTTGGACTTGGTGATCGCTTCGCGGGTCTTGACGAGACCAGCGGCGATCTCGTCACTCTCCGCGTCGGTCGCGGCGAGGATCGCGTTCTTCTCGTCGCGCAACAGGAACAGCACGCCCTCCTTGAGTTCGGCAGCCCTCTCAATGCGATTGGAGCGGCTGACCAGCTGGTCGGCGGTCGCGATCATCTCGGACAATTTGATGTAGCCGACCGCACCAGCGGTCATGGACAGCGCGATGACCACGCCGAAGGCGCTCGCTAGCTTGGATTTGACGGTGAATCTCATTTTCTGTCTCATTGATTGTGGGTGCTTACGATCTGCAACGCTTCGCACTAGAACTCAGGCGGCCCGCGGGGCCTCCGCGCCGGCCCGGCCGGGAATCTCCTCGTTGGCCATCAGCTTGGCCAGATCGAAGATCACGACGAACTTCTCGCCCTTGCGGCCGATGCCGGCTGCATAGTCGGACTGCCATTTCCCACCGACTTCCGGCACCGGCTCGATCGCCTGCTCGTCGATGTCGGTGACCTCGAATACGCAATCGGCGACGAAGCCGACGCCGACCAGGCGATCCTTCATCGGCACGTCGAGGATGATGATGCGGGTGGCTTCCGTGGCGGCCACGCTCGGCAGGCCGAGCTTGGTCCGGAGGTCGACAATCGGATAGCCGCTGCCGCGCACGTCGATCATGCCGAGCAGGAAGCTCGGGGCGTGCGGAAGCCGCGAGATCGGCCGCATGTCGAGGATCTCACGGACATTGCGGATGCTGATGCCGAACGTCTCGCCGGCGAGCCCGAGCGTCAGATATTGCGAAGTTGCGGCCATGATGCAGTCCAGGGATCCGGGGGTTTGGAAATGAATGCGGTCCGGCTTAGGGGCCGGACCGGCTGATCAGCGTTGGAACTCGGCGTCGCGCTCGTCCTCGCCGTCATGCATGTCGAAGGCGAAACCGCCGCCGCCGGCGACCTTCATCGCGCGAGCCGGTTTGCGAACCGGGGCCGGCTTCCTGGTGCTGCGATCCGCCGCCGCCATGTGCGCGGCTTTGGCCCTGAGCTGGCTGACGGCGCGGTCGATCGGCGCGGGCGTCGCCGCTTCGTCCCGCCCGGAATGCTCGATCCGGAAGAACGAGATGGTGGACTGGAGTTGCTCGGCTTGCGAAGCGAGCTCCTCGGAGGTCGAGGACACCTGCTCGGAGGCGCTGGCGTTCTGCTGGCCGACCTTGTCGAGCTGCTGGATGGCCTGGTTGATCTGGGCCGAGCCGACGTCCTGCTCGCGGCAGGCCGCGGTGATCTCCTGGACCAATTCGGCGGTCTTCTTGATGTCGGGCACGAGCTTGGACAGCATTTGTCCCGCCTCCTGCGCGACCTTCACGCTCTCCGTCGACAACGTGCCGATCTCGGCGGCCGCGGCCTGGCTGCGTTCGGCAAGCTTGCGCACCTCGGAGGCGACGACGGCAAAGCCCTTGCCGTGCTCGCCGGCGCGGGCGGCCTCGACGGCGGCGTTGAGCGCGAGCAGGTCGGTCTGGCGCGCGATCTCCTGCACGATCGTGATCTTCTCGGCGATCGTCTGCATGGCCTCAACCGCGCGGCTCACCGCAGCGCCGCTGACTTCCGCGTCCTTCGCCGACTGACCCGCGATCTTCTCGGTCTGTTTGGCGTTGTCGGCGTTCTGCTTGACGTTGGACGCCATCTCCTCCATCGAGGACGAGGCCTCTTCCGCCGAGGAGGCCTGCTCGGTCGCGCCCTGCGACAGCTGCTCGGCGCTTGCCGAGAGCTCCTGGCTGCCGGCGGAGACGTTCTGCGCCGCTGTGAGCGCCTCGGAGACGATTCGACGGAGGTTCTCGACCATCGCATTCAGCGACTTGGTGAGATCGCCGATCTCGTCGTTACTGGAGACCTTGATCGTCTGGGTGAGATCGCCTGCGGCGACCGAGCCGGCGAGCCCGACCGCCCGGCCGAGACCACGGGAGATGCTGATCGAGATCCAGATTGCCGCAACCAGTCCGATCGCGAGCGAGGCAACGACGAAAGCTATCAGCATGAGGTGGGCCCGATCGCCATCGGCGTGCGCCTGGGCGGCCTGACTGG
Source organism: Bradyrhizobium yuanmingense (assembly GCF_029167105.1). Taxonomy (GTDB): domain Bacteria; phylum Pseudomonadota; class Alphaproteobacteria; order Rhizobiales; family Xanthobacteraceae; genus Bradyrhizobium; species Bradyrhizobium yuanmingense_A. The sequence goes on along the minus strand of NZ_JARFML010000003.1, from coordinate 280,797 downwards.
CCATGTTCTTCCTCGAGTTCACAATGTATGCGTCGGCAGCTTCCATTGCTTCGTCGAGAGCCTTGCGAACCTCGGCCATGGAGCGCTCGGCTGCCTTCGCCCTGTCGGTCCGTGCGGTCTTGAGCGCTTCATCCTGAACCGCGTTCATGTGCGCATAGGCGACGCCGAAACGCTCAAGCAATTTCTTACCTTCGGGTGAGGCCGCAGCGTGGATCTCATCCTTCAGCTTGAGAAGCACCTCGCGCTGCTTGGCGATTTCGGCGATATAGCGATCCGCTTCGCTTTCGGGTGCCAGAATGAGGTTCTTCTCGGCGCGAACCTGGAGCAAGATTCCCTTCTCGATCTCCGCCGCGCGTTCCATCCGCCCAGAGCGTGATACCAGGCTGTCCGCGATGTCGATCATCTCGCTCAGCTTCACGTAAGCCAGACCGCCCGCCGCCATCGAGAGCAACAGGACCACGCCGAATGCACTGGCAAGCTTTGCCTTAACGGTGAATCTCATTTCCAGCCCCTACCGAAGGTCTCGCCCGAGACCTGACCTCAATTCAGAATGCGTTCCATGTTCGGTACGATGACGAACTCTTCGCGCCACTTCGCGATGAAGCGGATGAATTCCGGCTTCCAGTGCATGCCGACGCGCGGCGTCTGCTGCACGTCGGTCTGCGAGATCTCCGTGACCTCATAGACCTTGTCGGCGGTGACGCCGACCAGAACCGGCTCTCCGTCCAGCTCGAGCTCGATGACGACGATGCGCGTGTCGGCCGAGTTGTCGAGCTGCGGCATGCCGAAGCGAATGCGCAGGTCGGCGAGCGGAATGACGTTGCCGCGCACATTGATCACGCTCGGAACGAAGGCGCGCGCGCCCGCCACCCTGGTCGCCGGGACGGGATCGATGATCTCGCGCACGAGACCGGCGTCGAGCGCGAACTTCTCCTCGCCGAGGCCGATCATCACGACCTGCATCGCGCCGGACTGATGCTCACCCGCCAAACCACCGTTCATCACGCCGCCTCGCTGATATGCTGCTTCTCGACCTTCGACTGGGCCAGCGCGACGAGCTGCGCGACGTCGAGGATCAGCGCCGCCGTGCCGTCACCCAGAATCGTCGCGCCGGAGAAGATGGTGACGTCGGAGTGCAGCTTGGACAGCGACTTGATCACGGTCTGGTGGTTGCCGATGATCTGGTCGGCGACCAGACCGACGTGGGTCTCGCCGGTCGAGATGATGATCGTCTTCTGGTGCTGATCGGGCACGCCGGAGGCGGTCATGATCTCGCGCAACCGGAGGAAGGGCACGAGATTGCCGCGCACGTTGAGGAAATTGCGGCCGCGGGAGCGTTCGTCCTCGGCGGTCAGCTCGATGCATTCCTCCACCGCCGACAGCGGGATGATGTAGCGGCCTTCGCCGACCCGGATCAGGAGGCCCTCGATGATCGCAAGCGTGAGCGGCAGACGCAGCGTCACAATGGTGCCCTGGCCCGGCCGGGTCGACAGGTCGATCGAGCCGCGCATGTTCTCGATGGTGCGCTTGACCACGTCCATGCCGACGCCGCGGCCCGACAACGCCGAGATCGTCTGCGCGGTCGAGAAGCCCGGGTGGAACAGGAATTGGTGGATATCGTGGTCGCTCAGCACGGCGCCGGCTGCGATCAGCCCCTGCTCTTCCGCCTTCGCACGAATGCGTGCGGTGTTGAGACCGCCGCCGTTGTCCTTCACGGTGACCAGCACCTGGGCGCCGGAATGCACGGCGGCGAGCTCGATGCGGCCCTGCTCAATCTTGCCATTGGCAGCGCGCGTCGCGGTGTCCTCGATGCCGTGGTCGATGGCATTGCGGATCAGGTGCACCAGCGGGTCGGCCAGGCACTCGATCATGGTCTTGTCGAGCTCGGTGTCTTCGCCGGAGGTGACGAATTCGACCGGCTTCGAGAGATCGCGCGACAGATCGTGCACGAGGCGGCGGAAGCGGCCGAACAGCGAGCCGATCGGCACCATGCGCGCGCCCATCGTGGTGTCGCGCAAGGAGGATGCAAGCCGCTCGATTTCCTCGGCGATCATCTTGATCGAAAGGTCCGAGCCGGTCGACGCGAGCTGGGTCAGCCGCGCCTGGGCGATGACGAGCTCGCCGACGCGGTCCATCAGCTCATCGAGGCGCTCGGCCTGGACGCGGACGGTGGCGATGCCCCGTTCCTGCTTGGCATCCTCCCGGCGCACGGGCGCCGTCTCGAGCTTGATGTCGGACTTCGGTTCGCTTGCAACTTCAGCCTTGCGCTCGGGTTGTGCAGCGGGAGGCGCCGCGACGGGGGCAGCCGATTCCACCACTTGCGCAACCGTCTCGACCGGCGGGGCCGGCTCTTCGTCGAGGAGTTGGAACAAAGGCGCCGGCGCAGGCGCTTCGACCTGCTCGAGGGGCGAGAGCGTCAGCCTCATCTCGTCCTGAACGAACATGAAGACGTCGTCGATCGCGTCCTTGTCGCAGGCAGCGTGCAGCTTGACGTCCCACTTCAGATAACAGTCTTCCGGGTCCATCTCGTCGAGGAAGGGGATGCCATCGGTGACGGGGACGACGAAGCAGGGGCCGAGCTTGCAAAGGTCCTCCAACAGGTCGAGCGGGTTCGAGCCGTTGCGCAGGATATGGGATTCGAACTCGATGTAGAGGTGCCAGCCGGCCTGCCTGCTCTCGCTGGGTGCCAGCGGCGGCGCCTCGGCGACCTCGGCAACCGGGCCGTAAGGCTGGTCCGACGACACGAAGCGCCTGAGGTCGTCGAGGATGGCTTCGCCGATGATGTCGTCGGTCGACTGCGGATCTTCGATCAAGGCGCGGATGTAGTCCTTGGCGGCGAGCGCGACCGAGATCAGCTGCTGCGTCGGTTTGATCTCGCCCTTGCGGACGCGGTCGAAGGCGGTTTCGAATTCGTGGGTGAAGGAGGCGACCTTGTCGAAGCCGAACATGGCGCCCGAGCCCTTGATCGTGTGCAGGGCGCGGAAGGCGGAATCGACCAGTTCGCGATCGTCGGGACGCTGGCCGAGATCGAGCAGGGCCCCTTCGAGAACTTCGAACAGCTCGCTGGCTTCTTGTCGGAAGATCTCGGTCGGGTCCATTGCGCTCATGCGCGCACCAGCTTGCCGACCACGGCCAGCAACTGCTCAGGCTTGAACGGTTTGGTGATCCAGCCGGTGGCGCCGGCGCTCTTGGCTTCCTGCTTCACCGTGTCGTTGGACTCGGTGGTCAGGAACACGATGGGCATGCCGACCGCGCTCGGCAGCTTGCGCAATGCGCGGATCAGCTCAAGCCCGTTCATGACGGGCATGTTGAGGTCGGTAATGACGAGGTCGAGCTTGCCGGCCTGGGCTTTGGCGAGCCCTTGCGCGCCGTCGCCGGCCTCGATCACATTGTGCCCGGCCGGCTCGAGCACGACCTTGATCATTTGCCGGATGCTGGGGGAATCGTCGACGGTCAGAATCGTGGCCATCAGGTGCCATCTTTCTTTTGCGGGAAATGCTGATCGATCATCGCCTCGCTGGCGAAGCCGGCACGGCGAAGTGTGTTGCGCAGCGACTGTGAGAATGAGGTCAGGACCACCGGGCGGCCCTGGGCTTCGCCGGTCTTGGCGGTCGACAGCAGCAGCTGGATCGAGGTCACGTCGGCCTTGTCGACGCTGGAGCAGTCGATCTCGAGCCGTTCCTGGCGGCCGAACGCCTCGCGAATGAGATCATAAACATTGCGGATGGCCGCAATGCTGCAATCGGCGGGCAACCGCAACGACCACTTCGGCTCCGTGGGATTGAGCGCCATCGCTGCATCCGCCTTTGCTAAAATTCCGCTACTCGTTTGACGCGAATCCGGTGAGCAAACTCCTAACGCGGGCATCCGTACAACTACGGGTCACATTCGCATGGAATTCGCGCAACCGCGTGCGGGCATGCACAACCTGCCGGGCATTGGCATCGGACGTGCACTCGCCTCGCATTTGCTTCGCGTTAAATTGGCTTGAGGTAATGGCTTGGGTTCGTGCCTTTGCCAGCAAACAGAGCCCGATGCTGACCCAAGCGCTCCTGGTTGACGACAGCCGCTCCGTCCTCAACTTCCTGAAACACCACATCGAGGCTGAAGGCCTCGTCGAGGCCACGACCTTCCTCGATCCCGTGGAGGCGCTGGCTTGCGCGCAGCAGCGCGCCTTCGATCTGGTGCTGGTCGACTACGAGATGCCGCATATGGACGGCATCAGCTTCATCCGCACTTTCCGCAGACTTCCCGGCCGCGCCGACATTCCGATCGCGATGATCACCTCGCGTCAGACCGATGACGTGAAGATGGAAGCGCTGCAAGCCGGTGCAACCGATTTCCTGCCCAAGCAGCCGCAGAGCGTCGAGATGACGGTGCGCCTGCGGAATCTGGTTCAGCTTGGTGCAGCCGTACGCAAGCTGAACGACCGCGCCGCGCATCTGGCCAGCGAAGTCGCGGTTGCGACACGAAAGCTCGGCGAGCGCGAGGAGGAGATCATCCTGCGGCTCGCGCTGGCGGTCGAATACCGCGACAGCGACACCGGGAGCACACGCTGCGGGTCGCCCGCTACAGCCGCATCATCGCCGAGCCGATCGGCCTGCCGGCTCGGCTCTGCCGCGACATCTATCTCGCCGCCCCCCTGCACGACGTCGGCAAGGTCGCGATTCCCGACCATATCCTGCTCAAGCCGGGCAGGCTCACCGACGAGGAGATGGCGGTGATCCAAACGCATGCGACGATCGGCGAGCGGATCCTGGCCGATTCCAGCTGCGAGCTGATCCGGCTTGGCGCGCAAATCGCCGCGGGCCATCACGAGCGCTGGGACGGCGCGGGCTATCCGAGCGGCCTGAGGGCGGATGACATCCCCATCGCCGCGCGCGTGGTCGCGGTCGCCGACGTCTTCGACGCCCTGACGACGCGGCGACCATATAAGGAGCCAATGCCGCTCGAGGTCGCGCGCGGCTACCTGGTCGAGAACGCCGGGCGACAGTTCGACCCTGGCTGCGTCGAGGCTTTCCTGTTGCGCTGGGACGAGGTGGTCGAGATCGCCGGCGGTCAGCGGACAAGTCCCTTGCCGAGCGCCGCCGCCCCTCTCGCTCCCGAAATAGAGAGTGCGGCGGCGAGCTCGTCAGACGCAGACCATGCGGCCGAGGCCGGCGGCTCGACCGCCTGACCCGATCGATCCGCCAACATCTTGCCGCCGCACCATTTTTCTCCGGTCGCCGGTTTGAACCTGTTCCTGCTAAAGTGGCACCAAGAGCTGAGAGTGATTCTGGTCACACTTGCCCCGGCCCCCTGCTGCTAGGCATCGAACCAGGACGGGCACCAGAGCATCGTCGAATTGGATGAGAATTCCCATGAAAAGCCTGATCGGTGCCTATGTCGGCGCATTCTGCCTTGCGGCCCCCGCTTTGGCGGAGACTCCCGCCGCGATCGTCGAGGACGTCCAGGGCAAGGTCGACGGCATCGCGTTCATGGACTACGTGGCGCCGGGCAAGATCATCAAGCTCGGGCCCAAGGCCAGCATCACGCTCAGCTACCTGAAATCCTGCCAGCGCGAGACCATCAGCGAAGGTGTCGTCCTGGTCGGCGCCGAGCAGAGCACCGTGCAGCTGGGCGAGGTCAAGCGGGAAAAGGTGCCCTGCGACACCAATGCGGCAAAACTGTCCGAGCGCGAAGCGAACCAGAGCGCCGCGACGACCTTCCGCACCGTGCGCTCGGACCCCAAGGGTGCACCCGCCAAGCTGCCGACGCTCTACGGCGTCTCGCCACTGGTGCAGGCCAAAGCCGGCGGCACGCTGGTGATCGAACGCACCGACGGCAAGGAGCCCACGATCAGCGTGCCGCTCAAGCGCGACGCCATGGTCGGCGGCAAGTTCTATGATTTCGCCAAGGCCGGAACGACACTGACCCCGGGCGGCAGCTACCTCGCCATTCTCGGTGCCAAACGCTACACCTTCCAGATCGACGCCAGCGCCACCTCCTCGCCGACCCCGATCATCGGCCGCCTGCTGCGGCTCGAATAGGCGGACTCGAATAAGCGGAATTGGCGACGGGGCGATGCGGCGGATCGGGGGACGGGACATCGTTGCGGCAATCCTGATCGCGCTCCTTGCGGGCGCGGTCTTCACGTCCCCGCCGCTACAGGCACTGCAAGGCCTCTCGCTCGACATCCTCACCGCACTGCGTGGGAAGGTTGTCGGCGAGCGCCGCGATCCCGCGACGTCGCCGGTCGTCGTCGTGGCCATCGACGGCGAAACCTACGAGACCCCGCCCTTCAAGGGATCGCCGACGCAGACCTGGACGCGCGAGCTCGGCCGGGTGCTCGGCAGTATCAGCGACGGCGGCGCCAAGGTGATCGGCTTCGACGTTATCTTCAAGAACTCGATCGAGCAATCCGAGATTCCCTTTGGTGACGCGCCGCTCGGCGCCCGCATGCGCGGATTTGACCGGGACTATCTGATCGCGCTGCGGCAGATCTCCGACAACGGCAAGCTGGTGCTCGGCGAGATCCTGAGCAACGACCATCCGGAAGTGCCCTACCGTGCACAGCAGCTGGCGGTGCGAAACAACGTCCGTGCGCTCAATGTCCACACCGACGCCGACGATGTCATCCGGCGGATGCCGCTCAGCTTCTCGATCGACGGCAAGCCGGTGCCCACAATGGCGGTCGAGCTCGCCGCCCGCGCGCTCGGCGCCAAGCTCGAAATTGCGCGATCCGGTGCGGCGGAGCTATCCGGCTACGCAATCCCGAGCGCCGTGCCGAACACGCTGACGCTCAACTTCCGCGGCCTCAGCCGCGACGTTCCGACCTTCTCCTTTGCCGATCTGCGTGCCTGCGTCGAAAAAGGCGACCGCGATTTCTTCCGGCGCGCCTTCGAGGGCAAGGTCGTGCTGCTCGGGACCGTCCTCAACTTCGAGGACCGCAAGCTCACCTCGATGCGCCTGTCCGGCGGCTATGACGGAACGCCGTCGGCGCGATGTGCCCTGCCCGCGGCTGCCGGCACCGCGCAAAAGGCCCGCAGCGACATCGCCGGTGTGTTCGTGCACGCCACTGCGGTCCGGAACCTGGTCGAGCGCGATGCCGTGACCGAGCTCGGCTTTCCCTCGCGCACCCTTCTCACGATCGCGTTCGCGGCCGTCATCGCCTGCGCAGCCGGCGTGTTTGCGCCGAGTGGCGCCCTGATCGCCTGGCTCGGTCTCACGATCGCCTACGCGGTCGCTGCCGTCGGCGCATTCGTCCATGCCTTGGCGCTGCCGCTGACCGAGCCGGCGCTCGCCAGCCTTGCCGCGCTCGCGATCATGATCGGCTATCGCTTCGTGCTGGCCGACCGCGACGAGCGCTTCCTGCGCAAGAGCTTTGCCTTTTACCTTGCGCCCGAGGTGATCGAGACCATGGTGGCCTCCGGCAAGATGCCGGCGCTCGGCGGCGAGATGCGCAACGTCACCATGTTCTTCTCCGACCTCAGCGGCTTCTCGTCGATCGCCGAGACGATGACGCCGGTCGAGCTGGTGACGCTGATGAACGAATATCTGTCCGCCATGACCGACATCATCGAAGGCCATGGCGGTTACGTCGACAAATATATCGGCGATTCCATCGTCGCCATGTTCGGCGCCCCGGCCGACGATCCCGCCCACGCGCGCAATGCGGTGCGTGCTGCGCTGAAATGCCACGAGACGCTGGCCGAGCTCAATGAAGGACATCCCGCCTTCGCCGGTCACGGCCTGTCGCACCGTATCGGGCTCAACAGCGGCGAAGCCGTGGTCGGCAATATCGGCTCGCGCCGCCGCTTCAACTACACCGTGATGAGCGACACCGTGAACGTCGCCTCGCGGCTCGAAGGCGCCAACAAATATTACGGCACCGCGATCATGGCCTCGGAAACCACGATGGCGCAGACCGGCGATAGCTTCGCCTGGCGCGAGCTCGATGCGATCAGGGTGCAGGGCCGCGGCGAGGCGATCAGGGTGTTCGAGCCGCTGGCGGAAAGGGGCGCGGAGAGCGCCGAGCAGGCGAAGGTCGCCGCTGCCTATGCAGAGGGGCTGGCGTGCTGGCGGGCACGGGAGTTTGCCAAGGCGGCCGACGCGTTCGATGGCGTCGCGAAGATCGATCCTGCGTCAGCCCGGTTCGCCAAGCGTGCGAACGTGCTGACGCAGACTCCGCCGCCGCCGGACTGGATTCCGGTCAATACGCTGGAAGGAAAGTAGCGCAGCCAGCCACGGGCGCTGATCCCCCTCTCCCTTGTGGGAGAGGGTGGCTCGCCGCGTAGCGGCGAGACGGGTGAGGGGTTTCTCTCCGCGCGCAAAACTCTCGCATGAGAGCGCGCCGAAGCAACCCCTCATCCGGCGCCATAGCCGAAGCTCCGCTTCGGCGTTCTTAAGGACGGCGGCCGAAGGCCGCCTAGCCACCTTCTCCCACGAGGGGAGAAGGAAAAACACCAGCGCTGGCGCAGCTAACTCAAAACGGCAGCCCCGTATAATTCTCCGCAAGCAGACGCTGCGCCGTCTCGGACGAGAGCAGGTAGTCGAGCTCCGTCTGCTGCAGACGATCCTCATATTCGATCCGGTCGGGGAAGCGGTGCAGCATCATCGTCATCCACCAGGAGAAGCGTTGTGCCTTCCAGATTCGCGCGAGCGCCTTGGCGGAATAGCCCTTGAGACCGGCATCGTCGCCGCTCTGATAATGCGCGAGCAGCGCGTGATAGAGATAGTAGATGTCGGACGCCGCGCTGTTCAATCCGCGCGCGCCGGTCGGCGGCACGATGTGCGCGGCATCGCCGGCGAGGAACAGGCGGCCATAGCTCATCGGCTCGGCGACGAAGCTGCGCAGCGGCGCGATGCTCTTCTCGATCGACGGGCCGGTGATCAGGCGGCCGGCGACCTCGTCCGGCAGGCGGCGCTTCAGCTCGGCCCAGAACGCATCGTCGCTCCAATCCTCAACCTTGTCGGTCAAAGGCACCTGGATGTAGTAGCGGCTCAGCACCTGCGAGCGCAGCGAGCACAGCGCAAAGCCGCGCTCGTGCTTCACGTAGATCAGCTCGGGCGATACCGGTTTGGTGCGCGACAGCACGCCGAGCCAGCCGAACGGATAGACCTTCTCATATTCGCGCAGCACGTCCTTCGGGATCGACTTGCGGCTGACGCCATGGAAGCCGTCGGCGCCGACGATGTAGTCGCAATCGACGCGGAGCGTCTGCCCGTTGGCGCGATACGTCACGTAGGGCCGGTCCGACGTCAGATCGTGCGGCGTGACGTCCTCGGCATTGTGCACGACCTTGCCGCCGACCCGGTCGCGCGCCTCGTAGAGGTCGCGCGTCAGCTCGGTCTGGCCGTAGACCAGGACCGAATTGCCGCCGGAATGCTTGTGCAGGTCGATGTGGGAGAGCACGCCGTCATGGGCGATCTCGAACCCGTTGTGGATCTCGCCCTCGCGGTCCATCCGCTCGCCGCATTGCGCCTCGCGCATCAGCTTGGCAAAGCCGTGCTCGAGCACGCCGGCACGGATCCGGGCCAGCACGTGGTCGCGGCTGTATTTCTCCAGCACGATGGTGTCGATGCCCTTGAGGTGCAGGAGCTGGGACAGCAACAGCCCGGACGGCCCGCCGCCGATGATACAGACCTGAACTTTCATTTTTGCGTCCTCCCGTCGGCATTTTTTTGCATACACTAAGCCGCAAACCGATGGAGGGTTTCGCCTTTGTCTTGTACTATTCGAACATGAGAAGCGCGCCCCCCGCCCCGGCCATCCGGGTCTACAATCTGTTCGGCGAGTCCGGCGATCTGCCCGATGTCGTACATTGCGAGACGATCGCCTCGCGTTCGGTACTGCACGACTGGACGCTGGCCGTGCACCGCCATGCCCGGCTGCACCAGGTGCTGCTGATCGAGCGCGGCGGCGGCGAGGCGACGCTCGACGGGCGTGTTGTGCCGCTGAGGCCGATGCAGGTCGTCAACGTGCCAGTCGGCCACGTCCACGGCTTCCGCTTCGTGCCCGACACGCAAGGGTGGGTGTTGACCATCGCCGCGGAGATTCTCGATGAAGCGCTGCTCGCCGCCGAGGGCCTGCGCGGTGCGCTGTCGCGGTCCGCCGTGGTGCGCGGCACGCCGCAGATCCGCGCCACGATGAAGCAGATCTTCGCCGAGCACGCCGCGCGCGACTTCGGCCGTGCGCATGTGCTGCGCGCCTTGTCGTCGGCCATGATCGGGCTCGTGGCCCGCGCGCTCACGGGCGAGAGCGGCGGCAACGGCACCGCGGAAAGCGGGTTGTTCCGCCGCTTCGAGGCGCTGCTGGAGCAGCATCATCTGGAGCGCTGGAGCGTCGCCGACTATGCCGAGGCGCTGGCGGTGACACCGACGCATCTCAACCGGATCACGCGGGCGGCGACCGGCGACACCGCCTCGCATCTGATCCTCAACCGCCTGATCCGGGAGGCGCGACGCAACCTCGTCTACACCAACCTGCCGGTCTCGACGATCGCCTACGCCCTCGGCTTCGAGGACCCCGCCTATTTCAGCCGGGTCTACGCTGCCGCCACGGGGGTCTCACCGCGCGCGTTTCGCGCGCGGCTGCATGACGGCGAAGGCTGACGCATCGGACAAAGGACCAGGGCACGTCTGATCGACGCGCCGCAGAACCGCGATGTCTCTCGGTGCCACTTACCTTCGTATATAGCGCCCCATCCTTTGGATAGAGGCGCTTTACCTCCGTACAATTGAGCGGGGCATGCCCTCGCCCTAGCGTGACGGCATTCGGCGCCCTGGCGCTGGTGGCATCGAACCTCCCTAACCTTGGCGCAAGGCGGCCAACCCTGTCCGGTCGTCTGCGCCGCTTTTTCAGCAAGCCATCGGCGCGCTCAAGCAGTTTCCCGCCGATACGTCGCGCCATTTCGGCTGGACGGTCGGCTTTCGTGCCGAACCCGGGAGTTGTGCATAATGTCTTCGCTTGGGAAGAGCGCGCTCTTTATCGACGGCTCCAATTTCCATGCCACCGCCAAGGCGCTCGGCTTCGAGATCGACTACAGGCGCCTGCTCAGCGAATTTCAGAGCCGAGGTACGTTGCTCCGGGCCTTCTACTACACGACCATCATCGAGGATCAGGAATATTCGTCGATCCGGCCCTTGATCGATTGGCTCGACTACAATGGATACACCGTCGTCACCAAGCTCTCCAAGGAGTTCATCGACGCCGCTAGCGGCCGCCGCAAGGTGAAGGGCAGCATGGATGTGGACCTTGCCGTGAGTGCAATGGAGCTCGCCCAGCACGTCGATCAGATCGTGTTGTGCTCGGGCGATGGGGATTTCCGTTCGCTGGTCGAGGCCTTGCAACGCCGCGGAGTCCGCGTGACGGTCGTCTCCACACTCTCCACTCAGCCGCCCATGGTCGCCGACGACCTGCGCCGGCAGGCCGACGTATTCATCGATCTGGTGGAGTTGAAACCACAAGTTGGGCGCGATCCACCCGATCGGCCGGGATCGCGCGAAGTGCGGCAGCAATTCCTCGCGCGCGGAACGATCAGGCGCGACGACCGGGTGGAATGATCGGAGGACGGCCGCCCGGCACCTCACACGTCGAAGAACACCGTCTCCTCCGGCCCCTGCAGATTGATCGTGAAGGAATACACGATCTTGCCGGCGCGCTCGCTGCGGGTTGCGATCAATGTCTTGCGGCGCACCGGCTGCTCGATCAGGTTGAGCACGGGATCGGCAGCGTTGGCCGCTTCCTCGTCCGAGAAGTAGAGCCGCGTGTTGAGGCCGATATTGATGCCGCGCGCGACGATCCAGACGTTGACGTGCGGCGCGCATTTCCGCCCCGTCCTGTCGGTGATCGCGCCCGGCTTGATGGTCTCGAAAGTGACGAGGCCGCTGTCGAAATCGGAGCCGGCGCGGCCCCAGCCGCGAAACTCGTCATCCAGCGCGCCAGCCGAGCGATCGGCGGGGTGGTTGTAGCGGCCGGCCGCATTGGCCTGCCAGATCTCCAGCAGCACGTCGCGCAGCGGCGTGCCGGTGCCGTCGAGCACCTTGCCCTCCAGCGTGATGCGCTCGCCCTTGGTGTTGGGCGTCACCAGGACGTTGGAGAAGTTCTTCTCGAAGATGTCGAAGCCGGCCATCGCAGGGATCAGGCCGATGTGGACGTAGGGCCCGGCGGTCTGCGAGGCGGTTTCCTTGAGATAATTGAGCGGTTGCGGCATGGGCGTCAGTTCCCCGCGGTGCGATTTTCGAAGTAAGTGGAGCGCTGGCCGCGCAGCACGATGTCGAAGCGGTAGGCGAGCGAGTCGAACGGCGTCGAGGCGTTGAGGTCGAGCGGCGCCACGAGGCGGTCGAGCGCGTCCTTGTCCGGGATCGTCGTCAGGATCGGGCAGACCGGGATCAGCGGATCGCCTTCGAAATACATCTGCGTGATCAGCCGCTGGGCGAAGCCCGAGCCGAACACCGAGAAGTGGATGTGGGCGGGGCGCCAGCTGTTGACGTAGTTGCGCCAGGGATAGGGGCCCGGCTTCACGGTGCGGAAATAGTAATACCCGGTGTCGTCGGTGAGCGCGCGGCCGCAGCCGCCGAAATTCGGATCGATCGGCGCCAGATAGGTGTCCTTCTTGTGCCGGTAGCGGCCGCCGGCATTGGCCTGCCAGAATTCGACCAGCGTGTTCGGAACGCCTCGGCCGGTCTCGTCCAGCACGCGGCCGTGGACGATGATGCGCTCGCCGACGGGATCGCCGTCCTTGGCGTAATTGCGGATCAAATCATTGTCGAGCGGCCCGAGATCGTTGTGGCCGAACACCGGCCCCGTGATCTCCGAGATCGAGTTCTCCAAGGACAGCAGCGACTGGCGCGGCGAGCGCAGCACCGAGGACTTGTAGCCGGGCGCATGCGCCGGCGGATGGATCGCGCGGTCGCGTTGGAAGAAGCCGTTGTCGCCGAGCGGCGGCGTGAAGGGCTCGGGACGGTTGAGGCGGGGATCCCGCAAGGCTGGCGCCTGGGCATTCATCGGCGTTGTCTCTCCCTGGGAGCCGGAAATCGGGCCGGCCTATCGGGAGAGCATGAGCCGCCCTATTCTCAAGATAAATAGATGAATTATAATGAATTGCATGAAGGAAATCGATCATTTAGCCCTCGACGGCCATGCCCTCGAGCTGTTCCTGGCGGTGCTGGAGGAAGGCTCGGTGACGGCGGCAGCGACGCGGCTCGGCCTCACCCAGTCTGCCGTCAGCCACGGGTTGAACAAGCTGCGGCGGATTGCCGGCGATCCGCTGTTCGCCAAGTCCGGCCGCGGCATCGTTGCGACGGCCCATGCGCAGGCACTGGCCGGCAAGGCACGCGCGCTGATCGACGAGATGCGCAGCTTCGCCGGCGGCGTCAGCTTTGAGCCGCCCCGCGCACAGCTGTCGTTGACGATCGCGGCCAACGATTTCCAGCGCGACCTGCTGCTGCCGCGGTTCTTCGATCATGTCGCCGCACAAGTGAAGAGCCTGAATTTGCGCGTGATCCCCTCGCAATCGCCCTCGCCCGCGATGCTGCGCGAAAACCGCTGCGACCTCCTGATCACGCCGCTGCCGCCGTCCGGCGTCGACATCGTGCAGAAGCGGCTGCTGAGGGATCACTACGTCTGCTACTACGATCCCAAAGCGCGCGCCGCGCCGGCCAGCCACAGCGCTTATCTCGCGGCGCGTCACATCACCGTGGTCTATACCGACAATGAGCGACTCGACTTCGACCGCCGGCTGGCAGCGAACGGGCTCCACCGCGACATCGCGATCTCCGTGCCGAGCTTCTCCGGCGTGCCGTCGTTCCTGCGCGGCTCACAGATGCTGGCGAGCATGCCGAGCCTGCTCGCGTCCGGCGTAATGCGCGGCTTTGCGCAAACACCGATCCCGCTGGCGTCCCGCACGAAGACCCTGGCCGAGCTGCCGATGTTCATGGTCTGGCACCAGCGCTACCAGAAGGACCCGGCCCACCGCTGGGTCAGGAGCCAGCTTGAGGCCGTCGCGGCGACGGCCGCCACGTTCTGACCTGCCGTTCTCATGTCCTGATATCAGGCGCCTCGCTCCGCAAGACTGCCCTTCCCAAACCCACTGGTTGCGCAGGGGGAGCCGCGCTAAAATCCCCCCATGACAGTGACTGACATTGCGAACCGGACCTACAATCACAGCTGGCGGCTGGATCCCATCATCCGCAGCCTGCTCGATACCGACTTCTACAAACTATTGATGTTGCAGATGATTCGGGAGGATTACCCGAGTCAGAATGTGACCTTCTCGGTCATCAACCGCTCGCGCCATGTGCGCCTTGCCGAGATCATCGACGAGGGCGAGCTGCGCGCCCAGCTCGACCATGCCCGCACCATCCGCTTCACCAAGAAGGAGCTGATCTGGCTGGCCGGCAACACCTTCTACGGCAAGACCCATATGTTCTCGGCGGATTTCATCCGCTGGCTGGCGGAATTCCGCCTTCCCGAATACGAGCTGCGCAAGGTCGAGGGCCAGTACGAGCTGCATTTCCACGGACCCTGGACCCACACCACGATGTGGGAGATTCCGGCGCTTGCGATCCTCAACGAGCTGCGTTCGCGTGCGGCCATGAAGGGCCGCGGCCGTTTCGAGCTCGACGTGCTCTACGCCCGCGCCAAGGCCAAGTTGTGGACCAAGGTCGAACGGCTGCGCAAGCTCGAGAACCTGCGACTGTCCGACTTCGGCACCCGCCGCCGTCACGGCTTCCTCTGGCAGCGCTGGTGCGTCGAGGCGGTGAAGGAAGGCCTCGGCCCCTCCTTCATCGGCACGTCCAACGTGCTGCTCGCGATGGACAACGATCTCGAAGCCATCGGCACCAACGCGCACGAGCTGCCGATGGTGGCCGCCGCGCTCGCCAGGGACGACGAGGAATTGCGCTGGGCGCCCTACCGCATTCTCGACCAGTGGCGTCAGACTTACGGCGGCAACCTCCTGATCGCGCTGCCCGACGCCTTCGGTACCAGGACCTTCCTGCGCGATGCACCGGAATGGGTCGCCGATTGGACCGGCTTCCGCCCCGACAGCGCGCCGCCGATCCAGGCCGGCGAGGAGATCATCGCCTGGTGGCAGAAGCAGGGTCGCAACCCCAAGGACAAGCTACTCGTCTTCTCCGACGCGATGGACGTCGGCTCGATCGAGGACACCTATCGCCACTTCGCAGGGCGCGTGCGGCTCTCCTTCGGCTGGGGCACCAACCTCACCAACGATTTCGTCGGCTGCACGCCGGACGGCTCGATCAGCCTCGATCCGATCTCGCTGGTCTGCAAGGTCTCATCGGTCGACGGCCGTCCGGCCGTCAAGCTCTCCGACAATCCGGAGAAGGCGACCGGCCTGCCCTCGGAAATCGAGCGTTATCTGCGCGTGTTCGGCGACGCCGGTCGCGTGCGCAAGCCGGTGCTGGTGTAGGACACACGTCCACGGAGAGCGTGTAGCGCCCGTCCGCCGCTACGTCGTCATTGCGAGGAGCTCTTGCGACGAAGCAATCCAGAATGATGCCGCGGAGGCAGGCTGGATTGCTTCGCTGCGCTCGCAATGACAAGGCATTGGTTCGCGATATCGCATCAGCTCCGATTTCGCGGCATTTGAAACGATCTGCGCGCATCCAGGTCACATTACCTTCACCGTCCGTCACAATCCCTCGCACTTTTCAGGTCGAGTTAAGCAACCATCTCGTCTACTTTGCGTTGCAGGCGCAACGCCCTCTAGGGCGCGTCGATCGACTTGGGGACCAGTGTGTTTCGCAGAACAGCGGCGTCGGCGGAGGGCGGCAACCTCCTTCACGTCATCAAGCTCGTCTCGCCTTTCGTGATGGTCGTCGTGCTGCAGGCGGCGATCGCCGGATTCAGTCTCGAGGTGATGTCGTCGGTCCGCGCCTATGTCGCCGGCGAAGCACTCTGGTCGCGCTCGCAGAAGAACGCGGTCTACTTCCTCAATCTCTATCTGCATTCGGGCGAACCGAGCCAGTTCGCGCAATATCAGGCTTCACTCGCCGTCCCCATCGGCGACGAGTTCGCGCGCTGGGCGCTGGAACGCGATCCGGTCGACGTCGAGGCCGCCCGCGTCGGCTTTCTGCAAGGCGGCAACCATCCCGATGACGTCCCGGGACTGATCTGGCTGTTTCGCTATTTCAATCGCGTCAGCTTCCTCCAGGACGCGATCAGGGAATGGACCGCCACCGATCCCATGCTGCTGGAGCTCAGCGTGTTCGGCGAGGTCATTCGATCCGAGCTGAAGAAAGGTCCCATTCAGGACGACGACCGCCTGCAATTCCTGTCGTCGCGGCTATCGGAGCTCAATGCCCAGTTCACGGTGCATGCCAAGCAATTCTCCACCGTCCTCGGCGAAGGATCCCGGGCGATCAAGCTGACGCTGACGGGCATCAACATCCTCACGGCCGCGGCGCTGATCCTGCTCCTGATCTGGCATACGCGGCGCCTGGTGCGGCAACGGCAGACCTTCGAAGACGCCTTGCATGCCGAGAAGGAGCGCCTGGCCTGGCAGGCATCGCATGATTGGTTGACCGGCCTCTCCAACCGCCGCGCCTTCGAGGCGCGCCTGCAAGCCGAGCTGGACAACGCCGCAGCGGGTGCGCTCGCCATCATCCTGCTCGACCTCGACCAATTCAAGAGCGTCAACGACAGTTGCGGCCACCTCGCCGGCGACCGCCTGCTCTGCCAGGTCTCGCGCCTGCTGCAGCAGGACCGGCATGCGCATGATCTGGTGGCCCGGCTCGGCGGCGACGAATTCGGCCTGATCCTGCCGCGATGCTCGCCCTTCGATGCCGTCGACATCGCCGAGCGTCTGCGCCGGTCGCTGGAGCTGTTCAATTTCGCCTGGGACGACCGTTGCTTTGCCGTGACCGCAAGCATCGGCGTCGCCTGCATCGCCGACGGCAACATCACGCTCGAGGATGCGATGCGGCGCGCGGATGCGGCCTGCTACCGCGCCAAGGAAAAGGGCCGCAACCGCGTTCAGGTCGAGAATGGGCGATCGGACGTTGTCGTCGTTGCGCCTCGCCCGCGCGAAGCGGTCGCTGCACGAGGCTAATGGCATCGTCACCGCAGGGGCCGAATTCCAAGTCCTGCAATTCCAAGTCCTGCAATTCCAAGTCCTGCGAGATGGGTGTCGACGAATTGTTCGATCTGCTGGCGCAGCATCTGCGGCGGCACGGCCACCATGCGCTCCTCGAGGCCGAGCGAGATGATGCCATGCACGGCGGAAAACAGCGTGCGTGACAGCAGTGCGATCTTCACGTCGTCCGCATCCGGCAAAAGCCGCACCAGGGGCGGATGCATCAGCGCGAACGCATCCATCACCATCTGGAGGATGTCGTCCGGATAGGGGCGATCGTCCTCCATCCGATGCTCGAACAGGGAGCGCAGCAAATTGGCGTGCGCGGCGAAGAAGTCGAGATAAGTCTCGGCGAGCCCATAAAGCTGGCGGACCGGATCCTCGGCAGGAACACCACGGAGCCGGGCCGTGAGCGCCTGAACCGTTTCCCGGTTCACCGTCAGAATGACCCCGTCGAAGTCGCCAAACTCATTATAGACGCTGCCGACCGAGCACCCGGCAGCCTCGGCAACGTCCCGAACCTTCAATGATCTCAATCCCTTAGCTGAGATGATGCCGCGGGCGATCTCGACGATCTGGAGCCGGCGCCGAAATTTTTTCTGGTCGCGCAGCGATTCTTCTTGAACATTGTTCATTTTCAAGCTACTCATGTGAACATTGTTCAATTTAGCCTGGAGACCTGGAAAATGCAAATCCTTGCTGTCGATATCGCCACTACCTTCGTCGATGACGCCGCCGCCCTCGCGACCGGGCTCGGCCGGGCCGTGCTGCGGTTCGCCATGGCGCCGATCAATCGCATCGCCAATGCCTGCGACGTCGCGGGCGTGCTCGCCGAGCGCCGGGCGACCTTTCGGCTGTGGCGGACCAATCGTGCCCGTGCGCGTCAGGAGCAGCGCCGGTTCAGCCTGCTCGGCCGCTTCTCGCCGTTTCGCCACCTCGCCCATCTCACCTGAGGCGCGCGCACGCAGGTCGGCTCGAATGCAAGCGCCGACTGCAAGGATGGACTCACCATGTCCGGACGGGCGTGGCCGATCCGGCGGATTTCGACGATGCGGGTCAGCTTTTCCTTCATCGCCCGGCGCCATATCCGGGCGAGCGAGGCCGCTCCGCCCGACCTCGACCGGATATTTGCGAACCTAACGATGCCGATTGGAGACCAACAGGATCGGAGGAACCGAGGGGACAGAGCAGGCCAGCAACTTGGTTGCCGCGCAATCGTTCGCCCTATGCTTCCGGTCGTGACGTTTCACAGACAACGTAACAACCTCAGTCTGCCTTGCCAAAACAGGACTAGTCATGATCAGGGAATTGATGTCGTCACGCCGCTTCGCGCCGCTGTTCTGGGCGCAATTCTTCTCGGCGCTCAATGACAACGTGCTCAAGAACGCGCTCGTCATCATCCTGCTCTACAGCGCCGCGACGAGCCATGGCGATGCGCTGGTGACGGTGGCAGGCGCCGTCTTCATCTTCCCCTACTTCATCCTGTCCGGGCTCGGCGGCCAGCTCGCCGACAAATACGTCAAATCCGTCGTCGCAAGGCGGCTCAAATTCGTCGAGATCTTCGCAGCCTGCTTCGCCGCGGCCGGCTTCTTCCTGCATTCGGTGCCGCTGCTGTTCGCGGCGCTCGCGCTGTTCGGCACCATCGCCGCCCTGTTCGGCCCGGTGAAATACGCGATGCTACCGGACCAGCTCGAGCTCGGCGAACTCGCGACCGGCAACGCGCTGGTCGAAGGCGCGACCTTCATGGCGATCCTGCTCGGCACCGTCGCAGGCGGCCAGTTCGTGGCCGGCTCCGCGCATATGGGCTGGGTCGCGTCCGCCGTGGTCGTGCTGGCCGTGTTGTCCTGGGCGTTCGCCTCCCGCATCCCGCAGACGACGCCCTCCGCGCCCGAGCTGCCCGTCGACGCCAATCCCTGGACCTCGACGGTGAGCCTGCTCAGGACGCTCTACGCCGACCGTCGCCTGTGGGACGGCACCGTGATCGTCTCCTGGTTCTGGCTGGTCGGCGCCATCGTGCTGTCGCTGCTGCCGGCGCTGATCAAGGAGGTGGTCGGCGGCACCGAGGGCGTCGTGACGCTGTGCCTTGCCATCTTCGCGATCGGCATCGCCATCGGCTCGCTGTTTGCCGCCAGTCTCAGCCACGTTCGCCCGAACCTTGCGCTGGTGCCGATCGGCGCCATCATCATGGGGTTTGCGGGCCTCGATCTCGCCTGGGCGATCGGCGTGACCGCCAAGGGGCAGGACATCACCGCGCTCGGCTTCGCCACCTCGTTCGGCGGGCTGCGCATGCTGGCCGACTTCGTTGCCTTCGCGTTCGGCGGCGGTCTTTTCGTCGTCCCGTCCTTTGCCGCGGTCCAGGCCTGGTCCGAACCTTCCGAACGCGCCCGCATCATCGCCGCCGGCAACGTTCTGCAGGCCGCCTTCATGGTGGTCGGCTCGCTGTTCGTCGCGCTGTTGCAGGCGGCCGGTCTCCACATCGGCTGGATCTTCTTCGGCCTCGGCGTCGCCAGCTTCGGCGCGGTGTGGTTCGTGCTGACCAAGTGGGGCAAGGAAGGCGTGCGCGATGCCGGTGGCCTTCTGTTCCGTGCCCTGTTCCGTACCGAGGTGCGCGGCCTCGAAAACCTGCCGCCTCCGGGCACGCGCATGCTGATCGCGCCGAACCATGTCAGCCTGATCGACGGCCCGTTGCTGCACGCCGTGCTGCCGATCGACGCGAGCTTTGCAGTCGATACCGGCATCGCCAAGGCCTGGTGGGCCAAGCCGTTCCTGCGCGCGGTCAAGCACTACACCATGGACCCGACCAAGCCGCTGGCCGCGCGCGACCTGATCAAGCTCGTCGCCGCGGGCGAGCCCGTCGTGATCTTCCCGGAAGGACGGATCACCGTCTCGGGCTCGCTGATGAAGGTGTATGACGGCACCGCGATGATCGCGGACAAGGCCGACGCCGTGGTCGTTCCGGTCCGCATCGAAGGCGCGCAGCGCTCCTATCTCAGCTATCTCAACTCCAGCCAGATCAAGCGGTCCTGGTTTCCGCGCGTGACGGTCACGATCCTGCCGCCGGTCAAGCTTCCGGTCGACGAAACGCTCAAGGGCAAGGCACGCCGCAACGCCGCCGGCGCCGCACTGCAGGACGTCATGATCGACGCCCTCGTCAAGAACGCCATGCTCGATCACACGCTGTTCGAAGCACTCGGACACGCCTATCGCGACCGCGACACCGGCAAGGTCATCATCGAGGACGCGCTCGGCACCAAGCTAACCTATCGCAAGCTGATCCTCGGCGCGCAGGTCCTGAGCCGCAAGCTCGAGAGCGGCACCGCCGTCGGCGAGAATGTCGGCGTGCTGCTGCCGAACTCGGCGGGCGTCGCCGTCGTCTTCATGGCGCTGCAGAACAGCGGCCGGGTGCCGGCGATGCTCAATTTCTCGGCCGGTCCGGTCAACGTGCTCGCCGCCATGAAGGCCGCGCAGGTCAAGACCGTGCTGACGTCGAAGGCCTTCATCGAGAAAGGCAAGCTCGACAAGCTGATGACCGCGATCGCGGCGGAAGCGCGCGTGGTCTATCTCGAGGACGTCCGCGCCTCGATCGGCCTCGCCGACAAGATCAAGGGCCTGCTCGCGGGCACCACGCCGCGCGTGCCCCGCCAGGCCAACGATCCCGCCGTCGTGCTGTTCACCTCGGGCTCGGAAGGCACGCCCAAGGGCGTGGTGCTGTCCCACCGCAACATCCTCGCCAACGCGGCGCAGGCGCTGGCGCGGGTCGACGCCAACGCCAACGACAAGGTGTTCAACGTGCTGCCGGTGTTCCACTCGTTTGGACTCACGGGCGGAATGATGATGCCGATGCTGGCGGGCATTCCGATCTACATGTATCCCTCGCCGCTGCACTACCGGATCGTGCCCGAGCTGATCTACCAGACCGGCGCCACGATCCTGTTCGGCACGGATACGTTCCTCACCGGCTATGCCCGCTCGGCGCACGCCTACGACTTCCGCACCCTGCGCCTCGTGATCGCCGGCGCCGAGGCGGTCAAGGACCGCACGCGGCAGGTCTTCATGGAGCGCTACGGCATTCGCATCCTCGAAGGCTATGGCGTCACCGAGACGGCGCCGGTGCTGGCGATGAACACGCCGATGGCCAACCGCCCCGGCACCGTCGGACGCCTGTCGCCGCTGATGGAAAGCCGCCTCGATCCGGTCCCCGGCATCGAGGAAGGCGGGCGGCTCTCGGTGCGCGGCCCGAACGTGATGCTCGGCTACCTCAGGGCCGAAAATCCCGGTGTGCTCGAGGTGCTCCCCGACGGCTGGCACGACACCGGCGACATCGTTTCGATCGACGCGGCGGGCTTCATCACCATCAAGGGCCGAGCCAAGCGCTTTGCCAAGATCGCGGGCGAAATGGTCTCGCTGTCGGCGGTCGAAGCCATCGCGGCGTCGTTGTGGCCGCAGGCCGGCTCGGTCGCGGTCTCGATCCCCGACCAGCGCAAGGGCGAGCGCATCGTGCTGCTGACGACGGAGAAGAACGCCGAGCGCAGCGCGATGCAGGCTCAGGCCAAGGCGATCGGGGCCTCCGAGCTGACCGTGCCCGCGACGATCATGGTGGTCGACAAGGTGCCGCTGCTCGGCACCGGCAAGACCGACTATGTCACGGCCACGACGATGGCCCGCGAGCAGGCATCCCCGCCCGAGCGCGAGGTGGCATAAGGCTACGGCCGTCGCACCGACCAACGCCGGCGCGACGGCCTCCTCACCTCAGCAAGAGATAGCGGACCGGATTGTCATCGCACTGACCGGCCCCACACTCCAGCACGGTGGACAGGAGATTTGCGGCGACCAGCAGGGTGAAGATCGCGAACGCTGCGTTCGAAGCCAGCCCGCCTATCGGCGCGTTTCCCTCCCGTTCGCCCGCCACATCCTTCAGGACGAAGACGACCGCGACATAGCAGACCACCCCGACCGCCGCGATCAGCGCCCAAGTATAGAAGTGCAGCCCGAACAGCGCCGAGCCGTAGCCGGGATCGCCGGGCGCAAGATGCAGCGACACCTGCCGCAACGAGATGAAGCCGGTGACGAGACTGGCGATGAGGATCATCGCGTAGTGAGACGGACGTTCGCCGAGGCGCAGGTTGAACAGGAAGCCCATGCCGATCGCGATGAAGCCGGCCCGTTGCAGCAGGCAAAGCGGGCAAGGCAATTCGCCGAGCGCCAGTTGATAATAGAACGCGACCGCCAGAACCGAGGAGATGCCGAGCAGCCCCAGCATGTTCAGGATCGCGCCGACTGATCGTTGCCCGCTCATTGCCGTCTCCCTTTGTCGCGCGGTCAGAACGAGAACTTCAGCGGGTCGGTGGCATGGTGGAAGAACCAGGCGACTGTGACGAGGATCGTTGCGCTCCAGAGCGCATAGCTCAGTCCGGCGCGCGAGCGCCACGCGAAGGCGCAGCCCGCCAGCGCCAGCAGAATGGGCAGGAACATGAACATGAGCGCGGGCTCCCCAGGGCGATTCGCAACTCCTCGCGAATGGCTCAAGGGATAATTCAGCCTCGCACGGCCCTCAAGAGCCGGCTTCGCTGCGCCGCTCCTGCGCATAGCGCACCAGGGCCATGAAGCGATAGATGCCGTGCACGAATTTGCCGTAGGGCACGGTGATGAACAACGCGAACACGGCGCCGAGATGCAGGGCGAGCAGCGGTCCCATCGCGCCGGTCTCGCGCAGCACCAGCAGCAGCATGCCGGTGAGGCCGGTCAGGAACAGCATGGCGATGAAACCGACGTCCATGCCGTAGCTGTATTCGTCGAGCAGCGCGGGATCGCGCCGCATCTTGGCTGTGAACAGCCCGATCGGCCCGACGATCAGGCCGATGCCGCCGAGCGTGCCGAGCACCACGGGCAGGTCCCACCACGGATACGGCGCCTCGCGGCCGAGCAGATAGTGATAGAGCGTGGCGACCGACGTCGCTGCAAAGCATAGCAGGAAGCCGTAGAAGGTCAGGTGGTGATAGAGCTTGCGCCGGTCGGTCGGCTTGTCGCCCTCGTTGTAGCAGCCGACGCCGCCGCCATGGAGGTAGCGCAGCTCGCCGGCGTCGCGGATCGCCTGAAAGATCGAGCCGCCGTCAGCGCGGCCGCCGATCGGTGTGCCGATGTCGCGCCAGAAGGCACGCACGCTCATGACGAGTGCGAGGATCGCGTAGAGGAATGCGGCGCCAAACAGCGCGACCATCGCGTTGTGCGGCATCAGCTTGTAGAAGGCGCCCGGCCCGGTGTGCACGCCGAACAACACGCCGCGGTCATTCAGGACGGCAAAGCCGAGAATGAAGACCGCCATGCTGAGCGCGGCGGTGATGCTGATGACGAGGCCGTTGCGCGCGAAGGCGCCGGATAGCGGCCGCGGCCAGGCATAGGCCGCATAGGATTCCGCGCGCGCGACCGCCAGCGTCTTGGGGACGTTGACGTTGAATTCGTGCGGCGGCGAAAACTGGCAATCGACGTAGCAGGCGCCGCAGGAATGGCAGAGATTGGCGAGATAGTTGAGATCGCCGTCCGAGAAGGCGCGGCGCATCTCCATGGCCGGAAACACCGCGCACAGGCCCTCGCAATAGCGGCAGGAATTGCAGACCGTCATCAGACGGTCGGCTTCGTCGAGAATCCTAGTTCCGTGCATGTTTCGCCGCTTCCCGTCCTGCGATTCGCCCGAACACGCTGCCGATCGTCATGCCCATGCCGGCCGCGTAGCCCTTGCCGAGCACATTGCCGGCCATGATCTCGCCGGCCGCGAACATGTTGGCCGACGGCTTGCCGCCCTTCATCAGCATCCGCGCCTCCTTGTTCACGCGCGTGCCGAGATAGGTGAAGGTGATGCCGGGCCGCACCGGATAGGCGAGAAAAGGCGGCGTCTCGATCCGGCGCGCCCAATGCGTCTTGGGCGGCGTGATGCCCTCCGTCACGCAATCATCCAGAATGGTGTGGTCGAAGGTCCCGGGCCGCACCGCGGCGTTGAACTCGGTGATGGTCTTTTCCAGCGCGACCGGATCGAGCGCGAGCTTGCCGGCGAGCTCCGCAATTGTCTGCCCGGCAATCGGCGGAAACAACGTCGGCATGAAGCTGGTCACGACGGTGGAATCGAAGATGATGTAGGCGATCTGGTCGGGCTGCGCCGCGACCAGCCGGCCCCAGATCGCGTACCGCTTCGGCCAGAGGTCCTCGCCCTCGTCGTAGAAGCGCTGGGCATGCTTGTTGACGACGATGCCGAACACGACGGAGTCGTGCCGCGTGATGATGCCGCCGTCGAATTTCGGCGCGCGGGCATCGATCGCGACCGCATGACATTGAGTGGGATCGCCGACCTCCTGCACGCCCTTGTCGAGCAGCATCTTCAGGATCGAGCCGCGATTATAGGGCGTGCCGCGGATCAGGAAGTTGTCGGCCGCCTCGCCCCAATATTGCTTCAGCCATTCGATGTTGGCCTCGAACCCGCCGGCGGCGGCGACCAATGACGTCGCGCGGATCTCGGTCTCGCCCTTGATCGGCCGCTTGAGGCGGGCGGCGAGGAACATGCCGTCCTCGATCACTAGATCGGTGACCTCGGCGTCGTATTCGACGGCGACGCCAAGCCGTTCGGCGGTGAGATACAGCGCGTTCAGCATCGCCCGCCCGCCGCCGAGGAAGAAGGAATTGGTGCGGCCGAGGCTCAGCGTGCCGCCGAGCGAGGGCTGCCAGCGCACGCCCTGCTCCACGATCCAGTTCAGGATGTCCTTGGATTCGCGGATCATATGTCGGGCGAGCACCTCGTCGGTTTGCCCGCCGGTGACGCGCAGCAGATCCTCCCAGAATTCCTCCTCGGTGTAGGGGCCGGTCAGGATTTCGGTCGCCGCATCATGGGCGCAGCGCATGTTGCGGGTGTGGCGGGTGTTGCCGCCGCGGTAGAATTTTGGTGCGGCCTCGAGCACCAGCACTGACGCTCCGCCGCGCCGCGCACTGATCGCCGCGCACAGGGCCGCATTGCCGCCGCCGATCACCAGCACGTCGTATTTGCTGCTCATCCCGTCCGCCCGATGCGGCCAAATTGGAGACATTCTTCCAGCAGGCGGCCTTGAACGCCCTGATCCGCCATTGCGCACTTTTGTATACAAAGATATACGTTAGAGATGCAAGCGGCGTCTCTGCATGGGCAGGATGCGCATCGAGGGATCATGGCCAGGCGTCCGGCAAGCTCAAGTGGAACGATCGCGCGCGGCGGCGGCGTTGCGCTCGGCGAGGCCGTGTTCCGCTCGCTGTGCGAAGCGCTCCAGGCCGGAAGCTACCGCGCCGGCGACCGGCTGCGCGAGGAAGAGGTCGCCCAGCGGCTGAAGGTCAGTCGCACGCCGGTGCGGGAAGCGCTGGGCCGGCTCGCCGCGCGCGGCTTCGTCGCGCCTGCCGGCGGCCGCGGGCTGATCGTCCGCAATCTCGACATCTCCGAGGTGCTCGAGCTCTATGCCATGCGTGAGATTATGGAAGGCGCCGCCGCGCGCCTCGCCGCCGAGCACGCCTCGGCGCCGGAGATCGACGCGCTCCGCGATATCGAGCAGGCCTTTGTCGAGGCATCCGCGACGGACGCCGCCGAGATGGCAAAGGAAATGGCAAGGCTCAACCGCGCCTTCCACGAGGCCATCTGCCGCGCGGCGCGCAACCGCTATCTCGACAACGCCTCGCGGGAATTGCAGGACTGGATCGCCCTGCTCGGCCCAACCACGTTCACGGTCTCAGGCCGGCCCAAGACGAGTCACGGCGAGCATCGCGCCATCATCGACGCCATCGCCGCACGCGATGGCGACAAGGCCGAGCAATTGGCGCGTGCGCATATCCGCGAGGCACTGCGCTGCCGGCTGAAATTGTTGCAGAAGCAATAGGGCCGATCGCCGGCGCGATCATGCCTCGAACACTCGTATCAGCAGCCAATATCCGCCCAGAAGACCGATCCCGCCGGACATGGCGTACACCAGCCGCGCCGCCCGCGCCGGCTCCTCCCGGCCGACCGCGGTCAGCCTGTCCAACAAGCCGAGCGCCGGCAACATCAGCGCGACGATCGCGATCTGCCCGATCTCGACGCCGACATTGAAGGCAGCCAGCGCCGGCACGACCGCATCCGGCGGCAGGCCGATCTCGCGCAGCACGCCGGCGAAGCCGAAGCCGTGGATCAGGCCGAACACAAAAGCGACGCGCCAGCGCCGGTCGACATCGCGCGAAAAGAAGTTCTCGACAGCCACGAACACGATCGAAGCCGCAATTGCGGGCTCCACGATTCGGCTGGGGATGACCAGGACGTTCAACGCCGCGAGGGACAACGTCAACGAATGAGCGACGGTGAAGGCGGTGACGATCTTGACCACGGGAACGAACCTGCGTGCCCACAAGACGACTGCAACCAGAAATGCGATGTGATCGTAGCCGAGGAAGATGTGCTCGATGCCCGTCACGAGATAGCGCTGCGCGGTCGAGACCAGCGACGGCGGCGCCGTGGAGAGCGTGACCGTCGTCGTGGTGGCATCGAGCAAGGCCTGCGCCTCGGACTTTCCTTGCGCGATCAGCACCACCTGGCGCGCAGTCTTGTCCTGCTCGGTCAACACGGTGGAACGATAGACGATGTCGCCGGGCGCGTTCGCGCAAGCGAAACTGGTGCGATAAATGACGCCGTCACCGTCGGGCAGGACCGCGGCATCGCGCCGCGGGCAAGCCGTGCCGCCGCCCGTCACGACCAGGTGCCTGTCGAGATAGTCGAGGATCGCGGGCCTAGCTGCTTCGACTGCAGTCGGATCGACCGCGTCCTGGCGCGCATCATAGATTCTCGAACCGATCAGGCGATCGACATCGCTGCCCTTCAGTCCCAGTTCGACGCTCACCGTGCGATCGCCGGCCAGCGCCACGCGCGCCGTCACGAGGTTGATCTGATGCGCCTCGGCCGGCACGCAGAGCAGGACCTGAAGCCACAGGAACAGCGGCCACCTCATGATCCCACCCCTTTGCCTTCAAGCCAGCACATCCGCCACGACCGCCTTCAGAACATCCCGCACATCGGTGGGCTTCAGCCGGACCTGCAAGCCGCGCTGGCCTCCATTGAGATAGACCAGATCATGGGCGAGCGCGCTCTGCTCGATCACGGTGCGCACAGGCTTGCGCTGCCCGAACGGGCTAATGCCGCCGACCTTGTAGCCGGTGACGCGCTCGGCCTCGGGCGGCTTCATCATCTGCGCCGACTTGCCGCTCGCCGCCGTCGCCAGCTTCTTCATCGAGACTTCCTGGTCGGACGGCACGACCACGCAGACCGGCTTGCCGTCGACCAGCGCCATCAACGTCTTCAGGACGCGCACCGGGTCCTCGCCGAGCGCGGCCGCCGCCTGGAGCCCGATGCTCTCGGCGTCGGGATCATAGTCGTAGGTGTGCACGGTGAAGGCAACACCAGCGGCCGCGAGTGCGCGTGTGGCGGGGGTGACTTTGGACATGAACGGTATTTACCACCGTCATTGCGAGGAGCGAAGCGACGAAGCAATCCAGAATCTTGCCGCGAAGGCAGTCTGGATTGCTTCGCGGAGCCTGTCATCGGGCCGCGTCGCGCGGACCCGGTGGCTCGCAATGACGGTGTGGGTGGAAATTTCCCGCCACGCTCCAGCCGTCGTTCCCGGCGAGGCCTACTCCGCCGCGTCCTGCATCACGGCGCGTTCGGCCCTCGCCGCGCAGAACTTGAACTCCGGGATCTTGCCGAACGGATCCAGCGCCGGGTTGGTGAGCAGGTTCGCCGCCGCCTCGGCGTAGCAGAACGGCATGAACACCATGTTCTCCGGCACGTCGCGGTCGGAGCGGACCTTGACCTCGACGGCGCCGCGGCGGGTCTCCAGGCGAATGAAATCGCCGGGCGCCAGCTTCTTCTTGCGCATGTCCTTCGGCGACATGAACGCGACCGCCTCGGGCTCGATCTGGTCGAGCACCTGGGCGCGGCGCGTCATCGAGCCGGTGTGCCAGTGCTCCAGCACGCGGCCGGTCGAGAGCACCATCGGATATTCGTCGTCGGGAATCTCGTCCGGCGGGATGACCTTGGCCGGCACGATCTTGCCGCGGCCGCTCGCGGTCGGGAAGCCCGTGGTGAAGATGATCTCGTTGCCGGGCTTGTTCGGATCGTCGACCGGATAGGTCACCGCGCCTTCGCGCACCAGCCGCTCCCAGGTGATGTTCTTCAGCGACGGCATCAGTTCCGCCATCTCGGTGAAGACGTCGCCGGGTCCGGCATAATTCCACGGCAGGCCCATGCGCTTGCCGATCTCCTGGATGATCCAGAGGTCCTGACGCGCATCGCCGGGCGGCTTGATCACCTGACGCGCCAGCTGCACGCGGCGGTCTGTGTTGGTGAAGGAGCCGTCCTTCTCGGCGAAGGCCGAGGCCGGCAGGATCACGTCGGCGTGGAACGCGGTCTCGGTGACGAAGAGGTCCTGCACCACGAGATGATCGAGCATCGCCAGCGCGTGGCGCGCGTGCTGCAGATCGGGATCGGACATCGCGGGATTCTCGCCCTCGATATACATGCCCGTGATCTCGCCGGCATGGATCGCGTTCATGATCTCGACCACGGTCAGGCCGCGGACGGGGTCGAGATCCTGCTGCCAGAGCTTTTCGAAGCTGCCGCGCAGGTCATCGCGCCCGACCGGCTGGTAGTCCGGCAGGAACATCGGGATCAGGCCGGCATCGGAAGCGCCCTGCACGTTGTTCTGGCCGCGCAGCGGATGCAGGCCGGTGCCGGGACGGCCGACCTGGCCGGTGATCAGCGCGAGCGCAATCAGGCAGCGTGCATTGTCGGTGCCGTGGACGTGCTGGCTGATGCCCATGCCCCAGAAGATGATCGAGGATTTTGCCCGTGCATAGGTGCGCGCCACCTCGCGCAAGGTCTGCGCCGGGATGCCGCAGATCGGCTCCATCTTCTCCGGCGTGAACTCCTTGATCTTCTCCTTGAGGTCCTCGAAGCCCTCGGTATAGCCGGCGATGTACTGGTCGTCGGTCAGGCCTTCGGTGATGATCGTGTTGATCATCGCGTTCAGCATGGCGACGTCGGAACCCGGCTTGAACTGCAGATGCTTGGTCGCATGACGCGACAGCGACTGCCGGCGCGGGTCCATCACGAACAGCTTTGCGCCGTTCTGCTTGACCGCGTTCTTGATGAAGGTCGCGGCGACCGGATGGTTCACGGTCGGATTGGCGCCGATCACGACGATGACTTCGGCGTCCATGGCGGCAGCGAACGGCGCCGACACCGCGCCCGAGCTCAGGCCCTCGAACAGGGCCGCGACCGAGGATGCGTGGCACAACCGGGTGCAGTGATCGACGTTGTTGGAGCCGAAACCGGTGCGCACCAGCTTCTGGAACAGATAGGCCTCTTCGTTCGAACCTTTGGCCGAACCGAAGCCGGCGAGCGCCTTCACGCCCTTCTCGTCGCGAATCTTGACGAGGCCCTTGGCGGCGATGTCGAGCGCCTCTTCCCAACTCGCCTCGCGGAAATGCGTGTACGGATTGGCCGGATCGACCTGGTCGTTGGCATCCTTCTTCGCGTTCGGCAGCCGCACCAGCGGCTTCGTCAGGCGATGCGGATGGTGGATGTAGTCGAAGCCGAAGCGGCCCTTCACACAAAGACGATTGTGGTTGGCGGGGCCGTCGCGGCCTTCCGCATAGATCACCTTCTCGTCCTTGACCTCGTAAGTGACCTGGCAGCCGACGCCGCAGAACGGGCAGAGCGAATCGACCTTCTTGTCGGCATAGGTGACGCGCGTCTGCTTGTCGTCGAGCATCACGGCCGGCATCAAGGCGCCGGTCGGGCAGGCCTGCACGCATTCGCCGCAGGCAACGCAGGTCGACTCGCCCATGGGATCGTCGAAGTCGAACACGATCTTTGCGCCGGCATTGCGGTAGGCCATGCCGATGACGTCGTTGACCTGGACCTCGCGGCAGGCGCGCACGCACAGGCCACACTGGATGCAGGCATCAAGGTTGACGCGCATTGCCGGATGGCTGGCGTCGGTCGCCCAGCGCTCGGCGGCGGGAAAGCGGCTCTCGGTGACGCCAGTGGTCTCGGCCCAGTGCCAGAACTTCGAATCCGGATCGTGGCTGGTCTCGCGCGCCGGCTGGTCGGCAACCAGCAGCTCCATCACCATCTTCTGCGCAGCCGTCGCGCGGGCGCTCTCGGTCTTCACCTTCATGCCGACCGACGGCGTGCGCTTGCAGGACGCGGCCAGCACGCGCTCGCCCTCGATCTCGACCATGCAGGCACGGCAATTGCCGTCGGGGCGATAGTCCGGCGCCGGCGAATAGCACAGATGCGGAATGTCGCGGCCCTGCCGCTTGGCGACCTGCCAGATGGTCTCGCCGGGCTTGGCCTCGACCTGCTTGCCGTCGAGCTCGAACGTAATCTTGGTCATTCGGCCGCTTCCTTGAACTCGTCAGGGAAATATTTGATCACGGACGACAGCGGATTCGATGCCGCCTGTCCGAGCCCGCAGATCGAGGCATCGCGCATCGCCTGGCTCAATTCTTCCAGCAAGGCACGGTTCCAGACCGGCCTTTGCATCAGCAGCGCCGCCTTCTGGGTACCGACGCGACACGGCGTGCACTGGCCGCAACTCTCGTCCTCGAAGAACTTCATCAGGTTCAGTGCGGCTGCCCGCACGCTGTCCTTGTGCGACAGGATCACGATCGCAGCCGAGCCGATGAAGCAGCCGTATTTCTCCAGCGTGCCGAAATCGAGCGGGATGTCGTCCATCGAGGCCGGCAGAATGCCGCCGGACGCGCCGCCCGGCAGATACGCATAGAACTGATGGCCGTCGGCCATGCCGCCGCAATATTCCGCGATCAGCTCCCGCACGGTGATGCCCGCGGGCGCGAGCTTCATGCCGGGATTCTTGACGCGTCCCGAGACCGAGAAGCTGCGCAGACCATGGCGCTCGTGGCGGCCATGGCCCTTCCACCAATCGGCGCCCTTCTCGACGATGTCGCGCACCCACCACAGCGTCTCGATATTGTTGATCAGCGTCGGCAGGCCGAACAGGCCAACCTGGAACGGGTAAGGCGGCTTGTGCCGGGGCAGGCCGCGCTTGCCCTCGATGCTCTCCAGCAGCGAGGATTCCTCGCCGCAGATGTAAGCGCCGGCGCCGCGCCGCAGATGCAGCGTCGGGCCGCCCGGCGGAAGCTTTGCGATCTCGCGCTGGAGGATCTCGCGCGAGGCCGGATATTCGTCGCGCAGATAGATGTAGACGTCGGAGGCCTGGACCACATGCGCGCCGATCAGCATGCCCTCGATGAAACGATGCGGATCGGTTTCCAGATAGTACCGGTCCTTGAACGTGCCCGGCTCGCCCTCGTCGCCATTGATAGCCATCAGCCGCGGCCCGGGCTCGCCCAGCACCGCGCGCCATTTGCGTCCCGTGGGGAAGCCGGCCCCGCCGAGCCCGCGCAGCGAGGCATCGTCGAGCGCTTTCAGGAGATCGTCCTTCGACAACTCGCCGGAGCGCAGGCGGCCCAGCAGCTTGTAACCGCCGCCGGCGACATAGGCGTCGTAGTCGACATATTCGGGCAGATGCGCGTGAGTGTCGCCGGCCTTGGCCGCCGCCATCACATTGGCGACGGTGGCGTGATCGACGAAGTTGTGACCGACCTCGGCAGCGGGTGCGGTGTCGCAGCGGCCGACACAGGGCGCGCGCACGACGCGGATGCCGGGACCTGACCTGCTCTGCAGATCTTCGAGCAGCTTCTCGCCGCCAAGCATCGCGCAGGTGAGCGAATCGCAGACGCGGATCGTCAGCGGGGGAATGTCGGGCTCGCCTTCCTTCACCACGTCGAAATGCGCGTAGAACGTCGCGGTCTCGAACACTTCGGCAAAGGCGAGCTTCATCTCGTCGGCGAGCGCGGCCAGATGCGCAGCCGAGATCTGGTGGTACTTGTCCTGGATCAGGTGCAAATATTCGATCAGGAGATCGCGCCGCCGAGGTCGGTCGCCGAGCAGCTGCTCGATCTCGTGCGCGGCGGTCGGATCGACCTGGCGCCCCTTGGGCGTGGCCTTGGCGCGCCGGCGTCCCTCACCGGGATGCTCGAAGGGGCGGACCTCATGCACGTCGTGGCTCATCGATTCGTCTCGATCTCGTCTTTTGGAACGACTCCAGTCTAAACCTCTGGCATGCCAGATGCCAAGAAGAATATCATGGTGATGAAAGCAGTTAAGCGCGACCCAAGGTCAACCATGATTGCTGCCCGGACACGGTCTTGCGCTGGTCACAACGCGCCTGATTGTCAACGAAGCCTGAATTGGTCTGGAGATCAATAAAGGCTTCCCATGCTGCGATAGCGAAATCGTATCGCGGGAGCGCGAATGGCGCGCTCCCGCTCGCGGCGCAGGCACGATCAGAAGATCTTGACCGCGCTCTCCAGCGTCTTCCACACACCCCAGGCCAGGGGAACGCCGACGAAGGCCCAGAACAGCGCCGCCTTGGTGTCGAGTCCGCCAAAGCCGATGCCGTAGGAGCCGTGCGGCCCCAAGGCTGCGGCACTGGCGCTCGCCGCCTGCAGCTTGGCCACATCGGCGTCCTTCATGTGCCACTTCGCATCGACCGGCCTGATCAGATAGTTGCAGATCAGGCCCGCGATCAGCATCGCACACAGGATGTACATCGTCGTGTTGTAGAGCTGGTCACGCGGCACGCCGGCCGCAAGCTGGAACTCGCGGATATAGTTGACCACGACGGGGCCGATGATGCCCGCGGTCGACCATGCCGTCAGGAGCCGACCGTGGATGGCACCGACGAACTGGGTTCCGAACATGTCGGCGAGATAGGCCGGCACGGTCGCAAAGCCCCCGCCATACATCGACAGGATAATGCCGAAGCCGAGCACGAACAGCAGCTTCGAACCCATCGCAGCGAACGTCGGCGCCAGCGCATAGAGTGCGATGCCGAGGATGAAGAACGTATAGTAGGTGTTCTTGCGCCCTATCTTGTCCGACAGCGAGGCCCAGAAGAAACGGCCGCCGATGTTGAATAACGACAGCAGCCCGGCGAAGCCGGCCGCGATCGCGGCGATCTGCGCCTTCTGTCCGGCATCGAGCTGATTGAAGCCGACGTCCGGCAGGCCGATCAGCTTGCCGCCGAAAATCTCCTGCAGCATCGGCGAGGCCATGCCGATCACGCCGATGCCCGCCGACACGTTCAGGCACAGCACCCACCAGATCAGCCAGAACTGCGGCGTCTTGTGCGCATCATTGAGATGCACGTTGTTCTTCGAGATCATCGCGTTGGCCTTGACCGGCGCCGTCCAGCCCTCGGGTTGCCAACCGGCCGGCGGAAGACGATAGCGGAATGCGCCAATCATCATGAACACGAAGTAGATGACGCCCATCGCGACGAAGGTCTCCCAGACGCCGACCGAACTCGGGCTCTTGAAGTAGTTCATCAACAGGTTCGCCAATGGCGCGCCGATCATGGCGCCGCCGCCAAAGCCCATGATGGCCATGCCGGTCGCCATGCCGCGTCGATCCGGGAACCACTTCACCAGCGTCGACACCGGCGAGATGTAGCCGAGGCCGAGACCGATGCCGCCGATCACGCCCGACCCCAGCCACAGCAGCCAGAGCTGATGGGTGTAGATGCCGATCGCGCCGAGGAAGAGACCGCCGCACCAGCACAGCGCCGAGACGAAGCCGGCCTTGCGCGGGCCGACGCGCTCCAACCAGCCGCCCCAGACCGCCGCCGCAATGCCGAGCAGCACGAAGAACAGCGTGTACATCCAGCCCATGCTGGCGACCCGCCAGTCGCAGCTGGTCGTGAACAGCTCCTGCACCAGCGACATGTCGGGACACGCCTTCGGCGCGGTCACGCCGATCGCGCGCGACAGCGGCAGCCAGAACACCGAGAAACCGTAGGCCATGCCGATGCACAGATGGATGCACAGTGCGGCCGGCGGCACCAGCCAGCGATTGAAACCGGCCGTCGCGATCGTGCGTTCACGATCGAGAAAGCCGGGAGCACCAACCGGTGCAAGAACGGTATCGGCAGTCGTCATCAGCGTTTCCTCCCAGGCGCGGCCTTGCCGGCACATCGGTTTGAGACCGGCCGTGCGCGCCTGGCAGCAGCGCATGACAGGTCGGATTTCGTGCCGAAGCGGAATCGTCTGGTGCGCATTGCCTCGTTTGCACCTAGCAAGCAGCTGATCGCGGCGAGGTCCCTTCGCCTCGCGAGCAGTGTTGCAGTGACGGCTAGCGCGCCCTCATTCCCCTCAAACACCCTGACTTGAGATGAGCAACGCGCGTGCCAGAAGTCGCATCGTGACGATTCAACGACTTCCCGCAGCGCAATGCGCTGCGCCGGACAGAATGTCCGGAAGGCCTCGGACAAAATGTCCAATCAGGCGGCTTCCGGCAGCCAGACCGTGAATGTACTTCCGGAGCCGACGCGGCTTTCCGCCGTGATTTGTCCGCCCTGTCGCTCGATCAGCATCTGGCTGATGGAGAGGCCGAGCCCGGTGCCTTGCCGCTGCTTCGTCGTGTAGAAGGGATCGAAGATCTTCTCGATCACCTCAGTGCTCATGCCGATGCCGGTGTCGGCAACCTCGACGGCGACGCCTTGATGGCCGTCGCGCTCGGCATCGAAAGAGCGGAGCGTCAGGGTTCCGCCGTCGGGCATAGCGTGAATCGCGTTGACGATGAGATTGATCAGGACCTGCTGCAGCTCGTTGCGGTTCATCAGCACGAGCCGGCTGGCGCGGTCGTCCCTCACCACCGCAATCTCGGTCTTGTTCAGAAGATGCTGCACCAGCGGCAGACAGTCGGAGATCACGCTGGCCGGGGCATGGCGCTCGACATAACCGGCATATTCCTCCGGCCTCGCGAACTGCAGCAGCTTGGTCACGATCTGGCTGATGCGGTGAATCTGCTCGTCCAGCAGGCGAAACTCGACCTTCGCCTTGTCGGCATCGGCGCCGAACACGCTGCGGATGACGTCGAGATTGCCCTGCATCACCGCGATCGGGTTGTTGATCTCGTGCGCAACGCCGGCAGTGACCTCCCCGATCGCAGCGAGCTTCTCGGACATGATGAGCTGCTTGGTGGTCGCCTCGAGCTTGAGATTGGCGTGCTCGAGGTCCCGGGTGCGCTCGCGCACGCGGACATTCAGCTCCTCGTTCCATTCCCGCAGCTGTCGGTCGCGTTCCTGGATCTGGTCGAGCAGGCTGTCAAGATGAACAGCGACGCGGCCGATCTCGTCACCCGACGCCGGCATCTTGGTGCGGGCGGAGAGATTGCCGCGCTCCACCTCGGAGATCGTCGCCGTGACGCGCTCCAGCGGCATGAAGATGGAACTCGCCCAGCGCAGGAAGATAGGCACCGTCGCGGCGGTAATTGCGATGAACGCAGCGACGATGATCACCAATGTCTGGTATTTGGCTTCGCTGAATGGCTTCTCCAGAAAGCCGACATGCCGACGCGCTTGCCGTAGCTGTCGACCAGCGGCTCGTAGGCGGAGATGTACCAGTCGTTGACCACGAAGGCGCTGTCGAGCCAGGTGCGCCCCTCGCCCAGCACGGCCGAGCGCACCGCGGCCGACACGCGCGTGCCGAGCGCGCGCCGTCCCTCGAACAGACGGACGTTGGTCGATATCCGCACGTCGTCCAGGAACAGCGTCGCGGTGCCCTGGCTGCCTTCCGGCAGGCTCGCCGCGCGATAGACGAGATCGTTGATCGTGTCGATGAATTCGAGATTCTGGTTGAGCAGCGTGCCGCCGACCAGCGCGGCGGCGCCGCCATCCGGCAGCATCGCCCGGCTCGCCGCATGCACGACCATGCCGCGCGTCTCCGTGCTGCGGTCGGTCGGCACCGCGTTCGGGGTCGGCACGAGGTCCAATCGCGCGCGCTCGGCCAAGGCCGACGAGATGGCGGCGAGCTCGTCATTGCCGAAAATGTCGATGCCGGTCGCAGGGACCTCGCCCGACAGCGCCGACGTGATGATCGGCCAGTCACTTCTCGGTCGATGCTGCAGCGGCGGCGACGAGGCCAGGACGTCGCCGCGAGCGTTGGTCAGATACAGGAAATCGAGGCCGGTTTCCTTGCGGGTTTCGTCGAGCAGGTCGCGCAAGGAGCCGCGCGCATCCGTCGCCAGCACCTCGTGGAAGCGGGCCGACAGGCTGAGCGCCCGCAGCTGGACGCCGGTCTTCTCCAGGATGCGGGCGAGATATTGATGGGCGATGGTGAGATCGCCGTTCACCTTGGAGATCAGGGTCGCGTCGAACTTCGCGTTCCAGCGATAGATCGCAACGCCGAGCAGGAGCGGCAGGATGACCAGCATCGGCAGCAGCGCGATCGCGAGCAGCCGGAAGCGGACGGAGCGCCCCCGCACCGGCTCGCCGCTGCGGCCGGCCGCATCAGACATCCCACAACGCGCATTTGCGGTCGATGGTCTTGCGCGAGATACCGAGGCGCCGCGCCGCCTCCTCGCGATTGCCATTGACCTCCTTCAGCACGCCGAGGATGTGATGGCGCTCGAGCTCGGCGAGACTGTCGGCGGGCGCCGGCTGACTGTCGTTGCGGGGACCGGCGAAATCGTCGGGGAAGGCGCCGAGGATCAGCGTGCGCTCGATCAGATTGCGCAGCTCCCGCACGTTGCCCGGCCAGTCGTAGCTTGCGAGCGCCGCCCGCACCGAGGCGTCGATCGGCACCGGCGGCATGCCGAGCTGGACCGAGAGCTTGCTCATGAAGATGGTGGCGAGCTCCTGCACGTCGTCGCCGCGGTCCTTCAGGAGCGGCAGGCGGATCTGCATCACGTTGAGCCGGTAGAACAGATCGGCGCGGAAACGGCCCTTCTCGACCTCCTTCTGCAGCTCGGCATTGGTCGCGAAGATGAGGCGCAGGTCGACCGGAACCTCGCGCTCGGAGCCGACCGGGCGGACCCGGCGGTCTTCGAGCACGCGGAGCAGCTTGCTCTGCATCGGCAGCGGCAGCTCCCCGATCTCGTCTAGGAAAAGCGTCCCGCCATGCGCATACAGGAACAGGCCCTCGCGCCCCGAATCGGCGCCGGTGAAGGCGCCCTTGAGGTGTCCGAACAGCTCGGCCTCGATCATGTCGGGCGGGATCGCCGCGCAATTCACCGGCACGAAGGGCTTGTCGGCGCGGTCGGACAGCGAGTGGATCGAGCGTGCCGCGACCTCCTTGCCGGTGCCGGATGCGCCGGTGAGGAGAACCGAGGTGGGCAGGTGCGCCACGCGTGCGATGGTCTCGCGCACGCGCAGCGTCGCTGCCGATTGTCCGATCAGATTGTCGCGCAGGAGGGTTCGGTCGGACGAGGCACGCAGAGCATAGCGCAGCACATAGTTCTCGCGCTGGAGGCGAACCCGGTCGAGGCATCGTGCCACGGCGTTGAGGATCTGGTTGGAGCGGAACGGCTTGAGCACGAAATCGGCCGCACCGGCGCGCAGCGCCTGGATCGCAGTGTCGAGATCGGCATAGGC
Source organism: Bradyrhizobium yuanmingense (assembly GCF_029167105.1). Classification (GTDB taxonomy): domain Bacteria; phylum Pseudomonadota; class Alphaproteobacteria; order Rhizobiales; family Xanthobacteraceae; genus Bradyrhizobium; species Bradyrhizobium yuanmingense_A. Next base: position 243,230 of record NZ_JARFML010000003.1, on the reverse strand, counting down.
GGTGATCAGGATGGCATCGGCGAAGAAGCCGACGGCGCGCTGCTCGGCGAGCCAGTCGACGCCGTTCTTGCCCGGCATGATGTTGTCGAGAATGACGACGTCGTAGCGGTTGGAATCGAGCTTGCGCGAGGCCTGGTCGGTATCGGCCGCCTCGTCCACCAGCTTGCAGCGCGGCGCAAGGGTGCGCACCAGGAAATTGCGCATGCCCGGCTCGTCGTCGACGATCAGGATGGAAGCCTGCGCCAGCGCGCTGAATTCCGGCCCCGCGGCCGACTTGCCGGGCTTGACGGCAGGCTCGCGGCCCGCCGCGGGACTTGCGGCTGCGCTTGCCCTCGGTGTTGAGAAAGTCATGCCCGATGTCTTAGGTTTGAGAAATTGGTTTGAGATCATCCACCGAAATAATCGGCGCCTTCGCATTGCAGCGAAGCTCCGGCCATTTCTCCCGCACGCGCAGCATAGTCAAACCACGCCGCCGTGAACATTCGCCTTTCTACCGGGCGTTACTCTTTTCGACCAGGAACACGATGCGCGCCTCGTTGCGCTCGGTGATCTCGACCTTGTCGCCGGTCTCGCGGATCAGATTGGGAATATCGATCACCGAGAGTGGATCGGTGCAGTGAACTTCGAGCTGGTCGCCTGCCTTGAGCGGCTTGAGCGCCTTGCGCGTCTTGAGGGCCGGCAGCGGGCATTTCAGCCCGGTGAGATCGAGTGTCGTCCTGGTCATGGCCGCACCATGGCGAGGCGGAGCGGCTGCGTCAACGGCAGGAGGCATCAGATCAGGCTGGCGTAGGGCAGGAAGCCGACATCCTGCCCCGGCTCGACATTCGTGATGTCCTCGCCGAGTTCGACGAGGCCATCGGTCTCGACCAGCGAGGATAGGAGCCCTGCCCCTTCGCGCGGGAACTTGATCGCCTCGAGCCCGCCGTCCTGCGCGCGCCGCAGCGAGGCGCGCACATATTCACGCCGGCCGGACTTCTTCTTGTAGGTGAACGCCGCGCGCAGCGGGATCGCCAAAAGCGGCTCCGGCAAGGCGCCCGCCAGCGCCAACACCGTCGGGCGCACCACGTGGACGAATGTCACGAAGCTCGCGACGGGATTGCCGGGAAGCCCGATCAACGGCGTGCCGTCGATGATGCCCATCGCCACGGGACGGCCCGGCTTGATCGCCATCCGCCACAGCACCAGCGAGCCGATGCTCTCCACCGCCGCCTTGACGTGATCTTCCTCGCCGGTCGAGACGCCGCCAGTGGTGAGAATCAGGTCATGGTCGCCTCCGACCTGCTTCAGGCCGCGCGCCAGCGACGCTCGCTCATCGCGCAGAATGCCGAGATCGCTGACCTCGCAGCCGAGCCGCCGCAGCATCGCCATCAGCATGAAGCGATTGGAATCGAACAATTGCGAGGCGGCGCGCGGCTCGCCGGGCGAGGCGAGCTCGTCGCCGGTCGAAAACACGGCGACACGGATGCGCCTGACGACGTCGAGCCTTGTCAGGCCGAACGCGGCGGCAAGGGCGACATGCTGCGGCCGCAGGCGCTGGCCGGCGCGCAGCGCGACCTGACCTTGGGGAATGTCCTCGCCTGCAGGCCGCACATTTGCGCCGGGCTTCAGCCCCGGCGGCAGCACGATTCGGCCTGAAGCATCGATGCGGACGTCCTCCTGCATGAAGACGGTCTCCGCATCCGGCGGCATCGGCGCGCCGGTGAAGATGCGCGCGGTGTGGCCGGGCTTGATCGGCGCTTGCGCAAGGCCGCCGGCCTGGATGCGGCCGTCAAGCGGGAAGGCCTGCTCTGCGCTTGCCGGAAGGTCGGCATTGCGCACGGCGTAACCGTCGACGGCGGAGTTGGTGAACGGCGGCAGCGGCAAAGGCGCGGCCACATCGCGCGCGAGCACGCGCCCGTCTGCATCGACCAGCGCCACCGTCTCGAGATCGACGATGGCGTTGACGCGCGTCGTGATGAGGTCGACGGCTTCGTCGACCGACATCATCGGGCCGCCAAAGGCAAAGCAATCGTCCGACAGTTGCGCCATGGTGCCTCGTCAGCGTGTCGCGGCGCTTCTTGCTACCGCTTCCTCGACCGGCATCGCCGCCCGTAGCATCAACGCCGCGGCAGCTGCGATATCGTCGAGATGGACAGCCGGCAGCCTGGTGTCAATCGCGACGTCGGTCGCAATCCCGGCAATTCCGGGATCGTCCGGAAACAGCAGCGGCTTGCCGTTGGCGGCACGATGCACCTCGATCTTGCGGTGCGGCTCGCGCTTGAATCCCTCGACCACGACGAGATCGACCGCGGAGAGCTTGTCGAGCAGCTCCGGCAGCCGCGGCTCCGCCGCCCCGCGCAACTCGTGCATCAGCGCCCAGCGTTTGGACGAAGCCACCAGAACCTCGGCCGCGCCGGCCTCGCGATGGCGCCAGGAATCCTTGCCGGGCACGTCCACGTCGAACTGATGATGCGCATGCTTGATCACGGAGACGCGCAGGCCCTGCGCGTTGAAGTGCGGGATCAGCCGCGTCAACAGCGTTGTCTTGCCCGCACCGCTCCAGCCTGCAAGGCCGATGACTTTCATCCCAGCTCTCTTTTCCAGCAACCAGCACTCGCCGATGGAACCACCATCCCCTCCCCGTCATTGCGAGCGCAGCGAAGCAATCCAGACTGCCGCTGCGGAAAGATCCTGGATTGCTTCGCTGCGCTCGCAATGACGACAAGGCGGCATTTCGCTCTCTCCCCGCCATGCTTATATCGGCTTGACCCGAATGTCATGCTAACCTCGCCGCCATGATGAAGATCGACAAAGCCCCGGTGCCCCTGATCGTCCCCAATCCGGACGACCCGCGCCTGACCCAGAGCGTGACCGGCACCGACCAGACCGGCGCCAGGGTCGAGATCAAGGTGCCGATGGAGCGGCCGCTGACGCTCTATCTGAACGCCCAGGAGATCGTCACCATGATGACGATCGGCGACTACCCGGAATATCTGGCGCTCGGCTATCTGCTGAACCAGAACATGCTGAAGTATAATGACGTGGTCACCGAGGTCGAGTACGACGACGACCTCCAGGTGGTCGTCGTGCGCACCTCACACCACACCAATTTCGAGGCCAAGCTGAAGAAACGCACGCAGACTTCGGGCTGCGCGCAGGGCACCGCCTTCGGCGACCTCTTGGAGGCGGTCGAGAGCGTCGCGCTGCCGAAGGCGGAGCTGCGCACCTCCTGGCTCTACCAGATGACGCAGACCATCAACACCATGCCCTCGCTTTATCTGGAGGCCGGCGCGATCCACGGCTGTGTGCTGTGCAAGGAGGGCACGCCGCTCTGCTACACCGAGGATGTCGGCCGCCACAACGCCGTCGACAAGATCGCGGGCTGGATGTACCGCCACGGCGTCGACGCGTCCGACAAGATCCTCTACACCACGGGGCGCCTCACCTCGGAGATGGTGATCAAGACCGTGCGCATGGGCATTCCGATCCTGGTGTCGCGCTCCGGCTTCACCGCCTGGGGCGTCGATCTCGCACGGCAGGTCGGCCTGACGCTGGTCGGGCGCACCCGCGGAAAGCGCTTCATCGCGCTCGCAGGCGAAGAGCGTATCGTCTACGACCAGAACCTCGCTTATGTCGAAGAGGAATCGGCCAAGCACAAGCGCAAGGGTGAAGGCGGTGACGACTGACATTTTCGCGGCGCGCGTTCCGCCGACGCTCGGCGTGCTGCTCGCCGGCGGGCTCGCGCGGCGCATGGGCGGCGGCGACAAGCCGATGCGCATCATCGGCGGCCGCACCATTCTGGAGCGTGTGATCGCGCGCCTTGCGCCCCAGTGCAGCGGACTGATCCTCAACGCCAACGGCGATCCCGCCCGCTTTGCCGCGTACGGCTTGCCGGTCGTCGCCGACGACGTGCCCGGCTTCCCGGGTCCCCTCGCCGGCATCCTCGCGGCGCTCGACTGGACCGCGGCGAACCGGCCGCAGATCGAATGGGTGCTCAGCGCCGCCGGCGATTGCCCGTTCCTGCCGCGCGACCTCGTCGCGCAGCTGCATGAGGCGCGCGCGCGTGAGAATGCGCAGCTTGCGGTCGCAGCCTCAGGCGAGCAGTCGCATCCGGTGATCGGCCTGTGGCGAGTCGCCTTGCGCGATGAGCTGCGCCACGCGCTCGTGGACGAAGACCTCCGCAAGATCGACCGCTGGACCGCGCGCTATCCGCTCGCAACGGTGACCTGGCCGAACGAGCCGCTCGATCCGTTCTTCAATGCCAACACGGTCGAGGACATTGCCGAGGCCGAGCGGCTGGCGGCGCTGGATGAGGCATCCTAGCGACTCTATGATTTCGGAAACTCGTTGAGGAGCTGCGCCCAGATGATCGCGAAGGCGATCAGGCCGCAAATGCCGACGGCAGTGGTGAAGCGCGGCAAACGGCCGATCGCAACCAGCACCCAGGCCGGCAGGAAGAACGCCCCGAAAACCATGCCCAGCGGAAACACCGCGAGCCATTGAAAGCCGCTGCCGTCTCCGGGCGGGACATTCGCGATGTAATGGAAGGTGTAGAGCCAGAACAGCGTGCCGGCCGCCGCGACGAGAGCAGCGATTTTGCGGAAATTGAGGGGCGTCGATGCGGTCATGACCTGGCTCATGTTCCTTGGTCGCTGCGGCGCCCCCCCAAGTTCATGACGTCTTGAACCGGACCTGGAACGGGAGCGACCACAGGTCTGGACATTCCCCGGACGAAGCCATGGCCGCCCCTCTCTTGAATACGATCTTCGAATTCGTCGACTTCGTCTTCGAACTCTCCGAGACGATCGATCGCACGAGGCAGCTGAGCAAGCCTGACATCGTCGAGGTGCCGCCCGACCCCAAGCCATTGCCGGCCGCCGCACGGCGTGCGCTGGCCGAGGCCGAGGAACGGGAGCGCAAGCGAGAGCAGGCCGCTCAGGCCGCCGGCGCCACCGACCAGGCGTCGCAACCGTAGATCCAGCTGATATCTACGCTGGCCGGAAACCCGCGCGCTCGAGTGCGGCGCGCGCTGCGTTCGAGCCGAGCGCATCGAGAAAAGCCCGCACCGCCGGCCGGTCCTTGCGCGCGGTCACCAGCGCGAAATCGTAGTGCTCTTCGGCGAGCGGAATGAAATCGAGGCCGGCCGCATGGGCGACCGGCGCAATGGTCACGCCCCAATCGGCCCGGTGCTGCGCGACGGCCGCCGCCACCGCATTGTGCGAACGCGGCTGGTTCCAGTAGCCTTCCGGACGCGCACCGCCGAGCAGCCGGTCGATCAGGATGCGCGTGCCGGCGCCCTGGTTGCGGTTGACCATGATGCAGGCGGGATCGGCGAGCGCTGCGGCAACAGCATCCTTTGCGCTCAGGCCCTCGAAACGTTTGTCGCCCTTGCGGAAGACAATGCCCTGCATCCGCCGCCAGCCGGCGACCAGCTCGAGTCCCTCGACGAGATAGGGCGTGTTGTAGCTCTCGCTGCGATCGTCGAACAGATGGATCGGCGCGAGATCGCATTCGCCACGTTTGGCTGCTGCAAGCCCGCCGAGGCTGCCGACCGCGATCGAGCGCACGGTGAGACCAGCATGCGCGAGCTGTGCGGTGACGAGATCAAGGCCGGTGCAATGGCTGCCGACGATGACGAGATCCGGCACGCGCACATGCGGCGTGAACAGCGTCACCTCGGTTTCGGTGCCGGCCGGCATCTGGTCGGCAAGTGCATCGATGCGCAGAAAGCCGTCTGCCTGAGCAAAGGACGTGATCGCACCAGACCCCTTGCCGGAGGGATAGGCGATGAGGCCCTCCCTGCCCTCAACCAGCGAGACCATGACGAATTCGGTGCGGCCGAGCTCGGAGGCGATGCGCACCGGCACCGTTGCGTTCACCTTGGCATCGGAGCGCGGCGGCAGTCCGGCCATCCGGCGCAGCACCGGCACGATCATGTCGTGGAAGGTGAACATCGCCGAGGTCGGAAAGCCCGGCAGGATCACGACGGGCTTGCCGTCGCACACCGCAAGGCACAACGGCTTGCCGGGCTTGAGCGCGACGCCATGGGCGATGATGCCGGGTGCGCCGAGTCGGCTGATGATGCGATGAGAGAGATCGCCCGCACCTTTCGACGTGCCGCCCGAGAGCACCAGCATGTCGGCTTCCGCAAGCGCGTTGCGCATGGCGGCTTCGAGCCTGGCTTCGTCGTCCGGCACGGCGCCGAGGAAGACGGCCTCGCCACCGTTTTCGTCGACCGCGGCCGCGACGATGGCGCCATTGGTATCGTAGATCCCGGCGGGCGCGAGCACCTCGCCGGGCTGAACCAGCTCATCGCCGGTGGAGATCACGGCAACCCGCGGCCTGCGCGCGACACTCACCTCGGCGATGCCGCAAGCCGCCAGCATGCCGATCTCGCGCGAGCCGATGATGGTGCCGGCGCGCAGCAGCGCCTCGCCCCGCGCGATGTCGGACCCGGCATACGAGACGAATTGCCCCGGCGAGACGGCGCGACGGACATCGATCGCATCCTGGCCGGCCGGCTGGGTGTGCTCGACCATGACCACGGCATCGGCGCCGCGCGGCAACGGACCGCCGGTGGCGATCGCCGTTGCGGTTCCGGCCGCCACCTGCAGCGCCGGCGCGGTCCCGCAATGAACGGTCTCGCCATTCAGCGCGAGGCGCACGGGCGCGCCCTCCCCGGCCGCCGCAAGGTCGGCGGAACGCACGGCAAAGCCGTCGACATTGGAGCGGTCGAACGGCGGCACGTCGATCGGCGCCGTGATATCTTCGGCGAGGGCAGCGCCCAGCGCGGCTGCGAGCTTGCGCGTTTCAGTTCGAAGCGCGCGCGGGAACAAGGCCGCCTCGAAGCGCGCCAAGGCCTCTTCGCGCGACAGGATCTTGAGGAACTGCTCCTGCTCGAGCGCGCTGCGGTCCGGTGATTTCGGGATCATCGTCATGCCAGAACCCTTATCACGCCCGCATCAGATACGCATCGATCGGCGTACCTGCCGCAAATCCCTCGTCGCTGGCGGAAATGAGCAGCCATGCGTCCGCACGGGCGATGGCCTGAAGCGGCCATTCGCCCACGGCAAGCGGCATCCAGGCACGATGTTCCTCAGCCAGCAGAGCGATCTCCGTGATGCCGACGCTGGAGGCGATTTTTCGCGCAAGCGGCAGCGACACTTTTCGACGCGGCCGACGCGCCGACAAACGATCGACGAGCGGCAGCACCAGTGCAAGCCAAGCTGCAAGCGCATGATCGGGTGGGCCGGGCAAGGCGACGACGGGAACCCGTCCCAGCCGTCCGACCGCAGCGGTGCGTCCCGGCTGCAGCGCAAGGCCGTGCGCCATCACCTCGCCGCGCCGGGCCAGGGCGGCGATGGCGGCGTCCTGGCGGCCGACGCCGCTGCCGCCGATGATCAGCAGAACATCGCAGGAGGACGCATCGAGCGCATCGGCAATCGACGCTGCATCGCGCGCACGCGCTGGACGCGTTTCCACATCCAGTCCCGCTCTGTGCGCGATCTCGGCAATCGTCTGCGCCGTGACCGTCCCACCCGGCACATTGACGATGCGCAGCCGCGGCCGCCTTACAGCGATTTTCTCCACGCCCGCCACACGCGCCAGCAACAGGTCCGCCGCACGGATGGGATGGCCGGCGTCCCCCACGGCCCTGCGCGCGGCGATGTCGCTGCCTGCGCGCCTGACACCCTGCCCCGGCGCGCCCTCTGCGAGCACCTGGGCAAGCGGCCCCGACGTCTCCACAGCGTCGACATCGAGCACGCAGTCGCATCCCGCCGGCATCGCCTCGCCCGCCTCGACCCATACAGGAGCCATTGCCAGCGGCACAGGCGAGTAAGCGGACGCCCCGACGAGATCGTTGGCAGATAGCGCCCAACCATCTACGGCCGCAACGTCCCGCGAAGGATAGCCGGCAAGCAGCGGCGCACCCGCAGCGATGCAGCCGATTGCGTCCGCCAGCGGCACCTCCATCGGCGCGACGGGATCAACGCCCCGCAGCAGCGCGGCGAGCGCGGTGTCGAGCGGCGTGAGCGAGGGCGGCAGGCGCTGGGTCATGCGCCATGAGGACCATGCATCGTCCGGTTTGGCAACCGCCGGCGGTGCCGGCCTCAGCCGCCCGACCTGTCCGAATTGGGAAAGAACAGCTGCTGCCCGTCCACCTTGTAGCCGGCGATCGCCGCCTGCCCCTCCGGCGACGTCAGCCAGTCGACGAAAGTCTGCGCGAGGTCCTTCTTCACGTTCGGGAACTTCGCAGGGTTCACCAGCATCACGCCATATTGGTTGAGCAGCCGCCGGTCGCCTTCGACGACGATGTCGAGATCGCCGCGATCGACGAAGGCGATCCAGCTGCCGCGATCCGCCAGCACATAGGCATTGGCGGCGCGCGCGGTCTCGAGCGACGCGGCCATGCCGGGCCCGGCCTCGCGATACCAGGCGCCCTTGGCGCGGGCAATGTCGATGCCGGCGACGATCCAAAGCGCGAGCTCCGCGGCATGAGTGCCCGATCGATCGCCGCGCGTCACGAACGGCGCGCCCTTGGCTTCGATCGCCTTCAGCGCCGTCGCGATGTCCTTGCCCTTCACGCCCGCGGGATCGCTCTTCGGCCCGATCAGCACATAGTCGCTGTACATCACATCGTAGCGCTTCACGCCAAAGCCGTCGGCGACGAACTTCTCCTCCTGAGGCCGCGCGTGCATCAGCACGACGTCGACCTCGCCCCGCCGCGCCCCATCGAGCACTTCGTCGGCACGCCGCGCGATCACGGTGACGTCGATGCCGGTCTTGTCGCGGAAGATCGACAGCAGATAGTCGAGCAGCCCGGATTCCTGCGTCGCCGTCGTCGAAGCGAGGACGATGCTGCGGTCCTCCGCGGCCGACGCCGCAAAGCCTGCGGTAAGGCCGCAGAGAAGCGCAAGTGCAACGGACAGGCGGCCCATGATCGGGTTCCCTCGGTTATGACGCCGTCATGATGATGATCGATTGCGCCGCACTCGTGACGCGCTTTTGCGCTGCCGGCCGGGAAATTTCGGCAACTGCATCGAGGCGCACCGCGCGCGATCTCCTGAGGATCGTTCACCAAAGCAGAAATCGCGCGTGCGGATGTGTTGCAAAGCAGCGAGATGATCGGGCATGGTTCCCCGCGACAAAAATCTGAAATGCAGAATTCCACCTGCGTCGGACGTCAAAAAGAAGCAAGAATTTGCATAGGAATGCAGGATGGAATTCCTGACCACCAGCGAAGCCGCCGACTACCTTCGGCTCGGCGAACGCAAGCTTTACGAACTCGTCACCACCGGTGCGATCCCCTGCAGCAAGGTGACGGGGAAATGGCTGTTCCCACGGCACGAGCTCGACCTCTGGGTCCTGTCGGGCCTCGCGCGCCCGGCCGGCATGTTGATCGCCGAGCCGCCGCCGGTCGTCGGCGGCAGCCACGACGAATTGCTCGATTGGAGCCTGCGCGAGTCCGGCTCCGGGCTCGGATCGATGAGCGAGGGCAGCGCGCGCGGGCTCGAGCGCTTGCAGCGCAATGAGGTGATGGCTGCGGCGGTGCACTTCCACGCGCTCGACGCCGGCGACAATTTCGCCAGCGATGCCAGTGTCGAAGCCCTGCGCACCACGCCGGACCTGCATGATGCGGTGCTGGTCGCGTTCGTCCGCCGCGAAGAAGGTCTCCTGCTGCCACACGACAATCCCAAGCACCTGCACAGCCTGCCCGACGTGCTCGCAGCCGGGGCCCGGATGGCGATGCGGCAACAGGGCACGGGCGCGCAGATGCTGCTCGACGTGCTGCTCAAGCGCGCCGGCGCCTCGATGCGGGACTTGCGCCGGATCGAGACGCCGGCGCTGACCGGCCCGGATCTGGCCGAGCTGGTTCGCGCCGGCCAGGCCGATTGCGGCATCGCGACGCGCGCCGCGGCGCGCTCGGCCGGTCTCGATTTCGTGCCGCTGGTCTGGGAGAATTTCGACCTCGCGATGCGGCAGCGCAGCTATTTCCGCCCCGCCATGCAGGCCTTGCTCCGCTTCCTGAACGAGCGGCGGCTGCGACAGCGCGCGGAGGAGCTGACCGGCTACGATCCCTCTCCCGCAGGACAAATCCGCTTCGCAGCCTGACATTGACGCCAGCCCCCTAATAGTTGCAAAAGAAACCAATTCGACCGGGCCATACCCGGACAAGCAACACCGGCCAACGAGCCGGATCAGGGAGGACGAGCGTGAACCCAATCAGATTTGGAGTGCCGGTCGCGGCCGCCTTGCTGGCGACCCTGCTGTCCGGCGCGGCGTCGGCGCAGGTTTCCGACGACGTCGTCAAGATCGGCGTGCTCACCGACATGAACGGCCCGGCCTCGGCGCCGACCGGCCAGGGCTCGGTGACCGCGGCGCAGATGGCGATCGACGATTTCGGCGGCAAGGTGCTCGGCAAGCCGATCAGCGTCGTGATCGGCGACCACCAGCTCAAGGCGGACATCGGCGCCTCGCTGGCGCGGCGCTGGTTCGACGTCGAGCAGGTCGATCTGATCGTGGACGTGCCGGTCTCGGCGGTCGGGCTCGCGGTGCAGACCATCGCCAACGAGAAGAAGCGGCTGTTCATCACCCACTCCACCGGCACCGCGGACTTCCACGGCAAGTTCTGCTCGCCTTACGCCATCCAATGGGTGTTCGACACCCGCGCGCTCGCGGTCGGCACTGCGGATGCGGTGGTCAAGCGCGGCGGCGACAGCTGGTTCTTCATCACCGACGATTACGCCTTCGGCCATTCGCTGGAGCGCGATGCTTCCGCCGTCGTCACCGCCAATGGCGGCAAGGTGCTGGGCTCGGTGCGGCCGCCGCTGGCGACGCCCGATCTCTCCTCCTTCGTGCTGCAGGCGCAGGCCTCCAAGGCCAAGATCATCGGCATCGCCGCCGGTCCCCCCAACAACATGAACGAGATCAAGACCGGCGCCGAGTTCGGCGTGTTCAAGGGCGGCCAGCAGATGGCGGCGCTGCTCGCGCTGATCACCGACATCCACGGCATCGGCCTGCAGGCAGCGCAAGGCCTGCTGCTGACCACCTCGTTCTACTGGGACATGGACGACAAGACGCGCGAATGGTCGAAGCGCTATTTCGCCAAGATGAACAAGATGCCGTCGATGTGGCAGGCCGGCGTCTATTCCAGCGTGTTGCACTATCTCAACGCCATCAAGGAGACCGGCACCGACGATCCGCTGAAGGTGGCGGCCAAGATGCGCGAGAAGCCGATCGAGGATTTCTTCGCCCGCAACGGCAAGCTTCGCGAGGACAATCTGATGGTGCACGATCTCTGGCTGGTGCAGGTGAAGACGCCCGAGGAGAGCAAGTATCCCTGGGACTATTACAAGATCCTCACGACGATTTCCGGCGACAAGGCGTTCGGCCCGCCGGACCCGGCCTGTCCGCTGGTGAAGAAGTGAGATTGGCGAGTATGAGGCCGCGATGACGGTGCACCCTCTCCCCCTTGTGGGAGAGGGTGGATTCGCGAAGCGAAGCCGGGTGAGGGGTTCTCTCCTCACGGACAGCGTTGCGAATGGAGAGAACCCCTCATCCGGCGCTTCGCGCCACCTTCTCCCACAACAAGGGGAGAAGGGAAGTAAGAGAGCTATTTCATCACGCCAATCTCACGGAAGTACTTAGCGACGCCCGGATGAAGCAGCTCCGGCCTCGGCGCCGCCGCGACGGTGTTCGTGGCGGTGGTCTCGCAGGCCTGCGCGAGCTTCCTGCAGAACGTCGCCTCGACGCCGTGCAGCGTCTTGGCGAGACGGTAGGCGACGTCGTCAGGCAGATCCTCGCGCGTGAGGATGAAGCTCCAGGAACCGAGCGAGGCGATCGGCTCGGTCTGCTTCGGGTAGGAGCCGGCCGGCACGGTCAGCGGCTTCAGGAACGCATGCTTGGCGCGGATGCGGGCGATCTCGTCCGCTACTGGCGCGATGAAGCGCGCGCCCGACGCGCTCGCGGCGACCGCGGCAAAGCCGGGCCAGCCGATGCCGGCGCCCCAGAGCGCAGCGACGCGGCCGTCCTCGACCATCGCGGGGCCGTCGCTGGCGCGGTCGAGATAAACAGCCTTGAAGTCCTCGTCCTGCTTGAGGCCGAGACCATCGAGCACATAGCGAGCCAGGATCGGCAGGCCCGAGCCCCTGGCGCCGAACGCGACGGGCTGACCGACGAGATCGCGGATGGTCGTGTACGGGCTGTCGGCGCGCACCACGAACATGCCGGGGTTGGAATAGATCGCCGTGAGGATCTTCAACGCTACCTTCGCCCGGCCGATGCCGGCGAAGGCCTCGTAGGCCGGCTCGCCCGCGACCAGCGCGAGATCGAGCTCGCCCTTCTCCAAGAGCGGGATGTTCTCGTTGCTGCCTTTGGTGTTGCGCGGGGCGATGATGATTTGCGGATCGGCCGCGTTCATCAGCTCCGCGAAGGCGTTGCCATAGAGCGGGAAGCCGCCGCCGGGCGTCGCGGTTCCCAGACTGAGCGTCGAGCTGATCGTCGCGGTCGGAATGGCCGTGCCTCCGGTCTGGGCGGTGGCGGGGCTGGCGAGCAGCGCCGCACCGAGAAGGATCATCGCGAATCTCATGGTCGTCCCTGACGGGTCTGCGTCAACACCGACTTGCGGCGATGTAGGCAGCCGCCGGTTTTTATGAAAGCATGCCGCGCAACGACAATAGAACAATGGGAGGTGTCATGTTGCGAATTTTGCGTCACGGTGTTTTCGGGCTCGCAGTGCTGTTGGGTCTTTTCAGCGCCACCCCTCCCGCCGCCGCAGCCTATCCCGATCGTCCCGTACACTGGCTGATCGGCTTTTCCCCCGGCGGCCCGGTCGACATCGTGGCGCGGATCATGGCGCAGTGGCTGTCGGAGCGGCTCGGCCAGCAATTCATCGTCGAGAACCGCACCGGCTCCGGCGGCAACATCGCCGCCGCCGCTGCGATCAACGCCCCGCCGGACGGCTACACGCTGCTGTTCGTCGCGCCGAACAACGCGATCTCGACCTCGCTCTACAAGAAGCTGCCGTTCGACTCTTTGCGCGACACCACCCCGGTGGCCAGCATCATGCAGCTCACCAACATGCTGGTCGTCTCCAACGCGTTTCCGCCGAAGACGGTTCAGGAGTTCATCGATTATTGCAAGGCCAATCCCGGCAAGATCACCTATGCCTCCTCCGGCAACGGCACCTCGGTGCACATGTCGGCCGAGCTGTTCAAGGCGATGACGAAGTGCGACATGGTGCACGTGCCCTATCGCGGCTCGGCCGTCGCCTTCCCCGACATCATCTCCAACAAGGTGCAGCTGATCTTCGACAATCTGCCCTCGGCAATGGAGCAGGTGAAGGGCGGCAACGTCCGCGCGCTCGGGGTGACCTCGCCGCAGCGCTGGCCGAGCGTGCCCGACGTGCCCTCAATCGCCGAGACCGTGCCGGGCTTCGAATCGGTCGGCTTCTACGGCATCTCCGCGCCGAAGGGCACCCCGCCCGAGGTGATCGAGATCCTCAACAAGGCCGTCGGCGAAGCACTGAAGGACCCGAAGCTGGTGGCGAAGCTCGCCGAGACCGGCGGCATCCCCAAGCCGATGACGCCGGCCGAGTTCGGCAAGCTGGTCGCGAACGAGACCGCGAAGTGGCGCAAGGTGGTCGAGTTCGCCGGGGTCTCGGTGGACTAGGCGGCGGCCGTGCCGCCGAGCGCAGCCGCACCATGTTCGAGGGGGCCAACAGGCCCTCTCAAAACAAAACTGCGAAAACAACCCCATGCACAGTAGACGGGTCCAGTGATTTCAATGGGTTACCACCCACACTGAAAAACCTCCCGAAAAGGCGGCTTGCTCCGTCGGGCAAAACAGGGTTATACAGGCATCATTGGCAAATTTCGGGTATTCGAAAACGACCCATGAGGCCGTGCCGGCGTTCCTATCCGCCCAGAGCCAGCATTGCACCCCCGCCTCCGGCCCTGTAAACGAACCGCGCACCGTTGCCGGCCGCGCTTAGCACGCGGCCGCCTCGCGGCGGGGCCTGTAGCTCAATGGTTAGAGCCGGCCGCTCATAACGGTCTGGTTGCAGGTTCGAGTCCTGCCGGGCCCACCAATGAAATCAAAGACTTACGAGGAGTCGTTTCGCTTCATCGGGATCACCGCACCAGAAACCGCACCAGAAACGTGCTCCTTTCGTTCGCCGGCTGGTCCGCGCTTGGCTATTTTCTCAACCGCATCGGACAAATAGTCGGGATGGTGATGGCCGTACGTGTTGAGTAGCACCTCGAGCGACATTCCGAGATAACCTGCGACCTGCCAAGGATCCGCACCTCTCTGCATGAGCCAAGTCGCTGCGGTGTGCCGCAAAGTGTGAGGTGAGATTCCTGGACCAATTCCGGCAAGCCTAACGGCAGTCCTGAATGCCGTTTTTACCGAGTTCACAGGCTTTGAATTGTACTCGACAAAGTGCTTTGCCTCTGGATCAATCCGATGCCAGCGCCGCAGGTGAGCAAGCAAGCGCACCGGGATCGGCACAGTCGGCTGTCGCTTGTTGGTTTTCGCGGCGCCCTGCTTCAGACGGTAATAGCGACCTCGCTCCAGATCCACGTATGAGCGACCAAGCGCTGGGATAGGAGATGCGGTTGCGATAGCCCCCGCACGGGTGCCGCTGTAAATTCCCAATAAGATGAAGCGAGCAAGATGTCGGAGTGGGCGTTTGCTCGTTGGGACCTTTATATCATTCAACGGCTGACGCGAGCCCTTCTGCATTTCGCGATAGCGCCAGCAGGTCCAGATCAGTTTGGCCGCATCGCTGCGCGTCAACCACTTGTCTCTCGGCTCACCCTTCTCAGGCAGAGAGACCTTCACGATTTCCCGATGATACCCTTCGTCTGCATGGTGACCGATGGCGGCACGGAGATCTTCAAGGTCTCGGCGAGCACCGCCCCTTTGGCGACGTTTTTTGGTGTAGGAGCGACATGCTTCACCATTGACCTCGCCAAGCATTTTTGCGCCCCACCAATCATTCAATCGTTCGATTCGCTTCTTGAGCTTACGGACGTCGGGGATGGTATCTTCGTTTTCGAAGTGGACATTGAAGCGACTGCGAAGCTTGTCTAGTTGCGCATCCAAATAAATCGAGAGGACATCTGCAATTGCGATATCGTCTATGTGCCGAACTCGTCGCTTCGGGGTGTGCTTGGAGGTTATGTAGTCCCTTAGTCTTTCTTCTGCGACCGCAATCTCATCTGGAGCGCAGCCTGTGCTGACATCCCGTCCGTTGTCTCTGATGATCCATGTTGCTTGGTGAGTGACCTTTCCGTTTTTATCGCGGCGGGTGGCCTTGAGCTGGAGTCTGGCGCCCTTGCTTCTTCGCGGCATAGCTCTCGCATCCGTTCGATATACGCCAGCGTTGTAAATTCCTTGCCGGCAATCTTCTCGATGATCAACCGGCTACGATCACGCTCACGGCGCAATCCCGCGACAGTCATTCCTCCTAGAGGAAACGCTCTCTTCACGGCATCAGCAAGGCGAAGAGGTGTATCAGGTGTAATTTCAGGTTGCGCTCGATCTGGCATCGACGCTTTTCAGCTGTGGTGGAGCTCATACGAGCAGACCAATCATCATTTGCAGAGACTTACATTCGCATAAAGTATCCACTCTCCTGCATCGCATGATTGGGCACGTCCTCGCTCAAACGATCAGGAAAGCGTAGAACAGAGAATGGATCGGTCCCTGTGAAGGGGACTTGGGCGCCAGGGCTTCTGTACGAGGGAGTGCTCCCATTCACTTGTGGCTTTGGTCACCACAATCATCCCGCGGCAGGACGAACAAATTTCGACAACCGATGACTGAAATTCCACTCTTGGCCCGCCCCCTCGATCTGACTCAAGCCTCTTGCCGGCCAAAAAGCGTCTGACTGGCATTCCCTCTGCCGTGGTCCCCTTCCTGGCGATCTGCCGACGAGGCCATTGCCTCGGTTCAGATGTAGACCGCGCCGCACTGACAAGATTGGTAAGAATCGCGCATGCCCGTTTATGCCTCCGCAAAACAGGTCCCTCAAATTCGAACTAGGCCGCTAAAGGTCGGAACAGATCAGCGCCGGAGCTGCCTGCTGAAGCGGCCTTACTGCCCCAGCTCTCCGAGGATTCGGTCACGGTCTGCGATGTGCTGCATATGAGATTCGTAGAAGTTATCGAGCAGCTCTTGGGCCTGGGTCGTATCATAGCCATTGCGGACAAAATTCGCGACCCTCTGCTCTTGCTCTGCAATGTGCCGGGTTACTTCGGGCGACATGCGCCTCCACGAGAGAGTTGGTGGACGTGCCTACACTAAAAAGTAAATTGGATCAGCAGAGCAGGCCAGGTGCCCAATGGTGCGTAAGAACATCCCGCGAAACCGAAACACAGGCTCGCCACCGTGAACTGGCGGGCCGCCCGTTAGTGCCTCAGCTGGAGCTGCTCCAATCCCTCCTCGATCACTCGGAGATCATCAAGTAAAGCATCCCGAGAGTCAGTTGGATTAATGCCTGATGTGGACCGTAGCTGCTCGAGCAAGTGGCGCCGAAGGTCTCGCATATTTTCCAAGGCTTGCCGGTTCTTCAGACGAACATAAGCCGAAACGATCGATTCAATGCTTGTTGCCAATGGGTAGGTCCAAATACAAAATTCTAAAGTAGGTTGCATCGTAGCCCATTGGAGAAAACCCGCAACCCGACGTCATTACAGAATTCGGTGACCATCAGGCCCAAGGTGTCCTTTGGGACGGGGCCGCGGGGGACATACGCGGCCTTGTCCTTTGGGAGAATGCCGGCCCAGCGCCCCCCGGCGGTGCCTTCCCCGAGGCTGGACTCGCGGCCGGAGAAAAGGTGCCCCTCGCCTGGCAGCCGCTCCAGGACAATTCAGGCCTGATCTGACAGCTGGAGTGGCTGGGCCGTCGGCCTTCCACAATGGAATTCAGTACCCGCCTCGGAACCACGCCTTTCGCCTGACCCAAGTCGGCACGGCTCACTGTGGGGCTCCACGCCATGTCATTGACTTCGCTCACGAACCCTGGAGTATGATTGGTCCGGATGGCTTGCGTCGGCGATATTCAAGGCGCGCTCCACGTCCGTTTTCAGAGCTATTTTCTGGGCGAGCGTCACCCTGGGCCAAGCCCCCAGCAGGACGAAGCACCACCCGATTCCGCGCCGCCCATACTCTTCGATCTCGTTGACGTTAGCGGACGTTCCCTGCCGGATGAGGTACCGCTTCCCGGTATCGCATCCTAGGACGTCGAAGTACCCCTTCGTATCAAACTCGAACCTTGCTGGGGCGAAAGCCAAGTACGCAGATCTCGTAGCGCACGAGCCTGAATCGTTCTCTCGTCCTTAGCTGCCTGATACAGCCTACCAGCCGCCACGCTTCGAATGGGCCACCGGCCGACGTGACCAATCTTTCTCTTCACTTGGTGATCACCCGCCGACCAGCCGAGGGAAGAACAACGTCTCTTCGGCGGTCGGATCGAAAGAGGTGATCCTGGTTAGAAGTGCCTGCTGTCGCCGCTGTGATCCATCACGATTTGCGTCGCCATGATGAGGCTCCCGATTGCGTCTAAAAGGAATAGGAAGCCCAGAGCTCGTTCCTAACTTCGCAAAGACGCCCGCGAGACTTTCATCGGCCCGGGACGGCGTATCCGCCTGATAGGATGTGGCTTCTAGTCATTGCTCAAGTGGATATCTGCGATCGCGGCGGCGTGGCGGAGTAGTTCTGGGCCGAAAGCGAACGAGAGGCTACTGTTTTCTCGTCCCGCAGGCCTCGTCACCCGGCAACATCATCCGAAGCGCCCAGTTGCTGCAGGCAACGGAATCGTGCCGATCAATTCTGGAACGGGGCTCTTGCACTTGTCCCGGCTGCTTCTATTCGTGTGTCTTGCTTAGCGAAACGGCAAGTGCAGAAGGTCGGTCTGCGCCATAGCTGATTTCATTCCCTGCAATGGCGTTAATCTGTTATTTGAAGCGCACGCCGGAGCCGGAGTAATTTCGAGGATCGTAAGATGGGTGGGGCCGGCCTCCCCTAACCCGCAGAACATTCTGTCCCTCGGTCATGGTCTCGTCACCTGGTCCGTGCCCTAGGAAGGAAGCATGGCTGCAGCGTTCGACTGTCCAACCCCGGGGTTTCATGCGGCGGTCGTTTGAGTTAGATCTAGGGCATGGCGCCAACTAAGGCCTTACTCGGCGGCGTCCTGCACGGTTCGAATTTGCTCGGCGCGCTTGGCTAGTTCATCGTAACTTTGGGCAGCCTTGCGCAATGTTTCTCGGATCTGACTATGCTCGGCGTTGTCGGCCTTCGTGCGAAACTCTTCAGCGCGCATTTGCCAATATCTGGGCGTGTGCATCCGCTCGATACCCATGGCCGCTCCCCGATTGAATCGTTCACGCAATTAATGGACCTTCAGTCCAAGTGTTCCCTGCTAATTTCTATTCGGGGTGGGGTCAATCGTCCCAGGTGAGCTTCTGGCAATCGGCGCACTTGTAAATGCTAACAGGTTATCGGAGTGAGCTTTCCACTCGGCTCAGTCGACCGCTAGTGACCGCAGGTGCGGAATTGATGGTGTGCGGGCTGCGGGAGCGGGGAAAAGCGGAGCACAAGCCGTTAGCTTTCTCAACAATTAACCTAAGCTAGCTCACCGGCCGAAAGTTTCTTTGGAAGTTCATCTATTTTCACATCTGCTCCGCAACCCCTGCTCCCGAATGACATTGATCAACATGTGCTTAGGCGCAAGGCTATGCAGTCCATAGCCGGAGCGGCCCCAGCCCTGGGTCCTTGATCCAGGCCTGGGGTCGTTCTTTCTGCGCGCTCGGGCTTAAGGCACGCCGCTAGAGAGTGAGGTCGATCAGTTCGATCCATACATCTGCCGAAGAACAGGTGATCTCCATGAAAGCGGGACCTATGTACTGATGTGCGGCTGCTGGAAGGAAAAGACTTGCCCCGGGCGTAGACCACACCGGCCCAGGCTTTAGGGTTTTCGGATCGAAAGCGAGCTGGGACCGAGTGGTCTGCCGCTGTCTGCTCGGCAAACGCCGTTTCCCCTGCAAAAAAACATCCCTTGCGCATTCAACTTTGTGAATCGGACGCAAAACGAAGACCCCAGCCGGGGGAACTGGGGCCTCGTTGGCAACATGCCTTGCGAAAGTATGGGCACGCAAGACTGAATTTTAAACTGGCTGCGGAGACGCTCGTTCCTAAGAATAATGGACGCCCCGCCGGTCAGCCTTTCTTACGGCTGCTGCCCAGCCGGTTTCTTCAAGGCCAATCGGCGCGTCTTCTTCGCTTCGTACTGCACCTCATCGTCCTGTCACCCGCCACGCGGGCACGAGCGGCGTGGCATTTAAGGTCGCTCCGTTCTCGTCGCCCAGGCTGAGCTCCGGAACGTTCTGAGGGCGCGCGCTCGGGGAATAATGGCGAACTCCATCATCCTCATTCCCCCGCATGCTTAAGACGCTGCGGTTCGTGCGCGTCTAACGGCTTTCTGGCCGAGCGCCGAGATGGCGTATATCACCAGGCGGCAGCCAACCGGCATGTTCGTTACGATTGGCGCAGAATATGGTTGAAGGTGGTTGGCTGGTAAAGCACGGGCAGCGCTATGAGTCCACGGAGCAGGGTCTGAACGCCGCCGAATGATCTAACAGCGCAAAGGCCTTACCGCTTGGACCGGGCTTCACGCGACTTCTGCTGTCGGGCAAACGTTCAATGACAGATGGTCCATCATCCCAAAGGCTCACGCGAGCCCGCTCCTGAAGGACTTGATGAGACAAAAAGGATGAGCCGCAAGCCCAAGCTCCGAACGAACAAGGCCCTTGAATGATCGTACAGGCACTCCGTATTCAATAGAGTCTTTTCCGGAAAGACCTCATAGTATTCGCATCCCAAACGCAAGACAGCGAGCGGTCCATCGTTTGATCGGAATCTGCTGACCGAGGTGCACCGCCATCTGCCGTTCGGGACGAAAATCCGCGTCATTGATCTTGACAGGAATAAGTCGGTGGTGGTTCGTATCACCGACCGCGGACCATGGGTCCATGGCCGCCTCCTCGATATCTCGCTAGCCGCCGCGGGCAGCTTGCGGATTATGGATCGCGGCGTGGCTCAGGTTCGTGCCGAGGTGCTATAGTGCACGTCGGTCGCCCTGCGAAACACAAGCAATCACCGACCGCGGACACACCGAATCTACCGTGCCTCTCAAGTATCCTGACGCGATCGCGGCCGTCGTATCGGCCCTTAGGCACGTACATGGAGACGGAGTCGCGCGAACCATGCTCGTGGAGGGTATGAGCCTTGCCACGCTGATGGACACGATGTTCTCCGCGCCGATAGCGCATCGCGATGCCGTTCGATACATCGCGACTGCGTTAGATGACCTCGCCATTATACCGGAACTCGGTCCGATCTGGCACCTTCGCTACCTGTATGATGACCAGCCGGGGTCATTGCGCGTCGTCGATATGGAGGTAGCAACTCCGGCGGGTACGTTGTCCAGCCACGACGTTTGGCTTCGGCTGCCCGTCTAACGATTCACAGCCGGCAAGCAAGAACTAAGAGCACGCTATTCAGGCTGACAAATCGTGCTGAATATGTCGCGACAACAATCCGCATCCTAACGCCTGTGAGCTCATGAACCTTTCCAGCCGGAGTATTAGTGACTATGCAGAAGCAGATCTCAATTCGCGCTTGTTGATGAGGCATCGCACGAACCGCCTCTTAGCACGCCCTCGAACGAAAAAGATCGCCAGCAGCCAATAGATCCCTTTCCGGACGGCTGATGGTCTTCGCGGTGAGAAGCTCCTTCAAGAGGTTATCTCGAGCTAAAGAACAAAGACCCCAAGTAACATCAACGCGAAGAACGACACTTGGCCGGCCAAGGCAATTTTATCTTTTCGCTGCCGCCTAGACGGGCACTGTCCGGACTGATTAAGGCCAGAAGACAAAGCGCGGCTGTACCAAGGAATGTCAGCCCGATGCGCGTGAGTTGAGCGGCGGTCTCATTTGTTGCCTTGCCGAAAAGATCTCCGCGATATACACAACGTTCGATGTGTTCGCGTTTATTGACATTCCCAAGGCGTATTTACCCGTCGTTGACCGGACCCGCATCACGTTCCACGTCTAGGACCTGACGAACGAGCTCAACGCGCCCTGCCTACACCAACAACGTCAACCGGGTGCAGCGTGCAGTTACGAGGCGCCAGCTTCATTCGAGCGGTAGGACACCGCGCACGTCTTGCGACCGCCGCTAACGAGGCGATCTACTAAGCTGACGCCGCCGAGATTATATGCACAAGAGGAAGGCCACGCAGCCTACTCGCTGCGCAACTCCTCAGCTTTGTTAGCGCTGATGACCCAGGCCGATGCCCAATACGAGTGCCTTTTGACGAAGTGAGCCGGCAGTTCGCTTCATCTCCTTCGATATTCTCGAAACCGGTGTTCGATCCTTTGAATGCTTCTTGAGAACCCGCAGATCAGCGGGCGTCCACTCGCGTCGCGTTAGTTTCTTTTTGGTAGGACGTTTCAACTTGTTAGCTCCTTACTCCTCGTTAGGCGGCGCTGTTAGCACAGCTAGCGGAATTTTCAACCAACGAGTATGTCATAGCGATCCATGTCTACAATTCGTGTAACCTGCAGATGCGAGCAAAGTTTCAGACTTGAGCGCGCGAATTAGTAGCTCTGTACGGCGACCGTGGTTCCATTCCGCGTCTCGGAAGGATTGCTCTCAGTGTATCCCAACGGAATTTGACACACGAAAGGCGCGGATCCCATCCCAGAGCCGCGGCTCAGCTCGACGAAGGTTTTCATGAACGCCGTGCCGCGTGGCGCGATCTACAGCATTCCATAGGGTTGGTTGAGATGTTGCGCCGTGGACATCGGCGCTTTTGCGACAGATGACGCGTCGCTTTCGCTCGAGAATGGGCCAACTTTCGAAGCTGCACATCGGGCGCGAAGGAACTGCGGAAAGCGATAGCGAACAGTGCACGCCGACAAGCGCTATTTCAACGAAGCGATCTACTGCATGAGCCGCAATGGTTTTATCGTTGATCAGGCCTTCGCGTCGCATAGCGCTTGCGCGTCTTATCTCCGCATCCAGCTCCGGTAGTTCAACGGTCCGGGAGGAGCACGCGGTAATTCTCAAACCGATGCGCGCCAAGCATGAGATGATTTCTGCGACGCGGCTTGACGATCACGTGCTGGCGGATGGCAAGCAGTTCCGGACATGCGCTGGAATCGAACCGACCAAATAGGAACGTAGAATGTGAAGAGATTATGCTCGTTTGCGCGCCCTTTAGTCCTATGGCAGACGGAGCAGCACTCCCTCGCGCCAAGAGGAGAGCGTCAGTAGCCTGACATTGGCGCCAGCGGCGACGGAGTGTTCGCTAATGCGCAGTGCTGCCAGCCACCAAGGCGGGGCTTCCGCTCGCGCTCGTCTCAGACGATTGCGATCTTGAACTCGGTCACCTCCGCTAAGCCGGTATCACGCCGCTGCGACCTCCCGTGCAGACGCAAGCCGGGCGTCGGGTATAACTTTGGATGGCCGAAGCTGTGCTTGTACACCCAAATCACTAGCGAAGCTGATGCTAAGAAACTGCGACTTGGACGCCATCTTTCGGCCTTGAGCTTATAGAGGAGAGCTAAGTGAATGCCTTAACTTGAATTGCTAATCGAAACCGGGTGAAGGTGAGCTAGCCCCGAGCTCAGATGCCTTTGACCAGGACTGCGCTGCTTGCGCGCAATCCTGGACGGCGTGCAAGACATCTTCCCGGGAAATAATGCCGGCGAGCCGCTGATCCGCCTCGAGCACCGGCATGCTCCTGAGATCATGGCTGACCATCAGCTCAAGTACCCGCGTGAGCTTGGTGTCCGGGGCAACATAGATGAATTCTGAGGTCATTACATCGGCTACCGTACGCTGCATCAGATCGGGGTATCTCGGAACCATGCGCGCGGCCGAGAAGACAAAGCAGGATAGGTAGTCGAACTTTGAGACTATGCCGAGCACCCGCCCGTCATCCGTGGCTGGATAAGCGTTGAAGTCTTCCTTCTTGAAGAGATCGCCGAGCTCGCGCATCGTCGTGTCGCGCCTGACCGTCCTCGGCTGAAGTGTCATGTAATCGGCAACTATTTGCTCGAGGAGTTTGTACAAGGCCTACGCTCTCGCTTTCGTTTAGCCTACATTCTAGCATACTTTGCGGCAGACCATATTGACCTATGTCAACACCCATGGTGCAACGAGCAACACTTTCCATATGAGATGAGCCGATGCGTCACGCAACGAATGGCCTTCTTCGCAGGTTGGCAATGTCTATAGGTGCCAACCGCTGACGCGGCCCACCCAATCGATCTTTTGCGCCAGCGCAGTTTTCGGCCGCCGCTGCGCGCCTCATGGTGGGCGGCACCGCAGCGCCCCCAACGGCCGAACCGCAGCTGGTGGTGTCCGGGCGATACACCGCGCTCAGTTGTGCTCCTTTTCCCACGAGACCTACTGGCAGGCTGGTGGGTTTCTCAACTGTTCTTCGCCGCGGACGCGATAATCGCGAAAGCGGGCGTGGTCAGCGCGTGTACCAACACCCAATTGCGCCGTCGAATTGGGGAGGCACGAGCCTCCCCCAATGTGACGACAGCGCGCCAGTGAGTGTAACTTCCTTGCCCGAGAACCACCTCGCTTAGCGAGCGATCGTCTGCGAACGGGAGCACTTGTTCGAGCTTGCAATGGGAGTTACGCGTCCCAAGCTTAGCTCGCTAGCGTCATGCTTGCACGGGCGCTGCTTCTTCGCGCCGATCGTGATCAGGCTCGGTTTTCCGGCGCCCGGCTCAGAGGGATTGTCTGCAAGTCGTCGGCGCCAATCACGATCCCGCTCGCTGCCTATTATGCGGATCGCTTTTCATATCCTCGCCGCGACTTGCTACCGTAGCGCAGGCGCAATCCCTACCCATGCCGCGCGTCACCATCGAGGCCGCACGAAAGCAGAGCTTAATCAGTGCGCAAGTTCTCGGCTGATGTTTTGCCATGGCGGCCGGTCACTGGTTCGTAGCTGATCTTGCGCCCTTCTGGCAGCTCGGTCAGTCCTGCTTTCTTCAACGCAGAGATGTGCACGAACACGTCAGGACCGCCTTCGTCTGGTTTGATGAATCCATAGCCTTTGATCGCATTGAACCACTTCACAGTTCCCATCGCCACTTCAGTCGCTCCTCAAAAAAACGCCTTAGTGAACATGATCGTTCGCTCGGCGTGACGGCGAGCCGATGGCTAAACACCGACGCACACTTCGTATAGCTACGTTCGCTCCATCGCAACGGAAAACCTAATTGGATCGGGATCGGGATCATAGGTACCTTTTTCCCTCCGTTGTACGGATCGTCTCTGATTCAAGCCGCCGGTGTTTGGAAACCGACGGCGGCGATAACGGTCCGTCGATAGTGCGGTCGAGATTCTCTTTTCGTTTTCAAAGTAGTTCCAACGCCTCACCGAAGCCGAACCGATCGTCGCGAGGCATGCAACATCGATGCGGCAATCACCGCACCCTTTTATGTGAAAGGTCGAGAAACTTGTCCTGCTTTTCGGACCGAAGTCATATTCCCCAGCCGCAGCAATTGTGCGGCTCACATCATGCAACAAGCTCGCTCACGTGAGCGACCGCTGTGTTGTGTAAACCGGAGCATTATTCAGACGGGGTCTCGGCTGGGATTTCGTCATGGCTGGCGGACAGTATTGCAAGCCCTGTGTCTCACTCGCAATGCAAAGAGGAGACGTGAATGACGCAACACAAGACCTGGCCTTGATGGCGACGGCCCTGTTCGCGTGTAGAGTCCCTAAGCATCGCAGTCGCGGACCGCTTCAGATGTTTCGATGTTTGCGGCCATCATGCTTGGCGGCACTGGTCTTCGTCTGTCTTCGCTCGTCTGCCGGGGCTCTATCATGATGGAAAAGGCGCCGCAAGCGGCCTGGCTTTGGATACGTTTGCCGCACTTACCAGTCGTACTGAGTGCGTTCCCGGGCCGCAGATCGCTACGACTTGCCCTACCCGGTCCAAGCGCAGACCAACGCGTCGCTATGCCAGGTTCGCCGGCTGTTGGGCAATCCGACATAAGCTTGGCTCAGGCCCAGTCCAGCGCGACAGGGTGGCTAGCCAATAATGAGGGTACGCGCAGCGCTGGCAGCACGGATCGGGCCTCTTCCGTGCACGAACGCTCGTCATGCCGGCGGACGCGTTACCACCAGCAAGTGATCATTAGCTCATTGCTATACCAACATAACGCTATGGCCGCACGAGCCCCGTAGCTCATCTGAACACATTAGATCGCCGAGCTGCCATCGCGCCGTAGGCCGGCGCGGACATGGACGTCCTCGCCAGACCAGCAAGTCTATGCGTGCAGCTCGCTTGCGACTTTTCTCGAAGGCGATGAAGCGCCAGAACTAGCGATCAACACTCTGGCTCATTATCACTCGCCTGCCGCCCCTCCGCTAATCGGGCCAGCTTCTCGTATTCCTCGGCGATCTTGATGAGCCTGTCTCTGGATCTTTCGCTATCAAGGGACGCCGCTTTCGACCGCGTCGCTTCCGCACGGCGCCGCCAGTGTTTGGCATCGCAGAATGCTTTCTTTTCTTTCATGCAAACGAACATGCATTCGATATATCAAGAAAATGCGACACGTGGCCTACGTAAGATCCCGTAGGTCGCGCTTCACAATGCAGCCCCATTTGTCATCGTCTGTCGATCACTTACAAAGATGGCTTGGTATTCGGTAAAGCGGCGTAGCAAGGGGTCAAGCGCGGCGAACAAGCTTTTCGGATCGCCGGTTCGCTTGACGAACCGCTTGGACATCTCAGCGGCAATGAAGATGAGCCTTGTCTGCCCGTCTTTCAGACAATCGTTCGTGAAATGTGCGAGTCGCGACATAAAGCTTGAATCGCACGTGGCGTCAGATTGTAAGGTTCTAACCAGGTGACGGCCGTGTCTGGCCATTCAACCGCTTCCGGCTAAGAGAATTGGTATGTCTCACAATCTTGCGCTCCCATTGCGCCCCGGTGCACCCTTCTCGTTTCATGCCTCGGCGGCTGGCGAGTCTCGTCAAATGCCTCAGCTAGTGGACTTCGCCAGTAGCAATCGCCGAGGTACTTCTCGGCGCGCCTATCAGATTTCTCACTTTAACGACCAGGAGCTTGCGCATGTAGCGCATCAGCAATGGCGAGAAGAGACATCTTTCAGCAATCATCGTGCTGCCTGCCGAGGACGCCCATCACCAAGCGAACAAGACACAGAACAGGAGCGCGCGTACTTGGTCTCAGTCTTTCATCAGGTGGTCAGACGTAGCGGCCTGTCATCGATGGCCACCAGTGGTTGGAGTGAGCTGCGCAACACGACGTCTTGCAGATAGAGCGGCTCGAAGTCGATCAGCCGGAGACCTCCGAGTCTCTCGGCCCCGTCAGCTCCGAAGAAGTTCAACACTCCCAAGTGAGTGCTCCCCAGGCTGACCTCCGTCGCTGCGATAGCCCCCCAAGGGCTTGCGAGCTAATCGTGGGCTTGGTTTTTGACGAACGATCTGGAAAATGAAGCAATTGCCCTTTGATACAGTTTTGATCGCCAATAGGGGCGAGATTGCTGTACGTATCATCAAGACCTTACGCAAGCTCGGCCTTCGCTCTGCTATCGTATACCACGAGGTCGATGCGGGCACTCTCGCCGTCTCCATGGCCGACATCGCTATCGCCATTAGCGGGCGTACGCCCATTGCGGCTTATCTCGATATCGCCCAGATCATCGCTGCTACCCACAAAGCGCGTGCCGGCGCTCTTCATCCTGGTTACGGCTTTTTATCGGAGAATGTAGAGTTCGCCCGCGAGGTGATGAAGGCCGGCATCACGTTCGTGGGTCCAGCTCCCGAAAGCATAGCACTGATGGGCGATAAGATTCGGGCTCGCAACTTCGTCCAGCGGAACGGATTTCCGGTCGTACCTAGCGCAGTTGAAGAGGACGATCCGGGAACATTCTTAAGCCGAGCTCGAGCAGTTGGCGCGCCTTTGCTCGTCAAACCTTCGGCGGGGGGTGGTGGCAAGGGCATGCGGATTGTACGCGATCTCGATTCGCTGGAGGACGCGATTGCACAAGCTCGCAGTGAGGCTCAACGGTACTTCGGAGACGGTCGGCTCTACGTCGAACGATACGTCGAACGCCCCCGGCATCTTGAAGTTCAGGTGCTCGGCGATACGTTTGGACACGTGGTGCATCTTTTCGAGCGCGAGTGCTCAGTCCAGCGACGATTCCAAAAGATTATCGAGGAGACGCCGTCGCCGTCGCTGTCCTCCGAGATGCGACAACGGCTGTGCAACGCTGCGGTCGGAATCGCGCGTGCCGCCGATTATCGTAATGCTGGCACTGTCGAATTCATTTTCGACGGAGTAGACTTCTATTTTCTCGAGATGAACACGCGCTTACAGGTCGAGCATGCAGTGACCGAAATGATCACCGGCATCGATCTTGTTGCCGAACAGATCTATGCCGCCGCTGGTTTCCGCCTCGGATTTGCGCAATCCGACATCGTGCAAAAAGGGCATGCGATCGAAGTCCGGCTGTGTGCAGAAGCGCCGGAACGCGGGTACGCCCCCACAACCGGCAGGATACTTATGCTCGATTATCCCGAAGGCGATGGCGTGCGGATCGACAGTGGCATCTTGGAAGGTCAGCGAGTTACGACAGCGTTCGATCCATTGCTTGCGAAGATTATCGTACATTCGCCCACCCGCATCGAAACTGCGCAGAAGGCGTGTCGCGCCATACGGGAACTGGTACTTCTTGGCTGTGAAACAAACGCGAGCTTCCTGGCGCGTATGCTAGCGGACGACGGATTTTTGCGCGGGCAAGTTCATACGGGATACCTGGACGAAAACCCTTCGCTTGCCGAGGGCGACTCCGGATCCGCACTCCCAGCTTTCTTGGCGGCAGCCGCTCTGCTGACAAGACCGGTCCGTGACTCGGCAGATGCCGTGCCCGAGCTTCACGCAGCGCTAGGCAGCTGGAGAAATTGAGGTGAAACACTGCTTTGAGATCGATGGCATCGATTATCCGTTATGGCTGGTACGCTGCAAGGATGGATATCGCCTTCGATTGGATAATGGGGTGATTGCCTTACTGAGTTTCTCCCACCAAGGGGAGGGTCGCGGTACTCTCACCATCGCGGGCGAACGCGAGCCAGTCAGGTTCGTCATCGATGGTGAGACAATCCATTTGCATATGCGCGGACTGACGCGCAGTTTGCGCTATCGTGATCCGATGCGAGCTCTCGCTTCGGCAAGCCGAGAAGCCAATCATCTGATGGCTCGCGCGCCAATTCCAGGGATCGTGGTTTCGATCACCATTTCGCCTGAGCAATCCGTGTCCGCCGGCACGCCCTTGATGACCATCGAGAGCATGAAGTTGGAAACCACTATACGCGCTCCAAGGGATGGCGTTGTCAGCCGCATTCACTTCAAGGAAGGTGAAAGCTTCGAGCGTGACGCTTTGCTGGTTAGCCTTTTAGAGGAAGGAATCTAGAATGCAGCGGATTGCCTCTCTGGTAGACCCAAGATCGGAAGGGTTTCGGCTCAACGAACTTCACAATAAGCGGCTTGCAACCGAATTGAAGGCACTCCAGCATGCCATCCGCTTCGACCGGCCGGCGCGAGAAATCGAGCGGCTGCAGCAGCAGAACAAGATGTTTGTTCGTGATCGGATCGAGGCCTTGCTCGATCCTGATACGCCGTTCCTGGAGCTTTCGACATTAGCTGGCAACAGGGCGTACGACGGTGAGGTGCCGGGTGCGGCCCAAGTCGTCGGTCTAGGAATCGTTGCCGGTCGCGAGATCATCGTTCACGCGGATGATCCCAGTGTGAAAGGCGGGGCTTGGTATCCGCATTCGGTCAAGAAGATCGTGCGAGCTTTGGACATTGCGATCGAGAATCGGCTGCCCGTGGTTCATTTGTGTGACTGCGCCGGCGGCTTCCTACCGATGCAAGCGGAATTCTTTGCAGACAAGTATCATGCCGGACGAATCTTTCGGAACCAGTCCATACTCTCGAAGATGGGAGTGCCGCAGGTCGCGATCGCAATGGGTCATTGCACCGCAGGAGGCGCCTACGTTCCGGCACTCAGTGACTACAACATTATCGTCGAGGGCACGGGAGCGATTTTTCTCGGCGGCCCTCCGGTCGTCAAGGCTGCCACTGGCGCGGTGGTTTCCGCCGAAGAGCTTGGCGGCGGTCGCGTGCACACCAGCGTGTCGGGGACGTGCGACTATCTCGCAACGTCCGAGGCACATGCGATTGCGATCGCTCGGGAAATCGTCGCTCGTTTCGATCAGCCCGCGAAGACCCTTATCAATCGAACCGCTCCGGAGCCTCCCGCCTACGACGCATCAGAACTTTACGGCATCCTTCCAAGGGATCCACGCGTGCAACTAGACATGCGAGAGGTCATCGCTCGTCTGGTCGACGGCAGTCGATTCCATGAGTACCAGGGGTGCTATGGCGACACTCTGGTGTGTGGCTTTGCACAGCTCCATGGCTATCAAATCGGTGTCCTGGCCAACAATGGTGTGCTCCTGAGCGAAAGCGCACTGAAAGGTGCACATTTCATTCAGCTGTGCGACAAGAACCGAACACCCCTTGTCTTCCTGCAGAATATCACCGGCTTCATGGTTGGCCGAGATTACGAAAGGCGCGGCATAACCAAGGATGGCGCTAAGTTGATAATGGCCGTCGCTGGAGCCTCTGTGCCCAAATTCACGCTCGTTTGTAACAGCTCCCACGGAGCCGGTACCTACGCTATGGCAGGACGGGCTTTCGATCCACGCTTTTTGTTTTCATGGCCGCAGTCTCAGATCTCAGCAATGGGCGCCGAACAAGCGGTGGGCGTGCTCACACATGTCAAGGCAAAACAATTGGCGCGCCATGGTAGACGCCTTTCGGACGAGGAGCTGGCCGCCATTCGCCAGCCCATTGTGGAAGAGTATCGAGAGCGCTCGAACGCCTACTATGCGACCTCCGAGATATGGGACGACGGAATTCTTGATCCGGTAGACACCAGGACAGCTCTTGCTATCGTTCTGAGCGCCTCACTGAATGCGCCGATCGAACCACCCCATTACGGCGTCTTCAGAATGTAGCGGTGGGTACCAGAGATCAAGATCAGATGAAGGAAAAGCCACGGTGTTCCTCCGTTACATCAGAGCCGGCGTGCCATTCCCGTTCCTAAACGCGCTCATCGAAAGCACCGCGCTTATCGGCACTCCCGAATGAGGACCTCGCATCGTGGAAAGTTCGAAACACCGTCGGGTATAATCCGCAACACTTGGATCGCGAGGCACCGTTACGGAGCCAAGCATCGCCTTGCGCTCGGCTCAGACAGGAGCGAACACTCCCTTGAATTTCTCAGTGACGAACCGCGGCCTGAGCCGGCTTTGCGCGGCCCACTTTGACATCGAGCGGAGCCTACGGGAGGATAGCAGATCCGTTTGATGACAATAATTCAACCGAACGTCGATCGACGTTTCTTAGAGCCGGTCCTCCTTGGGGACTCCCTCCTACTTGCCTTGATCGCGCTGGTTACTCACGCATCAAATTGGGAGACACGGCTTTCTCCGTCCGTTGGATTCCTACCGCGCTCGTCTCGATCGTGTTGTTCATTCCTGGAGCTGCAAGGTGGGTTGTGCAATCTCTGCGCTTTCGCGGACGTAGAGCAGCTAAGCAGTCGTCCAGCTGACTGCCATATCTTGCGAAGTTCAGCCGTCATGGAATCGAACTATGCTGTGCCCGAAATGCCACGCAGATAAATGGTGCCAGAGCGCCTTGCACGATCCCTGGACTGGCCGGCCGGTGATCGCCTGTAGTGCTTGTGGCGAGTATGCCGATTACGACTGCGCGTCGCGCAACAAAGCGCTTGCGCTCATCGCCGGCGTGCTATCGGTTGACCTGAGTGAAGAGCACCAGGGCAGCCCACGAGTGGTTGCAGGCAAGATCTTGGATGCTCTCGAGAAGGCCGGCCTGACAATCGCTCGCACGGAGACAATCTTGACACGTCTTTGGCGCAGTTAGGTCCCCTGCCCCATCAGGCAGCGTGCTGCCCCGATGGACGCTGGCCTGCAGCCGTCGCGCATGGTGGCTCTTGCCATGTCCAGACCAGGATCGTCATTAGGCGCGCCGCGCTGCGGTACGAGTGAAAATGACGCGATGGCGGGATGTCGCGGCTCGGCACGGCTAACTCGCGTCATCTCAAAGGCAGCGCCAATGCCGACACCGTCGAATTTGCTAGCCTGGTTTGGCGAACCAAACGATTGCACCGGCACTCCAAGTTGAAACCAGGGTTCACCTCCGCAAGACGACCTAGCGCTTCTCGTTCTCACCCTGACGCAAAGCCCAACCTTTGTGCGCTCTGGCGCTATTCTCGGAAAGATCGCCATCGTACGACGATATTCCGGTACAGCCGATAGCCGCTTCGTCCGCGACGCATAATTCTTCTACTTGCCCGTGGTTGGCGTCGGCAGCTGCATTGTTGGTTTGCGAATGTGAACGATCCTCCGGCAGAATAGACCGCTGAACGGCATCGCAGGACTTGAACCGTACGTTGCGTCAGGTCGTAGCCTGAGGGTGATCGTGACGCTAACCTCAAACCAGAGCGCCGACAGTGCCAGCGCATTTGCGCGCATAAGATCCGCATAGAGGAAGAACCGTTGGGCATCGAACTAATAGCCTTGACACCGACAGACCGCGAGCACCGGCGCACTCTCATGAGCCAGGCACCGGGCGGTACGCCGCGCAACACACCGGAACGGACGCAGCCGAAAGCGTCACCTTGCCTGCGGGTTCGACGAGCTGCAGCAAGAACGCAAAGAAACGCCGCGAACAGATATCGCAGCGTGACTTTCCGAGCGCATGTTCGGCTTTAGCCGATGAGATCAAGAGCTGACAACTCTCTGCGTGCACCCGACTGCCCAGATCACCCATCAACTTTCGCGACCAGCAGCAACCAAGGTACGGCTCGCAATCACCATGGATTCACTCAAGTCTATCATTGGGAAAGTCGCCTCCGGCGCAGGCCTGACCCGCGAAGAAGCAGCGTCAGCGTTCGAGATAATCATGTCCGGCGAGGCCACGCCTTCACAAATCGGCGGTCTGCTGATGGCGCTCCGGGTGCGGGGCGAAACCGTAGAGGAGATCACCGGAGCGGTTTCGGCCATGCGCAGCAAAATGCTGCGGGTGAGCGCGCCCGCTCAGGCGATCGACATTGTCGGGACGGGAGGAGATGGTTCCGGTTCGGTGAACGTGTCGACCTGTGCCGCTTTCATTGTCGCAGGCGCCGGCATACCGGTTGCAAAACATTGCAATGGAGCAGCCTCCTCGCGCTCAGGCGCTGCCGATGTCCTCGCATCGCTCGGCGTAAAGCTCGATCTCGATCATGACCAGGTTGGTCGCTGTGTGCGCGAAGCTGGTATTGGATTTATGTATGCGCCCGTCCATCATCCCGTGATGAAGCACGTCCGCTCGACACGGGTGGAGCTTGCGACCCGCACCATCTTCAATATGGTGGGCCCGCTGGCCAATCCGGCAGGGATCACGCGGCAGCTGGTTGGAGTTTTTTCGCGCCGCTGGGTGCAGCCTTTCGCGCAAGTGCTGAAGGCTCTTGGCGCTGAGTCGGCGTGGGTGGTGCATGGTTCGGACGGGCTCGACGAGATCACTCTTACCGGCTCGACTTTTGTCGCCGCACTTGACGAGGGCTGTATCCGCACATTCCAAGTGACGCCGGAGGAAGCAGGCCTCACCCGCTGTAGCGAAGAAGATCTAAGGGGCGGCGATGCTGAGGCCAGTGCAGTCGCGCTACAAGGCGTGCTGGACGGCAAACTGAGTCCGTATCGCGACATCGCGACTTTCAACGCGGCCGCGGCGCTGGTCATCGCCGGCCACGCCAAGACTCTAAAGGAGGGCGTCGCCATTGGACAGCAATCGATCGATACGGGCGCTGCAGCGGCACGACTGAAACGTCTGATTGAAGTGTCAAACGCATGACAGCGGGATAGCCAATGTCTGACTTTCTACGCAGGATCGAGACCTATAAGCGCGAAGAGATTGTCTACGCCAAGCGAGCGGTGCCGCTATCGGAGATCGAGGCGCTCGCACGGCGTGCTCCGGCGCCACGCGGATTTGTCAGCGCGGTTCGCGGCAAGCATATTGCGGGCGAGTACGCACTTATCGCCGAGATAAAGAGGGCTTCCCCCTCCAGAGGCCTCATTCGCTCCGACTTCGACCCGTCCTTGCTGGCGACGGCCTTTGAGGCCGGTGGAGCGGCCTGCCTCTCAGTCCTGACGGATGGGAAGTCCTTTCAGGGACATCTCGATTTCATGACGGCAGCGCGAGCTGCAACAAGTCTGCCGATACTGCGCAAGGACTTCATTTTCGATACCTATCAGGTCGTCGAGGCGCGCGCCTATGGATCTGATTGCATCCTGATCATCATGGCGGCTCTCGACGACGGCGCTGCCCGCGAGATCGAAGCCGCCGCACACACATATGGTATGGACGTCCTGATTGAGGTCCATGGTCGAGAGGAGCTAGACCGCGCGCTAACACTTCGTTCGCCACTGATTGGCATCAACAATCGGAACTTGCGTACTTTCGTTACGACGCTAGCGACCACCGAAAGGCTGGCGCCGCTGGTTCCTGGAGACCGTCTAACTGTCTCCGAAAGCGGCATCTTTGCGAATGCTGATCTACACAGGCTCTCACGGGCTGGCGTCTCAACCTTTCTCGTCGGCGAGAGTCTGATGCGGCAGTCCGATGTCACGGCAGCAACCCTTGCGCTGCTATCACGCCAGCCTGCCGTTAACCCCGGAACGTATTGATGGAGCACAGACTGTTTCGCTCCGGCTTCATCATCTCCGGCTTCCGTTCGGCAAGACCGTCATCGGCCTATGCCTTTTGGTGGCAATCTGCTCGACCCGGGACTCCATGAGCTGCCGGCTGTCGCGACGCGCCCTGGCCGATATGCATCGTCCAACCCACCTCGTCACAGGTCACCCAATGATGAATCACACTGATTGCATGGTTCACACCATTAACCGGCAACCTCGGCTAGCAACGGTGGTGCCTGCGCCAATAGCGGGTTCTTTGGAGCCGAGTTACGGTCGTAGACTCGCCGTACCGATAGCAGCTGGCGCGCGGCTGTCGAGGGAGAACCGGGCTGGGTTTGAGACCCCTAGCGCGCCGATGCAGTCTCCCGCAGCGCAGCTGAAGAGAATGAAGAATGACTTCATAGGCGCGCCATGACTTGGCACTTGCCTTCGCCTCTGGGCGATATTCAGTCGGTCGACGCGAACGAATTTCGCCAAGCCATGCGGAATCTAGCGAGCGGTGTAGCCATTGTGGCTTCGGGTACAGGGCCCGACCGACGAGGGCTAACGGTCAGTTCTATCACCTCGCTCTGTCTGGAGCCTCCCTGTTTACTGGTCTGTATTGGTACGACTTCCGAGACTTACACTGCCATACTCGCCAACGGCGGCTTTGGCGTCAGCCTTCTTGCCAGTGATCAGCAAGACCTTGCACTGCGTTTCGCCGGCCGAGTCGGTGCCAAAGGCGTTCATCGTTTTGAGGAAGCCCCTTGGGATGAAGGCCTGTTGGGCATACCGGTCCTGTCAAGCGCAATCTGCGTGCTCGAATGCGTTTTGCATCACCATCAAATGGTTGGCACGCACGGAATCTTTGTTGGGCGCATCGTCGCGGCGCGAACGAGACAGGGCCAGCCGCTGGTAAACTTCAGGGGCGCGCTCCGAACGTTGACCGAGGGCTGAGTACTACTTCGGCCGCACAGAACCACTCCCATCAATGACGGCTCGGCCGATCTTCCCACACACATCGCAATGATCATCGAATACTTACCTGAACGTGGCCTACACCTGCGAGATGCCTTCGATCTCGATAAGCTTAAGCTCGTGTTCAAGGCCGAAGCCACTGTTGGATCGCCTTCCTTAAGAGGGATTGTGATCGTGGACCGGGATAATGCACTGGTGCCTATTGATCTGATTCCTGTTTTGCCGGGCCGGCCGGACGACAAATCCTGGGAAACGGCCTACCGAAAGATGATCGCATCGGCCGCAGCGCTAAACTGGATCGATGCCGACGCAAACGCAATTCGCGTGCACATCGAGAGGACATTCTGATCATGGACAACAATTTCCGTAGCGAGGCAGCCTATCCGGTAGACGTCGTCCCTCCGGTTGCCGGAGGCATTCTGTCGCGAGCGGTCATTGGGGAGCAACGAGAGCGGCCTAGTGGCGGTACAAACGGGATCTTGGATGGGCTCGCCGCACGGGCCTGGCGATCGCCCGGAAGCCGCTCGTCAATCGAGCAATGAGAGCGCAATCGAGTCCCTCGAAGCACGATCGGAATCTCACATTCTGAGCGCGTCGGAACGAAGACGATGTCAACGCCAAAAAGAGCGAGCGACTGATGATTAATCTTAGCACACTGATCGAGCGCAACGCGGCGTTTGAAGGCGACAAAGCGGCAATCCATTTCGAGGGGACGACTTTGAGCTATGTCGCTTTCCTCCGTCGTATCGAACAGGCCGCGCGCGCTTTGAAAACCCGGCTCGGCGTCGAGAGAGGGGACCGCATTGCGATCCTCAGCTTGAACCGGCCCGATTATCTGGTTCTGCTGTATGCTTGCGCGCGACTCGGCGCAATTCTCGTGCCATTGAACTGGCGACTTGCGATCGCGGAGCAGCTCTTCATCCTGTCCGATGCTGGTATCAAAGTCCTCGTGCTAGAACAGGCCTTCCAGGGAATTCTGCCGCCGGTGGCGGAGCAGTTGCCCTTTGCGGCCATTATCGGACTCGACTTTGATCCCGTCGGCGGAAGCAAGTGGTGTGAGCTGCTCGAGGAAGCGCGCGGTGATGATTCCAACGCGTATGTCGATCTGTCCTGTCCACTCCTGAT
The DNA here is from genome assembly GCF_029167105.1 of Bradyrhizobium yuanmingense. Lineage (GTDB taxonomy): Bacteria > Pseudomonadota > Alphaproteobacteria > Rhizobiales > Xanthobacteraceae > Bradyrhizobium > Bradyrhizobium yuanmingense_A. The sequence goes on along the minus strand of NZ_JARFML010000003.1, from coordinate 207,291 downwards.
CGTCTATACGTCGGGGACCACAGGACGACCCAAGGGCGCTGTGCTGCGCCAGGAAGCGTTGTTTTGGAATGGCGTCATGAGTCGGCACATGCATGAGCTCAGCCCGACCGACCATATCCTATCCGTGTTGCCATTGTTTCACGTCGGCGGCCTCAACATTCTGACCACGCCCGCCTTGCATTACGGCGCGACAGTTACGCTCCACAGCCGGTTTACGCCAGAAGCAACCCTTGCAGCGTTTGAGCGCGATCGGCCCACGTTAACCGTACTGGTGCCAGCTACGATCCAAGCTCTGGCCGATCATCCCCGATGGCCGAGGGTCGACGTATGCTCCCTGAAGGCCATCTCCACGGGTTCAACCATGGTGCCGCGACACGTTATCGGACAATTGGCCGAACGCGGGATAACCGTGCTGCAGGTTTATGGCTCCACGGAAACCAGTCCTATTGCTCTCTATACAAGGTTACGCGGCGATCTCACGCGCGATGGCTCGACCGGACGAGCGGGCCTATGCTGCGAAGCGGCAATCACGAATGATGCCGGCGATAAGCTACCGCCCGGCACTGCGGGCGAGATTGCTGTACGCGGGCCCAATCTCTTCTGCGAATATTGGAACAACCAACACGCAACCCGCGAGGTTTTGCGGAACGGCTGGTATTATACTGGCGACATCGGACGAAGCGACGCGGATGGATATTTTTGGGTGCTCGATCGCAAGAAGAATATGATCATTTCCGGCGGAGAAAACATTTACCCGGCGGAGGTGGAGCGTGTGCTTACGGAGCATCCGGATGTCGCGGAATGCGCCGTTGTCGGCCGGCCCGATCCTCGTTGGGACGAAGTGCCGGTCGCCTACGTGGTCAAGCAGCCTGGAGCTCGGATTGAGGCGGACGTGCTGATCGAATATGTGAGAACGCAGCTCGCACGCTTCAAGGCGCCACGCGAGATCATCTTTACTGACGAGTTGCCCCGAACGGAGTTGGGCAAAATCCAGCATTTCAAGTTGAAGGACCTCGATGCCCGCTCGGGCAATCACACCGAGGCAAATTGATTGTCAAGGATTGGGCGCCACCGGTCAGTATCTACCTGGCCGGCCCGATCGGCCGCGACTCAAACCGTTATGACCCCGCGTCTGGCGTAGCGGGACACAAGATCGCGATATTCGGTTCGGATCTGATTTGGCCGATGACCGGCTCGACAGTGGAACGCCCTGGAAGCTCGCCTTTGATCTGTGGTCGCCACCCGCCGTTTCTGTCCTGAGATCAACACCCTGAGCTTTTAATCAGGCGGGACGTAGCCGCGATGGCCTTTGTCGCGGACCGCGCGCTCGATGGTATTTGATCATCACCTCCATCTGGAGGATGACGGTTGCAAGTGGTGTCGCCGTCAAAGCTATTGCACGGCTTCGCTTTCACATTGGCTACGAACTGCCCCTCCTGACGTGCGCCGATGGCGGCCCAGAACTTGACGCCGGACTCGTACAATCGCTGTGCTCTGCTCCTTCTGACGCAGCCCACCTCCGGCTCGTGCAACGAGTAGACCTTTGGTCTAGTGGGGTTCTGCTCAAGAACGCTTCGCGCTCGCGGCAGCCTCGCTCGAACGCTTTCGACCCTGTGGAGGCTAGTAAATCAGCGCTAGGGGCTTGAATCGCACGTGGCGTCACATTGTACGGTCTAAGACAACGAGGCGGTGGCGCAAGACCGGACGAACTCCGGCTAAGCCGCGGCTTGGGTCGCAGAGGCGCCACTTCGGCACTTCTCGACAAGAGGTGTCGGGGGAGCGGATGAGTCGTCGCCCACCAGGATAATCGGCCACAAACTGCTCGGGCGCAAAGGATCGAGGAATGTACTGGACAGCGAGACGATGATCGATATGGCTCCAGTCTCTGGACGAGAGACCTCGCCAGACAAGCCATGCGGATCCGCTCGTCCGCGGCTGATACTCATTGATTCTGCCAGTAACAGGCTCCGCCTGCTCGTAACAAGCTGCCTTAGTCAAGCATCATTGTGCCGGACTGCTGGTACCGCGGCAGGAACGAGAAGGTTGACTGCGAGGTCGGCGCGACATCTGGAGCAACAAATGTCAGCTTTTCGCAAGTACCCATTCAGCTGACTGCCCTGTTCAGAGCAACGCATGGTCATCGTAGACAGCCGACGAGAATCAGCATTGCTTCCAGCTAGTCAACTGAAGAGCGCGTCACTCGTTGAAGAACTCGACCTCAGGATCCTTTCAGGAACCTGTCTGATGCGGGGACACATCGGTACGCTCAATCCTTGCAGAGCTCAAGACGACGGACAGCGAACGTGTCTCGATAGTCCAGATCAATTGAGAGTGTCGCCTCTGCTTACAACATTGAAGATAACTCGCCCGCCCAGGTGAATTCAGCCGACCTTTGCCGGCCCTGACCCGATGCGCGGCCCCAACTGAGGCTGCTTAGTTCAAACACTCCAGCCCCCAGCTAGCCGCGCTTGCGGCGCCTCTCGCGCAAACACCTCTACCGATGGAAACGGGAAACAATCATGACAGACGCAAAATTACGAGATCTGTTGTCGTCGCTTACTCCGATGGCTCGCGAATTGGACGCTCTCCCGGCTGGCCGGCCAGCCCCGGATGATAGTTACGTGAAGCTAAATACGAATGAGAATCCATTTCCGTTGCCAAGCATCGTGATGCGGAGTGCAATTGCAGCCCTAGAGCGGCACTACCTGTATCCTGAGAATGACAATGTCAGCCTGAGGGAAGCAGCGGCCGCTGCCTATGGCATGTCCGCAGATCGCGTCATGGCTGGTAATGGATCATCTGAACTTCTTAGCCTAATTTATAGAGCTTTTCTTGCTCCGGGTGACAGCATCGCAATGATCTCGCCAGGGTTTTCGTTCAACCGCAAGCTTGCCACGTTACAAGGGGCACAGTTTCTTGAAGTCCGCTGCAACGAACTTGGCTTCCTGCCGATCGATGACTTGCTGTTCGGCCCTGCTAAACATGCCAAGTTCATTCTGTTAGCTAATCCGAATAATCCAACGGGCGCCTTCGTGCCGGTCGCTGAGATCGAGCGCCTCCTAGCGCAATGTAACCGATTAATCGTGCTGGACGAGGCCTATATCGATTTCGCACCTGAGAACGCACTGCATCTGGTGAATAGTTACTCGAATGTTCTGGTGTTGCGTACGTTCTCCAAGAGCTACGCAGCTGCGGGCATTCGCGTTGGCTTCGCGTTCGGTCATCCCGAGCTGATCGGGAGGCTTCGGAACATCCAGAATGTGTTCAACATGAATGTGGTTGGTCATGCCGTCGGCATGAGCATCCTTCAGCATCGTCGCGCTTATGACGAGAACCATAGCCACATCAAGCATGAACGGCAGCGAGTTTCGGGCGCGCTCTCCGACTTCGGGTTCTCTGTAATGCCCTCGCACACGAATTTTCTGCTCGCCCGTGTGCCTGCGGGTCAGGACGGCAGATGGTGGCAGAGCGCTTTGGAAAGTCAGAAAGTCCTTGTCGCCTGCTTTCCGGATGACGGCCTGGAAGATTGCATTCGCGTTAGCATCGGCACGAGGGAGCAGATGGACGCATTTCTTACAGCCGTCGGCACGGTTCGTCGGGGAGCAGACCGCTCTTCTTGATGACAGACCACTCATCCGAGCGTCTGGCACGTGCGACGGACGATTTTGGGGCGTCCTTCGCTCTGGATCCATAGAGTTATCGCCGCAGGCGATGAATACCGGCCTGCATCATAAGCAACGCATTCCGTTTAGGGCCGCTACGGCGTTTGACAGTCAGCGGACCTCAACTTCTCGCTGGAGATAATCGAGTGACTAACATCCTTTCTTCAAATCTAACTTGCGGCATCTTCGATCATTTTGATGAGGATGGGCGCAATATCGCCGAACAATACGCGGACCGTCTGGTCTTGGCCGAGGCCTACGATCGGCTCGGTTTCTACGCGTATCATCTGGCGGAGCATCACTGTACACCCCATGGACGAAGCCCCTCGCCGAACTTGTTTCTGTCCAGCGTCATACAGCGCACCCGGCGGCTTCGTGTCGGTCAATTGGTCATGCTGCTTAACCTCTATCACCCCTTGCGTGCGTTCGAGGAGATCTGCATGTTGGATCACTTGAGTAATGGCAGACTTGAAGTGGGTATTGGTCGTGGCTCCCTCCCGATGGAGCTGACTTATTTCGGGGTGGATGCGGAAGTGGCTTCTAGTCGTTACGAGGAAGCTTCCCAAATCCTTGTTAATGCGATGAATGGCGGCCTTCTAAACTATCGGGGGCAGCATTTTGTTCTCGACGGTGTTCCTTTGACCCTTTCGCCTCACCAGCGTCCGCACCCCCCGACATGGGTCGCCACAAATCGGCCAGAGTCAGCCAGTTGGGCGGCGGCCAATGGCGCAAACCTTGCGTGTGTGGGGCCGTCCTCTGTTGTTCGCAAAGTCACCGACGTGTTTCGCGCCCATGGAAACACCAAGCGTCCCGCCGACGGTAGGGACCTGTTTATTGCTTTGCTCCGCATGATCGTGATTGGACGTTCTGAGGCAGAGGCGCATTCGCTCGCCGCACCTGCTTACGAACGCTGGCTCAGCAGCTTTAAGTACCTTTACGAGTTGAATAACATATCACTGCCGGCCAACCTTCCCCCGACCTTCGAGGCCGCAATCGAAAGTGAACTGTGCGTCGTAGGAACGCGCGCTTCTGTACGGCAGACCGTTCTTAATCATCTGGAGGAGGCCGGCGCCAACTATCTTCTTTGTCAGCCCGCATTTGGAAATCTACCAGTCGATGCAGCCGTTAATACCGCAGCTGCGATCCATTCTGAATTCATCGCGCCAGACCGGTGACTAGCTTCGATGTCCACTCAACTGAAACCTTTGGCGTGGGATACTTGACGAAATCCAGGTGCTACTTACCGAGAGCGCTCCATGCATTCGCCAAGTCGTTCAGTCGGACCGGTAACGACAGATCGCTGAGATGTTTGTGGATCACGCGAGCCGCGTGAGGTCGGCGCGAGACCAACACGTAAAGATCCCGCATATTCTCGCGCCGGACCAAAATGATTGACCCAGCCTGCGCCTGCATGCTGGCAATTCGAGCCCGACCGGATTATCGTGGGGTCTGCGGCGCGTTGAAGAGGAGGTCGATATTTGAGCGTATCACCTGATATCGGCCTCTTCGTCATCCTCTTGTAGTGGAGTTCACGCACTACTTCGAACGCCCACTCTCAGCAAGTGGACGCCGCACCAGGATCGACCCCGCTGAGCTCGACGATAACCTCGCCGAGAAAAGCGCTCGCTCCATGTCTTGCTTAGTCGATCCTCCGTTTTCCTTGAAGGCTGATCACGTCGCGTTTGCGATAAGGCCTTGAGGGCTGGATGAGGCCGGTGTCTTGTGTACAGTCGCACAATCCTCTTCCTCTCCGTTCACCGGCCGTGTGAAGCCCATGGTCTCATAGAATGCGACGAGCCTCTCGGCGACGGCCGAAAGAAGAGACACCTCGACCACCGCCCCGGCCGCTCGCGCTTCGCGGTCCAGGGCAGCCAGAAGCCGCCTCTCACGTTGAGCCGAGCGATAGCGTGGATCAACCCGAGACTCCTGCAGGATGGGCCTGAAGCCGCGACAGCGGTGACTTGGGAGAGGCTTATGCTGATCAATTCGGCTGCCTGCAGCAAAGCTCCTGTCAAATCCCCGCCGCCGGTCGGTGCAGGTCGGACACCAGTTCCTGCACATGGGAGAAAGCGGCTCGCGCCCCGGCGACGGCGCGTTCGTCCTCGGAAACAGACAGGTCCACGGCGTCTAGCGCCCTCGTGAACGCCCTCCAATGCGCAGCGCGCCCCTCTGGGGCTGCCGCCAGATGACGCGCTCCGAAGGACTCCGACAGCCCAAGACTTCCGGCCGCTTTGAGTAGAGATGCGGCGCCGAGATTCGAGCCTTCCGCGACATAGAGCCAACCGATCGCCGTCGGCAGGTCGACTTCGGCGCTCTCGCAGCCGAGTTCCAACGTATCGCGAGGGCTTGCTGCCGCGATGCCAAGGTCGCAGAGGTCCTGCTCGATCAGGCCGAGGCGCCGGCGCGAGGAGAGACCGGGCAACCATCGGCCGAGCTCGTGAGAGACATACAGACCATCGATGGCACGGTGGAATTCACGTTGCACGGTCACGAAGCGACCATACCGTTCGCGGTTCGCAAATGGGTTCTGTGCCGTGATCTGTTTGTCGATGCTGTCATGCTGACTGCTCGTTGCGGCTTTCAGGCGTCTTGCCCGGCTGGCATCGAGAGGCTTTTCGACGTCGATCGTACTCATTGTAGCTAGTTCTCCGTGAAGGCTGGACTGATCCGAAACGAGAGTGGCTTGACGAGGTATGAGATCGCAGTGTGCTCGCCGATCTGGACACTGCAGGATCAGGACGGCGTACCAGATATTTCCTTCACAATTTCTGCCATATGCTTCTCTGCCGCGAGTGATCTAGTCGCGTGCAAACTCGATCGCGGATCTTGGCAAAAACCTGTCGGAGCGCGCCTTAGCGCACAGAATACCGCGGGTTGGAGGGTCGGTGCTCAATCCTTCAGCTAATCTGTGCACCCCAAGGCCAAGACTGACGTACATTAGCCAACACTTGCCATGTGCCATGCCCTCGATCAAATCACTAGGTCCGGTAGTTGACCAGCGCGGAAGCTTAGCAAGCAGCTAGAGAACTAGCACATTTACGGCCGCCCGGCGCTGACTTCGGCAATTCGCGAATGTCAGTTTCTGGAACGCGGCTGTCGCCCTCTTTCGCTCGGTTGGATCGCGAGCCAGCTAGGTCAATTTGCGAAGCATCATTAAGTGCAACTCAGCGGAAAGAGATGATAAACCGAAGCGGGATCAGTGACTATCGGGCGCGGGGCTTTCCGGCGGGCGTAGTGGCACACGGTATCGGTACAGCGCGCGCATTCCAGCTTGATGAGATTGCTGGCGTCTGTTCGAGCCTCGGCATGGGTATGAATGCACTTGTCACCTCGTTTCTGGTGCCGCTCGCGGTCACAGCGCTGACAGATCGAGATGTTTCTGGATCACGCGAGCCGATTGAGACCACGATGCCAGATTTGCTCGCGCTCCGGCAAAATCTCGCGCGCTGACACGCGTCCGCCACTCGTCTATCCTGTACCTTCCCCACTCGCAGCTTTCGCCGGTTCTGCATCGCGCACGAAGGCAACAGCAAGCCCTATGCCGACAAGGCCAATGAGGATGGACGCCGGGGCCAGGAATTTGACCCCACTGATCTCGACGATAACTCCGCCGAGAAAAGCGCCGATAGCGATGCCTGCGAAGGTTGTCGAGCTATTCATCGCCAGAACCAGCTTCGACCTATCCCCGGCTACGCCGAGGAGCCGGTGCTGGATGGGGACGAGATACATGTAGCTTACATTGCCCCAGAGGAAGGCGATGACCAGGGTGAGGAAACCATGTTGTCCGAAAGCGACAAGTCCTACCAACAGGAGTAGTTGTGCCCCGACCGCCGCGATGAGGACCATGTAGGGCCCGAAACGATCGGTCAGAAAGCCACAGGCTGCGTTTCCGGTCACGGCTCCGAATCCATAAGCAAGGAGCGCGGCCGAGAGCAGCGGGACCCCGGCAAGCAGAGAACCGGAGATGAAGACGCTGACGTAGGAATAGACGACGAATTCGGAGATGAGACGAACAGTGTCACGGAAAGGACACCATAGATGATCTTGGGGAACTCTTTCGAGGTAAGACCTTTTCCGTGCTCGGGCGCGTTAGCACGGATTCCAGACATCATGGGGGTGAAGATCAGCAATGCGAGAAGCCCCGCGATGACGACGAGGACGAAAGCATAGCGCCAGCCGATCGCATCTGCGATCCAGCTGGTGGCCGGAACGCCAGCAACTTGTGAAACGGTCATGCCGCCGAAGATGAGGGACAACGCGATCCCCTTGCGGGCGGGCAGCAGGAGCTCGGTAGCCAGCGCGGTAGCCGCCGGGGTGAACATCGCCGCGCCGTAGGCCGAAACGACCCGACCTGCCGCAAGGATTATGAAATTCGGCGCGATCGCGCAGACCAGATTGCCAACGATGAAAATCGAAACGGACAGGATCTGGACATTGCGGCGGCTCATGGTCTTAAACATCCAGGCATTCAGCGGCGCGAAAACGGCGTAGCAGATTGCGTAGATCGAGATGATCCAGCCCGCCGCACCCGTTGAAATCGTGAGGTCACGAGAGATCACATCAAGCGCGCCAATGATGACAAAAGTGTCCAGGCCGATGGCGAAGGCACCAATGGTCAAAGCGACAAGGACGAGTTTCGTTCTTGCATCGGGAGGGGATGAGGTCATGACGGTCCTCTTCAGGTTCTTGTGATTTTTCAGGGCAGCGCGTCATGCAACTCAGGATAGGGACTGCGGATGATCGTACCGGAATAGCGGGGACGCGGGCCATATAGCAGCCAGGTCGTCACCACCTCGCTAATCTCCTGTATGCCTCGATCTCGTCGGGATGTTCGAGCGCCGATCTGCTGTAAGCAACGCCGGCATCATACACGCCTTCAAGGAGTTTTTTCTCAACAACCGGCTTTGTCGTTTCTAAAATCAGCTGATTCCAAGCATTCGTGTCGATATACCCCATTGTTGGTTCAGGAAGAACCCAGCGTCCGAGGCTCTTTTACGTCCTTGCGTTTGAGAACCGCGGTGCTCTGCGTGGGCAGTATGAAGGTGTCGACAACCTGCAGACGATCGCGATATTGCTCCGTCACGAGGTGGACATTCAGGTGCGCGCTACATTGGAGGACATAGCTGTCTCGGCGATCCGCAGCCTCAGCCGCTCCAGCCACGAGATCGTCTACCAGTACGATGTCTCATGCCTCGAAGTTGCATGATGGCGACAGCTTCTCGCTGGGCCGAGCGTGTAGATGCGGACCATCAGGAGATGGCCTTTCGCTCGTGTATGATCATGGCTTCGAGCTCGCAGGCTTCTCCTATGATCCGCGCATAGAGATTTTCAATAAAATCCCTGCGCAGCCCGCGTTCGGTCCCGATCTTGGCGCAACGAGCCTTTACCTCTGCAATACGAGACGGTTGCATCATCGCGATTCCGCGTTCCGTTTTGTAGCGTGCAACTTCAGCTCAGACGGAGAGTCTCTGGCTGAGAATCTCCACCAGCTGCTTGTCCAGCTTGTTGATGTGGTTGCGAAATAGAAGAAGGCCCTCATCAGGGCTGGAGACGTCAGTCATGCATGACTCCTGCCATCGAGGGATGTGTTCTGCGGTACGCCGAGCGCGGCATATCTTCTGGCAAGATCGGTGATTCTCGGGCTCTCGCGGATGAGGTCCACTCGTAGCGCCTTAAGATAGCCGGGATCATGAAGACTCATTAGAAGCGGCACCACGTTGTTTGTGACTTTGGTGAGCTAAAATGGACCGGGCGAGCTCCCTAATCGGCTCCGTATCTTGCTTAGTCGATCCCCGTTTCCGTTGAAGGCTTGATCGTCCCCGTCACAGTTGCGAAAAGGCCCGGAGGGCTGGATGGGCCGGTGCCGTGTGTACAGATAGCCAGGTCACACAATTCTCCATCGTCTCCGTTCACCGGCCGGTGCGAAGCCCATGCTCTCATAGAATGCGACGAGCCTTTCGGCATCGGACCGGCCTGCCGAAGGAAGAGACACCTCGACCATCCACCCCCGCGCCCGCGCTTCGCGCTCCAGGGCAGCCAGAAGCCGCCTCCCATTTTGAGCCGAGCGATAGCGTGGATCCACCCAAAAACTCCTGCAGGATGCCATATTGGCTTGAAGCCCTGACAGCGGTGACCTGGGAGACGACAGCTCCCGTTGAAACGCACCGCAGGCGGCTCGACGGCAATCACATCCGCACCCAGATCTGCGAGAAACTGCGCGCCGACAGGGCCTATCAGGAAGTAATTGAAGCTCAGCACGCGAATGCCGCTTAGAAGATCGACCATGCTCTGTAGCCTTCAACTTTCCTGAGGTGACGGTATTCTATCATTGCATCTCTGAAATCGATTTCATAAACAGACATTGTGAGCGGCGGAGTCAAGCGGCCTAAGAAGCGCCGACAACCGACGTGCCGCCGGATCGGACCAGCATTTGCGCACGGGGAAAATGTCACCTGTCCGCACGCTGGGCTTGAGAAGTGTGGCAATCGGGTGGTTTATAGAGATCAGAGATCATGCCCTCTTTCGACTGATCGATGCCCAGATGAACAAGAAGCCAATAATCGAGCCCAAGGCCCGCCAACAAGCGCGTGTGAAGATTGAGGACGTCGCGCGCAAGGCAAATGTCTCGCCGGCGACAGTGTCGCGCGTCCTCAATCATCCTGAAATCGTCCGGCCGGAGCTACGCGACAAGGTGATGCGGCATATTGCCGACCTATCCTATACCCGCGACAGCGCTGCGAGGGCCTTGAAATCCGGGCGCATGCGTACGATCGGCGTGATCGTTCCGACGCTGGCGCTCGGTATTTTTGCAGAAGGCGTCGAAGCACTGCAGAACCGCCTTAGCGAAAGCGGCTACACTCTGTTCATCGCCAATTCCCAATATGACCAGCGTCGCGAATTGCAGGAGCTGCAGAGTCTCATCGAACGCGGCATTGACGGTATTGTGCTGGTCGGTGGCTCCCATGGACGCGAGCTGAGGGCGCTGATCGAACAAGCCGCTGTCCCCGTGATCACAACCTACGTTTCCAAGGCAGCTGGCGGCATTCCCGCGATCGGCATCGACAATGAAGGCGCCACCCGCGACATGACCGAATATCTCCTGGGGCTTGGGCACGTCCGTTTCGGGGTGATTGCCAATGTCAATTCTCCCTCCAACGACCGCTCCCGTGCCAGGCTGGAGGGTATTCAGCGAGCACTTGCGAAAGTCGAAATCCCGCTCAAACCGACCCAGATCATCCGGACAGATTATTCGCTCGTCCAGGGGCGTAACGCGCTTCGTCAACTGCTCACTGACCATCCCGATACCACAGCGGTGGTGTGCACGACCGATACGCTCGCCATCGGTGCAATGGCGGAAGCCCGTAAAATGGGATCAATCGTCCCGGCGGCCCTTTCCATCACAGGATTTGACGATGTTGAGCTCGCAGCCCAGATGGACCCACCGCTCACGACAATTAGCGTTCCCGCGGCTGAAATCGGCCGGGGCGCAGCCGATTACCTCATCAATGCCATTGCGGGGACCCCGGTCCCCAGAAGTGTTCTGCTGCCGTATCGTTTGGTCATGCGGTCATCGACAGCGCCGCCAAGGTCGGGCGAACGCCCCGCAAGGCGGCAGCGAACTCGCGGTCAGTGATCCTGCCGTCGGCGCGCCGGCGGCTGCTTGTGAAATCGCTTCTTCAGGGGCCATTCATTGACGTTCGCCGGGCGATTCGATGCTCGAACGGAAAGTATGGACTCAAGCTCCGCCCCGCACCTGCGCGCTTTGCTTACAACGATGCCTTGGCCGGGACCTGCTATGGCGCGGGTGCGCCGCAGAGCCGCAGGCTCAAGGTAGGCCGAAAGGGACCAGCAGGTGATTGTTCCAAAGCCTTCGTCATTTAATGCTCGCGTTTTACGTGAACGGAGTGAACCGGCGCATGTTCATGGCTGGCGCCGAGCTCGTGGAGCCGGTGATGCAGGCGATGATGTGCAAGCTCAAGAGCAGCCCGTAGCCGCGAGTGCCGCGCTTCATCGGCCCTGGGAGCCAGCGTATCCATATAGGCTATCGATCCCTCGATCTGCGCGAGGACCGACACTGCGTCCGCGGTGGCAAAGATCGGTTGGTCACCGACTTGGACATACACCGCGCTGGTGTGGGCTGCGATGTCCGCCTCGCGCCCGGCGACACTGCCTCGAACGCGTATTGCGATCCAACAGGACTCCGTGAGACACAACGCGAGGTGGCCCCTGCACGACAAGTCGTCGCATCGAACTTCATCGACCACGGTGCCGTTGCGGATCAGCTCCACTCTTGTCGGGCGGACGCTGACCGATTCGATGCGCCAGCCGACGTTGACGGTCCCGCCTGAAGGAGGAAGCGCGATCTTGCTCCCGGGACGACGTCCTTCCACTGTCATGTCCACGAGCGGTCCGACCGTGATGAACGTGTCGCCGCTGCGTACGGCATCCATCCAGTTGCGATACGTGAAATCGCGCGCGCCCAGCTGCACATAGGTCCGCGATCCTCCGAGGAGCGCGGCCGCGTCCATCTTGTCGGACCCGGCGACCAGAGGCAGGTAATAACCGATGTTGAGGTAACGGTACCAGTCGGCCAGGCCAAATGCGCTGATCTGCGCCGTCCGCGGGTTGAACGACATCATTTCGATAGCATCGACCAGGCCGAGCACGATGTCGGCCGCCCGCTCCGCCTGTGGGTTGGGCGCATGCGGCATCACGACCAGTCCCCCCTGTTGCCGGCAACGCTGCGCCCACTCGGCCATGGTGGCTTCCAGGGGATCGCCTATAGCCGCTTCGTTGGATCCGGCGCAGGACAGCGGATGGATGATCTCGCCCTCGTAGCCGAGAAGCGATATGTGCCCGAGCACCTGCATCCGATTCTCGGTACCGACGCGGACCAGGAACTCTCCATCGCCGCCGAAATCCTTCGCGCCGAGCGTCGTGCGCCCATCGAAATCGGCGACGTTGGTGAACAACTCGCCCCATTGCGCCGCGAGCAGGTTGACCACGTTGACGCCCTCCGCCTTGCCCTCCAGCAGGGCTGTCTGCGGGCTCAGGAAGTGGACGTGCGTATCCGAAGTGACCCAGCCCTGTTCGCGCCAGCGCAGCACCCTGTCCAGCTCGAAGGTGAGCTCGTCCGTGCTCGCGGTGATTTCAACGATGCGGCGCAGGGGCCGCACCTCGAAGCCCCTGCTGATCTCCACGAACACGGGCCCGATCGGCAGGTCCGCCATGCAGCTGCCATCCACATAGGCGTATTGGTTCAACCCGTTCGCAAACTCGCCGGCGAGGTCCTCGAACCTGCCGGTATTGACCTTGCGGTGGTGCCCCTTGGGCGGCAGATACTCCCCATCCGCGCCATGAATGTGCAGGCGTGCGGCGACAGGAACGCCATTGCCCTTGTCTACGATGCGGATCCTGACAGGCCTTGTCGCCGGCGCGATGGGCACCACCTCCAAGGAGCTGTCCGACGCGTTGCCGGCAGTCAGCGACCGTAGGTCGGCAACGTGCAAGCCGCCGTCCTCGGCGCGGAGGTACAGCCGTGCGTCGGGATGTGCAGAGTACTCGACGATGACCTCGTCCTTGGAGCGCAGGGGCTGCACGTCGTGCTCGTCACCGAGCCAGGCCGATCTCGTATAGTCGAGCACCGCGCGGGCGGAGATCACCGTGCCGAGATCGATGCCGATCTGTTCGCCCCGATGGTCGACGTCGAGCTCGCCAAGCTTGTTCAGATGCACTCCGGGCGGCAGCCGCATCTTCAGCTTGCGACGACCCTGGAGGCGCAGCGGATGCTCGATGAGGTTTGTCGTGGTCAGGGCAAAGAGAAGCGAAACTTCTAGCTCGGCGCGCAGGTTTAGCGAGGTGAGCTCCTTCTGCGGATGCGGATTGGGGAGCGCATAAAGCCACACGTTTTCGCCTTGTCGATCCATCCGACCCGATTCGGTACGGGTTTCGCCATGGAAGAAGCTCTTGCCCGGCGCTCTGCCGAGCGTGAAATCTTCCCCGGTGCTTGCGTGCACGATGGGACCGCGCAACGGCAGGGCCGCAAATGCACTCGCGCTCCAGGAGATATGGTTCTGCTGGATCGCGAACCGCCGCAGCAGCGGCACGTTGGCCTCGCTGCCGTCGGCGTAGCGGAGCATGTATGTCGCCACCCGATCGGCGAGCGAATTGCCTTCCACCGGCAGCGTCGCCGGCCCGACCTCCCCGAATCCTTGAGGGTTCGCAGGCCGATGATCCCCCACCACTTGCACAAAGAGCACGTAGCTGGCCAAAGCGCGTGGCAGCGCGATCACGACAGGAACCTCCCCAGGCCGCAAAGCGAGCACATCCGACCCGGCGTCGTTGCCGAACAAAAATGGCATGCCGCGATGCGTCTGCGGCCCCCGCAGGGAATCGATCCAGCCGGTATCGCCTGGGCGGCTTTCGAACCCTTCGTCGAGCTCGAGGCGACTGGCATTGAAGTATCGCTGCAAGTCGACGGGTGTGAAGTGCGGCGATGATGGCGTTTTCATTCGATGGACTCCAATTCATGGACGTCATCGCCCAGAAGCGGCCCGGGCTGCGATGAAGAACTGCTCACGTGTTCGGTGCTCGCGAAGATGCTCGCTCCGATCCCATGCTCCTTGCGACATGTTGTGCGTCTAATAATGAAAGCTCTGCGCGTGTGCCTTGGTGGCGCAAGTGGCAAAGGCGTTCAGTCACCAATGTAGACGCGGCCACGCCTCTTGGCGAAGTGGTAGACCGCTACGCTCAAGAGAGCTATCAACGATCCATAGACAGGAAACATCCAGGCCATGTGCTCGCGCTGCAACCACACAAGCAGATACGGCGAGGTCCCGCCAAACAATGAGACGCCGAGCGCATAGCCAAGAGCTACGCCGGTGGTGCGTACGGCACGCGGCATCAGGGTGGTAGCGATGAAGTTATAGAGGGCCATGTTGAAACCTACGATGGCGCCGCCGAACACCGTGACAAGGAAGAACGTCGAGATACTCTTTTGCGAATAGAGCAATGTCAAAAAGAAGCATGGGATGAGCAGTAGGCGCAGCAGCGTGAATGCGCGCGAGGGGCGCACCTTATCCGCGAAGGCGCCGACAAGGGGGGCGGCAAGCATCCAGCTCAAGCCCATGAGCGTCATAATCCCGTATACCCAGGTGCTGTCCTCCTTGAATACGGTGTTGGCCATGTTGGGCAGGCCCGTATTCCATGCGTAATTGGCGATTTGCACCGAGCCGATCACCAGGATAACGGCGAGCAGCGAGAGCCGCACACTCCAGAGCGTCTTCCACACACCGATGGTCGTTTCTTGAATGCGCGATAATTCATCTTGGCGATGCATAGCCCGATGGATCAAGGTCTCCGGCAGGCTTGTGCGCAAATAGATGACTAGCAGGCCGAGCACGCCACCGACAGCGAAGGGTAAACGCCAGGCCCACTCGCGCATCGCTTCTGGAGCCACCGAGGCACTCACTAGAAAGGCGACCAGGCTGGATCCAAGGTAGCCTAGCTGAATGCACGTACCACCGATGAAACCCAGATAAAGGCCTTCCTTTCCCGGCGGGGCCAGTTCAATCGCGATGGCGTTTGCCACACCCGCCTCGGCTCCAGTGGCAAGCCCCTGAATGAGTCGCATGATAAGCAACGCCACGGCTGCCGTGAGACCGATGTCCTTGTAAGTCGGCAAGATCGAGATTAGCAGCGAGCATACGGCCATCGCGGTCACCGAGATCATCATCACCCGTTTGTGGCTAATGCGATCCGCGACCGGACCCAGCAAAGCCGCCCCCACTGGCCGCGAACAGAAACCCGCCCCGTACACAGCCAGCCCTGCGAGCAACGAGGTTGAGGGATCGTCCGAAGGGAAAAAGTGTGGCGAGAGAAAAGCTGCCATCACGCCGTATACACCCCAGTCGTACCACTCAAGGGCTACGCCTCCTCCGAGGCCGACAGTCATCCTTTTGAACGCAACCTGATTCTCAAGTTGAACGGATAGCGCACTGGGTTGAGCAATAATGTTCATGTGTCCTCAGGCTCGGTCAATGGCGTTTACGATGTGGCGGGTCGAGCAAGAGTGAGCAATCGCTCGTTGGCTCTACTGCGCGAAGTGGTGCAGTGCCTATGGTATCCATCGAGTTGAGCGGGCGGCTCGCAGCGATGGAGACGCAGGCGTCACGAGGCACCCAGCAATGCCGCCCACAGGCTTGCTTGGTGGGCGATTAAGTCGCGCGATCCCACGGCCGGCTTTTGGGCGACCTTAGTCAAGTGATAATGAGCAGCGCTTCCGATTTGCGCGGCTGCTCAAGAGCAGACGCCGCAGAACGCATTGCGCATAGAACGCGTCCGAGCCTGTGTCCCATTTCCTTCCTCCAGTTGATAAAGCGCGCTTCTGAGAAAGCTGTTGTTCTGTTGGTAGACGCCGCGCCGCCAAGAGATTCCTCAACAGCTGCACGCCCGGCGCTGCTGGCTAGCGGCCGCCGCCCACATTCCTGAAATCGATTTCATGAACGTAGGCACATCGGATTAAGGAGTCAAGCCGCGAAACGAAGCGGTTTGGACTGTATCAGCAGTAAAAGCTTGCCTTCGGGTGCTCAACGCAAAGCGCGCAAGCAGCTGAAATGAATGAAATGAGCCGAGATAAGGCGCTATTGCGTAGAAATCGATTTCAGCCTAATCGCAGGCTTTCTCATTTCCTTCAGGAGACCCCCTCAATGACGGAGAAGTCCGATCTCATCCACTCGACCACTCCTAAGGCCCATGTGCGCGTTGCGAGGTTGAACAGGGCGCCGAAACGAAATGCCTTGAGCAACGATCTGATCGCGGAGCTTGCAGCGACCTTGCGGCGTGCCGCGGCCGATCAGGATGTTCGTTGCGTCGTCCTTTGCGGGAACGAAGCGTTTTTCTCTGCCGGGGCCGACATCAAGGAGATGCAGCAGCGCGGGTTTGAGGCAATCGACAATCCCGCGCGACGTTCTGCGTGGCGGGACATCGCCAGTTTCCCAAAGCCTCTTATCGCCGCGGTTGAGGGAATTTGCTTTGGTGGCGGTCACGAACTGTCCTTGCTTGCTGACATCGCCATTGCAGGCGAAGGAGCGCGGTTTGCACAGCCTGAGATCAGCATCGGGATTTTGCCAGGCGACGGCGCAACTCAGCGTCTAACGCGAGCGGCAGGGAAATCTATGGCCATGCTGATGATACTGACTGGCCAACCCATTTCTGCCCGTGCTGCGATGCAGGCCGGCCTCGTCGCTGAAGTTGTTGAAACCGGCATGGCACAGGCGCGAGCGCTCGAAATCGCCGAAATGATCGCCCAGAAGCCGCCCCGTTCGATCGAGCTCGCCAAGGCAGCCGTTCTCGCCGCCTTTCAGACCACTTTGGATGCTGGGCTCGAATTCGAGCGGCAGGCAATTCGGTGCGCATTCAGCACGGCTGACCAGCAGGAAGGAATGAACGCCTTCTTCGAGAAACGATTGCCGAACTATCGCGGATATTAACCAACAATTTTTCTGAGGCTTCAGCTTTGTTGGACGCTTTTGTCGGACGATGTTGCTCGCCCGGCAAAGATTATATCAGCTGCACGCGAAGCCGCTTTATGAACGAAGCGCCGATTGCGGTCATCCGCGCTGTGAATGCAATTGATCGCGCTTTGAAACGCGATCGTTGACCGCCGCAACGGGCTTGCCATGTCCATTTCGTACATCCGCTTCGTTATCTTCGGCGATTGCGTGCAACGGTCACCGGACAGGAGCGTGCGAGCCAAATCGCGCTCTGCCTGAAAGCCGCGCCCTTGTTCCTGCTTAATGAGGGAGAGGCGATCCTTATCGCGACCCGCAAATCAAGACAATCAAGGAACGCTAGGCGCAGGTGTGCGACGAAGCTGCGCTCAGCGACGTCGACCGTAGTTTCCTGTGCCGTCGGCCAGTTGTTCAATCCCTATGAGTTCATCGGCGCGCCCGAAGCTATCACGCGCATCGTCGGCAACTGAGCGGCCCGCGTAATTGGCCACGTCGTGACAATGCCGTGCTTTATCCGCAAACTCGGCTCGTCGGACCGAGCCCTGTCTGCCGGAAACATTTAGTCATAGGCTAGGCGATAATCCCGGGATTCGATCGGACGCGCTTGAGACCCTCCTCGGAGATCGGCAGCTCGAAAGCGGCCGGAAGATAGCAAAGCGGCCGTGAGCGCTTTTTCCGTGAACGTTGATCGCACGCTCTTAGGTGCCGGACGGCCTCGGCCAGCAATATCCCGGCGCGAACTTGCCTCCAACCGCGCTTCTACCGCCCGCGTTGAATTGAAGGCACCGAGTTCGGCGTCGCTTTCCGGGTCAAGTGGCTGTTCGGCTGTTTCCGCGCGCCCGCGAGGGCGAGGTCACATCGGTGCAGACACTCAGCCAACTTGGAGGTCGGAAAGCGGTGGAGAGTTACCTTATTGTTTACGCCACGGAGCAACGCCTTCTCGCCAAGCGGGACGGCGACGTCGCCGCACATATCGGCGCGCGGCGAGATGATTCGGCACATCGCGGCGCGGGCGCAGTTTCCCCGCGCTAGCGGCCGCAGCAGCTTCAGCTGTCACCTTCCTATATGGGTGGGCACGGTACCGAGCCGTAGGAGCAAAAAACGCAGCAGTCCCGGGGCTTAGGTTTTAGCCGTGCACCGCATCCGCTGCAGTCATAGAAAAACTGGCATCCATCGGTCGGCATCGTTTCCGTGAATTTGATGGCCGCAATTTGGGCAGGTCAATGTGGATTGCAGGATCACGCTTCCTGAATAGACAGAGTTTCCCGGTAGCGGCAAGGTGCGGTCACCCCTTGAGAGCTGTTTCGGCTTCAGAAGGAGCGGCGTAACGTGGAGCGTCCCGACCTAATGCGGACTTACCTCGGGTCCATCTGTTTCGATGCAATCTCGGCAATAGTGAGGGCATTTAGGGGAGCGGACGCCCCGATCTCGATGACCCTCCTTGCAACAATCTCACAGACGGGATCGTTACGATCCACCAAGTCCAACTTGCGCAATGTGAGATTGAACGCGAGTTGGATGACGTGCCGCTGCTCAGGCGTCAAGCTGTCTGGGAGAAGGCGATTGATCGGCATGTTGCTGCCCCACGTTTGAGAAGGGCGGGAGCGCAACGAGCGGTCTCATCACCGGTAAATGCCAAGGGCCGTTCGGTGTTGATGACAGACTGCAGGATTTGTGCATGTGCCGTTGTATCATTTGATAGAGCAAAGACAATTGTTCGCTTTGCTCGTCCACTCCCTTCAAGGAAGCGTAAACAAGTTAGCCGGAAAATCCGCTGAGGGGCAACAGCGCCCGTCTGACTGACGCTGGGCAACTTCCGGTCTCCCGATCAGCAACCGGACTTCGCCATCAGGCCAAAAGGCGACGTTCAGTTGTCCTCACACTCGTCTCATGGAGCCGGCGGCGTGCCGCCCCAAACAACGGGCATCTCCTTGCCCGCATCGTATTGTTCGCTCGCAATCTGCTCGATTGTGGCCCGATGCTTCATACACGTGGCTATAGTGTCGTTTGGTCGATTCCTTCCGCAACGGCACGGTCACGCAATGCCGACCGTTCGACCTTGCAAACCATGCGATCGCTTCCATCAAATGTCGACCGCTGCCTGGAACTCGCCGGATGGATCAGGGGAAAGGGATATCCCTCAATCACCCTCGCCCGAAGAACTTTGTGGTCCTTCATTGTCGGGTGGTGGCAACCTGCGCTTTAGGTCCGCCTCCAGCTCCCGCTCAATCTCATCCATGACGCGCTTATTCGTCTCGGACGGCTTCTCTGGAATTGGGTCGGGCGGTGACTTGGTCATGGCGCTGTAATTGCCAAGAGGCAAGGCGTTCCTAGTCCTCCAAACCAAATGGCCGCATTCGCATTTACAGATACGAAGATGATCCTTCTTTTTCGGGTGCCATACCTTGTCTAGGAGCGTGAGTGGCCTCTTGGGCTTTGGGCAACGGAGCAGGGATCTGGAGGGCTCGTCTGGCGGCATCGGCGCGTCTCATTTCTTCAGAAGACGCAGAAGGCCCGCTACTGTTCCACATCGATAAGATCACCCGGACGCTGAGGTGGAGTTGCGTTGCCGCCGATGAGGATGGGAAGTCTCCTCAGGGTCGAAGACTGCCCTCGGCAGCGCAGATACTGCTGTTCGGCTCGCCTCCTGAAAGCGGATGTCCCGGTCCTTTGAGCGATGGGCAGCCAAGGGCCACTTGCCGGCGTCGCAGGAGCGACCGCTCAGGTGAGCCAACGAGCGAGCAAAAACATTTGCGGGGACGTGAACCAATTCACATCTGGCGAGGCCGCCCGGCAGCAGTATGAAAGCGGCACGTTATTAGAACCACGGGCCGGGGCGATGTTTTGGTTTCTCCCTGTACTCGCCTTGTGTGCCGCCGGAACGAGAGCCGCAGCCGAGACTCTGATCGAGCACGGCAGCTACTTGGTCAACGCGGTCATCGCTTGCGGCGGCTGCCATATGGTGCGGGGGGCCCAGCCGCCTCAAGATGGAGCGGCGGTTATCCAGACGCACTATCTGGGACGGAGCGGCTTACGCTGTCACAGGTCAAACATCACGCCCGCACGGCTAAACGGGCATTGGAATCTGGATCGACAAGTACGCGCACTGACAAAAGGATCAGCCGCGTTCGATGATTGCCAACCCTCCTGCTACGGAGTCTCAATGAGTGGCGAACAGTGGCCGTACTTTGCCGGCGTTGCATCGATCATCTTAGTGATATCCTTCGCGAACTTGCTTGAACGGAAGTGCGAAAGAGACCTTGCATTTCAGCACTCATTTCCATCCGCTCTGTCCGAGCTAATTGTAGGAAGCGAGCCGATTAGGTGTTGGTTCAATCATTGACCTAGGTAGAGGCCGACTTCTGCTCTGGGTCTTGCTTGTGTGGAAACGGATAGCTCGGAAGCGGCCGTGGTCGACACTCAGGCCGCCGATGTTTTGGCATCGGATCGTCCAATAGCCGGCCAAGCTGGTTATAGCGACGCGCGATCGCGCTTTTGGACGCGATTCCCCGCCTTCAGGTGGCGCGGATGGCTGCAATCAGGCTCGGTTTGCCGACGATGTTCATCACCCGAGTGAGGTTATAGGCGAGGACGTGCAAAGCCATCTCGGCGGCGACGTTCCGTAGGCACTTCACCAAGAAGTGGGTCGCCCCCATACGAGCCTTGATCGTGCCAAAGGGGTGCTCGACCGTCTCGCGTCGCGTCCGCATGGCGTCGGGATTGGAAGCGAGCCGTCTTTGGACCTCCGACCACATGTTCATGCTCCCAGCGCGTGATGCGGCGCTCCTTGGACTGCGTACATTGGCTCTTGATCGCGCAGCCTTGGCACGCCGTCGTCGACCAGTAACGGCGCAGCGTCATCCCATGGTCGATGCCGGTGTAATGATAGGGTAGCAACTGACCGGACCGGCAGCGATAGACGTCCCCATCCGACAGATAGGCGAAGTCCTGTTTGCCGAACCGGCCCTCCGCCTTGGCGCCCGACGTCATGGGCTTGGGCCGGCTCCGATGAACGAGCAAATGCTCAAGTAGGAAGCGGAATGAGAGGCGCCACCTCGCGATCTTGAGCATTCTCGCTCGCAGCAAGCCCCGAAATTACACCGACGCGGTCCGCCTCCGGCCTATTTTGGCTCATCTTACGCTTGCCTTCAAATCGGGAGACCGGGATTCGCAGCCCCACGATGCCGCGCAACTGGGATGTGATGAAGTCTGCCGGAGCATCCGAGACCGCCCACGGTTTGGCCCGCACCCCCTCATGCTTGTTCGTCAGACGCGTCACTACCTCGAGCAGCCGCTCCGGTTCCTGAAAGAACTCCAGCGGGCCGTAAGCATGCACGGCGACGTAATTCCATGTCGGGACGACCTTCCCGGTCTCCTGCTTGGTGGCGTACCAAGACGGCGTCACGTAGGCTTCAGGGCCGTTGAAAATGGCGAGAGCCTCACCAAGCGGCGGGAGACGCCACTGCGGGTTACCCTTCGCGAGGTGTCCATACAGCACGCCGCACTCGCCCTCCGTCTCATCGAGGAAAAGCGGAAGAGGAGTGGCAATCGGGCCATCAGCGGTGGCGGTAACCAAATTGGCTAGACGTGCGTTCCGGATAGTCGTCCGAATACTCTCAACGTCGTCGTCCTTGAAGGCTGGGGGGATGTACATCGCATGTCTCCGTTCTCGGAGCGGGGATACCGGCTATATGCCCTGTTTGAAACAGCCACTTCACGACGATTTTGCTGGTCCAGTTGATCGAGCGAACGCTCCTACCACCGCCGCCAGTATTTTGCAGCCTAGATCAATCTGCCGAAGGTCGAGCGCCGAGTACCCCATAACAAGGCCAACAGCTGCCGTTCGAATATGGCGGCCCCGACGGCGACGGTCGTACAGCGCGGAAACCGGATAGATGCCGAGCCCCTGTGTTCGGGCCGATCGGATCAAAGCCTCCTCAGCGCTTGTCGGGATATCGTCAAACCATACGACGAGGTGAAGACCGGCGGCCGCGCCCTCTATCCGGACGCGGTCTCCGAACCGGCGGGCAATCGCGTCAAGCAGCGCTTGGCGCCTCTCGGCGTTGCGTCTGCGGGCGCGCCGGACGTATCTGTCATAGGCGCCGCTCTCAAGCATCGACGCGAGCGCCTCCTGCTCGGCCAACGGCGTGTGTCGGTCCATAATCTGTTTGGCAGCAGCGAATGCGGGCCGAAGCGTAGCCGGCACGACAAGGTATCCGACGCGGAGCGTGGGCGAGAGGGTCTTCGAAATCGTTCCGAGGTAAATGACGTTGTGACCGCCCTCGAGCGCATGAAGTGGAGGCACTGGCTTGGTATCGTACCGGTACTCGCTGTCGTAGTCGTCTTCGATCACGGACGAATTTCGTTGCTTAGCCCAAGTAAGAAGTTGGTGTCGTCGCGCAATCGGCAGCACGCCGCCGAGCGGATATTGGTGCGAGGGGGTCACGTAGGCGAGACGAGCGTCGATACCAGCAAGCCGCTCAGTTTCGAGTCCATCGCCATCGACGGACACGGGGACAGCGATAGCTCCCGTCGCCGCAAACGTATGCCGCGCCATCAGGTAGCCGGGATCTTCCATGACGAAGCGGTCGTCCCGGTCGAGCAACAGCCGAGCGCAGAGATCGAGCCCCTGTTGAGATCCGTTCACGATCACGATCTGATCGATTTCAGCCTGTACACTTCTTGAGCGCCATAGATAACCTTGCAACGCTGTTCGCAGCCGTAGGGACCCACAGGGATCGTCGTACGCCAGGCGTTCGGGCCGCTTCGTGACGGCAGAAACAATCGCCTTTCTCCAGGCGAGCACGGGGAAGTCCGCCGGTGATATGTCGCCATATCTGAAGTTTGCCACAAGATCACGAGCCGGCGCGTCCCAGCGTGGAGGATCGCTGCGAAGCCGCTCTCCAAATTTCGACAGCGGCATGGCACGCGTTGGAGGACGAGCCACGACGCGCGACGGGTTTTTGCTATCGACAACAGCGCGTGCCACGCGTGGTCGAGCGCCTTGGCGGATTTCGATGAAGCCTTCGGCAGAAAGTTGCTCAAAGGCGACCGTAACGGTTGATCGCGACACACCTAGTTCGCCAGCCAAAGCCCGAGACGATGGAAGCAAACCGTCGGCGCCATAAGTGCGCGCCAAGATTTGGCTGCGCAACACTTCGTAGATGCGCCGCGCCCCCACTCGCTCTTGGTCGCGCACCGAAACGATTTTTATCTGGCCCATCAAATACCCCGATATGGAAGATTTTTGGAGACCAGTTTGCCTCGTAGAGAAAGGAATGCCAAGTGGCGCGGTGACATCGCTCAAACGCGCGCGCCGGTCCATCACTAGGACCGCTATGGTCAAACTGCGACGTGCCGAGATGTCGCCGTGTCGTCCGCTCCTCGTCCAATAGCCGACGACGGTTCTCGCGGGCCCCGAGAGCGGACCTGCGCCATCATCCGGTCACCTTGGAAGCAGCGCATATCATAGGAGGTGCCGTTACGCGAACAAGCGGCTGTCGTTGACCTGATCAGCGCTTGCGCCGCGCCCGCACTCAGGCTTCGTAGCCCGCTTTCACCTTGGACAAACCCAAACCGGCGTATTCGATGTTGGTGACGGCGTCCTGCAGGACCTTCCCGCCCCAGCGCTCAAGCAACTCGCCGGCCCCGTAATCTCTACAAACGGCCGAGGTTGAGCCAGAGTACCCCAAGAGCGCCTCGTGGACTTCCACGTGCAGGCAACCCTTTACAGTCTCAGCCAGTCGGATTCTCCCCACGACCCCTTTTGACGCCGCAGTCGCGTCAGAAACGATGACAATTCGGTACGACCGTTTTTGTCCCACCATCCCGTAACTGTTTGGGCTCGCGGGAACCTAAAGTCCCCGCCGTACTAGCGTCGACACTGCACTCTTATTCAAGACAGTCCAAAAAACTCGCTCGCATTCTTGCAAAGGATTCTTACCGCCAAGCGCTCGGCGTCTCGGAATCGGAAATAGCCGCCCGCGATTTTCTCGGACAGAACCTCACCAACGAGTTGGCGTGCGTTCTGAATCGCGGCGAACGTCTCCTCAACGTGCAGACAATCTCCTCCGAGCATCAATCGCGAGTCATCCGGCATCACTTCAATGGCCTCGTGCAACGCGAGCTTGAAATGAGATGGGCTCAAGAGAAACGACCAGCACAAATCTAGCCAGACATTTCGGAACGCAAACGCCATTCCCAATAAATCCCGGCTCCAGGGATACGCCAAATGCATCAGCAGAAAGCGGGTCCGAGGATGACGCTCAATCAATCCGGCGATCCGAAGGGGATGTGAGCCGCTTATGATCGCGGTTCCGAGGTGCGTTTGAACCGGCAGGTCCGCCTCGCCCGCGAGTTGACAAAACAAGTCGACAACAAAGTCGCTGAACGCCTTGCGAGCCGCTGGGGATGGAGACATCTGTCCCCAGGCCTGCCGAGCCAGCTCCTCGTTCGGCTCGTCAAAGCTTAGATTCCGATCATAGGCCAGCGCGTTCTTGAGCGCAATTTGATTGCGCCGGACGCAACCGGTCACGAGCTCGCGGATCGCCGCGCAATAATCATCGAAGGTTTTTACCTGCATGCCGAGCCGTCGGAGCAACGCATGTCCGGAGTTTCCATTGTGATCGTGGGATTCCGGATGCCAGCCGAAGGCAAATGCGTTGATGCGGAGAACTGCGTCGTAGTTCTCGCCAAGGGCCGGGCGTGGGTTGAGCAATGGATCGAGAAAAGGGTCCGTTACGATCCTCTTGATGGCGGCACGCTCAATGACTTGGCCTGGCCATTTCGCATCCTTGTGGCGCAAGCGTACTGAAGCGTCTACAGCCTCCCAGTTTTCACGGGTAATTTCGTCAACGCCGTAAAGGTCAGCTATTCCACCAACGAGATTCCGCACGAATGCGTTCGAGCCGCTGTTCTCCAAAAATGGCGCAAGAGCCTCCCAACTGGTCGGCTCAGCTGCAGCAGATATCATACTGCTATCGGCCTTGGGTTCGGATGGCAGGACATTGCTTGTCCAAGCCGCATAGCTCTGTTGAAATAGCTTCAGGAGGTTTACGTCGCGGCTGAGTGCGATCTCTGGCATGTGATGTTCATGCACATCGATGACTTCGCACGCATGAACAAACTGACTGATCGATTCAGGCATCGCCCCCTCCCACACCTTCTTTGTAAAAAAATCGATGAAGCTACTTTTCCGTCCGCCAGATGACAGCCCTGGCGCTGATGCTCCTAAGGTGCCAGATAGGTCAAAAGCCGCGGATCAGCCCGCAACTCCCGCGAAGGGCCCGACAGCGCGAGCCGGCCGCGGTCGAGCACATGAGTGTGGTCCGCTACGCGCATTGCGAGATCGAGATGCTGCTCGACGATAATGACTGCTATGTCCCTGGCAAGCTCGCTCAAGCGCTCGGTGATCTCCTCGATAACGCCGATCCAGACACCCTCGGTCGGCTCATCCAGCAACAGGAGCTTTGGTTTTCCCAGCATCGCACGCGCAATCGCCAGCATCTTGCGCTCGCCGCCTGAGAGCGTTCCGGCCGGCTGATCCAGGCGTTGGCCGAGCTTCGGAAACATGCCTATTACCCGATCCATAGCCGATGCATCCCGGTGGAAAAGCGATCCGACCGCGAGATTGTCGCGAACCGAGAGGCGCGCGAACACCGAATGCTCCTGCGGCACGTAGCCGATGCCGGCGCGCACCCGCTCCTCAGTCCGGCGGCGCTTGATGGCTCGGCCGTCGAATTGCACCTCGCCCTTCCAAATCGGCAGTTCGCCAATGATGGTCTTCAGCAGCGTGCTCTTTCCAGCACCGTTGCGGCCGAGGACAGCCACACCGCCGCGCGGGGGGATAGCGATACTGACGCCAAACAGGACTTGGCTGCGCCCATAGCCCGCGTCGAGATGCTTGATGTCGAGCAATTCAGGCACGGCGCAGATAAATCTCCTGGACGTGGGCGTTGGCCTGGATCTGCGCAACCGTACCTGAGGCCAGGATCCTGCCCTGATCGAGCACCGTCAGCCGGTCGCAGATGTCGCGGATGAAATCCAGGTCGTGCTCGACGATGATGAGCGAGCAATGCTGTTTGATGGGCTGAAGCAGTTCGCCGGTGACGCGTCGCTCCTCGAGACTCATGCCGCCGGTCGGCTCGTCCAAGAGCAGAAGGCGTGGACGGCCTGCGAGCGCCATTGCGATCTCCAGCCATTGCTGCTGCCCATGCGACAACGCGGCCGCAGCATCAAAGGCGCGATCAACGAGGCGGAATTGGGCAAGCATCGTCATGACCTGCTCGTGCTGCCGTCCTCGGGTGCGCGAGAACACCAGGTCGAGCAGCGAGGATTGGGCCTGTAGCGCTAGCAGGATGTTGTCGTACAGCGTGAGCGTCGGCAGTACGGAGGTGATCTGAAACTTCAGGCTCATGCCCGCTCGTGCACGCTCTGTCGGTGTGAAAGTGGTAATGTCAGTATTGGCGAAACTAACCTTCCCTTGCGTCGGCACCTCCGCACCGGCCAGGCACTTCATCAACGTGCTCTTACCGGATCCGTTCGGCCCGATGAGGCCATGAAATTCCTTTTCGTCAACCGTGAGCGCGGCATTGTCCAGCGCAGTCAGCTTGCCGAAGACCTTGGATATTCCGACGGCTTCAAGAAGCGGCATCACGTATCTCTTTCGGGCTCGGGCGGAAGGTACCGACACGCTCCCGCTCACCGAGCACCAGGCTGATCAGACCGAGCGGGCGGAACAGGATGACGAGCAGTAGCAAGAGGCCGAGGATGATCGGCCAGATGTCGCGATAATTGTCGGAGAGCCAGAAACTGAGACCTTCGACGATTGCGGTGCCGATCACCGCACCAATCAATGTCCCGGAGCCGCCGAACAGGACATAGAGAACGACTTGGGTTGACATCACGACGCCCAGGATGGTGGTCCAGACGAAGCCCTCATGGAACGCATAAAGACTTCCGGCGATGCCCGCGATCGCCCCACCTATCGCGAAAATGATCGCCTTCAGGTGCTGCACTTTGTAGCCGAAAAACGCGATGCGCTGTTCGTTCTCCCGCAATCCCGCCAGCGCAAGCCCGAACTGCGAGCGCAACAAAAAGCGCGACAACAGGTAAACGACAATCAGAATGATGAGGGCCAAGTAATAGAAGCCCGGTCCCTCGTTCAGCGTGTAAGACCCGATGCTCATCGACTGAATCGAAGGGATTCCATTCTGACCGCCGAGGTAATAAGAGCCGCGCGCCAGCCGGTCGGCTGCGTAAGCTCCGGTCATACTGCCGAGCGAGACGAAAACGACACTTGATGTGTGACGGCCGAGCAGCAGGAAACCGGCCAGCAGCAACGCAGCGACTAAGCCGATCAGAGCACCAAGGGGAACTACGGCAAAGAGCGACGCAATGTGGAAGTCGCGTGAAAGTAGTGCCACGCCGTACCCGGCCATGCCGAAGAACAGCGACTGACCTAAGCTCAAGATCCCCGCATAACCCCAGACCAAGTCGAAGGATAGTGCGAACAGGCACAGAATGAGCACCCTGGTCGCATAGACGGTCATGTAGTTCTGCAGCGTTAGCGGTGCGACGGCGGCGATGATCAGCACCGCCATTTCGATAATTGGAAGTACCCTTCCGGGTTCGGCACTTACAGGTGCACCGATAGTGGGAGTTCGAGACGCTTCGATCACGCTTGGCGCTGCACGTGTTCCGGTGCGGGTCGACGATAGCTGCGACATTCAGCACTCCTTCGGGGCGACCAGGCCGGCGCTGCGCGCTACGATTTCGTATTGGCCGCCCTTAGCCACACCAATGTACATGTTCATCTTGCAGTGGCGCGTCCCGGGCACCATCTCCGCCGGCCCGCCCGGCCCCTCCTCGATCTTGGCGTGATCAAGGGCGGCAGCTACCGCGTCGCGGTCGATCGTACCGGCTTCCTTGACTGCGGCTTCCCACAGCTTGAGTCCTCGATAAGTGCCTGTGGCAGCGCTTCCTGCCGAGAATCGGAACTTGGCAGGAAACTGCTTGTCGTAAGCCGCCTGGATTTTGGCGCTCACGGGATCCTCGGCTGTCAACGCCTTGTAGTAGTCAAGGCTGCTTGCGAGACCTTCGATCTCATGGGCCTGGTTCATTTCGAGTGTGTTCTCGTCATAGTAGACGCATCCTAGACGCCCGCCGTTCTTGGCGAAGCCCGCTTCATAGAGCTGCTTGAAGAACGGGCTGACGCCTGGGGGGACAATGGTGTTGAACACCACGTCCACCTTGTTGGAGATGATGCGGCTCACTGTGGAGGAGAAATCGATCTGATCGAGCGGATAGTACTCCTCGAAGATCACCTCCCCGCCGCTGTTCTCGATCACCTTGCGCGCATAGGCATTGATCGTTTGCGGCCAGATATAGTTGGAGCTCGGCATCGCGAAACGTTTGCCGCCATGCTTGATCAACCAGGGAATGAACTGGTCGCAATTCTGAGCCGGTACGGGCCCGGTGCAGAACAGATATGGCATGCACTCTTTACCCTCGTAGCCCTCCGGATAGATGTAGAGCGTCTTGCCACGAGAGATGATGACGTCCTTGATGGCATTGCGCATCGAGCTTGAAATGCCTCCGAGCACAAGGTCAACCTTGTCTCGCTGGATCAGCTTGCGGACATTGCCGACTGCGACGGACTCGTTGGAGGCCGTGTCCTCGATCAGGAGCTCGATCGGGCGTCCCAGTAGACCGCCTTTGTCGTTGATCTCCTTGACGATCATGCGAGCAACATTAGCGTCCGTGTTGCCCGCAAACCCGAGTGAACCGGTAAGATCGGTTGCGATACCAAGCCTGATCGGGCCTTCTGTGGCGTTGGCCCAGTTGGGGCGGATCACCCAGCTGCCAGGGCCGATCGCAATCGCCGCGGAGGCGAAGGCGGCATTGCGAAGAAAACGGCGGCGGCTGAGTTGTTGGCTGGCGTTTATCATCGGTCAGACCCCTCTTCTCGAAACAAGGCCTTGCGGCCGAAACTTGATGAAAATGATGGCGAGCACGAAGACAAGCACGTCGGCTATCACCGGCGACATCAGCCAAGGCAGCGCGGCACTGAACGTGCCGATTACGCTGGCGCCGGCGACAGGGCCGGCAAAGGATCCGATCCCACCCACCATCACCGCCACGAAGCCTTGAATAAGGAAGCGGATGCCCAGATCAGCGAACAGCGAAAAAACCGGTACGATCAGCGCGCCGGCGAGACCCGCGAGTGCCGCACCAAAGGCAAAAGTGACGCTGTAGATCATGCTGGTAGAGATACCTGAGACACGCGCCAGCGACGGGTTCTCCAGCGAGGCGCGGATCCGCAGGCCGAACGAGGTGTAGGCGATCAGCGCATAGCTGGCGGCTATCACGAGCAGGGTGATGACGACGATAACGCACCGCCAGGTAGCGAAATGCAACGCGCCGACGGTAATGGAGCCGCCGATCGGCTCGGGCACCGAAAGATAGAGGCCGCCGGTCAGGCCGCGCACTGCCTCGCGAATGATCAGTCCGAGCGCGTAGGTGCCCAGCATGGCGACGATCGGCGCGGCATAAAACCGGCGCACCACGACCATTTCCAGCATGAACCCGAGCGCGCCGACCGCAATCGGCGCGACCATCATGCCTAGCGCGACCGGAAACCCAATGCTATGTACCAGATAGGTGATGTAGGCACCGAGCAGGACAAACTCGCCCTGCGCGAAGTTGAAGATGCCCATCATGCTGGCGATAATCCCAAGACCGAGCACGACCAGCACCACAATGGCACCGAAGCTCAAGATCTCGAATACGGCGATAAACAGCGTATCCATGTCGCCACGTCAAATCCCAGCGACTTGCGAGCGCGTCTTGTTCCAGTCGCCAGACCACTTGAAAGCGTGAGCTGCGGTTCGCATGCAAAGGTCTACTGACACGAGGGCGCTCCTGAAGGGTCTCATCCGGCAGCGGGAAGCGGGGCGATGGTGCGCT
Organism: Bradyrhizobium yuanmingense; assembly: GCF_029167105.1. GTDB lineage: Bacteria > Pseudomonadota > Alphaproteobacteria > Rhizobiales > Xanthobacteraceae > Bradyrhizobium > Bradyrhizobium yuanmingense_A. The sequence goes on along the minus strand of NZ_JARFML010000003.1, from coordinate 177,152 downwards.
TCTGATGGCCGCCAATCGATGCTCCATTCAGGATATCCAGCGCGCGTTCGCCTAGCAGGAGCGCAACGCAATCTGAGTAATTTTGGGTAGATTGACGTGGTAACCGGCATCGCGCCTTCGTGCGTCCGCAAGGCGAGAGGCGAGGTCACCTGCGACCTATACGGCTTCCTCACCTGCGAGCCGAGCGCGGACAATATCCAAAGGCGATGCCGGTGATCGTGACGGCGACCGAAGAGCACGGCGTCCTGGATGCCCGATGGGACGAGGCTAAGGCGCTGCTGCGGCCTTTCCCGGTGGCGCGCTCAAGATCGCCGCGACCGGCGAAGACCCCGCACAGGCGAGGTGAACCAGCGAGTTCTGTGCAGCGTAACTGCACACATGGCGGGCGGAACACGTGGACAGCCGCTGGCTCGACGATCTTGAATCCCTGCCCGGACGAAGAGCGGCAGGAAGAATCTCGATACTGATGTTCAAGAAAAACCGCCCGACGATGTGGACGCAGCGCGGATAGGCGTTTAGCGTCCTGCAGGAAGCCGGTACCATTCGCGAATGCGAGGAGCACGGCTGGATGCAGGACCGCGCCGACCCGCATGTAGGCGAACGCCCCCTAGACATCGCACGTCGGAATCCGCTGCCCGGTGTCTCCGCTGATGAAGCCGTCACCGAGATCCGCGACATGCAGGATTCGATCGGCGCGATACCTGCCCGGAGTGCCCACAGGAGAACGGCGGATAGCAGGTGAAGTCGGAAGTCCGAGCTACGTCGGCGTCGGTGTCAGTTTCTGACCACCGTCGCCTCGGATGGGCTCCGGCCCGGACCGGAAGCGTGAGATGCATGCTTCAGACGACGCCAGTCCGCTCGGAGAGGACCTCGGTGCCACCGCCCGATCTGGCTTAAGCAACCTTCCTTCGTCATCTGAAGCGCAATCGTAGCCTCGAAGTTTCGGCCCTGCGGGCTGCTTGAGCAAAGCCGGCGTTTGTCGACGGCTCGCGGCTCGGGAGTCGCCGCGGACAGGCAGAGATCGCGCGCGCTGCGGCAGGACAAACATCTCCGCAGCATCTTCGAGGTCTGGGTGCAAAATGGCCGCAGACGAACCGCCTGCGGCCCACCGGAAAAAACATGAAAAGCGATGAAATAGGCCAACCCCGGTGCTGCAGGACAAAATAGCTGTCCGCGCCACATTTTTTGAGTCCGTGAATCTACGGGTTTGCGCCTTAGGAGCGGTCGTAAGCGCGCATACTGCAGGGTCAGCTCCGCTTCCAACCAAGCCGGATCGAAGCGGAAAAGCTCGGTGGCCTCGACGGCTGCTGCGCACGACACGTGTGCGCCAACGCCTCCGCCGACGAGGAGCGGCTGACAGGGCACGGCACGGACGGTGCCGTCAAGCCGAGCAGAGATTGCTCCGATGGTGTCTCGGGTCCTCGCCCGGCGGATTCGTCATCGGTCAACACGCCGGACGCTCACGCCGCCTGCAGAGAACCCAGAAAACGCACGACCTCGGACTTCAACTGGTCGGATTGGGATGACAGCCCGTTTGCAGCCTCGAGCAGCCGTGTTGTTGTGCGGTTGTTTTCCTCAGACGCACGATTGACGCTAACGATGCTCGTGTCGACGTCCTTGGTGCGGTCGTTGGCCTGCTGCAGGTTGCCCGCAATTTCCCGCGTCGCTGCACCCTGCTGATCGACCGCGACTGCGATCTCGCCGGAGATCTTGTCGATCTCGGCGATAGTACTACCGATCGCCCCGACGGCGTCGACCGCGTCGCCCGTGGCTGTCTGGATGTTCTGAATCTGCGAGGAGATTTCCTCGGTCGCCTTGGCAGTCTGATTGGCCAGTGCCTTGACCTCGCTGGCGACGACCGCAAATCCCCGGCCGTGCTCGCCGGCTCGTGCGGTCTCAATGGTCGCATTCAAGGCCAACAGATTGGTCTGACCGGCAATATTCTGAATCAGGGTGACCACTTCGCCGATCTTCTGCGCACGCGTTGAAAGGCCTTCCACGACGGCATTGGTGCGCCGTGCTTCCGCAGCCGCTTTGCCGGTGATTCGCGCGGCGTGTGCCACCCGTTCGGCGATGTTGTTGATCGAGGCTGTAAGCTGTTCAGTAGCGGACGCAACTGTTTCCACGTTCATGGACGCCTGCGTCGATGCAGCGGCAGCGGCCGCGGCCTGCCGCGCCGTTTCCGCGTTGCCGTCATTCATCGACGCGGAAAGACCCTGCATCTGGTTGGCCGCCACGGCAACGGCCTCGACGACATCGCTGATCTTGCGCTCAAATCCAACGGAGAGTTCTCGCCGTTTTGCATCCCGCTCCAGCTTGGTCCGTTCGACCTCGATGCGATCGGCATTGGCCCGCGCTTCGGCGGCGCTCGCGACTTTGGCCTCCGCAGTTTTCTGTGCCGCCGTTTCGAACAATTGCGACAGCGTATGTGCGAGCCAGATCAATATGCCGGCTTCGATAAGAAGGATTGTGGCGTGGAGAACAACGCGGCCGAGGTCAGCACCGCCAGGATACACGGCCGCCGGCAAAATGTAGTTTAGCGTCAGATGATGCAGCGCGACCGCCACTGTGCCGGCGACTATCGGCCGGAAATCGCAATAGGCCACCAGGGTTGCAAGCGCTGCAAAGAAGTACATGTGCATGTCGACTTGCCAATGATGACCTGCGAACTGGAAGACAAGCATTGACGCGCCGGCCATCAAGGCCACGGCCAAGACCAAGTGAGTTGAAGTGCTATCCCCTGCGATACGCCACGACAGCGTCGCCGTCAGGGCCATGGCGACCATGAAGGAGCAAGGCATAAGCCAATTGCCACCGAGCGTCGTACCAACGATCGCAGAAATCGGCGCATGCACCCAGAGTACGGCGAGCAAGATCCTGGTCGTGGACTGCCGCAAGCGTCCCAATTCATTGCCTTCGAACGTCATTCTCTATCCTCAACCCATTTGTCAAATCGTCTGCTTCAAATCATCTGCCCTGAGGCAGGCGGCGACCGCCTGCGGGTCGAGCATCAGCCAGGCGCCGGCTTGGCGCAGCCGCGTCAATCCATCGTGGTCGTCGGGCCGCACCACCAAGAGAACGGATATGGCGGTCGTCCGGACAATGGCGGCATTGGCGGATGCCACGGCCAGGAAGACTTGCTCGGTGCCCCACCATGGCGGGAAGGCCACTGCCACTACCTCGGCACCCGGGCGCACCTGCAGCGACAGTGCCACGATGACGATCCAACTCGCAATCAGCAGCGCCGCCGCATTCAGCCACGACGGCACCTGCGTTTTGCGATTGATCTGACCGGATCCCATTTCATGATGATAAGGCGGCGAGCCTAACTGAGGGTAAACCTTCAGGTTGAAGGATCGCGCCGATGCTCGCCAGTGACAGGTAAGTCCGCTTACCGACCCGGCGTGGGACGTGGTCAGCAGTGGCGCTCTATTTTCTCTTGCCTGCGTTCGGCAGGCCCACTTTCGGCAACGTGGGTGCCCCTCGTCGAGGTTGCTGGCTCTGCGTTCTGTACGCCGACCATGCGTAATGGCTGAGGGGACGGATCGTCCTGATCCCTTATCTGCTGCGCGGATCCAGCGCTCTAACTGGCGATCACATTGCGCCAGCGATCTTTCTTAACGCCTTTGCTCAATGCCAGGATCGTAGACGCGACTTGAGTAGCAGGCACCGGACGGCTGATCAGGTACCCTTGGGCCTCATCGCAGCCTTCCGCCCTCATTTGGTTCAACTGCTCCATCGTCTCGACTCCCTCCGCTGTCGTGGTCATGCCGAGGCTTTTTCCGAGGCCAATGATGGACCTGACGATCAGCTTCGATCCAGTCATCGCCGTCGCATCGCGGACGAACGACTGGTCAATCTTGAGCTTATCAAACGGAAAGCCGCGGAGATAACTGAGGGAGGAATAGCCGGTCCCAAAATCGTCCAAGGCGATTCGGAGACCGTGCGCCTTCAGCTTATGGAGCGTTGCGATCGTCTCCGCGCTGTTCATGAGGAGAACGGATTCCGTGATTTCGAGTTCAAGTCGATGCGGAGATAGCTTCGAATCCGCGAGTGCGTTGGCGATAATCTCGATAAGGCGCGGGTTTCGGAACTGGGCGGCCGAGACGTTGACCGCAAGCTTGAGCTCATCCGGCCACATGGCAGCCTGCTCGCAGGCACGATTGAGCACCCACTGCCCGATCGGACTGATCAGGCCAGTTTCTTCTGCGATTGGAATGAACTGGTCGGGAGGTATCAGTCCCCTTTCGGGATGAGCCCAGCGTAGCAGGGCCTCGAAGCCGCTGAGCCGGTCGCGGCGCAGGTCATATAGTGGCTGGTAGAACAGGGCGAACTCCTCCTTGTCCATTGCCTCGCGCAGGTCGAGTTCCAGCGCCCGGCGCTGCTGCAAGGTCGCATCCATGGCTGGTTCGAAAAACCGCCAGGTTGCCCTGCCATCGGCCTTGGCCCGGTACAGCGCCACGTCGGCATTCTTCAGAAGCTTCTCGCCCGTCGCACCGTCGGTGGGCGCCACCGAAATGCCAACGCTGCATCCGACGACGACAGGATGTCCATTCAAGTCATAGGGTTCCGCCACCTGCTCGACGATGCGGCGGGCGAGACGCTCCGTGTCTCCCGCGTTCTGGATATTCGCCTGGATGATCGCGAACTCGTCGCCGCCCAAGCGCGCGACGGTGTCGACCTCCCGAACACATGCGCTCAAGCGGTCGGCCACTGCGCAAAGCAGTGCGTCACCGACGGGGTGCCCCAAAGTGTCATTGACCTGCTTGAAATTATCGAGATCCAGACAGAGCACGGCAAAACCAGAACCGCGGCCCGCCTGGGCAATGGCGTGCTCGATGCGCTCGGCGAACAATGATCGATTGGGCAACTTTGTCAGCACATCATGGCGCGCCATGAAAGCGATTTGAGATTGAGCCCGCTGCTTGTCGGTCACGTCTTCGCAGGTAATGAGCCAGCCGCCGTCCGATGTTGATCTGTGGCCGATCGAGACAATGCGTCCATCGCTGAGGTGCTGGAAATAATTGCCGCTCTGGCACGCCAGGAAACTCTCGCGCTCCGCCAGCAGATCGGCCAGGCTCTGGTTGCCGTGGTTTCCGGCTGCCACGCTCAGGCAGAGCACGTCTTCGAAGCTCATGCCCGGCCGGAGCAGCTCGGGCATGATATTGAAGATTTCGCAGAACCGGCGGTTGACGACTTGGAGCCGTGCTAAACTGTCGTACAGGCATAGCCCCTGTGACATATGCGTGAGCGCCGCATCTAGCTTCAAGTTGGTGGCATGCAACTCGGCCTTTTGCTGCTTTAGAGCGGTGATATCGCTGAAGACAACGATGACGCCGCCTTCCTGGGTTGGGCTGCGACTGACCCGCAACCACCGTCCATCCGGAAGCTGGGCTTCGCTCGCCAGTTCCTGGATGCCAACCGCACTTTCCGCGACCTGCGTTGCCTTTGCGGCTGGACCTTGAACCAGTGCAGACCGCAAGAGGTCCGGTGACAGAAGCTGGGGCGCGCTTCCGATGAACTCGCTGGCCCGTGAGTTCGCCAGGGCGATCTGGCCATCGCGATCCAGCAGCACAACGCCTTCACGCGAGTTTTCAAGCGCATCGGAAAGCCTCGCTTGCGCGGAACGGCGCTGCGAGACCTCGCGATCAACCATCGCCCTGATGTTGTTCCGCATTGTCGCCATCGCGGTGAGAAGTGTCCCTAGCTCATCGCTGCCGCCCTCGGGAATCTTCACGGTCAAATCGCCGTCGGCAATCTTCCTCGCGGCTCTGGATGCAGTAGCCACAGGCCCGATGATGCGACGGAGCAATAGCCACGAGAAGACCATGGATAGAGCGAGCGCAATGCTCAACCCGATCACATTGAACTGCAGATCTCGCTTGATGGCGGAGAGCGCCCGCTGCCGGAACAGGAAACCATCGCCAGCCGTGTAGTTGACAAGCAGCTCGACCTGCTGATTCACAGTCCTGGAGAGCTGATCAAGTTGGTCGGTCAAAGGATCCCAGACGTTTGCTTCGTAGTTCGCACCCTTCTCGGCGGAAGGCTCTATGCCATGATGATGGAGCGCCACCCAAGCGTCGGCCGCTTCCCGGACCTTGGCGGTGGCCCCCGCGGCGCGCGCGGATTGTGACCGCTCTGCGGCGATCGTCAGGTCCTCCGAGAGCGACTTGGCCAGCCGCTCGATGTCGTCGTCAAGGCGGGCACGGATTGCGGGCTCCTTGGTCATGCGCCGTTGTGCAGATGCCACGCGCATTGCGGCGAAGTCCGCGCCGGCGGCACGCGCGTAATTGATCGACATCAACGATTCATCGTACGTTTTGGCGACCAAATCGGCCGCATGGCGGATGCCAAGGGTGGCGTAGCCCCCCAGCGCGACAATGATCGCGCCCATCGCAAGACAAAAGATCAGGATCTGAGCTCGGATGGACCCGTTTGCCTGGGCAAGGCGCGAGAACATTGTGATGGACCGAAACGTCATGAGGCCGCAAGTCCTCCGATTGTCAAAGCGATTGGTGACAACGCCCATTTCGGAATAGCCGCGCCAAAAAACTGGTTTGGCGAGGCTCCCGGCGCGCAGTCAAGTCTCTGCGCGAGGCAGCTCGCCCATCTCAAATTGCTCCAACAATGCCTGCAACCAATGCTGAAATCGTTAAGATCGGCTTGCGATAAAGGGCCGGGACAATTCGGTACCGCGAACCACCGATGCGACGGTCCGCTTGAGTTTTAGGGCGCTCTGAATTTAAGGAGTACGGGATGTTTTCATTGTTGTTGCGCCGTCTCCCCCTCGGCAAGTGTGCGTTTCAGATCATGGGGGTACTTGCTGCGGGATTGCTCGCTGGCGCCGCCTTGGGTGCAAATCCCTACCTGATCTCGCAAAAGGACCAGGAATTCCGCCCTCGCGAGATCATGATCAAGCGCGGTGATGCTTTACGGTTCGTTAATGATGACGGCGAGCTCTTGCATCACGCCTACTTGAGCTCCGACAAATTTGAGTTCGATTCCGGCGATCAACAGCCAGGCAGCCAGTTCGACGTCGTTTTTTCGGTCGGCGGTGACTATACCGTCTTGTGTGGCATACATCCAAAAATGAAGCTCGCCGTCCACGTCACCAAATAGCGCCTAGAGAATCGATGTATTGAAGATCGTCGCGTGCGCGACATAGTAGGCAGAGACGGTGACGGTCAGCGACGCGCCCAGCCCGACCGGCGCCAGCCAGGGAACGCGACGATCGCTCCCGGCGGGCTGCCAATCGTCAGCAATGATCGCCAACAAGACAGCAATGATGGCCGAATGCCCGATCGCATCGAGCTTCCCGAATTCGAGGCACGCGCTGATGAACATTCCGGCAAGCACTGCGGCCGCCACACGCCGGACCAGCGCGGTCCAAAGAAGACCAAACGCCAGCGTGAATTCCACGACGCCGGCAGCGCGCATATAGAACTCGCTTTCCAAACCCAGCGTGAGACCGGGGTGCTCGATCAGAAGCGGAAAACTCCATTCCGGATAGGCCCATTTTTCCACGGAGGCCCACATCAAGGTCACGGCGGTCGAATACCGAACCACATCCAGCGGCCGCATGCCGAAGACGTCCTTCTGCAATCCAACCAACGCCAAGTAGGCCGCGAGGCCCAGAAAGATCGGATAGTCGGCGAGGTGAAACGTGCCGTAATCGCGCAGGGCGAGCCCGAACAGGACCACGATCCCGGCTGCAGACAGCGGCAGCGTGCGCCGCGACAGCACGCCCGCAGCGATCGCAAGCTGCAATGGTCCGACGAAGGGTGACGTCGTTTTCAGTTCGGGCGTCAGCATGATACCGCCTACTGCCCAGACCGCGATGAAGAAAAAACCGCAGACGACGCGGATCATCTCTTCGGTGTGCAGCCGCAATTCGCAGGTCACGCGGTCGAGCGACCGCGTCATGGCCTCGCCTAACGAGGTGCGCTCAACCAGGCAGCCGGCAAACAGCCAAAACAGCGCAAGCCCAACAAGCAGCTCAAAATCCTGGCAAAGGACATTCTCGAGGCGGCGCGGCTGCCCGGAAACGTCATAGGCGCAAAACCACTTGACATGGGCACTGGCGCCCTGGGTCTCCGCCACCCAGAACGAGAGCGCCACGATGCCCTTGAGGAGATTTCCACGAAATGCCGAGCCGAAAGCGCGGCTCCGATCCCCAATCATGGCAATTACCGCCCACCCTTAACTATTCGTTCAGTATACCAGAAGTTTTAAAGGTTTCGCCACACCTGCATCCGCGTGGTTAACGGCGATTCCCCTGCCGTTTTGCTAGCAGCTGCAAGTCCCTTCAAGTTGTAGCCATCTCAATGATGGCTCCTCAACCCGGCTGTCGTACTCAAAGACAGGCAGATCGGAGATGGGGGAGCCGTGGCATGTTCGGGGCGATCAGTGCTGCAACTGTGGTGGTGGGTTCAGCATTTGCATTCGGGGCAAGATGGCGTCCAGCGCGCGCCGAAATGCTCGAGACTTGCGCCGGCGCTATTATGATCCTCGGCTTCGGACTGCTGGGCGCGGCTCTGCCGCATCTTCCCTAGAGCGTCAATACTGCCTGCCCTGACAGCTATCGCGGTAGCCTCGGAAACGCCGCAAGTGGCGATGAGGCATTGAGGCTTTGGAGAAAGGCGATGAGCTCCTTCTTCTCGCCTGGCGTCAGAGACAGAGGTTTGATCGAGGGGGAGCGGCTTGGGCGGTCAATGCCACCCTTGTCGTAAAGCTCGATGACATCTTCCAAGGTCGCAACCGATCCATCATGCATATAGGGAGCGCGGCGAGCGACATCGCGTAACGTCGGCGTCTTGAATGCATACCGGAGCTTTTCGGACCGCGGGAACAGCCGTCCACGTCCTATGTCTTCGTTCTTGGCCGTGCCAATATCGTGAAACGATCCGTCCGTGAAGGATGGTCCCTTGTGGCAGGTCGAACAGCCCGCCTTGCCGTTGAAAACCTCAAACCCGCGTTTTGCTGCCGTGCTGATGGCGGTCTCGTCGCCAATGATCCAACGGTCAAACGGTGACTCGCCGGCCACGATGGTGCGTTGAAACGTTGCCAACGCCGCTTCGATCCGGGGCCGGGTGATAGCATCATCTCCGAACGCGCGAACGAACGCCTCGCAATAGGCAGGGATAGCCGAGAGGCGCGCAATCAGGTCCGCTTCGGTGAGATTCATGTTCAACGGATTCGTGATCGGACCAAAGGCAACCGATTCAATATCGGCGAACTTCCCGTCCCACCCCAACGGCTCAATGAAGGCCACATCGATCAGGCTCGGCGCACGAAGCGGCAGGCCTTTCGGATCCTCGCCGATGGCGTGCGCGAGGCCATCTCCCCAGGAAAGTGACGGGTTATGACACGTCGCACAGGAGCGCGTTTTCGACCGCGAGAGCAGCGGGTCGAAAAACAGCATTTCTCCCAGAGCAGCTTTCGCGTCCGAATAGGGGTTGCTGCTCGGAAATGGAATCACTTGCGGCCGACGATAGGTGGCGCGGACGGCCGCGAGTTCATCCGGCTGCTCTCCCGTGGTCAGAGCAAAAGACAGGCCCACCGGCAAAAATGCCACCAGATATGCCAAGCCGACCCAAAGCCTCATCGGACCCATCGGATGAGATGCTCGCTTATCAGTTTGAATAATCTTAATGCGCCAGCGCGTGCGATTGGCGCTCCGACCGAACCGGCGGCGAGTTGGCAAGCAGGCCACGGAGCCGTTACGCGAGACAAGCGACGGCTCCGGCATTCTCTTGTAAACGTTCTTACTTAATGATGCCCTAATTCAGGTCGCGTACTTGCTTTGACATTTCTGCACTAACAGAGGCTTGAGGCGTGGCCGCCTGCGGGCATTCAGCCGAAACCAAAGTGAAGAGCTCGACGGTCCGATTTGCCGAGCTTGTTCGCGCCAAATACCCACAGGTGCCTGTTCTTATCGGCTGCGGGGGCCAAAAAGAAGCAGTTGCCCGGCAGGTTCATCCCAAAGCCGTATCGCGGTATTGCGCGGCTGATCGCAGGATCGATGCAAGGAGGGCATCCGCTGTCGAAGCCGACCGTCCTGGTGGTAGAGCGCCAGTACTGGTGCGCCAGCCGCTCGCCGAATACTTGCGCGGGTGCGGCTATCGCGTGCTGGAACCGATCGATGCAGACGAGGCCCGCCAAGGGCCGGGCCGAGGCGGGCAGATCGATGTGGCCCTCATCAAGGTTAGGGCGCGCCGAGCGAGGGATGGAGGCCCTGGCGGGCTGGATCAGGTCGGGGCATCCCGCCATCAAGGTCCTACTAGGAGGAAGCATCGCCAAGGTCCTGAAACTCGCTGGCATCTTTGCAACGAAGGGCTAGAGCGACATTTGTCCTACCATCCGTGTTTGATGATATCCGGCCTTCTCACAGCTCGCGAGCAGGGATCGTCCTGAGAGTGGCCTCCACTCAGAAGATTCCGATACGGCCGAACAGTGCGACTGGATCATTCTGAGGCCCGCGACCTCCTTTCTCGCGCCATCCTCGCGAAAGTGATCTCATCTTCAAGCCGATTGAGCAGAAAGACAGCGGATGAAAGCGCCTCTACGCCGATTATCGCCGTAGCTGGCATGCTAACATCGCGTTGCTATTTACCCGGGGCCAGCATGTCATCGCAGGAACTTTTCACGCCGTCGGCTGCTGCAGCTGATCGAGATCTGATCTTCGCCGTCATTCAGAAGCATCGCGAACTGTCCGCCTACTACGATGCGGCCGCGTCGGTATCGGCGAAACTTGAGAAGGTATGCGAATTTGAAGCCGCCGACGAAATCAGCGGCCAACGGAACTTGGCTCTCACGGAGCATGCAAATGTGCTCATCCGATCGGCGCCAACCACGATCGGGGGCGTTATCGCTCTTACCCGATACGTCGCCGGCCTGCGGGAGTGGGAGCTGCCTGATGATGATGCGTGGTATCAGGTCTTCTTACGAGGACTGGCGGACGCGATCGATGAAATCGCTATGGCGCAGCCGCATGGGCACTCAGGCGGATCATATGTTTCGGCTCGGCCATGACACTGATTTTCATAGTCCGGGGAATCGTTTTCTGGGGGGCCATCGCTTGGCTTCTCTATGTCTTTTGGAAATTGCCGTTCTGAAATTCGACGGTTCGTCAAAATATAGCTGCCAGCGATCGGCAAGATGAACGCCACGTCGGCAAGCGTCCACCGGCCTAGCGAGTTCCGGGATATCCGTGTGCATCCGGCCGACGCGCCCTTTGGCAGCGCGGATGATCTCGAGATGCGAAGGCCGCTTTTAAGGCCAGCTCGGAGGGGGCATCTGCAAACCAAGACAACCGCAATCCTTCGCATCACCAATAATCGGCGAAGTGGATGACCGGTGGGCAAGGGGCGGCCGATCGACGATCAGCTTGAGCTCGGCGGCCGAGGCCTCGTGACGCTGGCAAGTATATCGGAGCCATGTCGGCGAAGGATCAGAAGGCGCTCCGCTGACAGTGCCGCCGAAGCCCCGGATCAGTTACGGAGGGCATCGCCCCCACCAACGCTCCATCGAATTAGGATGATTCGCTCGCTCAATCTTGGCCGGCGACCCACGGCCCGATCAGCCACCGTGCCACGTTAAGAGCGCGGGGATAGTCGTCACCGACACAGGCCAGAAAACACCGGATCGCCTCGTCCCCAAAGTGGTGGCAATCGGGGCTGTCACAGGCGCGCTCAGATGAGACGCCCCGAAAACCGCCCTCTTCGGCGACAACGCTGGCTGCGCTATGATTCGATACGTCGATTGACGTAGGGTTGAGACATCGCTCAATCGACCTTCCTGTCTGATTGTCGATTACTCTGGATCCATCGATATGATCAACAACAGGTGCCGATCTTCGCCGGCGATGTGGCATGCTGGCTTCGCACGTCAGATATCAGACTGTCCGTTCTCATTCCCAACAGCACCAGCTCTCGATCGTGAATGCTTGGCAAGATTGCGCGACAATAGATGAAACGGCCCCCAAGTTTTTGAGGATCAACGCAACACCACAGCCACAAGCGAGCAAAAAAGGAGCACAGTTCTTCAGAGTCGTTGCAGGCACTTGTTAGATCCAGATACCACCGCTACCTTGGTGATGCCAAATTTCAAATGCTTCGTCATATCCGCCGAATTGCGTTCGGCAGGTTCTGGTCGTTCTACCCAGCTGCGGCTTGACATGCGCCAGCGCTTTCTAGGAAATGATCGTTCATCAATGCTGTGGATGGTAGCGTCAATGATTAGGTCCGAACTCGTGGAGCGTATCGCCGGCCGACATCCGCACCTTTACCAGCGTGACGTCGAGAAAATTGTAGGCGCAATTCTCGGCGAGATCGTTGCTGCGCTCGAGCGCGGAGATCGGGTCGAGCTTCGCGGCTTCGGAATCTTTTCTACCAAGCAACGGCGGGCTCGCATGACCAGAAATCCGCGAACAGGCGAGCTCGTGCGAGTTGGCGAGAAGCGCTTTCCGCACTTTAAGGCCAGCAAGGAGATGCACGGGCGCTTGAACGCGACGCAAGACGGAAAGTCGGCAAGTTTGCCGTCCGAGGCAGCCTAAGACCACGCCCATCAGCTGGCGCTGAACGCAAATCAGCTCTGCCTGGCGCCACATACAACTACCTATTGGCGCATGTCGGCCAACATTCATACCTTCTTGGCAGCACGATCGCGGTGCCTTTCAATGGCGTGGGCTAAGCTCGATCGACAAGTCCGTCCGGCGGAAGACCAACGACGCTGGCGCGGCGAACACGGTTTGACGGAGGAACATTTCGGCGAATCGGTTGATTGCGAACCACTACCAGCTTGGGCATATCGTCCCACAAGCGCGGACCTCAATTAGGTCATTGTTTTCATGATTTCTTCCCTTCAGGGTGCGATCAAATACCCCGACTCCAAGGCCGGGGCTAAGTTATGAAACGAGGCAACACACATGCGCCGGCGCGGAGGCCATCAGCGAAGCGGCGCCCGAAAGCCATGCGCTACGCGCCGACTTCATACGACCGCAGCGCTCCAATATCAGAGATCACTGAAAAGCTTTTGCTTCGCCAGCTTTCAAGGGCAACACTCCTGATATCTGAGGGGGCCGCGAAATGTTGGCTCTTCACGTCATCATGATCCTGAATCGCTTATCCGCAACTCGGTCCCTGCGGCATTCCAGTTAGGCGGTATCTGCCCTAGAATGTTGCGAACGAAAAAGTCTACGAGCTTGAGCTGGCAATAATTGCCGGGTGCTCCGTGGTCTGCGCCAGGCACGACAAGCATATCGAAGTACTTTCTCGCCCTGATGAGCCGATCCGCAAGCTGGAATGTAGAGGACGGATCGACATTGCGGTCCATTTCGCTGACAATAAGCATCAGCTTACCCTGCAGCCTGTGGGCGTTGTCGACGGCAGACGATTGCGCATATTCGATGCCGACCGGCCACCCCATCCACTGTTCGTTCCACCAGATCTTGTCAATCCGGTTGTCGTAGCAGCCGTTGGTGGCGACCGCTACCTTGTAGAAATCGGGATGGAAGAGCAACCCGTTCACAGCGTTCTGCCCGCCGGCAGATCCGCCAAAAATCCCGACGCTCGAGATATCATACCACGAATAGGTCGCGCTCGCCGCCTTGTGCCACAGGATTCGGTCCGGAAGGCCGGCGTCTTTCAAATTCTTCCAGGCGACATCGTGGAACGCACGCGAGCGGTGGTTCGTACCCATACCGTCGATTTGAACGACGATAAATCCTAGCTGCGCGAGCGGCTGGACCGAGGCCGAGAAGGACTTGGGAACGAACGAACCGGTCGGGCCGGCATAGATGTGCTCCACGACCGGATATCTCCTGTTTCGATCGAAATTGGCCGGCAGGTGAATGATCCCCCATATATCGGTCTCTCCGTCCCGCCCCTTTGCGTGGAAGCTGAGTGGCGGCTGCCAACCAGCGGCGACGAGTTCGGAGATATCCGCGCTCTCGACCTGAGATATCTCCCCATCGTTACTGGTCCGGTGCAGCACCAAACGCGGCGGAACATCGAGGCGTGACCACCGGTCGACAAAGTACCGGCCATCGGGTGAGAACTCGATGTGATGATTGGCCGTCTCGGGCGTGAGCGCGGTCAGTCCTGTCCCGTCAAAGTCGATGCGGTAGGCGTGAACGAAGTAAGGATCCTCCCCGGCGTTCATCCCGCTCGCACCGAACCAGATCTGACGCTTGACTGGATCGACGTGATAGACCGCGCGGACCACCCAATTTCCTCTGGTGATCTGATTTTTGAGTTCGCCGGTCCGACCATCGAAAAGATAGAGATGCTCATATCCGTCGCGCTCGGAAGCCCAAATGATCTCCCGTCCGTCCTCAACGTCGTAGCGGAATTTTTTCCCTGTATGCTCCTGGTCCACTAGACAATGGTAGTCAATGAAAGTCTTGCTGCGCTCATCGATCAGAGAGCGTACTTTGCCCGTGGCAGCTTCCACCTCGACAATACGATAGAGCTGATGGCCTCGCCGATTGTACTCGAAAGTGAAACCGCGACTGTCCTCCCACCACTGGATCGGTGAGAGATAGTAGGGATTTGGGAAAGAGGCATTGTCGATCGCGATCTCACGCTGGCTGATAATGCCAAACAGCACCGGCTGGGGTAGCGCCAAAGGATCACCCGGCTTTGGATACGTCATGGTCCAATGTCTCGGTTGAAGCTGGTTCGTAGGCGATGACTCGACAAAATGGACCTCCCGTTTGTGACCTGGACGGATTCGGTAGCCCGCGAGGTGACGCGAGTCTGGAGACCATGTCAGCGTCGACAGAGCATAGTAGTTGCCCTCAGATCCGTCCCAGGTCAAAGGGATATCTTGCAAACCGTCGTGGCTGCGCAGGAAGATATTGTAGTTCCTGATATAGACCAGCCATTTACCGTCAGGAGATGCGATCGTTTTCCTCGGATCGTTTTCCGCAGGCGGCGTATCGTCATAGACGTATTGCTGAGCGACTTCGAGCGTGGTCTTGCTTGTACAGACATAGCTTACAAGATCGAAGCTCCAGCTGGTGTTTTCGACGCTGAAGGTGATCTCATTATCCGCCAGTTCAAAACGATCGAAAGGCAGACCGTCCGCACTATAATCCTTCTGGGCTGCCCTGTTCAGCGCATCCGCGAGGCGGGCGTGATCAAAAGCGGGCTGCTTCTTGGCCGTGGCAGCATCCACGAGCATGAACTGGTGCTTGCCTTTAATCCTGCGCCGGTAGGCAAACGCGTCACCACTCGAAACCCAGAACGGCACGTCCGGGACATTGACAGTGAGCTGGGCATAGTGACCGCCAATCGTGAGCGCTCGTTTGTAACCGGAAAGCAGCAGGGTATCGTTTACGGTCTTATCCTTCCGACTATTCACGAGGCCCCTCCTGTTGAGCCAACAAAGCAATCGCCAATGCGCCCAACTTGTACAGAATCAGTTATTTCCTGTGTGGGACAATGACAGCAGCGTTATGTGGAGGCTGACAGCGCTTTGGCCGTCTAACTCATAGAGCACCTTGAGCGCTGTCTCCCCCTCTTCTGCCCCTTGCAGAAAGGATGCCAGCGGGGCACCACGCGATAACACCTTGTTTTTCGATCCTGGCGTCGTCTAAACCACAAGAACAGTGGATGAACTAACACTCCTGTCTTAGATCGAACAGATACCCGAGGTCGACGCAGGTCGGCTGATCGATGGTGAGCACTGCGATCTTTCAGATGATTTACGACTTCACTGCTTGCCCCGCCTTTATTCCGCTCGACCATCAGCCAGCGACCCACAAGAATGATCTCTTCGAGATCATCTGGACTGACGCCTGTTCTCGTTCAAGAACGCCTGCGGCGAGATCGCCGATGCAGTCGATCTCGACGTCATACTGGCTTGCGTCTCGGCGATCTGCTGCATGTCTTGGTCACGCGTCGCCGACGATGCGATCGTGCTCGCCAACGACAAGAGCCGCGGTGACCATCAGATTACCTTGGTCTTTGGTCGTCGCCTCCACCGAGACAAGCGGATGCGCTTTCAATTTCACTTGGCCTTCTTGCCTCTTAGACACAGATGACGCACCTTCACGCGAACCACCCATTGAGCGCATCGGCTCCGAGGCCGTTAAGCTGGGGTCCGCCGCCGAGATGCTGATCGACGCTCCGCACAAAGCCCAATATCCAACCTGCGCCCGTCCCCCATCCCTGCGTAGCCACCACTTGATTTGCCCAGCAATGAGTGCCCACAGCCGGACTGGCCGATGATTATGGGGACCAGCCGTGAGCGGGATCGTCAGCGCCGTTTTTCGGCGGCTTGCCAACAGAGAGACTGTCCATACGCCCCATTCGCGAAGTTTCACACCTGCACTATAGCCCTACTCGCCTAGGAGCTCACGGGGCGCAAGGCCGCATCAGGATCGCGTTACAAATGACGCGCATCTCGGCAATCAAGACGCTGGTTAGCTTCGACTTCTCGTTCCAACTGGCTTATCTGCGCCCGAACAGAGAGAGCGCGATCGCGCCGCCAGGCCCCTGAACTTGACCATTAAGCTCCAGAAGCCGCAGCCTTTTGTCCCTGACGAGCCGAAGCCAGGATGCTATTGACAACGCGATATGCGAATACGATGGCCGAGCCAATTGTGATGCCTGCTCCGGGATAGATCCCACGCATTGGCGAGGTCATGTCATTGCCACAGGCATAAAGACCCGCGATTGGGCTGCCATTTCGGTCCAATACTTTGCCGTCAGTATCGGTTGCCAGCCCAGCCGCCGTACCTAGCGTTGCCGGGACGCTCGCCAGCGCGACGAATGGGCCCTTTCTGATTGGTCCAAGATTTGGATGTTTCGTTCCCACGAGCCGCGGATCAGCTGCCAGTCGGAGGAAAGAAGCGGCGGCGGGAGCCGCCATCCATGCCGCCAGAAGCGTTAACGTCGGATCAGGTTGTCTGATAACAAAATGCGTCTCATCGCCAAGCCGCTTGCAGTCGACAACAATAACTGACGTTCCGCATCGCGGTGAAACGCTTAGAGGATCCCAATCTCGGATCTTAGACACCCGGCATTATGACGCTGGTTCGCCAGGCACCGGCAAGAGTCATCTCGCGACGGCACTCGTTGTCGAGGCCCTGAAGGCGGGAAAGAGCGTCGCGTTCGCCACGCTAGCCGACATCATTAGCACCCTCTCAAAAGCCGAACGCGAAAGCACTTTGCGCGAGCGCCTGCGGTTCCTCGCCCGCGACTCCCTCCTTGTCGTCGACGAATCGGTTACTTCCCGGTCGTGCCCGGCGGCGGCAATTTGTTCTTCCAGTTGGTCAACGCCCGCTATGAAATAGGGTGCGATGCTCTTCACGTTAAAACGCGGCTTTGCCGAATGGGGCGAGGTCTTTGTGAGATGCCGTCGTCGCCACCGCATTGCTTGATCGCCTGCTTCACCACGCGGTTGTTATCCAAATCGAGGGATCGAGCTATCGGGCCTGCGCGTGTGGCGCCCGAATCTGTAAGCTAGAACCTGACGTAACGTGAGATTTGCATTTCCCGTTGGTGCTGTTAGGTAGAGACGGGGCTGAGCCAATCTGAGGAAGGGATGCTCGAATGAAGAAAATGTTGTTTGTGACTGCGACCGCCATCGCGATCGCAGCGACAGCGCCGAATATCGTGGTTGAGGCCGCGGCACAGGTCGACACCGATGCGCAGGTCGCCGATCCGCAAGATGTTTGCAGCGCCAGCCCGGAGATGGCTTGGGTCTGCGAAACCTTTTTTTGCTTATGCGACCCGGAGTGCAGAGGGACAATAATCCACTAAACAACCGGACAGAACAAATTAAGAGGATGGACCAACCTGGCCGTTTGCGGGCACAGCGGCTCTGTCCTCTTGGTCTGCCGATAACATACCGCAAAGCGGACCGCTCCGCTGACCACACTTGCTCGGTGCGTGCGCCAGGCATGGCTCAACGAACCGTCGTGGAAAGGAGCAACAGCGTTGTTCCCGAACGTGCACGGGGGCCGGCTCAGTGCCGATAGCGCCCAGTCGCTGCTGCGAAAGCATGTTCGTGCGGCTCACAAAAGTTGCCCGTCTTTGAAGGCCAAGAGTGTGTCGCCGCACGTGCTGAGGCACAGCGCTGCGATGGAACTGCTGCAAGCGGGCGTCGACTGCTCCGTGATCGCGCTGTGGCTCGGTCATGAATCGGTCGAGACGACGCAGACGTACCTGCGCAGCAGCTCGGGTGACATCCCCGTAACGCAGGCAGCCTCGTATTCACTTAGCTTTTTCTTCTTGGCCATCGCTGTCTCATGTCGTTGTCAATGGCCACCACGCGGACTGCAAAAGTCTATCAGTGGAATGATGTTGCCTGCGTCGGCAACTTTGAGCGCCACAATGTAGGAGGTGCGGCGATCATTCATCTTTTGAAGATCGTAGCCGCCCGCCCAGTCGATAGGATTCGCTCCGTAGACGCGCTCAAGTATCGTATCCGCCATGATCCGAGAATGCCTTCCGTTTCCGTTTGGAAATGGATGAATCTGAACAAGCCGGTGATGAAACCGAGCCGCTGCCTCTAACTCAGGATAAGTCTTATTCTTTGACCAGTACTGCGCGTCATCCTGCGTCCGCAGCTGAACTGGGATGTGAATGGGATCGACGCCGATCCTCTTGCCTGTCTTTCGGAACGTACCTGCCCAATCCCACACGTCACCGAACAGGCGCTTGTGAAGGGCAACTGCAAAATCGTCCGTCAGAACATCGCCGCGATGGCGACCAAGCCATTGCAGGCCAGACTCAATATTCGCCTGCTCAAGCTCGTCCAGCTCTTCGCGGGTCGTAATGTGCTTGAACTTCACCCCCCCGAGTTCATTGGGATCTAAGGGTGTCGCGCCCTCCGGATATTCTGTCAGTCCGGTCATTTGTCGCTCCAGAAATCAGACGGCATCTCCCGCACAAGAATGGCTGCGATGCGCTCCACTTCCGCAGCCATCTTTTCCTTTGAGAGCGCTTGGTCTTCGAGCGCCATATGTGTGCTTGCCCGACGAACCAACGCCTGCGCCTTTTTTTGCGCTTGAGCAGCTATTACATCTTGGATGGTTCCGACGGGAAGGACGGCGTAGACAAATCGGCATCCCATTGCTTCCGCTGCAGCCTGCATCGACTTCAGGGTGGCTGCCCCTGTCCATCAAACCCACACCAGCCCAATTATGCCCTGTGCTCATCGAACCACGAAACTTCTGCCCGTCAGGCCCGCTATCGACGCTAAGAGGCGGGCACCATCCCGACGCAATCTCGATAGGAGCTTGCCATGGAGCCGGCCTCCCGTTCATCTCAGAGGCACACCTAGCGTCCAATCTTCCTCTATCCGATCGAACCATCAGCCCGTAAGACAATCGCGCAGCGCTCTGGATGCCGATGACGCCCGCAAGACCCACAACAGGTGCCGGAAATCGCACCTCTACGTCCTCCGTTTGTCAGATCCATTTCACCTCCCTGCTGAAGTGCGTCCAAAGGACACAACACTCTGACTCAATAGGACTAGAGATCGCGCAGCACCGTCTTCAAGTAATTGTATGCCTTGATGATCTCGATCAGGCGATCTTCGGTGGAGCGGTCACCGCCATTGGCGTCGGGATGATGCTGCTTAACCAACGCCTTGTACTTGGTCTTGACGTCGCCGAGCGTGGCGTTGTGGTCGAGGCCCATGATCTGGAGCGCCTTGCGCTCGGCATTCATGACCTTGCGCGTCTCGGCCTTGGACTGTGAGTCCGAGTCGTAGTTGGCAGGGCCCTCTCTCTCCGACAACATACTCGACGGATCGAAGGGACCGTCGATCTCCGCTTCCGCGACCTTCTTGACGCCGCCAGTTGCTCCCATCTTCCACGTCGGAAGATGGCCGGTCAGCGCATCCTTCTGATATTGCGCAATAGCTTCGGCATTCATGCCAGAGAAAAAATTGTAATTCTGGTTGTACTCGCGCACGTGAACCAGGCAGAAATGCCAATACTTGCTCGGATTTTGGCGGCCCTTCGGCGCGCGATAAATACCCTTGTTCTGGCAGCCGATCTTTTCGCAGACGACCACAGTCTCGCGCGGCCTGGCTTGCTGCTTGGCTTGCGGCTTGACGCGGATGGAGTCGAAGAATTTGGACAAATCGATCGGCATGCCTGATGGTCGAACTCCGCAAGGAACTATCAGCACCCCGTCGTCGATCGCGGCGCGGTGAACTCGATTGCTGCATTCCGATCGAAATGCTCTACCTTCTTCGCTCGATGAACATTCTTTTAGTTGTGGCTCTATTTTCGACGTCTTCCTCAGCTCTTTAGCAACATGGGTGCCTTTGTCGCCTATCAACGCTAGCAATTGATTTGCATGGCAAGAACATGTCACATAATTGGTTATGAATGTCGTGCCTGCCAAAGCGATCGCTACAAGGGTTCGACATGCAAGATCAATCTACACTTTTTGATCAACCGCCTCCTTCGTCGCTTGCCACGCGCAATTAGGATGAAGCGCGCGTTGGTTCACCAAAAGTGTTACGGCGCAACTTCCCTGTAATCTCTGGACGGAGCCACCGGATTAGCTCGACGGCGGTTAGCAAGGAAGATCAGCATCCGCGCAAACCGACAAATAACATCAGCCTGGCCACGCGTTATGGAGCGGGCGGCAGGCTCGAAAAGGGATGGAGTACCTTTCGTGTTTTGCGAATGGCACGCCAAGCATGCGATCGGGGCGTTGTCAGTGAACAGATCATCGGAATTGGCCCGACCGCTGCGGCGTGCGGACCTTCCATTGGTGACGGAATGATTGTGCTATCGGACGCATCTGACCGGCTTTACTGCAGGCGGCTCGTCACGATGATCTCGTTTCTTGGCCCCAGCCCTCAAACCGCATGGCAGATTGAAGCCTTTAGTCGATGTGCGGGTGCTGATTTGGAGGTGAGCGCGGGCAACGATCGCATCCTTCTTCAAGGTCGGCGTTGAGGGCGCCGAGCTCTATCTCTTTCCCGGTTCCGAGCACATTCATGACCGAGACAATGCATTGCTGCTTGAATGCTAGTGTCGCCATCTCACCGTCGTATTTGCGGATGCGCAGATATGATAGGATGTTCATGTCCAACAGGAAGTTGCGACCGACCTCGATGTTCAACAAGGCAACGCACCAGCGCCGAGATGATGATTGGTTGCTGCTGGAGCAATTTCATCTTCTCAAAGGCAATAAGCCGTGCGGGAAAGTCGCCCGCTGATGGATCGGTCCGCGGCAATCCCGCGTCAAGAAGCGCGTAGAATCGGCGCCCACAATGTGGATGTCCGCCGGCCAAGCGACATCCTTCACTTCGTCGTTCTCTCTCCGAGATGACGCTGTCCATCACTTCGTGGAGCTCGATATCCTCGCGGAGTTGCTTCAGCTGGCTCAGGCAGCTAAACGGCGGCGGCGCGCCCGGTGCCCATGAAGGCGCCTCAACTGGTCTGCTTCGATCTTTCGGCCGGCTTCGAAGAAACCATCAACGATCACAGAAATGTCCTTCTGCCGCTGCTCGGTGTCCTTGATCCTGTTCTAATTCCGTTGGCAAATACAAGAGAAACGAATGAGCCTTTGCATCTCCTCGACTTCTCGATCGTGACTCGCCTCACCTTGCACCTCTCGCAGACTGTCGTGGTGATCGGAAGCGAACTCATGGATGTTTTGCAAGGTCTGGTCGATACCGCTCAACCTCTTCTTGCCCGACCTTCAAGAGCGCAGCTTGTTTCTAAACATCAAACATTACTCACAGAACCTCTCGCTTGAGCTGATGGTCGGCCAATGGCAGCCGCCGGTGCACCGCTGCTCGACGGATCTCGTTTTGATCGACGTCAATGGCCGAGTCCAAGAAACTGCTCGTTAGATGCATACTTCGCCTTTTGATCGAAAGTAGTGGCCCGCGAAGAGCCGCGATCAAGGCAAAGATTATGGGAAATTGAAAGCCCGGCTAAGCGCTTACAAATCAACGGCATGGACAAGAACCCAATGCGCTGGCCCGACGGGAGCTTCTCGATTCAGGGCGCCGCGGCTGAGCTTGGAGTGACCCGGCAGACGGTGTTCAATGATCTCGCGCGCGGATTGCTGGCAGGGGTTGGCCAAGGGCGAGCCATGGCAGATCGAGCTCTCAGACACAAATTACTCACCATCGCAACCGGGTACGACACACCGAGCGATCGAAGAACGAGGCACCATGAAGTCATCGGCTCTCCCATAGCTTCTTGCCATGTATCTACGGGACTTGGCTGGCTACGATGGTGGAGGCATGGCCATGGCGGTCCTCGAGCATTTTCAGTACATCTCGCCGCTCGGCGGCGCTGAGCGCCGACAATCCACAATCGTCCAGTCACGTTGATCATAGCGTGACCCGACGACTGGGAACCCAAGCCGCTCACCGCCGAACAGCGCCGAGATCTCCTCGAGATCGTCGATGATCGGTATTCTTCCGCTGAGGCCGTCGCCCTCGGCTTACGCCGACGCTTGCGCCGCGCCTGCCGAACCAAGCTTGTACGATCCTCTGCCATCTGACGCTGTCGCGCCAAGCCTAAAAATAGCACTGCATCGAGTACGGCGGGAACACGCTCGGCAAAGCCCGCCTTCGCAAATCCGAAGGAATCACAGCCGGATCGAAATCACTCACTTATTTTTCGGTCCGGCTCTCAGGAGGTTGCTTTGTTTGCGGAGCCGAACAAAACTCTCCGTAACAAGCTTTCTCACCCTTGTAGTTGGCCAAAGCCTGGACCAACCTAGGTACGTAGTTCTGTTTCCTTTTTTCCTGCATAGGATGCGGATCCTCCACTGATTTCAGTGCCAGCTCAATCAACTCGATCGCGCGTTCCTTGTTGCCGCTCTCATAGTAATACTGAGCGACCGCCTCACATGCCCGGAACTTGTAGTAGTCGCCTGGCGGGGGTTTGAGGGCCAGAATTTGTTCGGACAGCTCCCTACCCATCGCAAAACGCTCGGCACGCGGGAGATGGGACGTGTCAATCGCCGGATCGAAGAGTTCGCTTATAGCTACGGTCATCCACTCCTGGGATTTTTGGTCGATTGCGTCGCGAACCAATTGGCGCATGGCAGGCAGGCCCGTCCGCATGTCGCGCATTTTGTGAAGCAACAGATTGACATGAAGCTGACGGAAGTCCATTCGATTGGGCATCAAGCCAAGGCCCTCTTCAACGGCCGAGAACGCGGTTTTCCAATCTTCGGCCTCCATCGCCGGCCGAAGTTTGTCGTAGATTGGTCCGATCACGGCTATTTCGCGGGCAAGGCGTTGGTCTGCCTCGATCCGGTTCGCATCGGCAGCTTTGGCTTGATCGCTAGTTCGCCAGATGCCGTCGATGACTTTCGGCAAAACGCCGTCGAGTCGTCTCGGGTGTCCGATAAAGGCGATCCGGCCGTCACGGTCGACCACGAAGGAGGTGGGAATTCCGCAAGAAAAACTGGGCTCCATCCAGAGCTTGTCCATTTCGCCTGAGTAGTCGAACGCGATCCGATAGTTCAGCTTCGGAAATTTTTCGGCCAACCACGCGTCCAAATTGGTTCGGGCCTCTTTCGCGGTTGGAGCTCTTTCGCTGGCTGCGACTCCGACGACCTCAAGCCCCCTGTCTCTATATTGCTCTTGCAGCTGCACCAGATGGGGCATCGCCTCCACACATGGCCCGCACCAAGTCGCCCAAAATTCGACAATGTACATCTTACCGGATTGAAAGCTCTTCAGAGGTTGGCCACGCGGCCAGCTCTGCACTTTGATAGGAGGGGCCAGGGATTCCATGCGCAGCACCATGTTGCTCTCCAAAGCTATTGCTAAAGGTTGCTCGACACTCTCAGACTCGTTCTGCTCTCGCGGAAGGCGGCAAATGCTTCGGGATCAGTGCCCGCGCAACCAGCGCCTTGATCATGCAGTAGTGGTAGTAGCTGTGAGGAGATCCTGGGGCTCTGCGCCATCCGCAGTAGCCTGAATGCAAAGTTAAACCCGTCTTACCGGAAGCGTTGACGCCAACAGCATTACCCGCTGCAATCTTCGCCGGCTCTGTGGGGGGCGCGGTCACCGCCACATTGTTGTTCGCCGCTCCCGCATTTCCGAGCATAAACGGCATAAGAGTTGCGTTGATCAGGATAAATCGGGCAAGTCTCATCGTGCAACATCTGCGGCGAATTCGCCGACCGTTTTGGCCGCGCGGCTCTTTGTTGCTCATACCAGCAATCTGCGTGCCACTCTCGGAATCTGATGCCGTCTTGGTACAGGAGAGTGAATTCCGCGTAGACCTCAGCCTACCATTCTGAAATGGCGGGCCGCCTTATTACGCTTCCCACATTGGCCGTCTTGAAGGTGACACCGACGACAAGAGAAGATCGAGCCTTAGCATAATGCCGGTCCCTTCCTCTAAACGTCTACCGCATTTCGACAGAGGCGCGGCTCGCGGAGGAGAGTCCGAGGATTGCAAGCCACCAGTCCTAGCTATGGGAGACACTCACGCAACATCCCTTCGAAGGGATTGAATTCGCATGTAGCGTCAAGTTGTACATACCAGGGGAAGAACCTGTCCACAAAAGCATCGCCAAAGTAGCAAAGCCATTTCTTGCGGCTTTATTATCTTCCGCTTTGCTTGGTTGGGATGAGCGGTTTACTCTTGCTAACACAATCGGACGCTACAATTGCAGCGCTAGTAGCCGCTGCTCGAGAGTTTTAGTATGTGATCGAATGAACACGACATTGTCGGTTTTCGATACATCTGTCGCGCGTATGGGCTCTTGAACGAAGCCGTGCTTATGACCTCGAGCGGCTCGACGCTTGCTGAGGAAGTCCACTACGCATTGGGCCGGAACTGACGCACTTCCTCAATGACGGGCGTATCGAGCTCGACCCAATTCGGTTGAAAACGCGATTCGGCCGATCTGCATGATCAGAAAACAAGCGCGCTCTTCGCCGGTCACGAGGTCGGAGCCGAAAACTGGGCTTTGCTCGCATCCATCGTGCCGGCCTGCAAGCTCAACGACGTCAACCCGGTCGCCTACATCGCCGAAACACTCGAAGCGATCATCGCCGGCCATCCACCAAGCAAAATTGACGACCTCATGCCATGGCGATTCCGCAAAACGTCAAGCCGGCATCAAGAGGGTTGCGGGTAACTTTCAATTACGCACATTTGACATCGGTTGTGAACGCCGCGCCGCGGGGGAACTCTTGAATCGGAAGACTCTGTTGTGATTCGTTGTTGAGCACCTGATTCGCGAGTGTGGGTGCTCGATGGGCTTGGAAGGAACGCGCGGAGGCGCGTGCTCAGCGATTGACGACCGGTATTGAGACGTGGGTTGATCGGGAAGCTGCGGGATGCGAGTTTAAGGATGAGCGGCTTGGCCGCCGGTTCTGCAAACTGCTCCCACAAATGGGGAGCGATATGGGACAAAGCATCCCGCTGGTTTGTCAGGACTGGGCCAACACGAAGGCCGCCTATCGCTTCTTCTCCAACGAACGGGTCAACGAGAAGGGATCGATCCTCGTTCTCCATGACACGGGACGGAATTCAGCTTAAGCGCGAGAAGCCGGATTTGATTGGCTTTACGCGCAAGACGGTAGGGCGCACACAGTGCGGCATCCTGACGCATTCGAGCACCGCCGTGACGACGAGGGGCTTCCGCTCGGACTAGCGGCAATCAAGTTTTGGACACGCAAGAAGTTCAAGGGGGACGATGGCGCTGAAGCGGAAGATCAATCCGACGCGTGTTCCGATCGAGCAGAAGGAGAGTATCCGCTGGCTGGAGAATTTACGGCAATCGACCGACCTTCTCGCTGCCCCTGGACGATGCGTTCATATTGGTGATCGCGAGAGCAACATCTATGAGTTGTTTTGCCTGGCCGAGGGAGGTTGGAACACACTTCTTGGTGCGAACCTGTGTTGGTCGGCTTGCCGGGGATGGCAATCATACAATTGCCGACGAAATGGACGAGGTTACGGTCAAAGGCCTACATCGGATCAAGGTCAAGGACGACAAAGGCGATCCGGATGAAGCGCTTCTCGAAATTCGTTTCCGCAAGTTCGAATTCTGCCGCCGGTCGGTAAGCAGAAGAAAATATCCCGCACTCACTCTGACCGTGATCCATGCTCAAGAGCGGAGAACGCCGAAGCGGCGAAAGAAGATCGAGTGGAAGCTCCAAGGCGGAGGACTCGAAATTGCGAACCGCTGAGCGTCTGGTCAATCTGATCGCTGTTTTTTGGATTGTAAGTTGGCGCGTCTTCTGGATGACGATACTCAATCGCTCCTCGCCGAATGCCCTACCGCAGACGGCGCTGAGATCCCGAACCCAGGCTTCTTGATCATTTGGTGAAAGACAGGGGTGCTGATCGCCACGAAGCACGCTCTCGCACTATGTCGTCAAGATCGCGCGGCTCGGAGGATATTCTGGCCCGAGCCATCGATCAGCCTCCAGGAAATGCCGTTATCTAGCGCGGACTGTCACGGCTGACTGATATCGAACTGGGAGCCGCGATCGAGGCAAAGATTTATGGGTAATTAAAGACGCGCGTTTGGACAGCTCATCAGTTGGATCCGAAGCAGTCAGCCGGCTGGAAGTGCTTGAGGGGCCGTCCGGGCGTCGTGTGCGTTCAGAGGCCGAGTGGGCTCGGATCGTCGGCGAAAGTCTGCTGCCCGGCGCTCAGGTGCGGAGGCAGCGCGCAAGCTCGGAGCGACGCGCTGGCAAATTTACCATTGGCAACGACGCTTCCGACAGCGCCGCGAACTATCGTCGCGCGAGGCTCCGCAGCCGCCGTTCGCAACCGCTTGTCGTGGACGGGCTGTTAGAGGAGCGTCACGTTCCGGCAGTCAAGCTCGAGATTGCGATTGGCGACGTCGTCGTGCGAACGGATGCGGCGAAAGCGGATGAGGCGATAGATGGGGAGCAGCTGTCTCGATTGATCCGCGCGGTGCGGGCGTCACGATATTGTCCCCGGCTCCGAACTGAAGATTTATATCGCGACGCGACCCGTCGACTTCCACTGTGTGGGCACGATGGGCTTGGTGCGAAGGTGCAGGAGATACTTGGTTTCGATCCGTTCAGCGGTGCGGCCTTCGTGTTCCGGTCGAAACGGACGGACCGAATTGAGATTCTGGTGTGGGATCGAACCGGCCTGGTGCTGGTGCAGAAACGCCTCGAGGCTTGCAAGTTCGTGTGGCCAAAGCTTGCGGACGGCGTGGTGCGGATATCGCCGGCAATGTTCACCGCGCTGTTTGAGGGCCTGGCTTGGCGGTTGGTCCGCCCGGAGGAAGCGCGGCGCCCACAGATCGCTGGATCAGTGCGGCAAAATGACTCTGTGCCGAGTTGGGCATGGCACCGTCGGCGCAGAAAACGATGAACGTCTACTCTCGGCGTGTCGCGGGGGATTATTCTCGGGAACGCCGTGCGCCTTGGTACAGCGCCCCCTACGGTCCGGCACTTGTCTTTCTTCGAGAGCCAACGACGGCGTTCCAGCTTCGTGATCACTTCCGGCCAACGCGCTGTCACGTCAGACTTAAGCATGTGCTCAGGTACAGATCCCTTCGAAGAGATCCCATGTGCTGCGAGAAATTTAAGGAAACGACGCTTATCTAAACACCTCACGGGCTTAGTAAAGGTGGTCGACCTGCTCGCAGGGCGACATCCGGAAAAGCTCCGCGTACAGGTTTCATGGCGAGGCTCTTCACGCCATAATTCAGTGGCGCAATGATTACCAACTTTCTTCAGCCGGCGAGACCAATTGGTTACCACATGAACTTCGCGCCCTCGGGCAGCTCACAGACAAACTCGCCCTGATTCACGACATCGGCTGTGCCTACCACAAGTTTAGATGCGCGCACGGTGAGTTTGCCCTCGCGGCTGAGGTTGTGCCGAATGTATTCCGTCACCGCGCGCCCCGAACTATCGAGGGTTTGATGCGCATTGGCAAAGCTGATGCCATTCTGGGGCGTCACCCGGAAAGCACTGATGGCCAACCCACCCTGCGTCGCCGGCCCTGGCTTTCCACCATCGGCGACTGTACAGCGACTCAGATCCATCACGACTCTCACGTTCTTTCCCGCCTGGAGGGCGTTCAGCACCTCGATGTATTTCGGCGAGGGCTCATCTGCCCTGACGAGCGTGCTCACGCTTACGGCCGCAATCAAGGACACAGCGACCGACAGGCGCGTGTTTCTAAACAGCCTGCAACGTTCTACCTCTGATCGCTCAGCCACAAAGTTAGGCGCCAGGCGACCCTCTCGATGCCGCGCTGTAAACCACTTGCCGTTCTTTCGCGCGGCGCTGTCTCGTGACTGTTCCGTTCCAACCTCGTCCACGCACCATTTTTCGATGGGCGAAACACTGCTTTGAATGCACATGCGATGACCGTTCTGTCTGCGACTTTGCGCGGCGTTGTCCGCCTATGGACCTTGATAGTGGACCTAGCTGACGGCAAGCTGACACACACCTGGTCGCAACTGGGAACTTGGCTTGGTTTGCGACCCACGAGTGGTGGTTCACATGAGCGTAAGCCAGGTGCCGGTCGTCTATCCCCTGATCGATTATTCGGACGTGCTCAACTATCCGGCGTTCGGCGGCGGATTCAGCTTCAAGACCAATTTCGTGAACCTGTCGCGTGACGCGCCGGTGTTCGATCGCAGCACTCCCGCGATAGACCACGCCATCCAGATCCGAAATGATCCCTCGATTGGCGGCCATTTGATGTGACGGTCCGCGTCAGCCATTCATCAGCATCCCGCCATTCACGTGAACGATCTGCCCGGTCATGTAGGAAGCTGCAGGACTTGCGAGAAAGACCGCAAGACCCGCGATATCCTCCGGCACCCCGACCCGTCCCAAGGGGATCCGGCCGCTATGGCGAGCTTCAGTCTCCTCACGCGGGCGTCCATGCATCGGCGTATCGATGATTCCGGGCGCGATTGCGTTCACATTGATGTTGAGTGGCGCGCATTCATAGGCAAGCAGCTTGGTCACGTCGTGAACGATTGCCTTTGACAAGCAATAGTCGGCGCCGCCGGCCTGGTAGTTGAAGACTGCCCCCTGTGCGGACAGCGAGGAGCCGACGTTGACGATCCGCCCCCCCTTGGCTTGCATGAAACGCTCGATCGCCAGTTTCGAGCATCGCAAAACGGCTACCGAGTTGATCTGGATCGTGCGCTCAATCTTCGCGGTGTTGCCGTTTAAGAGCGGCTGGGCAGATTTGATGCCCGCATTGTTGACCAGCACGTCGAGCCCGCCGAAGTTCTTGCCAATCTTATCGAGAACTCTGGTGACATCTTCCTCGCGCGCCACATCCATTGCCATGGGCACGACGCCGTTGCCATAGGGCAAGCTTGCCAAAGTGTTCCTGAGGTTTGCCAGGTTGCTGTCGGTGGCAAGGACGTTCGCCCCTCCTGCCCGAAATGCATTCACAATGGCAGACCCGATGCCGCCTCCGGCTCCGGTTACGAGCACCGTTCTATCTGATACTGAGAACTGTTCAGTCATTCCAACTCCAAGATCGTTTGGGACTTCAGAAACTCGTCAACTGCCTCCGCGGTAGGCATGGAGCTTTGGGCGCCGCGCCGCGTCACACAAAGCGAGGCTACGGCTAGCGCCCTTCTCACTACTTGCCTTAGAGGCAGCCGCTGGGCCAATGATGCGGCGAACGCCCCGTTGAAGGCATCTCCCGCGGCGGTGGTATCGATCACCTTGACAGGGAAGGCCCGCAGCGAAAATGAGGTTTCCGTATCGGCATAGTATACGCCCTGTGCACCAAGGGTGATCAGCGCGGCACTTGATCCGAGATCAACAAGCCTCATGGCAGCGTGCGCGGCACTTTCGAAATCGTACACCTCGATTCCCGTCAGCTCGAAAGCTTCCGTCTGATTCGGCGTCACGAAATCGACATTTCGCCAGGCCGCCGACGAAAGCCCCGGCCGCACCGGCGCCGGATTGAAGATGAGCTCAAAACCCCTCTCGGGCTTCATCTCGAAGAGCCGATTGAGCGCTCCGATCGGCATACCCATTTCCGCAACGACGATGGTATCGGGCTCTATGAACTGCGCCGCGCTCTCGATCATATCTGGCGTCACGTTCAGATTTGCGGCAGGGTCGATCACAATCATGTTGGAGCCGTCGTCACCGACCATAACCATGGCCGACCCCGAAATCTCGCCGGCACAGATATCAATCGCATCCGCGCAAACGCCGGCTTCGCACAGCGACCGCAACAGGGTGTGACCGGCCTCATCGTCGCCAAGCCGCGTGTAGAAGTGAGGCTTGAGCCCGAGCCGGGGCGGCGGCAACGGCCTGATTGGCGCCTTTTCCTCCAGGGTTGCGGGTCAACGTGCCCATCAGGCTTTCACCTGGGGTTGGCAGTCGATCGACAGCGAAGCAGAGATCGAGATTTGTCGTTCCAAAGAACGCCAATGGCCTGACACTCATTTTACCGCACCGAAGGTAAGGCCACGTTCGAGATGATGCTGGCCGATAACGATCAGAATGACGGGAATGACCATTGTCATGACCAGGCCCGCGGCCATGACAGGGTAGAATTGTACGCCTGGGTTGAGCAGTTTAAGAAGGGCCACAGTCACCGGCGCCTTGGTCGAGCTGAGCATAAGACCGAGCGCGAAGTTGTGCCAGGCCCAAGCAGAAAGATGAGCAACGAGGCACCGATCAGGCCGGGCTTTAAGAGCGGCAGCACGATGTGCAACATGATCCGAAAGGGTCGGGCACCATCCATCGCCGCCGCCTCCTCGATATCCTTTGGGATGTCTTCTATGTAGGAGCGGCTCAGCCAAACAATCATCGGCAGTGTGACGACCTGGTAGACCCAGATCATGCCGAGATAGGTGTCATACAGTCCGATCGTCTGAAACACGCTGAAGAGTGGGATGACGACCAGAAGCACCGGCGCAAAGCGGAATCCAAGAATGAAGAAGGCGATGTCTTCCTTGCGGGGTAGATCCCGCCTCGCCAGAACGTATCCCGCAGGAACCCCCACCGCTAAGGAGACGGCAACGGAGCCGAGCGCAATTACGACACTGTTCGTGATTGGGGTAAGGAAGTCGACTTTTATGGTGCCGTAGCTCGTCGCACCCGCCTGCCACATCAAACAAGACACGGAAGTTGTCCAATGTCGGCGAGAACACGAAGCTTGGTGGCCAAGCCATGACCTCCGCCTGCTGCTTGAGCGACATCA
Source organism: Bradyrhizobium yuanmingense (assembly GCF_029167105.1). Classification (GTDB taxonomy): domain Bacteria; phylum Pseudomonadota; class Alphaproteobacteria; order Rhizobiales; family Xanthobacteraceae; genus Bradyrhizobium; species Bradyrhizobium yuanmingense_A. The sequence goes on along the minus strand of NZ_JARFML010000003.1, from coordinate 146,005 downwards.
TCACGATCCAGACAAGAGAAAATGCCAGGATCAATGCGCATATACCGACGAGGACGTTTACGACCAGATTGGCGGCGGCTGAACGTTTGAAGCGCATTGTGTTCCTCTCAGCTGACGCGCTGCCGAACGAAGCGCCACAGCTTGACAGCGGCGAATGTCCCGACCAGCACGACCATCCATTTGGCTACCATAATGGCAGCCCCACGCCCGAAGGCGAGATTCTGGAATGCAGTGATGTAGGCGCGCACTGAGAGCACGGCGGTAGTGTTGCCGGGTCCTCCTTGCGTTGTGCCGAAGATGATGTCGAATTGATTAAGGGATTCGATCAACCGAAACATTGAGGCGATCAGGATGTAGGGAGCGACGAGCGGCAGCTCGATGTGCAGAAAGGTTGCCCATCCCTTCGCTCCATTGACGCGCGCCGCCTCCCTCACCTCATCATTTATACCCTGCAGTCCGGCAAAAATGATCAGCGCGAAGAACGGCTTGTAAGTCCAGACATCGATCAAGACGAGCGAAAAGATTGCGGTCGCGGGGTCTGAGATCCAAGCAAAACGACTGATGCCGGTCAGCGAAAGCAAATAGTTCATGATCCCGCTCTGTGGGTCCATCATCGTCGTCCACATCAGCGCGACGCTCATCGGAGGCAGGACGAGCGGCAGGAGAATGATGGGGCGCATCAGACGCGCAAGAAAGACGTCCGTGGCGAAGAGCTTAGCAAGTGCGAGACCAAACGCGGCTTGCACAACCACTGCCGATCCGGCGTAAACAATGGTGGCGCGGACGCTATTCCAGAAATCTGGCGTATTGACCAGAGTTACATTTTGTCGAGGTCAATGAAGCGGACCAGCGGCCGCCCAAATTTGAGTTCAGTCAGAGATTGAAAGACACCATAGAAGAACAAGAAAAGAAACCCGAGCAATATGGTGATAGCTGGAGCGATCGCAGCAATGCTCCACCAGTCGAGACGCGGCTCCTCAAGGCCAGTCGCCGTCTCATGTTTTGACGAGGCGAGTTGACCGGTCGAAGACTGCAGTGTGGCAATCCCGTCGGATCCACGGAGGTCCATCGCATTTTCTCTAGAGGGCGAGAGGCGGCAATTGCCACTGCCGCCCCTGCTTGTGCTTTACATTGAAGAACGGATCTCTGATGTGAGGTCGGCGAGGGTCGCCTTCACATCGGCTCCGTTGACGATCTTCTGCATGGCAACAGCCTAAGCATTCATTGCTTCAGCAAAGCCGACCCGGTGCGTAAAGGCCAATGCAGCCCTCTTCCGCACAGCTTTGAACGTGTCCACGAAGTTGTTGAATTCAGGCTTGGCCGCGTATTCGAGCCAGGCCTTGTCAGTCCAGGTGGAGGCGCGCGGAGAGTTGACCAGCTTGCCGGAAATGGCACCGGTCAGCTCGACCTGCTTTGACGTTGCCCATTGGATGAACAGCCAGGCTGCACCTTTCTTCTGCGAAGCGGCGTTCATCGCGAGCGACCAGAGCCAGATGTTGGATTCAAAATTATTGCTGTTCGGAGCACGCAAGGGCGGTGCGAAGGCGATCTTCCCCGAGGTCGGCTTGCCGGCTACGTCGTTCCAAAAACCGAACATGTTGGAATCGATTGCCATAGCTATTCGTCCTGAGTTGATGCCAATCGACCACCTGATACCAGTTGTCGTTGGCAAAGGACGGTGCCGCACATTTCCTGATCATGTCCACATAGTCATTGTGGAACGCGATCGACTCTGGTGAGTCCAGACCTGTCTCGAGCTTGCCATCCTTGAGGAGGAAATCGTGCACGCCATAGGATTTTGCAATTAAGATCGCGGCGGTGTGGATGCTGCTCCAAAAGCGTACGCCGCGAACACCCAAATGTGTAATCGCGCGGTCCGAAGCCTTCAGCTTCTCGCATGTCGCGGACATCTCCGGCGGGGTTGTCGGAACCCTGAGGCCGAACTTGTCAAGGATGTCCTTACGATAGAACAGTTGGATGTTCTCAAAGCCATGCGGGATCGCCCACACTTGCCCGCTTCCGGGCTCGATCTGTCCCTCCTTAACTCTCCAGGTCAGCGCATCCCGCAGGGCAGGGAAGAAGTCCTTATAATCATAGCTCGCAGCGGTGAGTTTGGGATCGTTCAGATAACCATCGAGCGGTTCAAGCAACTGGCCCGGCGCGGGATTCCAAGCGGGTTGGATCCCGGTGCCCACGACGTCCCAGCTTGGTGACTTTGTGCTGATTTGGATGGTCAGCTTATTGCAATAGGCGTCGTCTGGATTAAGCTCCGGCGTTACCTTGATGCCCGTGAGCTTCTCGAACTCAGGCAATTGGGCCGCGACGGCGTCGGCATACGGATGGATGTCATAGGCCCAGACGATCGACGCACCTTCGAACTGCCGCCGGTTGACGTCGTCCGCCTTGGCTTGAGTAAACGTTATGGCCAGCCCGGCCAAAAGCGTAGAGCATATGAGTGCTTTTCCGGCAAAATTGGCCGAATGGCCGCGACCAGCGGCGAGCTTCCTTGGCATGATTCCCTCCGATGGGCTTTTTGGCCCGCAAACCACGCGCTGCGGATTCCGACGATCGCGCGCATGTATTCCGATCTGATGCCGCGCAGCTTTCCGATCTGATCGCGCGCAGGTGGAGCACCTGATCGTCGTGGCAAGATGTCACCGTGTTTGGGGTCCGGTCAAGCGGCCGCGGGGATGGTGGACCTGCGCATGGATTCGCCGCTGAGTTCGAGCCGGTGAGCGTTGTGAACGAGGCGGTCGAGGATGGCATCGGCGTAGGTGGGATCCCCGATCAGATCGAACCAGCGGGCCACCGGGAGCTGGCTGGTCACCAGCGTTGATCGACGCCCGTACCGGTCTTCGAGGATTTCGAGCAGGTGGTGACGGGCATTGCCGCCGAGCGGTTCAAGCCCTCAATCGTCGAGGATTAGGAGATCGACCCTGGCGAGGCTTTTCATGCGCGCGGCGATGCGGCCGTCACCCTTGGCCAGGGACAGGTCATCGATCAGGCGCGGCAGCCGAGTGTAGAGGACCGAGCGATTGTCACGGCAAGCCTTGTGGCCGATGGCGCAGGCCAACCAGCTCTTCCCGACGCCGGCCGGCCCGATAATGGCCAAGCTCTCATGGGCGGCGATCCAGTCGCCCTTGAGCAGCCTGTCGAACAGCCGGCGATCGAGACCGCGCGCCGCGCGGTAATCGACGTCCTCGGGCACGGCATGGTGGCGTAGCCGGGCGTGACGAAGGCGAAGCGCAAGGCGCCGGCCATTGCGGTAGGTCGCCTCGTGATCGAGGAGAAGGGCAAGCCATTCGGCGTGGCTGAGGTTGGCGGCATCGCTGTTGCTTTCCAGTTCGATGAACGCATTGGCCATGCCTGCCAGACCGAGTTGCCCCAGCAGTTCGAGTGTCGGGTGTTTGAGCATTGCAGTCCTTTCAGTGGTAATATCCGGGGCCCCGGATGTTGGTGTGGAAGATCGGCGTTTGCTCCGGGGCTTTGCGCACCGGGATCTTGTCGAGCCCCTTCTCGAGGATCGATTTGACCGAGGGATAGTTGCGCGCCTGGATCTCCAGCGCGCGCCGCGCGGCCGCTTCCAGGCGTTCGGTGCCGAAGCGCTTCTCCAGTCCGATGATGCCGAGGCATGACCGATAGCCCTGCTCGGGATGCGGCCGATCCTCGATGATCTTCTCGACCAGCAGCGACAGCATCGGCCCGATCCGCGCAGCTTCTTCCCGGATCTTCAATGGCGTCCATTCACGGTAGCGCCGGTGGCTCGACGGCATATGTTCGGGGATCGTCGTATGCCGCCCGTTGCCGCTTCCACGCATGTGGGCGGCGATACGTTCGCCATCAAGGAAGATTTCGACCGTGCGTGCGGTAATGCGGGCCTCGACCTCGCGGCGGGCGAAGCGCCACGGTACCGAGTAATGGTGATGCTCGATGGCAATGTGATAATCGAGCCCGACCCGGCAACGCTTCCATTCAGCGTGGATCCACGGTTCGATCGGCAGCGGCTTGAGGTTCGGCGCGTCGATCTCCTCGAACAGCTGACGCCGCGTTTTGCTGTACTGGCGCAGCACCCGTGTGTCGTTGAGATCGGCGATGCACTCGGCGACCGCAGCGTTCACCTCGGCCAAGCTGTAGAAGATCCGGCTACGCAAGCGGCCCAGAACCCAGCGTTCGACAATGCCGACGCAGGCCTCGACTTTCGCCTTATCCCGCGGCCTCCTCGGCCGCGCCGGGAGCACCGCCGTGCCGTAATGGCGCGCCATGTCGGTATAGCTGCGGTTGACCATCGGATCGAAGTGACACGCCTTGATCACGGCGACCTTCGCGTTGTCGGGGACCAGAAGATGGGCCACGCCGCCGAAGAATGCGAAGGCGCGATTGTGCGCCTCGATCCAGTCGGCGAACTGCTCGGTCCACGTCGCGCAGGCAAATGACAAGCTCGATCCGCCGAGCACCGCCACAAACAGATGGGCATCGCGCACCTCACCGGTCCGGCGGTCGACTACAACCGGCACCCTGTCGCCGGCGTAATCGACAAACATCTTCTCGCCGCCCACGTGGTTCTGCCGCATCGTCAGAGGCAGCCGGCCTTCCCAGCGCCGGAACAGGTCACACCAACGACTGTAGCGATAGCCACCCGGGTGCGCGGCGATATATTCTTCCCACAGAACCTGCAGCGTCACATGCTTGCGCTTCAGCTCACGTGCCACCGCCGACCAGTCCGGTTCCGCCTGCTTGCGCCGGCCGGGCTTCACCCCAGGTAAGCCGTACAGGCACGCTTCCAGGTCGGCATCGCTTATCTCCACAGGGACTGGCCAGCTCAGCCCGGAGCGGGCAAACCGCTTCAGCATATCCCGGACCGTCGTCGCCCCGACCCCGGAACGCTCGCCGATCACCCGGGTCGATAGCCCTGCTTCCAGGCTCAGACGCAAAATCTCGCGCACGTGGCGCATCGTAACCCTCCTCGTCGGCATCCATTTCTCCGGTCGCTATCCGACCGGAAAATGCCCCAACGATCAGGTTCTCCTACCTCAAAAGTGCGCGCGATCGCTTCGGAATCCTGCGCGGACAATTCTCGGAATGCTGCGCGCCATCACTTCGGAATGCCGCGCGCGATCAAATCGGAACGGTGCGCGCGATCGCCTCGGAATCGGCACCACGCGCCCCTCCTCTTCCGAAAGGCCGCAGTGGCGAGAAGGCTAGCCCTCATTCTTACGTCGTAACCGGCTTTTCGAACCAGAGTTGAGTAAGATTGGGTAACGTCGAAGAACGATGATTCAGGAGAGGAACTGCGGGCCGTCAGCAAGCTCCGCTGGCCGGAGGGTATATTGAACTCGGATGCATGGGAGCCAGCGCCTGCAAAACGGCAGGCCGCTGATCAGCTTGCCGCGCAAGCATCACACCGGTCGACTGACGCATCTATGATGGCTCCCACTCGACCGCTATGGCAATCCGCCGGTCCTTCCCGATGAAGCAGCCCCGCGCTTGATGAACGAACCGAACGGGACATTTTGGGCCATATCCGTGCCTTATCGAAAGATGTGACCGTGCTGTCGATCACCGTCGAATAGGTATTATCTCTGCAAGCGTCCTCGTGGTGATCTGACCGGCTGCAGCTTGTCAGTGACATAGAATGGGTCGGCAGCAATCCACGCTTGAAATCGCAATTGGTCGAGGAGCGGAATGCGACCGCGATCGCTAGAATTTGGCCTTCGGCACGAGATATGGTCGCCCTGGGCCAAAGGCGGTTACCGAAAGAGTCCACCTCGCCGCTGCGCGCGCGCCGAACTGGAAGAATTGCCGGCCATGCGGAAGCTGCAGTGCGCCAACGCCGGACTTGACCGTCTTCTGCCATGACTCACTCTTCATTATGGGGGCGCGGCGCCGCCTCCCAGCCCTCTAAAAGCCGGCAGCACGACAGAGGTTGGCTTTCCTTCTAGATTTCTCCAGCCCAAATTTCGTCATGACGAAATATAGCTGGCAGTCACATGCTAGGATGCGCAACCTTTTCACTCCGACCGAAGCCCGCACCGCTGTGGCTGAGATGATGCATGGGAGAGCGACATGAATGGTCGCGGCGATACGAAGGATTCGAAGGACGCCCCGGCGATCGAAGCCGATGATGCGGTCGACCAGCGCCTCGGCGAGACTGTGCGGCTACTGCGTCAGCGCGCCGGCCTCTCGATCCAGGACGTCGCCAACAAGACCGGCCTGTCCACCGGCATGATCAGCCAGCTCGAACGCGCACGCGCGATGCCGTCGATCCGCACGCTGCGCCTGCTCGGCATCGCGCTCGACGTCCCCATCTCCTATTTCTTCGAGAGCAGCGATCGCGCCGACGGGCAACGCTACATCGTGCGCAAGTCCAACCGGCGGCTGCTGCGGCTCACCGCCAGCGGCGTCGTCAAGGAAGCGCTGACCCCGGAAGGCAAGGGCCAGCTCGAGCTCTACGAGCTCTCGCTCAACCCTGGCGCCTCCTCCGGCACCGACTTCCTGCAGCACACCGGCGAGAAGGCCGGCTACATCCTCTCGGGCAGCCTGCGGCTGTGGCTCGACAACCAGGCCCATGTGCTGGAAGCCGGCGACAGCTTTCGCTTTCCGAGCATCGTGCCGCACATGTTCGACAACCCGACCCAGCAGGTGGCGCGCGTGATCTGGGTGACGACGCTGCAGTAGCTTCGCGTCAATCGCTCCAAACAGCGACATTGATCGGCAGCTTGAGTGGAGATGTTCGAGATCCAGCTGATGAGTTCCCCGATCTCCTGGGTTGCGAGAGAGGCTGCTTGGCCGACTGGATACAGCGGCCTGATCTCACCTTTAGCCGTTCGCAATCGCACGGAGCCAGTTATGGTCGGCCTCCTGCCGCTCTTTGAAACGGACCACGCATTTCTTGGAGCATAGGGCCGTTCGCCAGCGATAATAGCGGACGAGGCCAAATCTCCGACCGCACATTGCGCAGCACTGCACTGAGCAGTGCTGGGAACTATAGGGTCTGTCGTTCATTCTCGCCTCCCGTCGGCGTTACCTGGATGCCCCTCCCCCCTGCATTTCCTCCACCGCATCACCGGACTGCGGTTCGACGTGCCCGTCTCGCGACGGACGGTTGCCGCAAGCGTCCGAATCCGATGCGTCCTCCTTGGCGAAAACCGCACGTTCAACCGGTGGCTCGCCGTGACTGCTGACACTAACGATACTTCAATCTTAATTCATGCAATGAACAGCCCGTTAACTATGAAATCCCGCAACTTGCCCCGCATTTTGGACGCAAATCAATACGTCGGGCCCGCAGGAGTGCGTATAGCTGCGTTGCCTTGTGGGGTGAGTGCCGCCTCGCTAAAGCGAACGATGTCCTTTTCCGCCTGCAGTTGCTGTCATCCGGGCTATGAGCCGGGTGAGATGTAGATCTTACGGCTATTTTGGCGAGACCGCGGCACCTTCTGCTCCTCAGAGAAGCGTGCGGAGCAGATCAAATGCCGCTCTGGGCGCACCTCGTATGCATTCGATGAGACAGGGCAGAATGGGCGAGCTTGCGATCGGCCAGGCGAACGCATGGTTACGGTCTTTGACCTTGGCGATCCCGCTATATTAGGTCGGGTTGGAAGGCGTCCAATTTGCGATCGTATCGCCCAGATCCTCGGGAAGCCGATATGACTCTTCGGATGCCGGGAAGGCACCGTTGCGGACATCTGCGGCCCAGCGAGACAGCGCCTCCTTTAACACATGGAAGCCATCCGCATAGGCGCGAACGAATTTGGGGCGGCGGCCTTCAGTTAGGCCCAGCACATCGTGGAGAACGAGTACCTGGCCTGAACAATCAGGACCTGCTCCGATTCCAATTGTCGGAATCGTCAGGAATTCGGTCGCTCTGGCAGCGAGTTCGGCCGGAATTCCTTCCAAGACCAGAGCAAAGCATCCGGCCTCCTGCAGACGCTGGGCGTCCTCGAGTAGGCGCAAAGCGTCATCGGCTGTCCGCCCCTGAACCTTGAAACCACCCATGACATTGACACTTTGAGGGGTTAGGCCGAGATGGCCCATCACAGGAATCTCGCAATCGACCAAGGCGCGCACTATTTCTGCACGCTTGGCCCCGCCCTCCAATTTGACGGCATCTGCACCACGCTGCAGGAAGCCACCAGCGTTGCGTATCGCCTCCTCTCGACTGACATGAAAGCTAAGATAGGGCATATCGGCCACGAGCAAGGCACGAGGCCTTGTGCGCGCAACCGCCTCAAGATGATGGTTCATCATCGCCACGCTGACAGATAGCGTGTTTTCGAATCCGAGACAGACATTGCCGACGCTGTCGCCAACTAGGATGATGTCTGCGACGCGGTCGGCAATGTGTGCCGTGACGGCGTCGTAAGCAGTGGTCATTACCGAACGTCGGCCCTCTCTTTTCCACCGGAGCAGGGTTGGAATCGTAATGCGTTCAATGGGCGTCTCCGAATTTTGACTCATCTCAGATCCCGATCGGCTGGCCCGCTACCCTCGTCTCGTCGCTTCCTAAAGAAGGTGACAGGAAACTGTCAATGCTGACAACAAAGAAACTTGCGCATCTTCGTGACGCAGTGGGTACACACGGGTTGGAGCACACCGCAGCTTCCAACACCGATCAATCCTTGCAACCGATCCTCCGCAAATACCAACGGAGGGATTTGAGCGAGCTCAACCTTAAGCTCCCAAATGGCAACGTTGACGCGGGCCCGATACAATCGCTGAGGGTATCAGCGGGGCTTTTGGTGAGCTTTGGGCCGTCGCCAAAAGCCCATCGGCGCCATTTTAGGCATTCTGCCGCTCATTCGAATTGAACCGAACGGATCCGTAGTCCACGATGATCCACTTGCTCATAGTGACCGCGCGTCCCAACTCGTTCTGTGTTGCCACCCGGGCTGATTCGAGTTTCATTTCAGCAACGGCCAAGTTATCAAATGCGCCAACCAGGGTCGTGTTCGGCAGCCGATACCACACATTGTTGGAGGCAAGAATCCAACAACTCCAGCCGTACGCTATGGCCCGCTTCAAAAATACGGAGTGCGGATCAGGACTGGTCTCCTTCAAATCGTACGACGCAACATAGTTAGGCATTCTAGATCCCCGACGAGCACACCTTCAAATGAGCACGACCTGACTGGCTAACAATTCTCGACCTCGACTTTTTGAACGATGCTGGTTGGGTGATGCGCATCCGCAGCCGTGAGCGCGGCGAGGACGAGTTCGAGTGCCACCTGCCCGAGCGCCGGATGTCTGGTGCATGATGCGCATCTTGAGGAAGGCTTGATTGCCGCGGCCCCGCGCAACAGCACCCAGCGATAGAATCTGTAAGATACTATCAATATCAATTGCTGATTCAGACGGTAGAGCTGAGCGACTGTTCGGCCGCTGCCTGCAATTTGCCCTGCAATTTCGGAGTTCGTCTTCGCAGTCCGCTTCGCCGGCAGCTTCACTTCGCGCGCAACCAGGTCAAATCGGCGATCATCATTGCCCGCGTGAGCAGCTTCGACGCTTGCAGTGAGCGCCAGTAGACTGGCTTTACTGAGAATTTCGGTAAAGCGATTCGCAATCGTTGAGGCTTGCATCACGTTCCAGTGCATGCGCGAACATGGTCGGTGCGATTTGATCAGCGCGCTCAAGAACTGAGCTCTCGCTTGCCACCTAGTGATGAGCACAACACGTGGGAGCACCACGGGCTAACAGCACGATATTAGGAACGGGATCCGCGATGCGCCTGGCAACGCCGTCCTAAGCGGTGCCAGTGCCCCTTTTCCGTCCTGCGCTGCAAGCTCTTGCATGTTAGTTTCGTCCAATGACCAACTTGGCGAACCAGAAGCCCAAGGGTATCACCGTTTCTTGCCGTAAACTGGCTAGACAGGATAAACGACGCACAAGTTCGGCGAATGTCGGCCGAACGGCGCAGGATTCACCCCACCAGGTGAACATGACACTTTAGGCGAGTAGCTGGCACACCGCGCCCGGCCATCGCCTCGCGTCCACGTTGCAGCCAGGCATGGTCGCGGGGGCAGCCGACGCGCTGGCCACTTTTGCGATCTTGAGGAGTGGCGATGCTGCGCAAGCATCGTGAGTATTGGAATGTCCTCTTCACGGCGGATCCGCGACGCAATGAATGTCCAAAGGCGGTGCGTGGTAACTGCAGCACCGGCTTTGATCATGTGCACTAAAGTAGATTTGCATAGTGCCGTCGCGACTGTTTGTCTGGTCAACTAGAATCAGGGGCTTCGGGTCCCGGCTGACGCTTGAACAGCTTCAGGCCAGCACACCGGCGGCTTCCCTGATGCCAGCGTAAATTTCATCAAGATCCGCCGCGGTGACGCAATAGGGCGGCATCACGTAAATCGTATTGCCGAGCGGCCGCAGCAGCAGATTTCGCTCTCTAAAGAAAGCTTGGAGCTTCGGAGCGATCTCGGCGAGATAACCCGCATCGCTCGTTATCAGATCGAGTGCGGCAATCGTGCCCAGGCGTCGGACGTTTCTAAAGCGGGCGTCTGCGCGGAATGGCTCAATTGCCTGCTCTTGCATGATGGCGACCGACGCCACGCGCTGACGAACTTCAGGATCTTGCCAGAGGTCCAGATTGGCCTTCGCGGCGGCGCAGGCCACCGGGTTCGCAGTATATGAACTCGAATGGAAGAACGTGCGCGTGCGATCTTTCGAATAATGAGCATCGAAAATATCGGCGCGGCAGAGTGTCACTGCGAGTGGAAGCGCCCCTCCGGTAATTCCCTTGGAATAGCAGACGATGTCGGGCGTGACATTGGCCTGTTCGCAGGCGAATAATGTTCCAGTCCGGCCCCAGCCCGTCATGACTTCGTCCGCAATGAATAGGACGTCCGAGGCTTCGCAGATCCGTTTCATCTCCCTCAGCACCCAGGCTGGGTACATCAGCATTCCGCCTACCCCCGATATCAGCGGCTCCACGATAAAGGCGGCCGGAATTTCGTTTCGACAAGCGGATTCTAGCGCATCCAGCGTCGCCTGCTCACGATCTTTCGTTGGGAACGGGATTGATCTAACGTCGAACAGCAGGGGTCCATATGACGCATTGAACACGCCTCGGGCACCGACCGACATCGCCCCAACCGTATCGCCGTGGTAGGAATGCTGCATTACGATAATGCGGATTCGCTGTTCGCCGATATTGTGCCAATAGCCGAGGGCCATCTTTAAGGCCACCTCGACGCTGGTCGACCCACTGTCAGAGAAGAAGACGTAGTCGAGACCTTGGGGCGCGAGCTTCAAGAGGAGCGCAGCAACCTCCTCGGCGGGATCATGGGTATGGCCGGCAAAGACCACTTGGTTGAGCTTGCTCGCCTGATCTTGAATGGCGCGCACGATGTGCGGATGGCAATGACCGTGCGTCACCACCCACCAGGATGAAATTGCATCTACGATACGGCAGCCATCTGCGGTGTAGAGGTAAGCACCATCAGCACGCACCACCTTTGTCATCTCATGTTGAAGCGCATGTTGGGTGAACGGATGCCAGATTGGCGACATCGGCTTCGGCATTACAGATTGAAATCGTCAGGCCGGAATGAGGCCTTGAACGCCGGCTGCAGCGTGTCGGAGGTAAGGGAAGAAAGCCAGGGCAAACGCCCCAACCAAGGTACCCGCCCAATCTCGCGAATTGCGGTCTGAGCTTCAGCATTTCTTTCCCCGATGAAGGCAATTCCAAGAATGCGAATCTCCCGCCTTCGCAGAGCTTCTATTGCCAGCAACGAGTGGTTGATAGTGCCAAGCGCTGTACGCGCGCAAAGAACGACTGGAAGCCGCCATCGCTCAAAGACATCGATGTAGAGCGTATCACCCCTGAGCGGCACCATCAGCCCGCCGGCGCCCTCGATCACGAGCGGCCGATCCCCGGTCTCCGGCACATTGAGCGAGTCCGGGTCGATGCGAACTCCGTCAACTTGCGCAGAATGATGGGGGGAAGCAGGCGTTGTGAGGCGGTAACGCTCCGGCACGATGCGATCGCCCGACAGACCGCCAAGTCTTGCGACGATCTCGGTATCGGTCTCCCCTTCGAGGCCGGCCTGAATCGGCTTCCAATAGCTGGCGCCCAGAAGATCGGCGAGCCCCGCGCAAAACACGGTTTTCCCGACACCAGTATCCGTACCGGTCACCACGATCCGCTGACTCATCAAGCTACTCCCCTCGTCCCCTCAGCGCGCGCATCGAGCATTGGACGCCTTGCCCTCGACTGAAGATTTCATGTTCGCGTTCTTTATTGCCTGGACCGTAAGCCTAACGTGCCCAATATTGAGCCGCTTGTTGGCGAATTTCGGCACTCGATGAGGCCAATACAAAGGTTTTCATGCCATCAGGCCTCAGATGTGTGCGTTTGCACGAGCAAACCTCGAGAGGTGATGTGAGGTTTGCAACGATTAAGGCTCGACATTGCCAAGCCGCGCGACGAGCTTGATGCCGATCTCTTCTTCGAGACCAGAATGAAGGGTTTCCGATAGCTCGCAGGAGCTCGGTCACCCTTTCGAAAACGGCCGTAAGCGGCTAACACGATTTGCCGGTTCATGGAGCCTGACTTGCTGTCTCCTCGACAAGAGCATCGAGCATTGCAAGCACATCTTCCTCGGCGACGTTGAGCGTCAGTGAAATACGAAGACGAGCTGTGCCAGCCGGCACGGTTGGTGGACGGATGCCGCGGATGTCGAAACCGCGAGCCTGCAGTGCAGAGGCAATCTGCATTGCACGCGTATTGTCGCCAACGATATAAGGCACGATCTGCGAGTTCGAAGGATTTTGCCAGCCGCGAATGCGCATCTGCCGATGTGTAAACGTGACAAGGTTGGCCAGACGCTGCTGACGCCCGGGCTCCTGCTGCAGGATTAGCACTGCTTCCCGCACGGCGAGCGCCATCAAGGGTGAGGGGGCGGTGGCGAAGATGAAGGGACGGCAGCGATTGACCAAGAAGTCGCGCAGCACCGCTGGCGCAGTGACAAGCGCCCCGGCGGCACCGAGCGCCTTGCCGCACGTATGAACGACCAGAAGATTCTCGCACCCCTCATAAGGCGCGGTAAGCCCCCGCCCCTGCTCGCCGTAGACGCCTGTGGCATGCGCCTCGTCCACGATGAGAAATGCATCGTAGCGGTCTGCGATCCCGACCAGGTTTTCAAGCGGCGCGAAATCGCCATCCATACTGTAAAGACTTTCGACTACGACCCAGACTCGGCCCATTCCGCCCTTGGCCCGCCAGTCACGGATTATATTTTCGACCGACTGGGGATCATTATGGGCACTCACTCGAAACTCGGCCCGACCGGCACGCGCACCTTCATGAATGCTTGCGTGCACCAGAAAATCCAGAACGAGTAAATCGCCCCGCTGCGGCAGCGTTGTCAGGATAGCGAAATTTGCGACATAACCGCCGCCAAAAAACAGTGCCGTCTCTGCTTTAAAGAACCTGGCAGCTTCTGCTTCGAGATGTTCATGTTCTTCGCAATTGCCCCGCAGAAGCCGCGACCCACCGGCTCCGATGGGTGTGCCAGCTTCGAGGCCCGCCAAAAGAGCCTTTTTCATCCGCGGCGCGCTTGCGAGGGCGAGGTAATCGTTCGACGCAAAATCGGCGCCTCTGCGCGGCTTCAAGCCGCGCAGGCGGCCGTCTTCTTTCAGGTCATGCAAAGCGGTCACATAGGCATGAAGGTTCATGAGGGATTGGGCTCATCGCTCACCATGGCTGCCCCAAGAGGTGCCAAGCGATTTTAAGGGTTACAAGAACGAAACTGGACGATGGTAGCTTTCAGCCCGGCAAGATGCGATTTTCTCGGTCAACCAGCACAATCCGTGGCTTGAACGTTTTTGCTTCCTCCTCATCAAAGGAGGCATATGCAACTATGGTCACTTTGTCGCCGGGCAACGCGAGCCGCGCCGCCGCCCCGTTCAAGCTTATGACACCAGAACCTCGGGGCGCCTCGACGACATAGGTTACGAAGCGCGCTCCGGTTTCGATGTTATAAAGCTCGATACGTTCGTTGATCACAATGCCTGCAGCGTCGAGCAGTGCACGATCGATCGAGACTGAGCCTTCATAGTGCAAATCGGCTTCAGTCACCGAGGCCCGATGGATTCTGCCCTTCATCAAGGTAATTTGCATTCTTACCTACAATGCCGTTTTGCGGAGAACGTGCAGGCTTGCCTGATTCACTCAGGGCAAGCCCAGATGCAAGGCCAAGCCGGTTCAACAAATTCATGTCTCGGTCACGCTGCGGATTCTTCGTGGTCAACAGCACATCGCCAATGAAGATCGAATTCGCACCGGCCAAAAAGCAAAGCGCCTGGAGTTCATCGGTCATGTACTGCCTTCCTGCGGACAACCGCACCACGCTCCGCGGCATCATGATCCGGGCGGCAGCCACCAGGCGCACCATCGCGATCGGATCTGGACGCTCTGCAGTCTCATTCACCGGAACGCCCTGAACCTCGTTCCACACGTTTATCGGTACGCTCTCCGGATGTTTCGGCAAGTTGGCGAGCAGAACAAGCATCGCAAGGCGGTCCTCGACGTGCTCGCCCATGCCCAGAATGCCGCCGCAGCAGATCTTGATGCCCGCATCGCGAACATGCGCGAGTGTGTCGATACGGTCTTGCAGGGTGCGGGTGGTGATGATCTTGCCGTAGAACTCCGGCGAGGTATCGACGTTGTGATTGTAGAAATCGAGCCCTGCGTCGGCGAGCCGTGCAGCCTGCTTCGGCGTCAGCATGCCAAGTGTGACGCAGGTTTCCAGGCCAAGTCCCTTGACCGCGCTGACCATCTCGCAGACCTGATCGAGATCGCGATCTTTAGGGCTGCGCCAAGCTGCGGCCATGCAGAATCGGGTGGCGCCGGCGTTCCTGGCGCGCTGCGCTGTGGCGACGACGTCGGCGCGATCGATGAGGCGCGTGGCTTTCAGGCCGGTGTCGTAGTGCGCGCTCTGCGAGCAATAGCCACAATCTTCAGGACAACCGCCGGTCTTGATGCTGAGCAGGCTCGCGGTTTCAATGTGGTTTGGATCGAAGTTGAGGCGATGAACGCTCTGCGCCTGAAACATCAGATCGGCAAACGGCAGATTATAGAGCGCCGCGGCATCGGCGCGCTTCCAATCATTGCGAACCGGCGCGCTGTTGCCGCTGTCGCTCCCTTCTCTCAAGACATCAACCATAAGCTCGCTCGGTCAAATCATAGATAGTCTGGGAAATTATCTATGACTATTGTTCTGGATTGATGCTAACTGAGGTCGCCCACGAGTGCACTCGTTTTTCTGATAGATAATCTATGATGACTGATGGCGAGAACTTGACGACAGCTGGCCGCATCGCCGAGTCGATCGGCGCACGCATTATCACCGGCGCCCTGCAGCCGGATGCTCCACTCCGCCAGGATCATGTCGCGCGAGAATTCCATTCAAGTCACGTCCCGGTGCGCGAGGCATTTCGGCAACTCGAGGCTCAACATCTTGTCGTTGCTGCACCTCGTCGTGGCGTTCGAGTTGCCCCGCTCGATATCAATTCGGTGAAAGAGATCGCCGAGATGCGTGCCGCGCTAGAAGTGGTCGCGTTGCGCAATGCAGCTCCAAGGCTCACATCGGCTCATTTGGCGCGGATCGAGCTCGCTATAACTGAAGGAGACAATGCCGAGACGCTCCAGGATTTCGAAACGGCGAACCGCGCTTTTCACCACGCGCTCGTGGCGCCCTGTGCCATGCCGCGACTGCTGGCCAGCCTTGGTGGCTTGCAGCTTGCAAATTCTAGGCTGGTGTTCGCGATGGCGCGCAGGGCTGGGTGGCGACCGCGGCCCAATCAGGATCACCGCCTGATTCTGCAAGCACTGCGCGCGCGCAACATCGATCAAGCCTGCAACCTGCTTGCGCGCCACATTCAAACGATCGAGCGCCTTGCCCTGCCTGCGTCCTGACCAAGGATGGCCCATTCGTACGTGGCGTGCCGCATTGCGGCGGGCTGCGTTCCAAGATATCAGGCAACCAACTTCATATCACCGGTATGGTTGGCCATGATTCGTCACATCGTCTTGTTCACCGCCAAGGACAAAGCTCACATTGATCAAATCATTGAGGGCCTCTCGGTCCTCACGGCAATTCCGCATGCGCGCCGGCTGGAGGTCGCCCGCAACCGCAAGACCGACCAGCTCGGCAACGACGTCGACGTTGTCGTCTATGGCGAGTTCGACAGCGAGACGGAGCTCACAGCCTACAAGGAGCACGCTCTTTACCAGGAATCGATCAAGCGGGTGCGACCGCTCCGAGAACTGCGGTTCGCGGCCGACTACAATGTGCCGATTGGACGGTCTATCTCCATATCGGAAACGGGCTAGTCACTCAGCGCACCCGGCGCATTAGCGTGACAATCCATCTTACGAGTGCGGCTTCAGAAGCATACCGCTCTCGCTGGGGCAAAATCCCAAGGTCTTTGCACTCCTACCGGCCGGAAACCGACAGCCAGATGCAGGTTCGTGAGCTGCCATGGATCGATCCTGTCACAGCGATGCGTCGTCTCGCGCATCGACCCCACCTCACGTTTCTCGACAGCGCCGCAAAGCATGGGTCACTGGGGCGCTATTCCTACCTGGCTTGCGATCCCTTCAGCACCTATATGGTCGCGGACGGACAGGCGAGTTGCGACGAAACAGCGATGAAGGGCGATCCATGGGAAATGCTCCGCACGCTTCTCGCGAAGTATTCCCAGGAGCATCGCCCTGATCTTCCGCCCTTCCAGGGTGGTGCCGCTGGCTTCATTGCCTATGATCTGAACCGGACGTTGGAGCGATTGCCAAGGCCGGAATTTCCCGGTCAGCGCCTGCCCCAATCCATCCTGCATTTCTATGACGTGATCCTCGCCCACGATCATCGTAACGACAGATGCTGGATCGTTTCTACGGGATGGCCGGAGCAGGATCCCGTATCCCGGAGTGCTCGTGCCGGCCGTCGCGCTGATGAGTTTGTCGCTCATCTTGCCGGCCCGACACCGCTGTGGGACGGCTCCGCCGGCACATCGGGAGGATGGCGCTCGAACTTCAGCCGAGAGGAATACATTGCCGCAGTACAGCGCGTCATCGACTTGATCCTTGCTGGAGACATCTTCCAAGCCAACATTGCGCAACGCTTCAGCGCCCGGCTGCCGACTTCATTCGATCCGCTGGCCTTCTACTGCCGCCTGCGGTCATTGAACCCCGCCCCCTTTGCAGCCCTCCTGCGTTACGGCAAGTTGACTATTGCATCGAGCTCGCCAGAACGATTCCTGAAGCTTGAGGGGCGACAGGTCGAAACGCGCCCGATCAAAGGTACGATCGCCCGCTCCGCTAATCCCAGGAAAGACCGGCGCCGTGCTGAAATCCTTGTTGCGTCTGAAAAAGATCGCGCGGAGAACACCATGATCGTGGACCTTCTGCGTAACGATCTGTCTCGCGTGTGCACTGCGCATTCGGTGGAGGTCCCAGCGCTCTGCGAACTCGAATCCTATGCCTCGGTGCACCACCTCGTGTCGGCTGTTTCGGGTAAACTTGCAGCAGACCAGGACGCCGTTAGGCTGTTGCGCGCTTGCTTTCCCGGCGGCTCCATAACCGGAGCACCGAAGGTGCGAGCCATGGAAATTATCGCGGAAATCGAGCGTGTGGCGCGCGAAGTCTATTGCGGCGCCATCGGCTTTATCGGATTTGACGGTCATATGGACACGAACATCGCGATCCGCACCGTAACGATCAGTGACGACTTGGCCGTGTTTCATGCGGGGGGCGGTGTGACGGCGATGTCAGACCCAGAGGCAGAATACGAGGAGACACTCGCCAAGGCGCAGCGGATATTTGATGCATTCCGGATCGAAACATCCGGTGCGCCATGATTGCGATCATCGACAATTACGATTCCTTCGTCTTCAACATCGCGCGGTATTTCAAGACGCTTGGTGCATCAACCGAGGTCGTTCGGAATGATGTGGTCAGCATCAGTGATCTTGTTGCACTCAAGCCGCGGGCAATCGTCATCTCCCCGGGTCCCTGCACGCCAAGTGAGGCCGGAATATCTAACGCCGTCATACGTGAGCTTACGGGGCACGTCCCAATTCTCGGCATCTGCCTCGGACACCAGTGCATTGGGAGCGTTTTCGGCGGACGTGTCGTGCGCGCACGTCGTCCCATGCATGGGCGTGCCTCGCATATAACACATGACGGCCGAGGGCTTTTCACGGGACTGCCATCCCCACTTTGCGTCGGCCGCTACCATTCTCTTGTCATTGAGTTCGGCGAGGTTTGCTCGCAGGATGTCATAGTGACAGCGCGTTCGGAAGATGGCGAGGTCATGGCCCTTGCACATCGTTCTAAACCGACTTATGGCCTACAGTTTCATCCGGAATCAATACTTACCCATCGAGGACACGTGCTGCTCACTAACTTCCTGCGGCTCGCACAGACTTCCTGCCTATGAGATACGAAGATCATTGCCCAGATCCGGTAACTAAATTTGGGAGCGGATCGTGAGCGTGAAAGCCGGCTTTTCATCAATGATCTACTAGAGGTTCTGGTCTGATGGATCCTCCGCCTTCGAGGCTCCGAGTGACAAGGCTATTGGGCGCTCAAGTTCCGAACGGTCGGAATGTCATGGAAGACATCTCGTGCGAACGCCCTCTAGACTGTCTGCCCAGCAAGACGGTTGCAGGAACAAGTCTCACTTCGCCGATCTCATACCAAGCGGCTTTCCTTACGGGAGGCTGCGCAGCAACGCCGAATGAGCCATCGAGGCGATCTGACGTCTTCCGTCTCCAGCGAGACCGAAGGGTGGTGTTTCACGCATAGCTAGTTCATAATCGGCGGAAACAATTGCTGTGCAGCACGCTTGCCGCAGCAAAGCGTCCCTTTTGCGGGCAAGATCAGCGCATGAACAGTACTGCTTCCTTTCCTGTCGATGCAATTGCAGCCGAGCTACGCGGCCTCGATCCCGCATACTCACCCACGCCACTCTTGAACCTTCCGGCGCTGGCGAACCGGCTCGGAGTGGCGCAGGTGCTCGCGAAGGACGAGGGCAGCCGCACGCTCGGTAGCTTCAAGTCGCTTGGTGGCACCTATGCCGGGTTGCGCGCACTCGCCCGAGCCTCGCGTATGCAGGTGGCAGACCTTCTCGGGGCGCCACCCAAGGGGCAGCCGACCCTGATCTGCGCCAGTGACGGTAATCACGGGCTCGCGGTAGCTGCCGCCGCGCGCTTTGCCGGGGCGACCGCCCGCGTGTTCCTGCACGAGGGCGTGCCGAACGCGCGCGCGCGCCGCATCGAGCATCAGGGTGCCGAGATCGTGTGGGTGCCCGGCACCTACGACGATGCAGTCGATGCGGCCGCAGCGGCGGCCTGTCAAGGCGCAGGCGTTCTTGTCGCCGACACGACCGACGATCCGAACGACCCCATCGTTTGCGATGTCATGGCGGGATACGGCGTCGCGGCGGCCGAAATCCGCAATGAGGTGGATTTCGCCGGCCATGGGCGTCCGACGCACGCCTTCATACAAGCTGGTGTGGGCGGACTCGCCGCCGCCATCGCCGAGGGCCTCTCCGGCTGGCTGGCACCTCCGGGACATATCGTAACGGTCGAGCCCGAAAGCGCGGCGTGTGTTGCGCCCGCACTCGCGGCCGGCCGGCCGATTCGGGTGAAGGGCGATCTGCGAACGTCCGCGGAGATGCTCTCCTGCGGCCGCGCGAGCGCGCCGGCCGTTGCGGTGCTCAGGCGGCACGGCGCTCGGGCCATCACCGTGTCCGAGGCGGAATTGGTGGATGCTGTTCGCCTGCTCTCCGCCCACGACCTGGCCACCACCCCATCCGCTGCCGCAGGCTTGGCGGGGGCCATGAGTGCTTTGGCAATCCCGAGCCATACAAGCAATCTCGGACTCGACGGGCGGAGCCGCATTCTCGTCCTCCTCACCGAACGCGCCCTGGAGGCCTAATGTGATCACCGCGATCTTCCCTCCTGGCTCGACATGGATTTTCTCAACGAGCCATGTCCAGGAGGCCGGAGGGCTTCATCATTGGATTACCGGCGGTCCGCCTCCGGCTCGGCGGCTAGCGGCGCGCCCCCGACGGAAACCGGCCCTTCTGGTTTAGACGGGCGACTGGCTCTCGTTATCGCCTTCGAAGCGGTATGGGTTGCTGGCGGACGAGGATCTGCAGGAGGAGGCGGAGCAGTCGGTGGGCTCTGCAGAGCCTCAATTCTTAAAGTCAGGACTGCGATTTGATCCAACATCCGCTGCAAATCGGCTTGCTGCGCACTGATGTTGCGATTGAGCGCCGCAAGCTCTTCGCTCGCCTCCTGTTGCCGCAACTGAATCTCCGAAAGGATTGCTTTGTCTTCAGATGACAAGGCCGGCATTGAGACAATTTCAGGTGTTCCCGACGCCTCCAGGAATTTGTCAATATGAGGCCAGTAACGGGCTCCGCCAACGCATAGGCCCGTGAGGATGGCGACAAGTCCAAAAACCCATGGAAGGCGTCTTGATGACTTGCGCAAGACGGCAGGCAGCTCCGAGCCGTTCGCTTCATCAATCACATCCATGATCCCTTGTCCTGCACCTCAACCTGCAATGGCTCTCGTTGACGCGATAGTCGATGACGGTCAAGACCTTCAGTGAGCCGTCCGCGCGACACGAAAATTGGTCATGCACAACGATATCGGGAAAATCACGCCGCTTCCGCGTCGACTATCCAGCCCTTCAACGAACCGATGTTTTCCCGCGCCAACCCACCACTCAGCGCAGTAACGCTGCACAAGCAAGCGCGATACGATTGCGAAACAATCTAAGTTCACTCGCGGTGGAGGGGCGTTCCTCCGCGCTGGCGGCGATCTACAAGGCGCTCCGTTGAAAGATGAACAAGCACGCTCGCAGAAGGCGGGCTCAGCTAACTAACGCCCGATCAACTCTGCGCCCGAATGGATGACTTCGGGCATGATGAGCTAATCGATTGAGGGACGACGAAGGGCGGTCAACAAGAACGGGCGTTATCTCGAACAGATCAACGGCGACGCCTTTGACTAGGATCATCGGCCTGGATTCACGATCGCCTATGCCGGAATTCACCACTGCATGGGGCTGTCATCTCGAGCTTGACATCGCATCACACCACGTCTCACCGCCAGGACGACATTATACGCGCGGGGCAGCGCAAGGATGGCGACTGATCGTGTACGCCCGGCATAATCCACTGACGGGAGGAGGAACAGAAATGACTAAAACACTTAGACGGATGCGCTGCACGATTGCTGCTGCCTTCTAGGCAAGAGCGCCTTTTTTAAGCGTGAGCACCCGGCAGTTCGCAGTTTTACCAGGAAACACCGGGGATATTGAGATATTGAGTTCTTAGGGCTAAGTAGGACGTTGCAGGCCGAGTAGCCTGCATCAAAGCGGCGGAGTTTTCCGCCAAAGCTTAGAGCAAACGGATCAGCCTGTCAGTCGCTTCATAATAGTGATGGAGCCTTCGGAGGAAGTGTTCGGAAATGCGTGGACTCCTGATCCTCTTTGTGGCGTTTGCGATTATGTTGGCAGCACGCGGCCGGCACCAGGATGGCTTTGTGCCGCGGCCGACCGCGTCCATGCCACTAGTCAACGTGCCCTAGTCTTTTCGCGCCACGAATTCGATAGCTACGTTGATCGAGTTGCTCCTGATGCAATACGGGCATCGAGATATTCAGGCGAGGAGAGCTGGACTACAATCTTCTGGACGGTCGCAATTTAATTTGGCACGTGCCGTTCAGCCGCATTGCCCGATCCGCTCGGTCGATAATTCTTCGAGAATAGTAGCTTCCTTGACGACTTGAGTGGCAGCTGTTCCTGTGAGTCAATTCGTTCTCTCGCTCAACGACCAGAACATCGCAAGCCGCGATGCGCAGCATTGAGTATGATAGCGCACCCCACCCCTCCGCGGTGGCCAGGGCCGACCTCGGATCTAGGTACATGTCGTCGTGCTCAATTGGCGCTGTGCTACCGCTGATCGGAGGAGGAGACGGCGCGTCGATGATCTCTGGCAGATCGGCTCCCCACCCGACCCGTCCTCACTCGCAGTAGACACGTGAGCTGAAGGTCAACTTCTCACCTCTGCCACAACTTGCCACGCGCAGCGGGAGGTCCCAAACCTTGACCGCGAAGCGGTTCGGTTTGCGGGTAACGTCTGGATACCACGCGCGCTTCTGACAGCCTCTTGTCAGGAACTGCCGCGCATGCAGCTCTTGTCGATGTCGTGACAGCTTACAAGGGTCATGTCGCTTTCGAAACAACAGGCATAAAGGGCCGCCACTCTTCAAGCCTGGTCAGGATATTGTGCGCTCCCGGCTCTCTCCAGTACAACATGAGACGTGAAGGACGACTGAGCTTTGAGAACGATCATGGCTATTTCGTCGAGCTATCGAGCAATCCTGTGATCGCCTCGCGCCGGACACACCGATCCTTTGCGCTACTGCTCCAATGAAGCCCGCCAGAGTGGCGTCCTCGGCAATTGGCACGGAGATTGCTCGACATTCGTTCGTTAACGAGAGTCCTCCTATGAACACAATGCGACGCCCGCATCAGCACACATCAAGTGCTCCAGACGACTTCGAAGGATCGCAATCGCATTACAATCACCGGGGCCTTTCGCCGAAGCAATAACCGTCGGGTATCTGATGACACTCCTCCACACATCGATCAATACAGTCCTTCAAAAGAGGACAGGCGTCTTCAAGCGACATCCCACCGAAGATGGCACCGGATAAGCCGCAATCCATGCGCAGCCGATTTGGCTCTCGCAACAAAATGCCCATTGCCGAGTGGTGCGCATTGTAACTCCCCTTCTTCGTGAGTCGCGGAGGTGGATCGCCAAGGAACCGCATAGATTTGGAGGATGCCACATGAGCGAAACTGCTTTGGTCGACAATGGCATTCCGGATAACACCGTCGTCAAACGCGCAGCTCGCATCGGCGCTGAAATCAGAAATATCAGACTTTCAGGCGATTTGTCGGACCAGGCTATGGCTGCAATCAATCGATTGCTGCTTCAGCATAAGGTGATCTTCTTCCGTGATCAGGTTCATCTCGATGACGCCGAGCAGGAACGCTTTGCCGCACGCTTGGGACAGCTTGTACCGCATCCGACGCTCGCTACGACCAGGGGAACGACGTCGATTCTGGAGCTCGATTCTTCCCGCGGTGGTGGCCGGGCCGACGTGTGGCACGCCGATGGGACGTTCCTGGATGCTTATCCCAAGATTCTGGTGCTGCGGGCTGTTATAATCCCACAATTCGGCGGGGATACGATCTGGTCAAACACCGCAGCCGCTTATCTCGACTTGCCGCCGCCGCTGCAACGGCTTGCCGAACAGCTCCGAGCCGTCCATAGCAACGCCTTCGATTATGCTGGAATCGCCCGCGTACGTGCAGTCGATAAGAAGCATTTTGATGAGGTCTTTACGAGAACGATCTTTGAGACCGAGCATCCAGTCGTGCGAGTCCATCCCGAAACCGGCGAGCGTGCACTGATGCTCGGCTGTTTGGTGCAGCGCTTCATTGATATTCCGAAATTTGATGGCCAGAAGCTGTTCGATTTATTTCAATCGCATATCATTGCGCCCGAAAATACCATCCGCTGGAGCTGGAAGGAAGGTGATGTTGCGATCTGGGACAACCGCGCAACACATCATTATGCCGTAAATGATTACGGCGATCAGCATCGTATTGTTCGGCGCGCCACCATCCATGGGGACATACCCGTCGGTGTCGACGGGCGCTCCAGTGTAAAGCGTCTGGAGGTCGAAAAGCAGCTGCCCTTTAGAGTTGCCTAGCGAGCCACTTTCAGCGTCTCGGTCGTACGGCCCCACCGATTCGTTTGTCAAGCCTGAGTTGTCCGCGCCGGTTCCTACTTCAGATCCGGAGGCGCCCTTCGGTGAATTGGGCCTACATCACATGCACAGAAATTCGTGGGCAGCTTAGTGAGCTCGATGTAGAGCTCTTAAGCTAGATCTTTCGTCGGCTGAGCAGATCACCCGTGACCTTGCCCCACGGATTTAATCCCACGTTGAAGTTCGCTCTTGCCCAAGGTAGAAAATGAGTCTCGTTTTTTTGCTCATGGCAAGTGATCACCTCGCTGGGCGGCCGGCGACACCTGCAGGTTTCGGCACGTCGACCATCGAACTCGCAAATCGATGGAAGTTTGGCTCCGCCATTCGCCTGCGGCCTATTCTGTTCAGACCGTGGTATGGTATCATTTCGCGGTTTGGTGAAACTGGCGCCGACGAATATTTCCTTGATCCCATTCCGCTCCCGAACACGACGCCACAAGCATACAAGGCAACATTCAAGGCGGCGCGAAGCGGCGAACTCTTCCTCTACGTGAACGACGCGGTGATCGGTCTGCCATGGGTCTACGACAGCTTCTGTCAGAACAATGGGGGCAAGGCCAAAGTGGCGGGCCGACTTCTGTGAGTCATCCAGCCGCAGGCAATTGCGACGACATTCGCGCGCAGCCGACGCTTCTATGAGCAAATGTGCTGCTCAAGACCGATGGTGATGCATGAGTCTCTCGCGCGCGGGCACTATCCGCACAAATGGCTTGGCAAGGAGTGCTGGGATTCCGATGGTCGCGATGCCGCCTGATTGCGCGACCCAATTCAAGCACGTCCGCCAGCCTCACTCGCGTCCTCACATGATACAGCAACGTGAACCGCAATTCGAACGGTCGCCCGCACTGGCGCCTAAATAGCCTCGAAGTACCGCTCGCGTTCACAGTCGGAGACTCGATGTTGAACAGCTTCCCACTCCCATCGCCGGGAACGCGAGAACGCTTTAACAAACCTGCCGCCGAACACGTCGGACGCCTTTGGAGATTGCGCAAACCGGAAAGTGGCCTCAGCTAAGTTTTGGGGAAGCCGTTCGAAAGCAGGGTCTCTTTCGTCACTTGCATCGCCAACAACTGGAGTTGCTAACACAGCTTTCTCTTCAATGCCCAGAATTCCGGAGCCGATGGCACATGCGAGCGCGAGATAGGGGTTTACATCTGCGCCACTCAATCTGTACTCAAGGCGGTGTGCAGACTTGTTTCCCGGAATGACCCGCACCGCACACGAGCGATTGTCAACTCCCCAGCTCGGGCAAGTTGGAGCCCAATAGCCGGGCAGCAGCCTCTTATAGCTGTTCACGTTGGGCGCAGCGAGAACACAAAAGTCGTTCATGTATTTCAGCTGGCCGCCAACGAATTGGTTCATAATTCCTGAGATGTTGCGGCTCGCCTCGCTGTCGTAAAATGCGTTCTGACCATTTGACGACATTGAAATGTGAATATGTCCCGACTGTCCCGGCCAATTCTCCGAAACCTTGGCCATAAACGTTACCATCATACCCCGGGTCTGAGCCCAGGATTTCACCATCGACTTGAATAAGACTGCCCGATCCGCAGCCTCGAGGGCATCACAATGACGAAGCGACGCCTCAATCACGCCAGGGCCGGTTTCAAAGTGAAGCCCGGCGAGCGGTAGTCTCGCATTGTCACAAAATGCTAGAAGCGCTTCGAACAGCTCATTGCTGGCGAGGGTGCGCGCCACTGAATAGCCGAAGGGGCCCCGCGTTAGAGGAACCCATTGATCATAGGGCTTCTTATGAATTGTCTCTGTACTCTCATTGAACAACATAAACTCAAACTCGAATCCAGCAGTGCAACTGTATCCGTGGTCAGCAGCTCTCCGCAGGACTTTCCGCAAAACACCACGGGGGCAGATGCTCTCATGCGCACCTGCAAACTCGGCGAGGTAAAGATAACGGTCATGAGAAGTAGGTACGGGGCGCGCCGTGGCTGACAGAACACGCAGATCGGCGTCTCCGAATACTGATGGCAGCTCTTGCCCGAAATGGGCTGGTATCACTCGGTCCGAACAATCCCAGGCGAGCACGGCTTCGGAGAACTTGATGATCGCGTCTTCGGCCGAGACATCTTCAGACAATACGTGCTTGCCCCGAAGAATACCATCGAAGTCGCATACCCCAATCAAGGCCTTACGCGATCCATTCGCGCGAGCCGGCCGAATTTCGCTCGCCATTAAGCCCGCCCCTGCGCCTTTAACTCGAATACCTGGTCCATACGCATTGCTCGCAACTTGCGATGGTCGTCATCAAGCTCAGTCAAGTTGTTGTTCACGAGATAAACGATTCCCGGAGTCGACGCTAAGTCGGTCGTCGGGACCAGGTTCTGACCTATCGGAACAAATGCTATCGCATCGGCGAAGCTCGGCAGCTTGCGAATTGCTTCGAGTCCGGGATAGCCATTGACTACACCGTGCATATCGGAGATGAGCGAGACGCAAAGTGCGTGAGCCTGTCGCCTGTAAGGCCCGCGTCCTCTCATATACTCGGTGAAGCCGACGGGATCTGCGTAGCGCCACGCCGTCAGTGTTATATGATTGTGACCCAAAGCCATGGTCCTGGCTTTTGCAGACATCGTCCCTTGAAGCCTCGCTCCACAGTCCACTAGAACCGGCCCCTTGCGATCGACGATAATCTCGGCATGAGCAGGTCCGTTGACAATTTCAAGCGCCTTTAACGCTTGCACCAAGTAGTCGGACAGCTCTTGAACAACTGGTTCCTTACCTCCCAGTAACTGCTCGACCGAACAGACTGATCCCGCGCCTTTGACGGGAACAGTGTCGTAAGTCCACACCTCCGTCACGAACGTTTCCCCGTCGGCCGAGATAGCGTTCACGGTGTATTGTTGACCGTTTATCTTCTCTTGGCCAAGAGCAAAACGATTCATCGCTCCGAGGCAATTCGTCTTGCCGACAATAACGTTCACAGCTCTGCGAACATCAGCATCGGTCGAACAAAAGAACACGTCCTCGGTACCTGCGCTGTTCAACGGCTTTACAACGATTTCGTCGAAGCCCTGTTGACGCATCCAGCTTGTGACTTCATCCGCATTATCGGACACAACTTGTCGGATCGATCGCACTCCTGCAGACGTCAAAGCGTCAGACATGCGTGACTTGTCACGTCTTGCAGCTGACAACGCGGTGCCATTCGAAGGCAGCCCAAGCAGTTCGGATAACGAATCGGCAAGTTCAACGCCGGACTCGCATCCGGCTATGATGAATTCCAATTCTCTCGCTCGGAGAGCCTCCAGGTGAAACTGCACGACCTCCTCGTCACTCATGCGCTCGCCCGGCCGAAGGACTTCATCGTAGATCTCGGCGTTGAAGTGTGACTGAAAGATCGGTGGAATCCGCGCACTGGACATCGCGTGCACAGTTTTAATTCCGTAACGCTTGAACTCTTCCGGCAGGTATCGGCCTGTGGAGTATGCGTCGACTATGACACAACGACGTTCCTTCATGCGGATCTCCGATACTGGAAGTAGAGGTTACCTACGGCGATAGCCGTAATGAGAACATTTCCCAACAGCGTATATAAGGACGGCACGATGCGAGAATCGAAATACTGAAACAGAAACGTGATGATAGGGGCCGTGGACAAGACCATGTTGACCGTGAATGGTTCTACGCGGCGAATGCCCTCCTGCACCAAGAGCAAGGGAATAATGATCGTCGAGAGTGCAATCATTAGGATGGCAAGCCAATGCTGTGAGACCTCGTGTAAGACAGAGGAATGATCGCTCAATACCAGCAGCAAGAGAATTGCTCCGTAAAAGCGATGAGCCAGTACTTGTCGGCCAGATAACCCGCGATCAAACAGCAGTTTCACGAGGATATTGGTCAGCGAAAGCGACAGCCCAGCTACAATTGCCAGGAAAATACCAAGGGATGATCGTGGCCCCCATTCGATTCCCGCGTTGCCGCTGGCAGCGATCCACACCATATAACTGCCGACAGCTGCGATCAGAACGCTCGCGATGATATCCGATTTCGGGGGACGCCCCTGTCTCCTGATCAGTGCGTTCAACCATGCTGTCGCAGTGGGTCCTAGTGCGACCATGAACGTGACCACGATAGCAGGTTCGGCATATTTCAGTCCGACAAACAAGCCGACCCAACTTACCGCGGTAACACAATTAAGGGACACAAAGGCCGGAACCGATGATTTCCCGACTCTCACTCCAACGCCTTCGCGCTGAGCCAAGACGTTGAACGTCATACTTACGATACCAAAGGATAGCAGGAGAGTGATCCACACGTTTGATTGCTGGAAATACGCTGCTGCATAGACGTCACCTGCGGCGCTAACGAGAACATAGAGAGCAACGAAGAGCACTCCGGCCGCGAATTTTGCGCTCGGCTTGTGCAAAGGCTGCAAAACTGATCGAGACCAGAAGCGTGTTTTTGACGACGTTTCAAAAGGATCTCCTTCTTTCGATCTTAAAGCACCGCGTTTCGATCGAAGCTTCACAAAACACCCCTTTCACTTTCCAAGCGGTACGTGACGCACGCCGCTCCAAATGCGTTGAAAAGCTGCTTGCTCAGGGGATCAGTTTCGACGTGCCATTCAGGGTGCCACTGCACGCCAATCTGCAGCGTCGGCGCGCCTGTTACCGAGGCCGCCTCGATCAGACCGTCGGACGCCCAGGCTTCCGGTTTTAGCTCTGCCGCAAGCCTTTCTATCCCTTGATTATGCAAGGAATTGACCTGTGCTTCGACCGCGCCCGCGATAGGACGGAGAACGCCGTCCGGACATAATTTCACGCTGTGCGCTGTATCGTACTGGCGATCCCTCGGCAAACCGGCCTTCTCTGCATGCATGTGTCCGCTTTCCTGCCTCCATTCGGACAAGGACTGGTGAAGTGTGCCGCCAAAATAGACGTTAAGCTCCTGAAGCCCGCGGCAAATGCCTAGGATCGGCATCCCAAGGGCAACTGCCTTCTTAATGGCTGCCGCCGACAGCCTGTCACGAGGGCGATCCCTCACGCCGGCTCGAACATCGTGCTGACTTGCTAGCTTCGGTCTTCCCGAAGCGCACGAACTGAACATGGCAGCATCGATATTCGATTCATCCCCCGTCAAAATCAGACCGTCGAGCCTGCCCATGATCGCCAGATCGTTATCCAGTTCAGCATCCTCAGCATCGATCGTCGGCAATATCACGCAAGCCACGTCCGCATAGCGAACGAGGGCTTGAACGTATTTGCGCCGCAACCAGTCGCGGTGCACGCCATCTGTCACAAGACGGTTTGAGGTCACGCCCACCACGGCGCGGACCGCGTCTGCCCGCTGCGGTATCAAGCCAACTTCTCCCTCGCATCGGAACTGGCCAGAGACTGCTCATACAGCCGCCGATTTCGCTCAATCAACTGGGCAATTACGCTAGGTTGACCTTGAGGTCCCTTGACGAAGAGCCCTCCCCACGTTGCGGCAACACTTGCGTATTGAGGATCCTGCATCCGAATTTTCTGCGCTTTGTGCAAGAGCCAGAAAGGAATGCCGGGCGAGAGGTGATGCTCGAGGTGGTATTCGTCGAGATTCTGGCCGAAAACGGCTCGCTCGATAAAGCTGCCCTTCCTATTCCGAGTCAGGTAGACGTTCTTTGTCTCGGTCTCGCACATAGGTGAGTGCTCGGCGAGCTCGATGAACCAGCCGAGAACCTGAAATGTGGTGAGATAGGGCACGATCCAGAACAGGACGACGATGTGGAGCACGCCAAGAAGATATGACCCACCGAGTATGACTATCCAAAAGAGATAGAAGCCATACTTGTCGATAAGGACACCCGACCGGCTCTGGTCCTCGACACCGACCGAAAACCGATTGGTCCAAAGATACTTCAGATACGCAACTGTCGCGCCACCCAATATCGGCTTCCAGATTATGTTGAAAGCGTACTGCTTAGGAGGCTGAACGTCGTAAACGCCGCTGGCCAAGAAGAACTTCAAGTCGGGATCCCTCTCCGGATCGCCGAGATATGGGTGATGCAGGTATACGTGCGAAATCCGGTATGCCCAATGGCGCTGGAACAAGGGATATGACGCGAACAAAATGCCCAGGACATAGTTCCAGGTCGTATTCTTTGCGAGGGTGCGGTGCGCGGCATCGTGAGCGATTGTCGTCAATCCACGCTGGAAGGCTCCAATCAACAGAACTGCGAGGGGATAGAGCCACCACGAGACATGGACCGTCGCCAGGACGCAAGCTGCGATCACAGCGTAGTCCTTCACGATGTAAGCAGCTCCCGTTATGTTATCAGGTCTGAGCGCGGAGAGCTGCTGGTTGATCTCGCGGTCAAATTGAACCGCCTCAAAACGTGACGACCTCAGTTTCCAAGCATCTGCCTGTTTCATGAGAACCCCTTCCTGGATCGGCTTTCAGGTTGTCAGATTGCGGATAGCGCCTTTTCCAAGTCCTTGATGATGTCGGTAACATCTTCAATGCCGACGCAAAGCCGGATGGAGCCGCCGAATATGCCGGCCGCCTCGCGCTTTTGCCGTGGGACGGTGGTGTGGGTCGTAGAGACAGGATGGGTTACCAGCGTGCGGGCATCTCCCACGTTCGAGACGTGATACATCAAGCCGACGTTCTGGATGAACTTGCGGCCGGCTTGCTCGTTCTCCACCTCGAACATGACCATCGCCCCATGCCCGTACCCGGTATTGAGTGTCTGATCGATGATTTCTCGGTCGGCTCCTTCAAAGAGGCTCGGGTAGAAGACCCGGCGCACTTTTGGGTGCTTGCTCAGGAACTCGGCGACAATCCTGGCGTTCTCGCAGTGCTCCTTCATACGGAGATATAGCGTTTCCAGTCCTTGAATGAGCTGGAAGCTTGCAAAAGGCGAAATGGCCGCGCCAGTATCGCGCAACCAAGTCATCCGCGCCTTGAGAAGAAACTCGCTCTTTCCGAGATCATCGACCTCCGCCAACGCGTTGCGCCAGATGATTCCACCGTGCGCATCGTCTGGGCCGTTGAACAGTGGGAAGCGCGACTTTCCCCGATAATCGAACTCACAATTGTCGACGATCAGTCCGCCGAGCGTCGTCCCATGACCGCAAATGTATTTTGTGGCAGAGTACGTCGTAATCGCGGCGTCGAGAGCTGACGGCTGGCACACCAGGGGAGTTGTCGTGTTGTCTACGACCAACGGGACGCCATGCCTTCTGCCGATCTCCGCCAGCTGCTGAACAGGAAGCGGAACCAGGCAGGGATTCGAGATCACCTCCCCAAACAGACATATCGTTCGGTCATCGATGGCCTGTTCGAACGTCTCGGGGTTTCGAGGATCTGCCGTCCTGACGCTGATACCGAGACGCTTCAAGGTGTTGTGAAGCAGATTCCACGTATTGCCATATAGATACGGAGAAGCGACGACGTTATCTCCCACCTCGCCGCTTGATAAGTTGACGATTGCGAGAAACGTCGCCGCTTGACCTGATGCAACGGCCAGCGAGTCGCGTCCCATGTCGACCGCGGCATACCTCTTTTCCAGTGCGCGGGTCGTCGGATTGATGATTCGAGTATAGGTGAAACCATCAGCCTTTACGTTGTAGACGTCAGCAATATGGCTCAGATCACCGTCGAGCTCATAGGCCGTATTTTGATAGATCGGAACTGCTACAGCTTTCGTCACCGGATCACGACGGTATCCTGCGTGCAAAGCAGCAGTTGCGGTCGAATATGAATGCTGCGCGATGCTCGCCATTGGTTGCGAAATCTGTGCACTGCTGTCACGTGTCTCCTGGGCCGAGACTTGTCCCGCAGACGGAGTCCGACCGGACCGGAAGTATGTGCGAAACGCACAACCCAACTGCTCGATCCAATCGTATCGAATCTCGCCAATACAGCCGACCCGGAAACTGCGCGTGGGAAGATGCAGCTTCGAGTAGACGTAAAGGTTATGGGCCGCCAGGTGGCGATATAATCCATCAAACCCGACCTGGTCGGAGATGCCAGCTGGAGCGGTGAACGCCACGCAAATAGGCGACTGCAGGTGCGCCGCAAGCAGCGGGGGCACCACTCCTTCCAGCTCCTTTATGATGCCGTCCCTTATCTTCTCATACCTGCGGCGCCTGGCATCAATGCCTTCGATGCTCAGGATCTCCAATGCCTTTGTAACTGCCTGAACAATGTGTGTTGGAGGGGTTGATCGCCATTCACCCGTGCGCTCAAGCGAGCGCCATTGATCTCTCACGTCGAGAACAAACGATCTTGGCTCTTGGATTGCATTCTCAAGGAGCTCGCGAGAGGCAATGACGAAAGCCAATCCCGGTGGACCTTCGATACACTTGTTGCTCGACGTAACCAAGACGTCTGGTCCGCCACGACTTAAGTCGATGTTGACGCCGCCGAAAGAACTCATCGCGTCAACGATGGTCCTCACGCCACGTCGCCTCGCCACCTCTATGATCGGCTCGAGCGGATTCACAATTCCCGTGGTTGTCTCGCAATGGACAACGCATAAGTGCGTGATGCCTGACTCTCGGCTCAAACGCTCGGCGATTTCCTCAGGGTCCAAAGGCTCGGTGGCTCGCTTGATAAGCTTAACCGCCTCGACGCCCCACAGCCGCAGAATCTTGAGAATGCGCTCGCCATAAATACCGTTTATGCAAACGAGCGGCCGATCGGCCTGGGTGAGAAATGTAGAGAGAGCGGCTTCCATTCCAAAAGAGCCGCCTCCCTGGATAGGAACGACCGAATAGCCTTCCGCGTTGCCCGACACATTCAGCATCATTCGCCTCATGCGCGCGGTCACTTCCTTGAACTCGCTATCGCGCGATGCAAGGTCGAGCTGCATCTCGGCTTTCACTGCCGACGATAACGACATTGGTCCAGGCGTCAGCAAAGAACGTTCTCTCGTCACACCATCCCCTTCTATGTTGTGTCCATTACAATTCTGCAGAGTCAAACCATGTCATTCGCCGGACGAAGGCCAATCGCCAGTGAACGGCGCGCTGGCCCTCCACGACAATTCAAACCTGTCTGCGTAAAGCCGGCACCGATATCATTGTAGATCCCCTGGGGATTGGGCCGCACCGCGTTGCCGAGTGCAAGTCACGGTAACGCAGCAGCCTCCTTTTGGCATTGCGATCGAGGGCCGCCACTCGCGTCGCTGATAAGACAGTTATCCAATCTGCGTACGTGTGACGGGCGCCTTACAATCCGACGGTGAGCCCGGTGCATCTGTCGGACGCGCATTGATATTGACCCAAACATAGCGAGCTTCACGATCGTCGCTGATGACCGAAGTCATCGTGCATGAGCCTAGAATTTTGGACATTCGCATTCTTTGTCCCTCGTTAAAGGCCGTGCCCGCGCCCGTCACCGCCTGTTTCACTACCCTACAACTTGACGTAGGGTTCGATTCAACCCTCTCAGATAGCTGACCGTGTGAAATTTTTCGGACAAAGCCATGTCGCATGGAATCCGAGGAGCCACCGAATGTGCACG
Organism: Bradyrhizobium yuanmingense; assembly: GCF_029167105.1. GTDB lineage: Bacteria > Pseudomonadota > Alphaproteobacteria > Rhizobiales > Xanthobacteraceae > Bradyrhizobium > Bradyrhizobium yuanmingense_A. The sequence continues at coordinate 112,681 of NZ_JARFML010000003.1, read as the reverse complement.
ATCTAACAATGACTCCCATGACGCTCCGAAGGTAAGACGCGCCCAAAGCGTAAGGCGGGCAAGTGACCGTTGGGACCTCTGAAGGAGAGAGCTTGTGGCGTATGCAATGGTGACAGGCCAGCCGAACGGGCCACTTGTGCTGAGCCAGCATGAGCGGATGTACTTCGAGAGGCAAGTTCGTCTCATCCTCATCATCATTGCTTCGGTTGCTACCTGAGCGGTGCGGCGCGGTCCCGCGGTGAGAGAAAGGCATTGCAAGCAACTCCGTTGCTAGCGGACCTGCCCTCGATGAACACACCCTCGACAAATGGCGCTACCGATTAACGATTGTTGTGATGGCCTGCTTGGCGAGGTCGGCCCTGGCCGCCCTCGCACCATCGACGACCATCAAGCTGCCGCGGCGAGCCAACGAACGTTGCGCGACGACGCCATCAACGCGAAACACTGGTCGATCCCATCGAACATGCAGAGCGATGTGCGGCACGTGCCGTGCTTAATCTCGCCTCGTGCTTCGTGATCGGCAAAGGCTACAGGCGCTACCGGTAGTCGAGTTACTGAAGTTCTTGAAAAGGACCGACTCTCAGGGATCTGAACGTCCGAATGTCCATATCATCATGGATAACTACGCCACCCGCGAAAACACCCAGGATCTAAGCGCGGATCGCCTACTCATGGCGCTGCACCGGAAAGACCGTTGCATTTTTCGGGCCCTCGGGCGCGAATGTCGCGAGTATGTGACCGCCAGGCGCAAGTGCTGACCGCAGGCGCTCGACGTAGGCAGCCCTGGCGCGGGATTCGGCTAGGACGTGAAACGCCGCACGATCATGCCTCAGATCGTACGTCTTAGGCGGGCGCCATTGTGCATAATTGGCGCGTACTCTGGCTGACCATGCTCGATCGCGTCGCCCCAGATGCGCCACCCAAGCTCGCATTGACGGACACGGAGATTGCATTGCACGACTCATAAGCGCGTGAGCATCTGTTCTGTGTGAGACGCCAATCGAGCAGAGATGTCACAAACTGCGATGTGATCTCAGGAGGCCGTCTTGATTGGGGAACCGGTGAATCCGTCGCTCTGATCGAGATGCACGGCTTTGGCCGAGCAGACGGCCAATATGATGTTGATGCAGCCGTATCCAGAATATAACGGGCGTTTTTTTTCAAAATGCCGGCCTGTAATGTCGTGCCCAAGTCAGTCCAGAAGCCGCATCCCCCGATTTGGATGGCGTGTTCGCGACGCGAGAACATTTTGCACGCAGCGCGTCACGGGTCGGGCGCGCTTGTCTTCTGCTTTGTCGAGGCGTCGCAAGCAAACGTATGGTGCGATGAGTACTACGAGATCATCAAGTCCCAAAACTGCGTCCCCATTGGGCGCTAACGCCAACATCGCGATTTCGGAAACGGCATGATAGTACAGACGCCGAAGAAGCCATGCGCCGTGGACCCGGTGGCTTCAGGTCGCCGAAATAGTCCAATCCCAAAACGCATTGATTGGCGGAGTTAGCGGATCGGCTTCGCGCAATGTCCCGTGCGCCGACATATTGATGCTTACGCTTGACCCAGCGGAGCCGCCGCAATCCGCCAGCCACTGCCGAAGATCGGCGGCAAACATCGTCGCGCCGAAGTCCACGTCATTCGCGCCGACCGGGTCCATCGGGACGTTGCCTCCGCTAATCGTCAAAATGACTGGGGTTAAAACATTCGTCGATTTCGAGGCGAGCCCGAACGATAGAAACGTCCTTAGCGCGCAATTCGATATCTCCACCGTCGCCCTAATCCGGCGGGGCGTCGATACGTTCAGTCAATTCGACATGATCACGTCTCACTTTTTTGCGCAGCCTAGGCATTCCTCCGAACGCGCGGGGCTGTCTCTCTGCCCGGCATGTTAAGGCAGTGATATCCCCATGGTGCCACCGTGAGTCAAGGCTCCCACAATGCCCCGCGCGTTCGAATGCGATCTAGCTGATTGCCGAACGGTCGCTCTCTTCGGAGATCAGCGCTTGTGACACAAACGAACGCCACTCATCGTCCTCAAGGTCGATACACGCGTGCTTGCCACCCCGCCCGCAAACGGTCAACCTAACGGCACCGTTCGGGAGACGCGACGCACGGACGTGTGGGGCTGGGAAGTCGGCGTATTTCTGCGTCAACTCAGCGATGATTTTCATGGGCGCGCCTCTCGAATTGGTGGCCGGCGCAGTCCTTGCCCCGGCCGAGGTGTGAAGATCTTCCAGAATATCCGCGCTGGGTGACACCGTCGGGCTGCGGAGACTCCCGGTATCCGCGTTGTCGCGTATGCTCTCGTGAGGTTGGCGACGATCCAGTCGACCACTGATGCGGCTGCGCCGAGTTGCCACATCATCGTGTCCACTTCACGCCCACCAGTCCGCAGCCCAGACCTGGCTTGCGTGAAACGGTCCTGCAACAAGGCCCCAAGCGGGCCTATGTGGCGAACGCGATTCACGTGGCGTTTCAGAGCTCGAGCTCAGAGCATACAATAACAACAGGACTCATGAGTCTGCGCGCATGCGGCAACGGACCGCACCTCTGAGCCGTTCCGCTCTCGGTTGGCTCGCTTGCGGCCCTTGATGGTCGCATCCGGCGCCCGTTCGATGTGGCCTATTGCGCGTGGCACATCAACCCGGCGTTGCCTTTCCTTCCGGAAGCGGCTTTGGATCGGGCTCACCTCGCGCAATCGAACAGAGGCGTGACAATTCAGTGCGAGACGGTTTCGCCGACCAAGCCCGCATCGGCACTGTTGGCGGCGCGTCGCACCCCCAGCCATCATGTTGGCGCCTTGTATCGATCCTCAAGGTTTTAGTGCGGTCTTCTCCGCTAAGCGTCTGCTGATCGCCTTTCACTGGAGCGCAGCACATAAGGCATAGGAGAGGGCTCCCTAGCGATCGCCAATGACAGCGCGGGCCACCAAGAGATTGACCACCGCATCGGCTAGCTGCTCGGCCGTTTGTCCCAAAGTCGTGAGATGCATTTCCGGCCTTAACGGCCTTTCGTATGGCGCATCGATGCCGGTGAAGCTCTTGATCTCGCCAGACTTCACCTTGGAATATAGACCCTTGGGATCCCGCCGCGCGCATTCTTCGAGCGGCGTGTCGACAAACACTTCGATGAACTCCTCCTCATCAAACAGATTGCGTATCATGTCGCGTTCAGCCCTGTAGGGCGCGATGAACGAGCAAATTACGATCAACCCGCTGTCTGCCATCAACTTGGCGACTTCCCCGACACGCCGAATATTCTCAGCGCGGTCGGCCTGGGTGAAGCCAAGATCCCGATTCAATCCGTGCCGGAGGTTGTCTCCATCCAGAATCATGGTGTGGCAAGACATTGCAAAGAGCTTTTGATCGACGATGTTTGCAATGGTTGATTTGCCCGCGCCGGACAGCCCGGTGAACCAAATGACGCAAGGCTTCTGGTTCTTGAGTGCGGCACGCGCTGCTTTATCTACCGACAGCGGTTGCAAAGCGATGTTGGTCGCCCGCTGCACCGCAAAGGCGATCATGCCGGCTCCAACCGTGCGATTCGTATGGGGATCGATGACGATAAATGATCCCGTCTTCCGATTGCTATCGAAAGGATCGAACGCCACGGTCACTGCCGTCGCCACTTTGCAAAACCCGATCTCGTTTAGACGAAGCGTCCGTGCTGCCAGGTGCTCACGTGTGTTGACGTCGATCCGGTGCTCGATTGCGGTGATGCTGCCGGTTTTGGTCTGTGACCCAACGCGCAGGATGTAATTGCGTCCAGGGACGAGCGGGTCCTTGTCCATCCAGATGAGATAGGCGGCGAACTGGTTAGCGACCTTGGGAGGCTCGCTCGGGCGCGCCAGAAGATCGCCGCGGCTGATGTCGATTTCGTCTTCCAGGGTGATGGTAACGGCATCGCCGGCCTCAGCGCGGGGAAGATCGCCCTTCTGGGTCACGATCCGCTTAATTCGGGTAGTTTGACCGGACGCTGCGGCAACGATCTCGTCGCCTGCCGAGATGCTCCCGGAAACCACCGAGCCGGCATAACCGCGGAAATCTTGATTGGGCCGGTTCACCCACTGGACCGGAAAACGGAAGGCAGTAGCCGCGTTGGGCTGGATATCGACGCTGTCCAAATGGTCGAGCAGGCAGGGACCAATATACCAATTGGTATGATCTGAACGGCTGACAAGATTGTCGCCGTAGCGGGCGGAGATCGGGATCGGAACGATAGAGGTGAAGCCAAGACCGGCAGCAAAAGTCGAATAGTCGTCAACGATCCGATCAAAACTCTTCTGCTCGTAGTTGACAAGATCGATCTTGTTCACTGCTAGCACGACATGACGAATTCCGAGCAGGAAACAGATGAAAGAGTGGCGCTTGGTCTGGACCAGTACGCCCTTTCGAGCATCGATCAAGATGATGGCGAGCTCGGCATTCGAGGCGCCGGTTGCCATGTTGCGGGTGTACTGCTCGTGGCCGGGAGTGTCGGCCACAATGAACGAGCGACGCTGGGTGCTAAAGAATCGGTAGGCCACATCGATTGTGATGCCCTGTTCCCGTTCGGCTTCAAGGCCATCGACGAGCAGCGCGAAATCAATGTCGCTGCCGGTAGTGCCGTGCCTAGCGCTGTCCCGTTCCAGCGCCGTGAGCTGATCTTCGCAGATCATCTTGCTGTCATGCAGCAGCCGGCCGATCAGTGTCGACTTGCCGTCATCCACCGAACCGCAGGTGATGAATCGCATCTGGTCCTTTGTTCCGGCCCCAACCAGACACTTGGTCGTCTCTATGAAAGTCATTAAAAGTAACCTTCCCGCTTTTTTTTCTCCATCGAAGCGGCTTCATCGGTATCAATTAAGCGTCCTTGGCGCTCAGATACTCTCGCATTCCGCATTTCTTCTACGACTTCCTGGATCGTGGTCGCGTTGGAATCGATGGCTCCGCTCAGGGGATAACATCCCAGAGTGCGGAATCGGACCATCCTCATCTCTGGTGTTTCATTGGGCTTAAGCGGAAATCGTCCGTCGTCCACCATGATCGTTGCGCCGCTTCGCCGTACGACTGGCCTCTGTTTTGCAAAGTAGAGAGGCACAACCGGGATCTGCTCGAGCATGACGTATTCCCAGATGTCGAGCTCGGTCCAGTTCGACATTGCGAACACACGCATGGTTTCGCCCTGACGAATTCGGGTGTTGAAAAGATTCCAAAGCTCCGGCCGCTGGTTGCGGGGATCCCAGACATGCCCGGCCGAACGAAAGGAGAATATCCGCTCTTTCGCGCGACTCTTTTCCTCGTCACGTCGTGCTCCACCGAAGGCCGCATCGAACTGATGGAAATCGAGCGCCTGCTTCAGGGCGTCTGTTTTCATCACTTGAGTGTGAAGTGCTGACCCCGAGTCGATCGGGTTGATGCCGCGTTCGACGCCTTCGTTATTCACGTGCACGATCACCTCGACGCCAAGCCGCTTGGCTGTCTGATCCCGGAAAGTGATCATCTCGCGGAACTTCCAGGTTGTGTCCACGTGCAGCAATGGGAAGGGCAACTTCGCGGGATAGAAGGCCTTGATTGCAATGTGCAGCATGACGCTCGAGTCTTTTCCGATCGAATAGAGCATGACCGGCTTACTGAACTCGGCGACTACTTCTCGCATGATTTCGATGGATTCAGCTTCGAGGCGGCGAAGATGTATTGGCAGCATAAGTTCTTTCCGATGAAAGGCTCTCTATTGATTAAGGTGCCGCTTTGATTCGACCGATTCCCAGGCGGCTGAATAGCGCTTCCATCGGCTCAAACGTCGCGGCGCGAACAGCAATGACAGTCCAGCACTCATGTGCCACTCGATCTACTGGTCGGCAATTAGCATGAGACCAGCGCGCTCGAAAGCTTCTGCTGCCCTAATTTCTGTTCAATAGCAGGCTAAGAAGTACAGTCAGAGCAGGGCTTTTGCTCTGGCGTGCAAGTCATGGCACGCCATTGTTGAGAGCCACCTCAAGCCGAGCGATCTCGCCTCGGAGCGTCTCGATAACGGCATCGCGATCACGCCTAGCGTCTAGCTGCACGGCACGATCAGCCTCCGAGGCCAACAGCGCTTGGCTCAACAGAGCTGCCGTCGAATTTTCCAGTTGCACACCGTCCTCAGTTTCGGACCCGGACATATGTTGTGTGGCATTCTTCGGGAGCTCGGAGCTGCGGTAAGAACTCTCAATAGGCTCGCGGACACTATGGGTTGGTGCCCCAGCGCTGGAGGAATCCAGGTGCGTTGCACTGCCGTCGGAGCAGCGCAAATTCCACCAAATTTCAAAGATCCGACGATAAAGTTCGGTTACCTCTTTCCCTTTATCCACAACTCCAGCTTGCTGTGCCTGTCGTAGTTCTTGCTCATATCCGAGCTCCACCAACAGATCTGCGCCGATTAGATCGGTTACTGTTTGCATCTCTTCGATGCTCAGTTGGTTTTGCCAGGCGTGGACAGAGCGGTCATCGACCGCCTGTCTATCCAGGATCTTTCGATCTCCGAAGCTACTTGACTGAAGATAGTCGGTTTGCTCAGTCGTGGTTGGCGCGGAGATTGCTGGATCAAGGCCAAGGCCCGCGATCACGCGGCGGACTTCCGCTTCCGGCCGCGCGACAAGGCGCTCGTACTGCACTAGCTGCGTCTGCGGTCGAGCCCGGTGCGCTGCAAGCTTAGGAAGCCCTAGGACCAGATCAGCGAGTGCAGATGCAATGCTGTCGGGTACACGGATCAGAAGATCGGCGAGCGACGATATGCTGATGGAAGAGGAGGGTTCTGCGTGGAGGGGGATGCCCCACGTCGACTTCAAGGAAGCGGCAATAGCATAGGGATTGCGCATCAGAAGGATGTGTGGCGTCTTTGGATAGAGAGTTTCCAGAAACTCAAGTACCATCCAATAGCGCGGCGTCTTGTCTATGAGGATACGCTTGCCCGCCGCTGCCAAGTACTGGCCATACGCCGCGTCGGCAAAAGCGCGGCTGACGATCGTACGATCTATACGAGCCAAGAATTCAGAGGTCGCGGTCTTGATCATTGATGCGATTGCCGGGTGACGGTGGTCTACCCTGCCAAATTCGTTTAGTGCCAGCATTATCCAGGGCTCGGGGGGAGCTGTGATATCCGGATGTTGCTGCAGCAAGTGGGCAAGGAGTGTCGTCCCGGAGCGTGGAAGGCCAAGGAGAAAGCATACTGCCGGCGAATGATGAGTATCGTTGACCATGAGTCCTCCCTAAGCGTGCACAAGCTGAGCGGCCATCGCCGTGGTCATCGCTCGAACAAAGTAACGGCAGCCCTGCGGTTCTATAAGGATTGAACCCGGGCGCGGCATGGTCATGTGAGAAGGAAGTCGCCTGCAACTCATCGTCTGAAACCTATCGAATTCGATCCATACGGCAGGATCCGGCGCTTTGGCAGCTCCAATTGGCACCCCCCGGCTCCTAGCAGACGTGAGACAAAGGGTGATCTCAATCGTACGAAGATAAACAGCTGATTTGGGAAGGGTTGAAAAGACTATACTGAGGTTTATTGCCAGATGAGACGCTTATCGCGTCTAGGCCGCAGCTCTTTGTGTCCTTTGGTCCCTCGCACAGTGCAGAGCCAAGAGCTTCATACTCGTGCCTGATGCCAAATACCCATTCTAGTCCGACGGCAGGTCTTGTCTTCGTGCCATGAACCGGACGCGCTCACTTAGGTCTGCGCATACCCGGCCGGCGAAAGGTCGCATGGCAATGCGCGGAGCTCGTTCGCACCACTCTGTAGCTACTACGGCGAAGCGCAGTTTACTTCAAGCGCTGCGCCGAAGCTGGCACGAGAAGGAGGAAGTCGTCTGCAATGCCAAGCAGGAGCGCCGAAAGAACATTGCCGCGCTTTGATGCACTGATGCAGCTCGAAAGGCGGAGGGCGATCTTGGCCTAACATCTGGCTTTCTCGTAGCCCTCACCTACAGTGCTCAGACGTGCGCTCGCTCAACTTAGCAAGGTCGAACACCCCTGTCGCATTTTTGTGGCACCGTCTGGCCGCGGCCTAGCAGAACACCGCCCGTGATGCCAAAGCCCGAACATCTCTCCATCAAGCACGACCTTCAAGCTGCGATCTAGGGGCGCCTGATCGAGATCAAAGTCCAAAGAAGGTTTTTTTCAACTGATTATTCTAACGCCGAACCCGCACTGGCGGCTCGACAACTCGAGGCGGAGCCGCTGTCCGCGTGTATACGCCATCCGGCGCGATTGCATAAGGACAGGCTCTGGTGAGAGGAACATATGCCCGTTCGTGGCGGCCTGAGACAGCTTCGCGTGCGCCAGGCCGTCGATTTGCTCCAAAGTCAATTCCGCCGCAATGCCGGCAGAGGCACTCTGGCGTAAACCGGGCAGATCGGGCGCGAGGGCTAGCGAACCATCGATCCGAGCAGGCAGTCCCGATCTCGGCGCAGGATTCCAAGACCGCGCGATCTTTCGAATTCAGCTGACGGTTTCATTTGAAGCTACTCCAGATCGGCAGCCCTTTACCCTTTTTGTCCTAAGATCATGGCTTGCAAGACCGGGTTGAAGGGAATCGAACTGTAAAGCGATATTGGGTAGAGAGACAAAGCTCACTCAGAATAGCGTCGGGTGCTCGGCGGCAAGCTCGCGAGGTTAATTGCCTGAAGCGGATTCAGAGCTCGGCGGTGAGTGAGGATTTTCCTCCTACAAACACTTGTTCCCCAACAAATCAGTCCTATTTCAGGTGCGCCTGCGTTGGCACTCACGGGCCTCGATTGCTAGCAATCGAGAAATCCTCAACTTGCGTAACTGCTTAGGAGAGATCTGCATGGAATTCCGTCCGCTTCACGACCGCGTCGTAGTCAAGCGCATCGACGCAGAAGAAAAGACCGCTGGCGGCATTATCATTCCGGACACGGCGAAGGAAAAGCCCTCCCAGGGCGAAGTCATCGCCGTCGGCCCCGGGGGCCGCGACGAGTCCGGCAAGTTGGTTCCGATCGATGTCCAGGTCGGCGACCGCATCCTGTTCGGGAAGTGGTCAGGCACTGAGGTCAAGATCGACGGCCAGGAGCTGTTGATTATGAAGGAAAGCGACATCTTGGGCGTTCTCACGGATCCGTTCGCCAAGAAGAAGGCCGCCTAAATTACCGCTCGCAGCACTCATCCTGAGGAGCGCATGCCGCGCGCCGAAGGATGAGACCAAGTGAAACACTCAGGAAAACCCACATGTCAGCCAAAGAAGTTAAGTTCGGCGTAGACGCCCGCGACCGCATGCTGCGCGGGGTCGACATCCTCGCCAATGCGGTGAAGGTCACGCTCGGTCCGAAGGGCCGCAACGTCGTGCTCGACAAGTCGTTCGGCGCTCCCCGCATCACCAAGGACGGCGTCACCGTCGCCAAGGAGATCGAGCTCGACGACAAGTTCGAGAACATGGGTGCGCAGATGGTGCGCGAAGTCGCCTCCAAGTCCGCTGACGCGGCCGGCGACGGCACCACCACCGCCACCGTGCTCGCCGCCGCGATTGTTCGCGAGGGTGCCAAGTCGGTCGCCGCCGGCATGAACCCGATGGACCTCAAGCGCGGTATCGACCTTGCGATCGAAGCCGTCGTGGCCGACCTCGAGAAGAACTCGAAGAAGGTCACCTCGAACGACGAGATCGCCCAGGTCGCCACCATCTCGGCCAACGGCGATGCCGAGATCGGCAAGTTCCTTTCCGACGCCATGAAGAGGGTCGGCAACGAGGGCGTCATCACGGTCGAGGAAGCCAAGTCGCTCGAGACGGAGCTCGACGTGGTCGAGGGCATGCAGTTCGACCGCGGCTACATCTCGCCCTACTTCGTCACCAACGCCGACAAGATGCGCGTTGAGATGGACGATGCCTACATCCTCATCAACGAGAAGAAGCTCTCCTCGCTGAACGAGCTGCTGCCGCTGCTCGAGGCCGTGGTGCAAAGCGGCAAGCCGCTGGTCATCGTGGCCGAGGACGTCGAAGGCGAGGCTTTGGCCACGCTGGTTGTGAACCGCCTGCGCGGCGGTCTGAAGGTCGCGGCCGTCAAGGCTCCGGGCTTCGGCGATCGCCGCAAGGCCATGCTGCAGGACATCGCGATCCTGACCGGCGGCCAGGCGATCTCGGAAGATCTCGGCATCAAGCTCGAGAACGTGACGCTCAACATGCTCGGTCGCGCCAAGAAGGTGATGATCGACAAGGAGAACACCACGATCGTCAACGGCGCAGGCAAGAAGGCCGACATCGAGGCGCGCGTGGCCCAGATCAAGGCGCAGATCGAGGAGACCGCCTCGGACTACGACCGTGAGAAGCTGCAGGAGCGTCTCGCCAAGCTCGCCGGCGGCGTCGCGGTGATCCGCGTCGGCGGCGCGACCGAGGTCGAGGTGAAGGAACGCAAGGATCGTGTTGATGACGCGATGCATGCGACCCGCGCGGCGGTGGAAGAAGGCATCGTTCCTGGCGGCGGCGTTGCCCTGCTCCGTGCCTCCGAGCAGCTCAAGGGCCTGCGCACCAAGAACGAGGACCAGAAGACCGGCGTCGAGATCGTGCGCAAGGCGCTGTCGGCGCCCGCTCGCCAGATCGCGATCAACGCGGGTGAAGACGGCTCGGTGATCGTTGGCAAGATCCTGGAGAAGGAGCAATACGCGTACGGTTTCGACTCGCAAACCGGCGAGTATGGCAACTTGGTTTCAAAGGGCATCATCGATCCGACCAAGGTGGTGCGCACCGCGATCCAGAACGCAGCCTCTGTTGCCGCGCTCTTGATCACCACGGAAGCCATGGTTGCCGAGCTGCCGAAGAAGAATGGGGCCGTGCCCGCTATGCCGCCGGGAGGCGGCATGGGCGGCATGGACTTCTGACCACTCTCGCTGAAAATGCGACCCCGGCAGCGAAATGCCGGGGTCGTCTTTTGGCGCAGAACTCTTTCCACATTGCGATTCTGGTGCGCTAGTCTAGTGCTCGCCGGATCTGGCGATCAGCAGTTGCCAAAGCCATACAGACCCTTCGCTTAGGATTTCGCCGTCTGCGCGAAAATGACATCCGTCAAGTCAGGGCAGGCGGGAGGAACGGATAATCAATTGCATAGAACGGCAGACCTGGAAGCCGAAGGCACGGCATCTTGATGCGACTATCCCATCAAGGCCGGTCCTCCTCTGTGGCGTTGGCGACCTCGGATCAGTTCAACCGTCCTGGAATATGCCGGGCTTGCAGTCGTGCAACAAGCCGCACCGCAGGTGACGCGAGTCTCTCTGGAATGATTACGAACACAGCATGTCCTCAGGCACGATGAGAACTGGCGAAGCGGAAATGCCGCTCGTCCATCTATCCCCTCTGAGCAATCGGCACCGGAGTACGGAGCCGGCTAACCGCACTTAAACGAGCTAGCTACAGGTTGGGCGCTAAGAGCGAAGTGAACCGGCCATCGTCCGCCAACTCAAGGAGCGTCCTCTGCACCGGCGCTTACTGACCGACCTAAACGGATGACGCCGCACGAGGTAGTGGTTTCCGGGAAAACTGGAGCACGGTCGACAATCAGAAGCAAAGAGCTTAATCCAGTCGGAAGCGCTTTCGCCCGAGCGCTACGAGTTCCCGGTCGGTCGAAGGATTGCTTGTCTCGACTTGGATGGTGAGGTCCAGCCTGTTCGCTCTCAAAAAGTGCATTAGCTGAGTGTGCTCGGTCTCCGGCCCGATGATCAGCAGATCGGTGCACCTACTCAGGACCCCACCTATCCTGACGAGAAACGTTGAATCATTATTCCCACCGGAAGCTCCAATCGTACACGATTTATGCGCGCGCACGGTCGTGGCGCTGACGCCCGTTAGCCCTATGAAGAATATCTTGGCAATGACTCGGTCGATCCACACCACCGCGTGCGAATGAATCTGTTCTGCCATTTTTTAACCCCTGAATGAGAGCGCAAGCCGCTCACGCAATTGCCTGTGGCTGATGATGCCGAACACAGCGTCGATGGACTCGCGGCAGATCGCGTTTACCCTGAGCATCTTGCTGCTCGGAAAGCACAAGCTTCATGCTGCAGGCTGCGTCTTCATCACTGAAGGTTTGTGGACTGCGCTCCGTTGTCCAAAAATCATCCGAATGATCCTTCGCACGGAGGAGAGCTCTTTGCTGAGAGGTCTCGCGGAGCTTGGGAGTAACTGGATAGAGTCATAGAGCGCAAGTAGCTCGATGGGATCGCTATTATAAGCGGGACAATCAAATCACGATAATCTGCCCTTTCGTGAACCTCGCTCGCTTCAACCGCCCGCCTTCTTTGAGGGTACAAACAGGCCCGCTCCGTGAGCTCTCCATTCAAACGCGCTGATGCCGACAGGCCACCAACTGCGCTGGCGGCCTCAACGAACTCCCTCGCTGACATTACTCAATCCACAAGCCGCCTGGATGCATAGGTGTATTCGAGTGCCAGCCGGCGCGCGTGTTCCTTGAGATTGGCAGCCGCGCTGTGTCCACCCTCGAAGTTCTCAAAGTAAAAATAAGGCTGGCCGAGGGCAGCAAGCCTAGCGGCTGCCTTGCGGCCGTGCGCCGGGTGCACGCGATCATCCTTTGTGGAGGTGAGAATGAAAGGCATCGGGTAGGTCTTGCCGGGGACCAGCTTCTGATAGGGCGAGTAGGCCTCGAGCCATCCGCGCTGCTCCGTAACGGCGGGATCACCATATTCACCGATGTAGGCGGCGCCCGCGGCCAACTTTGCGAAGCGAAGCATGTCGAGCAGCGGCACCTGCATGATTGCCGCATTGAAAAGGTCGGGTCGCTGCGTAATTGCGGTGCCTACCAGCAGACCTCCCTGGCTGCCGCCGACCACGCCCAATCGACCCGGAGAGGTGATCTTCCGGCGAATCAGGTCCTCCGCGACGGCGATGAAATCGTCCCACGTCCGCTGCTTTGTGGCCCCCTGGGCAGCCTCGTGCCATCGCGGCCCAAACTCGCCGCCGCCGCGCAGGTTTGCCAGAACATATGCATTGCCCTGCTCAAGCCAGAGCCGCCCTATCGCTCCGTCATACAATGGCAGGAGCGGCTCTTGAAACCCGCCATAGCCAGTAAGAAGGGTTGGGATCGGCTCCCCGAGCCTTGCGTTCTTCGGACGCACCAGAGAGTAGGGAATCTTTGTCCCATCGAGCGAAGTTGCCTCGAACTGCTCCACAACGTGGTTGGACGCGTTGAACTGAGGAGATGTCGTCGTCACCATTTTGAGACGTTTGGTCGCCGCGTCGAAGTGCCAGCGGGAAGTCGGCACGAGATAGCTGGAGACCGTGAACAGCACCTCGTCCGTTTCAGGGCGAACGGCTGACAGGCTGACGTTCATGTTGACAGGGAACGGGATCGGCGTAGCCCGCCAGTCACCCTGGTCGTGGCTGTAGATGAAAGCCTTGCTCTGACCATTGTCAAGGATCGTCAGGATTAAAGCGTTCTTGGTGACCACGAGCCCGCTGAGCGCATGCCGAGCCTCGGGCTGGAAGACCACCGAGGGCGTCGCGCGAAGCGGATCCTGCTTCCATTCGGCCAAGTCATATGAGAGGATCGAACCCGCAACAAAGTGGGTGCTTTCGGACAGCGCCCAGTCTTCGTCGAGCGTCACTAGCAAGCGGTTACTGGCGATGCCAACGATGTCCGCCATTTTTGGCAGGTTAACCTTGATCGGTCCTTTGGGCGCGAGAAGCACATACTCCCGCTCGAAGGCGCTGATGGCGCGTATGGCGCCGATCGCATGAATCCTGCCTTCGCTGTCCCGCAGCACGAAGGTCGCCGTCATCGCATCGTTCGGCTCCCCGCGGAAGACCTCCCGCGCTTGAACCAGCGGCTGAGCGCGCTTGAGCTCCTTCACGACGAAGGGATAGCCCGCCGGCGTCATGGTCCCTTCGCCCCAATCTCGCGCGATGAGTATCGTGTCGCGGTCGACCCAGCTGACGTCCTGCTTTCCCTCCGGAAGATCGAATCCGGTTGGTACGAAGGCCTTGGCATGCCGATCGTACTCGCGAATGAACACAGCGTCCTTCCCGCCGTCAGAGAGCTCGACGAGGCACAGGCGCTCTTCGGGCGGCAGGCAGCTACCGCCCTTCAAGACCCAGTTCTTCTTCTCCGTGGCCGCCAGCTCGTCAATACTAAGAATACTCTCCCAGACCGGCTCCGAGCTGCCATAGCCGTCAGTGGTACGACGCCAGATGCCGCGCACGCGGCTCTCGTCTTGCCATAACTTGCCGAGACCCTGCCGCTCCGACGAAACATACGGGATCCGGTCCTCGGCTTGGAGGATGCTCAGCGCCTCCTCATAGAAGCGATGATAACGGGGATCTGATTGGAGCACTCCGAGCGTCTTATCGTTCTCGGCGCGTGCCCAAGCGAGTGCGCGCGGTCCATCGATCTCCTCGAGCCAAAGGAAGGGATCCTCTACCGCCGCCGCATGGGCCGGTTTCTGGGGTAATGCCGCAGAGGACAAAAGCGCCATTGAAAGCAACGCGGTGGCGAGGAGTGAGTGTTTCATAGAAGTTATCCTGAACTGCTTGGGCCGTCCGGCTCGCGCAGTTTGGAGCTGGCCAGAGCGAACGGACGATGCGCATTGGGTCGCGACAACGGATATGCGCCGGAGTGTGACCGGACCAACGAAGCAAGCGGCGTGCCGCCGGAAATTCCGAGGTCCCCCGGTGGCTCAGTGCTCGCCCGTCGGCACCTGACATTGCGGCGTTAGCTTCGGCAGCATTGTCATGAGTTCTACGCTTCTGTCGCACTTTGCAAAGTTCGCCTCGCTCTGTTTGACAATAACGCTAGTGATTGCGCTAAATGGACTGGCGGCTTGCTTTAGTGGCAAACGGCTCGTATTCAGAAACGGCAGTCATCCATACAGTTTGCAGCATTTTGTGAGAAAGCCCACACTCCGCGGCTCGATGATCACTCTTTGCAATCTCACGGATGTTTTCTCGCTCCCGAATCAGGCCAACGTGCTTTAGCTGTTCATCAGGAGTGGCCCTATTGGTGCGTTCGCTATTCACTGACCTCCGCGACGGGGTGCCTAGACCAGATTGGTCTTGGCCGCAGAGCACCGATTACCGCAACGGCAGTCGTGATCTCGTTTTCGCCAACCGAATTCGGCGGAATACATGCTGTGCTATCCAACTTTGTTCCGCACTCAGCAGGAACGGCGCTGCACAATAGGCCGCACAATACTGCATTGGAGAGAGGCTGCCGATGTCCTGACATGCGGGCAAGAGTCGCACGGGAAGAAATTGCTTGAACCTCACGCTGCGTCAGGACGTAGTCTGAAAATCGTTATGAAGGTCGCGACGACTCTCTAAATTCTGCTCGCGGCCATCTCGGACAGGCTCACAAGTGTGCAACGAAGAGCAGCTATAGATGTGAGGGCGAGCGCATCGGTCACTTGCCTGTGCAACTCGGTTGGTTGCAGCTAAATTTGGTCAGGCGCGGGTTCTGCAGCGAAGCGAGGCCGAAATCACGCAACGCACTGGAGAAGCGCGCTCAGAGGAAATACATGTGTGAAGAGTGCATCCCGATCCTGCCTCGTCCGACGGTGCCATCCCGCCGTTCTCTAATGCTATTCGCTGCTTCGGCGGCCGGCATGCTGCTTGGCGGCAGGATCGCGAGCGCGATCGAGCCAACAGCGCCGCCCAAACCAGATAACCTGCTCTCGCCAAAGGCTTCGCTTGAGCGACTAATGGAAGGCAATGCGCGCTATGTTCAGGGCATATCGCGAGGCAGCGACTTCAGGCACGAACGCAGCGCTCTGGTCGGCGGGCAAAATCCGTATGCGGCAGTCTTAACATGCGCCGATTCACGAATCGTCCCTGAGTATGTTTTCAATAGCGGACTTGGCGATCTGTTCGTTTGCCGTGTCGCTGGTAATTTCGCCAACGATGAGATTATCGCCAGCATGGAATATGCGGTGGCCGTGCTAAATACCCCCCTAATCCTGGTACTCGGCCATGATCGCTGCGGTGCTGTCGGTGCCACGATCAAATCCTTGAAGGACGACACTACACTGCCAGGGCACATTCCATCCCTTGTTGCCGCACTTGCGCCCGCGGTGAAGGCTTCTTCTCAGGAGAGCGGGGATGCACTCGCCAATGCGATCCGGCAAAATGTGGCTGAGAACGTCTATAAGCTCATTTCGGCGACCCCGCTTCTGAAGTCGGCAGTCGAGCAGAACAGACTGAAGGTCGTCGGGGGTCTTTATTGGCTCGACACCGGCAGGGTCGATCTGCTGAGCTGACGGTCATCCGAGCGCTTCTTCGAGCGGCCGCAGGTGAGCAAGATAGTAAACCCACTGAGATCCATCCATAGCGCCCATTGGCCTCAACCTGACAAACTCGCTTCAGGCCAGGTTGCAAGCGGACTGGCCGCTTCCCGGAGCATGCAGGCCAGCGAGCCGCGCGTGAAGTGCCAACTCCCGCAGTGCTGAAGACCGACACAGCATGGCAAGCTCCCGAACATCTGCATCGGTGCCGGACGGGCGCTGGATCAGATCAGCAGGGCGCTGCATGTATCGAGCACGGCGCGGTCGTTCTGGTGATGTGGCATCCAGATGAGCAGCGCTCGACAGGCTCATCATGACTATTCTTCAATCAGCGATCTTGGCGGCAAGTCGCCTGGTTCGCTCGGACCAGTGGCTGCCGCTCTTGGGCAAATGGCCATGTCTGGCTTGAGATCGTCGAAGTTCGCTATACCTTTGGCTCAGCTAACGAGGAGGTCCTATAGAGTGACCTGAAGGTTCGTGTCGGCTAAGCTGACCACGCGAGCTTTAGAGACGACCGGCCCATCGTGAGATCGCATAGAAGATGATGCGCAATTGCCTGAATCGCTTACAGGGGGCAAGCCTCATCAGTAGACAGATTGAATTGTAAGTTACGAACGGTCTCGGCTGGCTGAGCGCCAGGAGTTTAGAGAATTTGTGCGACCGCTCGCGAAGGGCATTGAATCGCACGTAGCGTCATATTGTACGATCTTGGAATGAGGCCGAGATCTCTGGCAAACCAACGCAGGCTACCCCTTAGCATCTGGGGTGACGGCATACTTGTCTGTGGCATTCTCATGTCTTTGGCGTCATGGCCTTCGAGTGGCGTCCGCGTACCGCCATCCCGCTTCCGCATGGCCCACTCTACCAGCGGCGAGCGAATGCTGACCGAGTCATCCGCGTGTCGCGGGCTGCTCGACAGCGTAGGCTGATCTCATCCTCAGCAGAGACGGAGGCGATACCAGATTTAGATCGGATGTCGATTTCGTATTAGAATTTGCGGCAACTCCTAGCCGCAAATAAGCCGTTGGCAACTCTCCCTTTGCCGACGATTGGTGCGATGCGTAACAGCATCGCTCCGTTCCAGTCTGACTTAGCCCGGCTTCAGAGAATGAGGCCGGGCCTTTTTTTCCCTGGCGGGAAGATACTTCCTTGTTGACGCGGCAACTGCCGCGACCATCTCGCCCCGGACCAAGCCGATGCGATGTCCCATCCGGCGGCAGATGAACAACAACCATGGCCCTGGTCGGGCTTACAGCGGCCCGTCACGGAAGGTCCTTTCGTTGGCTTACGCGCGCCGACGAGGACTTGCGGACGGTTAAATGGACGCAGCTGAGCTGATCCGCTATTGCGAACTGGCTTGTACCACGCAGCCTTTCGCACTCAGCAGTGAACCGCCAGGGCGCGCAATCGAACCTCTGGCGGAGCGGTTTACCCACGCGGCGACCGGCACCATCACCTTGACTGGAGCGGGTCATCATTCCGCGCAACGTGAGCTAGCACGATGCAGCCGCCATCAGGGACGGCAGCCTCAAGCAAATTTCAGCCCTTCTGTCACACCTCGAGACATAGCGGCCACTTCCGCACCAGTGCAGATGAAGGGATCTGCCTCAAAAACGCGTATTCTTGAGCAAGACATCGCCTTCCACTGCGCGCGGGTAGTGAGTCGACACTTCGAAGAATGGTAATAGATCGAGGATGGCTCGCAAGGACAACTGCCCTTCGTAGAGCTCCTGGTCGCTATATTCCGTGTAGATGAAGCGCGTGTTGCTCAAGGTCTCTATCCCTCCAGCAATGACATCAGATTCGGCTCCCTGCACATCCATCCAGATCAAATCAATGTTGCTCAGACCCGCTTCGCTGCACCAGTCGTCCAGGCGTCGGGTTTCAACTGAGATGGGACGGTCGAAGCGGACCCAATCATATTCGGTAAGATGATTTTTCGGACGGCGGATTGAGCCAGAGAGGTCCCATTCTTTTGCATCTCCTTCTCCATTGCTTGGATGGAAATCGACCCTCCCGTTTCGATCGCTGATCGCGATCTCGAACAGACTCACCTTGTCAAGATCCGGACCCATGTTCTTCTTGAAGCGAGCGCTCGCTCGGGGATCCGGCTCAAAGCAGTATAGTTGGGCGTGTGGACACAGTTTGAGAAACTGTTTCGTATCCGTTCCATCGTTGCAACCGATGTCCAGGATAACCGGATTTTGCTTCTGAAGCAGCGAAAGTATGTGCAGATGTTCGTCGACTTTTTCCATTGGCGCGCAGATCCACTAAAGCTTCCCTCTTCTAGAGCGAAATCACACGACATACGTACCGCCGCAACGCATATCAACGTATATAGTTTACATCACTGGATATGATGCAAGCCGCCGTGACAGCCCAGGACGACCGGATGGACAAGTCGTAAGCAACTCGAAGAAGGAGCTGATGCTTACCGGCGACACGTATCGTCCAAGTTCAATGATGCCCCTGAATCCCTGACTGGCCCACTCTCATAATTTGAGCGACGGGGCCGATTTTAAACTCAGATCGACGACCCCTGGGATCTACGCCATCAGTCTTCGAGACACTAGGGTCGCGTCGGATGCGCGTAGGCGATTTATGTATCGTGCTAACAAGTCATTGCCAGCACCGGATCCTCACGCCCGACGGCCGCAGGAAAGGTTGGCCGACATCGTTCAGCGCCAGCGTCTGTGCCGCGCCCGAGGACTGGATCGAGGTGATGTCTGGGATCACCTCCATTTTGAAGGACGCGGGCCGACGCGCGATCCCCCACGTCGACGAGCGATATGTAACACGCTCCCGAACTGGTCACCTGAGGCCGGCGCCGCTATTGGGCCGACCGCGGAGCCTTACCAAGCGGACCGCGTGAACGACATCGGCCGTAGCCGCTCGCGATTAGTGAAGGCGGGCATCACGAAATGCCGCTCGCCACCAAAGATGATATCGACGTCGCCAAGTACCTTCCGGCTGCCTCGATACCGAGAGGTGAGCCAGTGCACCCTTGCTCTGGGCGAAACAGCCCATCATGACTGCCTGCCGGCGCAAATGCTGGCGCAAGATTCGATGTGATCCAATCCTACGGAAGAAGCAACTTGCCCCCACGGAGCGGCCACTCAAAACCTGCAGCGCCGGCTCCGTCGGGGCAGCGCGCGAAGGTGAGGCCAGCCCAGCCGTGGCCACCCCGAATGCCAATATTGCCGGTTTGGCTCTTGGCGTAAGGCGAGACGTGCCGATTGATCGGCGACATCGCAATCGACGTCCGTCTTTGCCTTCCATCAAGCGCGCTTGCTTCGCCTATAGAACTATCGAAGGTGTAAGCGGAGCAGAACACCCTCCTCAATATTCATGCAGCCCATCACGATATCGCTTGCATCTGTGCAAGCAAGGTAGCTGCCTCGGAAGGTCCCAGCCCAACGATGCCCACGAAGCCCGGTGGCGGCATCGGAATATCCCGCTTGATGGGCTTCCAGAGATGCAGGCAGTACCGGCTGTTATTCACGTATTGCGAATGGGGCGGATGCAGCTGCATCACACATTCCTCTTCGTCCCAAAACAGGTCCTTGACGAAGCACATCTCTTCCCAGTTTGGACAACGCCGTGGTGTCGAGACGGAGACATGCTCCCAGCCTGGGCGGACGAGTGCGGTGATGTTGAGCTGACAGCCACAGGGCCCTTGCACAAGAAATTGGCCGCAAGGACCTGATCCAGGAGCGCTGGCAAGTCGGCCCGATCGTATGCGGCCCGCCTCAAGCTTTTCTATGATCTGCGATCGCACGCTGTCTCCTTTGCTCCGCGCATATCGTTGAAATCCACATAGATGACGTTGTTCTGCATCTCATCAATTGGCGCCAGCTCGCTCCTGAGCCCCAAGCTCAAGCACCATGGCTCGGCATACTGATGCATCTTCACCCATCGGTTAAGCAAGCGGTAGACGTCGAGCATCTACTGCACTCCACTGAGTTCTGTTGAACTCTGATGCCTCCTCTCCACATCTCGACCAAGCCGTCTCATTGTCATAACAACTCAGTGCTTGCCCTGCTCCTCTACACCGCCTGCCTTCAGGCGCCAGTGGCTGCACGACAAGGTGAGCTTGATCGGACTTCTTGCTATTCAATGAGCGTAGGCGGCCCGCCCATCTCGCCCACCGTTCAGGCTGACACAGAGAGACGCTGGACTATGTCGCTGCTCATATCCCATCTCCGGTGCATTGAGACCTGGCAAGTAATCCGGAGTGGCGAACAGCCTATCTAGCCCCCTCACCCGGGTTTGGTCGCAAACGCGATGATATCCCGATCGATCGTGCCTCCCGATGTACTACTTAGGCATTCGTATCCTCGCTGCCCGCCGAGCCTGAAACAGTGGCAATAAGTCATCTGTGTGGCGCCACGGACCAATTCTACGCCTAGCAGCCGACTAGGGCTGCCATCGTCTGGGTAGCCAATTAGCGGTTCATTGATAATTTGGACTGCCTTGACGCCGAGGCTCTCCATGCGATCCGGGGTCAGACTCATCTTGACACTTCTCGCCTCACCGACGACTTGCGACCCGATGTGACTCATGAGTCGCTCTGGAAATGCAACCGCTCCAGCTGTATCATCGATAACTTTAAAAGGACTAATGTACCGCAAGACACGGTGCAGGATTTACGCCAATAGCGAAGCGGTGGGATCTCGGCACCGCGCTTGCAATGTGACAGAAGCGCAGGTGGCGCATTCACAGGGACAAGTGTTTCGGCGCGACTGATCGCTCTGCCCGCTGCCCGGTCGGGTCTAACTGGCCGTTGATGCGCGCGTACGGCCTCAGACATTTAACTTGCATGACATGCTCAAGCCGAGCGCGGCTACATTTTTGAAGGGCAACATCGCAACTGGCCCGATTATCGCAAGAGAGTGACCAACTGGTCGGGTGGACCGCTTTGTAGAGTTCGTGTCGGCTTATCTTGCAGCGATCGTCGATGCCGCGCCCAAACGTCACTTAGACCGATCTTCGGGGCGACAATGACGCCTCTGCGGCCCCACAACACATCCAGTCTATTTCGATTTCTCGCATCACGCTTCCAACTACAGGTGAACGACTGGCGATGACCCTTCAATTTCACCGAGCCATCGAGCATCTGGAAGTATGGAGCGCAACGGAGGATGGTTTCTCATTTGTGATCACCTATGAGACCCCGACCGGTCCCGGCTTTCACGGACGTTCCGGCTATGTGGCGTCTTGGCGACCACTTGGCGATTGCCGTGGCGCCATAAAAGTTGGTGGTTCGCCCTTCCGAACGTTCGCCACGGCTGAGGGGGCTTGCAACAGAATGCTCGAATATCTGACGGAGAAGAACTGATGTGAGGCTGAACGTCCACTGCGCCGCAGACCGCGGGTGCACCGTGCTACGGCAGCCTTGGCCAAGACAGTCCTGCCAGCCCTGGCCATGGAGAACACCTTCCTTAGTTGTCTCACCAGCCGACTTCTCGCCCAGCCGCCCAAAAAAAAGGTTCAAGTTCATTCACTATGCGCGCGTACGCACACGCAAACAGAGACTCTCAGCTGCAAAAACATCGTCGCGTTGATCGAGCAACTCCGAGAATAGCGCCAGCGAATGAGGACACGCCAGCTCGTGCAGGCATGCTTCTGATGAGAGGTACGCGTTGTCGTGTCGGTGAGGTCGAAGACGTCAATGTTGCGAAACCGACAATGCCCTCGCTAAACCACTCCCTGATGTGGCTCGGAAATCGCCTCAGCTCATATGATTCAGCGCTGCGACCCTTTTTTGGCTTGGCATGCAGATTGCTGAGGATGACAGTCGCCCGCGATGCGACGTGGCTTTCGCTGAAAGCCGCTCTGAGGCAAATCTCCCGGTAGCTCTAGATCAGTGTAGGAAGAACGCGTGCCCATCAGACAGCCGATGCTCGAACGCAACACTGCCTATCGCAGCTCGCATATTAATGCTTCGCAACCGCGGAGGGTCTGGAACTACGGGCTGATTGCTGCGCTTCTTTTCAATGCGCTGCTCTGGGCTGGGATATGGTGGGCGGTCGGCACGCTCTTTTACTGAAATGCACTCGTCAAGGCATGCATCCCGGCAGCCGCGAACTGCCAAAGCGCCCCGCCGCCTCAAGGCCCGACAGGTAGTCGACGATCCCGCCTTTGGCGCATGCTGCGGCTTCAGGACTGGCTTTAGGCCTCTTAGTAGACCGCGCGTACGTAGCTTGCAGACAGTCGAATTGAGCGCGGCATGGCTCACCATCCAGCGTCCGGCCGGAGAGCCCGAGGGCGCTACGCAGCTAGCGGCGGAAGTCAGATACTCGGTCGATGCGGTCTTCAGCCAGGGAATAGACCTGCCTGCCCTTGGCGACCCGTTCGAGGTTCTGTCGAGAAGCTGCGGAGCACTAGAACTGCCGGCTGGGGTCTGACTCGCAATCGTTCATGCACGCCCGCCACTCTTGGGCGCGCCGCGCCAGGTTGTCATACTCGTGGCGATGTTGAACAGCCGCCGCGCCAGCTTTTCCGTCAGCCAAAAATGCCCATTCGCGTTGCTTCCGCATGGCCTCGCCAGTGATCGGGATCGCAGAGATTTCTTTCGGATTCATCGCGCTGAACATGCAAGCTGCAAAAATGCGATGTTGGTGCTCCGCACATTTACTTAATCCGATTTGCCCGGCTCTGTCCAACATGTCCTTCTGCAAACAATCTCCCCCGTCCCGAGTCACCAACATTCTATTCCAGCGTCCTGATCAAACACAGACGCTACGTGCACTTCACGACGCTCCGGATTAGATCATGGTTCTTTTCAGACACAAACTCGCAAACACCGCGCCCGTCCCGCAGTCCTACATAGCCCGTAGTCGATCGCCGTTCTGTCAAAAGTGAGGCGATTCGTCCGGCACACTCCGCTTACGGTTCGCGCCAGAACGCGCTCAAATGTACAAGTTCAGACAAATTCACACATCGGATTTCGAAAGGCCTTGAATCGCACGTAGCGTTAGATTGTAAGATCCTCGCAATTGGTGCCTCACCCACACTCTAGACCGCCCTGAGAGATAATGAGAACTGCGCATGCCTCGCCCTCTACACTCACCCCGCAAGGATCAGTGGGCAACGCACTGTACCGAAATGACGCTCGTCTGACATATCTGGTCGGGGCCCGGCGAACACGCGAGATCTCGTCCAATGACCTCCGCATCTCTTCGGTGCGTTCAAAAAGCAGTTTGGCATCTTACTCTCAAAACTTAATTGCGCTTTTCTTCCCACAGCAGTCCCAGCAGACTGCTTCGGCGCAAACTCGCGGGATGACGATCTCGTCATGCTGGCTGTAATCGTGGTCTAATGAAACCGTCGGTTCGCACGTACGAGACAAGCGCTTCCCTCCGCCATTAACGCCTTGAATGTTCCAGCCTGTCTCTCTGGATAACAGGCTGGATCGCGCCTGGCGCACGATCACCAATACCGAACACGTACTCTTGAGGAGGACATCGTGGCTCTCACACAAACAATGCACTGGTATTTGCCGCCAAAAACTATCTGGTATGCAATCCTCTTTGTTGTTAGCGTTGGAATTGTATCTTTACGCTCCGAACTGGCTGCCGCGGGAGATCAGCCCCCGACCGACGCGGAGAAAGACGCTTGCATACAGGACGTGTTTCGCCTGTGTAGCAACCACATCCCGGATGCCACTGCGATCACCGCGTGCCTCAGAGCCAAGCAGGCAAGCTTGAGTCATCAATGTCGCTACGTCATCTCCGCTCGCGACAGCGCCAGAGCAAAGCCAGATTTGAAGTGAGGTATGGCCAAGCATGAGGCACGTTCACTCGGCTCCCATACTGCGGCGTCCCACAAAACTCATCGACTGTCGATGACAAGATTCAGGCGTCCAGTGGCCTGCGGACGTGCGGACGATCATCGTCCGCATGTCGATTCCGACTATCATCGCAATCACTGGAGACTCCACCTGTAGGGGGCTGTTGATGCAAGCACCGGTTACTAAGTTATCTACCTACCTGCGCCTGAACGCCAATCGAGGAGCGGCCCCTTCAAATGAAGGCTGGGTCACATCGACCATCGATAACTTCTACCAGAGGCCATGCAACCCGTCACGCCCCTCACAGTGAAGGATTCAGCGCCGTGCGGCGTGCAGCAGAAGAAGACGCGGTCAATTAGGGGACACTGCGCGCATGCGTTGCAGTCCAAATCGCCTGAATTAATCTCATAAAGATCTTGAATCTTGCGTAGCGTCAGGTTGTAGGATCGCCAAGCGAAGCTGAGCCGCGCAGACCTCGACGACGAACAGGAGGTCCGACCGGAGCGGATAGCGGCGCTGCATGGGCCTACTATGGAAATCGCGGTCCTTTCCAAGTGCCCGGGTTTTTGAACGCAGAAAGGAGACTCCAAAGTGATGCCGATCTTATGGTGCTCGACTGAGAGCACCGCATTTAGCCGACGCCATCCCGCAACCGTCGAGTTCGGATCGAGCCGACGGGAGCACAGCCTTTAGGTAGGCTATCAGCAGAGAACAAGCGTGGAGTCGGCAGGAAGATGAGGTGGACCGGCGGGTTGAGGCCGCACTCGCAAGCGCAACCGGACAATTGGACTACGACAAAGCGGCGCAGAACAATGAACGCCCTCCAATCGATCATTAGCAAAGTTGCCACCCGCGCCCCGCTGACCCACGAGGAACCCGCGACAGCCCTCGACACCATGGTGTCGGTCCAAGCGCCCTCCTCGCAGATGGGGGGATTATTGATGGCGATGCGCGTGCGTGGCGAAACCGTCGAAGAAGTGGTCGGCGCTGGTTACGCGATGAGGAGCACAAATGGTGCGAGTGAGTGCGCCACCCGATCGCGTTGACATCGTTGACACAGGCGGAGACCTGTCGGGCTCGCTCAACGTGTCAACACGCGCCTCCTTTATCGTAGCTGGGGCTGGCGTGACCGTGGCCAAACCAAGGTACCCGCGCGGTTGCCTCAGGACCAGCGCCGCCGAGACGATCGGAGGCGATGGCCGAAGCTTGGGTTCTCAGCATAATGCGAGCGCGTCAAGGAATAAGCCATGACAACGTCACGAATGGAAGAAGCACTCGCCTCTGTGGCAAAGATAGAACACATTATTCGGAAATTTCGGGAGATGATCGATATAGACAGCTCAATCCCTCCAGATTTGAGGGAAGCGCTGCACGCAACGCTTGATAAGCATCTTCTCGCTGCAAAAAGGCGGGCTCTGAGCCATTTATGATGGGGTGGACGCCTGCCGACGGCGCCGATGCGTCAGTGGAGGCGTAGAGCACCACTTGAAGGAAAGCGGCCATCTCAAATGTTATCCCAGCCAAAGCAGTTTCTTCACGCTCGCGGGTGGATCGAGGCGGTCTAACGTTGTTCACGAAGCGGATCAGCCGAGGTTAGGCCTTGGACTTATTCGCAGCTCAGTCGAGTTGCACCGTCGCGTTGGAGGCATGAGGCGAGGCTCATAGGCTCGCCAACTCACTAATTCATCGGCCTTGACCACGAGCTTGGGCTGATCGCGCCGGCCTACGTAAATCCGTTCTGAAGCGACAGAAGAACGATGCGATCCACGTTGAGGCGATTTGCGAACCCGCTCAGCGGCCGAGCATGCATTCGTGGCCGCGAAGAACGAATGGCAAACCTGTTCTAGCGCGAAGAGCATCAGTTTCGCCAACTTACGGATCGAGTGTGTCTGCTAAGCGCGATCCCGTTTGAACTGCGATCTTGTGCGTGCGGCGTCGAAGATTAGATGTCAAACAACCAACTTGACGCAGCCCTTCGATGGAATTCGCCGCTGGGGCGCACTCGAGCCGCCGTTCCAATTCAGCCCGGTTCGCGCAACGCGTTGACCGCCTGCGTTCGCTTCCGCACTAGAAGAGCGCGGGTGTTCACCACATCGCGTGCAGCCTGTTGCTCGGCCGTCTCGATCGGCACGAAGCGCATGGTCCTTCGGGTTACCGCTTCGCTGATGCCCTGCGCGTTCGCCGCATCGGTCTTGCCTCGCTTGACCGTTCGGCATAAGCCGGCGGTATGAGCCGCAACTCACGACTGAGAGCTGCGACTGCGTGCCCAATAGTGCGCGCTACCGCATGCCTCTATCCCCCCAGGTATGGTGGCAGCTTCTCGAAAAGACGCAGAACTTCGCTGCGCCGCCGCTTCCGAACTGGGTACGCCCTCGGCATTCGCTCCGTGAACCTGGAAAAAGTGCTTGGCCAGTTCCAGCCCGATGGTGATAACTTACCTCACGGAGCGGCCCCTCCTTTGTGGCGTTCGAACACGTCCACGTTCCAGCACTTTGATGCGGTTGGAGTGGGCCGCTCCACCACATCAAGTTTTCTGGCTTGTGAGATTGAACAGTGGGGATCCCAAGGAATGATGGCGGCCGCTACTCTCCCAAGAAGTCACAAATCAAAGCCAAAGAAGGACTGTGATCTTGCAGGCGCCAGGGCGCTTTCCGCCGCTCCCTCGGGCAGTTCAGCTTTTCCACACAACGCTGGACTGGATCATCTGAACTGTGTGATGCAGAGAGTCGCGCCCTGACGCCGAGACGGCTAACGGCCGAACAACCTTAAATCAGGATGAGGGTATTGTCTCCGTGAGAAGAGAAGGTCTACTGATCGCCGCACCGATAGCGTCAAAGATCAAAAGCCGGATAGAGGCGGAGCCGAGGAACGGCTGATGCCAAGAACTCTCCAGGAGCAACTTGACCAAGTTGAGCGCGACATCAAGCTGTACATGGAGTTTGATGAGGCAGAGAAAGATCGGTTCGATCGCGAGTCTTACGTGTGGACCGCCGCGGATCGCATCGAGTGGCAGGAGATACAATCCGATAACGCTGAACGACTTCGAGATCTTGGCGAAGAGCGTGACGCATTGCGCATTCATCTTCGTATAAGTGACTTCGGTCGAAAGCCCTTAAGAGCCTTGCACCGTTGACGAGCATGCCCATGCGTGTTCGCAAGGTGCCCACGCGCTCGCTGTCGGCCCCGAATAGATGCGGTTACGAGGCCTCGATCTCTACCGGCTGACGAGAGTTATGGCGCTTTCTGTCGTCGACGAGCCGCGCAACATCTACCGCCCCGACGACATGGCAGGGCCGACTTCGTCTTTGAGAACGTCGGATACCGATCAACTCAAAGGAAACCGCAGCGAGGCGACTAACGCTGTTTCTGGTGCTCGACCGCGGCTGAGGAGACCAGTTGCTCAATTGACTCACGTCTCGCTCGCGCAAACTTGATAGCGCTGCAAATTGAGGCCATCCCGCCGGTCGTGCGTATCGGTGTCGCTCACCAGCGAGTGCGATAAGATCAGGACTACGGCCACAGGCTAAGCGTCCAAGATAGAGGCTAGTGCGGGTCATGATCGTTCCACCTCACTCACTGCTGCTTCTGCAGGCAACTTGTCGACTGTCGCGAGCGCGATCGGCGAAGGAAAATTGTCGATGAAGCCGAAGGCGCAACTTCACTCACGCAGCGCCAAGCGTGGATACGCGCGCACCGAGGCGTGGCGATTTCCGATGTCATCACGTATGTGGAACGGCGGCCGACGCAAGAGCTTTTCAGTCGATTTTTCACACGTGGAACGATGCGGTCATATGTCCGGCCGTTGCGCGCGGCACATATGGCCGCTGGCCTCGATGAGATCCGCGGAACGAGAAGCTAACGCAAGTTTGCGCGGTTGAGCGCAATGGGAGCAGTATCTTCGTTCGTTACGCGATTTCCGTCAGTGGGTTCATCGCCTGTTGTTGCACCTTGCCCTCTGCGGGCTTGCGCCGGTCAGATCGCTGAGCCGATCACTGCGTCACCGTTGTAATCGCCAATGGGTCGGGACGACTTTCCGCCCTTGTTCACAAGCGCCCAGATGATACACGCCGTCTTATTGGTCTGCGCGACGGCGGCAATCTTAGCGGGGTGTCTGGCGAGAAGTCCCTTCAGCCGCGCCGCCCCGAGCGTCGTTTCGGACAATCCGCAAGACGGCTGTCACCCCGACAACGACCAGAGCGGACTTCCGGATTTCCCGTCGATATTCGTCCGAGCCGCTCTTTGCTTCCGCTTGAATGAGACCGCGGTGTCACTTCCAACCAGGCGATGAAGTGGCGAGCCGAGTTGAAGCACATTTAGCACTTTGATGCGGTTGGAGCGCGCCGTTCCACCACATCAAGTTTTTCCAGTCCTGCTCATTCCAATCAGGCCGCATCGACAGACTATCAACAGTCTGAGCACGATTTGTCACCAGCAGGCCAGAAATCCCATCGGTAAAGTGAACCCGGCTTTGACTCGATCTAGGACGACTATAGTCTCAAGCCTCTTAATATCTGGGTTTTCGCTTATCAAGCGACGGGTGAAGTGCTCGTATTCTTCCATATTGTTCGCAGTCACTAGCAGGATGAAATCGGCTTGGCCGGTGACGTAAAATCCGCTCATCACCTCGTTCATCTTGCGGATACCCCGCTTAAAACGATCAATGATGTCGGCGCGATCGCGTTCAAAGAAGATGAAGACAAGCATAGTCACGTTTCGGCCGATTGCTTTTGGCGAGATGATTGAGACATCTGACTCTATCACGCCTTGCCTTCGTAGGCGCTTAAGTCGGCGCTGAACTCCGGATGCAGATAAGCCTACCTTCGCGCCGAGTTCTTCACTGCTCAGGCGATTGTTGCGCTGCAGGAGATCAAGTATACGAGCATCAATTTTATCAATTTCCATGGCAGCATTGCGGCCCGTGGAGTGCGGCTGCCTGGTGCAAGCGTGCGACATGGTTCCGTCAAGCGATCCCGTCATCTTTAAACCTCCTCCCTAGCACCTCTAACGGATCTACGTCTTCAGCTGACGAGCGCCCTTTCGAGTTGGAAGTCTCAATACGGATATGTGGTCGGCTCAGGGACCCGACGGACTCACGAGGATTGACCTCGCCGGTCACCTCGATCAATCCCGCTCACGTGTGAACTTGCTTCGTGGGATGTCGCACCGCCTCAGATTTGAACAGACCACCACCCGACGTCGAGTGCTTGGGGGCGACCAGGCAGATAGTAGGACCCAAGACCCGCCTCTGCATTGCTCCGGCAGCAACTGACTTGGCGAACCGGTCGGCTTCGAGCCACCCTGCCGAGGAGCTTACTCTGGTCTCGTTTGCAGGCCGGTGCAAAGACATCGTGGTTGTTGTTGTGAGCATCCACCAGAAGCTGAGGACTGTGTTGGTTCAGCCCATTACCTTAGCCCCACTTTCACATTCTTTTCCTGCGCAGAGTTAGTGGAACGAATCGAGCTGTCCTGCTTCCACTTTCGGCGAGGCCCCGCTTTCAATCTTCAATATTCCAGATCGGTGTCATTGGTTGCCGGCTCCTGAGTTCAGCATCTGGGTAATCTTCGGAAAATGGACGTTGTAAGACCGTACCCATCTTGCACAGCTTCATGTCAGATTCGGCGACCCACTTCTTGAATACCGAGACGTTCGCGAGCTAAACGGTAATGATCCAAGAACAGATGCTGAGCGCTGCTTCGGCAATTATCGAGAATCAGAGACTGCCAGTTGCCAAAGCACGCTTCTGAGCGAGGCCTGCTCTTGTTCGGCTGAGAGAGGACACGGCGCCCTCTATCGCAGAGATGTTCAATTGCTTCCCGTGTTAATTGAGCTCTTCCAGAATCCCCTCTCTGTTTGCGCGAAGCTTCTGTGGCGGCAAACGCACTTCGGCTAGCTCGCCACCTTGTGCCAAGAGGTGACTGACAGACTGATAGGCGCTCCCGCCGCCCCGTCTCGTTGCGATCAGGTGTCACGCGATTGCAATTTCTGGCCCTTTTTTCGGGCGACCACGATGCTGCGCTTGATGAGGTGCCCGCCAGAAGCAACATCGATCGACGATTGAGTCATCCTCCCGCTGCGTTTCCGCTTGAACGCCCCCTTCCGAACGCTCACCACAAGCACCTCCGTGCCCAGACCGGTGAAAAACTGCAACTCATGAAGCTCAGGACCCGAATGCCCTTTCGGAAGTTCATGGCATTGTCTTACTTGCAAATGAAATCGATTTCAGGCTATGCGTTGTCCTAGCCAAAGTCAAGCATGCTGCAGACTGGGAACGACAATGCCCGGATCGTGCGGGTGGGCAAAATCGGGTAGAAGCGGTGAAGGCCACATTTTTCGGTAAGCTGGCCACTCAGCTATCGGCTAAACCCGAAGGCGCGTTCCTGGAAATCTACGCGCCGTCTTTGCGCTGCCTTCCGGCGGGCTCCATGCTCGTGATGGCAACCTTGCCTGTCGTCGATTGGAACGACTGCCTTTTGCAAAGCTTGCGCACTATTCATAAGACCACATCTGCACAGGTCTACGCAGCGATGGTGATGATCGATCCATTCGCGTGCTGGCAAGATTTTGTCGACGCCCTGAAAGATGCCGGCATATCTGGCGTCATAAACTTCCCACCAGCGTCAATCATCGAACTATCGAGTGCCGGAGAGCCGCATGAGGCCGGGCAGGAGCTCGAGCTTAGTCGGATGGAATGGTTCGGCAGCTCGGGCTTCAGAACAATGTTCGCGGCTACTTGCACTTGTGAGACGACAACCGTGGAGAGTCGGCTGGAGTCCTATCTCGACGGCATTCTTTATTTACCGCCAGAAGCCCTGACCGTGCCGGTCGGCTCCGATATGGAGTTGGTGCACATCAGTCACCGCCAGGGATCGTCGGCGCCGAAGCTGGCGCTCGCGGAACGGATGGTTCTAAAGCGGCCGATGTAAAGCGGTGAGTTCAAGCGATTTCGAGCAGCTGCACTTTTTGGTACAAGCTTTGTAGAGAGCCTCAGAGGCAGTGTCAGTCTTGTGTAGTCAATTTCGTTTTCAGCTTTTCCATTCCACTTGCGTTCCGACAACAGAATGTGGGGATTTGCCGTTGCGCCCAGCAGTCGCCTCTGGATTCTCGCATGAAGATGGCCCTCGAGGCTGTTCTTCGCATTTTTGCTCGCACCGGCCACACACGGCACAGCAGTGATATTGGTTCGAGCTTGGATGACAGAGCTTAACCGTCACCCCTGCCTGTCGGAGCGCAAATACTGCGACCCACACACCGTCTCGCTTGTTCGGTAGTCCAGATAGGAGCGGATCCTTAGCCGACTGGCGAAGCCTCACGCGCCATAAAGGGACCTTGGTACGCGCCTTGCTTGCCAAAGGTGCAAGACCATGTGCTTCGCGCCAGCCGAGCGGGTTACTTCCGCGCGGTGTTCGGTTCCAGACATGAATGTCTGCAACCGAGCAGGATTGAAAAACAACAAGCCCCAATGGCCGCATCCATACTCATAGTCAAGGAGACATAGCATGTCCGGTGTTGCAGGCGCATTTGTGTTGCCTTCAAGCCGCTCAAAGAAGACCGTTTATGATCAGCTCAAGCACATGGTGCCGAAGCTTGAAAACCGAGGACAGGCCGGGTTCGGCGTTGCCGCGTTTATGCATGAAGGAGGCTTTCAATATACGAAATCATGTCGGCCACCACGCAAACTGGCAGGGATTTATCATAATGAGCAGGATGCGCGCTTCAGATCTAATGCAGCAATTGCACACGTTCGCACCCCATCTTTCAGAGGCAAGAGTTACGCTGACTTGGAGCCACTTGACAATCACAAGGCCGGCTTCCGTCATTTGGCGGTTTGTTTGAACGGGGCTTTAGTCAACGCTGATGAATTAAGCGAAGCACTGCGCGCCGAAGGTCATCTGTTTAGCAGCAAGTCGGATGCGGAGATCTTGCTCAGGCTCATCGAACGCATTTGTCAGAGGGATTACTGGCAGCACGCTCTGCCGGTTGACTACGAGACGGTCTTTCAAGAAATCGACGGCCTCATTGACGGAGCTGTCAGCGCACTCTTGCTGGATGGCCTGGGGAATCTGACCGCCTTCCGCAATCGCAGTGGTTTGCGGCCTTTGGAATTCATGCAAACCGAGGACGGCTTTCTACTTTTTGCCTCGGAAAACAGCGCGTTTTCCGGACTAAAAGGCCAAGTCGACGAAATCCAGCCAAGTCACATCAAGCTTGTCAACGGCAGAACGGGTGTTTGCCTTGATAGCTTTGTGGGCCGTGCTCTACATAATCCCAAGCTTTGCGCCTACGAAACGCTCTACTTGGCAAACGCGGGAACGTTGGTGCGCGGACAATCTAATCTGACAACTCGTCGCAATATAGGCATGACCTTGGGTCGCGTTCTCTGGCCCCGATTAACAGTCGAAGCAAGCTCCGCTCCCATAATCGTCGCTTCCATGCCGCGCACCGGTGCACCATATGCCGACGGTCTATTTTCATGCCTGCTCAAACAGCAAGCTGCCATGGTCGAACGAGACGAAGTCATCGCGATAAGCCGTTCTCATCGGACGCTTATTGGCGCGCGTAGCCAGCGCAAATCGCTCATCTCGCAAAAGTACCGGCTCAACGGCAAAGACGTTACAGATAGAATCATCATCGTAGCCGATGAAGCCCTCATTCGTGGCGACACAAGCCGGGCGGTCACGGAAATGCTACTTGGCGCAGGGGCCAAGGCTGTGCATTGGGCAATCGGTTCGCCGCCTGTCGTTGCGCCGAATTACTACGGGATGGGTATAGAGACCATAGATGAGCTAGCGTTCTGGAACGTATGGAAAACTCTACCATCCGAAGCGAGGCAGGAAAGCCTGCGCTTCCATAAGATCGCGCCGCAAACGCTCGAGGTAATCCAACACAAAATCGCTCTATCGATCAACGCTGCTACTGTCACGTATCTGCCCTTTCAAGCTCTCCTTTCATTACTGCCACAGGGCCATGATGGAATCGATCTTTCTGCGTTTACGTTCGAGATGCCGACTCCTGCTGGGCAAAAACGCGCAAATGAAAACTTGAACAGATTGATTGCCGATCCCCTCTACGAAAACGTCTAGTGAATG
The DNA here is from genome assembly GCF_029167105.1 of Bradyrhizobium yuanmingense. GTDB lineage: Bacteria > Pseudomonadota > Alphaproteobacteria > Rhizobiales > Xanthobacteraceae > Bradyrhizobium > Bradyrhizobium yuanmingense_A. The sequence continues at coordinate 79,558 of NZ_JARFML010000003.1, read as the reverse complement.
AGACCACGATGAAACCTGCTCTTGTGTTCGATTGGAATGGTACCATCCTCGACGATGCCGACGCCTTGCTGCAAACCACGAACATCATACTCGGCCGCCTCGGCCGCGCTGCTATCGATATGCAGACTTTTCGCGACAGATTCGACGTTCCACTTTCCGTTTTCTACCGCAATCTAGGAATGTCTGATAGTGAGATCGAGACGGTTGATAGCGATAGCAGTGCCATCTTTCACGACACCTATGAACCGCTGGCGGACAAGGCCCCTTTACGCGCCGGCGCGCGATGCATTTTGGAAACAGCACGTCAACAGGAGATTTCTAGCATTATCGTCAGTAATCACATAGTCGATCCCCTTCGCACCCAATTACGAAGACATGGCATCGACGATTGTGTCGCGGAGGTTCTGGCGTTTGAAAGCCGGGCTACTCAATTTAAGAGCATGAGCAAAGGGGAGCGGCTTCGTCGATATATGCAGGCATACAATCTGAACCCCAGCTCAACTTTCATCATCGGGGACATGCCTGTCGAAACGGATATTGCACGCGATCTTGGCTTGATCAGCATAGCCATTACGGGCGGATGCGTATCCGAGTCGCGTTTGCAAGCGGCGCAACCAGATTATCTCATTGAGAACCACCATACGCTACTGACCATTCTGCGGGACCGCGGTCTTTTTGAAACCTCATAATGAGGCACGCCATGAATCCCCTATCAACTGCAACACCAGGGACCGCAGGACAAAGAATTGGCCTGATCGGCGCAGGACGCATGGGTACCGGCATAGGAATCAGCCTTTTGCGTCATGGCGCCGAGCTGCATATCAAAGCCAACAGAAACCGTGTTGGCGCGGAACGCTTGACTGGCATGGGTGCCTATGAGCACACAGCAATTTCTGAGTTAGCTCGGCATGTAAGTGCCGTCGTTTTATCTCTGCCCTCAAGCTGCGAGGTCGAGGCAGTCTGCCTTGGGCAACATGGGCTATTTGCACATTTGGCCCGACAGAGTTTGATACTTGACTGCACAACGTCCTATCCTGCTTCAACGCTCGCTTTGGCCGAACAGGCCAAAAGGCATGACCTACACTTCATAGACGCCCCCGTAACACGAAGCCCTGAACAAGCAGAACAAGGGCATCTCAACGCCATCGTTGGATCTGATGAGAACACCTTTCCTGCCGCCGCTCGTGTTCTTACCGCATTTTGCGAGAACATTGTCCACGTGGGTGATATTGGACAAGGCCATAAGCTCAAGCTTGTCTACAATAGCATGACGATGGGCATAGCGGCGGTGGCTGCCGAAGCTTGCCAATTTGCCGAGGCCATCGATGTTGACCTTGCAACCTTACGCTCTTTGGTCAGTCGCGGCGCAACCAACAGCGGGATATTTCAGAATTTCGCAGCCTTCTTGTTAGGCGAAAACCCGGATGCTTTGGCAATATCGATTACAAATGCCAGGAAAGATATCGAGTGCGGCGTGCGATTGGCAAACGAGACCAGGTTGAAGGTACCGGTTCTGACTGCCGCCGCGCAAAAGTTCCACGCTTCCGTTGCCGAAGGCAAAGGTGAATTGACCTTGCCTTATCTCGCGCTTTCCGAAGGACACGGATCATAGCGCAATCCGAAAGGGTCCTAAGAGATAACTGTGCCGTCCTTGCCTTCCAGCGGCCTGCGAAGTGGGGATGGCGGAGCCATCCCCTTCTTTGTCTGGATCTACCGCACTCGGCGCTCGGGCCGGGGATTGCACATGACAACTCCATCGGGCTCTGCCACCACGCAGGTTGCCGCCGCGATGTCGGAGATAGAGTAGCGACCAAGCGATCACTCAGCGCGCCGGGACGGTCTCCGTGAGTGCGAACTCAAAATTGACCTGCCACTTGACCAGCCCATAGTCCGTATTCTTCCGAAAGTTGCCCCCTGTCGAACAAGTGCCTACTTTTGTGAAGGATATCACCTTCTCGAACAGGTGGCACTCTCCGACCAAGATGCGCGGAAGCCCGAAATCCTCGCTCAAATGGTGCGAAGGAATGGGATCGCTCGCAGTTATTGGAGAGAAGACAGCAAGGAGCACCCGCCGCATTAACTTCGACGAGAACGAGCACCCAGAAAAAGAACGGCACGCACGTCGCGGACGAGTTTTAGGGCGGGTTCGACCCAGACCCACACCAAGCTAAGAACGTCGCGGCCTAAGTAGGTTTTCGCTCAAGCGTCGCCGAGGCTCCCTCCACACAAAGAGAGGTTTGTGGTATTCGCCGTTGTCCAAGCGCGCCTGCTCGCGGCTGCGCCAATTCGGGTCCGGCACCCTGCGCGCGATCAGCTTGCGATTGAGGGACTTGGAAAGATCGGCAGCGGCCCTTTTTGCCAGCGGCCCATGGGGGACGGTCAGCTCCCTCTTAGTGGCCTCGCTCACAAACGGCACGAACGTCCCGAACGCGCTCATTTCGAGGAGACTGGTACATCATGTAGGTGGTCTGTGGGATGACGTTATTGTCGCTCAGTGGTCATTTTGCTGTCTTTGGTCAGTAGACCTCCTTTGGATTATCTCACCACACAGCCGAACTTGAAGAAGAACCCGGCGGGCATTTCTCCGCCAATATCGATCAAGTGAAGGACGTAATCGAACGTGGCAGGGAGCTTGGGTGCATATTGTCGGCCTAGGAACGAAAGGGTAGACATCGGTGTACTTGCTCTGTTGGCAAGTGGCGTGCCAGCAGACCGCGCTAAGCCTTATCATGGTTTGAAACTCAACGCGGTCCCAGTGATTCGGTGTCGATCCTTACAGATTCGAAGCGCCTGTCCGGAACTGGACAGAAGTCTCATGGACGCGGCTGTTCAGAGGCGACGCCGGGGCAGACTGAACACGATCAAAGCTCATTCTTTGCGCCCTCTGCAATCTTTCGCAAGTAGTAGTGACCGTTTCTGGCCGCTGACCTAACTGCGTGGTGAGCTTCTTCTGTTCTCCCCACGCCGCTCTCTGGATCGCCAGGGAGGCGAGCCGGCCTATTTGTAGGCAGCCATTGGATCGCCAAACTTATAATTGAGCCGCGCCGTGACCAGATCAACGCCCTGGTGCATTCGATCTGTCCCAAAAGCGTTGGAGAAGTTCACGTCGTTGTCAGGCATGAAGAGATGATTGTACTCCAGTCCTAAGAACCAGTTCGTTGCGAGCTTGACATCAATTCCCCCTCCAACGGCGAGACCCCAGCGGACGATATCTGCCGTCGCAAGCTGCTGCCCTGTCACATCCGAGTAGATCTTATAAGAGGTACTCGTCACCGCAGCGCCGGCGGTGACATATAGCAGCGCTTCGTCAAAGGCATATCCAAGGTGACCAGTGAGCAATCCCAACTTGCTCAGCGCCGTTTGATTCTTGGCGTTTGACCATTCGCTGTTATTGGAGCCTTTAAAGTCGGACCAATTGGCTCGGCCTTCCACCCCGAAAACAGTTCTGCCAACTTGCCACCGGTGGCCGATCTGCGCTCCCAAAGTGCCCCCGCTTGCGTCGTGCGAGCCTTCGGGCGTGGTGCCGTTTAGATACCAGGAGTTTTGACTGGATCCCCAACCATGATTTAGGCCGGCGTAGAACCCGCTCCAATCGTAGTAGGCGGCAGCAATCTCGGTCGGCGGCAGCGCCCTGTAGATTTGTTGCGGAGCGGAGTCCGCGCCAAATGCGGGTGGCAGAATGCAAACAACGATAACGCTCGCGCTCAGTATTCGGCTCATTTTCATGTCGGTGCTACATCCGTGTACTCGCTCCCCTAGCGCAACCTTCCTTACCATTTGTTGCGAGAAATGCTGTCACAGAGCTGCAACAACCCTCTCGACATTTCGGTTCGAATCGAACCTAGCGTTAGATTGAAGTGCGCAGCACGACTTTGGCCGACACAATTTCTGTACAGCCGTTTCGTGTTGCGTCTTGGCTGGCTGAGGCGAAGGCGTGATGATTCAGTTCACGCCATTGTATGCGAAGCGACGGGCGTTACTTGATCGCGCCGACGATAATTATTCAGGGCATGAATGGAGAGTATAGCATGATTGCCCTTCGAAGTTGTCAGGTCACTCTCTCATTCCAGCTGCTGCATACGGGCTTCTGAAGATACGCTCGATTATGCTTTCGGATACAGCGCGCAGAGCCGCTGCTATATCGAGAGTGGCAGGAGCGCAAATGCGCCGCATGAGCTGAGTCGGCGCATGGATTGGCGGACCATGGGCCTTTCGATCAGCACCTGAGCGCGCAACCACAGCGGACGGTGCCGCAAGACTGTGCACGTTCTGCCGATCTTTGCGTCCCGGGTTCAGCCGGAGACGGACCAGAGCCCGGTGGCCCGCTCCATCGCCGGTCATTTCGAACGTCGGGACCTTCATGCTGGCAAGCACGGCCTTGGCTCGGCAACTCCTTCGAGGAGAAGGTAGGACTGGCTCGCGCCTGCATAGCTGGAATTCCGGGCAGGTGACGCAGATACCGTGACTGCGCCGCAGCTGCTCGGCATCGGCCGCTACTTCGATGCCAACGATCGCGGCCTGTCTGTGCCTAACGAGAGCTGATAGTCCTTGCGACATGCATCCCGCGCGCCTCGCATCAATCGGCTTGTCTATGGTCGTGCCGAGATCGCCGGTCTCGGCCCTCACCCCGTTGGAAGGTAACGAGGCCCGCATTGACTAAACATTTCCCTCGCGAAGAAACGGACGCGATCTAGTCGAGGTCGCCCATCGCATCGACATGGCCGCCCCAGCCTGATCTTGGCCGATGTCACTCGAAACGCAGCGCTGAAGGGAGGCGCAGTATCCATCCGAGCTAGGCCGCGGACAAGGGCTTACCGATTCCAGCGCTTGATGAGTTCGGGGTCTTCCTTGTGCATCCTGATGAGCTCCATCAGGTTTCGATGCCGAAGTCGGTGAAGGCCATGACCTGGTCGTCTATGCCGTAAACCCAGATGACGCCATCCTCTGTGTCCATTCCGTTGGCCACGTCCCAGAGCCAGTCCTCGTCTTCGCCGGGGTCTTTTGCGAGGCGAGCGACGGTGAAGACGGCGTAAACCTTGTTGACGTGCATGGCTACGCCGCCTGGGCAGAGGACCTCGACGCAGGCGGCGTCCAGTTCCAGGGCAACAACTCGTGCAGGCGGTTCTGCGGCATCTCGGCGATGCGCGCGAAGACATCGGCAAGCCAGGCTTTCGGGTCGATGGCGTTGAGACGCGCCGTCATGATGAGCGTGGCCATCACGGCAGCCCGCTCGGCGCCGCGATCAGAACCGGCGAACAACATGCTTTTCTTCCCAGTGCAAAACCGCGCGACGCTCGCTCTGCTGCATTGTTCGTCATGCAGATCCTTCCGTCGTGGACAAGGCGGGCAAAGCCTTCCCAACGGTTGAGCAGATAGTTGATCGGCTTAATCACGTTGGACGAACGCGAGAGCCGGGCAGATTCCGCCCGGAGCCAAGTCTCAAGGTCGGTCAGCAGTGGCGCGCTTCTTTCCCGGCGGATCTGCAGCCGTTCCTCGGCGCTCAGCTCATAGATATCGCGCTCGATCTCAAACAATTGGTCAATCCGACGAACCGCTGCCAGCGCAACGGGCGAGATCGCCGTCGCCGATCTTTCGCGGCGAGCGTTCTGAGCGATGTCGGCAAGTTCGAAGAACGCCCTCCGGCCATGCGCCCAGCAGAAGGTGGGTGTGGCCGGCAACGCCTTGCGTCCGGGATCGAAGAGAGCATTGAACCCGCTATACGCATCGGCCTGCAGGATGCCGGCGAAGTCTGAAGATGCCGTGCGGGATGCTCGCCGCGCCGGTCACGTGAGGCGTAGAACAGCGCCGCCGGTGGATCTCGCCCGCCGAATGGCCGATCGTCGCGAACATAGGTCCAAGTCCGGCCGGTATCCGCCTTGCCCTTCGCCAGGATCGGGATCTTGGTGTCGTCACCGTGGAGCCTGTCGGCGGAGAGCACATAGGCTTCGATCAGTTCAAAGATCGGCCTGACCGCAAAGGCTCCCGCGCCAACTTGGTCCGCCAACGTCGAGACCGACAGCGCGATCCCCTCGCATTTGAAGCGCTCGCTCTGTCGATCAGCGGTTGATGCTGACCAAATTTGTCGAACAGGATAGTCGCCAGAAGCTGGGGCCCGATATAGCCCCGCAGCGTGGCATGGAACGGCGCGGGCGGCTGCGTGATCGTCTCGCAATCCCGACAGCTGAACTTCTCCCGCACTGTGTCGATCACCTTGAACCGGCGTGGACTCTCCTCCAGCGGGCGCCACGGGAATACATCGGGAGTTGAGGCCGACGTAGATCCGTCGACGGGGGCTTTTGCGTACCACGGGTCCGGACATTGCGACTTCCGCGCTTTGTCTGACAACTTGGCGCCTTCTTCCAGGCGATGGTTGATGTACGTCGTACAGCTCTACTTCCATTTCGCTGTCCACCGGCCCATAAAGGCGTGGCTGCTTTTACCTCTTGACTGCTCTGTATCGCCTTCTTGGGCTGCGGCCCGACTTCAACGTGGAATGCGGGTGCTCTGGCCGCCTGGTTCATCGCAAAACGCTCCACATTACTCGCGGGCCAGTGCGGCGAGGTCCGCTTCGAGCTTGGGCTGATGCTCAAAAATGGCGTCGATCAGGGCCTGCGCCGGCTGCTCGGGAGCCTCCACCAGCGCCGCTTTCCCAGCCCGCGCCGAGGGAGCGAACACCCGCTTGACGACTGTCGGCGAGCCCTTGAGACCGCATTTGGAGAGGTCCTCGACGCCGGCGTCCTGCGCGCTCCATTTCAAGATCGGCGCGCGGGCGGCTCGCAGCGCATCCGCCATCCCGCCGCGGCGAATCTGGTTGGTGGCCTCGAGCATGGTAATGAGACACGGCAGCTTGGTAAGCAGAACCTGGACACCGCCTTCCGCTCGCCGTTCCGCTTCAAGCGTGCGCGCGACCAGATCCAGCGTTCTGACCTTTGCGACGTAGGTCAGCTGCAGCATGCCGAGCCGCTTCGCAATACCCGGCCCCACCTGCGCTGTGTCACCGTCAATGGTTTGCTTACCGGTAAAGATGAGGTCTGGCGGCCCATACTCCTTGGCGATTTTTCGGATCGCGGCTGCCAACGCGTAAGTTGTTGCCAGAGTATCGGAGCCCGCGAAGCAGCGGTCGGTGAGCAGAACGGCTCGGTCGGCTCCAAAGGTCAGCGCTTTACGTAATGAATCTTCGGCCGACATTGGCCCCATTGTAAGCACGGTTACTTCGCCGTCAAACTTGTCGCGCAGCCCCAGCGCTGCCTCGAGCGCGAAGAGATCGTATGGATTGATGATCGTCGGTACGCCCTGACGCATGATGGTGTTGGTCACGGGGTGCACGCGAATCTGTGCTGAGTCAGGAACCTGCTTGATGCAGACGACGATGTGCATGTACTTCTCCATTTTTGGCGATAGTTGGCAAAGCGATCAGCAAGTGTCGTACCATAACGACAACGTTGAAAGACGGCCGACTGGTACAAGAGCTTGTACGACGTTGGTGGTGCTATCCTGACGTTTGGCCGGCGGTAGAACTCCGATATTCGTCGTGGATGCAACAGCAGCCCGCCTGATTTGTCGTAGATCTGGACCTGAGGGTGGGAGGGTATGGACTAGATGCGCGTTGCTTGAATCGACCGGCTGCGGATCCCTTTCTCTGCAGCGGCGATAGCAACGCCCACGGCCTTGCTACGGCCAGTTCGCATTGGCCTACTTCTCCTGCGGCATCAGTTCTGTGATTGAGGGCTGTGGGTTAAGGGATGTGCCCTTGTCGTTCCTAATGACAGTGGAGCCGTCGTGCTACCATTGATGTAAACTAGCTTCAGGGGCGGCGAAGCGCCAATGTTTGACATCTGTTCGCGTGTTGCAAGATTTTGTCGTTCCGATACTCGCCGACGTGCTCGGCTTGGCCGGACATAGACATAGCTCGAGGCGCAGCCGCGATCGGGAACGGATGACATGCCGTTGCCGGTAACATCGCGTTGGCGTCGTGCTAAACGATGACCTGCCATCGTGCTTTAGAAGCGCTTGATTTCGATCCCGTATCTCCTCAGCGCGTACCCTACCTGACGCGGCGTCAATCCAAGCAGACGCGCTGCCTTTGCCTGTACCCAGCCGGACCTTTCCATTGCCGCAATGACGCGCTCGCGGTCGGCAATCCTGCGACTCCCTACGAGAGCTGCGCTGGCAGGTGCGAGCGGAGCGACCTCGCTGCCGACGGGCGGGGCCAGAGCAGCAGCTTCGGTCGCCTCCCTGAAAGGCTTAACAGGCACCGGTACATCCAGCCCCCGCACAAGTGTTGTCTCGCGCGGCATGCTCTTCCACAGCTTCGCGGAAAGGCATTGACCTTGGTAGCACGCAAAATCACCTTTGGTGATTGACGATCCGGGCGTCAGAGTCGCAGTCCGTTCGACACAATTTTCAAGCTCGCGCACGTTGCCGGGGAAGCCGCAATTCATAAGCACCTCCATCGCACTCGGATCGAAGGTCAACGTACGGCTATTCACGCTGTTGAACTTTCGAAGAAACTCAGCAGCGAGAAGCGCAATATCATCACGCCTTTCGCGCAAGGGCGGAAGCAGCAACGGAACCACGCTAATGCGGTAGTACAGGTCGGCGCGGAACTCATTTCGTGCCACAGCCTCTTCAAGGTTCTTGTTCGTCGCGGCAACTACACGAACGTCGACCTTGATTGTCTGGTTGCTACCCACACGCTCGAACTCCTGCTCTTGCAAGACGCGCAGCAACTTGGCCTGAAACGAGGGCGATATTTCCCCGATTTCATCGAGAAAGAGAGTTCCTTGGTCAGCCAGTTCGAAGCGCCCCTTACGCGAGCTGAACGCACCGGTGAAGGCACCCTTCTCATGACCGAACAATTCCGATTCCAACACCGTCTCGGAAAGCGCAGCGCAATTTAGTTTTACGAATGGCCGCTTTGCGCGTGGCGACAGCTCATGAATGGCTTTTGCAACCAGCTCCTTGCCCGTGCCGGATTCGCCGCGCAGCAACACTGCGCTGTTCGATCTGGAGACCACCGCGATCTTCTCTAACAAGGCCCGCAGTGGCGGGCTATCGCCAATGATGCCTGGAATACGGACTTTCTTGCGCTCCCTCGCATGCTGCTTACGCTCTACTAAATGTCTTTCCTGCCCGTCCTTCTCAGCCATCAGCCGATCGCGGTCACAGGTGAACAGGCGGTGCAGCTTAACTGTCTGTCCTACCAGATTGGCGATTATGGTAAGAAGCCGCACGTCATGATCGAGTCGAACACGTGAGGTGTGGTCCACGATGCGGTCAATAGTTAGCGCGCCTGCAACCTTCGCATCAATGCGAATGGGAACGCCGATGAACGATACCACGACCTCATTCGACGCACCGAGCATATCTATGTCCGCGGCAGTAAAGGCTGGCTCATTCGTCACGTTTTCGGCAACGAGCGGCTCGTCCGTCGCCACGATGTGGTTGATTGCTTTTAGCGGCAGACGCATTCGGTAACGCTCGTCACTTCCCTCGCTCCAGCCAGAGCCTACGGTCATGTTCGGCATTCCATCATCGTCGAAGAGCGAGACGATGCCCTGCCGCATCTGCACAAACGATTGCAGAAGATCGACGACGTTGGCCAACGTGACCTCTAGCCGGCACTGAGACGTGAGTGCCTTCGTAATCTCAAAGATGCCGGTCAGCGTGCTCTCGAGCGACGGCTCTATGCTCACCTCACGGTCCGCCTCAGATTGCGAGTCAGGTCTTTCGCCTGCGGGCACAATATGCAGCATGAGGAGGTCTCCCTTGTCATGATCGCCCTCCCTGGCGGCTTGTTCGGCTTCACGAGATTGGTGTTGCATGTCTTCTCGCTCTAGGCGCTATATTGAGGAGATGACATAGAAGGATAACAGGTCTTCATGGCACAACGGCGCTTACGGTACTTTTTTGCTCTTGCGGCGTTACCGCGCCTAACCTGAATGAGAACACGCGCTCGACTGATTACCTCAGACGCGGATGCCAGATACGCCAACTACAAATGTTGCCCCCCGTTGATCGGAACCTCAGTGCCCGTGACATAACTTGCGGCGTCCGAGCACAGGAAGAAGAGGACCTTCGCGACCTCTTCGGCCGTGCCAAACCGGCGCAACGGAATACTCGGCAGGACACGCGCTTCCGTTTCTGGTGACAACATATCCGTCTTGATTTCTCCCGGCGCGATTGCGTTCACCCGGATTCCATGCGGCGCGTAATCATGTGCCATTTCACGTGTAAGAGATGCGAGCGCTGCCTTCGAAGTCGCATAGGCGCTGCCAGCAAACGGGTGCACCCTCGAGCCTGCGATTGAGGTCACGTTGACAATCGATCCTGACGCGGCTCTTAGCTCGTCAAAAAATCCCTGCGCTAGCAGGATGGGAGCCACCATGTTGAGGTGGAACACCTTCATCCAGGTCTCGAGTGACGTCGTCAACGAGGTCAACCGAGCGCCATTCTGCCCTTTTGGCGAGACGCCGGCATTGTTGATCAATGCGTGCAAGGGAGCACCTGCGAGGCGCTTCTTCACCTCGGCGATTGCGCGCGGCAGCATTCGGTGGTTACTAAGATCGACTTGGATATGGTCGTCGGGCCCTGAGTTCCATGGGCATCGCTTCTCATTAAACGGTTGGCGCGCGCAAGATATGATGCGCCAGCCAGCTTCCGAAAACAACTTTGCGGTGGCGTGACCGATTCCACGCGTCGCCCCAGTCAGCAACAGTGTCTTCCGCTCTTTCGGCTGGAAACCGGCGTCAAAGCCCAAAAGCCTGCAGTCCACGTCCGTTACGGGGTGGCCATTTAGTAGATCAAGACTCAACCGCGCCTCCTATTTTATCGCCTCGCCGGAGACCCCGCTGCAGGATTTGGGCCACACCGATGCAGCGGAACAGCTCTAGGGGATAGCGATCCAGCGGCGGGTTCGGGGACAGCTTGACCGTTTCCAAACATTGCGTGTGCGCTTTCTGACAACAACGCATATTCACGACAAGGCCAACATCGCCTTTCAGTGCGAGTGAACGCAATGTCATCCAGCGCATGTGGTCGGGCTTCCTGTTCAGGGATCATACTTTCCGCGACGGCGACTAGAGTGTTGCAGACACCGGACGTGCGCGAAGACGATGTACCAGCCACACCATGATCCCGGTCGAATCGGCCCCTGGCTCAATTGCATGAATTAGCCGATCCACAGCGAAGCGCCTCGTTGGCACAGCAAGAATACCTACTCAGGAGCCGCCGGGAAGATCTTAGCCGCGCGCTCTTACGATCGCAAATCAGACGTACCTGCCTCGTACGTCAGGTTCGTCTGCGACTTGCGTTTGACATGATGTGCACTCTGCCTGGCCGGTCGAGCAAAGGCACTTGGCGCATTGTGCATAGTGACGCAGTCAAGCACGTCCACACTGCGGCGACCCCATGCCGCGGCCACGGCTCGCCCCGTTTTCCGGCGGCGGCGTAAGCGGCGTTCCTCGCTCGCACAAGGTCGGCGGCATCATTGTCAGTAATGCACAATCACCATCAAGGATTTGCGGCGCGTGTTCCTCAACAGCAGCACCGGCCTGGACATTCCCATCGCCGAGCTCGCGCGTCTGGTGTGCCACGCCTTCCCGGCGCGAGACCAGCCTCGACGCGCCGCCCGCCGGCACGCCGCGCTAGCAGCTCAATATCCGGCCCGCGGCAATATCCCGTTCACGAAAAGGCTCACTAACTTTCAAGCGGTATATGATTGCGAGACGCAGCGGCGTTTCTCGTGAACGGAGGTTAACGTTGACGATCTCAGCGATCAAGTTGCCGCTCGTAGCTCCCGGGCAGCTGCGACCATATTTACCAACGCCGGACGCACCTCCTCCCACTTTCGGGTTTTCAGGCCGCAATCGGGATTGATCCAAAGTTGGGAGTCGGAGAGGTGTTGGCGCGCCAGCGTCACGAGGTTTTTCATCTCGGCCGTTTCAGGAACGCGCGGCGAATGGATGTCATAGACGCCTGGCCCGATCTGATTTGGGTACTTATAACTTCGGAAGGCGTCTAGCAGTTCCATCTTCGACCGCGACGTCTCAATCGAAATGACGTCGGCATCCATCGCTGCGATAGCATCGATGATGTCGTTAAACTCGGAATAGCACATATGAGTATGGATCTGCGTTTCGTCGGCAACGACTGAGGAGCAAATGCGAAAGCTGTCTACGGCCCAATCGAGATAGCTTTTCCACTGTGATTTGCGTAGCGGCAATCCCTCACGCAACGCCGCCTCGTCTATCTGGATCATTTTTGCTCCGGCGTTCTGAAGGTCGACCACCTCGTCCCGGATCGCGAGCGCGATCTGTAGGCAAGTCTCGCTTCGCGAGATATCATCACGAACAAACGACCAGTTCAGAATGGTCACCGGCCCAGTCAACATTGCCTTCACCGGCTTCTCGGTCAGCGACTGCGCATAGCGCCACCAGTCGACCGTCATCGGCTTCGGACGGGAAACGTCCCCAAACAGAATCGGCGGACGGACGTAACGCGAGCCATAGGACTGCACCCAACCGTGTTTTGTGAAGGCGAAGCCCGACAGCTTCTCTCCGAAATACTGCACCATGTCATTGCGCTCGAACTCGCCATGCACGAGCACGTCGAGCCCTATGTCGTCCTGCCATCTGACTGCACGCGCCGTTTCCGCTTTGAGAAATTTCTCGTACTGCGCGGCACTCAACGTCCCCTGCGCGTGGGACGCACGGGCACGGCGAATGTCTGCGGTCTGCGGGAATGATCCAATCGTCGTCGTTGGGAATGCTGGCAAGGCGAACCGGGCGCGCTGAAGCTCGGCACGGCTGGCGTACGGACTGTGACGGTGACGCATGGTTTGGTCAATCATAGTCATGCGCCGGGTGACGTTGGCGTTGTGAATCTTGGACGACTTCTCGCGAGCTACGGCCGCCCGCTTGGAGGCCGCAAGGAGGCGCGATACGCGGGCATGCTTGCCGGCGAGCGCACTTCCCAAGGTCGTCAGCTCCTTGATCTTCTGGACCGAGAACGCCAGCCAGCTCTTTACATCAAAATCGAGATCGCTTTCGAGCTCGACGTCGACCGGGACATGAAGCAGCGAGCACGAAGGGGCGATCTGGACGCGGTTATGACCGAGCTTTGCTATAGTTGGCGCCAACTTGTTGAACAAGTCCGGCAGATTGGATCGCCAGACATTGCGTCCGTCAATGACCCCAAGTGAGAGAACGAGATCGCTGCGAGCTATGGCGGCGATTGCGCTCAACTGATCTGACGCCCGAACCAGGTCGACGTGAAGCCCGGCAACCGGCAAGGCCAAGGCAGTATCGAGGTTGTCGCCGAGGCTCCCAAAGTAGGTAGCCAGCATGATTTTGAGGCCGGGCACCGCATTCGCGAAATGGGCATAGGCCCGCCCCAACGCGCCGCGGGATACCTCGTCGAGGTCAAGGACCAGGCAGGGTTCGTCGAGCTGAACCCATTCCGCACCTCGCGCGGCTAGTTCGCGAAGGACATCGACGTAGACCGGTAGAAGCTGATCGAGCAGCAACAGTGGATTGAATCCCGGATCTGCACTCTTGCCGAGCTTCAGGAAGGTGACCGGGCCAACCAGCACACAGCGCGTCTGGTATCCAAGGCTCTTTGCCTCCTCATATTCTTCAATCGCCTTACGAGAGGAAAGCGTGAATGTTTGGTCCTTGCGAAATTCCGGCACCATGTAATGGTAGTTGGTGTCGAACCACTTTGTCATTTCCTGCGCTGCCGCGCCGTGCCGATGATCGGCGTGCCCGCGATTTTCATCTTCACAGTCTCCTGCGCCGCGCGCCATGGCGAAGTAGGTCTTGAGTGACACTGGACCTGCGACCCAGCCGTAAACGTCAGGAATCGCGCCGACCATCACACTGGTATCGAGCACATGGTCATAGAGCGAGAAGTCGTTTGAAGGAATGATGGTCGCGCCAAGCGATTTCTGCCGCGCCCAGTTGGCGAGGCGAAGTCCAGCCGCAGCGTCGAAAAGCTGTGCTTGGCTTGACTTACCGGCCCAGTAGCTCTCGAGCGCAAACTTGAGTTCGCGGCGCGGACCGATGCGTGGCATACCTAGCGTGGCAACGGGAAGTGAACTGTTGGACATCGCTTCAACCCCTTGGTTTGGGGCAAGGCGATGGTGGATGCGCACAGGTAAAGGCCGCCGCAGCGGCGACTTCTTGAGGCACCACCGGGACACCCCGCCCGTGGACGAAAACGTTATCGGGGCAGGTCTCCTGGCTCGCGGGTCCTGGCTGCTGTCCGGCCTTCCCGAAGCCAACCGGCTTCAGTGACACTATTGGACCGCGGCTCGCCGCTTACAGTTGCGGGGGCAGCGCCGGCATCACACCGGCTTCCCTCTTAGCTCCGGATCAAGCGGGACCCAGAGAACCTCGAACGAAACTCAACTACCTGCAAAACAACCGTTCCGTCAACCGTTGAATTATCACCGCCTCACCCTCCCCGATGGGCACACGCCAATGAGAGGCATCCCAATCCGAGGCATGCCGCATGGCCGGGCCTTTCGTGACCTGCGCACGGGTGGATCGTAGATATTCAGTCGACCGTTTGTGCACGCGCTGGATCTTCACTCGGCTGTCTCCAATACGATATGCGACCGACTCCCCGAGGCGACCGCCAGAGCATGATCCAAAGTGCGGTCGTGGTCGGAACCAGCGAGCGCGCAGGCGGAGGCGTCTGGTCTTCGACTTCCGAATCTTGATCAAGTCGGCACGTTCGTGGAGCGGCTTGCCCGAAGCCGTGTAGGACCTCTCGAATGAGATGATGAATTCGGGCGCAAAACTCATCATCACGTGATCGCCGCACCGCACGACGTTTTCCGAAACCACCTCAATTGCGAATGCTGTCAGTCGCCGTGTTCACTCTTGTATGCCTCAAGGACCGATTCACATCATCGACAGCTGGCTAACAGCAGATTGGCCTCTGAATAACTGCTGGAATACCGATCGCTATAACTTCTGGCAGATGATGTTCTGCTGACTTTCATGAGGACGCAAGTCGTTCCGAAGATCCTTCAATTAGGATCAACCGAGTCGGATCCTTCAAATCGAACTCCATAACGCGTGGCGCGAAGAGGCGAGCATAGCGCGTGAAAGCACTCGTCGGTGGAAACCGAATGACCGTATCGCACCGCGCGAGGAGATACATCTCAATCAGGGCAGAAAACCCGCCTTCGGCGCCAAGTTCTGCACTATGTAAAGGTCCAGCATGAGGTGCCTGGAAATGCTTTGGGATAATGAAGAGATCGGGGAATACTCCAGATAGCTTTTCGACCATCAGCGTGCTGTCCGTGCACAAGAACAGCTTCACCGGGCTTGGATGCGGTAACGCTTTCGCCTTATGGATGGCAGTACATACCTGCCGAAAGGCGAGTTCCGGATCCGCCCAATAGGGCATATGTCCCATGATATCTTCGCCGTTGCCGTGACGAACATGAACTCCGATTATGCTGTGTCCCTCAAAGTGCTCTTGGTAAATGGCATCAATTCGAGCCCGAATTTCCGGTTGGGGTTTGATCGTCCGAAATATCTGCCGTTCGGCATCCTCATCGCAGCGCCACATTAAGCAGGCGTCACACACCACAGTGTTGGCATCGACATCTTCCGGGCTTTGGAAAAGTTGATCCAGCTCGTCACGCTCCTGGAAGATCTGTTCATCTGGGCGATAAACGCAATCTATCGGTGCCCTATTCCACCAAGATGGGAAGAACGGCCCTGGAAATGACATTTGATTGATCCGGTCATCGCAAATGACCCGCACCCCGTCGATGGCTTGAACTGGCTCGAAGAACACTGGAAAGGCGTTGGTGAATGGCTGATCGAGATAACATGAGCCACGCCAATCGATTGCCAACGTCCGCCCGGTCCGCTTTGCGTAACGCCAAGCTGATGCCAACGACCATAGGCAATCCCCGAATCCGGTCCGCCGTCGCGCAACCACGAACCGATCATTCATCGAGTCACTGACGAGCATTTCGCTTTGCCTCGTTTCCACATATTGGTTGGGCAGGAGAACTTACTGACAGGCGGCCGATGTAAGGTGCCGCCCGACGGCAAACTGATAACTCGGAGGCTCGCGGTGATAGTGCTCCTAGCACCGCTCGCCTGGACTCATGAAGGCTGGACATTCAGGTCGGATGAGAGGTTGCCAGCCACGCACTTGGTTTCGGTACGGCTGGCATTCCGCTCATCGCGCCGTCTCATCCTCTGCTGCGTCCGCATGCGTAAAGCTAGACGACGCCTACAGTGACGTGCTCCGGTTCTGATTCGGCGTGCCCTGCACCGCTACCAATGGCAAGAGTAGCGCGAGGCGGATGCAGCCGAACGCAACGCTGCTCCCACAATCCCAACAATTCCTTCACAAGAGCTTCGCGTTTGGACCGCTCTGGAGTAATGGTATCGAGAAGCGATCCAAGGACCGCCTCCCCCTCGATCCGCATCAGGAGATCGAACAAACCATGTGAGATACGCACACTGTTACGGTTCGAGTGTCCCCTGCGGATCTCGCATGCAGTCTCCTGGCGATCTTCTGCAGTAAAAGCGCGGACTCGATGAAGGGACGCATAAGCAGGCAATGAAACGGCGAGCGCGGTCCAGTCTTCCAGCCCTGCAGTCCGCTTTTTGACGAGGAACGGCCCAACCACAAGTCCATCCAAATCGGTCGTCAAGAATGTGGTGACCGCGTCAGACACGGAATCCACGATCGGCTCGGCATTGTTGTTAAATGATGTATTAAGCAGCACCGGAAGGCCCGTCCGCTCTTTGAACGCACTAATAACGTCCCAGTAGAGCGGGTTTGTTTTGCGCGATACGGTCTGCAGCCGAGCAGTACCATCGACGTGCGTGATGGCGCCGAGCACGCCACGTTTCGGATCGCGCACGCGGACCACGAAATTCATGAATGGGAATTCGCGCTTGCCTTCCGGGAGCTCGAAAAATTCGTTCGCATCCTCCTCCAGCACTGATGGCGCGAACGGCCGATAGCCCTCGCGCTTTTTGACCATTGCGTTGATCCGGTCCTTGTTTGAAGCCAGTCGAGGATCAGCAAGAATGCTGCGATTGCCTAGCGCACGTGGCCCGAACTCAGAACGACCCTGGACCCAGCCGATCACGGCGCCATCAGCCATCCAACCGGCTGCACTTGCTGCTATGTCATCACGACGCTCAACGTCGAGGTGCCCCGCCCATGCACTCAGCTCGCGTTCTACGGCTCGCTCGCTTCCGATATCGGGACCCCAATAGACATCCTGAAGTCGCTCACGGGGGGCCGGCATGCCCAAATCGCTGGACACCATCAGGGCCGCGCCTAATGCGCAACCAGCATCATGCGCAGCGGGTTGGACGAATATGTCTTCGAACAGTCCTGAGTAGAGCAGCTTACCATTCACGGTGCAGTTGTGGGCTACCCCCCCAGCCAGGCACAATCGCTTCATGCCGGTGCTCTTCCGATAGTGCTGCAGGATGTGAAACATGATCCGCTCTAGCGCTTCCTGCAAAGAAGCGCTCACGTCTCGATGCTGCTGCGTGAACGGCATTCCCTTTCTTCGAACCTGGATGTTGCGGAGCAACGTCGGTCCGATTCGATCTAGGTGAACACGATAGCCACCATTGTCCAAGAGTTCGTAGAACTGTCCGAAGAGCTCGCGATAGGGCGCCGGATCTCCGTAGGGAGCAAGTCCCATAACCTTATATTCGTCGAACAAACCGTACCCGAGATATCGGATAGCCTCGAGATAAAATAGTCCTAGAGAGTTATTCTCCGGAAAACTCGCGAGTTCCGTGATTCTGGTGCCCGACCCTACCGCCAATACCCCGGAGAGAAAATCGCCACCGCCATCCACCGCAAAAATCAGACTTTGCTCAAATCCCGACATCGCAAATGCGCTCGCTGCGTGTGCGTGATGGTGGTGCACGAACGAGAGCCGCGACTCTTCAACCTCAGTGCCGAACTCTTGCGCCAACAACTTCCTCAGCAACAGTTTGGCATCCATTGGAATGGCGATATCTGGCTGAGACACAAGCAGCCGCTCCAGCATGGCATTGCAATAGGCCTCGGTAGCGTAGAACGCGATACGATCGATATCGTGGAGCTGCACTCCCGCAGTTGCAAGGCAGTACCGGATCGCGCTGCTTGGAAACTTGTTGGAGTGCTTGATCCGATTGAGGCGCTCCTCTTCGACGGCTGCTATGACCCGCCCGTCTCGGACAAGCACCGCAGCGCCATCGTGCAGAAACGTCTTAGGCAGATCGAGTGGATTTTCATGGATTTTATCCAGCCCGCCGCTCAATCCTAGACACAGCATTTCGTTCTCCATTTGGTCATGACAGGACGACCCCAAGCGCCTTCAAAGGCCGTACTTTCGCTCTTGCACATTCAACTCAGATTATTCGAGGTCCGTCTGGATCAATGACATCCGATCAGCCAAAGCGGTGTTGGCATTTGAACGCCGTAGTGCAGATTGGGCCGCGGCTCCGTGACTGACGTCGTCCGCCTGAACACCGTGCGAAGCGATCATCGGATGCCCTGTCGTGTCGAGCCGTCACCATCGGGGATTGCATGATTTGTCTCCGCTTCGTTCTGCGCAATGCTGCGTCAGCGCATCAGACGTCGACGAAACAGTGCCGTCGATACGAAAAACGGCAATACCGTGTAAATGCAGAGCGCACCGATATGTACGCCGATGTCGGGCGTCGCGCGACCGAGCATCATTGGACGGATGAGCTCGACCGCATGAGCCAGCGGCAACAAGGCCGCCAAATGCTGAAATGAGCTCGGCATTTGGCTCACCGGAAAGACTGCGCCGCACAGAAACACCATAGGCGTAATGACAAGCATTTGGTAAAAGACGAAATAGTCATACGTGGGCGCAAGAGATATGACGACCATTGCCAGACTTGCGAAAGCGAGCCCAGTCAGGGCAATGGTTGGCATCGCACAGAGAATGGACGTCCACGGCGCATACCCCAGTACGGCGGCGACAACGCCAATCGCCGTCCCGGCCAAAACGGCTTTGCTGGCTGCCCAGGCCAATTCACCTAGGATGATGTCTCCAAGCGTGAGCTGTGTGGACAGGATGGCTTCCCAGGTGCGCTTTGTCTCCATCCGGGCAAAAGCCGCGTACATGGTTTCAAAGGTCGCAGCCGTCATGGCGCCTGTCGCGACCATGCCGGCCGCCAGAAACGAGATGTATGAAGTACCGTCAACGCGCCCGACGATCATCCCGAGACCGAACCCGAGGCCAAACATATTGGTTATCGGATCAGCGAGATTGCCGAGAATCGATGCAAGCGCGACTTTGCGCCATGCCAGACAATTGCGAAGCCACACCGCGACCCAGTTGTACGCGTTGGCGGGCATGGCCGCTGCATAACCCTCACCCATCGCTCATTTCTCCATTTCGCGCCCGGTCAGTCGCAAAAAGACGTCTTCGAGATTTGGAGGGCGCTGCATAAGGCGAAGGCCGACGCGCCCGCGCAATTGCGCGAGGACTTGCTCCGGTTCGGGCGCATAACAAAATACCGTCTCGCCGCTTATTTCCAGGTGCCGCGCAAAGGGTCTGATCAATGCGCACAGCTCCTGTGGATTGCCCCCGTAAATCTCGATCACGCTACAGCCGATCTGCTCTTCGATCAGCACGTGAGGCTTGCCTTCGGCGATCTTGATCCCATTCTCAAGCACGCACAGCCGGTCGCATAACCGCTCCGCCTCTTCCATGAAGTGTGTAGTCAAAAGAATCGTTTTTCCGCGCGCCAGCAGCGATCGCAGGCGCTCCCAAATCAAGTGGCGCGCGTGTGGATCGAGACCGGTGGTCGGCTCGTCCATAACCAGGAGATCGGGGTCGTTGATCAGAGCACGCGCCAGAGTCAGCCGCCGCTTCATGCCACCCGACAGTTCGGAGACGCGGGTGCCCGCCTTGCTCTCGAGGCGAGCGAAATCAAGCAATGACGGGATCAGGCTCTCGATCTTGCGCGCACCCATTCCGAAGTAGCGGCCGAATACCAGGAGGTTTTCTCGGACGGTAAACTCGAGTTCAAGATTGTCGAACTGCGGGACCACACCGAGGCGCTTACGTGCCCAGCGAGCTCGACTCGGCACAGGCTCACCGAGTACCCTTATATCTCCTGCATCAGGCGACATCATGCCAAGGATCATACGCGCGGTTGTGCTCTTACCAGCGCCGTTCGGCCCCAGCAATCCGAAGCACTCTCCGCGAGCGACGGTGAACGACAGCTCGTTCACCACGAGCTTGTCGCCAAATGACTTTTTTATGCCGGCAAGATCGATTGCTGCGGTGGACATGTTTCTGTTAGGCCGGAAGAAGTTGTTCGGCCGACGATGGCTCACTTACGGCCGTTTTGGTCCAGAGCAGGCCATCGCACCATACGTGGTCAACACGCCCCCAATGGCACGCTGCTGCGGCATCCGGGAAGAACCCGCGTCCGTGGTGGTTGGCACTTGTGTTGCAAAGTAGTGGAATTCCCGTGATCCGCTCATACTCCACCAGGAGCTCGGCGACCTTGTGTTGAGACGTTCTGGGGATTGTCTGCAATCGCGCAGATCCATCCAGATGGACAATAGCTGGTATCTTGTCCCGCCATTCCTCCCGTGTCTGGTGATCGAACAGCATGTAAGGATCGGGCGTTCCAGGGCTGAAAATGGCCGGCGCCCGATCTTCCAAGCATATCGGTGCCACGGGTCGAAAGTGTTCGCGGCGTTTGATATCGTTGAGATGATCCTTCATTGCTGGCGAAGTCGCGGCTGCAAGAATACTCCTGCCACCCAAGGCCCGCGGACCGAGCTCAGCCCTCCCGGCCAGAAAGATGACGGGCTTGTTGCTGGCGAGAATCGCAGCAAGCTCGCGCATACTGCATGGCTCGGACCACCATTCTTTTGGGATCTCGCTATCTTGCAGGGCGGGTCCACTGTAGACGGACCACTCAAGCGGTACGAACCCTCTCTGCGCCGCCATCCCAGAGCAAGCGGCACCAATCGCAGATCCGCTGTCATTCGGAAATGGGGGCACCCATACGTGATCGAACAAACCAGTTCCGCGTAGTGCGCTGTTCCATTTGATATTGAGGCCGCAACCACCGGCTATACATAGGTTGCGCGCTCCCGGAAGTGAGGAGTGCTGCAGCAGCACCAATGCGATTTCCTTGACAAGGAGTCGCTCTAGAAACACATGAAAAGATGCAAGTACATCTTCGGGCCGCTTGGAGCCCAGTCGCATCGCGCACGCATCGAAGAAGTCGTGCATAGCTCGGAGCGAGGATTCCGCATTGTAGATTTCCGCACGGTAACGACGAGCCTGCTCCGTATCTGCTGCAAAGCGCCTTTCATAGAGCTCCTGAAACACTGCCACGATGTTTTCATCAACAGATCCGAGCGCGATGTAGGCCATCAGCTTGCCGGCCACGCCCAGGTCCCAATTGGTTCGCTTAGCCTGCCTGTAAGGCCCAAAATGGTGCCCGGCGGCTGCATAAGCGTGCCCGACCATTGGAAACAGGCATTCGACGAACCGCGCGCCATGGCGTTCAACATAGTAAAGTCTTGGAAAGATCGAGCCGTCCCATACGAGGCAGAACGCGGGTTGCCCGGCATGGGCAAAGGGGCTCGTGCAATATGCTGACGCGACATGTCCTGTGACGTGCGGATAGCTGCGATACGAGTACGCCTTACCCCCGAGAATCAGGCCAAAGCCTTCGATCGCATCGAGAAGACCCTCGGCACGGCGTTCGACATACGGTGCGCCTTTGAGGGCGATAGGTACCATTCCGCTGAGAACCTGGAAGGATGATTCAACCTCCCCGTCCCAACCATCAATAACAAACTGATCAATATCCTGTGGCCCCAGACCGTGCTCCGCCAAGGCGGCAACGATGGCATCGAGATTGTCAATGGCCTGGTACCGCGGATTATTGCCGCGCTTCTCCTGCTCGGTGCAGAAGACAAGCTGCCCGTCATCGACAACAGCGATCGATCCGTCATGGGTTAGCTTGATGCCGCAGATGCGCATACTCTCTCCTTGCCTATGAGCAGCAATTCAATTGCCTGACGATTTAATGGGATTCCGGAAGAGGACGAGGAGGCACTCCTCGTCACCCGAGTCCGCCCGGAATGGTACGCGCTCGACCTCAATCAACTCTTCCTTGAAGATGTCGATTGCTGTCTCAGCACCAGCAGGGTGTCCCCAACGCCTGCATGTCTCATCACGCGCCGATCCGAAAACCAGGCACCCGTCTGGCGCTAGCATATCAATGAGGTTCCGGATCGCAGCACGCAGTTCAGCTATGTCGCCGAGGTAGTAAAGAACCTCCGCCACCACGATTAGATCGAACGGCTCCGCGGTCCAAAACCGTTGAATGTCCGCGACGATCCAGGTGATGTGCGGCTCCCTCTTCGTCCGCTCGCGGGCTCGATTAATCGCCTGCCGCATGACGTCGATCACCAAGAGGCGCTGACAATGGGGCGCAAGCCTTTCTGTGAACGTACCGGCCGCGCATCCCACTTCGAGCGCATTCCTGATGCTCTCTTTGGACAACGACATCTGGAGCATCTTGGTGTAACGCTCTTGTTCGAACGGGTTACTGTCGAGCCGCCACGGGTCGTCGGCAGCCAATTCGCGCTCTAATAACTCGTACTTCTTGTCCGCCATCTCGCTTCCGCCACCTGTATGTAATGTGTTCGCTACTCGCCGCCGCATACGTTGTCGGTCGCAGCCAGCCTCCCAGAACTGCACGAAAGATCCGTCCCGCGAACTGCCCGAGCAAATTGCGCACCTTCTGCGGCGCTTCGCCGACCGCTCGGGTTCTGGACAGCCGCCTGTTTCTCATCCCCGGCCGGTACGTTGGCGACCTTGCGCGACAACCAATCGCTATTGCTCAACGTACACAGAGCATACGCCTTCACGGGAAGTAAAAGAGCTATGTTGATCGGTGTGTGCAACGAAAAGCCGAAGAATCGCAATTGGCGAGCACGAAACGCGGCCACACCGCAACGAACCATGGTCATTGATGCGATCGTTATGATTGTCCACCACGGCACGGTGGCCGTCACGGCGAGCTGTGCAACAGCCATTATGGACGACAAGGCGAGAAGCAACGGACCGATATTCTGTCCGACTACGTCGAGGGTGAGATAGCTATCAAGGTCTCGCAGCAGGCGCAGGCCGAGGAACGTGTCGCGGAAGGTGCTGCGCGCCCAACGCAGTTGTTGACGCAGGTAAGGTCCTAGCTTGTCTGGGACCACTGTCGCCGCAATGGCATCCGGGACGTACTCGGTTCGAAACCCTGCCTTCAGCATGAGGATCGTAAGATGACGATCCTCGCCGAAGTCACTCGGCTTGCCGCGAAAGAACTGCGATTCGTATTGATCTAGCAACAACACGAGCGCGGACCTGCGATACATAGCACAAGGGCCGCAGCAGCACATGACGGCGCCAAAGCGAGCCTGTGCCGCGCGCTCTTCGTTGCATGCCAACCAGTATTCCATGTCGATCAATCTGGTCAGCCAAGTGTCGCTCCGGTTGCTGGCAGTCAGCTGCCCCATTGCCGCTCCGACTTCCGGACTTTGCATCTTCAGCACGAGCTTTGTGACCACGTCTGTCGCGAGCATCGTGTCGGAGTCGACGTTGAGCACCAAATCTCCGGTTGAACGTCGTATCGCGGTTATCTGCGCCTTGCGCTTCCCAACGTTGCTTTCGAGTAGAATGAAGCTGAACCTGGCGTCGGTTGCGAAGATGCTGTGAACGGGTTCTAAAAGAGCGCGATTTGCCGAACCATCATCGATCACATAAACGCGCAATTCTCCAGCGTAGTCCTGGGCAGAAATGGATTGTAGACAGGCCGCGAGCGTGTGCGGATCCTCATTGAAACACGGGACGATAACATCGACGCTCGGCAGAGCGGCAGAAGTGTGTGTCAGGTCACCTGGGGGCGCCGGCGCATTTGGCGGCGTAGCATAGAGCGCCTGCAAGCTCTTGTAGACAGTCGAGAGCAGCGCATAACATGAGACAGCGACAGTGCTGGTGGTGGCGAGCAAATCCATTTTGTCCAGTGTTCAGTGAAGTTGAGGAAGGGAGGAGATTGCGAAACCACGCTCTTGCAGTGCGGGAATCAGGTGTGAAAGCGCCGTGAGCGTCTGGTCGCGCAGACCAGCGTGAGTGCACTGTCTCTGCTCGCTGGGAGGACATCCGTCGTGCAAGAGCACGATCGCACCCGGTCGGATGGAGGCCAGCACCGCGTTCACAATCGCATCAACGCCAGGGCGCGACCAATCTCGTGGATCCACCGACCAGTGCACCATGCCAAGTCCGGCCATCGCTGCTGTCGCAAGCACTTCTTCAGTCCACCTTCCGTAAGGTGCTCGCACGTGCCGCAGCGAGGCTTGCGGGCAAGCCGCACGGATGACGTCGCTGGCTCCCAGTATTTCACTTTGCACCTCGGCCAGTTTGCAACTGGACAGGTCCGGATGCGTCATCGTGTGATTAGCGACCTCATGCCCGTCTGCGATCATTCGCCGTATGAGTTCCGGCTGTTGCGCTGCGTAGGCGCCAATGACGAAAAAGGTGGCCTGGATCCTACGTTCTGCCAGCAGGTCCAGGATATCTGGTGTACAAAGTGGATTTGGGCCGTCGTCAAACGTCAAATAGACGCAGCGACTTCCGTCGGCGTCAGCGTACTCGCTACGCACCGAGCGCAGGTTATCGGAATGCTTCACAGCTCTGGCCCGTTCCGATCGATAATCGTACCGGTCGGCCACTCGCCTATTGATCGCACAATCGGCAGCACCAACACGAGAGCATCGTCGATGCGGGTAGTCGGCAAATTCAGATACACATCTGGATGGGTTGATCGGACGCGTATGCCAGAAAGGAGTCTCGCGAGCCCCTGCCGGCCAAGCATTCTTGTGATATGTTTCTCCAGTGCGGGCCGCACTGTACCAAAGCCGAACGGAACACCAAGCTCATGCAGAACCGGGTACATAACGCGCATTGAATGGGTTATCCCGAGCCCCTCAAGATCGGGGCGTACTGCGTACAATCCCAATTCGCCTACGAGCAGATCGACTTCGCCGACCTTGATGAACCGGCGTAGTAGGCCGATATGAGCGGCTATACCGCGAGCATCATACCCTATCACCCGGACCTCGGGCCTCGCACCGGCCCAACTGCGATTATTCTCGAAGGGCTGCGCATTGAAGGCACCGGTTGGCCCGTAGCTCTTCCGGAAGAACTCGGAGAGCTCGACATGGTCGGCGAGGCACAGCTCACTTTCCCAGCGAACCCTCCACTGAACCTGCGGACGCATCGAGAGACCTTCTGCAGTTGTGGATACGGCAATGTTCATGGCAAGCCACCAACCGTTAGATGATTGAGGGGCTTGGCCTCGCGAGACACCCGCTTGCTCAATGGCTGCTCACTGGCCGGGATGGGATTCTCAACGCGACCAGACGCGTATGGCGGGAGTCCATCACTCTCGCCCAACGCGCAGCGATTGACGGTGGCGATCACATCAAAGGCGCGAAACACCTGCACCGGGTCTACTAGCGTCTCTTGCATTCCCGACTTGCCTTTTAACGCGATGGGCCCGCGCGACGCCTCTAACAAGCCGCCGCAAGATCTGGCACCAGCAATCCGCATCTGCCGTTTCGTCGTGAAGTTAAGGGAAGATCGAGCAATGCCTCAATTGTACGCGGGTAAATTCCCGATATTGAAAGGAATCGAAGACCCATACAAAGGTATATCGCTCGCAAGGCGCAACAAATCCGATTGAGCACTCGCAACTCCAGGCCGGCGCGCTGCAGCTCGTTTAGAGCAGAACGACACCGTGTCGCGACTCGACTGACGCTCCGGCCGAACACGGCCACCGCACGTCCGCTGCATTCCGGAGCCAACGCAACGAATGAGAGCCATGGTGATATGCCTGTTTCAGTTTTCCAAACTGAAGTTTGCTATCCAATATTGCATGGTCAGGTAAAATCGATTGTTTCGATAGAACACATCCACATGATGGATTGACCCAAGCTATGCGGTTCAAGGGCCTTGATCTAAATCTTCTTGTTGCGCTCGATGCTCTGATGACCGAACGCAATCTCACGGCGGCGGCACGCAAAATACACTTGAGCCAGCCGGCCATGAGTGCCGCCGTTGCCCGGCTACGCACCTATTTCGGCGATGAACTATTTACGATGAGGGGCCGCGAACTTGTCCCCACTCCTCGAGCCGAAGGGCTAGCGGCCCCGATTCGTGAGGCTCTGCTGCACATTCAACTCTCTATTATATCGCGGGACGCTTTCGACCCGGCTCAATCGAGCCGCCGCTTCCGGATCATCCTCTCCGATTTCATGACGATCGTGTTCTTTCGACGAATCATAGACCGTGTCGCGCGGGAGGCTCCCGCCGTGCGCTTCGAGTTGCTGCCCTTCTCTGATGAGCACGATGAGCTTCTCAGGCGCGGCGAAGTCGACT
The DNA here is from genome assembly GCF_029167105.1 of Bradyrhizobium yuanmingense. Classification (GTDB taxonomy): domain Bacteria; phylum Pseudomonadota; class Alphaproteobacteria; order Rhizobiales; family Xanthobacteraceae; genus Bradyrhizobium; species Bradyrhizobium yuanmingense_A. Next base: position 53,070 of record NZ_JARFML010000003.1, on the reverse strand, counting down.
TTCTTGTCTTTCCGGAGTTGTTCATGTCGAGCGCGCACCCCAAGGCGACGCTGTTCGAGGAGACGCTTGTATGCGTAGGCTGCCGGACAAACAAGCAGCTATCACGCCAGCTTACTGTCGAGAAATACATGTCAATGGGACATGTCGCAGCCAAGTTTGGACGAGCACTGAGGCCTAACATTGAAGAATGGTTCTTGCTTGAACACGGCCTGAAGAGACGTATCGAGGTCGTTGTTCAGGGCTTTAGCATGATTCCGCCTGTCCTAGTTGACACTGTTCGCATCGGGACTATGCCGTTAAGATTGGCTAAGCATTTCGAGAAGCAAATGCTCCTGAAGATCGTCGAACCACCGCTCCCGCTTCCGTCTTTCACCGAAGCCGTCCAATGGCCTGCTGCCAAGAATACCGATCCGGCAAGTATTTGGATGCGACGGATCATATTGCAGGAGGCCGCCAACATGGCTTCTGCGCATGAGGCGGTCCGACATCGTAGGCATTGCTAGCTAACTCACGAACACAACAACATGACACCCTCAATGCCTTACATTCGCAGGCAGCTCTTCTAGCGCACACATGCTCTAAGGGCTGCAAGGCATTTCAAGCATCGATGGCGCTTCGTTGCGGATAATGCCACGGGCGGGCCGCAGCGCTGGCGGCCTCGACCGATTTGGCACGGCATTCGGCGCGGAGGACTCACCAAGTGTGGCCTCACGCAGTTGAGACAGTCGCCAAGAGCCCCCGCGGAACAATTCGCTTGAACCTCACACTGCGTCAGGTTGTAGGCTCGCATTCAGTGGGCCACGAGTAACGTACGCGGTCATGGACAACGCCTCGCGGATTTTCGCCTTGATGGCGCAACTCCCGGAGCTGCGCTGCTGCGAGTCTAAAAGATCGATGTGATGCTGCGAGCGATTGCGGGATCAGCATAATGGTCCGTTCCGCACCGCCGGCGAGTTCCACGCTGCGATCGTCCGCTTGCAGCGATCAAGCATCCGGGCGCCTCTACAGCGTCAGCACTCGGAGGGAGCCAGCCGAGGTGGAGGATAGATACCATCATAGATGCCGCGGGTGTTTAGAACCACCCAAGCGCCTTCAGTGGGATAAGCATGCGCTTCAAGGGCCTTGATCTGAATCTTCTGGTCGTACTCGATTCATTGATGACCGCGCGCAACCTGACCGCCGCAGCTCGCAGCATCAACCTCAGTCAGCCGGCCATGAGCGCCGCCGTCGCCCGGCTGCGCGCCTATTTCGGCGATGAGCTGTTTACGATGAGAGGTCGAACACTTGTCCCGACACCGCGTGCTGAAAGCCTCGCCTCTCCTGTTCGCAAGGCGTTGCTCGACATACAACTCTCCATTATTGCGCGCGACAAGTTTAATCCAGCCGAATCGTGTCGTCGCTTCCGAATCAGCCTTTCCGATTGCGTCACCCTGATCTTTTTCCGACAGATCGTAGATCGTGTAGCGCGAGACGCTCCAGCAGTCAGCTTCGAATTGCTACCGCTTAGGGAAGACCACGATGAGCTTCTCCGGCGAGGTGAAATCGATTTTCTGATCATGCCGGAACCATTCATGTCGAGTGCTCATCCGAGGGCGGCACTTTTTGGTGAAAGGCTTGTATGTGCAGGCTGCCGCACGAACAAGCGCCTGCCGCATCGGCTGACATTCGAGGAATATATGTCGCTTGGACAGGTTGCAGTCAGGTGGAATCTTGCACACAATCCCTCGATTGAAGAACAGTTCTTGCTCCAACATGGGCTCAAGCGGCGCATCGATATTGTCGTGCAGAGCTTTTGCATGATCCCGCCCATGCTATCAGGCACTGACCGCATCGGAGTAATGCCGTTAAGGTTGGTTAAGCATTTCGAGAAAGCGACCCCGCTGCGTATTGTTGACCTGCCATTGTCACTTCCGGCCTTTACCGAAGCCGTCCAATGGCCCGCCTTTCACAACGCCGATCCGGCAAGCATATGGATGCGAGAGATACTATTGCAGGAGTCCTCCCGCATGGGCTCTTGGGGTGAAGAACGGCAGATAGTCAAATCCCTTTTGTCATCCAATCTTCGCAGTGATCCGCTCTCCATCAAAGCATCGCAATTAGCCGAGCCGCGTTCGTCATAACGGCGACGTTGCCACACCCGTCTCTGCGCGTAAGTAAAGCAACTCACGTCAGTCCCAGCTTGGATTCACTGCCTCAAGCAATCCGGTACCGGACTCGCGACGGTTTGCAGCCTTTTTGGATCGCTCGTGACACTATTGTGCCGGCGATCGCAAATTGCTATCGAGCCCAGCCGCGCGGGAATGGCATCAAGTCGCCATTAGAGCTGCGGAAGGTATAGAAGACAAACTGCGACTTTCAAACGCTCGAACTCTGCAGTGCGCGCGCACCGCTGACTAAGCGCGGAGAACGGTTACGCGTAACTTCGAGCCAGACTCGCCCGCGACGGTGTTGCACAACGGCATCACTAGATGCGCATGCACTTCATTGTCGGTGTGCGCCGCCAGTCCGCCTTCTTTTGGACCCAGCGCAGCCAAACACCTTGGCCACGTGCGCGCGCTAGCACAATGAGACTCGAGGGAGCTGAACGTTGCAACGAAAGCATCGCATCTTCGAATCAGAGGAGCTTTCGACCTTGGGAAGGATTTTTGACCGAGCAATCACGGCCTTGCCTGTAACAATGCGTACTCCAGAAAACCGAACGGCAATCGCGCAGCTTGTGCTGCAGCTCGGAGTTGCAGGCGAAGCCGAGCTGGCTTCCCTATTAATTCTGATGGACGCCATCTCTTCCGCCGTTTGATAAAGTGCCACTCAGGATAAGCCCCTCGCGTGCGCCGAAGTTGCAATATGGTTCAGCTAGACCATTGAAATGGCTTGAATCTCACGTGGCGTTAGGTTGTAGGCTTTGAAATAGAAAATCATGACCAAAGCTACACCACGAAGGCGTCGATGGCGCATAGGCGAACTTGCAGGGGCTACCGGAGTAACGGTACGCACTCTGCATCACTATGAGCACACGGGTCTACTTGCCGCGTCGGAGCGCACCGACGGCGGTCACCGGATGTACGACCGTGAAAGCATTCAACGAGTGCATCAAATCCGGGCCCTCCGTGAGCTCGGCTTTTCACTTCAGGAGATCCGGAGGGCGATGGACGGTCGCACCTCTCTCACCGACCTATTGCGCAAGCACCTGCAGCGGATTGAGGTTCAAGTCGCCCGTGCCACTCAGTTGCGAGATCGTTTGCGCAATATGACGACTGACGGTGACGTACGAGTGAGCGTTGACCAGCTACCCGCCGCGCTTGATGCGATGTCGAAGGTTGAGACACGCCCTCAGCCTCGTCCATGCACATGCGCTCTAGCGGCCGACCGGGAGGAGCGGTGGCGGCGAATCCGCAACGACTTGCGCGATTGTATGGACCGGAACGAGCATCCGTGCAGCGACGGCACAAAGGCCGTGGCGCTTGAGGCACGCACGCTGATCAGCGAGATCGCCGGAAATGATTTGACCGGCTCAACCATCTTGAAGGTCCTGGCACGGTTGAGCGATCCTCGCAGTCTGGCCGGGTGGGATCCGCACCTCATGCAGTATCTCGACAGCGCTCTTGTTGCCCTGGGGGATCAGCCGCATTAGCACAGACCCGCAGGGCCGCTCCGCACCTCGGCGGTCTGTTCCGAATGCACTTCTTGGCGTCGCTGACCATCGGCGGTTTTCTTTCAACTCGAATCGCCTGGTCACTCATGACGCTGCTACCCGCAGTGACCACGTCGATCTTCGGCTCTCGACAAATGATCAATAGCGCCCGTCAACTCAACGTCATATCCGCCGATATTTATCGCTAGCAATCGACCTGAGTCGGTAGGTTGGGCGGCTGTCGACGGCGCAAACCTCCCGTGCGTCGGCCCTCATCTGCAGTACAAGAAATACGGATGTCTTCTGCACTCATCTAGTCGGCTGCACTCACGTTGAAGATCTACGGATCGTCCCTGGTGTTGGTGATCGAGCGGCCTCACCAGCAGGCCTTTGCTAGCGGCAATCGCTTGTCGTGAGCGAGGACTCAACAACATTCTGGTACCTTCACGCACTCAATGCCATTCTGACAAGCTTTACCTGCCACTGTCCTTCGATGCTGCACTCGAGAGTGAACTGTGCGTCGTCAACTTCGGTGCGACCGCTTCTACCTAACTAGATTGAGGAGGATGGTGCCAACTACCTGCTTTGGCAGCTTGCTAGAGACTTCCGTCTACGGCAACTTTCATTCAAATTCACAATGATGCGACAGTGCTGACCCTTGGATGTCGCGCCCGTGCGATCAGGCGTTCGGCAGCGCCTCTCAGCGTGGCCCAGGACAGTACCCCTAGCCTGAAAATCGCAGGTACGCCTCGACAGCACGTCAGCCTTTGGCATCACTGCTGAGCGGCTCCACGTCATTCAGCGGCAGCGGGACCTCGACCTCCATCGTTAACAAAGCGGCTTCGGCAAGGCGCTGATTCACCAAGCTCCTCGTGCGGTTCAGGTCGCGGCGGCAGCACGATGGTCGAACAGATTCTTATATTGCCAAGTGGTAGCGCCCAACACGGCCTATCGGCAGCCTGGATGGTTACCATAAAAACAATCGATTTTACCGGATCTGCCTCAATGCTCATATTCAATTGCCGGATTGGAAGCAGCGATCAGAAGGGTCGTATGGCAATGGATTTCTCTCTTTGCACCGCTTGTTGCACGAAGATAGACGAACTCATCGTTCGGATGCAGCGTCGTGCCCCATGCTAGTCGGCTGGCACGCTTCAAGCCCGTCAATGACAATCGACGCCTGATACGTAAGCAAGGAGTACTGCCCCTCGCTACGCGTCGCCGGTGGACACTATGGCATTTGGGTTGACAAATCAGCACGCCAGAGAGCGGCTCTGGCCGCGCGACTTGGTTGCAAGCCGCGATAGCGGCGGCACCGCCGTGTGGCGTGGATGGTCAGCGTTTCCTGTTACAGCCTCGTGTCTTCAAGCAGCTGCAATCTGGCTGGGGCAAGTACCCGTGAACGGGGTGACAACACGTCGTCCCTACATAATGTTATATTATCGAGAGAGAACGCGCTGTGGACTTTGAACATTGGAATCCGGGTGTGCCGTACCCTAAACATGGAATCAAGCAACAGGTCGAGGCTGTTGCAGGCCTGATCTGCGAACAGGAAAAACCGCTCGACCCGATTCAATTGCCGAGCAAAATCACGAGCACCTTGATATCAGAGCAATCGAAGAGTGACCTAAGCGGCGCGAGAGCCGGGACTGCAGCCGGACAACGGCAGACCACCCGACCTCCAGACATGGAAGCTGGTGTTTTCTATCCTGAGGACCTTCAGTTTTTGGGCCGACTTTTTGATCAAGCAGTTGCGGCCCTGCCATCAGCTATGCAGACACCTGACAACCGGACTACAATCGCGAAGCTTATTCTGACGCGTGCGGTGGCCGCTAATGGCCGACCAGAGGCCTTCCATGCAGTCAGCGATGCGCTATACCTGTGCGAATTGATCAGGCAGGGCGCTAATCCATGCTGCGGCGTATAATAGGTACTAGCCGGCAAGTTCCACAGAACGCTCCAATGATCTAAGGCCGGCAAACTAGACCATTTTTGGCTAGAGCTTTTCGCACCGAGTCCCGGCTGTGGATGGGCGAAGGGCGATGAAGGCCTCAAAACGCCCAGAATGGCTTATTCTCAAGCAGGACCATGATTGGGGTCGCCGTGGCGGACATTGCTGCAAAGCCGGGATCATCCAGGCGACCTACTTCAATTGGAAGAAGAAGTATGACGGGCTGTTGCCGACCGATATGCGGCCACTGAAGCAGCTCGAGGACGAGAACGTCAAGCTGAAGAAGCTGGCGGATCTGTCGCTCGACAACGAGATGCTGCAGAACGTGATCCACCGAAGACTGTGAAGCCTGGCCGCAGGCGCAAGCTGGTCGACGAAGTCCATAGCGAGTGGCAGGTCTCGATCCGCAGGACCTGCGCAGCACTCAAGTTTGACTGATCGACTACCCTTACAAATTGCGTCGCTCAGGCCAAGCTGCCCGTCGAACATCGGATCAAGGAGATCTGTCGTGCCCGCGTTCGCTACGGCTATCGCCGTGTCCACGTTCTGCTCCGCCGCCAGGGATGGCGCCACGGCCAGAACCAGACGCGAGTTGGCCCTGGAATTGACGCAACAAAACGCTGACGCGCGGCGTCTTCGGTGTCATCAAGCGCGAACTTGCGCCGTCGCTCCGCCATCCGCCCATCATTGGACACCTGAAGTCCGACGGTCACCTCGGCCGCTACTACCTCAAAGGCCGCTCAGGCGAACGGAGCCAACTTCATTCTCTCAGCCGTGGGCCACAACTTCCGCCGCGTCCTCGCCTGGCTCAGAGAACTCTTGGGCCTTTTCCTGGGATTGTTATGGCGAGCGCTCGCAACTCCAGCCTAGCTCAATCCGGCTTCTTCACAGTCGACTGACTACTCTCACGTGGCGGCGCCCCGCTAGCCCATCGCTCGTACCAGCTGACCAACTTCCGGTAGACACGCAGTGCGCCCGAAGATCAATTGGTATAAGACGTACTTTGAATGGCCTTAACCGCATTTGTATGCACAGTGGTCGACCGCGGCCGTATGGAGAACTGGTCTTTGCAAATGGCACGTTGTGTGACGTTGCGCCCGACTGATTTGCGCGGGAAGGAGCCCCGGCCAGGGCCGGGGCTCCTTCCCTTTGAAGGGAAGATCGTTATTTGAGAACTAGGGGCCAGCCGAACTTGTAATTGAGCCGCGCGGTCAGGAGGTCAAAATCCTGACGGACGCGATCGTTCCCGAAAGCTCCACCTCCGGCGGAGGTGAAGTTCACATTGCTGGTCGGCATGAATACATGGTCGTACTCAAGCCCAGCTGACCAGTTCGGCGTCAAATTGACCTCGAATCCGGCACCAACAACACCGCCCCAACGCGTCGTGTCCGCGCTCCCAAGCTGCGTGCCTGCGGAAACAGAGTTGACCTGATAGCTGCTGCCCACGATCGCGGTGCCACCTTTGGCGTAAAGCAGTACGTTGCTGATCGCATACCCGATCTGGCCAGTGATTAGGCCGAACGCGTCGATCTTTGTCTGGTTCACGTTGGTTGGAAAAGCGCTGCTGACATTGGAGCCGTTGAAATCGGCCCAATTGCCCTGGCCTTCGACGCCAAGCACCGTCTGGCCGATCTGCCAACGGTAGCCGATCTGCCCGCCCAGCGTGCCGCCGCTTGCGTCGTGAGAGCCCTCAGGGGTCGTGCCCGCGAAATCCCACGAGGAATGAGCCGAACCCCAGCCCCCGTTGACGCCAGCATAGAAGCCGCCCCAGTCGTAGAGCGCGACCGCGATCGGCTGAGGAGGCGCCTTGGTGTAGACGGGCTGTGCAGCGAGATCCACCGCGAATGCAGGCGCCGCAGCGGTGAGTGCGACGATGCTCGCAGTCATAAGCAACAAGTTTTTCATTTCGAGCTTCATTTCCTTGAGTGGCCCCCGATCGTGCGCCGTCATAGCAGCGCGAACGCGAATTGCTGTAACTGCTGCGCAACATTTACTTCGAAAGAATTGGCTTGAATCTGACGCTGCGTAAAGTTGTACACTTTGATTGTCAGCAACAGCTCGCGCATCGAGGCCTAAGAGTGGTCGCGCGCGTCAGCGCCGCAACAGAGTAGGTGACTCCATATCAAGGCTCGCTTCAAAAGAAGGTCACTTTTGCATCCCGTCGCCGATCCGAGTCAAGGAACATGAAGCGGAGGACTGAATGCATTGAATGTGCGCGCAAAGAGATGCCACTACAAGCTGTCAATCGAACAATCGCGCGATCATAGCCGCGCTGATTGCAGTTGGTCTGCGGAGCGGGACGCATCTGTCGGGTTTCTAGCGCTGCGAGACTGCCGGTGGGCTGAAGGAGCCCCGACCTTGCTCGGGGCTTTTCCTTTGGAGTTCTCTCCCCGCATCACAGGTCGTTTTGCCTAAGCGCCGCCTTCCAAGTCGCGCAACAGACATGAGCCGCTGCCCAAGCGCCGACGCCCCGTCCGCACCCGTCAAGGCTGACGACCCGAATGTCGGATTAAAGATAACGATGTCCCCAAACTGACGCGCCCGCGCAAAAGAGGCGACAAGGACGATGGTTTTTCAAGCGGCACGCTGCTTGCTTCATTCGCACCGTCGCCCATAGATGGCAGCATCACGGCGCCTGGCTAAACCCGATGAGCGCAGTGGAGTGTTTGATGCGATCAGCGCCGTCGGCCTGGGCGCTTCATTGTTTGTGGGTAATTCGCCCGCGGTTGCTGCGTTGGACCGATCCGCTATTTATTCACTCCATGCTCCTTGAGAACACGCGAAAATGCTCCTTAAAAGGAAGAGGCTGATGGCAATTCGCTACATGCCACATATCGGGATGGTTGCGTTGGCCAGTCAGCAGTATCTGGCGATCGCGTTGATCTACTCGGCTGTTCCGGTAATCCTTCGAGCGAACGGCGCCAGCTTGCAACTGGTTGGGTTGTATAGCACGGCATTCTTTGCCTTCACTGTTAGCTTTCTTTGGGCCCCCATCGTGGATCGATGGAGCCTCAATCGTCTGGGGCTAAGGCGATCATGGATCCTGTTGACTCAAGTCGTCACGACCACTGTGCTGGCAGTGATGGCATTCTTGACTCCGAAAACCGATTTGGTGCAGCTTTTTCTTGTTTCTCTCGCTCTTGCGAGCGTGGCCGCAACACAGCGGATCGCAACACTGGGCTACATTGCCGAAGCCCTCGATCCCGGCGAGCGTCCGCTCGGGGCCACGCTGCTGGGCTGGGGTCGGGTCATCGGCCACGTGATCGGCGGCGCGGTCTGCCTCCAGCTGATCGAGATTGTCGGTTGGCGTCCGACTTTGCTGGGATTAGCGCTGCTGCTGGCCGTCTTCGTCGGATGGGTGTTCGCGATCCCCGAACCGCTCCTTTTCAAGAACCAATCGCGCTCACCGCAGCGCCAGTCCATCTTCCTGCGCAACAATGGTCTATTGACAACGGCCGCATTGATAGCGCCCGGCGTTGCCGGGATCGCGCTGGCGTTCGCAATGGTGCAGTTGCGGCTCGTTGATCTCGGCTTCGCCGCGGCAGACATTGGATGGATCGGAGCGATCTCGAACGTCTTAACGTATACTATCATTGCGCCGCTGACCACCGCGATCCTCGCACGAACGGCGCCGAATCACGGCGTGATCTGGAGCTGTGCAGTCATGGCCATCGGTTTCGGAGCATTTGCGATTATTGATCGCTATGCCGACGTTCGCGTGAGCGCTGTCGCGAGCGTTGGGATCGTGTTCGCGGCCCTCGCAGTCCAGCACGTTACATTCACGAACTGGTTTCTTGCACTCGCCCGGCCAGGCAAGGCCGGAACAGATGTCACGTTCCTCACTTCGGTGATGTCGGCGTTCGCACTGATGGGCTTCGCGGCGAGCGGGTTTATCACGGCTAGATTTGGCTACAGAGTCACGCTGATCCTACCAGGCCTCGGCTATGCTCTCTCAGGCTTGCTCGCTGCAGGATTCATCCGCGCCGCCAATCCGACGCCGCCACGCGTGGCGTAAGACTGATGATCGAGCCAGTCTTCCTCAGTCACAGCATCGTGGTCAACAGGACTCATACTTGAGGCAACTACGGAAGGACCGAGCAATTGAGGCCCGACGCGCGCCGTCGACAGCCATTGGCGAGCGCATCTTTCTCTTCCCCTTTCGGAGTGGCCTGGTGAGCAAAGTGAGACCCGTGTTGCAGCTAGCGCAATTGGCTGCAGTCACATGGTCGATTGAGGTTCCTCGATGACCTGGGAGAACGATTGCCCCTAGGATCAACTCTTGAGTTCAACAGCTTCCAGCCGCCAATTGACTTCGACACGATCATCAGATGCCAGCAAGATGCCTCACGCTACATGGAAGTCAAAGATAAGATTGAGGCGGATCGCCACAATGGCGGCTTGGACCCGGCTGGTCGCGTCCAGCTTGCGCATCGCGTTCTTGAGGTGAAAGTTCACCGTATTTTCGCTAATTTGCAATATCTTTCCGATCTCCCATGAGGATTTTCCCCCTGCCACCCACCGGAGACAATCTTGCTCGCGCTCCGATAGGGCAACTCTTTTAATGCAGTTATCTTCCGCTGGACGTATGATCTCCACACAAGCGGTGTGAAAATGCCAGGCTAGTGCGTTGAGATGGCCTTTAGATTGTTGAGGATCGGCATCGTCGAACCGAGAGGCAAACGATAAGACAGATATTCGACCCAATGGCCCAAACAATGGCACACTCATGCCGTGCTTGAGACCGGCCTCTCTGGCCTCATTCAGGACGCGCCTTTCGTCAGGCTGTAGTTGATATTGCTCTCCGAGTTGATCCCACAGAAATGGTCGCGCAACCATTGGTGTCCGTCGGACTACCGGATCAATCTTGTGGTACTCGCGCGCAAAATAGCGTTCGCACCAGGCAGGCGGCCACTTTACGACCACCGCCGGCGGTGGATACTCCGGTAGGCGAAGTGGCTCCGCGAAATTGAGTGCTCCATAAGAGACTTCGCTGAAGCCTTCGTCGCTTGCACAGCTCACAAGAAGCTCGAAAACCGATCTGAGGGATTGCGTTCGCGTCGCGCATTCGGTGAAACTGAAAAGATCCATTTGAGGCGCCTCAGCGGGCTGGCCCAAAAGGTCGGTATTGCCCCTTTCGATTGAGTTTGCATCAGGCGGAGGCAAGTTCCACTCCATCGGCGAGCCGCTCCGTGATGCCGAGCTCAACAGCGCGGTGTCACCGTCGATGTTCGGTTTGCCGGCGAGCATGAAAAGAGCCGGGTCACGATCTGCGCGGTCCTACGAATCTGTATCCTCAGTCTGCAACTGGTCTTCACCGCGTCGGCAGCGGCGAGAGCGCGGTCGATGAGCAGCCCGAGATGGCCTTCGCGCAAGTCTCGCGCCATGCATGAACGATGCGCGGCGTCTACGTGCTTCAGTCGGGTATCTCCAGCGCGAACACCTCTTGAGCGTTGAGGCTGATCGACCCTCGTGGCGGAGGAGGATGGTCGTCAGGGGGCCCCCCCGATATGCTCGCAGTTGGGGGATTTTCTTGGTGCGGCGGGTACTTTGCATGCGCAGCTCCGGAAGGGAAAACCTGCGGATCAGCACAGCAATTGTCGTACCAGTTCCATTCGTTCTCAAAATCGGGTTAAACGACAATGAGTTGAGAGATTTGAGATAGATCCTGCGGGTGCGTGTGTTGAAGACTCGCGACATCAGGAGGAAAGCCGACAGTGCCATTGGGGTGGGCTGTTCGCCCTAACTGCTTGATTGGCTCCTTCTATTTGATGATCCGTGTACTTTGTTTGCAAGTTATCACTGAACCGGCCATTGCGGCGTGTCGCGTGAAACGCCGACCCGTCTGTGAGCCGACTCCAATCTGACCGCTCAGCACATCAAATAAGGCACGGATCTACGATGCACGAAAGCTCAACAGTCCACTTGCTCCGGCGTGTCAATTCGTCGCTGCGGCTGTCAGCGGCTTAGCGACGTTTCTCAGGACAGTGGCGCGGCAGTTGTCGAACATCTTCTTCGTATAACTGCCGCCGAAGTAATCCATTACGAAAGTGCCGGCATAATCCGGATCATCGCCCACGCTGCTGATTACGCTATCGAGAATTGCGCCGACGTCGGGGATGCGCTCGCAGTAACGGGCACGAATAACATTGACGGCGTTCATCGAGTGAACGGCCTCGTCGGCAACCACCTCTCTCAGCCATCGAAGGAAATTGCTCCCAAGTCCGGCATAGAAGTCTCTATCCGCAGCATAGGCGCGACAAGTGCACATCTCGTCAAATGCGATCATAACGAGCAGAGAGAATTCGTCCTTTAAGTATTCATCGATGGCAGAGAAATCATGCGCTCGAGCTTCCAATCTGTCTCGAAGATCCCTTTCGGATTCACCAGCGACAAGCTCCATGATCTGGATGAAACTCTCGGTATGACGCTCTTCATCCGCGGCCCAGGCTCTGAAGAACGCCTCAGCTTCGCTGCTGGCGATTAGATGTCGGTTCGACAATTCTTGTCTTAAATGCCTCGCGTCGTATTCGGTATACAACTCTGGCCAGAGCTTGTTCCGGCGTGCGCGCACAGTCGCTGGTCCGGCCGTGAACATCGCAGGTTTCAACTCATCGAAGAAGTCTCTTGGATTCCAGTTCCGTCGAATCGGCGCAATCACCTGACTACCCTCCTTTGAGCGGCGTGCCAGATGGACGCTCGCAAAGCATTCTTGCTCAACACCAAGTATGCTGTCGCCCCCCTGTTCTGGTGGCAATTTCAGGAAGCCACTTGAACTCGCGTTCATCAACAGAGGCTCTTCGTGGCGTCGTCAAAGGTTTTTTGCAGCGCGAGTGTCGGGTAGAGTGCGGCGTCCCTTCTCTTTCTGCTCTGCACCTCGCCTCACAAAGATGGCCGGTGTCGAGGCTGCGCTGTGCTTTAAATACGAGTACTCGAAGTCGGTCGGGCAGAGACTTTCGACAGTTGGCTCCGGAAGCGGAGGAATGCAAATGCCATTGCTCGATTGCATGGCAACACTGTGATTATCTCGCTTGGCGGTCGAGACAAGCGGAAGCAAGGACATCAGAACCGCCAACCGTATGACCGAGGAGGCTTCATATGCCTCGTAAGGCAACCAAGTTCTACGTCCAGAACGACCTGAAGGCGCGGGATCAGCGGGCGGCCTATCTAGAAGCGGCACTTGCAAGCGAAGATCCTTCGTTGCTGCCGCGGTCGGAGATATGACCCAGTCTCTGAGAGCTTCGGACTTCTCCGACGAGACTGGACTGAGCTGCGAAGCGACCCCAAGACCTTTTGCGTGGGCGGCACTCGAACGCCAGGATACTTTGAACAAGTTGACCGACGTTCTGGGCTACAAGCTCACTCAGGGGCCAACGGAGGGAGTGGGTCAGCGCGCTGCCGCGACGGCAAAGAAGCTGGACTAGCGGAAAAGCCGCTCCTCACGTCCCAGAGATCGCGTCCGGCGTCACGATGGCGCGACTATTGGCCGGTAGCTTTCGCGGCAACAAGCTGACTTCCAAGCCAACTTTATCGACTTCGATATCAATATCGTAACCGCCCAACCGACTCTTAACCGCGGGCATCGCTTGTCTGGAGCCATTTTCCTTGGCTGGTCTCAGCGATCGATCGCATAGGTGTCTTTGTCAGCATCCCTCGTACCGGCACGCCTTCATGCCTAGGCTGCCAACGATAACCAGTCCTAGATTGCCGCCCGGCGATCGCCTTTCATGGATTGTCCAAGGTACGTTCGTCTATTTGCTTGGAAGAACGAGCCAATCAAGGCGCGACCGTTTCGTTGCAAGAAGAAGCCGTCAAGACGCAAGCACACCCGAGCTCTGTGCAAGATGTGCAGCTTGATCACCGGCTGGCGTCACATGAGAGTGTCCCAAGTGACAATCATTGTTTGAATGTCCATGATCTGACATCCGACCAAGGCGCCCCGACGCACTCGACCGGGGGGTTAAAAAGTGCGCCGGGTCCACCCCAACATCATCAGTACATCCGTGATGACGCTCTCGAGAATGAAACAAGTAGCGTGGCGGAATTGAGGCTCATCACTTCATCGGACTATCATTGACGTATTTCACGCGCAGCACCAAGGAGGCTTGAATCGAACGTTGCGTCAGGTTGTATGATGCGCTTGGCCCTTCATGGGGCAGCCAGATGCGGCGGAGGCTGCGAGGGATTTGCGTTCGCGATGCAGAACAGCGTTGACCCCCGTCTGGAATATCAATCACTCCCGCAACTTCCTGAGCGTTCTTCGCTTTCATCGATTGAGCTTGATTTACTGGCCGCCAACCTATGGGCCACGTTGTCCTCTAGCTCTCATACGTTGGCAACGTGCTCTCGTTCCTCGCGCAGCGCTTCAGGCTTCAGAAAGAAATGCCTGCATCCTTCTCCGTCAGTTTTGCGGATCGCGCTGTCGAGCTTCTGCCATCAGCGACCGGCGACCAAATCCGTGAGACAGCCCTCGTGATTGCCAGTCGGACATCGAAGACTCGGCTCGTGCGCCCGCCACTAGTTTCAATAGTCATTCGCTCTCTCCCGCCCGATTGCGCTCACGCTGCCGAAGGAACTCAGGGCTGAAGCCGGTTCGATTGACATAGCGCAAAGATGCTGGCGAGCGCCGCGACTAAGATGAGTCTTACAGCACCATGGGACTGCAACGTTGCAGACTTCACTCCTGAAAAAGTATTGCGATGGCCGGCTGCCTTGGTACACCATATATCCAACTGTACCTGAATTCTCGGAGACAGTCGGCGCGAACACTTGTGAAAAATGGCTGAGCCGGCTGCCGGACGAGTCCGTTTCGCTCTATCTTCACATTCCGTTCTGCCGATCGATCTGCTGGTATTGCGGCTTCACTACAGCGCTCACCCGGCGGGACGCCCCTATTCTCGGTTACTTGGAGGTGCTGCGCAAGGAGATCGACTTAGTTGCAAAAAAGACGCCGCAAGCAATGCCTGTGAGCGACGTACACTTCGGCGGCGGCACGCCGACCCTTATCGAGCCAGCGCAGTTCCTGGCCCTGATGACACACTTGCGCGGCTGCTTCGCGTTCAAGAAAGCGGCGACGCTCGCTATCGAAATCGACCCACGCACGTTCACGATCCGAATGGCCGAAGCCTTAGGAGCAGCCGGATTCAACCGCGCGAGCATCGGAGTGCAAAGCTTCGATCCAGTTGTTCAAAGGTCGATCAATCGAACCCAGACTGAGGCGCAGACGACCAGGGCTGTTGAAACCCTTCGCCAGCATGGAATAAGCCGCATCAACTTCGACCTCATCTTCGGCCTTCCGAACCAGACGGTGCAGTCCTGCGTTCAGAGCGCTATGACCGCGGTGGCCATGCGCCCCAACAGGCTTGCGGTTTTCGGCTACTCACACGTTCCTTCGTATATGAAGCGTCAGCGCATGCTTGATGAGATGGCGCTGCCGGACGATGCTGCTCGCGCTGAACAGGCTTCGGCTATGGCCGATACTCTGGTCGCCGCAGGCTACCTGCAAATCGGGCTCGACCACTTCGCCTTGCCGGACGACGAGCTCGCGCTGGCGCAGAAAGCTGGTCGCTTGCGGCGCAATTCCTTGGGCTACTCGGCTGACACCTGTAGAACCGTGATTGGTCTTGGCACATCGGCCATCGGACGTCTCAGTGACGGTTACGTCCAGAACGAACTCGCAACGAGCGTCTACAGCGACCATATCAGCGCCGGCCGTCTGCCGACCTCGAAGGGTTATTGTCTCAGCGACGAAGACCGCCTGCGAGCGGCAGTAATTGAGCGCCTGATGTGCTATTTGGAGGTAGATGTTTCGGCAATTTGCACTGCCCACGGATTTGATCCAGTTCCTTTTCTTAGTTCCGCTGGACGCTTGCCGATGCTCGCCGAAGACGGAATAGTGGACATCCACCACGGAACAATCCGCGTAAAGCGAGAGCATCGTTATGTATTGCGCGCTGTTGCCGCCGCGTTCGACGCTTATCTTGACCGCTCACCGTATTAGCACAGCCGATCGTGAACGGCGAATTCAGAAAGCCGCTCACAGTTGCAGCGACCTCGATCAACTCTTTCCGCTGGGCTTTGGCTTAAGACCGTCAAACGCGGCAGCCCGACATGAGCCGCCCCCCTGCGCTCGTCAGCGTGCCTGGTTTCCTTGAGGCTGAGGCTCTATGGCAGCAAATTGGCGAGAGTTTCCGCGGACGCGGCTGCGGCAGTGGTGCCCCTTATACCGACCGAGCGTCACGTTGCGGGCCGAGCGCCACCTCTACAGTTTTCAGAGTAATGATAGAGGGTTCGGTTTGCGAAACCGATGCACAGCTTAAGCCGCAGCTGTCTGCCTCTAGCACTTTGAGGCGCCGCGAACGCTATTAAATTTGTCGTCCTGAGATCATTGGGTTGCCCGGGCGGAGATGCAACCGCCGAGGAGCTGGGCAGCAGCAGCACGCACCGCGATTGTATCGAGTGATCGTAATATCACTAACATTCCTCTGACCTAGTGGAGCCTCCCAATAGCTTGATCTCCGCAGATAGCCGTCGCGAACCAGTCAACTACCTACCTTGGCGATTGGTGGCGGCGACTGACAAATGGCAGGATGCCAAACAAACGTTGCGCGGACCGTACGTCGAGGAGTCAACATGCAATATAGATCTTGCCGCACCAGCGGATCTCATGGATTTGCCAACTCCGCACTTAGCGCTATCAAATCCGCTCGAAGTGCGATCTCGACTTGCTCATGGAAGGCCATGGCTTTTGTTCTGGCACGATCGCCAGACATCCAATTGTCAGATGTTGCGGGCCTTAAATGTCGCTGGTTTCGGGCTTGGTCTCCAACCACGAAATCGCCGCAGACGCCTAAAGCAGATCAAGATACGTGGCGATGGCATTTTTTTGAAGGTTGCCAGCCTCTCGAACAGGTGCCCTTCTTTTGGGAAGGTTACCACCTTCTCGAACCAGTGCCCTTCTCTGGCCAGGATGCTCGGCATAGCCGAAATCCTCGCTCGAATGGCGGAAGGGAATGGGGTCCATCGCGGCGTATTGGTAGCGAAGATAGCAAGGAGCGCCCGCCGCCATCATCTTGAGGAAACGAGGACCGCAAAGAAGAGAACGGCACGCAGGTCGCCGACGCGTTTTAGGTCGGCTCGGCCGATGCCCAGCAAGCTAAGTGCCTCGCGGGGATCAGTCATTTCGCTCAGCGGCGCGCCGCCCCCTCACACACGCCGAAACGACAGATTGACTCTAGACCTATCAGGCTGGAGCGCAATCCAGAGGTCAGCGGTACAGATGCGGAGTTCACTATGCCGGCGTGCACTGCTGTGGCGATGTCGGTTCGATCACAGCCGACTGCGGCCCTCGCTTCGAGCTTTCGTCAACGTTCGATGAGACGAGAGCTTCCAATCGCACTCTTCCTCGCGAAGATCCTCATCCCGGATTCGGCGTCGGCACAAACTCTCGACGTGCCTAAGGGAAACGACATCCTAAATGAGCTTACCAGAAGGAGGATACATCAAGAAGTCGCTTCGCGAGCACCGCGCTTCAACGATAGCTCAACGATTTCTAGCACTTTGCCTCTAGCAACGCGCGACAAGCCGAATGAGGTTGCTAGGAAGAGAACTCAAAAAAAGGCGGCCCCCTTCGCAAAGTTCGAAACTCTTCGTGAAAAAGGCATGTGGCTCATTATACCAGGTCCTGTCGATACGATAGATCAAGACAAAGGCGGCGTTAGATCGGCCTTGGCAGAGGTTGGGATTGGTTATGTGGGAGGAACAGTAAATAGCCTCATAAACAATCAATTGCCAAATGCGAGCAGAACCAGAGTCGCTAATCAACTCTATATGGGACAGAATCCGACATTTGGGACTGTGAATTTCATGATCGTGACATACGATTTGAGCCGCTTTGGAGTGCCCGATGGTCAGATCATCGTCGGAGCCGAGCAGCAATACTGGTCATGGGAAGCCGGCGGGCCGGACAGGCTAGGAATCAACATCCTTGCCTACTACCAGACGCTTTTCGGCGGTAAGCTCGAACTCAAAATGGGTTACCTTAGAAATCAAAATGAGTTCGCGGGGACTGTGGTCGGCGGCAGTGCAGCAGCAAGCGTTTTGGGCCCCTCATCAAACATCTTATATCAGGCAGGCATGAGCAACAATGCTGCGCCCACGCCAGCGCTTAACCTAAAGTACAATTTTGATGATCACCTGTATAATCGGGTCTCGATCCAGCGCTCGCTCAGTCCAGACGGTCAGTATGCGCAGATCACCGAGAACCCGACCGGCCTAAATTGGGATACGACTAACGCACGCATCCTTTGGCTCGATGAGGCCGGCTACAAGAACAAAGCTGCTCCGGGCACACCCGAGACTTGGTTGCGAGCCGGCATCGGTTTCAACACGAGCAGCTTTACGAACTTGGCTTATCCGAATTATCCGCGAGCTAATGAGAACAGCGTCTACTACGTTGCTGCCGACAGGCAACTCTGGCAGTCTGACGTTAAGGGCTCGGCATCTCGTGGAGTCTATGCCGGCTTCTCTGTGATGTACGCGCCGCCTGACTTGAACAGAATCAGTCAGTATTACGAGCTTCGTCTTTATGCGAAAGGCTTGTTCGATAGCCGGCCCAGTGACCAAATTGCTATCGTTGCCACTAACGCAGTCTGGAGTAACTTTGCGGTAGACGCTGCCCTGGTGAAGGGACATCTCGCGCACCACGATACTACAGCGATCTCGGGAACCTACACCGCGCATCTGGCACCTGGGGTTTATGCAAGCCTGGGACTAACATACATCAACAAGCCAACAAGCGTCACACACACGCGGGAGACAGACCATGCTTTGAATTTACTGGTGTCTACGTCCATATTTTTCTAAGCCCTACGGGCCGACCTGATTTGATATAGATCGTCGCTGCGGATGATTGAGCGCAGGTTCGCCCGCCAGTGCAGAGAGGGCGAGGACCTAAATCAATTCGCGGTATCTATCGGCGAACTTCATGTCGTGATGTGCGGGAACATAGCCGCTCGCCATGCATGCGGCGACCGTGGCCGATACAAACCGGCTAGCATGGGATATCCGGCGGCTAGATGGATCTTCCGCATGCGGGACAAGGGAATGAGGGTGCTGTGTAGAACCTGCTGGGTGAGATACCGCGCGCAACCCAGGAGTTACCGCATCTAAATGGCAGTGCACAGCGTGGAGGGTACGAGCGACGAGCGCCTTTGCAGACCCCACGTCCAAGGCCGTATTCTCGTCCACGAATAAAGTGCCCCGCGGTCAGAACGCTGCCGCCTCTTCGTATTAGCCTAGGCGACAGCGGGTTGTCGCGTTTGCGGGTCGCGCACACCACGTCCAGCACTGCGGTCGAACGTGGACAGACATGCGTGTGATCTGCAAACTTCCCGCTCGCGGACCAAGTGCTGGATCTTTTTTCATCGTTGCCAAGCAGAGCTCGATTCCAGCAGTTCACATTTGCGCCGAGATGTAACAGATTGGGTCCGATCAAAGCCGGCGCGATCATCTACCTTGCAGCCATTATCATCAAGAACAGCGCATTTGATGGCACAATCTTCGTTTCACGAATGCTCTCATTAGTTTTGATGTCTATGCGGCAGCCAGCTCGTGTCTCCGAAGAACATTTTCAGTGACCACTGCCTGGTCTCACTGTCGGACAGTTGATGGGAGTAAGGCTCGCGCCGCGCGGAATCGGCTCCCCGCCCAGTGGATTTGTGCTCAGCATAGTAGGCTGTCCTCAGCGTGTCGGTCTTGCCCGGGCTCCATTCGCGCCACCCTTCCGCGATCACCGGCGCATCCATCTTGGATGACAAGAAAACTACTGTAGCGAAGGAACGCCAAGCACGGCCAAGAGCAATTTCGCCTATTCCAGGATCGGCAGTCAAAGTGCAATGATCGAACACAAAGGCGCTGTCCTCGTCCGGCGCTGCTTTTCCTTGTGCTGTATACACAACCGTTTGATGAACGATGCCATGCAACTCACATTGCCGGAAATAGGCTTTGGCATTGCCAAATATGAAATCGACATGTCCCTCAATGTAGCAGTCCGCGAAGTATTGTCGCGACAAGCGGCCGTTCGGCCCCTTATTGGCGAACAGTGTGTCCTGTGCGCCAAGGAGGCGGACTCGAGTGACAACGTCCCTGTCTCCAGTAATGGACAGTGCCACAGCCTGCGAAGGCGGATGAGCCGGATCTAGCGAGTAATCGTTTTGAATCGTTAGATTGTCGAGCCGGAAATCGTCTCCGGACGCTTCCAACGTCGCGGAACGAGATGTTCCCCCCACATAGAGCGCGCCGTCGCCATAGACGACGACCGTATCATCGGGCCTCTTGCCGGTGCCCTTGATATGAACACCAGGTTTGACGATCTTGACTTTCTCCCGATAGATGCCCGGCGCAATCAGAATACCGCCGCCTTGCGCGGGTAGTGCATCTATGGCTGCCTGTACGGAGTGATAGGCCATATCGTTCGATTGTGAGACCAATAAGGGCTGAGCGAGTGTTTTCGGAAGACCGAAACACGCAGCCATTACGGCAGCTGAAAACACGTAAGCTTTCATCGTGGTCATATTTTCATCAAAGCAGTTTCGACGTGATGGAACGCGCAGCTGATTACGCGGACTCGTCGTGATCTGCAGCGACCAAGCGTGCAACCCCGTCGACCTGCTGCGCAGCAGTTTCAGTTTCAGTGCTGCCGAGTTCGGGCTTCTATGCGCATGGTTCCGGAAGTTTCGAGATAGTGCTCGGTACCACTGTGTTCTAATTGCTCTCTACCGGGTGGGGAATGCTTTTGCACACCTCTCCCGTCCGCCGGGCAAAGGAGCCTCGGCTCGACCATGGGGTAGCGGCGGCGACACCCCGGACGGTCCTACCGTCACATTTGCATTCTCAATGTACCAGGTCGCGGAATCGGCAAATCGCACATCGTCCAGAGTAATCTCGAGAGCATGCGACCGGTCGAGCCCGCGCATCAGCAGCATCCCCGTGTTGCCGCGGACATGACGCAGAACGATTTGGCGATAGAGTGGAATGCGATCACCCCGCGCGCGGGAATCGTATTTTGTGTCAAAGATGATCGGCCATCGGTTATTGCGCAGACAAACATCCTCATAGGTCACCCGCTCCACCAGACCGCCTCGGCTGACATCGCTCTTGATGCGCAGGCCTGAAGTGGTGCCGTCCAGGGTAAGGCCGCGGACCAGGATGTCGCTGACACCGGAGTTCACCTCGCTGCCAATCGATAGCCCATGTCCCCAGCCAAAATAGTTATCGATAATGGAGATATTGCGGGTAGAACCATTGTCGCCCGCCTTCATCGCGACATTGTCGTCTCCAGTCCGGATCACGCAGTGGGCGATGGTGACGTCCTGGCTAGCCCCCGGATCAATTCCATCTGTGTTGCGGGCGTCGGCTGGTGCATCGATGGTGAGGCCCCAAAAGGTGGCTCCCTGGACTTGGTTCATCGCCACATGGAAATTTGGCGCATTGCGCAAGGTCACACCGTACAGGGTAACGTCCTGCGCATGGTCGATCTGGATCAAACGCGGCGCGTTCTGATTGCCTCCCTCAGCCTGTGCGCGACGTGCCAGCTGCCACCAAGATTGGTCGCTGCCCGCCATAGGCGCGCCGCCCTGGCCATCGATAGTGCCCGCGCCATAGATGCCGCCGCCCCGCGTTTTGGAAAAGCTAATGAACGGCCGGCAACCGTCGCCTTTGCCAGCGATACGACCACAATGCCCCCAACCCTTGTCATAAGCCGTTGGTTCAGCGATCGCGATTAGCGTGGCACCGCGTCCGACCCATAAAGTCACGCCTGATTTCATCTCGAGTGGCCCCGACAGGAAGTCGCCACGTGTCAAATAGACCGCTTCGCCGACGGGGCAATGGTCGATGGCGTCTTGTAAGTTGGCCGTATCGTTTTTCCCCGACGCCACCGGACGATCGCAGACAGTACGAGGCGCAACGGGTTCGGCGACAATGCGGCGGTCTTGCGCTTGGGCGGACGGACAAAGCGCCACGGAGCCAATTATGGACAACAGTGTCCAATCGCGAAAACGCCCTATCATCGACTATCTCGTGCCTACTGCGCGCATCTTTGACGCTACTTTGTATCGAGCTGAAATTTGGCCAGATCGGCCGTCGCCTACTGGCTTGCGCAAGATGACATTTATAAGACCGCAAAGCCGTTGGCGTTGCGAACGGCAACAGCACTTCGTACCCGGGAATAACGATGAATCTTCCTTCGGCACGGTCGGCTGGCGTATACTTCAAGGTCATGACCGAATCAAACGCTTCATCGCTCACGTACGTGTTCGATCAAAATCCCGACAGCCCCATAAAACTCTGTGCCCCGCCTCGACGTTCAACGCCGATCCGGACACCCCCTGTCCGCATTCTCCGACTCAAACTTTAATAGCGCGATCGATGCCAAAGCGCCGAAGCTGACAGAGAACCGCAATCAATTAGGACCCTGCAACGAGAGGACTGGCATCACCGAATGAGTTGCTGCTGCTCAGCGGTGTTGGGCTGTGCCGGCTTGGCGCCCGAAGGACCACATAAAACGCAGCGCTTTAAGCGCGATGGCGAGCACTTTCGTGATCTGGCCGGCTCGTGGGCCATCTCTATGAGCGGCCGTAAGATTACCGAAGCGGACCCTCATGTGGGTGACTCAGCACGAGGATGCGATGAAATGACCGCCAAATGTGACGCCTCCCGTCAGGAATCGACAGATGCCGGTGAATGATCAGTTCGCTAGCCTCGCACCAGCAAGTGCCGGCCAAGTGCAGGTGGGCAAGTTTTGATGGAAGCTCTTTCGCGAGACAGGAATGGAATGTCTAATCGGCGATGATAGCGTTTGCTCCACTCCGCGTGCGGCTTCGCATAGAGACTTGTTCATTTGCAATGACGAGGCTTAGAGGGCTCAGTTGGTTAGTGATTGAGCTTTGAGCAACGCGAGCGAGGCGGCGCCCCGAGAACAATCCAGGACACCCATCCAAGGTCCTGCACAATCCGCCGAATTGTCGTGGCGATCACAACAATCCCCATTCCGAGCATGCCGGCGACGGCGACTCTGATCGACAAATCCCATGGCTCTCCTAACGGGATCAAATCCATAAGACGAAAAACGGCTCCCTGGATCAGATAAAGAAGCAGCGTGCCCTGGCCAAGCTCAACGGCAACAAAGCGAGCCACTCGATTTGGACAGCCAAAGCTCCAGAACTGCAGCACTAATTCCATCACGATTGCAGAAGCCGCTGCAGAGCCGAGAAACATGAGAAATACTTGCTTAGCGGACGCTGTATCGTGAATTAGAACAAGATTGTTGTAGACATAAGTCTCTTTGCCCCAGCTAAGATAGCACGCGCAAGTAATTGCAGCGAGTGAGAACTTCAAGAGAAGTTTGTGACGTGAGATTATGTGCGTCCGCCATTCGCTCGATTGAGCGAACAAGAATCCTAGGCAGAAGAACGGATAAGTGTATCTTAGCAAAGGCACTATCGAAAATGTCACGGGCACCAGTGCAACCACGATTGCTGAAACGCATATGACCCACGTCGATGAGCGACCGCAAACCGCCAGAAGAAGCCTGATAGCAAGGAAGGAAGCAAATGTTGCCCATATGAACCAATATGAGCCGGTGAGATCCATGGCAAAGTCCGACAGCCCGCCAGTTACGCTGTTCAAAGACGAGGCTCCGGCCAACTTGAGGGCGGCCAACTTAGCAGTCTCCATCAACGTGCACCAAAAAAGCGTTGGCAACAACAATTGCATCGCACGCTCGCTGACGCTGCGCGCGAGCGATTTTCGCAGGAGAGCTTTCGACGATAGATATCCGCTTATCGCCATAAAGAGCGGCATATGAAACATGTAGATCGACTTGAAATACGGCGAATACCAATAGCCGTTATCTCCGTAGATGACGTACTGTGTTAGATGTCCGCTAATCACCAAGATGATGAGCATGCCCTTGGCAAAATCGAACTTCAGGTCTCGGCTGTCTGCTTCGGCTGACTGCGAGCGCTGCCTGGTCGATCGTGCGGCGTAACAGAACATAAAGCCTCAACATACGGTTGTGCGCCTGCGCTGTCGGCGGACTGTCCGGTTCTTGCGCAAGGTGATTGCGCGATCTTAGTACGGGCGAAAATGCGCAAGTGCTAGCTACGTCGGGGTTCTTCGTCAATACAGGACGGTTCGCTTCTCGGTCCGATCACTTATCCGGCTTCGAACCGCCCTGGGTCTGTCAGAGGCTCGGTCCTGCGAGAATGGAGCCATGACAAGCAAAACCACAAACAAGTTTTCACCGGAGGTCAGGTCCGAGCACGACTGGATCCAGAAGACCGACGCCGACAGCGCGGCCTCAGGCGACGTTCCGACGGACCTGGTCGAGACTCTGAAGACCTCGAGGGGAGAACTGCGAGCTTCGAGCACTGGTGCGCGGAGTAGCGACTGTCGTGCCCGCGAAAGCCTTTGAGCCATTCACCGCGGGAGTTCATTGTATCAGTTAACAAGTCGAGTGTCCGTCTAACTGGCTTTCTGCGGCTGATTCCTAGCGGCTCAAAATCTCTTTGGCAGAAGACCTGCCGGAGCTTCAGCTATGCCAACGTATAGCTATCCACGGAACCGCTCCCCTGGTATTCTTTTTCTGGTCGACGATAACCAGGACAGGCGAGGAGCAGCTTTGGGACTTCCGTTAATGGCATGGACCGGCTGTTGCTTCCCCGCGAGCATCGTTTCCGAAGCCCAACTCCCACAGCATCTTGGCGATCCTGAGCGCCGCCAGGACAAGATATTGCGAGGATTGCGCGGCTCATGCTGGCCTCTACGAAGACTGGCTATTTCCCATAAGCGGATCGAAGGCGCTGACGGCGAGATCGTTGAGTCGGCGAGCTGCTTTCAGCCATGGGCGTTCCCGGCTCGGTCGGCTGATCTAAATGCGATTGTGGCCGCGATCAGGGCCAACGCGGCGCTGTCTTGTGGCCCAAATCGTTGCTCGCCAATCTGATGCGGCCCAACGATACGTGCGTTCCCATCGCCGCACGGCCCCAGCGAGTCAATCAAACCGGCACACATATCAGGGACGAGGGAGCCGCGAATCTCGCCATCCGAGTTGAGACTGCACTGTGACTTCCAGAGCTCAAAAGCGTAGATCGCAGACAACGCTTGTCAACGCGGTTAGCACGGCTGAGGCCCCCCAGTGCCTGGCCGGAGGATAACTGTTCTCGAGAATACTACAAATCTAAAGAAGGAGTTCGCTTGAACTTGATTCCTCACTCCTCTCGCTGGACCAAACGAGAGGACGACCTGCTGCGCGAGCTTGTTGATGCAGGCGCGTCTGTGAAATCCATTTGCGAAACGCTCAACAGGTCCGAGCCAGAGCTTCGCAGGCGCGGCTACTACATTGGACTACCGAGGAAATGGTTTAAACAGAGCCGGCCACAAATCTGAACAGCCCGATCAGCGGGGTTCTACCTGACGGAGAGCATGCTTGACATCCGACTTTGGGGAGAAGATGAGCGGGAGAGCGCGTCGGAACCACACACCGATTTTCAAGAAGGTGGCGCTGGCCGCCGCGAACGGTGATCGCACGTTAGCTTCAGCGGGCGGAGACTCCGGCGTTCACCTTCGGATCTAATCATGAAAGGCGCAAGTCGACGACGGCGCTGCCATGCGTTCGGCCCAAGCAGGAAGTCGGATCGCCGAGCGCACCATGAAGTCGCTGCACGTCCGAGATCGGCACGTTCAGCAACAGTCACAAGGAGGGCGTCCATCAACGCGTGCATATTGAGCCAAAAGCGAGTAACAGCCAGCGCACGCACCGCACGTCAGCCTGTCGCGCAGTGACAGGCGGGTGACGTTCATCCGATCGGGCGTTTACCGCGACCTTGTACGATCACTGGCATCAAAGCAGCGCCTTGCTGGAATGCTGCAGCTCCGCTAATTTGCACAAGACGAACAAGAAGCCGTCCTGGACGCGTCGACCAGAACCCTTCTGGATATGGTCGTCATCCGTCTTCACGCAGCCGACGGAGACGATCAGTGGAGTTCGCCCCGTCGCGGCTTTCGGCCGCCCGCCTTCGACGGACCGTTCTCGGAAGATCGACAACTCCAACTTTCTCATGGTGGCTTCATACTGAGCAACAGCCGATCATTGGGTGAGCGTGGATCATAGATTGCCTCCTCAGCGATGATCATTTTACGGGTAAAAGTCGCGAATCCAGCAAGTGCGCACATCTATGCCGTTGCGGGCAAGACGCATGCCTTGAGCGATACCGGTCCAATTCGTTCTGGACGAATTGCGTCAGTGGCTTCTCGGAGCTGTCATCCGGCCTCGCATCCAAGTGTCGATTAACAACCAGTTCTGGTGGGTACTCCGCAGGCTGCTTCGAAGATACAGTTCAGCACCACGCTCGCTCTCTCACTGTAGCGGGAGTGGGCTGGTCAGTTTTGCAATCAGGGCAGTAAGGCTGGCCAGTGAAATTGGCGGCGCGTGACCGCCAGCGCCTCACGTCGCCCCTTAGCGGGCGTCGCGTGCCGCCAATTTCAGTTCATGGGTCAAGATCGCCTCAGCCCGGCTCGCAGAGCTGGCGATTTTGAAGGGTGCGCGCGAGCTTACCACCCAGAGGAGCAAACCATGATGCATGACGCTGCCGTCTGATCGGCCCAATCCGTCGACGCGTCGAGGTACATCAAGTACCATCTTTCGACTCAGTAGTTGCCTTGTGGTGGGTGCTGACATTCATGCGGACCGTTGCGACCGTCATATGTCGCGAGTCTGTATGGAGACCGAGAGCATATCAGCCGCCACAACAATAGTTTGCTGAATAGCTCGCTTCTAGTCGACAGCGAGACAGCGCTCATGTCGGCATGCCATCGTCGCGGCGCGCGCAACCGAATGCATATCGATTATGCATGTGCTCTATCGCCGCATCCACCGTCGGTGCTTATCGAGTTGAGCCCTCCCAACGATGCTCGAGCGCAGCCAACTTTCCTGAGGCACTCCGGGACGAAATATGTCCAAGGCAAGTCAACTACCAACCCTCGCAATTGATCTAGACGACGCAGCATGTCACGTATCGACTGATGAAATCGTCCGTCGACACAAGGCGCTCCGTCATCCCAAGGAATCGGCATGCAAGATCAATCCTCAGGCGTCCTCGCCGACGCCATTCATCAATCTACCCGCTCCTCTCTTGCTGAGATCTTGCGTGCTGAAATCTGCGACAGCAGAGAGCTATCGTTTCTCATGGAAGCGCATGATGGTCTCTCTGCCGCGATCGCTAAACGCGCACGCTTCACAGGCCTCTGGGCATCGGGCCTGTCCATTGCCTGCTCCCTGGGCTATCGCGACGCCAACGAAGCGTCATGGAGCCAAATCGTAGACGTGGTCGAGCGGATCGTGGACTCTAGCGAATTGCCAGTGCTCGTTGACGGAGATAGCGGCTTCGGTAACTTCAACAATGCGCGTCTGGTGACCCGCAAGCTCCGTCAGCGTGGAGCTGCCGGGGTCGCGATCGAGGACAGTTGTTTTCCAAAGCTGAACTCGTTTGTTGGGGATCGGCATCCGCTCGCCGATATCGACGAGTTCTCTGGCCGCCTTCGGGCAGTGAAGGATACAGCCGCGGACGACTTGGTGCTCGTGGCAAGGACCGAGGCGTTGATCGCCGGGCATGGGATGGACGAAGCACTTTCGCGCGCTCACGCCTATGCCGACGCGGGAGCGGATGCGATCATCATTCATTCGCGAAGGAGCACCGCGGACGAAATCCTTTCGTTCACTCGCGCTTGGCAGAACAGATTGCCGGTCGTGATCGTTCCAACGAAATACTACCGAACACCGATCTCTATATACCGTGAAGCTCGCGTCTCCACGGTCATTTGGGCCAACCACACCATGCGAGCGGCAATGGCGGCAATGCGTGAAGTCTGCCGTCGCATTATGGCTGAGGAAAGCACCGCGAGCATTGAACCAAATATTGCCACACTCGAGGAAGTCTTCGAATTGTTCGAATACGACGAACTCGCACGTGCGGAAGCGGAATACTGCGGCCCAATGTTGAACCGCAAACAGGGCCTCGTCGAAACAGGATCATGATTCATTTTCGAGGCCTTTACGTCCCTGACTTCCTTTTAATTGGCAAGGTCCTACTGCGATCCCAAATGTCGGTCATTGCCTGACATGTTCTCAGATGACGTAGCAAGCCTCACTCAACCCGGAATGCGGATTTGGCATCTCGGGCAGCTTGAGGCGCCGGATCCGAGGTCTCCCTTTCTTGGAAGGACCGGCGCGGGACCGTTTGCCTGCTCTCACGCTTGGGCTTCAGGCCAATGGCTGTAGCGAACCTGAAGTCGCTTCAGCAAGCGTAGGCCGCGGCGAAAAGCTGGTCGGTTTTTCACCTTAGCGGCACGATGAAAAGGAACTAAATGGTGACCGTTGCTCCCAAGAACGCCGTCATTCTCGCCGCTGGCTGCGGCTCTCGCCTGCGTCCTCTGACAGATCTGCGACCGAAGCCGCTGGTCGAGGTCAACGGCACTTCGATTCTCCACAACGCTCTGCGCAATCTGGAAGCTGTCGGCGTGGAAGAGGTCACGATCGTCGTGGGTTACCGCAAAGACGCCATTCAATATGCCTGCGGCAGCCGATTCGGCCAGATCAACATCAAATATGTCGAGTCGACCGTCTTTGAGCGCACCGGTAGCGCCTATTCCTTGTGGCTGGCGCGCGACGCTCTTCTCTGCGGAGACTGCTTCCTGCTCGAAGGCGACGTCTTTTTCGAAGAGGATGCGCTACGCTACTTGATAGGCTGCGGCGGGACCGACGTGGCTGCAGTCGTTCCCTTCGATGATTCAATGGAAGGATCAGCCGTTCTGCTGTCGCAGAACGGGTTCATCACAGGCTTTCGATTGAAGCAAACCGCATCAGATCTGGTTGCGAATGGTCCAAGGCTTTTCAAGACGATGAACCTGCTGCGTCTTTCAGCGCCGACGCTCAAGGCTACGATCGTTCCCACGCTGGACGATATCATCTCCGCCGGAGCCAGGCAAACCTATACCGAAGAACTTTTTGGGTATCTGATAGAAAAACGAGATCTGCGTCTCTCAGCGGCGCGATGCGATGGTCTCAGCTGGTACGAAATTGACAATGCTGAGGATCTGCAAATTGCCGAACGCATTTTCAGGGGCCGAACGAACGCGTACGCGCCGCGACGTGATTTGCAGACGAGGTGAGAGTCCAATGCTAAAATACCTATGGGATCCAGCGAACGCCATAACTGTTACGGGGCTACTCTTTTCCTCCGCCAGTCTGTTTCTTGCGCTATCGGAGCGGCTCGAGCTATCTGTGGCGGTAGCGCTTTGGGCTGTTCTAGCGGACCATCTCGACGGGTTTGTGGCAGGTCGCACGACAGGTCGCGATCCAAATGTTGCAAAGATGGGAGCGAGCCTCGACGGGTTTGCGGATATCGTCTATGGAGCCGTTCTGCCTGCGGTAATTGTGGTACAAGTCAGCCAAGGCTCACTTCTCGCCCTTGCGACCGCAACCACGCTATTGCTGGCTGGAGCATTGAGGCTTAGCTATTTTGCGAACTTCGGCAGGTCGCGCGATGGACGGTTCTTGGGCCTGCCCTTGTCGTACGACGTGCCGCTCCTGGCGCTTCTATTTCTTCTTAAGCCTCTTATTCCTGCTGAAGCGTTTTCCGACGTCGTGAACATCGGCTTCTTGCTGCTCGCTTTGGCGCATGTCGCGCCTGTTCGTGTGCCACCACTCAGCGCATCAATGTATACGGCAATAAGCATCTTCGCCGTCGCATCATCGGTGGCTTTAGCTAGTCGCTCCTTTTGAGTGTGGATAGAAGTATGATTCAGCGACTGCCCTTCTCCGTGTTGCCAGCTTCAGTACCATGCAAGTCATAGATGAGTGGAATCTGCCGACTGCAGTGTGTACCAGACTTGTTGTCGGGCACATTTCCGCACGAATGGGCACTGCTCGATGCTTGACGCCGAGAGCTCGCGATCCTTTTCGGAATCTGCCTTGCCCCTGAGACGTTTCAGTTCAGCACAGTCATGAACACCCCAGCACAAGTCGACGTACCCCTCAAACCTGATGGCGTCCCTGATCTCGTCAACCGATTCCCGGGCGGCTATTGGAAATATGACATCACCGACTTCGTCCTTTTGGTGAATCCTTATTTTCCGCCGCAAGGGTTCCTTGACGAACTTCGGGAGGCTTTGCCGAGGCTTATTACCTGCTATCCCTCTCCTAATGAGCAAATGGTCCAACTTCTTGCGGATGCGGTGAAGACTCCGGCGGATAACCTTGTCGTTTGCAACGGCGTGGCTGAACTGATTCCCATCCTCCTTGGTCGACTGGGTATGAGGATTGCTGTCCCGGTCCCAACCTTCAATCCCTATGAGACGACCGCTCTGCCTGGGCGGTTATCACGCTTTTTCCTGCCATCGCCAGACTTTGAACTCGATGTGCAACGTTATGCAGCATTTGCGCGCACAAATGCTGTCGACGCGGCCATCGTGATATCGCCGAATAACCCCACTTCGCGGATGGTTCCCTATCCCGATTTGCTATATCTCGCTTCCGCGCTTCGAGCTCAACAGCAACTCCTGTTGATCGATGAGTCATTCATTGAATTTAGTGAGGTCGGACGAAGTGCGAGCCTGGAAAACCATTTGCTCGAATTTCCTAATGTGATCGTTCTCAAGAGCCTGGGAAAGATCTACGGGACATGCGGTTTGAGGATCGGGTATGCGGCATCCGCAAATGAACAGATGATAAAGGAGATGAGAGCGGCGCTCCCCACGTGGAATGTCAATACGTTTGGCGAGTTTTTTCTGAGCAAGCTCCCTCACCTCGCGCACGCGGCACAGCAGAGTTGGATGAGGGTAGGCAGCGACAGAGACAAACTATACGCAGACCTGCGCAGCATCGACGGAATGAGAGTTCTAAAGCCTGACGCGAACTTTGTGTTCTGCGAACTGCCGCCCTACTGGCCGGATGGGGACGTGATCGCCTCAAGGCTTTTAAACGACAGACGCATATTGATCAGGCACAATGGCGGCAAGACGCTCCAAAATGGCAGACGGTTCTTGCGCATCGCATGTCGCACTGAAGCAGACAATAAGCTCTTGGTGGAAGCACTGAAAGCAGTCGCTGATTAGAGCAACTCTTTTGGCACTGATCAATTGTGGAG
Organism: Bradyrhizobium yuanmingense; assembly: GCF_029167105.1. GTDB lineage: Bacteria > Pseudomonadota > Alphaproteobacteria > Rhizobiales > Xanthobacteraceae > Bradyrhizobium > Bradyrhizobium yuanmingense_A. The sequence goes on along the minus strand of NZ_JARFML010000003.1, from coordinate 22,286 downwards.
CGGCCTTTGAGGTCCGCCAGGGCCTGGCGGGTTAGAGCCCGGCTTTAGCATTGAGGAGCATGCCTCGAGCATATGCAGGAAAAAAGGCCTCATTCGAATCAGTCCGCATGGACACCTGACCAAGCTTCCGCAATCATTGTTAAACCGCTGCCAGAGCGCGCAAAAGAAATGTTGCTTCATGCAAGGTCACGTCCGTCACGGGCACTATAAGATAGGTTACCAGCATGCCAGACGTCCCATTGGTAAGGTGAAGCCCGATTTGATGCGATCCAAGACGACGGCAGTCTCAAGGCGCCTTATATCTGGATTTTCGCTTATCAAGCGCCGGGTGAACTGCTCGTATTCCTCCATATTGTTTGCAGTTACTACAAGGATGAAATCGGCTTGGCCGGTAACGTAGAAGCCGCTCATGACCTCAGGCATCTTGCGGACACCCCGCTTAAAGCGGTCGATGATGTCTGCGCGATCGTGCTCAAAGAAAATGGCTACTAGCATAGTCACATTCCGGCCGACCGCCTTCGGCGAAATGATCGAAACGTCAGACTCTATGACGCCTTCCTTCCGTAGCCGCTTCAGTCGGCGCTGAACTCCGGATGCAGATAAGCCCACCTTCGCGCCGAGTTCTTCACTGCTCAGACGATTATTGCATTGAACCAGATCGAGAAGACGAGCATCGATTTTGTCGATTTCCATTGCGGCTTTGTGAACCATGGAGTGCAACCGTCTAGTCCACGCGTAGGACCGTTTCGTTGTGCGACTCTGGCAATTCCAAACCTCCTCTCGAGCACCTCTAGAGGTCTACGTCCTCAGGTCACAATGTGCGCACTGACGGTCCGGCGACATCTAGCGAGCCGGCTCGAACCGCGTGTTCATGCCCCGGCCGGCTTGCGTCGAGTAGCCTGTCATCGTTTAAATCGGCCGCTGAAGCTCCTTTCCCACGACCGCTGTTTGTGAGCCTGATTAGTTGAAAAGTCGGTTTACCGCACCTCGCTTGATCACGGCACTCGCGATCTCGGTGGACAGAGACGCTCCAGCCACCGCATAGACACTGACAAAGAAGACTTGCGGCAACGTTGTAATTCTATCCAAAGGCGAAAGGGCATGCCGCTTCCTTGCATCGGTTCGAGGCTCGCCAGGCCAGCGAACCAAGGCCGCAAAGCAATTTGTGCTCGACAAGGCATTTACCGGCGTCAGAATTGAGTTCTTCGCTTGGGCTGGTCGTGGTCTGCCACATCCTCACCCGCTTTTTACGTAGTCAGCCCGTCCTACTAGATCCGGCCCATAGGAACGAGACCGGTAAGGGTTCCAAGAGACTCAAACAGGAAGTAGCTACCGAAAATTAGTTCTGCGTCTGGCGCCGTGTCGATATCGCGTGCGGAGGCATTTCGGGTGAAGCATCCGCCAGTGAGCATTCCAAGCGGCCGCTGGTCGGCGGGGCCGATGGGCGTCAGATATCGCGACGCCAACTCAGCCACGGTACGTTCCGCGAAGTCCTGGTACTTGGCACCATCAACCGGTCCGAGTGCGGACGCAAGTCGCAAGGATGCTGCCGCTGCGATAGCGGTCGCCGCAGTATCCCTGCTGGTAGCCGGAATCGCCGGGTCATCGAAGTCCCAGTACGCAACGAGGTCCGCGGGAACGTGGTGGATCCACCAGTCCAGTACGCGCACGGCATATTGGCGCCACAAGGCCTGCTTTGGACGAACCATGGCAGCGTGAGCGGTATAGAGCATCGCCCATCCCTGCGCTCGTCCCCAAGTGCTAACATCACTATGTCCCTTATGCGTATGCGTTCTCAGCACCTTCCCTGTTTGCGGGTCTAGCGTCGAGGATTGGATCACCGAATTATCTGGGCGCACATGGAGCTCCAATACCTTCCGCATATGTGCGTTGGCCACCTCTTCCATCCGCGAGTCATTCAGTTGGTCCGCGGCCCAGTAAAGCAGGCCGGTGGCCTGAAGGGAGTCGATGCTGCTTTCGGCGATACCCACCGCGCTGGCCTCCTCAGCATCCTCGCCTAGCGGGATCAAGCCCAGTTTCGGGTCGAACATCTGCTCCAGAGACCTAGCTACCGTGAGCGCGGCATCACGGGCCGTTTCATCACCAAAAAGGATACTTCCAAGCGCCGCACCGTGGTAGAAGCCGAAGCCCTTGAAGGCCGTCCGACGCTCGGCGCGAGGCAGCATCCTGGCCAGCGCAGCATGCGCGTCAGATATCGGGAAGCGTAGCGGATCGGCCAAATGGGCGAGCCAAAGTTGGCCGACGAACGCTCCGCCGGTCCAATCACCATCGGACGTGAACGTCCATTTTCCATCCCCGCTTCGGGCCCAATGCGGCAGGCCTGATGTGGAAGCATCCCGCGTTTGCGCTATGCGCACCAACATCCGCTCGCATGCGGATAAGAAGTCGCTTCTCGACATAGTTTCTCCCAAGAAAGCTCTCGCGCTCCGCGGAGCAGCTAACACATCACTCGCCGATGTAGACGTGGCCTCGCTTTTTCGCGACGTGATAAATAGCAACGCTCAGCACCGCGACCACCGATCCGTAGACGGGAAACATCCAGGCCATCTGCGCATGCTGCAACCACACCAGCAAATAGGGTGATGTTCCGCCAAACAGCGACACCCCGAGCGCATACCCGACGGCGATACCGGTCGTACGCACCGCACGTGGCATCAGCGTCGTTGCGATGAAGTTGTAGAGCGCCATGTTGAAGCCGACGATTGCGCCGCCAAACACCATCACGAAGAAGAACGTGGAAATGCTCTTCTCGGAATAGGCCAACGTGAGGAAGAAGCACGCGACGAGCAGCAGCCGCAGCAGCGTGAATGCGCGTGAGGGTCTGATCTTGTCTGCAAAGGCGCCCACCAAGGGGGCTGTGACGATCCAGATCAGGCCCATGAGAGTCGTGATCCCGTACACCCAGGTGCTGTTCTCCTTGAACACCCCGTTGGCAAGGTTTGGCAAACCTGCATTCCAGGCATAATTCGCGATCTGCACCGCTCCGACGACCAGGATGACAGCGAGCAGCGAAAGCCGTACGCTCCAGAGCGTCTTCCACACGTCGCCTGTGGTCTCCTGAGTTCGCGACAGTTCGTCGCGATGCATGGCGTGCTTGATCAAGGTCTCCGGCAGTTTGCTCCGCAAATAGATGATCAGCAAGCCGAGTGCTCCGCCGAAGGCAAAGGGCAGCCGCCAAGCCCATCCGTGCATTGTTTCGGGAGCTACAGAGGCACTCACGAGAAAGGCGACCAAGCTGGATGCGAAGACGCCGAGCTGGATAAATGTGCCACTGATCAGACCAAGATACTGTCCCTCTTTGCCCGGTGGGGCAAGTTCGATCGCAATCGAGTTCGCAACGCCCGCTTCAGCGCCGGTGGCGAGCCCTTGGATGAGCCGAACGAGCAGCAATATCACCGCCGCTGCCACACCAAGCTCGCTATAGCCAGGCAGGACCGAAATTAGCAACGAGCACAAGGCCATTGCGGTGATGGAGATCATCATCACCCGCTTATGGCTGACGCGGTCGGCAATAGGACCGAGTACCGCTGCTCCCACAGGTCGCGCGAAGAAGCCGGCGCCGTATACGGCAAGTGCGGCGAGCAGCGAGGTCGTGGGATCGCTGGAAGGAAAGAAGAGTGGCGACAGAAAAGACGCCATCATTCCGTAGACGGTCCAGTCGTACCACTCCAGCGCTACGCCACCCCCCAGGGCAATGGTCATGCTCCGAGTAGCAACCTGTTTTTCACGTGACGCACCCGGCGGCACGGTTTGCTGCGCGGCTGAAGCGATGGGCTCAACGATACTGGTCATTCCTTCCCTCCATTTTTGTTGAAAACGTTTACATTTCGGCACAAGCAGCACCGTGAAGTGCTGCCGCGAAGACGAGTGCTGAGTCATGGGCGATCTGAGTATTGCCCGTGCGTCAGCCTCTGGAGAATGGCGGCGGCCCATTCGACGAAGGCAACCATGCCCTCCTTTTGATCATCGGTGGTGAACACAGGTCGGATTGCGAGCCGCTCGATCGCCAAGCCTCCTGACAGCAAAGTTTCGCAACAGGCGCTTCGACGAAGATGAGAAACTCGGGAACGTGGTTCAAATCATTCCTTGCGAACAACCTCGGCGCCGGCGGTCTTCTTCGGGAGAAAGCGTTGCAGACTCGTTCGTGCGGTCTCATGGAGGATGTCCTGAGCGAAGTAGCGATTGGCCAAGTCATCCATCACTTCTGCTCTCGCGGTCACCGATGTTGAAAAGAATTGTTTCGTGGTCAGCACCGCGTGAGCCGGCATTGCCGCCAGGTTTTTGGCGTAGCGAAGCGCCACCTCGCGAGCAGTTTCCGTTGGAAGCGACAGGATGTCAGCCAGCCCCAACCTGTGAGCCTCCACGCCGTCGATCGCGGTCGGGCTCCAGCTCAAGGAGCGAGCTGCAAACGGTCCAACGCGCGCAGCTAAAGTATCCAGCCCGAAGCCGGGCAACCAGCCTAGTGAAACCTCCGGCAAATGCCAGCGCGTTACTGGAGCTGTTACGATAACGTCGCACGAGGCTGCGAGCATGAAGCCGCCGCCCAAGGCAAACCCATCAACAGCACAGACGACAGGCTTTCTGACAAGAGCGAGAGAGCGTACAAACGCGCCCAGTCGGCGATTGAGGTCAAAGGTGTCGTTGATGTCGCCGGCCGAAAAATCCTTTAGGTCTGCACCGGCTGAGAAACCGGGGCCGTTTCCGGCGAGCATTATCACATTGACGTCTTTATCGTTGGCCGCCCTATCTACCGTTTCATGCAGATCTTTGAGGATATCTTCACCCAGAGCGTTGCGCCGCTCTGGCCTATTCATTGCGAGAATCTCGACCTTGTCCACGTAATCTCTTGTAACGAACTTCACGTCGGCCTCTCCTTTACGCCGGTGCGCGACCGTGGAATCCGGCGGCCAAATTCATTGGCTCATCCTTGAAAATCCTTGCATCCATCAGCTTTAGTTGCGGCGACACGGCTATCTCGAATTCAATGTTCGGCAGCACATGCTTTTCCACCGATATGCCAGGCGCGACTTCGGTTAGCATCAGGCCGCTGGCCGTAAGCTTGAACACGGCTCGCTCGGTAATGAATACGACCTCTTGCTGTCGCTCTTTCGCAAACGCGCCACTGAACGTGATCTGGTAGACGTCCTTCACCCATTTTCTGACCTTTCCCTCATTCCCAATAACGAGAGAACCGCTCTGCGGGAACGCCTTCAATCCCGACGCTGTGAGGGTACCGGAGAACACGACTTTTCGAGCGCCCTGACTGATGTTTATGAACCCGCCAGGACCTATGATCTTGTCGCCGAAGCGGCTCACATTGACGTTGCCGTGCCGATCAACCTCCGCAGAAGACAGGAATGCGATGTCGAGCCCGCCGCCGTCATAAAAATCGAACTGATCCGGTTGCGGCGCTATCATGTCGTAGTTCGTGCCAGCTCCGGCATCCTGTCCGGGGGCAGGGATGCCGCCGATCACCCCCTGCTCTGCCGTCAGTGTGACTGAGCGGTAAATGCCTTCTTCGGCGGCGATGACCGCAATCCCGTTCGAGATACCATAGCCGATGTTGACGGTCGCTCCGGGGGTCAACTCGAGCGCCGCCCGGCGCGCGATTACCTTTCTCACGTCGAACGGCAGAGCGGCGATTTTGCCGTCCGGCACGCGCATTTTTCCCGCATAGGCCGGACTATACTCCGTCGCATAAGTCTGTCGCTGCTTGGGATCGACGACAAGGTAGTCGACCAGGACACCAGGGATTCTTACTTCTCGTTGATTTAGCGTATTGGAGGCGGCGACCCGCTTGACCTGCACAATGACTATTCCACCCGACCGCCGCGTTGCAGCTGCGATCGACATGCTTTCCCCGACATATGCCTCGTCCTCGAGTGAGATATTTCCCTTCTCGTCCGCAATGCTGCCCCTCAGGATCGCGACTTGGATCGGGAAAGTCTTATAGAGCAGGTGCTCTTCTCCCTCGATATCGACGACAGCAACCATGTCCTCTTTGCTGCACTCGCTCTGCCTGCAGCCGCCAATGCGAGGATCGGCGAATGTCCGGAGCCCAACTTTCGTGATTACACCGGGGCGCCCAGCCGCGTTTTCACGAGCAAGCTGCGCCAGGACTCCCTGGGGAAGAGTGTATGCTTCAATTTCGTTGGCTAGCGCCCGGCGTCCAAGCGCTGGGCAATTGTTCAAACCGCTCGCCACAACCCGGCGAACCAGCCCGGGGGCCGCCAATTTGTTGAACCCGGTCGTGGCCCAATCACCGATGGCCACCGTACCAACGAGCATCAAGTTCTTAGGCGAACCCTGCTCGGAATGAATGTCACGGAGCGCATCGATGATTAGCTCCGGGATAGCGACCCCGGCTGAACCGCCGAAATAGACGCAATCGCCATCGGAGATCAGTGATACGGCTTGCCTAGCCGTAACAATTGGCACCTCGCCCGTCCGCCTGTTCTTCGCTTGCATACCTTCTCCAATGCCCGAACGCAGACTCATTACGTCTGACCGCCCAAGCTTTGCCTCGCACACAACGCCGGATGCCGAACGCACCCGCCCCGATGAGCTCAATTTATGAAAAGGTTTACATGAACGACTTTCGTTGCGCAAGAGGAATATTGATACAATGACGAACTTGGCCTGTTTGGCCCCAACTAACCGGCATTCTCGCGCATTATTTCAGTTCACTCGTTCGCCGTATTATGGTAACGATTTCATACAAATGGTGTCACGCGCAGCGTTCAAGGGCTCGCGAGGAAGAAATAGGCTCAATGGCTGTGGAAAAAATCGCTCGTGTGGAGCAAAGGCAATCACCGACCGTGGTGGAGATAGCTAAGCGGGCCGGCTGTTCTATCGCCACAGTTTCCCGAGTGTTGAATCGACCCGAAACCGTCGCGATCGGTTTAAGAGAGCGCATTCTGCGGATCGTTGATGAGCTCGGCTACGTTCCCAACGGATCAGCACGCGCGCTGCGATCCTCGCGCTCCCGGCTGATCGGCTTGATAGTTCCGACACTAGACAGTGCGATTTTCACTCGAATGCTGGAAGGCCTGGAGAGCCGGCTAGCGCCCGCGGGTGCGTCGCTGGTCTACTCTGCAACGGGTTACGATCTCGACCGAGAAATTCGCGTTGTGCGCAATCTCATTGAAAAAGGCGTGGATGGCATTGTTCTCGTGGGCACTTGTCATCGAAAGGAAACCCTCAAGCTGCTGCGCGAACATAAGGTAAGATTTGCCGTCACCTATGCCCTCTCGGAAGATGCTTCGATTCCCAGCATGGGTTTTGACAATCGCAGTGGCGGGGCTCTGGCAGCAAACTACCTTGCAGACCTCGGTCACAAAAATCTTGCAGTCATAGCTGGTGTAACGCGCGAGAACGATCGTGCATCTGGTCGTCTTGAGGGCTTCCTCGCAATGGCTGAACGTCGTGGGATAGACCGCTCCAGCATTATCGTAGTGGAATCGCCGTACGAATTCAGCCGCGGCCGAGCCGCAGCTAAGATCATTCTCAATCAAAATAGAGATGTATCGGCGATATTTTGCGGCAGCGACGTGCTTGCCGTCGGAGCTTTGCGCGGCTGCAGGGATGCAGGACTGCGCGTACCTCAAGACATATCGATGATTGGTTTTGATAATCTCGATATCGCCGAATACCTCACGCCCGGTCTAACGACAGTAGACGTTCCGGCTCGAGTGATGGGCGAACAGGCAGCTAATTACTTTTTGGCAGACCAAAATTCGCTCGACATACATTCCAGAGTGGAGCTCGAAACGCGCTTGATCGTCCGAGAATCAACTGCGCCCGCGCGAGGTCGGCAATGACAAAAGACGCATGCGCATGTCGTCTGGTCGGCAGAAACGGAGACTACGTGCCATTAAACCCACAGCTCGAAGGACAGTCGTTCGTGGCGCTTCGCAAGCTCCTTATCGGTGTTCGCACCACCCGCGGCCAATTGCGGCCGGACAGCAGGGCTGACACCGGTATTCGCCCAAATATCATAACCCCCTATCGCCCACAGTAATGCGTGGCGGATTGCTCGGGGCCAATGCTTAACGCCATTTTTCACATACTGCTCGAGAGCCATAGGAACATTCACGATCCCGGATCGATGCGCCCTACACCAGCTGCTCGTCCCAGTGCTCCTCATTCGCAAAGAGAGATCTTGACTCATGGAATCCCCAAAAAAGGAGCTCTATCAGGGGCTGTTTCCCGTCGCACCAACGCCATTCACGGACTCTGCCGATCTTGATGTTGAGGGACAACGGCGCGTTTTGGAATGCATGATCGATCAGAAGGTCGACGGAATCTGTATCCTGGCCAACTATTCCGAGCAGTTCCTGTTGTCAGACGAGGAACGCAGATTGCTAGTTGACCTCTGTCTATCACATGTGGCCGGCCGCAAGCCGGTCATGGTGACCTGTAGCCATTTCAGCACTCGTATCGCGGTGGAGCGCGCGCGCTATGCAGCCGAAAGAGGCGCAAGCATTCTCATGCTGATGCCACCTTACCACGGCTCAGGACTCGGGGCTGACGAAGCCCACATGACCGAGCATTTCGCTCGCGTTGCTGATGCGGCTAGAATCCCGATCATGGTTCAGGATGCGCCGCTCAGCGGGGTAACGCTTTCTGTACCTTTTCTCGTGCGGCTAGCACGAGAGGTGCCGCTCGTTAATTATTTCAAGATCGAAGTTCCTTTTGCTGCAGCGAAGCTGCGAGACTTAATTGACGCTGGAGACGCCGCCGTAGCTGGTCCATTTGACGGAGAAGAAGCCATTACCATGATGGCAGATCTCGAAGCTGGCGCCACCGGGACGATGTCGAGCGCGCTCTGTCCCGATTTGTTGCGGCCAGTTATCGATAATCATAAGGCGGGTCGGAGCGCGGACGCGGCTGCAGCTTATGCAAAAGTGCTGCCGTTGATTAACTACGAGAACCGTCAATGTGGCCTTCGGGCGGCCAAGAGCGTGATGAAGGAAGGGAACGTCATCAGATGTGACGCTGTGCGGCATCCCTTGGCTCAAATTCATCCCAAAACGAAAGCCGGGCTGATCGAGCATGCACGCGGGGTCAACCCGTTGGCCCTCTGCTGGGGACGCTGAGTCGCTCTGCTGAAGTCACTTACTCTGTGACATGATCTGCAAGGCGGACGTTTATGCACATACACTATTGAATCCGAGTTTAAAGCTTATCGATGACAAAGAACTATATTGCCGGCGAGTGGCTTGCTGCGGCCGAGGCCTGTCCGAACATCAACCCGTCGAACACCAACGACGTTGTAGGCGAGTATGCCCTCGCCTCAGCCACCGAGACCGAGCACGCAATTGCCGCCGCTTCTGATGCTTTTCCCGCTTGGTCGCACTCCACCATTCAGGCTCGGCACGACATCCTAAAGGCAGTTGGCGATGAGATCCAAGCTCGCAAGGACGAGCTCGGCCGGTTGCTCTCCCGTGAGGAGGGAAAGACCTTGCCGGAAGGCATCGGCGAGGTCACGCGCGCCGCACAAATTTTCCAATTCTTCGCCGGCGAGTGCCTCCGCGTGGCGGGCGAGAAGCTGTCATCGGTACGGCCGTCTGTGGATGTGGAGATCACCCGCGAGCCGGTCGGAGTCATCGGGCTCATCACCCCGTGGAACTTTCCGATCGCAATTCCAGCCTGGAAGATCGCGCCAGCGCTTGCCTACGGCAACACCATTGTGCTCAAGCCTGCCGAGCTCGTGCCGGGTTCGGCTCATGCGCTCGCCGAGATCATCGTGCGCGCCGGAGTGCCGGCAGGTGTATTCAACCTTGTCATGGGCCGGGGCGCGATCGTCGGCGAGAAGATGCTGAGCAGCTCGAAGGTTTCTGCCATCTCCTTTACGGGCTCAGTGCCGACGGGGCGCAAGATCGCCCAGAGCTGCATCACTTCGGAGCCGATGAAGAAGCTTCAGCTGGAAATGGGCGGCAAAAACCCTATGGTGGTCCTTGATGATGCCGATCTGAAGCTGGCGGTTGGATGTGCGGTGAACAGCGCCTTCTTCTCCACTGGCCAGCGCTGCACGGCTTCGTCTCGGCTGATTGTGACAGAAGGCATTCACGACCAGTTCGTGGCCGCCATGCAGGAGCGAATGCGGGGGCTTGTCATTGACGATGCCTTGAAAGCCGGCACGGATATCGGGCCGGTCGTGGACCAAAGCCAGCTCGACCAGGACCTGACGTATATCAGCATTGGCCAGGCAGAAGGCGCCAAGCTTGTTGCCGGGGGCAAGCTCCTGAAGCGCGAGGCGCCCGGATTCTATCTAGCGCCTGCGCTACTCACGGAAGTGAGCAACCAGATGCGTGTGGCGCGCGAGGAGATTTTCGGGCCTGTTGCCACCGTGATCCGGGCCAAGGACTACGACGAGGCGCTTGAACTCGCTAACGACACGCCGTTCGGTCTGTCGTCGGGGATCTGCACCACGAGCCTAAAATACGCCAGTCACTTCAAGCGCAACGCAGAGGCCGGCATGGTGATGGTCAATATACCGACGGCCGGCGTGGACTATCACGTGCCATTCGGCGGCCGCAAAGCCTCAAGTTATGGATCCCGCGAGCAAGGCCGCTATGCGCAGGAATTCTATACATCGGTGAAGACCGCCTACACTTTCGAGGGCAACGGTCCGTAGACTCACAAGGACACCTGAAGGAGTAAACAAGTTAAGCGGCACGTTCCCATTTCCGAGTTGACCAAAGTCAGGCCGGAGGCAGGCATTTGAATAGTCCGACGATCAGAGACATTGCGCGAGAAGCGAATGTCGGGACTGCAACCGTCGAGCGGGTTCTCAACGACCGCGGCGGCGTCAGGACCGAGCTAGCTGAAAGAGTCATCAAGGCCGCAAAGAAACTAAAATATGGCGATCGGCGATTGAGGCCTCACAGCGGCATCATTCGGATCGAGGTGCTTCTGGTTCAGCCGCAGGCCGAGATGTTCTATGCGGATCTCAACGCTACTTTCCAGCGAATTTCTGCCTCGCTGGACCCAACAATTTTGGTGCACCGAACGTTTGTTCGCGAGGATGATATCGCCGCCATTGCCCAACATATTGCAAAGCCCCCAATTCGCCGAGCCGGTCTCATCGTTCTGGCTCCAGACCATCCGAAAATTACAGAGAGCATCCGCCAAGTCCGCATGTCGGGCGTGGAAGTTGTGCAGTTGCTGACGGGAAGCGCCGGCGAGGATGTGCCCTATATCGGTATTGACAATTATGCGGCGGGAAGGACTGCCGCCTACTATATGTCTCACATGCTACAAGGGCGTAGCGGCACCTTCCTCGCCATGTGCCACAGCGGAGCCTACCGGGCACATAGGGAGCGAATAGGCGGTTTCTCCGACTATCTGACCCAGTACACGGATGACGGTCACCATTTCCGCCTTGTCATTTTTGGACACGACGACAATTTTCTCTCGGCAGAAAGGCTCACGCAAGCGTTGCGGGAGGACAATCGCGTTATCGGACTATATACTGTTGGCGCCGGGAGAGAGGGAATTGCGGCGGCTTTGAATGCGCATCCTGCCAAGGTATTTTGGATCGGCCACGCTCTCAGTCAGGGCACCGCAAAATGTCTCCGGTCGGGTTTGATGGATATCTGCATCGATGGTGCGCCAGAGACCCAGGCGCGCCGCTCGCTAGATACGGTGCTTCGCCGTCTCGGGCTAATCGATGTCGATGTGAGCAATGCTCCTGTTGAGTTTCTCACCATCACCGCACAGAATCTGTCGATCAGCATCTGATCGTTTCGAAGACGCGTTCCGCGCGCAAGAGGAAAGGCGGCCGTGCGGCCCGAAGGCTCGCTCGTCGTACACCCCAGCCCGGAGGACAATAAAGAGGCCGCTGCTGGTCTGGCCAACAGCGGCTAGGTGCAGGGAGGAAGCAGACGAGGCCGGTCTGCCAGCGGATCGTTGCGATCGCGCGATAGCTCCCGCGTCGCCGCCTCATAAGCGACCGGTTAATAGCTCACGCATAGCGATGCTGGCTCACGACCTCGATGCCCCTCATCACTCCACCGCAAAGTCTTGGTCTGACGGAGGTGCCGCAGATCGCCAGATACGTTTAACCTCGTCCCTTCGAATCCTTGGGTCATGGGTCTGTCGTCTGTTCGATGATGAATCGGGTGACATTGACAAAGTCCGACAGAGGCTGCCCGGCACGGCGGTAGACTTCCCGATCTAAAACCAGGCGACGACGGCCTGCGCGCTTCTCGCAGTGCTCCTTGATAAGCAAACCGCCCACCGGAGCTTCTCCTTCGAGAGGCTCCGCCTCTCGGCAACTCCACCCGGCCTCCCCATATCGAGCTTTCACTATGAGTGCCAACAGGTATGCTTTCTTACGCCAGAAGGGACGTGCGTTCGGATCCGTGTCGATCCGAATACCTTGCAAGGCGCCCCTATTGTTCACCATTCCCATCAGCAGCACGGGATGACCACCGAGCTTCGTACCCTGATACTTATCGCTCAGCGCCGCCAGTGGATTGAGGTCGTCATTGAAGCGAAACGAGAGATTGTGCAGACCCATTTGATCAGCGGGACACGCTTGGAAGTCGTTCCAGCCAGCCAGCTTGGCCCCTTCTTTGTCGGCGCACCTAAGCTTAATATACTCTTCAGGGGGAATGCTGGCGACCGACATCCCAAGACTGAGGTCGCGCAAATCGGCCGCCTCGTTCGCTTTAACGTCGCCGCTAGCGAATGACAGAAGCAACAGTGGCAGCAGCCAGATCGATGATGTTCGGGTCATCGCTTCTTTTCCGCCTCGATCGCCTGCGAGTTGATCGAGATGTTCTTGTAGACTTCGCAGGCCCTCGAGCTGTCCCCGTAGAAGTCAATGCAGTCTTGATAGCTTGTCGGCCCCTTGCCCTTGATATGCTTCAGAACATAGTCAACGACCTTTTCGATCTCCATCGGCCGGAGAAACGTAGCTGCACCCGGAGGCAGATCCTTGCCGATATCTTGAGCCGAGATGCCCGAATAGCACCGGTAGTCCTTGTAGGCCTCACGATCAAAATGCGGCATTCCCGTTCCTGGCCGCCCACAATGGACGACCTCGACGATTTCATCGCGGGTGAGCTGTGTTGCTCGCAACGAGAGCGCTGCGCCACCATAACCGCCGCCTCCGTCGCCGTGCCATTTGTGGCAGCCGACGCAGTTTGCCTTTTCGTAGATGCGCTGCCCTTCATCGAGCGCACGGTGCACTCCGTTGATAACGGGCCCCGGTACGGGTGTGCCACCTTCGCCCAGCGCCAATTCTGGTAGCGCGAGAAACGCCCAGCCACTTGCCATCAAGCCAATTACGGCAAGGCGCAGCGCGCCATTAGCCCTTTGATTCACGCGCACAACTGTCAATTCCATTCGTTCCTCGAACTATCGACGAAGTAGGGCGCGCTGGGCGCCCCACTTCGCCACAGGGCGGATCACAATGCGAAAACGTACAGCGTGGAGCCTGGGGGGACCTTCTCCAAGCCCTTTGTGGAATCGAGGTTCCACTTGTCCCAGGCGCCGCCCAGCCCCACGAGAATCGCGATGTATTGTTTGCCGTCGACCGAGAACGTCATGGGGGGCGCGTTGACGCCGCCGCCCGTGTTGAACTCCCACAGCTTGTTGAGAGTCTTGGCATCGAGAGCGTAGAGCTCTCCGGAGGGATGGCCAGCGAATATCAGCTCTGGTGTTGCAAGAAGCCCGCCCAGCATTGGATACTTGGTCTCATATTTGCCCGTGACATTACCTGTTGTCGCGTCGATAGCGGTCACGCTTCCTGTTATGGGCATCTTCACGACTGGACCACCTCCCGTGAAAAATTCACGAGCTTTCCAATCGCCAGGCTTGGTCTCCTTGTTATCTAACTCGTCACAGCTCTCGATGACCGGGATGTACCAGGTCTTCAAGTCCGGATGGTATGCGGTCGGCGGCCAGTTCTTGCCGCCGTTGTGTCCGGGACAAATGGTGACGTGCGTGTTTTTCCGGTTCAGCGTCGCCTGAGGATCGTAGGTCTGCACGCCTTTTTCGGGATCATACTCAATCGGCTTTCCCGTTTCAGGGTTGATGCCCTTGGTCCAGGTGACCTTCTTCACGAACGGGGTGGCCCAAAGGAATGAGCCGTCGGTGCGGTCGAGTGCATAAGCGAAGCCATTGCGGTCCGCTTCAAGTACGACCTGGCGCGTCTTTCCCTTGAACGGGAGGTCGACGAGAACTCTCTCCGCAACACTATCATAGTCAAATGGATCATTTGGTGTGTGCTGAAAGTGCCATCTGACCTTGCCAGTGTCTGGATCCAACGCAAGGGTACTATCGGTATAAAGGTTATCGCCTTGACGGTATTCGGAATCGAAATCCGGCCCGGGATTTCCGACGCCCCAGTAGATCAAGTGAGCTTGTGCATCATACGACCCGGTTACCCAAGTCGATCCCCCACCCGTCTTCCACGCCTCATGACCATCCTTCCAAGTTTCGTTCCCCGGTTCACCCTTTGCTGGAATCGTATAGGTACGCCACACCTCCTTTTGAGACTTCAGGTCGGTGGCAGCAATCCAACCTCGGATACCGTACTCGGCACCCGCTACACCGGTGATGGCCATGTTCTTGACGACTAAAGGGGCGCCAGTGATCACCTCGCCCTTGTCGGGATCGGCCACTCTACGCTCCCAGGCGACTTTGCCATCGTCCTTGTTCGTTACAACCAAACGCCCGTCAAGGGTATGGGAGATCACAAAATTGTCCCATAGCGCAGCGCCTCGATTGTTGACGCCGCAACAAGCAATCGCCCCGGCCCAGTCATGGTCGGTCTTCGGGTCCATTTTCCAGACCAGATTTCCGTTTCCGCCGTGCAGATCGATCTTGTAGACGGATCCCCATCCGTCGGTGACATACATGAATCCGTTTTCGACAATCGGAGTTCCTTCGAGACCGCCATGACTCCAGATGCCGCCACCTTCGATGCCACCCAGTGCCATTGTCCAGGCAACGCGCAGCCCCTTGACGGTATTGCGATTGATTTGGCTCAGCGGTGAGTAACGCTGTGCCGTATAGTCGCGGTGGTGATGCAGCCAGTTGCTCGTTTCCTGGGCCGCATTGAGAAGGCGCTTTTCGGTCGTCTTGTCGGCAGCCGCCGCCGCACTGCCGAGGCCTCCTCCCATCAGGCCAATCCCCACGATCGTGCTGACGATCTCCCATACTCCAGCGCGCGCCCTGCTAACCTTGGACATCCCTTCACTCCTCTAGTGGCCAACTATTTTTGATGACTGTGCTCGAGCTCAATCGCCGCTCTGCACGATAGTGACGTATAGTCGCTAGACGCGGATCTGATCGCCTGCCGGAAGCGAACGAATGCGTTTGCCCGTCGCGGCGAAGATCGCGTTGCAGAGCGCCGGCAGAAACGGCGGCACTCCCGGCTCCCCGACCCCGCCCGGGGGGACGTCAGAACCATTCGGAACGATATGAACACGTACATTTATCGGTGCATTGTCGATGCGTGCGACCGGATAGCTATCGAAATTACTCTGCTCGGCACGCCCCTTGGCGAAGGAGATCTCGCCGATGAAATTGCTGAGCCCCATGACTGCTGCACCCTCGATCTGGGACCGGATCCGCTCGGGGTTGACGGCAAAACCGCAGTCGATCGCAGTCTCCACGCGTGGGATGATAAGCTTTCCTCGGCCATCCACGCTAACTTCGACAACGGTCGCCACGTACGAGAGGAAGCTGCGGTGCACCGCAATTCCAAGCCCGCTGCCCTTAGGGAGCGGGCTTCCCCAGTTCGCACGCGAAGCCGCCAAGTTCACCACGTTCGCGAGACGTCCCGTATCGATGGGGTAGGTCGAATACGGATCGCCATAATTCCAAAGCGGATCCGTCACCCCGAGTTTCTCTAGCTCAAGCCTTCGTGGGGGTCCGATGATCTCGAGGAGGAAGTCTTTGGGATCTTTCCTCAGGGCTCGCGCGATCTCTGCAATGAAAGATTGCACGGCAAACGCATGAGGTATGTTGTTGACTGACCGAAACCAACCGATCCGGGTCAGTGCTGCCGCTTCACCGGTCTCGACACGCACATTCGGGATGTCCAACGCGACATCTGCAAGCCCTAACCCGAGTTCAACAGCCTGCTCGCGCTTTGGATCAGGCTTGAAATTTGCAAACAAGGTTGGCGCGACAGAACGGTGCCGCCACGCAATCACGTTTCCCGATGAGTCAACGCCTGCGTCCAAACGCGAATAGGTGACAGTATGATAGAAGCTATGATGGAGGTCGTCCTCTCGCGTCCAGGCCACCTTAACCGGCGCGCCATCGAGTGCCTTCGCGAGCAGTACGGCTTCCTGCGCGAAGTCTGATTGGCACTTCCTGCCAAAGCCCCCACCAAGAAGAGTGACATTCACCTTGACCCTTTCAATCGGAAAATCGAGCAGCTTGGCGAGTGCTTCGCGCGCGCCAAACGGGGATTGCAACGGTGCCCAGACTTCGCACTCACCATTGCGAATGATCGCTGTCGCAACCAGTGGTTCCATCGATGCTTGAGCCAAGTGTGGCACGTAATATTCGGCCGATAGAATTTTTGACGCTGCGGCGAACGCCCGGTCGAAATCTCCTTGATTGCGCTCGACGCGCCCCGGCCTGTTCGCAACTTCCGCCATCTGCAGTCTGTATGCGGCGGAATCATAGCCGCTATTTTCGCCGGCCTCCCAATCGAGCTTCAGGGCCTCTCGACCCTTTATGGCCGCCCACGTGTTGGTGGCCACCACAGCGATCCCACCAAGAGGTGAGAATGCGGCGGGCGGCTCCCAACTAACCTTAAGCTCAAGCACCTTTTCGACGCCTGGAATCTTGAGCGCGTCGGTTGCATCGAAGGATTTTATCCTCCCACCAACAACGGGAGGGCGAGCAATCACGGCGTATTTCATGCCGGGCAACCGAACATCATATCCATACTGTGCCCTGCCGATGGTGATGTCGAACAAGTCATAGATTTGAACGTTGCCGTACCCGATATATCGGAAAGCGTCGTCGGATTTGAACTTCAGGGAGTCCATTGGCGGGGTCGCCAAGTCCATCGCTGCGCTTGCGAGTTCGCCGTAACCAAGCTTGCGGCCGGTCCGTCGATGTATCACCTCGTGATTTGTGGCTTGAACCTCCGACAAGTAAACTCCCCATCTTTCTGCCGCTGCATGCTCGAGCATCTGACGCATCGCCGCGCCGACCTGTCTCATCGGCTGGAAGAAGTGACGCATGCTACGAGACCCGTCGGTGTCTTGATTGCCGTAGCGCGGCTCGTCGGCAAGCGCCTGGACTATACGAACCCTCGACCAGTCAGCCTCTAATTCATCTGCCACTACCATCGGAAGTGACGTTCGAATTCCCGTACCCATCTCGGAACGATGGGCCGTAATCGAAACAATTCCCGACGAATCAATCGAGACGAAGACATGCGGGTCGGTGACAACCCCGTGCGGCATCTGGGCGGCGCCGGTTTCGTAAGCGAGACTCGGCTCAAGGCTCGAGATCTCGACGGCGAGAGCGAAGGCAGCCAATCCAGCCGTCGAGCGAAGAAATTGACGGCGGCTAACGTTCTCGATTTTGACGCAAGGAGCGGATGAGGTTCGCAGCGCATTCATGGTCATCGCTAGACCCCTCTCGAGGCTGCGCGCACCCCAGACAGGATGCGCTGGTAGCAACCACAGCGGCAGATATTTCCCGCCATTGCATCGCTGATTTGCTGATCGGAAGGATTCTTGATCTCAGCGAGGAGTGCGGCCGCCTGCATGATCTGTCCTGCCTGGCAATAGCCGCATTGCGGGACGCGCTCCTCTCGCCATGCCCTCTGAACGGGGTGATTGCCCTCGGCATCCAATCCTTCGATTGTGGTAACCGGTTTCGTAACGTCACCGACGGCCGTGATGCATGACCGGACTGCGACGCCACCCACGTGCACCGTGCAGGCGCCGCACTGAGCAATTCCGCAGCCATATTTGGTGCCGGTGAGCCCGATCAGATCGCGAAGCACCCATAGCAGCGGCGTATCCGAGGGCACGTCGACAGTGTATGATCTCGTGTTTATCGTAAGCTCAACACTCATCGCTAGACCTCCTCCAGATCTTGTGATGGGTGGTTTGCAGGCCCATCAAGCGACATTGTGGGCGACAGGTCACGGCGAGCGCACAGCGCCTCCCCGGCTCCAAGACCTGCCGTCTCGCAGCTATTCGCAGCAGTCAATTGGGTGAATAGGGAGCAAGGCTCCTCGCTGGAACATCGATCTGCCCCGCACGGCATTCCGCGTCTGTCGCTGCCCTCCCCATTCCTTGTTTTTAGTCGTCTCGCTGCCGAAGATCGAAAGCGCCAGCTTGGTGATACAGAAGCAGCGGCCTACAATCGCGTTCCGCGCTGATCAAAATCCATCAAAGCAATTGAAGAGGCCGGCGGACAAAGACATCAGACGCGAGGGAGGCGCTTGGCGGGTGGTCTTTAAGCCGGCGAGAGCTCCAGTAAGCCAAGCGTGAGGATCGGCATCATTGATCCCGGGTGGAGGGGACCAAGGCGCGAAGCCCGGCAACCTCCTTCATCGGAACCTGTAAACCCCGGTCGTGGAGACGATTGCTATCGGCCGGATCTTGCGCTCAGCAGGGGTGCACGGCAACAACCGCCCGTCTTCGGAGTCGCTGGTCAGACCGCCTCATCGGACTAGGCGATAAACAACGGCTTTGCTGACCTTAACGCTGGCCGAAGATCTTTGCAGATTGTCGGACGTCGGAAAGCCTTCTTGCCAGCATGAGCGGACGACTGCGTTCGTTGTGGCGCTCGCCTACCTCGCGCCTCGATGGCAAACCGCTGATCGATGCCTTTGACGCTGCCGATCGCATCGGCGCATTGGCGAGGGCGAGTAAGACCGAGATCGAAACGTCATACTGCGCATGCGCCACTCCCGCAAATTTTCGCGCAACTGTGCTGCGAATTTTCCCAGCCGCAGATTCGTAGATGATCTACGCTGCGAAGCAAGTTTCAGAGTGTTGGTGACAGCCGCTTGAGCTGGGCGGCTGCTCTAGCTCGAAAAAGGCGCTCGCCGCCGACCGGCGACCATGATTCATTGCCCCTCAGACGCGATTCGAAGATGGTGCGTGCGCGCCGGCGACAATCGAACAGGGGAGCTGTTTAGCTACGTTGATCTGGAGGCGCGGGCGCGGCGTGGTCATCCGCTGCGAGCGATCCGGACCATCGTGAACGAAGCGCCGGCGGTGCTGGAGCGCCAGTTTGCTGCGCTCTATTCGCCGATTGGGAGGCCGTCGATCCCACCTGAGAAGCTGCGGGTATCGCTGTTGCCGGCGTTTCATTCGATCCGGTCCGCGCGGCTTCTGATGGAGCGGTTGAGATATGACCCGTTGTTTCGCTGGTTTGCGGAATTGGCATCGACGACACCCGCGTCCGACCATTCGGTGTTCTCGAGGAACCGCGACCGGCTGCTGGATGGCGACATCGCGGCGAAGTTATGGGCGGCGGTGCGGGCACTGCCAAGGTGAAGAACTTCTGTCGAGCGATCACTTCTCAAACGATGGCGCGCTGATCGAGCGCCTGGACCTTGATGAAGGCCGTTAAGCCCAAGGACGGCTCGGGGCGAGCCGCCGGCGCAAGGCGGCGGGCGCAATGAGAGGCGGACTTCCACGGCAGAACCGCTCGAACGACACCCCTGCTTCGACTACCGATCCTGATGCCAGGCTCGACCGCAAGGGTAAAGGCAACGAGAGGAGGCTGGGCTTCATCGGTCATGGGCTGATGGAGAACCGCCACAGCCTGTTGGTCGACGCCTGCCTGACGCAGGCCGATGGTCCTGCCGAGCGATTGGCCGCGCTGCACATGGTCGAGCCCTATGCCGGCCGGCCGACAGCGATCACACTTGGCGCCGACAAAGCTATGACGCAGAAGATTTGTCAACGAGCTGCTCTCGATGAATGTGACGCCATATGTTGCGCAGAACGCGAGCCACCGCAGCGCTGCGATTGACGGGCGAACGACGCGGCACGGCCGGCCATGCCGTCAGCCAGCGCATCCGCAAGCACATCGAGGAGGCATTTGGCTGGATCAAAACGATCGCCGGGCACGAGAGGACCGGGTGCCGTGGTCGTGAGCGCGTCGGATGGGCCTTTACCGCCTACAATCTGGTGTGATTGCCCAAACTGATCGCAGAGACCGGCTGATGGCCAAGGGGTGCTCGGGTTCGCCAGGGCCATTGTCGGCCGCTGGCGCATCCTCGTGATGGACAACAGGGACAGCGACTTCCTCGATCTTGTCGAAGAGGCGCATCTCACCTTCGAAGGCAAGTCCGATGGCGAAATCGCCTTGGGCCCTGAAGGGCTTTCTCGAAATCCACGACGGCGCGAGAGACGGTTCGGCCTGTGCGGAGTTCTCATGGGAAAAGCACGACGAGAATGCCCCCGCCTGCATTCGCGGATGGGCTATGATCGTCACTGCCGGTCGGCTCACCGGCTAGCTCTACATCCACAGGGGTGGCCACGATTCAGCCTTCGTCTGCGAACGCGGCTGAGTTATTCAACAGCCTGCTAGTCTTACTGCGTCACAAATTTCGATAGCCACTTTGACTTGAGATTGCCCTGATGCAACAAGGGCATCGAGATAGTGTGACGACGAGAGCCGCGCTCAATCTTCGTCGGACGGTCGCAATCGAATTCGGAACGTGCCGTTCAGGCCGCAATGGCGGATCCCCTCGGCCGATAGCTTTCGGGAATGGCAATTTCCTTGAAGAGCTTGGTGGAGGCTGTTTCTGAGGGGGAAATCGTCTCTCGCTCGGAGACCAGGAACCCGTAGGCGGCAATGCACAATGTTGCGTGGTGGTGGAAGCCACGCCAGCTTCGCCCCTCGAAGTGACCAAGGCCAACCTCCTGTTTGAGTTCGTGGTAGTCGCGCTCGATGCGCCAGCGCAGCTTGGCAATATCGACGAGCTGACGAAATCCAATGTTGGCCGCAAGCGTTGAAAACCAATATTTGGTTGGTGCTGCTTCGCCCTCTGGCCACTCGATCAGAAGCCATTCCTCGGGCCGGCTTTCGGCGAGCCAGTAATCTCGATGCGCCGGACGGACGCGCACACGGGCAAAACGCGAACACAACGGTTCTGCCGTACCCTCACGCCACGTGATCTTGTGCCAAGCATGCGCTGGCAGACCGATCGCAAGCTTCTTGACCGAAATCGGTCGGTGTTTGCTATCACGCCGTAGCAGTTTTGGAGGTCGTCCGTTCCCCGACCATTTCTTCGGTGGCCGCGGTCCAGTTCCGGGCGCCCATACCGAGGTTTGTGGCAAGATGCCGGCCACATAGCTCAGGCCCAATTCGGTAATACTCTCACGCAGAGCGGTGTCGGTGCCGTAGCCGGCGTCCATCAGGACCACGCCGCGCGGCAAGCCCTCCGCACAGGCCCAGCGCAAATGATCAAGTGCAATTGCCGGCTTGGTCTTGAAGGTGATCTTCTGGGGAACTCCGACTTTGCGCCGACGTGTACGGTCCGTCACCCACTCCTTTGGGAGATAGAGCCGATAGGCCACCGGCAAGCTCGCATGATGGTTCGCAAACGAAAGAGATACGGCCACCTGACAATTGTCTTGCTTGCCCAACTGGCCGCAATATTGCCGCGCAACGCCGACCGAATGCCGCCCCTTCTTGGGAAAGCCCGTATCATCAATGATCCACGCTTCGATCGGCCCGCAGCGTTCGATGCCCGGCAGCACTAACTCACGGACCTTGGCCAACACCTGCTGATCCGACCAGTCACCTTGACCGACAAAATGCAACAACGACTGATGCTGCGCCGCTGTCCGCTCAGGAGCCGTGATCGCCGCCATCGGCTCGACGCTCTTGTGATCGCAAGGCATCAACAGACCGATGCAATAATCGCGAAGCGGTTTGGCTCGGCCCACGTGCCCGATCACGCTCGCAAGGCCCTCAAAATATGCCGAAAACCGCGACGCTACGTCCCGCGATTTTGTCAGACCCATCTCAGCCTCCCCACGCTGAAAAGTGAGTCTTCTCAAATATATGATTCCTGTCGACAA
Source organism: Bradyrhizobium yuanmingense (assembly GCF_029167105.1). Lineage (GTDB taxonomy): Bacteria > Pseudomonadota > Alphaproteobacteria > Rhizobiales > Xanthobacteraceae > Bradyrhizobium > Bradyrhizobium yuanmingense_A. Next base: position 222 of record NZ_JARFML010000003.1, on the reverse strand, counting down.
AGGCCGCGACACTCTGACTCAGTAAGACTAGACGATCGATTCCAAGAAGCCTGCGCTGGAACTGATTGAGTGTTGGCGGATTCCTCGGTTGCGGTTGGCGCAACGAGGAGCGGTTTCATGGCAGGATGGCGGCAAGCGGTCGAATTGGCGATGACCGACGATGAGATTGAAGCGCTGGCGGCTCTTTCGCGGTCGAGAACCGAACCATCGAGCCGGGTCTCG
>NZ_JARFML010000039.1 GCF_029167105.1 Bradyrhizobium yuanmingense | reverse complement strand
GGCTCAACCTGATCGAGGGCTTCTTCTCCAAATTTGCTCGCTCGGTGTTGCGCCACATCCGGGTGACATCAAAACACGAGCTGAAGCAACGCATCATGGCCGGCATCGACGACGTGAACCGCCATCCGGTCATCCACACCTGGTCCTATAAACTCGCCGAGGCCGCCTGATATGATTCGAACCAAGGAAACGCTCGACTAGTAAGGAAGTGGAGGAGGCGGCATGATTTTGCGCGTTCGGGACGAGCTCAATGGCGTCGCCACTCTGATGCCGCCACGATCTCGGCATTGATTGAAGCTCTCAGCCAGCCCAACGTCTTTGACGCGACGTCGATCAGCTTGCACCATCAATCGTACGGTTTGTGGCGACAACTTGGCGTGCACGCCCATGTGCCGAACCGCGGCGGATGCTCTCGATCGGATTGTATGCCTCAGCTTTCTCCGGTGCTCAACAGGAAAGTCATAGAAAGCCAAGAGGCTTTAGATTGGCAATTCTTGTCGGGTAATCAAGGACGCGCATATTTGGCGCGATTGTCGACGAGCGTATTCGAGTGCATGCTCCCCGACCGCCGGCTTGGCGCCATTGAGATCCTGCATGGCCTTCTTGCCGCCCCAAACCGGTTCGGCATCTTTTTTGATTACACTGATGCTCTTGTGCTGCCAGCGCTCGTATCCGCCCCTCAATTGCTCGTTCAGGTCCGAAATCACCGAAGGTGAAAGGTTCGGCGCATCCTTTCCAGCTGCGCCAAGAGCGCCTCCTGGAGTCGACTGTCGACATACCCGCAGCTAAGGGGCGGGCAGCAGGGGATCGAGGCTCCTGGTCCGCCGCGCTCAAAGTGGCCAAGGTCAAGCGGATCCAACGGGCGAGCCGCTCGCGCGCCGATCCTCACCTTGGGCCTCGCAACCTCGATCGCACCGATATTCGTTGCGATGTTGCGCGCCGCGCCATAGCCGAGCCGCACGGCCGGGCACGACCATCCGCCGCGGCTTCAGCTCGCCGGCGTCTCCGGAACGAGGCAATTCCGTCTGGACGGCCCGGGCACACAGATCACGCGCTATGTTGCGGAGAGTTTGTAGCAGTGCATGGACAACCGCAGACAACTGACCGAAGGGCAAGATATTGATCGTCTCCTTCGAGCCGTATCGCCTCCTTGGAGAAGTTCTCGCAGGTTCGCCATCCGCCTGGATAGGCTGCCTCTCTGAGGGCTTCATCACCCAGACCCGCATAGCTCCCGCTTTCTCCGTATTCACCTGGTCCCGTTCAAGACCTCCATGTGCAGAACCCGACAGCAAATTGCGATTGAGTCGATCTGAAATCGTCAAGAGATGATTGTCTGAACCAAGCTTGCGAGTCCTGGCACGTCGATTGCTAAGAGGTGCCTGCTCCCTCGTGCCACTACATAGACGCAGAAGGCGGAGCGAGACCCAACTTGCCGTCCAAACCAATTCTCTAGCATAGAAGCGGCCCTGTTAACTGCCGCTCCGCCAACGGAGCCGGGTCATGCCGATCGACACATCCGAAATCTTCGCCTCCATTCGCATCAACAAGCAGGAAGCGCAGCAGCGCCAGACCGCGGCGCGATGCGAATGGCCGGGTTGCCAGAACAAGGCCAGCCATCCCGCGCCCAAGGGCCGCGACAATGCGCGCGAATATTGGCACTTCTGCATCGACCATGTTCGCGTATACAATCAGTCCTACAATTTCTTCTCGGGGATGAACGCGGAAGCGGTCGCGCGCTACCAGAACGACGCGCTGACCGGCCATCGTCCGACCTGGAAGATAGGCGAGAACATCAGCGCCCGCAAAATGAACGGCAGCGCGGCCGATGTCGATGACGATTGCCATGCCTGTACGCTCGTCGAGCTGAACGGACGCGCCAGTGCCCGCCCCCGCGCAAAAGCCAAGCCTGAGGCGCGCAAGATTTTAAATGCCGAGCGGAAAGCGTTGCAGGTGATGGGCCTGAATGCCAACGCGACGCTCGGCGATATCAAGGCGAAGTACAAGGAGATGGTCAAGCAGCACCATCCGGACGCCAATGGCGGCGACCGCTCCACGGAGGATCGCCTGGTCGAGATCATCAAGGCCTACCATTACCTGAAGACTGTGGTGCGCGAGAGCTAGCCCGGACACGACTTGAACGGCTTCATCCCACCGGCCGCTACGTAGCCCTTCATCGTGTGAAGGCTGCATCCGAGCTGGCGTGTAATCCGCTTCAGACCCCCACGCCTACGCGTGAAAGGCGCAGCATCTCCGCCAAGTTAGCCGGAGTCTTTATCAACAGCGGGCCGCGGATCAATCCACGACGAGCCTTCCGTGATTCTTTCCTCCTTCATTTGTTCGCTCCTCGGCTTTGCAAGGAGGGGGCAAGTGCTCACGACGCCGAAGGGGCCGGTTCGCAAAGGGCGCCACAGCGAAACGCTGAAAGAGCCGGCCATCGTCTGCTCAAAGACCCCGCAAGACTAAACTGCTACTCCGCTGCTCGGTTTCGAGGATGGAAAGGCCGTTACTGGATCTGGCTTGGGCCTTAGGACCGCACTCACAGGCAGCGCCCATCCGCGTTCCGCGTCAGTGCAGGTGAGGCAACCGGCCTTTAATCACGCTCTTGATCTGTATCAATTCGATGTCGCGCCTGAGACGTTGTCGCATGTTTACGTATGTCGCATCCGCTCGAAACACCTCAGATCAGACCGTCTTTCTCTGAGTGCCTCTCTCTTAAGAGGCCATTTTGCCAAATCGGAAGGTGGTACGAGAATTGCTGTGCCCATCATGCTGGTTCTTGGAAGTCCTGAGGATCGCATGTACGCCGTCGTCCTTGTCAAGCAGCTGGTTGTCAATGTCCGCGAGTGCCGGCCTAACATGCGCAAGCGCCTGAGGGGGCTGCACTGGTCCGTGACCTGAGGTGTGTCGAGCTGCGCGCAGAGTTCCGTGCCGAGCACACTTCTTTACGTCGGCGCTCTAGATGTTGGTATGTTCTTACGAGAAGTGCTGACCCTTGTCCGCCGCAACCGCTGCATCATTTGCCAGCCATTCTTTCGAGAGTCTGGATCCGCACGCGACGATTCGGCAGGGATAGCAACCCGACCGGTCGGCAACGAACGAAGCCAGCTCCGCGTTGGCTCAGGCTGCGGGCGGCGCGCGCCGGCTTGCTCCACCTATCTGATCTTCGGTACGCGCTGAGACCGGGTCGAACATTTCGGGCCCGGCGCTTTCCTTCGTGCGGGCGTCCAGCTGCAACAAGCAGAGCCAACATCTGTGCAAGTAAAACGGAAATAGACATGGATGACCAATCGCACGGCGAAATGCCACTCTCTTCAAGCGGACGGGAAAGTCGCGGGCCAGACCTATTCAGCTTCGTCGAATGCGCTACACAGACAAAATCGATCAAGGCGCTGTTCGATCTTCTTGTGAATTGCGCGAGCAAGGAAGGCTTTGATAAAGTCGCGTACGGAGCTCTCACCTGCCCGAATGAGCGTCGTCTGCTGGACTATCTGCCGCCCCCGCCAACTATAAACTTTCCGTCTGATTGGTGTCAACGCTATGCTGAGCAAGGGTATCGAGCGATCGACCCGGTAGTCCAGCGGACAGCAATGCTGCCCAGGCCCTTTCTTTGGGATGAACTGACCCGTCGATATGAACTGCAGCCCCGTGAGCTGCGCGTCTTACACGAGGCCAAAGAAGCAGGTCTTAAGCATGGCATAAGCGTTCCATTGTTTGGATCGCAAGGCCGATTGGCTTTCGTATCGTTTGCATCTCCCTTCGATGATGCCGATCCACAGGATCGCATGGCTCATCTCACGACATTGGCGTCGGCGTTTCACAACGCTGTCGCGCAGATTACACCGCCGCTTGATGAAGGTTGGGAGACAGACATTCCGCTAACACAGCGAGAAACAGAGTGCCTATATTGGGTCGCAGAAGGAAAGTCAGCCTGGGTAATCGGGCGACTTGTGGAGGTCAGCGAGAATACCGTCAACTTCCACATGAAGAACGTCGTCAGAAAGCTGGGGGCGGCGAACCGGACAAATGCTGTAGCCAAAGCAACCCGACGCCGCCTCATTTAACTCCGTGCCCTTTAGAGGAACGATTAAAGGCCCCGTCCTCGAGCGGTCTCTTCTGTCATTGCCGCCGATCGGGACAACCGATGTCAAGTGGCTTCAACGATGTACTGCAACGGAAAGCGGCTCAAACCAGATAGCTGGGCAGGCAAGCGCATTAGGCGCGCGTGTGCGGTGTCCCTCAACAGCGCCCGGTGAGGACTTGGGGCGTCGTCGTTGCATGCAAGTCTCGTTGCGCCAGACTCAATCCGCCTCTCAAGCGTTGTGTTGCTAAACAGGCTGCTCAACGAGATGGCGGGAAGACGCCGACATCATCTTCATTCCCTCCAGCAACCGTCCCGAGGCGATCGAGGCTGCGCCAGCCGTCCCGGCCTTATCTCGATTCGGCAATCGAGGTGCCGCTGCCGATGAGGTGGTGCTCGAGGTTATAGGCAACAGCATGGCGGTCTACGCGCGTGCGCACGCCTTTTGCCCGGTGTGATTGTCGGCAGTCCGCTGCAAGCGAAGCAACTCGCTCAGGCTCCCGACAAACGATAAGATCGTCCCGGTCACGCCGGCCGGGGATAAGCCAACTTTCCAGTGGGAATTAAAGGCGAGCGGGCAAGCAGTTAGAGACGTTCGACGGATGTTGGCGAACAACGGCGGACATGCCCCTGCGACTGTGGTGATGCCAGAGAACCATGGCGGTTTGCGCCATCCATCTTGCTGAGGCGCGGATTCTTGTCGGACCGGCCAAGGGTAGAGCGGCCATTGGCCTTGTGGATGACGACGGGCTACCGCTACCAGCGGATACCCGTACCGCACTGGCTGTTCTTGTAAACTAAGTGAAGAAATTGACCAGCAAGTCAATACATCGGAGCGAGAGCTGGCGCAGATCCAGAGAGTAGATCCCTCCCCCCGAGAGTTGGTCCCATAACGGGCACAGCTTTCGCTACGACCGTGCCTGATCCGATGACGCGCCCGGCGTGAGTTCGTGGTCTGGTTTGGCTCGAAGCCTGACAGACTTCTACCAGCGGGAAGGCTCGGCCCGGTCAGGGCGCATCCTAGCCCGGGCACTTCGTCTCTGTGGCGTAATGTAATGTCGTCTTGTAACCCAAAGACACGCCCGTGAGCCGGTGGCGGCTGAATCAGCTCTACGTGAACGGCGTCGGCCCTTAGTCGTCGCCGGTGCCGGCGCCTCGCGCCGCAAGACTAGGTTCGACGGCCTTGTGGGCTGCAACGGAAATTACCAATCTTGTTCTGTGAGGGGACAAGCCACTCACCGGCACAAGCAGGTTACAATCTTGATCGAGGTTGCACGCTTTCAGGATAGGCGATGATCCTTATCGACCCTGCTCGCCAGCCGCTGCTGGACGCCATAGTGTACAACAATTGAGAAATTGCAAGCTGTATCCCGTGGCGAGCAGGCACGGCATCGCCTCAACTGGCATGACGACGAAGGAGTGCGGTTAGCAGTCTCGAGGCAATAGTTTGCTTTCAAGGGCCGAGATCAATCCCCGCCACGATGAGAGCCGAGCTTGAGCCGAACTGGTAATGCAAACAGTTCGAGCATGGGCCGCATCAGCAATCTCTTTATCGACGTCAAGCGAAGCAAGCCGTACACTGCGATGAGGCAGGGTCAAAGCCATGACAAGTTGGGCCCCAACTTTCGGGAAAAGCCAACGCAGGTATTGTCGTTCAGGCCGAGCTCCCCGCTCCGTTCTCGCATCCTCTCACATCATGAAAATTCGTCCCGGGTTCAGGATATTGTTAGGATCGAGCGCCCGCTTGAGCGTACGCATCGTTTCGATCTCCTCCGCTGTCCTACTCATATTCAGATACGGCCGCTTAACTATGCCGATGCCATGTTCCGCTGAGATAGATCCGCCGAACTCACCGGTGATCTCATAAGCAAGCCTCTCTAGTTCTTCCCGCCTGTCAGGCGTGTGCTCGTGATGTAGCTCGACATGCAGATTGCCGTCGCCGACGTGACCGAACACAATCGCGAACGCTCTGGGGTCGATGCCCTTAATACGCCTAACAATTGTCTTGACATACTGATCCATCTGATTGATGGCGATGCTGACGTCGAGGGCAATACGTGCGGCATAAGGAAACGTCCGGGCAAGTTCCAAGCTGCAATCTCGGATACGCCATATCGCTGCTGCAGATGCATTCGACATCGAGAGCGTCGCGTCAAGGCTCATGTTCGCGCGCATTGCCGTATCGAGCAGCTTTTCCAGATCGGCGTGGACACGATGGGCATCGTCACCGGAGGCCTCGATCAAGGCATAGAAGGGATAATTGACAGCCAGCGGCCGGGTCACGCCCGTCACGCGCTCTAGCACAAGGCGGTAGTACTCGTTCCACATCACCTCGAATGCCGTCAGTTCTCCGCCCAGATGTTTTCGCGCCATCCCAAACATTGAGATGACTCGTTCAAAGGAAGGCAGGGCGCAAAGCGCCACTTGCCTCTCTATAGGGGCGGGGAAGATGCGCAAAGCGGCCCGCGTCACCACGCCCAGAATCCCTTCGCTGCCGATGAAAAGCTGCTTGAGGTCGATCCCAGTGTTGTTCTTGGTGTATTTGTGCAAGCCCTTTAGCACCGTGCCATCAGCGATAACGACTTCGAGGCCGAGGATCAGGTCGCGCATCATGCCGTACCGGATTACGCAATTGCCGCCGGCATTGGTTGAGATGTTGCCGCCGATCGTGCAGCTACCGCGCGCACCGAGATCGAGTGGGAACATGTAGCCTTCCTGCCCGACCCGTTCCTGTACTTTCTGCAGGGGCGCGCCAGCCTGCACCACTGCTGCGCCTGAGGAGGTGTCCACCTCCTCGACTGCATTCATAAGCTCCATCGACAGCACAATTTCATTCGGATTCGGCAGAGCGCCCCGCACCAATCCGGTCATGCCGCCCTGCGTCGTTAATGGCACTTTTTCACTGTGACAGAGCCGGAGCAAGGCGGTGACATCTTGCGTCGTCCTTGGACGGACGACCGCTCGCGGCTTCGCGACCGGTTTACCGGCCAAATCGTGGTAATAGCGAGACTCAATGTCCGTGCCAGTTAGCACCGAGCTTTTGCGGAGCGCGTTGCACAGCTGGCCGATGAAACTGTCCGTCATGTCCCTCACACTGCTTAAACGTCACGGCATGTCCCGATTAGAACGCTACAGCGCTTTCGTTGGTGTGCGGGGGAGTTATCAGCAATCTTGTCGAGTTCATTGAAAGCCACAAATCTCGTTCGCGCATCATTGTACCGATCTAGCAATTCACCGCCAACGTCCGGACGAACCACCAACGCTCTCGAGCTGCAGTGTGTTTCGCAGCAGGCAATCGACATGCCAATCAGATGAATTGGATGCGCAGCTCTGCTAGACAGAAGAAAGTACTCGTATCTCGCAACACAAAGCTGCGCCTTGCATTGGGCCAGAACGAAATTCTTGCGTTGGTTGCGTCTGCTGCTTGCGTCAACTCAGCCGTGCTCGGACAAGACCGTAAGGCTTTACTTCGGGCGTAGATGACCGCGATCCTGTTTGGTTTCTAACGGCGAGTATGACGAATTGTCGCGCTCTAAACACTGGCTGTCACCCGAGCGGTGTCGCGTTTTCAGATCCCAAACAACAGCTTAACGGGTCTGCAGACTGCTGGCACGGCTGTTGCTACTAGAGACAGCGATAGCTGCGTAAGACGACCGATGCTCTGTTGCTATCGTTCGAGTCGCAAAGGCATTGGAACTGCCAATTGCACCTTCATGTGCTGCAGCCGGCTGCCAAAAATGCAGTTCGGCCGTACCTCGTTGCATAGTGGTGCTGGAGCAAGAACGAGGCAATGGCCAGACCGAGTAGATCTGTTGCTGTTGGAATTATCTGGCGCGTGCACAGGGCGTCCCATCTGAAAGGAACGCGCGGCTTGTCTCGACGTGACGCAAACGTTTGCGTGCGCGACATTGTGCACGCAACAACAAAGGCAAGACAAATCCTTGCGGGACCTCAAATCGAACGCTCGCCAGAAATGGCGTCGGAAACGGCGTAACAGGATCAGACCATTTAAGCGCGTCGGCTGCGTGTGGCTCGACGCTATAAGCTTAAAGCAGCAATGTCGCACCTGTTTCACCGATGGAGGTGCGTGCAAGCCGGTAATGTGCACCTAGTGAAGGTGAGGATGCGATCAGGAGTTCGTCTTTGGCTTGCCACAACGATTGCGCTCGTTGGAAGTGGTGCCGCCAATCCAGCGGATCTCGATCCTGCAGGAAACACCATGCCGGGATTGTGGAGCTCGACCGAAGGATTGGATTGCGTGCTCGTCGGCGGCCAGTACGGCCGTAAGTCCCTCAGTGACTACCGTCCGTCAATCGATCGCAACGTCAGCGATACCTCTGGGCTCTTGCAGGATGGCAAGATCTGCGACAAACGAGGCCGTCGCCGGCGCGATATGACCTACCGACGAGCATTGAGGTGTGCGCGCTCACGCGCTTACCGTCTTGAAGGTTGCGCGGGATCGATGTGTAAGCAGCGCCTCGTTCCTCAAATCGGCGAGGGTCTACCTGATCATGTCTTGTTCGATGATCGTGCGCCTACGCCCGCTGTTCTCGCAGGAGTTTGGGCAGTGCCGTTGAGCGCCGGCGTTCATAGAGGCCGTCGTCCAGTTCCTCCAAAGCATCCAACAACGGGTTGTTTTCAATGACTCCCCTGTCGTGTCTTGCACCTTCGTGCGCCAATTCAGATGGAGTCGGCTCGCTCTGTCAGTGCGGCCGGATCGCGCCATGAATGTTCACGATGACCAACGACCCGCCGCGCTCCGCGAGGTCATGCCGTTCGTCTTCCAGCACTGGTTGAAGCAGCCTGTCCGCCTCACGTTCGTTCTCGTCGGTTTCTTAGGCGCACCGATCGCCGACCTGTTCATGCCGGTTTACTCGGGCCATCTCGTCGATGCATTAACGTCGGGTCCGAACGATCTGGTCGCGCGGCATGCGGCGCTGGTTGCATTCGGCAGCATCGTCGCGCTGGGTCTCATCTCGCTGATCCTACGGTTTGTTGGCCTGAAGGCGATTGTGCCGTTCACGCTGAAGACGATCGCTGATGCAACATGCGAAGCCTTCATGCGGGTGCAGCGCTTCTCGACTGATTGGCACGCCGATACCTTTGCCGGCTCGACCGTTCGCAAGATCACGCGTGGCATGTCTGCGCTCGACCTGCTCAATGCCACCATTCTGATGGCATTATGGCCGTCGCTCGCGGTGCTCGTGGGCTCAATGATCCTGTTAAGTCTGCACTGGCCAGGGCTCGGCGGCGTGATCGCACTCGGCGCGGTCGTCTATGTCGCGATCACGATGGTGATGACGATCGGCTATGTCGCGCCATCGGCACAAGAATCCAATGCCTGGGATACCAAGGTAGGCGGCACACTGGCGGACGCGCTCACCTGCAACGCTGTGGTGAAATCATTCGGCGCAGAGATGCGCGAGGATGCCCGTTTCAATGGTGTCATCAAGGAATGGCAGGTGCGGCTGTCGCGCACGTGGCAGCGTGGGAACGGCTCTTTTATGGTGCAGCACGTGATGCTGTTGTGCTTCCGCTGTTTGGTAATCGGCGGCGCTATCCTGCTGTGGATAGCCGGGCGGGCCTCGGCGGGCGACGCAACCTATATGCTGACGAGTTATTATGTCATCCACGCCTATTTGCGTGAGGTTGGCATGCACATCAACAATCTGCAGCGTTCTGTGAACGACATGACGGAACTTGTTACTATTAGTCGAGAGCAGATGGGCATCATCGATGCACCCGGTGCTAAACCGATCGATATTCGAGGTGGGAGGATTACATTCGAGAATGTGACGTTTCACTATGGGGGTCACCGCGCGCCCTTGTACGATGGCCTGTCGATCGACATCCGCGCCGGCGAACGCGTTGGACTTGTCGGCCGTTCCGGTTCGGGCAAGACTACGTTTATCAAGTTGGTGCAGCGGCTCTATGACCTCTCCGGCGGCAGGATCCTGATCGACGGCCAAGATATTGCCAAAGCGACACAGCAATCGCTGCGCAGCCAGATAGCGGTTGTGCAGCAGGAGCCGATCCTGTTTCACCGCACGCTGGCTGAGAACATCGCCTACGGCCGGCCCGAGGCCGACATGGCCGCGATCGAGCAGGCGGCGCGGCTCGCCAATGCGCATGACTTCATCCTGCGGCTGCCGCAAGGGTATGGCACGCTGGTCGGAGAGCGCGGTGTAAAGCTGTCGGGCGGTGAGCGGCAACGGGTCGCGCTCGCGCGGGCGTTCCTAGCGGACGCGCCGGTGTTGATACTGGACGAGGCGACCTCGAGCCTCGATTCGGAATCGGAGGGGCTGATCCAACAGGCGATGGAGCGGTTGATGAAGGGACGCACTTCGATCGTGATTGCGCATCGGCTATCGACGGTACGCAACTTCGAGCGCATTCTGGTGTTCGATCGCGGTGAGATCGTAGAGCAGGGCAACCACGACTCGCTGACTCGGGCTGGCGGTATCTATCGATGGCTGTTCGAAGGGCAGGCCACGGACGACCGGTTCGACGAGCCGTCCAACAAGTCGCTAACGGAGTTGGCACGACCCGATCTGGCTCGAGATCATAAGCGCGTACGGAGCGAACGAACTTGGTCGAAGCATTTGTGAGCATCATTGGTTCCGTACCCGTCCGGTCCATGTGCCTCGGGTGGCTGGAAGACAAGTTTGTCGGCTCAGCTGATTTCCGCAGAGTGGGCGGAACTTCCCGCGTCTGCCATTATTCGCGCTCGTCATTCGCGGGCGCTTGCCGCGTCTAAGGTCGCTTCGGTTTGCCTCAATCTGGATGATGGAATCCCGGCCGCGATCGCAATGTCGATTTGACCAAAAAAAATCCAGCATGCACGCACATGCTAATCGCTAATCTAAACGACAAATAGGAAGAACGCCTTTTACAGCTTTCACGGATCATGGTGCGATCGAGGGACAGTGGAATTCGAGCAGTCGCCGGCTTGGTGCTGCCGAGGAGGGAAATGTCGGTATCAAACGCCGTATTAGGCCACATCAGCAAGCTTTGAATGTCGGCAGCTAAGCTCAATTTGGTGCCTGGGATTGGAGAAATGCGCCGAGGGAGCGGTATGGTATGGAGTGTGTAGTGGTTCGGCGAGGCTTTAAGCTGTGGCCCGGCGGCGCTAAGCGCTGTCCAATTTCTGACAGGCACAAGCCCTGTCAGGTTTAGATGGGCGAGGGACATGCGTAATCAGACACTTAACCCGTTGACGGTTGTGGCATGGCCGTTGCTAGTGAGGTTCTGGCACCCTTGCAGGGAAGACGAGCGATGATCGTTCTGTCTGACATGTGTGTTGCCGGTCCTGAACAAAACGCAGGTATATAGTAGCCTTCGCGATAGTTTCGGAGAGCAACATGGTGCCGCGCATGGAAGCGCTGGTTGCTTCCATCAATACGAGCGTGGGCCAGGAGGCCGCACTGGGCGAGCACGACTTTGATGGAGCAGTGGACCTCCACTGCCTCTCCAGCAGCGGGCTCGCCAAGGTAGCGAGAAGGAGGAGCTGCTCGATGCCGATCGACTATCCTGCCATACTCGACCTGAAGACCGAAGCCGCACCCTATTCGTGGAGCGATCGGGAGGTGATGCTTTACGCGCTTGGGATTGGCATGGGCTCCGATCCTTTGAACGAAAAGGAGCTGCAGTTCGTCAACGAGGCATTTGCAACTCCCAAGCCGCTAAAGGTTATTCCGACTTTTGCTTCCGTCTGCGTCTGGGGGGCCCGACCCGGGTTCATCGACCTCAACCGCGTCATGGTCCTTGACGGCGAACGCGACATCACGTTTCACAAACCGATCCCCGCCGCAGCCAGCGTTACTGCGGATGCGCGCGTGCGCGGCGTGCACGACAAGGGAAGGGAGAAAGGCGCGATCATTCAGAACGAAGTGGTCGTTAGAGACGGCGCGTCGGAAAAGATGGTCACGATCGTTTCTTCGACGTTTGCGAGGGGCGACGGTGGCTTTGGCGGACCATCAGAGGGAATGCCTGAGCCGCATCAAATACCCCGCAGAGCGCCGGACCGATCAATCGATATCCCAACCCAGCCTGACCAAGCGCTGATCTACCGCTTGTCAGGTGATCGAAATCCATTACACAGCGATCCGGAATTTGCGCGCCGAGCGGGTTTTCCCAAGCCCGTTCTCCACGGCATGTGCACCTATGGACTGACCTGCAGAGCCGTGTTGCAGACCTATGCCGACTACGATCCCTCTGCCTTCCAACGTCATCGCGTCCGCTTTTCTGCCCCGGTGTTTCCGGGTGAGATCATTACTGTTAATCTGTGGCAGGACGGCAATTCGATTTCGTTCGAGGCTCATGTTCGGGAGCGCCAAGTTAAGGTCGTCAAGAATGGGCAGACATTGCTGGGCTGACCTGGTCTAGTTGAAGATACAACCGAATTGGCGCGGCACCGGTGCAGGTTTTAGAGACCAGTGCGACGCGATTTTTGCTGCAAGGGCAAGGCGCTGCTTAGGTAGCCAGCCGTTGGCTCGCGCCAAATAAACGATGCCCGCAAAGGTGCAGAAAGCGCAAAATCCATGGTCTCCCTGAACGAGTCCGGCCGCGCTTGGGACGCTCGCTAGGCCGCTGAACTGAGATGTGAAAGCCTATCTACTAGCCATATCTTGCAAGACGCGTGCTGCTAATGTCCTGCTTGAGAGCAGGGCTAGCGGAGTGAGCGCCGCCAAGAGAAGAGCCGTACCGGCGTTGAGTATGAAGCGTGCACCTAGCGAGTAGTGGCAACTTTGTCCTCACTGACTGCGCTGCGTAGCCGTTGCGAAATGAGAACGCCGTCGGCTAGCACCAGCACTGGCGCGCACGCTTAGCGCTGAGGATGAGCAGACCATACTGCTCCTCATAACCGCCCATGGGCAGTAGCTCACCTAGCCGAAGAGCAGAGAGGCGATTCGTTGCAACGATCAAACTCTAAGAAGGCGCAGGGCCAGAAGTCACGCTTGAGATCAGAAGCCGCTGTGGGCTTATCCAAGAATTGCGAGAATCCAGCGAACCGCCTGGTACGGAGCATCACTTGTGCGACAATTTTGAACGACCTCCATCCAAAGTGTTCGGCCCGAGGGGCGACGCTTGTTCTTCGCGATCGTTATCTGCTCAGCTGTCAGGTTTAAATCTATGTGTTCGGAGCGCGACGCTAAGGGCGAAGTATTTCGTTGCGCGGCTGAAGTAGATGCATCTGCGTCTGCTCTATACATCGTGATTTCTGGCATGCCGATTGCTGCCGTGACGTTGAATCGTCGGGTAATGTTGGCAGTTCTGGGGGTAGAATGAGAAGGTCTCGAATAGCCAAATCAATACACAGCAGCACTGTCGCGAACCGTTCCGCTACTTTGCGCTGGCAGCATGCCGTTCCAAAGAACGGGCCGAAATCCCGAAACGTCCTGTTTATGGCTGCGTGGCCTGGCAGGAGATGACGCCGAAGACACCGAAAGCGCATCAATGTCCCAAAGCTTGATCAACCTGCCCACTATTTTGGACGTGGAACCGATCGAACTGAACCTATTTCGTGGCACTAGTCCGAACACCAACGCGCAACGGGTGTTTGGAGGCCAGGTGATCGGGCAGGCGATGGCCGCGGCATGCCGCACAGTGGAGGGTCGGCTGCCGAATTCGCTGCACAGCTGCTTCATCCGGCCCGGTGACCCGCAGGCGCCCATTATTTACCAGGTCGAACGGCTGCGTGAGGGAAAGAGCTATTCGACGCGCCGCGTCAGCGCAATCCAGCATGGTACCGCAATCTTCTTCATCGTGGTCTCGTTCCATGCCGGGGAGGAGGGCGCCATTGACCATCACGACAAGATGCCTTGCGTGCCGCTGCCGGAAACGCTGATGGCAAAGGAAGTGCCTGAGCAGCCGATGTATTGTGAAACGATGGAATTTATCCGCCGTAATTACGCGATAGAGTTGCGCCCGGTCGAGCTCGGCCGTTATGTCGGTCAAAAAATTGATGACGGGCGCGTTCATGTTTGGATCAAGGCGGCGACGAGGCTGCGCGATGATCCAGTGCAGCATATGTGCGCGTTGGCCTATGCCTCAGATTACCCACTGCTCGATGCGGTGACGGCGCGCTATGAGCGCCCATTGTTCGACCAGCGTATGGCAATTGCAAGCCTCGACCACGCAATGTGGTTTCACCGCCCGTTTCGAGCAGACGACTGGCTGCTTTACGCCAAAGAGTCGCCGAGCGCGCAAGGCGGACGCGGTCTCGTGCGCGGCTTGATCTTCGAGCCTAACGGCACATTGGTCGCCTCTGTTACCCAGGAAGGTTCGGTGCGCGAGGGTCGCTGAGCTGTCATGTGCGTTAAACGTGATGATCATTCGAGGATCCAACAGCCGCCGGTTCTCAGCCCCGAGCAGCGTCCATCCCTCGTCCATGTGCGTCGTCGTGCTCGGACCTTTGTTCCGTTTAGTCGATGTTGCCAACCCGACAGTAACCGCAAGTATAGTTGCTGGCGCAGGATGAGGACACCAATTGCGCATCTCTAGACCGTCTTGTGGCACGGTGATTGCTTCGCAAGTGAAGGATCGTTGGAAAGGGTGGATGCGGTCGTCCGGGCCCGGGAGCTCAAAGGAAGGCGTCTCGTTTCTTACCAATCGATGTCAATGCACCAGTACAGTTGCAGTTGCGCCGCCTCAGCTACAAACAACATGGGCCCAAGAATTCCCTTATGGTTCGAAAGAAGGCTCGATTTCGGATTTCGGCTTCATCGCAGGGCTGCCATTCCGGGGAATGATGTCGAAGAAAAGCAAAGGCGCGTCAATGTCCAAAAGCTCGATCGACCTGCCCGCCATCTTCGACCTTGAGCCAATCGAGTCGAATCTGTTTCGCGGCAATAATCCAAGTCCTCGCCCTCAACGGGTGTTCGGTGGCCAGGTGATAGGGCAAGCGATGGTCGCGGCATGTCGCACGGTGAAGGACAGGCTGCCGCATTCGCTGCATGGCTATTTCATTCAGACCGGTGACCCACAGGTTCCGATTGTCTACGAAGTCCGACGGCTGCGTGATGGCAAAAGCTATTCGACACGGAGCGTCACAGCAATTCAGCATGGTAAGGCAATCTCTTCCATCGTGGTGTCATTTCACGCAGGTGAACACAGCGCTTTCGATCACCAAAACAAAATGCCCGCTGTTCCGCCGCCGGAAATGCTCACCGCAGAAGAACTAGCCAAGCAGTCGAAGTTCACCGACCTACCGGAATTCATCCGCCGCTATTATGACCGCGACCGTCCGATTGAGTTGCGTCCGGTCGAGATTAGCCGTTATGTCGGTCAGAAGATCGATGACGGCCGCTTTCATATGTGGATGAAGGCCGCAGCAAAGCTGCCCGATGACCCGACGCTTCACATGTGCGCGCTGGCCTACGCCTCAGATTTGGCGCTACTCGATGCGGTCATGGTCCGCTATGGCCGCACTCTGTTCGACGGGCGCATGATTTCGGCGAGCCTCGACCACGCAATTTGGTTCCACCGACCCTTTCGCGCCGACGAGTGGCTACTTTACGCCAAAGAGTCGCCGAGCGCGCAAGGCGGACGCGGCCTCGCGCGCGGCTTGATCTTCAAGCGTGACGGCACGCTGGTAGCGTCCGTCTCTCAGGAGGGCTCGGTGCGCGAACGGCGTTCGGTCTCCGACTGAGCAGAAACATCCTGAGACCGGCAGTCTTGCGCCTCACCCCGTCAGCAGCATTGCGATCAGACCCCTTAGCATCTGCGGGAGCCGTCGAAGTTGCGCCATCCGCGCGAAAGGCAATGACAGTCTTATGCTCTCATTGTTTCCGCCAGCTCTCGAGCGATACGCTTTGACTAAACGGAGTCATCATTTGCGTCTTCTTAGCGCGTACGAGGTCGGCTCCTGAAACTTGGGCTTCCCGACCCCACGTGAGCCAACTGCACAATCGATCGTAGAACTTAATAGGAGGACCAATTTGGGTGGGCAATCGCACTAGCCTGGGGCGTTGTAAACGAATGAACGATGCCACTAATGACGCGGGGATCATCTGCTGGCTCAAATTCACGAACATTCGTCGAGTGAGGGGCGCTGCGATCCTACCGTGTTCGTATCTCACGCAAAATAGGGCCTTGCGGCAGCATTCGCAGCCCTTTCCCGGGCGAGTCAAAATCGTTTTGTCGGCGCAGCGAGAAATGGAATCTGACCCACGTCGGCTTCAGATGCGCCCGTTCGCATCGCCAAAAGAAGCCACTCTCGGGCGAGCTAGGCGGCCTGAGATCCGCACAGAAAGTTCGATGAGTGAGGATTGTGCTGTATTGGTATTTAGCCGAAGCGGCTTGCGAATAATCGAGCAGGCGGTTCGGACCTCGGGCGGGCCCATCCGACGATGCGGAATCCGCGCGACCAAGCTCGACACGCGCGATGCGTCTCACGAAGGGCCCCGATGAAGTGCACTGCTGCACCATTGTCAGATTGGATTTCGGAAGGCTGCTCGGGTGCTTAATGAAGCGGAAGTCAACAATTTCGAGGAGCGTCACCTTGGCCGAGGGCTTCAGGAAGGACGAGGAGTTTTCGGGCACGAGGCCCGTCGAAGAGCGACATCGCATCGACGAGAGCCGTCTCGACCGCTGGATGCGCAAGCATGTCGAAGGTTATACCGGCTCCTTGACCGTCTTACAGTTTAAGGGAGGCCAATCCAATCCCACATACAAACTCGACAGCCGCGGCCGTTCCTACGTGTTGCGCAGAAAGCCGTTCGGCAAGTTGCTGCCGTCGGCGCATGCGGTCGACCGCGAGTACCGCGTCATCTCGGCGCTCGGCCAGCAGGGCTTCCCGGTTGCGCATGCGTTTGCGCTCTGTACTGACGAGGCCGTCATTGGTGCGGCATTCTACATCATGTCGATGGAGGAAGGACACGTCTATTGGGATCCGACTTTGCCGAGCCAGTCTGCCGAAATGCGGGCAAAGATTTTCTGCAGCAAGATCGAGACTCTCGCGAGGCTGCACATGTTTGATCCCGATAGCATCGGCCTTGCGGACTTCGGAAGGCCTGGCAATTATTTCGCGCGCCAAATCGATCGCTGGAGCAAGCAGTATCGCGCTTCGGAGACGCAATATATCCCGGAGGTTGAAAAGCTGATCGAATGGCTGCCGAATACGATTCCCGAGCAGAAACGTGTCTCCATCGTGCACGGCGACTATCGACTCGACAACATTATCTTCGATGCAAAGCAGCCGCGCGTGATCGCGGTACTCGACTGGGAATTGTCGACGCTCGGCGATCCCATGTCCGATTTTACCTATCTGTTGATGCAATGGATCAGGCCGGGTCTTGCGGACGCCGATCTGAAGACGCTCAATATCCCGAGCATGGACAAGGCCGCGCAAATCTATTGCGACTGCACGGGCAGCGAGCTGCCGGACTTGAACTGGTATTTTGCGTTTAATTTCTTTCGGTTGGTCGGCATGACTCAGGGCATCGCAGCCCGCATGCGAGATGGCACCGCCGCCAACACCAAGGCGATCGAAGCTGCCAAGCGTACCGTGCCGCTCGCGAAAGCATCATGGAATTATGCGCAGAAGGCGGGCGCGGGGTAACGCAAATTGCAGAAACGAGCCGAGTCAGGAGAGTTCTCAGTGAGTAGTTCTCGGCCCCAAGTTCAATAGAGGCGATCACCGGTCCGCGGCGCCGGTTCCTCCGAGCCGCCTCACTCCCCTAGAGGCAAGAAGGGCAGCGGTCGGCGGATCACGGTGAAGAGGTCGCGATCGAATGGCAAGCCTGAGCACCGAAAAGTGCTTCTTCAGATCCATGATCAGACATCCGTCGGCAGATTTCTTACCGATCAACAAGCTGTTCACTGCCTGGCCGTTCCTGGGCTCGAGAGACATTCGGAAACTTGCGTGCCACATTCATTTCCCATCGGCCGCGTCCATAGCGAGTAGCAGGACCCGATAGGGCGCGCATCGCAAGTCTTCGATCGTCAGTCCATGGAGCCTCAGATGGCTCTGATACGCCGCAGTCCGCGCGAATGTATTCCTCACCTGACTAGGTAGTGCCCCGATCGCTGTTGACGGTGTACAGCAATACTATCGCCGCTTCTCAATATCGGCCGTCGGTACAGACATGAACAGCCTCGTTGATCACCTGCACGCCCGACAATTGTTATATGATTATGCTGCCGCCACAACCGGCTCAATCGCACTGATCACGTCAACAAGAGCGCCCAGCTCTCCAACTTTCAAGTGCAATCGCTTCCCAAGAAACTCACGAAATGGGCTTTGATGGACCTCGACAAAAATCGACTTCGCGTTTGCAGCCCGTTCGAGCGTATGAGCTGTTACGCCTCAGCTTTACAGAGCATCTTGCAGAGGTGTTTGGCGCTGACCCGCTCCAACATGCCCATCCTCACGATGTCTATAAGATTATGCCCGGGAATAGCCTTCCAGTGGGATGGGTTAAGCGCGAACAGCATCTGTACAGGCATACCCAAAATCGCGGCAGGAGTAGCAAGCGGGAGCCGCTTTGCCATTATTCGTATTTGGCGTGGTAGCAGCGATGGCTGGACGGGTCGTTGCGCAATACGGATATGGGCATCAATCAAGCCGGAGATGTCGGCTGAGGCTGACAAGGCGCCCGATATTAACTACCTCGGCGATGATTGTCTCCACGACGCTGCGCGGCGGCGCATACCAAGTGGGGCGGCCGGGGCTTGCTGCTGTCCGGCGATGCAGAGCGAGAGGCAGTGATCCGCTGCTCCCATGCCGTGCCTGCCGACGACAACCGAGCACGCCATGGCAAATACCGGCGGTCTTCGTGTACGAACGCCCGGGTATCTTGTTCCGTATTTGACAGACCTGGAAAGATCTCGCTTCAATACACTGAGCGTCGTTTCCTATGTGCGAACATTCTCAAAGTAAAAGCTTAAGGTGTTCGAACGTCGCAGCACCAGCGTTGCCTATTTAGGAGCGGCTAGACTGAATAGCGGGACGCAGCAGGACCGGAAAGACGAAAGCTGATGAAGATCACGGGCGTTCGCACCCATATCCTTCAAGCCGCGCTGTCGGAGCCTCTTGCCTCCGCCCGTGGCTGGTATGATACGCGCACAGCGATGCTGGTCGAAATCGAGACCGACCAGGATATTATCGGCTGGGGCGAATGCTACGGGCCGGCAGGGATGACGGCTGCCGTGATCGAGAGGGTCGCGCCATGGCTGATGGGGGAGGACCCGCTGCGCACCGAGTATCTCTGGCAAATGATCTATGCGCGCCTGCGCGATCACGGCCAGAAGGGCATAGTGATAGAAGGCTTGAGCGGTATCGACATCGCGCTCTGGGACATCAAGGGCAAGCATTTCGGCGTTCCCGTGCATCAGCTGCTCGGCGGTGCGCAGCGGACTCACATCGTCGCCTACGCAACTGGCCTCCATAGACGCCAAGTTGAAGACCCCACCCGGGATTTAGCCGAGGAGGCGGCGCGCTACGTCGATGAGGGCTTCTCGGCGGTGAAGCTCAAGGTCGGCTTCGGTGTGGAGGAGGATGCGCTCGCGACGCGCGTCGTGAGAGAGGCGATCGGGCCGACTGTGTCGCTGATGGTGGACGCGAACCACGCCTTTGACAGCGTCGCAGCGATCCGTCTGGGCCGCATGATCGAAAAACACGATATCGGGTGGTTTGAGGAGCCGGTACCGCCAGAGGATCTTGCCGGCTATCGCGCGGTAAAGGCCGCACTTTCGATCCCGATCGCAGGCGGAGAATGTGAGTTCACTCGGTTCGGGTTCCGCAACCTCTTCGTCTCGCACGCGCTGGATATCGCCCAGCCCGACATTTGCGCGGCAGGTGGGCTCTCCGAATGCAAGAAGATCGCTGACATGGCAGAGGCATTCGGCGTCCGTTATAATCCGCATGTTTGGGGCACCGCGATCGCAATTGCGGCATCGCTACATTTACTTGCCGTTCTCCCGCCGCACACACGGTCCTCGCCCATACCCCTAGCGCCGCTGCTGGAGTTCGACCGAACCGAAAACCCACTCCGGCA
Organism: Bradyrhizobium yuanmingense; assembly: GCF_029167105.1. GTDB lineage: Bacteria > Pseudomonadota > Alphaproteobacteria > Rhizobiales > Xanthobacteraceae > Bradyrhizobium > Bradyrhizobium yuanmingense_A. The sequence continues at coordinate 51,817 of NZ_JARFML010000039.1, read as the reverse complement.
GGCGATTGTCACCGAGCCCATCGAGCACACTCGCGGCATCGTCCCCGTACCTAACGCGCCGGGGTTGGGGATCGAGATCGATCGCAAGGCGCTAGTCCGATTTGCTAGGCAGTGATGCATCAGCTGCCGTGCGCAACCGCAACATTGCTGAATGGCAGGCGCTTGCGCTAGGTCGCTCAAGCCTCGCGAGCCCCAGCCACACGTCTGTGATCCGGACAGACAGCGAGCGATGCTCCTGTCCCTCGCTCGCGTTCATAGTCATGCCTGGTCTTCGATCAGCATTCGTCAAGCGCAGGTTCGAAGAACCGTTGGGCTGAATAATAATGTCGGTGGTCTGCTTAGGACCGGCTGTTGTGGGAGGGGTCTCGTCGAACGATCTGGCAGATCGACGAGGGCAGCATGAAGTCCTGCGCGCGGGGTGTCAGCCGTTGTGGCCCCTTGTCGCCGGGGAGCTATCGTGCGGAGAGCACCTCAATCTTACGTTTGGCAGCATTGTCGCAACCTGAGGCATCTGCATCCGTTCGTTCTCAGGACGACCGGGCTCGAACGTCGCTAGCTCCAGATCTGCTCGCATCGAGCTGGAGATAAGGAAAGCGAGCAAATCGATCGGTCACCCGCACGACAATCAAGCAGCCGTCGACCTTTCAATTGTCGTGCGAATTCCGACAGCGAAGGATGTCTGTTCCGTCAAAGCCCTGATGATCTACGAACGACTCGTTTTCGTATCAAATTAGAAAGTCAAAGCGTTCGAGCGTTGTTGGCACGGCCGTTGCTACAGAGAGGCTACAACACTGTCAAAGAGGCAGGCTCAATGCATTTTGGAAGGCAGGATGGGTGCTGCGCTCGCTCTCGCAAACCGGGGTGCTCGTTTCTGACGGAGAGAGAGGCGGGAATAGCAGCACAATCGTTGACGTCGATTGAGAGGAAAAAAACTCCTTAGCGGCAGATCACACTTTTGCGTCAAAAAGCTAACGAGAAGTTGAGCTGGACATGGGCCCATCATCCTACGGCTTCGCAAAGAGCCAGTAAAAGGAGATGCTCGCGTGACGCAAGAATACGCTTCGCGTTCAGTTCACTTAACGTCAAGGCCTCGCCCTATTGGCATGCATGGACAGGCTTTCCCAGTCCACCCCGCCTTGATCCGGTTGCAGGAGAATCCGATGGATCTTGTATTCACTGAGGAAGAACAAGCATTCCGAGAGGAAGTGCGCCAGTTTCTGCGCGATAATGTATCTCCCCAAATGCGGCACAAGATGGTCGAAGGCCGACATGTGTCGAAGCAAGAAATGGTCACTTGGTGGCGTATCCTCAACAAGAAGGGGTGGAACGTCAGTTCCTGGCCGAAGGAATATGGTGGCACAGGCTGGAGCTCGGTCCAGCACTACATTTTTAGGGAGGAACTGCAGATGTATCCGGCGCCGACGCCGCTCGCCTTTGGCGTCGGCATGGTTGGTCCGGTCATATACACCTTCGGCAACGAGGCGCAGAAAAAATATTATCTACCGCGCATCGCAAACGTAGATGATTGGTGGTGCCAGGGCTTTTCGGAACCCGGCGCCGGCTCGGATCTTGCTTCGCTCACGACCAAGGCCCAACGTAGGGGTGGCAAGTGGATCATCAATGGACAGAAGACTTGGACCACATACGCGCAGCACGCCAACATGATCTTCTGCCTCTGCCGCACCGATCCCAGCGCCAAGAAGCAGATGGGCATTTCCTTCATCGTCTTCGCCTTGGATTCGAAGGGCGTGACGGTGCGCCCGATTCAGACCATCGACGGTGGCTATGAGATCAACGAGGTTTTCTTCGACGACGTCAAGGTGCCCTGCGAAAACCTGATCGGCGAGGAAAACAAGGGCTGGGACTACGCAAAGTTCCTGCTGGGCAACGAGCGCACTGGTATTGCAAGGGTCGGCGTCTCCAAGGAGCGCATCCGGCACATCAAGGAGTTGGCCTCCAGCTTCGAAAGTGACGGCCGTCCTTTGATCGAGGATCGCACCTTCCGGGAGAAGCTCGCCATCTCCGAGATCGAGCTGAAGGCACTGGAGCTTACGCAACTGCGCATTGTCACCGCCGAAGGAAAGCACGGCAAGCCAAATCCCGTGTCTTCCATGCTTAAGATGAAGGGCGCACAAAGCCAGCAGGCCGCGACCGAGCTCTTGATGGAGATGATCGGGCCATTCGCTGCGCCCTATGACGAACATTCGCACGAAGCGATGGGCTGGACCGCGCAGATCGCGCCGAGCTACTTCAACAACCGCAAGGTCTCGATCTACGGCGGCTCTGACGAAATCCAGCGCAACATCATCGCCAAGGCGGTGCTGGGGCTCTAACCCTTCTTCCACCCTGCAAATGGGGAAACGGAAGGAGGTCCAGATCCATCGCCAGGAGAAGCTGAGATATGGACTTCAATTTGTCCGAGGAGCAACGGCTCCTCAAGGAAAGCGTTGATGGACTCTTGACCGATGTCTACGATTTCGAGCAGCGCAAGACATATTTGAGGGAGAAGGGCGGCTGGAGCAGACTAATCTGGAGCCGCCTTGCGGAGCTGGGCCTGCTCGGGCTTCCCTTCGTCGAAGCCGATGGCGGGTTTGGTGGCGGCGGCGTGGAGACCATGATCGTGATGGAAGCGTTCGGCCGAGCGCTGGTGGTCGAACCTTATCTCACCACCGTTGTGATCGGCGGCGGCTTCCTGCGCCGTGGCGGTTCGGATGCGCAGAAGACAGCTCATCTGCCAGGGATCATCGACGGGAGCAGAACCTTCGGTTTAGCGCAGCTCGAAAGGAACTCTCGCTATGATCTGAACGATGTGACGACCTCCGCAAGGAAGACCGGCGATGGGTGGGTCATTGACGGCGAAAAATTTGTCGTGCTCAACGGCGAGAACGCCGACACCTTGATCGTCACCGTCCGCACCAAAGGCGCTCAACGCGATCGAGATGGCATCGCGGTGCTTCTGGTGCCTGGCGACGCGAAAGGGATCGCCAAGAAGAGCTACCCGACCCAAGATGGGCTGCGCGCCGCCGACATCAGCTTCGCGAGGGTCGAGGTGGGCAGCGCAGCTGCGATCGGCGATCCCGACAACGCATTGCCGCTGATCGAGCGGGTGGTAGACGATGCCCGCAGCGCGCTTTGCGCCGAAGCCGTGGGCCTGATGGACGAATCGCTGAGGACCACAGTCGAGTATATGAAGACGCGAAAGCAGTTCGGGGTGCCAATCTCCTCGTTTCAGAGTCTGCAGCACCGCGCCGCCGACATGTTTGTGGCGCTCGAACAGGCGCGCTCGATGTCGATGTACGCTACGATAGCCGCGGATATGGATAATGCTGCCGAGCGTGCAAAAGCTGTCGCTGCGGCTAAGGTGCAGATCGGAAGGAGCGCAAAGTTCATCGGCCAGCAGTCGATCCAGCTTCACGGTGGAATTGGCATGACCATGGCCGCTAAGATCGGCCACTATTTTAAGCGGCTGACCATGATCGAGAACACGTTTGGGGATGCCGACTATCACCTTCGTCGGGTGAGTGAGACGGGCGCGTTGGTGTGATTTGTGCACTTGAGAAAATGGGTGTTTCAGTTTGAATCGTCCTTGCTGAGACGTCCAGCATTTGCGGATGTAGTCGTGAAGTTTGAGACATCATCAGGGTCTTCAGCCGTAGCCGTCATGCTGCAATGCTTGGGTTCGCCGGGTAGCCAACCGAGAAAGGCGCGTTTGAGACAGCTCAGTGTCGAGCCGATCTGTCTTCGCCCGCCGGAGCTCGCGCGATACCGGGATGCTCGACGGGTGGATCACGTCGGCCTCGATCTCTCGCCCTCGCAGCCAGCGCGCTAACCAGAAGTCGTCGCCGCCGGCCTCATAGGCGACGATTGATTTGATCGTGCGTTCAACCTGCATCGGTTCTTCTGCCAACGATGCAGAAGCGGCAGAGCGCATCCTGATCTGGGTTGAGCTTCTTCAATGGATTGCGTTCGAGGCCGGGCACAATACCGGCGACCAGCCAGCTCGACTGGCCGATCTCGATCACGGCGATCACTGTCGCGTCTTGTTCAAGTCTGACAAGGCATCTGCTCAGGTCGTTCTGCTTCGCCATGGGGCGCTCCATCGCTTTGTTGCCGCGACGATGGTGCCATTGCCCCACCGCGCACCCCAAGCTTCTAAACTGATCGGCCACCGAACTTTCATCCAGCGGCGGCTAGAGTCTCGGGATGCTTTGCAAGAAGACCAAACTTGGGATTACTCAGAACTGGAGTCTTGCGCCTCTGTCACGCTGGCGGGCTGGTTGCGCCAACATGGTTTTGAGCAAAGTCAGCGGCCGATTGCCGAACGGCTCGTCGAGGTCGAAGGTCGGGACGACGGGATCTGGAAAGCCGACTTCATGACGTTCGGCAAATGCGATCAGGGGCTGTTGTTTCTTCTAAAGACAAACTCGCTCCAACATCGATCACAGGTAAGCGCTTAGCCGTCACCCTATTGATGCGGGCTTGACGCTTTGCGGAATCGCCACGGCATGAGGTCTTCGATCCTGCTGTGTGGATGGCCGTCGATGATCGCCTCGAGTGTTTCGGCGATGTAGGCAGCCGGGTTGACGCCGTTGAGCTTGCAAGTAGCGACGATCGACGCCAGCAAGGCCCAGTTTTCTGCCCCGATTTCATTGCCCGCGACGGCCTCGGCGATCGGCGTCGTCCATGAACAGACGGTCCGCCATGGCCAGGTGATGGCGCCCTGCCAATGATTGTTAGCGGATGTCCTCGGCGCGCGTTGAGCCGCTGGAGATCATAGTAAGCTGTTTCTCAAACCACGGCTTTAAAGCAGCGATGAGGGGCAACGAATGCTCCTTGCGCGCGGCCAGCCGGATGCCCGGCGACGCACCGCGCACCATGGCTTCAATGGCGTAAAGCTGCGCGATGTGCCGAACGGCAAACCACGGCGCCGGTACTCGATCCCCGGCGCGGCCAAACGAAGAAGGGCTACTTCTGAGCGATCGCCTCAGACGACCGCGGCCACAGCGGCCCAAGTCCGCCGATCGTCCTGTTCCGATACGCCCCCGGTCGCAGCGGTGCCTTTGCGGAGCAGTTCCTGGATGGCTTTTGCGGACGCTTCCTGCAATGCGATGCCTACGACGGTTATGACCGGCTGACCGAAGTCGTTCGACCGCAAGGGCCGTGGACGCTCGTGCATTGCTGGAGCCATTCGCGCCGGCGCCTCGTCAAATTGGCCCGCAACAGCAAATCAAGGGCGCATTTTTTGGTTAGGCAGACCGGCCGGATGGCGTTCTCGACCGGGTTGGTGTCGAGCTCGAGACGCCCGTCTTCGAGGAAGCGGGTCAGCCATGTGGTTCGTGATGGGCTGAAGATGGAAGCAGGCGCGACCGGACCAGTTGCCCAGTGTCGCCCGATCAAACCGGATGCCCTGGCGCGCATAGATCTCGGACTGGCGGTAAAACCGCGTATGTCGCCGAACTTGGAGACGACCACGTGCGCAATGGCCGCTTCGGCCGGCAGCCCGCTGGGTACGACGTGCTCCGGCGCGTGCGCCTGCCCGACAGGGCCGGAACAGCGGCGGCAGATGTATTTCGGGCGGCGTGTGACCAGCACGCGCCATTGTGCCGGGATCACGTCAAGGCGCTTGCTGACGTCCTCGCCAATTTTCGCCATAACACCGCAACCGCACGGACAGAGCGTGCTCGCAGGCTCGATGATCCGTTCCACCCGCGGCAAATGGGCAGGCAAGCAGCCGCGATTGCGATGAGCACCTTGATCCGGCACGTTCCGCGATCGGCCAAGGATCACAGTCTCGGCTCTCTCCTGCGCCGCGTCCGAGATACCTTGCGCGATCTCCACGTCTTCCAGCGGCAAATGGTACTGATCTGGCCGCAGCTTCTCGGACTTCGCGCCGAACTTGTCGCATCGTAATTCGCCGAGAATGATCTCCAGCCGACGCCGCGCTTCCTCCGAAGCCGCCAGCGCCCCTTGATGCTCGCTCAAGGCCGCCTGCGTTTGAGCCAAAAGCGCCTTGAGGCGTTCGCTTTCGTCGCGCAGCGCCGCGATGCTCATGTGCTATTTCGAGCACATCGCCGCCGCGCGTGCCACGCTCAAAATAGCTTCCGAGTCATTCTGCCGCAGTTATCCCGCCACCTGCAGGCATCGTGCTTCTTCCGGGCGGACCAATCTCCAATCCAGCCCTTCGAACAAGGCAGCGAACATCGCCGGCGACATGCGCATCACTCCGTCCGCGATCGTTGGCCAAACGAACTTGCAATCTTCGAGGCGTTTGTGCACCAACACCAGACCCGTTCGATCCCAGACCAAAATCTTGATCCGGTCCGCTCGTTTCGATCGGAACACGAAGACTGCGCCGCTGTGCGATTATGTTGCGTTCTCAACATAACCGCTCTTATGTGTCGGACGAGATTATGTGGCGGAGGCGCCCGAACGCCAGCCAGGGCCGGCCACCCAGGGCTTCTCCGCCACATAATAACCGGACGTTGGCCAGCGGCTGCAGGATGGTGTCGTTCGGCCGGAAGCGCGCGCTGCGGTTGCCTGAGACGCCCGCCTTCTCGAGTCCCCGGCGCATCATCTCGACATCCGCACCGGCGTATCGGTGGGTTGTGGCGACCTGAGCATGGCCAAGCCAGGCCTGGATCATCAGGAGGTCCACGCCTGACCGGAGGAGCTTCATGGCGAGGAAATGCCGGAAGATGTGCGGCGATATCGGCTCGCCCTCCAAGCTTGGCGTCGTGGACCCGGACTGGGAGGCGGCACGCCGCACGATGTGTGTCGCGCCGAAACGCGTCAGGCGCTCGTTGTGGACCCCGACGAAGATCGGCCGCGGTTCATGATTGGTGAGGCCGCGTTCGCTCAATAGGTCCGTCAGCGATCGCACCAGATCCTTAGGAATGGGAACGACGCGATCTCGGCGTCCCTTGCCGTGAAGCAGCACCTGCGGGCGTCCTCGCTCCAACTGAAGGTCGTTCGCGTTGACGCCGGTCGCTTCGGACACGCGAGCGCCGGTTCTCGCCAAGAAGAGCAGAAAGGCCCGGTCGCGCCGGCCGCGGGGCGTCGTCTGATCAGGGGCTGCGATGATGGCCTCCACCTCGGCGTTGGTGAGATGCGTCACCTCGATGTGGGCCCGTTTGGTGGGGATCGTCAGAACCCGTTGGGCGACGCCGAACGAGGCGGGATCGGCGGCAGCGACGTGATGGAAGAAGGATCGGATCGCGGCTAGTCGGGCGTTGCGCGTTGCGACGGAGTTGTTCCGCTTCTCCTCAAGCTCGTCAAGAAAGGCGAGAACAAGGTCCCGATCGAGATCCTCAAGGGCCAGCGCCGCCGGCTTCTTCTGCAAACGCGCCGCGGCAAAGAGGATCAGCATGCAAGGCGTCGCGATAGCTGGCTAAGGTCGCGGAGGTCGCGTTGCGCGGCTTGGTCAGCCGGCGACGGAAGTACGACTCCAAGAGCGGCGCCAGGAGGTGTTCGTTCATGCCGCGCCTCCGTCGAGGAAGGCGCGCTCAGCCGCGATGGAGAGGAGATCCGACGAGCCGGTGAGGTAGTAGGCTGTGTCGCTATAGTTGGCGTGGCCGAGGTAGGTGGCGAGTAAGGGCAGCAGCGCTTGAACGTCTGCGCGCTGTTGGTGCCACAGCCTGAGCCTGGTCACCGCGAACCGGTGCCGGAGATCGTGCGGTCGCAGAGGCTTGCCATTGTCAAGACCCGCGAGCTTGCGGGTCTTAGCGAAGTTGCTTTGCAGGCCGGTCGCCGACAGACGGCAGCCTCGCGAGCTGAGGAAGAAGGCCTCGCCTTTGGGCCTGGGAAACACGGTGTCGCGCTCACGGGGCGTATCGACGAAGGGCTGCCTGGGTCGTTGGGTGAACAGGAATCAGGCGGTCTTTACGGAACTTGGTTTTACGGACAAGGACGACCCCGTTGGTCAGATCGACGTCGCCGCGATCAAGGCTGACCACTTCGCCCGATCGTAACCCCGTGCTGGCCAACAATCCGATTAGCGTCGCCATCGTGCGGCCCGTGAGAGGGTTCCCTGGCGAAATGAAGCTGCATGCGTCGATAACCACCTCAGCTCAGCCTCACTTAGGATGCGCGGCAGCGGAATCGCCCTGAACCGCGCGAAAGCTTTGCGCTCCAAGACCTCGGTCTGGGGGGCGTAGACGACCAGGTACTCGTAGAATCGGCGGAGCACGCCGTGACGGACCGTGCGGCTGTCGGCGGCGCCACCGAACGACAGGACGAGGTCCAGCGCCATCGTCCGAGTGGCGGGCGCACCCAGCTGAGATTGCTCGACGTAGCGAACGAAAGCCCGCAGCGTGCCGGCTTTCTTGTTGAAGGCCTAGGCGAGGGAGCGGCGCAGCTCGATGTAGCGCTCGACCTTGTCGTCGAGGAATGCGGCGAAGGCGGTCATGCGGCGCCTCCCGGAAAGGGGAGCGCGACCTCAGCGAGGTGCGAGGCCGCGACCTTCACGTACAGCGCCGTTGTGTTGATGCTCCGGCCCCTAGAAGATCGGCGACCTCGTTGATCGGCCTTCGTCGCCCCACGAGCTGGGTGACTAGACTGTGGCGCAGGAGATGTGCGCCTCCGACGGGACCGAGCTCGATCCCACCATGCTGCAATCTCTTCCGCACGATCCTCGAAACAGACGACGCGTACTTGAATGGTCCCTCGGGCGGCGTGAAGGACAGGAAGAGATGCTGACTATCGAACTTCGGTCGAGCCCGTAGGATGTAGTCGGCGAGCGCGGCGCCGGTCTCCTCGATGAGCGGAGCCACTCGGTCACGCTTGCCCTTGGTGCGCCGGACAAAAACCTCGCCAGCTCGCCAGTCGATATCCCGGAGCTGAAGAGCGCGTAGCTCGCCGTTGCGAATGCCTGTGGTGGCGAGCAACAACAGGACAGCTCGATCGCGAAGGTCGATCGGCGTCGCCTTGCCGATCGCATCGATGGCGCGGCGAACATCATCCCACGAAAGCCGGGGCGGTAAATGGGCCAGTCGCCAATATGGCGTTCTTGGAACGACGGGAGCCAGATCCTGCTCGTGGTGGCCACCCCAATGCAGAAAGCGGAGAAACGTTCGGATGTGAGAGATCGCCGGCGTGCGAGTGCCGGAGGTCGCCGAGAGTGACAGCCGATACTCGACAGCGGCAAGGACATGCTCTGCCGTCAACGCCTCGAGGTCTTGGCCAGGATGGCGATGGCGGAGCCAATCCAGAAAGCGCCGTGCGCCCAAGAGAACGCCCTCGCGGGACCTTGGCCCAAGGCCTCGTACCCTGCTCAGATAGTCAGAAAAGGAGCGCAAAAGCGGAGCATCCGGATCATCGACTACAATAGGCGTCGAGGCGATGAATCGTTCGGGCGCCACCCGTCGCGCGTATTGGAGCGCAGACACTGCCGCAATCCGCGGTGAGTCCGTGGTGAATGTGCGTAGATAGCTATCGACGATAGCTTCGCCGATCGGCTGTGAATCGCAATGCGCTGCAGCAAAATGGCGCGAACCGCGCGATCCGGCTCAGATAAAGCTTAGCGGATGCTTGCTTGTAACCGAGCGAGAAAAAGTGCCCCGCGATGCGATCCATCTCGGCGCCGAGCGCCCCGTCACGAAGGCGTTTAAGCGCCCCACGGTACGAAAAATAGAACTCGAGCATTGTGCCCCTCCGGCGTAACGGCGCAGGGGGATCCCACGTCCGCACGAGGGCCACAAAATATTATGTGGCGGAGAAATCCAGCCGTGGCCGGCCCTGGCTGGCGTTAGGGCGCCTCCGCCACATAATCTCGTCCGACACATAAGTGCGGTTATGTTGCGTGCAACATAACCGCACAGCGGTCATCTGTTTGTCTTCCGCGGTCGCCGAAGCGATCTTGTGAAGGTGATCTGGCACGATGGCCAGGGAGCATGCCTGTTCACCAAAAGACTCGAGAGAGGGCGGTTCATCTGGCCTTCGGTTGCGGGCGAAGCAGCGACGATCTCGCCGGCGCAGATGAGCTACATGTTGTCCGGAATCGTTTCGCGCAACCCGCAAGAAACCCAGCGTCCGACGCGGGTCGGATAGCCGTTTTGGGTTTGAATCTGCTGCTTGATCTGATTCAATGACTTCATGATATCGAAGCCGGACGACCTTCCATCGGACCTTGTCAGTGCCCTGGCAGCGCTGCAGGCCAAGCGTGAGGCCCGGCTGCGAGCCGAGGCGATGGCTGCCAGCGCGCAAGCGGAGCTGTCGGATAACGCGGCGCTGATCGCGCATCTCGAGTTGCGGATCGAGAAACTCAAGCGCGAACTGTACGGGCAGCGCTCCGAGCGCACGGCGCGGCTGATCGAACAATTGGAATTGGAACTCGAAGAACTCGCCACCACGGCGAGCGAGGATGAGCTTGCCGCGCGCGCCGCCGCGGCGAAAACCCAGAGCGTGCGCGCCTTCACGCGCAAGCGGCCGGTACGCAAGCCCTGGCCGGACGACATCGTCGTGAGGCGCCAAAGACCTGCGCCTGTTGCGGTGGGGCGCGCCTTGCGAAGCTGGGCGAGGATGTGACCGAGACGCTGGAGGAGATGCCGCGCCGGTTCAAGGTCATCGAGACCGTGCGCGAGAAGTTCACTTGCGGCGATTGCGAGAAGATCAGCCAGCCGCCGGCACCGTTCCATACCACGTCGCGGCTTCATCGGTCCGCAATTGCTGGCGACGATCCTGTTCGACAAGTTCGGCATGCATATCCCGCTCAACCGCCAGAGCGCGCGCTTCAAGTGCGAGAGGATCGACCTGCCATTGTCGACGCTCGCTGACCAGGTCGGCCACGGAACCTTCGCCGTCATGCCGCTCTTCCAGCTGATCGAGCGTCATGTACTCGCAGCCGAGCGCCTTCATGGCGACGACACCACCATCCGCGTCCTGGCGAAGGGCAAGTGCACGACCGGCCGGATCTGGACCTATGTGCGGGATGACCGGCCCTACGGTGGGCCGGTGCCGCCGGCTGCGGTCTATTACGCCTCGAGCGATCGACGGGGCGAGCATCCCCAGAAGCATCTGGCCGCCTTCGCCGGCATCCTGCAAGGCGATTGCTACAGCGGCTTCGAGCCGTTGTTCGACCCGCAAAGGAAAGCGATGCCGATCACGCCGGCATTCTGCTTCGCGCATGCGCGGCGGGGCTTCTTCGAGTTGGCCGATATCGAGAAGAACGCCAGGGAAGGCAAGGGCAAACCGGGTCTCCCCGATCGCGCTGGAGGCGGTCAGACGCCTCGATACGTTGTTCGAGATCGAGCGTGCCATCAGCGGCCGCAGCGCCGACGAGCGGCGTGCCGTGCGCCAGGAGGCAAGCAAGCCGCTGCTCGACGACATGCACGCCTCGCTGCTGCGCGAGCGAGAAACCCTCGCGCGCTCCTCCGAGATCCTGAAACCCATGAATTACATGCCCAGGCGCTGGGCCGACTTTGCCCGCCTCCTCGACGATGGCAGGATCTGCCTCAGCAACAACGCCGCCGAAAGAGCATTGCGCGGCATCGCCTTGGGAAGGCGCAATGGGACCTTCGCCGGCAGCCTGCGCGGCGCCGACCGCGCCGCCATCATGCTGACAATGATCACCACCTGTCCTCTTAACGATGTCGATCCCAAAGCCTGGCTCTCCGACGTCCTCGCCCGGATCGCCGATCTTCCCGCTTCGCGTCTGCACGAACTGCTGCCCTGGGAATGGAAGCTCCCGCGCCAAGTCGACGAACCCACCGATCAGCAAGCTGCCTAACCTTCACGCAGCGCTATCATAGCGCTACTAGGTTCGCGGTCGCGCCGCTAACCTCGGCGCGCCGACATCAGGCGAGTACCGGTGCACCTTTGGCAACTCTCGGGCCCCATAGTCGTCACCACACCAGGTAGGTATCGGTCGACTGTTGATACTGTATTGTAGAGGGGGAAGATCGTGTTGAAACAAAGATAAGGGCACACGAGGTGCGGCAATGGAAACCACAGCAAATCCGCTGGATTGCAGAACACACGTGTTGAAGCTCATTGAAGAAACGCGCGTGGTTAGCGAGAATGAACTGCAGGCCAACAACATCACGCCTTATCATGTCACAACGTTTTATCGCGAACAAATTATCAATAGCGGTTACTACGATCAGCTAAAGTACGTTGTCGAGCCCTCAGTCGAGGAGTTCGACAGTCCGGGCACTTTAGATACGAGCGGCGAGCACGACAACACGGTCGTGCCGGGACTCCAGCACAAGTACGCCCAGACCGGCTTATTGCTGGTGACGGAACGCTGCGGCTCATATTGCCGTTACTGTTTTCGCAAGCGCATTGTGGGCAAGGTTTCGGATGAAATCGCACCGGATATCGATCAGGCCGCGCACTATATTGCGCGCCATCCTGAGATGACGAACGTACTTCTTTCGGGAGGTGACCCGTTCGTGCTCAGCACCGCCAAACTGAACAAGATCGTTGACCACCTGCTGCCAATAAACCATTTGAATTCCATCAGATTTGGCACAAAAATGCTGGCCTATCAGCCAAGGCGGTTTGCGGATTCCGCTCTGCCGGACTTATTTCAGCGTATCCACAAGGCGGGTAAAACCCCAATCATCGTCGCACATTTCGATCACGTAGGTGAGATCTCATCGGACGCGGAGCACAAAATTCGCGCCTTGCGAGCACAGGGCGTGCAATTCCTTAATCAGTCCGTGCTTCTCGCCAAAGTCAACGACGATCCCGAGATATTGGCCGCGACTTTTGCCAAATGCCACGAAATCGGAGTGCGACCTTACTACTTATTTCAGGCGAGGCCGGTGAAGGGTGCATCGCACTTCCAAGTCCCACTGGACCGCGGACTAGAGGTTGTGCGCGGCATCAACCAACGTCTGAGCGGGATCGAGAAGACATTTAAATACATCATGTCCCATTACACCGGAAAAATTGAGATTCTGGATTTAGCCCATGATGGCCGGGTGTATATGCGCTACCACCAGAATAAAGTTATCGAGAAGATCGGAAAGATCTTTTCCCGACCGCACGTCGCGACAGCCTGCTGGTTTGATGATCTGCCCGAACTATGAAATCTAACGCACGCCCTCTAGCCCATGGGCTCCGAGCGAGTGCGGTAGGCCCGCCGCCCCCCGAAGCGCAATCAAGTTGAGCCGCTGGCGGCGTGCCTGGTCTCAACTGTAGAAAGGCTCGGATGCCACTCGACTATCCCGCTGCACTAAACTTAAGGACCTGTGGAACTCGCTATTCCTGGACTGACAGGGAGGTAATGCTCTATGCGCTTGGAGTGGGCATGGGCTCAGATCCCTTGAAAGAGGAGGAGCTACAATTTGTCAACGAAGCGTTTGCGACGTCGAAGCCATTAAAGGTGATCCCGACGTTTGCTTCCGTGTGCGTTTGGGACGCTCGCCCCGGGGTCATTGACCTCAATCGCGTCATGGTCGTTGACGGCGAACGTGACCTTACGTTTCACAAGCCGATGCCCGTCGCGGCGAACGTGACGGCGGACGCCCGTGTGACGGGAATTTATGACAATGGTAAGGAGAAAGGCGCGATCATTCAGAACGAGGTGGTGGTCAGAGATAGGGGCGGCGACAAGATCGTCACAATCCTTTCGTCGACCTTCGCGAGAGGTGACGGCGGCTTTGGCGGGCCATCGGAGGGGATGCCCGAGCCGCTCCAAGTGCCCCGCCGAGCACCAGATAGATCACTCGATGTCCCAACCCGACCTGACCAAGCCCTGATCTATCGTCCTTCTGGCGACCGAAATCCTTTGCATAGTGATCCGGAGTTCGCCGTCGAGCCGGTTTTCCAAGCCCCATTTCTGCACGGAATGTGCACGTATGGGCTGACCTGCAGAGCCGTCCTGCAGAGCTACGCCGACTACGATCCGTCTGCTTTTCATCGTCATCGCGCCCGCTTTTCGGCGCCCGTGTTCCCGGGAGAAGTTATTACCATCAATCTCTGGAAGGACGGTAATTCGATCTCATTCGAAGCTTGCGTAAGAGAGGGTCGGGTTACGGTCGTCAAGAATGGGCAGACGGTGCTACACTGAGCAGGGCTTGGACCGTTTCTTGTACCTATTCGGCTGCGAGTTTGTCGCGCTCTTTGAGCGGTTCTTGCCGACATGCATGAAAGGTCCGCGGCAACGTCTGCTTAGAAGGGCCGCGCAACGAACCCGAGGCGTTCGGAGCACTTCAACTGCGGGCCTCAAGGAAGGCCATTTCGGCTCATCGCGCGCGTGGGCGACAATATGCGATCCATGCTGCGAGGCCTGCGCGCCTTCAGTTCGAATCGTTCAGTTGGCGAGATGGTCGTATTCAACGTACCCCCATGTCTTCCGCGGTGAAGCATCCCCTTGAGTTGCAGCGGGTACGACCTGCGCTTCTAGGAAGCAGCTCGAATAAGCTGTCGCGTCGTATCTTACATACACCAATCGTATCCCAGCTGTCTGGTTCACGACAGGTCCGGAACCAATCGCTGACGGTGGACCAGTATCGACGGCACAAGAAGCCCCTCATTCTTTGCTAGATCAGCTGATGTGCGATGGGCGGCGTGAGCTGTCGCACGTATTGAGTGCTGTGGAGAGGCAGTTCGAGCACCGGACCTCAAACGCGGCTCTTCGCTACGAGGATGTTTCATCTCTCAAAGCCTCACGACGCTGGGGCTCATGATCCCACCGCTCCGGCGGTGACACTGAACAAGCTAAGAGCCTCTTCAAAAAAGTCGGGTCGACCTTGCAGCATTATCGACCTCGACCCCGTCGGGATCGACCTATTTCGCGGCAACAGTCCGAACACAGGCGAGCAACGGGTATTCGGCGGCCTAATGATCGGTCAAGCGATGCTTGCAGCGTGTCGCACAGTCAAAGCCCGACTGCCGCATTCACTACATCGCTACTTCATCCATACCGGCGATCCTCGGGTACCCTTGATCTACAAGGTCGAGCGCCTACGCGACGGTAAAAGTTATTCGACCCGGCGCGTCACGGCGATGCAGCGCGGTAGCACAATCGTTTCGGTCATGGTCTCGTTTCATAAGGGCGAGGATGGCACGTTCGAACACCAGGATAAAATGCCGGAGGTGCCAGGGCCGGAGCATTTCGCAGCCGAAGAGTTGTCGAGGCAATCACTATATCCGGATCTACCGGAAATTGTTCAGCGCTACTATGAACCTGATCGTCCGGTCGAGCTTCGTCCCGTCGAGATCGGCCGGTATGTTGGCCCGAAGATCGAGGACGGAAGAGTACATATGTGGATGAAAGCCGCGAGAAAGCTGCCCGATGATCCGGCGCTGCACATTTGCGCACTGGCCTATGCCTCGGATTTGTCGCTGCTGGATGCCGTGATGGCACGCTATGGGCGTACACTGTTCTTGTCCGGAAGTCTTGACCACGCAATCTGGTTTCATCGTCCTTTCCGTGCCGATGATTGGCTGCTCTATGCCAAGCAATCGGTAAGCGCGCAGAGCGGACGTGGCCTCGCTCGTGGGCTGATCTTTACGCGCGACGGCACGCTGGTGGCTTCGGTCGCCCAAGAGGGCTCGGTGCGCAAGCGACGCTGAGCTTGCCCAGTGCGGGGAAAGCCCGGCTTGAGCGAGCGACGACAAGTGGACCGTCCATGCTGCTTGCTAGCGTGCCTTCCCGAGAACAAAGGAGTGGCTCAACGACCATTTGATGCCTGGAAAAATCACATCGCCTCGATTGCCACGCCACTGTCGGTACGGTCTTCCCGACGCTCAGGACCTTTCATGCTGCGATGAAGTCTGCGGTGTTAGGACCTTCATCCATAAACACATTCGCCGGCCGTTGGCCAATCCACTTTTGGCAGGGCAATGCCTGACCATGCGCCTGCGCATTGCACCATCGTACGGACGCTCGGTATAAACCGCAGTGTTCATGCGCCAACTCAGGCCGCGCACTGGTTCGCTTGAGGTGCTTCACGACGCTTTTGGGTTTGAAGACGTCGTAAACAAGACTGACCTTCGCTACCTTGTCGTCATTGCTCCAGGTGCTTGGCGGGGACATGATCCTCGCTGGGCTGACTGTGGTCCGAATGCTTAGCTCGTCAGCTCTGAAACTACTAAACCCGGCAGTTGTTAAGTCGGTCTCGGGGCGCTTCAGTGTTTGCCGCGGAGGGCTGTGGCCGCCGGGCACGAATCAGACCGGGGTCTATCCAATCGCAGAGTTTTGACGAGAAGGCGCTCGAGAGAGGAAAAGGCGAAGGCGCAGTGGGGACTGAAGATGGAGATTTCTATGCTCACAGCGACAGGTTCGGAAATCCCTTGGGCGGGGCCTCCATTCCCAAAATCGGAGTACGATTATCGACAGCAGAAGGTGCTTGAAGCGGTAGCGCATGCCAAACTTGATGCAATTGTGGTTACCGCTATCGGCCACCTCAGATATCTTACCGGCTATCATGGATTTGGTGGGTACTTCGCTCCGTTCCTGTTGATTCTAGCACCGGGTTATGCGCCGGTTCTCGTTGTAAGAGAGTACGATGCCGAGGCTGTCCGCGTCGAAGGATGTGTCGATGAGGTCGTTTGTTATAGACACCCTGGCGATGTTGCCAAGTCCTGTGCCGAGGTTCTTCGCCGGCATCGGCTGCAGGATCAGAGAGTGGGTTTCGAACTCGGATGTTGGAATCTGGCACCGGCCGATGTGCGTGCAGTGCAAGGACAGTGTCCAGGCATGAAAGTCACCGACGGCTCCCATTTGGTTGCGTCGGTCGCAGCAGTCAAAAGCCCGCTTGAGCTCGATGTGATGCGTCAAGCAATGGCGATAACTGATCTCGCGGTGCGCGTGTTTCGCAACTCGGTTCGCGAAGGCGCGAGCGAAACAGAAACGTACGCAGCCATAGTTGGAGAAGCCAGCAAAGCTGGCGGCGAAATATGGCGATCCGTTACTCTCGTGTTCGGTGATCGGACGAAGATGCCGCACGGTATCCCGACCCCACACGCACTCCGAAAAAATGAACCCGCCATGATCGAGATCGGCGGCGTGAAGCACGGCTATGCCGCAGGGCTGGTCCGCGGCGCGGTGCTTGGTCGGCATCGCGAGGCCGAATCGTTGCACGCTCTTTCGGTTGAAGCGCTCGAATCCGCCATTGCCGCGATTAAGCCTGGGGTAAGCGCGAAGACCGTGGACGCCGCCGCGCGCAAGGTGATTGAGCAATCTCGACGCCCGGGCGCCTTTCGCCATCGTACCGGGTACCAAAGTGGCATCCACTGGACAGAGCGAGGAAACATCAGCCTGGAGCCTGCCGCAGAGGAGATTTTACAGGCGGGAATGACCTTTCATCTTCCCATTATTCTGTTTGGGGAAAGCGGTCATCTGTTTGGCTGCAGCGAGCACGTGGTCGTCACAGACTCTGGCGCGGAAGTGCTCAGCCGTACAGGTCACAACTTATTTCATGCTGTGGGCTCCACATGAATGGCATTGAAGCGTTTCAACATTTGCTGGCGGAGGCAACTGCTTGGCGCCACCATCTTCGCGAGAATCCCGAGCTGGAATATCGGCTTTACAACACTGCTAGATTTGTAGCCGAGAAGCTCACTTCTTTCGGCGTTGATCATATCGAAACGGGGATAGCTGAAACTGGTATCGTCGCCTTGATTGACGGCAATTGTGGAAACGGGCCGACGATCGCACTGCGCGCGGATATGGACGCGCTTCCGATACCTGAACATTCCGAGAAGCTCTGGTCCTCGAAAGTGCCCGGCAAGATGCACGCCTGTGGGCATGATGGTCACATGGCGATGCTATTAGGCGCCGCGAAATACCTTGCGACGACTCGGCGCTTCAAGGGATCGGTCGCCTTGATCTTCCAGCCCGCTGAAGAGAGTGGAGTGGGCGGCCAAAGGATGGTCCAGGCAGGGATCATGGATCGTTTCTCAATAGTGAAGGTGTTCGGCCTGCACAATGTGCCAGGAATAGAAGTTGGCCATTTCGGCATTTGCGCAGGTCCGATCATGGCCGCTCTCGACGAGTTCGACCTCATCGTGAAGGGGAAGGGCGGCCATGCCGCCAAACCTCATGAGGCCATTGATCCGGTGGTCATCGCCGCACAGATCATCGTCGGCCTGCAAACCTTGGTTTCTCGGAACACAAACCCGATGGAGGCGCTCGTGATATCCGTCACCAAGTTCAACGCGGCTCAGGCCTACAACGTCATTCCGGATCAGGTCGAGCTGGCGGGTAGTATTCGAACTCTTGCGCCCGGCCTGCGCGACTTCGCACAAGGGCAGATATTTGCGGCTGCGCGAGGGATCGCGCGCGGATTTGGCGCAGATGTCGAATTTGAGTACTGCAGGTCTGCGCCGGTCACGATCAATCATCCGGAAGAAACTAATCTGGCGGTCAAAGCAGCACGCAAGCTGGTTGGACCGGCTTGCGTCGATGAGAAGATAAGCCCGCGGATGGGGTCAGAAGATTTCGCCTACATGCTTGAAGCAAGGCCGGGCGCAATCATCTTTCTTGGCAACGGATCGACAGCTGGCTTGCACCACCCGGCATATGACTTCAACGACGACGCCCTGCCTTATGGCATCGGCTATTGGGTGAACGTCGTCGAGACGGTGCTGGCTCCGTGACCTTCGACCGTCCTGCGCTGTCGCCTGGAGGCTTAAATGAGATCAAGGACCTTGGGCTCTCTCCAGATCTTGAACCCCCTGGGTGTGGCGATGCAGCGCTCGACCCGGTTTGCATCGTAGCTGCCTGCCGACTGCTCGAGCAAGCAGGTCCTGAGCCTGCTTGCGCCACACCTTCTTTATCGCGACAGGCGGTGGCGGGCATCCGTGGATGGTGTTTCAACCTTGATCAAAAGAGAGGGACTAGTCGCCTCGCATTTGACCGGAGGCCGGAAAAGTTGGCTGCTCGTCCTCTCGAAAAGTCGCCGCGAGCCGTGACATATCGTTCGCCAAGCGGATACAGTTGGACGCTGATGGGCGGCCCTCGCTATACTCCGGCAGAACGGGTGCATTCAGGCACGGAAACTCGACAGGGATCTTACACGGGGAGATAGCGCGCTGTTTGTAACAGCTCGTAGAACTTTTGCAGACGTCATCCTCGGAGTCGGTCGACCGCGCAATCATGCCCTTGATGACGCTTGATCTTTCCTCCGGCAAACCTTTTTCGCGAAACACATAGTCGGTATCCGGCAGAGAACGCGGCGCCGGCGGGCGGACGCCATTGTCCGTCGAATCATTTACAAAGGAGACCGCATCGAGCTCAGAGGCGACAGCCTGCACAAAATGAACGCCGAGCTTGCTATCTGCACCCGTCCACCCCACGAGTCCATGCGACCATCACGACTGCGACGAGCCTGGTGGGTGTCGCGCTGCGGTCGGGTCCGATCGCCAAGTCAGCACAGGGTCATTTAAACAAACGGTCACTCAATTCACTATCGCGTTGCTGTTACTCGAGTGAAGGTCCCAGGGACGGAGAAGGCGCAGGCTCCAAACGGCTGCGCCAATCACGTATAGGTCTTCGAGAGTGAGTTGTTGCGCGCCATGTATTACCGTCGACTAAGGAGAAGAACGGGCTTTCAAGATGGTCACACCAATATCGACAAGCAATTTCACGCGGAACGGGAGGGCCCAAAGAAGCGCGGCCAGTGCTCGCGGCGACGCGTGGTGGCTTCTCAGCGGCACTTACCGGATGCCGAGCGAACTTAGTCGGTTATGCTGAAGACTGAACTTCGATGGCGGTATGAAGCGGCAAAGCGTTGGATTTCGACAGCAACTAGCCCCCTTTTTGCAAGCGATCTTTAGTTCGCTCGCTGAACAGGAAGCTGGGAGCGGGTGTTCCCAGCAGACCGATGGGTTGGCATGAAACGTGACAAAACACGATTCGCTCGAGCTCTACGTTTCTCCTAGACCTTCAAAATCTACTATGTCGCGTAATCGGGGCTGATCCGGTCGAGGCGGCGCTTGAGAGCCGTCCAGGGCCGAAGAGTCCTATTGTAGCCCTCTCGTTGGAACTGCTCCGCCGTATGAGCGGCCACTCTGTCCGACGGCAGGACGATTTTGTGTCCACCTTGCATAGCCGCGATCTGGACCCGGCACGATTGCTCCAAAAGGTACATGTTGAGGAATGCTTCGGACACGGTACCGCCAACTGTAAGCAAGCCGTGGTGTTTCAGGATCATGACGTCTTTGTCCCCAAGATCGCGCACGAGACGCTCGCGCTCGTTGAGATCGAGCGCAACGCCTTCGTAACTATGGTAAGAAATGCCACCGTAGAAGCACATCGATTTTTGGTTTAACGGCAGCAGTCCTTGTTCTTGAGCCGCGACGGCCATTCCTGCCAAGGTGTGCGTGTGAATTACGCAATGAGCATCCTCACGAGCCATGTGCACGGCGGAATGAATTGTGAAGCCTGCGTTGTTTACTTTAGCCTCATCCTCTTTCTGAAGCGCATGTCCCTCCGGGTCGACAACGACGAGACTGGAGGCTGTGATTTCGTCAAACATCATGCCGTAGGGGTTGAGCAGGAAACGATGCGCGTCCCCAGGTAGGCGCGCTGACAGGTGCGTGGAGATAAGGTCGTCCATGCCAAAGTGAGCGATCAGACGATAAGCCGCAGCCAAATCGCAGCGGATGTCCCATTCATCCGAGGCATCGCTAGACATGGTCTCTCCTCCTCAAAACCAGCAACGGAATCTCGAACCATAATAGCGACGGCGAAAAAAAGGTTTTCACCTGTGAATGCCAATCCCTCGGGGATATTCCGCTCGCGGCGAACGAATTCGCAGCTTTCGCGCGCTCTCATGGACATCTTTCCGGTCCTCTAGGCGGGGCCCCTTTGCTGCGCTTGCTTGAGGCCCAAGATAGTTGCCCAAAGCCTGGAGGCGTTTCACGCCTCACAGCCGCCAGCACTGTAGGTCGTGGATCGTGAACTCTTGAGAAGCGAGATACCGGGCATTGTGTCTCGCAACTGATTGCGTCACCTAGATGCTGTCATGACCGAGCTCGGCGAGTGCCTCGCTCGAGCCGCGCAATCGAATCTCAGCCATTAAAGGTTGTGCAGAGGCTGCTCGGGACGCTATATGCGTCTTCGTCCGCACATTCTCCAGTCCTGCAGGTGCCGGAGGATCACAGCTGTATGCGTGCTTCTGTGCAGCACATCAGCCGAATTTGTTTGTGCTGGCGGCGCTACCGGCGCCTCCGATAAAGCGTGCCTTGAGCGTGAATTTCGTCCGCGAATTCTTCAAGACGACGGTAGACGGCAGACGTCTAATACATTGGTGGAGCCACGCAAGCGGAGGCTTTCACGCGTGGCGAGGCGCTACGTGCTACGAGCAATATCAACTCGTCGATGCCATTGTCAGTCGGCAGAGGTCTGTGATGCTGTAAACTGGGAGCTTCGTGATGCGGCGGATCGCCGGAGCAACAATCGGAAACGCCGCGCATTCGAACAAAATTATGGCGATCTCCGGATGGGCTGAGCGGAGACGCGCGATGCACGCGGCAACATCTGCCTCGATCGCGGGGACGTCGAGCGGCGGTGCCGGGCGCTTGAGCTCGTCATGCCAAAACTTGCCCCCTTCGATGCCGCCGATCACGACCCTGGCCCGCTCCGCCCGATCATCGATCCCGAGCAGATCTTCGCTGCAACAGGTCGAATCATAGGTCAGGACGGCGATCTTGGCGCGCTTCGGCAATTGACGAAGCAATGTGGGTAACAACAGCAGGCTTGACATCACAACCGGCACTTTGACCGAAGCCGCCACCGCCGCTTGATGCCGAACAGAAAAGCCGCAGGTCGAACTTATCGCGACCGCCCCTCGTTCGACCAGGCGCTGGGCGGCAGCTATGAAGGCGGGCTCAAGCGCCGCATCGCCGCGTACAACGTTCTCAACCCAAGCTCCCGCAACCGTCTCTGAGATGGTTTCAAAATCGAACGTTGCTGGATTAAGCATTGAGCCGGACGCCGGGGCAGGCGGTGTAGCACCGGGGGTGAGGCCGCGCTCGAGATGCAGGATACCGAGGGAGCGGGGCGTTAGGTACGAGGTCATACAGCAACCATAGCCTACTTTTAGGGGGAATTATCCGCAATTCCGGCTGGCGATCGCCGAAATTCTGCTTTCCATAGACGAATCTAGTGGAGTTTTGGTGATTAAAACCTACACAAAGGAAGAGGCGACAATCCTGGCCAGACGGGCGCAGGCGCTGGAGCCAAAGCCGCAAGGCTCATTCTTCGATTCTATCGGCCCAAAGGTTTGACAGATCATTTTCGAATGAGCGCATGACGTCTCGCTCTCGGTGAAAAGGATCTATGGGCTTCGACGGCGATCAAGTGTTCGTCGCGTCGAGCTGGAACAAAGCACATTTCATGGAAATGAAGCAGAATTCCGGCGGCAAACGGCCGCACATCGGCGATCCTCAGCTCGGAGGAATCGTATCATCAAAAATAAGCATAGCGGAACCCACCGGCCGGTCAGTCACCGTGGATTGATTGGCCTTATACGAAGCTCCCGTTGGGGTTGTCTAGAGCAATCCTGAGCGGTTTTGAGGACTCGCGCTGAAGGGATGAAACGGATGTTGCGCGCTGCTTGGCCTGAACTGACAGGCAATCTTGCGTCCACGCGGCAAAGTGCTGTCGTCTTCCTTGATAGTGTTGATCAGGAAAGCGACATTGCAAGCCGGCGAAACTGTGCTGCAAAATGGACAAGTATCGGAGACGCTCATTGCCTCTTCGCCAATCTTAGCATCCAAAGAGGTACTCATGATGAAGCTGCCCATGCCTGGCTTTGCGCGCTGACCGCATTTGAAGTTGCCAGGCGACTATCCGATGAAGACGACCCGCAAAGGGTGGACGTTGTGGCCAAGCTGGAGGCCAGCGTCGAAGGCTTCGGATCCCTAGATCAGAGGGTGGAGCGTGTCCAAATCACACTCTATGATCATGGCGAGTTGTCTGCCTACTACGTGCCCGCCGGTACTTCCAGTTCGTGCGTCCCCGCAATTGTTTGCATCAGCCGGGAAGAAGAAACCGCAGGGATCCTGCTTGGTAGACTCTTGCCCCTTGTAACGGGTCGAAACATGGCGGTTCTCGTCGTCTCTTACGATGATGTCGCAAGTCATTGGCTTGGACCGTCACAAATATTGCTTTCTTGCTGCTTCGATCATTTGTCGACCCTACCGGAGATTGATGCGTCTCGAATGGCAATCTACGGAGAAGGCCTTTCAGCCGCGCTCGCGACCGATTTTGCTGCGACTGACCGCCGCGTGTCTGCGGCGATTTGCGACGGGGGGCTTTGGAGCTGCACCCGGACTCGGTCATCTATTGAGTGGATGACTAGGACTGCTGAGACTCCGGACGCGGGGCTGTCCACGACCCAACGATCGCGTTTGGCGAGGAAGTTAAGGTGTCCCATTCTCGTCGTTGCTGGCGAGCGCAGCATTTTCAACGCGTCTGAGGCAATCAAATTAGAGGCTGATTGCGCCTCGGCGAGCATTGACCTCGAATTGTTAATGCCACGGACCCCAGAGGGCGCATTCGAGAACTTCATAGCATGCGATGAGGCGGTCTTCGAATGGCTCGAGCGCAAGCTCGATCGCGCTCAGCTTTATAGCAGCCCGAGGCTTAATTTCTGAGATGCCAATCTGCTGTTCTTGGCAATCGCGTTTAGCCGCTTGTTGAGATAGGCAAGCGACTCCTCATCCAAGCCATTTAGAATCGTCGAATTAACGGCTTGTCTCTTGTCCGACAGCTTAGCAATTTCCGTCCGCACCTTCGGGGTCAACGAGATCTGCAAGAATCTCGCATCATCAGGCGAGGTGGCGCGGATTAGAAATTCCAATTGTTCAAGTTTCTTCGTCTGAGTCGTGATAAAGGCGGGGTGAAACCCCAATTTATTCGCCACTGCAATGCCGGAAACACCGCTGCCATGGTCGAGTTCATCGATCGCCATCAGCATCAGCCATTGAGGTTCGCTTATACCGATTAATTCCGCCCAACTCTTGTCGATCTCTTCCAGTTGAGCGCGAATCTCAATGATGTTCCAGATCAGGTCTCTTACAGCCCTGTCGAATTGCTGTTGCGTGGCCATTTTCATTCTTGTGCCAGTTCTGATTGTCCGCGGCGGCGAGCGTGAGCGGAATCCGCTGCATCCTATCCAATCTCGGGAAGTCTGAAATAGCCCACCCAGAGCATGCCTGCCATCTAATTTATCAATTGACTTGTAAAATTGATTTGTGATAGCAATATTGCGACCGCTAAGGCTCGCAAGGCGGTCTGCTCAACCAAATCTCCAAGAAAGCCCTCGGGATGCCCCCCGGGGGTTTTGTTTATTGGACGACTCCCTGGCCCTTTTGCCGCGCTGAACGCTGCGTATGTTGCCAATCAGCAACGGAGCGGCGCAAAGGGTTTGTTGGTATCATTAATTGATTGCAGTAATTGATGATCGAAAGTATGTCTCGATGGGACAGCGAGGGGGTCCTCGAAGTCGTTCCGTCAAGCGGTCCGCCTGGGGTGACGCTGGTAGCGGATCTTTGAAGGACGGAAACGCCGTTTCCAACTTGGAGGTTCATCGATGAAAGTGATGAAGGCTATTGTTCTTGGGTCAGTGGCGATGTTCGTGGGGGCTGGTGCGCAGGCTGCCGACCTTCCCGTCAAGGCCAAGGCGGTCGAATACGTAAAGATCTGCACCCTGTATGGCGCGGGATTCTACTACATCCCCGGCACCGACACCTGCATCAAGCTCGGCGGCTATCTTCGTGCCGATGCGGTCTTGGGAACCAGCTCTGACTTCGACTTTCCCAGCAGCGGCGTGCCGGGCGCTAAAAACCGCCTCGGCAACTACTATACGACATTGGCTCGCCAAGCTCTGAGAATCGATACGCGCACTGCGACCGAGTGGGGCGTGGTTCGGACCTACTATGAAGGTGTGTTCACCTGGAGAACCGGTGCCTATTCCGGTGCAGGCACGACTGGCGTGAATGGCTCGACCGCCTATACTACGTCGACTGCTGCTCAGATCGCTGGTGGTTCGCTTGGCGTCTACTACGCTTTCATTCAGTTCGCCGGATTTACGGTCGGCAAAGCAGAGTCTCAGTTCAGGACACCTTGGGCCCAGTATCCCGCGAATAACCTCGAGCTGCCTGGAAGCGGCTGGGATCCGGTAAACCAGTTCACTTATACCGCTGACTTTGGTCAAGGAATTACAGCCTCGTTCTCGGCCCAAGATCAGGTGCAAAATTACACGACCAACGTCTGGAACGTGAGTGGCGCGACCGCGGCTGGGCTGGCGACCGGTGCGTACGGTGCGAATGACATCGGAGGCTCGCGAGCTCCAGACCTCGTCGCGATGCTTCGTGTTGATCAGGCCTGGGGCCTCTTCCAAGCGTCAGTCGCTGCGCATGACAACCATGCAGCCTACTACGGGGCCGATGAAACGACTGGCCATCCGGGCGACAAATGGGGCTGGGCTGGTCAGCTAGCATTATCGATCAAGAATCTCCCGACTGGCGCGGGTGATACGATCAACCTGACGGGTGTGTATGCAAACGGTGCGAGCCGTTACGTCTTCCAGGACTATATGTCGACCACGTTCGCGATGTATGGCGGCGCCGGGGCGGCGGGTGCTTACCAGAGCTTGGGCATTGCTGGTGTGTCTGACGCCGTGTTCGTCACCGGTAAGGGTCTGGAGCTGACCACGACCTATGGCTTCAACGGTGGCTACACCCACAACTGGGATCCATACTGGAACACCTCGATCTTCGGCGCGTGGGCGGCTGTCAGGTACAATGGCACAGCCAAGAGCTATATCTGCAGTGCATTTGTCGCAAGCCTCGCATTGTCGAGCGCTGTTGGCGGCTGCAACCCCGACTTTAACTATGCGGTAGTTGGTACGAAGACGTCCTGGACTCCGATCAAAAATCTGACCTTCACGAGCGAACTCGCGTACCTGATGCTCGACCAGAAGTACGCCGGAGGAAGCACCGTGACCCTACCGTTGCAGTCGGCTATCGCAAAGCCGGTTGCTGCTTATGAGCTGAAGGATCAGAACAGCCTTGTGCTGCTGCTCCGCGCTCAACGCAATTTCTAAGCGGTTTTTACAGCGAAAGGAGCAACAAACAAGGCTCTAAACTAACCTCCAAGAAGGCCTCCGGCATGCCCGCCGGGGGCCTTTCTCGTTACAAGTCGACTTCCGCCTGTGTGGCTCGATTGATCAGCTCGGAGAAGTCGTTCACTCCAGGCACTAACGACATGTTCCCGGACGGGGGCTGCATAGAACCAGCATATTCGTTCTGGCCCCGCGAACGCGCGTCGAAACTTAGGTCGGTTTTCGACGTCATAAGCGCCAATGGCACCATAGGGAAGGCTTGAGGCGCGGAGGGTGCGCACGTTGAAACCTCTATCCGAACGCACGAAATGGCGGTCTCAAGTGCCTGCTCGATGCGGCAACAGGAATGGAGCAGGGAAGCAGGGAAGCAGGGAAGCAGGGAAGCAGGGAAGCAGGGAAGCAGGGAAGCAGGCCTAACCTCCAGATCGCTTTGCCTCAAAGGATCGAATGGCGGGCTTTGGGCATTACGCCCCCGCGCCCTACCGGTCGACAACGCAGAATTTCGGCCGATGTGCCTCTTATTAAGAGGAATTCACCTTTGCAACGTTCTCTATAATGCTGCGATTAGGATCTTTTAGATCTTGAAGAATACGTGCGCCGGGCGTGACCTCACCTTTGAGCGAAGTCGAGAAATCTTCTTCCCAGGTAAATGGGGCCGCGACCATTCAAGGGCCGCGGAAATGCGCAGCCCTCTCCTCAAAGGACATCAAATAGCCAAGAACCAAGGAGCTAAGACAATGGCCGTCAGGAAAGGACCTCAAGTGTTTCCGCGCACGGAATACTTGCGAAGGCTTGCCGCTGTGAAAGCAGAAATGGTCAAACGCGACATCGAGGCGCTCGTGGTCACCTTCGATCGCAGTATCAATTATCTGACCGGATACACCGCGCGATCAGCCTATGTCCCGCAGGCTCTTGTCGTTTCCGTTCACGAGGAGGAGCCATCGCTAATTCTGCGTCTCATGGATGTGCCAGCAGGGATTCATCTGACGTTCCTCGAGCGGAATAGGATTGTTGGATATCCCGAATCGCTCGTTGGCAACCCCGAGAAGGATGGTTACGACGCTGTGATCGATTTTCTTCAGGAAGCTAAGCTAACCAACCGCGGGGTTGGTCTTGAAATGGGGCAGCTCCCAGCGCGCGCGGCGGAAAACTTCAAGAAGCGATTGCCGGGGGCGAGGTTCGTTGACTGTACGCACGTCGTCACTTGGATCAGGGTCATCAAGTCCGATCTTGAAATAGCTCTGATGAAAGAAGCCGCCGCAATTGCTGATGCGGGTATGATGCGCGCGGCCGAAGTCATCCGCCCCGGCGTGCATGAAGCTGACGCGGTCGCCGAGATCCTTTCGACATTGGCGCGCGGCGCCAACGGCAAGCACGGAACGGGAATCGCGAATATCTTCATGTGCTCCTCGCCGCGCACCGGAACAAGCCACATCATCTGGAGCGACGACATCTTCCGCCAAGGTTCGCAGATTAATCTTGAGCTCGGCGGCGTGCGCCACACCTATACGGCCGCAGTCATGCGCACGTTCTCGATTGGCAAGCCTTCCGACCGTCTACGTCGCGTGCATGAGGCCGAGGTCCAGGGCCTAGAGGCGGCGCTGGAAAAAGTCCGACCCGGAGCAACCTGCAGCGACGTCGCCGAAGCATTCAATCGCACGATCGGGAAGTCGGGCTTTCAGAAAGAATCCCGCTGTGGCTATGGCATCGGCATCGATTGGAACGAGGCGGTCACAAGCCTTAAGGAAGGAGACCTGACAGTTCTGAAGCCCAACATGACCTTCCATCTGATGCTCGGCAACTGGATCGATGAGGATTTCGGCTATGTTCTCAGCGAGACATTCCGGGTCACGGACTCGGGGGCTGACGTGTTGACTCGGGTGCCACGTCAGATTTTCGAGATTTAACTCGGCTGCCGACTCTTCCGATCAAGAGCCCGCCGCGCTGAAGTTGGCAGCGTCCCTCGGGACGTTGCCAGTATACTCGCTGCATGCTCGCGACTCAGAGAAGCTTCCAGTTGCCGGCGGCCCCCTGCTTCTCCTTCGGCGCACTCGCAAGATCGGCTCTTCTTTATTTCTGTCCGCCTCCGGGTTAATGAGAGCAGGGCGACGGTCGTTTCAGTTTCGTCTTCGATGATACCCATCGGCGGTAGCAGCCTGTGTGCGAGGCGGTTTTCGCGCTGAGAAAGCTGATCGCACCGGGCGCGATGTGCCGGGCTGGTAGCCTCGACTGCTGATCCGTCTCGGCCTAGGACGGCCGGCCGCGCCAAGTTAGGACCAGGCGGGAACGATGCCCGCGTTCCCCTCCTTGCTGCAGAATTTCGGCATATTAGCCCCGATCTTCGCAGCTATCCCGCTAGAATACTCGCTTAGATTCTTCCTCTGAAGCCGAGATATACAGATGGGAGCGGCGATGCGAGTTTCGTCGACGGCGCAAATTAACCGTGATCAGTTGAAATCGGTGCAAGGTCAAATCGCCTTTGCGCGACGCTCGCCGAGCGAGAAAGCTCCGGAAATTGTGGTGCCGGGATCCGATGGACCCTTGGTGAGCTATGACGTCACGATACGCGACGCGCGACCAATCGTGGACGAACTTTCCCTCGGCAGGGAAGGTTTCACTTTGGTCCAGCACAAGATCTCCTGCGCGAACGAGCGTGATCCTGAGGTCATGCGCGACAGGTATCTCGAAGAAATGGTCCCGTTCATCAAGGACTACTTCAAAGCCTCGTGGGTCGTTCCCAAGAAAGACGCCGTTATCATTCGCTCTGTCGGCGCAAGCTCTGCTCCTCCCGCAGAGAAGGGAGCCGGCCTGGTCAGGCCATATGTGGCCAGCTTTGCTCACATTGACTATGCGCCGATCGCTGGGCCTGTGATGGCCGCGCGGGAAGACCAACTCCAGGGCATTCCGATCCGCGCCTATTCTCGATTGATGATCATTCAAGCCTGGCACGCTCTTTCGGAGCCGCCGCAGGATTTTCCGCTGGCATTTTGCGATGGTAACTCCGTTGTGGACACGGATCTCGTCGATACCATCTACGAGAAATACGACGTCAAACACAAGACATGGCTGGTCCACTACAGTCCAGTCCACCGCTGGTATTACTTCCCGGAGATGACCTCCGAGGAGTTCGCTCTTTTTAAAGGATACGATTCCGAAGACGATCACAATCCGAGGTCCGCTCATGCGGCATTCGACGATCGTCGCGCTTACCCAAATGCGAAACCCCGCAGGAGTGTCGAGGCGCGCTTCTTCGTGTACTACGACTGAAATACTGAGAGGGTCTTTTGAGAGTCGGGATTTTTACGCGAGTTCATAGCGGCTTGCGGCAGGCGAGGCGAAGGGGAAGGTTCCTCAGATGACCACAGTTCTGATCACGGGCGCGAATCGCGGCATTGGCCTTGCGCTTACGCAGCAATACGCGACCGAAGGTTCCGAGGTTTTTGCCTGTTGCCGGGACCCAGCCAAGGCCGACGATCTCAAACGGCTCGCAGCGTCGTCCGGGGGGCGCGTTCGGATCATCCCATTGGACGTCGCCGAGGAGTCCTCAATCGTCTCCCTTAAGCGTACGTTGGGCGATCAGCCCATCGACATTCTCATCAACAATGCGGGCATCAGCGGCCTATCAGCCGAGCGGATCGAGGCGAAGGGCTACATGACCACGATGCGTGTCAATGCCCTGGCCCCCATGCTGATCGCGCAGATCCTGTACGACAATTTGAGACTCAGCACCCAGAAGAAGCTGGTGGCGATCACCAGCATTATGGGCTCGACGAGCAGCGCTGCAGGCGGCAAGTATGCTTATCGGGCCTCGAAGGCGGCGCTCAACAATGGCATGCGCGGCTTGTCGCGCGCCTGGGCTCGAGATGGAATCCTGGTGGCACTACTCAATCCTGGTTACGTTCAAACAGAGATGGTCAAGGGACAAGTTGCATTTATATCGGCTGAGGAGTGCGCGCGCGGCCTCATCGCCCGCATTGCGGAGCTCACGGACGCAACCACCGGTATTTTTCAGGATTACCGGGGTGTCAAGATTCGCTGGTGAACGTCTCATGCCGGAAGATCGACGGCTCCTGCTAGCTTTGAACGGGGCGTGCCTGTCGTACTGACCGCGGACGAAGTTCTCGTTTTAGGCGCGCCTAAGAACGAGCTGAGGCCCATTTCGTCTTAGAGCAAGACAGGATGGTGAAAATCTGCTGGCTGGCACCCGCGATATTCGCGTCGCGAAGCAGTGCCGCCTCGATCAGCCATAACCTGCTTCTCAGTTCTCGAGTTGCTGAAACCGATGCCCGGTCGCTATACACAATTTCCACGCAGCGGTAAACTCGGACCGCATTTGAGGTTGTCTGCCAACGCAGCCGCTTTTGACGTCGATCTGCAGGAAATAGGGCATGACAGAGCATTGCTATTGGCGCTTCTCGCGTGCCTTGCATCGCGCGATTAGCGACCAATGTTTAGCGGACATAGAGGCTCTCCTGGATGAGAACGTGTACTGGGCGCTTTACGGCCCCATCGACATGTTTCCGTTTCTCGGCATCCGGAATGGCAAGCATGCCGTTCTGGAGGTCATCCGTCACATCTCCAGCAATATCCAAGTTCAACGTTTCGACCGCGAGATGACCATACTCGGCCTGGACTCCGCGGCCTCAATCTTGCGCTTCTCGCTGGTGTCGCGCGCGTCGAAAAGTCAATCACGTTGGCGTTGCGCAGTTCGCCCAGTTCGAGGCGGCCCGGCTCATCAACATGCGCGCTCATCGATACGTTCGATCTCGTCGAGCAGACGCTCGGACGCTCAATTCATCTGCCGAACATCAGTAGCTGCGCGCAAAAAAGCCCATAGATAGGATTTCTCTACACACCAAGTTCCGGGAAACGAGCAAAGCCGCGGTTCGCGCGACTTTGCTGTCACCCCGGCCGGGCTTTGCTCGGCGATGTATTTATATGGGGTGCCGCGATCCCAGTTCAGGCGGCTCTTTCATGGCCGTAAGCTTCTTGGTCCTGCGAAGTCGATCCAAGAAGAGCGATGTCTTGATTTCTCGGACGTCATCATCGAATTGAGCCGTAGCTAAAGCGTCAGACCCCCATCTATGACGATAGTCTGTCCCGTGATCATCGGCGCGCCAAAACCGAGATAGACGATCGTTTCAGCAATATCTTCGGGAACGCATCTGCGCCGCAGGGGAGTGCGCTCGATGGAGCTTTGCCTTTGCGCCTCAGTCCACTCGATCTGCCAGGTGCTATCAACCGCGCCCGGCGCCACCGCATTAACCCGGATCTCTGGCGCAAGACCTTGAGCAAGATGCCGCGTGATCGCAATGATACCGGCCTTGCTTGCCGCATAGGCCAAACTAGATCCCCTTGAGGTCAATGCTGACACTGAGGCCAAGCTTACGACCGCACCTTTCGATTGCCGCAAGGGGGGGGCCGCCGCGCGTGTGCATCGGAAAAGTCCAATGAGATTCGTGTCCAACACCGCCGACCACAGTTCGTCAGTAATGAGGTCGAGCTCGGAGGACGCAATCGACTTCCGCGCTCCAGGCGTGCCAGCATTGTTGACCAGAAGGTCAAGGCCACCCATCTTGTTTACGGCGGCGTTTACGAGTTCTGCCTCTTTTCCATCGCCGATGGCGCCTGGTATGCCGAATACCTCATACCCCTCGGCCCGGAGCTTGCCGACCTCCTCAGGCCCCCTCGCATCATCCGGAAGATGATTCAGCGCAACGGTGCACCCTGACTCTGCCAGCCGCTTCAGCGTCGCCAGACCGATGCCTGACGCCGCACCGGTGACGAGCGCTCGTTTTCCCGACAGTCCATAGCGGATCATAGTCTCTCCTTCATTGCTTTCTCTCAAAGCGAGTTCGGTGGCGCCCAAGGGCTCGCCCGAGGGAAATGAACGCGCATTGACAGACTTTTTATATGATATAAAAAGCTCGCGCAACGCGAGATCCTTGCGCCATGCGAGGCTCACTCTCGTCAGGCCAATTGCCTTACCGGCCGTTTACCGCGCCAGACTCACCGGCTTTAAGCGCTGAAAACATCGTGCCCTTTAACAAAGAGATGGAGTAAGATGAGCAATTCAAAGTTGTCGAAGGGAAGTACCGTCATTGAGTCTGGCCGCCGCATGACCGGAGGGCGGTTTATTGCTGAGACCATCAAGGCGAAGGGAATCTCTCACGTCTTTTTCATGGATGCTGTTCTGCGGCGCGCGCTCACCGAGATGGAAGACCTCGGCATCAAGCGAATTCTTGGACATTCCGAAAAAGGAATCGCGTACATGGCGGATGGCTATGCGCGCGCGCTGCGACGCCCCGCCGTATGCATGGCGCAGTCAGTGGGAGCTGCCAATCTTGCCGCGGCTCTCCAGGAGTCCTGGTTTGCGTACGCCCCTGTCGTCGCGTTGACTGGGCGTCATGCCGCCAACTACCAGTACCGAAACGCGTATCAGGAGCTTCCACACGAGCCGCTTTACGCCTCCGTCACGAAGTTCAGAGGTCGGGTCGATGAGGTGGCGCAATTGCCTCATCTCCTTCGCCAAGCATTCAGAGAGGCGACAACCGGTGCCTCCCGCCCGGTCCATCTCGACATCACGGGCTATACAGGCGACATCGTCGGCGCCGCCGAATTCACCGCTTCCATCTTTCCCGAAGAGACTTTCGCGAAGGTGCCAGCTTTCCGTCCTTCTCCGGACGGGGAATCGGTCAGCCGTGCTGCGGCCGCA
The DNA here is from genome assembly GCF_029167105.1 of Bradyrhizobium yuanmingense. Taxonomy (GTDB): domain Bacteria; phylum Pseudomonadota; class Alphaproteobacteria; order Rhizobiales; family Xanthobacteraceae; genus Bradyrhizobium; species Bradyrhizobium yuanmingense_A. The sequence goes on along the minus strand of NZ_JARFML010000039.1, from coordinate 19,081 downwards.
ATCGCGGCTTCAGAGCGCCCCGTGATCCTTGCGGGCGCCGGCTTGATGATGTCGGGCGCCGAAGAGGCCCTTAAGGCATTCGTCGAACATCACGGAATTCCCGTTGTGATGTCGCTCGATGCGAAGCACGCTCTTCCGGAGTTCCATCCGCAAAACGGAGGCGTAGCCGGGACCTATTCGCGATCCTGCGCAAACAGGATCCTGCACGATGCGGACCTTGTCATGTACGTCGGCAGCGATACGGGCGACATGATCACTAACCACTGGAAGCTGCCGCGGCCAGAGACGCAAATTGTACAGATCGACATCGATCCGGCGGAGCTTGGTCGCAACTTCCCGGAAGCGATTGGTGTCCACGGGGATCCGAAAGCGGCTCTCGAGCGCCTTTCCTTGGAACTGCCGTCCCGTGCGCGGGCAGGGTGGCTGCGAAAAGTTGTTGATTACGTCGCCGAATGGCGGGCAGACGCGGAGATCGCGCGATCCTCCGAGGCGACGCCGATCAGGCCAGAGCGTCTATGCCGGGAGATCTCGGAGTGGCTTCCGAAGACCGCAATGCTGGTGGCCGATACCGGATACGCATCGCATTGGAGCGGCACGCTTGTCTATCTGACCGACCCGGCTCAGGGATACCTGCGAGCCGCCGGATCGTTGGGCTGGGCCTTTCCTGCTTCACTCGGCGTTCAGTGTGCGATGCCAGATCGTCCCGTCGTCTGCTTAACCGGCGATGGCGGTTTTATGTATCACCTTCCCGAACTGGAAACGGCTCGGCGGTATGGCCTTAACGTAATCACGATCGTGAACAACAATCACTGCCTTGGACAGGGCAGGAGAAACATCGACATTGCCTACGAAGGAAGGAAGGGCAACAAAGAGGAGATCTTTGCCTATCGAGACACAGATTTCGCGCAAATCGCGCGCGATTTCGACTGCTTCGGGGTGCGCGTCGAGAAGCCCGGTGACTTGGCAAAGGCCTTCGATGATGCGCGCCGATCCGGTAAGCCCGCCGTCATCGACGTGGTGACTGAGTTTGAGGCGCTCGCTCCCTTGCCCTGGGCCCCGCCCTCCGGAAGCTAATCCCGTACTCCCCCTGTCCAGACATGTCTTAAAGGGGCCCGCGCGGCCCCTTTAATCTTTTGTGGCTCCCCACCCCGTGATACACGGACCTGCCTGTGAGGAGCAGACCTACAGAAGTCGCGCCAGTCGAGACGGGAACGAACAGAAATGAGAAAAGCGGGATCGGAAGACGCGGACTCCTCTGCTTCCTCTTTCACACTCCCCATGCCCACCGAACTTGATTGGCTGCACGTCGGACGTGATAACTTACACGCGAGGATATATCTGCTGCTTCGCAAAGCTCTCATGGCTGGCCGGTTTCGGCCGGGCCAGCGCCTTCTTCTCAAACCATTGGCGCAAGAGCTTGGAGTGAGTGTCACTCCCGTGAGGGAGGCCCTTCTGCGGCTGGCTTCCGAGCGCGGGCTTGTTCCGCATCAGTCGCGCACGATGATGGTCCCGGTCTTGAGCGTGGCCCGTTTCAGGGAAATTCGTGACATTCGAATTGAGTTGGAAGGGCGAGCTGCAGAAGCTGCGGCGAACAACATCTCAGCGGGCGACATCATCGCGCTGGAGAAAATGCAGGAGCAACTGATGTTGGCAAGACGCCAGCGCGACGTGCAGACCGTCCTCGCGATCAACGAAGAATTTCATTTCAGGATTTACAGATCGTCAGACTTGCCGGTGGTCTGCGGATTGATCGAAAGCCTGTGGGTTCAGATCGGTCCGCTTCTCACGCTGAATGATTTCAGTGCATCCCCAACCGCGAAGGATCATCCGCACCGAGCGATCCTCGCAAGCCTAGCTGCTGGAGATGGTGCAGGTGCACGGCGTGCCTTGGCAAACGACATCATGTGGGCAAGCAAATATCTCGAGATAGCCGCCGTCAGACTCAACGAATCGCCGGTAGATAAGGAAAAAAGAAAACCGATTACATCTTACAGCGCGAACTGACGATCAGCTCCATCAATTGACCCGCTGTTCGAGGGCGCATTGGCGACGTACAACACACATCGAACTGATCGTCTCGGGTGTAGCTGCCATGAGCTAGCACTAATGCCATATCCAATACGGGTTTAAGCGGGGTGCGAATGCCTCCGATACTTCGTAACCTCGCAACAAAGGGCTCAAATGTCTGGACGGTGAGACACAAACAGACCAGCATAGCCCATTGCGCCTTACGAAGAAGCTCGCTGCTGCGCCTCGCGCGAACAGCTCAACGCGGTGCTAGCGGCACTCGCGCCGGAATAACGCGCATCACCATCGATTTTAGCCGAAGATTGTATCAGGCTTCGTGAGACCAACTATCTGTGGAGCAATGAAGGCCGTGTGGCAAGTCCGCGGACGGCGGAGATCGAACTCGCTTAAAGATTGCGGTGAAGTTAAAAGTGTCGAGCTCAGTGCGCACTATGTGATGAAAGTGTTCGAGCCGAATCCAGGCGCGCTCTAACGTTTGTGAGAGTTCGGCCTGGCGCCCATTTGGCCTGCTCGGTTGTCCGAAGACTTGATCAGGGAACCGAGAAGCGAGAAGTGGAGCGTTGGAAGCGATGTGTTAGCGATGGTAGAAGGCCTCGCTTGCGCGGTCGGGGGATATCGCTGCAACCGATTGATGACAGACTTGAGACTCAAGGCCCTCAGGGCGGTGCCCAGAAGGGAGTGACGTCGTGAGAAATAGATACTGGACATTGGCGGACGAGCCGGTGACGGGATGGTCGCAGCAGGACACGTTCATGCTGAGGGAGGGGGCAGTCCCGGTGCCCGCCGTGGGACAGGCGCTGACGCGGACCATCTATGTGTCCCTCGACCCATATCAATTGTACTACCAGCGGGAGCGCACTGGGCCAGAAGGCGCGCCCTGCCATGCGCGTACCGTCTCCCAGATCATCGAGAGCCGAATGGACGGATTTGCGGCCGGCGATTTCGTTTTCAACACCAACGGCTGGACCGAATATGCGCTCATGGGCGAGGGAGTCTGGCGGCCGGGCTACATGGTCCCGCGCAAGCTCGACCCGTCGGTCGGGCGCATCTCCCAAGCGGTGGGCGTGCTTGGAATGCTGGGGCTGACTGCCTACGCCGGCATGAACTTGATGGCCTCGCCTCAGCCGAACGAGATAGTGGTGGTGTCAGCCGCTTTAGGCGGCGTCGGCCAGATCGCGGGGCAACTCGCCAAGCAGCGGGGCGCGCGGGTCATCGGGATCGCTGGGCGCGATGCCAAATGCAAGTTCGTGACTGATGATCTAGGCTTCGATGCCTGCGTTTCCCATCTTTCGCCCACTCTGTCAGCCGATCTCGCCGCGGTTTGCCAAGCGGGCATTGACGTGTATTTCGAAAATGTGGGGGGCAAGGTATTCGAGGCGGTGCTTCCGCTATTCAATCAGGGCGCGCGAATGACCATCTGCGGCCTCATCGCGCATTATGGCGACGAGGACGGAGGCGTCGACAGACGTGCCGCACTGATGAAAAGAGGTGAACCAATCTTCAAGGCGCGTGATGTCAGGGTAAGGAATCTCTCCGTTAGCGAGTTCGCTGGACAGCACGAGGAGATCTTGGCGTATCTCTCCCCCTTAGTGAAGGCCGGCAAGGTCAAGTACCGCGAGGATATCCGCCATGGATTGGAGACTATCCCGTCCGCTTTCGCCGAAATGCTACGCGGCGACAATTTCGGCAAGATGCTGGTGCAGGTAAGTCCCGACCCGACGCTTGGAGCCGGGGGCCTGGAAAGTCCCATCAAGGTCCATTCGGGACAGTCGCCTGAATTCGGCTAGGTCCGCTGCATTCGAGCGGTGCAGCCGCGTACGCTTGAAGCGCGGCCGCTGCCCGTAATCAGTTGTCGGAGCACCCGAAAGGACTATTCCATCGTCGGCATCACGAATTCGGCTCCGGCCCGAATACCCGTTGGCCATCTCGTCGTGATTGTCTTCAACTTGGTATAGAATCGAATACCTTCCGGGCCATGCATGTGGTGGTCGCCGAACAGGGACGCCTTCCAGCCCCCGAACGAATGAAATGCCATCGGAACCGGAATCGGCACATTGATGCCGACCATGCCGACCTGAATCTGGTGAGCGAATTCCCGGGCCGCATCGCCGTCCCTGGTGAAGATCGCCGTGCCATTGCCAAATTCGTGCTGGTTGATCATGTCCGCTGCATCATCATACGAGTTTGCGCGAGCGACTGCTAGAACCGGACCGAAGATTTCTTCTCGATAGATTTTCATGTCTGTCGTGACGCGGTCGAACAGTGTGCCCCCAATGAAATAGCCGTCTTCATAACCCTGACGCTTAAAGTCGCGCCCGTCGACCACGAGCTCCGCTCCCTCGGCAACACCCGCATCGATATAGGCGCAAACTTTCTCGAGATGCTGCCTGGTCACCAAGGGCCCCATCTCGGCATCGGGATCGGTGCCGGGCCCGATGTTCAACGCGCGCACCTTCGGGGCCAGCTTTTGGATCAGGCGCTGGGCAGTCGTCTCGCCGATCGGGACAGCGACCGAGATGGCCATGCAACGCTCGCCGGCCGAGCCATAAGCGGCGCCCATTAGCGCATCGACCGCCTGATCCATGTCGGCGTCCGGCATGACAATCATATGGTTCTTGGCTCCGCCGAGCGCCTGACAACGCTTGCCGTGCCGGGTCGCGGTCTCGTAAATGTAGCGGGCAATTGGCGTCGAACCCACAAAACTCACGGCTGCAACATCAGGATGGGTAAGAAGCGCGTCAACCGCTTCCTTATCACCGTGCACTACATTGAAGACGCCACGCGGCAGACCCGCTTCCTCGAGCCATTTCGCCAGGATCAGCGAAGCAGACGGATCGCGCTCCGATGGCTTGAGAATGAAGGCGTTGCCGCAGGCGAGCGCGACGGGAAACATCCACATCGGGACCATGGCCGGAAAGTTGAAGGGCGTGATGCCGGCCACAACACCCAATGGCTGGCGCAGCGAATGGCTGTCAACCCGCGTACCGACGTTCTCCGTAATTTCACCCTTTAAGAGCTGCGGTGCGCCCGTGGCGAACTCCACTACTTCCATTCCCCGTTGAACTTCACCCTTGGCATCTGAAACCACCTTGCCGTGTTCGGCTGTGATGGCGTGGGCAAGTTCGTCGGTCCGCACTTCCAAAATGCGCAAGAACCGGTTGAGGATCCGGGCTCGTCGGAGGGGAGGGGTAGCCGCCCAGGCCGGGAAGGCGGCGCGCGCGGCACCTACAGCAGTTCTCACGTCATCTGCCGAAGCCAAGCCGAGCGACGCGGATTGTTGGCCAGTTGCAGGATTGAAAACCGGCGAAGTCCTGCCGCTCCGTCCTTGCACCAGTTCGCCATTGATGAAGTTCCGAATGGTTACCGACACCGCATTGCTCCGCTGTAAATCGCTTGATCGCGTCTCATAATGGATGCATAGATTTGCGCATCAACGGCCAAATTCGCGTCTCCGTTGTGCAGAAAGTGTCGTCGATGGATTGGGAAAACGTTCGGATCTTTCTTGAAGTCGCGCGTGCCGGCCAATTCTTGAAAGCGGCAAAGCATTTGCGGCTGAACCATGCGACAGTTGCTCGCCAAGTCACGGCGTTGGAAAGGACTCTCAACGTCAAGCTGCTTGAGCGCCATACTTCTGGCTGCGTGTTGACAGCGGCGGGAGATGCCCTCGTCGTGGCAGCGGAACGCGCCGAAAGCGAGTTGTTAAAGGTGGGCGCTAGTATCGGGGGCGCCGCTGAAGCGATCACTGGCACTGTGCGCGTTGGGGCGCCGGATGGACTAGGCAACTACTTTCTGGCAGGTCAGCTCGGGGCACTCGCGGCCAGACATCCCGGTCTGATCATTCAATTGGTGCCGCTTCCACGCACCTTTTCATTGTCGCGCCGAGAAGCTGACATTGCAATAACTCTCGATCGGCCGAAACAGGGGCGATTAATCTTGTCGAAATTGACCGATTACACGCTCAGTGTTTATGCCGCGAAGAGCTATCTCGCGCGCGAAGGCCAAATCGGGAAACAGTCCGATCTGACGGGTCGGTTGTTCGTCACGCATGTTGAGGATTTCGCTTACAGCAGGGCGCTGGACTACGCCTCAACCCTCGGTCGGGTGATGTCGCGCCGCTACGAGTGTGGCAGCGTCGTTGCTCAAATGGAAGCGGTGAGAAGCGGCCATGGCGTTGGCATCCTGCACGACTATGCTGCCCGCCGCTATCCCGAGCTTCAGCGTCTGCTCCCCGATGTGCGGTTCGTTCGAAACTACTGGCTCACCTCGCATCCCGATACCCACGACGTTCGGCGAGTTCAGGAAGTTCATCGCTTCATAGTGGCTTGCGTAAAATCGTATCGCCCCAGCTTTGATGCGCACTAACCGGATTGCGCCACCTTGGTAGCCCCCGCCTAGTCTACAATCGTCTCGCACAGAAGTTCATATTTAGAAGGAAGGTTTTGAGGATGCCTTCCCCTGGTTGGGGCAGAATAGATTCGGGGTGAAATTATACGCCATGGGCTGATAGGTAAGCGCCATGATCTCGCACTCCTCGGCGCACGCCGGCACGGCGAGCTTCGGCTCGCAAGGATCGGCTAGCTCGACAGTTAGGGAGTGGTACCGGCCGACGTTAAGTGGAGAGAGGAGTCCACCGAACCATTCTTGACCGTCACGTGTGGACGACCGCATCGAAGTCTTCCTGCAGATCGCTGTAGCTAACCAGGCGCGCGCTGCGGTATCGCAATTTCGCGCCTCGTGCGCTGAAAATCTGCAGGATCGGCTCCAGCGCATCCTGTGGGATGCTCATGCTGGCGGCCAGCCTCTCCGGATAGACCTCGAGCGCCCCGACCGCGATCGGTTAAGGTCCATGCGACGCTCCTCCGTCAGGCTCATCGACGGAAAGATCGATACCTCCACTCGGCGGGACTTTAGCCCCATCGGCCGTAGCATCCGCCCGAAATCTCAATCTTCGAGCTCGACGATGTAGTCGACAATCTCTTCCGGCGGCTTGCGCCGGCGCTACATCTTCCTGACCGCTTGCGGCTTCAGTTCGGCAGCCATCGCAAGGATCGTCCGGTATCACGCAGAGGCGGGCGATGATAGCCGAGTCGAAGCTAGGCGACAATCCAGGTATGATCGCCCGAGATTGTAGCTTCGGCGTCAGTTGGAGGCAGGATGGATTTCGGCGAGCTGATCATGGAGCACCCGGCGACGGCCGGAGCGACGGCAAACCAGTCGGACCGACACTGCTACGGGGCGGTGATGTTAGCCTACGCCATGCACCTGCTCAGAACCGAGCCGGTCCAAGACGTCCGGATCCATCCAGACGGGCAGCACGCGCGCCAGATAGATTTCGCCGGCTGGCTCGGAAAGCACGGTTTCCGTTGGGTCGCAGCCGCAGGGATGCCGTTCGCCGGCGTCTCGCGTCACGAACAGCACCAGGCGCGCTTCGTCGTTCACGACCGGACCGTCAATGATCGAAGAGGATTTAATGATCGCGTCGGCGACGGACAGGGGACGCCAGCCAGCGCACGTCGTGCGGTAAACGACCGTGCTCATTCGGGAAGCAGGGTGCTGACGGGAACGCCTTCGAATTCTTCGGAAAAGCCAGGGAATATGGCCCCGACGCTCCTCGCGTTCGGTCAGCTTTGTGCCGACGACGCTGAGTAGGGCGTTCCAGTCGGCATCCACGGCGTAGATGTCTTGCAACGCTTCGGCCGCGTTGTGGTGAGCGATGTTCGCGATCACGGTCGCGTTGCCAAGGTCATTCCGGCCGCGCGTGAAACGACCGACGAACTGAAGGGTCACGGCCTCGCTCTTCTGCTTATCGTGCAGGCCTGCGCTCTTCCGTTCCGGGAGATCATATCCTTCGCCAAGCATATCGACGCAGACAACGATCCTGCTGCTTCCGCACCTCAGCCTATCGAGCGCGTCGCGGCGCTCGGCACGCGCGAGGCCGCTGCGAACCAGGACGGGGCGTAACCAGGCACGGCGGCTTGATAGGGCGCGATGCAACGAAACTGCCCGGGATACCGTTTTCGGCGCGAGCCATGGCTCGGTGGTCGTAACCCGCAGCGATGTCGCGGTCCAACGCTTCCTTCACGCAGGCAACGATCAACCGGTCGGTGTCTTCCTGATCGACGGCCGTTGACGGGGATGAAATCGATTCTCTTGTAGTATCGCTCCTCGTGCGCTTTCTTGAGCGGATAGACGTAGATGAACTTCCCGTCCACGCGGCGCCCGTCGTTGCGGAATGGCGCGGGCAGTGAACTAAACGATGCGCCGCCGCCGACGAACTGCCCCTTGGCTGCGTTCCACGTGGCTGCCCCCGATGTGATCGGCTTCGTCGACGAAGAGCGCCACAAAGTTCTCGGCCATCCGCTCCTGGATTCTGGGAGGGCACCCGCCGACGATCAGCATCGTCGAGACGATGACGTTGGCGCGCAGGAAGACGTCATCAACCTCCGCGACGGTCTTTGGTCCATGGCGCAGGACCGCGATGGCCGGCAGCCGCGCCTCGCCACCGAGGCAGCCGCACGCGCGCACCGCAACTCCATGAATTTGGCGGATATCTGGCTTCTCAGGTTGCGGTTTGGTACGACGACCAAAAGACGATCGAGTGGGGCTGCGGCGAGCAGCGCTAGCATGGTCCACGTCTTTCCGGTACCGGTCGGCATGACGACGGTCGTTGGCTTCTCGGACGTGCTCCAGTAGGCGAGCGTCGCATAGACCGCGCCGATCTGCCCGCGTGCAAGACGCTGTCCAGCCCAAGGTGATGAAGACTTCTCCGCCACGATAGCGATGCGATGCCCGTCTTGCGTAACCGCCTTGAACGCCCGGAGCCCCTTGTATTCGAACTCAAGGACGCTCGCCGGCAGCCGCTGGTTCGAACTGCGCAGGGAGTAGATGGGATTCCCAAGACGACTTGCCGACCAGTCCATGTGGCTGGGCAGGTTGAGTTCGACCTTCTGAGCAAAGAGATCGTGCAAGAGCGTGGCTTGAGGTTGAAACGGCATGAGAGAATCTGCCCGTGGTGACTCTCCCGAAAGGCTTGACTATCGGTCCACCTCCACCGGAGAGTGCCAATCTCGTTCGGAGCCCATTCCACCGGTGGTTTTCATACGCGCTTCCGAGAAGATGCTTCTGCGCGCCCACCGGCGTCGAGCGACATGGGGGCTCGCCGTCCTGCTCCGAAAAAACTGCTTCCAAAGACGGGTCAGCCAACCATTCGCCAACATCTTCACACATATGCACGCCCCCGGTTGGGCATCCCTACCGGACAAGGATTCCGACATCTCTAGCGCACGCAGTCTGTTCGTCACCAAGAAGCCGAAGAAGCTTCTCCATCCGTCGTTCGAGGTGATCAGTTCCTCGCTGTGGAGCAAATCTACGCGCCGGATGATGAACGACGCATTCGCCCGCTTCGTCGAACGGGACGGAAACTTCATCTAGCAATTCCAGACCACCGGTTTTAACACACGGACATTCGAGCTCTACGTCAGCGAGCTGCTGCACTCGGAAGGCTTTTCCCCGTGGGAAGCGAGCCGCAGCCCCATTTCACCGTCGCGAAGAATGGGGTTCAGATCTCCATCGAACGCACCACGGCCAATCCTTCGGGCAACGATGCCGGTCTACTCGCTTACCGCAGCGTCAACGAGCGCGATTTGGATGTCGCCGACATCCGCGACCGCCAGCAGAACCAGCTCCCAATCCGGATCGCCGGCGCACTCCGAGCCAAGATGCAGCATCGATTGGACAAGAAGAACGGAGCCGGCAAGAGTTATTGGGAACTTCCGCACGTCGCCGGACGGCCGTTTGTTCTCGCGATCCAGACGTTCCACGAACATGGCTCGCTATCGTTTTCGAACGTCGGTGTCATTCGATATCTCTACGGCATCGAGCATTGCCGATCTTGGGACAATGAGGGCAACCTGGTCATCGAGACGCGGCGTGTCGATCAGCATAAGTATGCGGAGGAGGAAATTCCGACCGGTTTCTTCAATCTCGAAGGCTCGGAGAACGTCTCGGCGGTCCTTTGGACGAACTCGGGCACAGTACCGAAGTTCACGCGGATGGCGATCACCGGCCCCTATCCCGATGAGGACGTCTCGGTTGTGCGTTTCGGCAATATGATCGATCACGACCCGAACGCGCATCTGCCACTGCCGTTCGCGTTCATCGTCGGCGACGAAGAAGCGCCGACGGAGACGTGGGGGACGGGAGCCAATCTATTTCACAATCCACGTGCCAAGCATCCGGCACCTATCGGATTGTTCGAGAGCGTTACGGACTCCACCTATGTCGATGGCGTGTATAGCGACCGTCCGAAAGCCGATTTCATGCCGATTATGTCCATCTCGAACTCCATCCGCGGGCCGGGTCATCGCGCAGTGGCCGAACGCTTGCGCGATGAGATCCTGAACGAGGGCATCGAGTCGTACATGAAGCAGATGGAGAAGGGAAAGAGCGTCGCGTGAGATGTGCCCAGTCTCCTTCAGCGGGCGCGCCTGACGAGAAGTTCGAAACGGATCGTCACGCGACACGGTTCTCTCGGAGACCCGCCGCGGATCCACGTCAGACGATCGCGAGATCGAGATCGTCGAGGATCGCGGCAAGCTCCGCACCGCAATCCACCAGAAGCGGCGTTGCGGTCGCCTTTAGCTTCCGAAGCGCGCGCGAGTAGAGCACGATGCAGAGTTCTTTGTTCAGGCGCGAAGGGTAGAGAACTCCATCCGGTTCTTCGGAATGATCGTGAAATGCGACCGACCATCGTTGAGCCAACGATTGATCCCGGGCGCCCACGACGTCGGACGGAATGCCCATCCGGAGTGGACCATCGCCCGTAAGATCGACCAGCACCAAGGCTTCCACCGTTACAATGCTTGCCAGGGAACGTTTTTCGATCTCGCCGTACTCAACCACGCAGGTAGTGCCCCGACCGTCGGCACGGTCCCGAAGTATCGTCTCGACAAAGACAACTTTCGCGCTCGATCCAAGATAGATCAATCCGAACGCCTTTCCGGTCGGATCACTGAAACGATTCAGGCCCGTTCCGTAGCCAAGAGGATCCGGAAATCGGGTTTCGTACATGCGCCTCCAGGTAGACCCGACTGGGATCGTCGCAGTCACCAGCGGCCGGGTTGCGAACGACGCATCGGGCAGCACGGGCCTAGTCATGTCAGCTAAACACGCCGCTCATCTGGTTTCGTGCGACGTTCAGAACGGCCTTCTCCTCGCCGGCCTTCAGGGCATCCAGCGCGGTCCGTCCTTCGAGTTCTGGATGAGCGGTACGTAGGAAGCGGTAGACAGTCCAAGGCTGTTGACCCAGCATCTCAAACAAGCTGGACAAACCAGGCAAAAGCTGTCCTGCATCCGTCACCTGCCAAGCGGGGTATCTCACTGCGCGCGTCGCGGCTTGTAGTCCCAATACCTCGCCTCGACGTCGCTTGACGTTGACGGTTTCGTGGGACGCTCCGATCAGCGACCCGAAGTCGCTCGCCGTGAGCATGTCGTCGCCTTTCAGTATCTCGGCGACCTTCGCCTCGCCCCGCTTCTTCGCCGCGCTCAGCGCCGCGTCGAGTGGATCCGGCTTTGCCACCGGCTCGGCGTCGCCCTCGGGCGTGACACGGACAGTATATTCGACGGCGCGACCCGCTCGCGCAGCCTTTTCGGCGACGTCGGCGTATCCAGCCAGCAGCTTGCCTAAAACGGTTCGCTTCTTCCTCTTGCCGATCACCTTCATGACTACGTCGGAAACCGGCAGCTCGATTTCGTATTTTCCGACCCTGAGAATCGCGACCTCACCGGTCGCGGGGTGCACGAGGCGACTTCGGCTGCGCTTCTTCTTCCCGACGTGAGGCGATGGATGCTGTCGACGAGTTTGGGCCATGGATATCTCCGGTCCTTTAGATGGCCACGATCCCTGCTTCTGTCAAGTTCATCAGGTCTGTCAGGTTGCTCAAGCCCCGGCACCTACGCGCCGGCTTCCTGCGGGCCTTGCCCGACGGCTGCCGATTGCTGCTGGTCGGCGACCCGGGCCAGCTCCCGCCGATCCAGTTCGGCCTGGTGCTGCATGCGCTGGTTAAGCGTCCTGAGATCCCTTCCGTCGTGTTGACCAAGGTCTACCGCCAGACCGAGGCGACCGGCATCCCGGCGGTCGCCGGCGCGATCCGCTCCGGCCGGCTGCCGGAGCTCCCGGACACGCTCGATGCCACCAGCGGCGGGGCCGCGCTGATCCCCAGAGGCGAGGTCACCACCGACCAGATCGTCGACGTGGTCGCCGACCTCGGCGGCTTCAAGGAGGACCTGCGGATCGTCTGCGCCGTGAAGGCCGGGTCCGCCGGCACCGAGGCGCTCAACGCCCGCTTCCACGACATCTTCGCGGTCGGCAAGCGCCGGCACCCGACCCGACGCCTCGCCGAGGGCGAGCCGGTCATGTTCCTCAAGAACGACTACCAGTTGGGCCTACGCAACGGCAGCTTGGGCCGGATTACCGGCATCGAGGACGCAAAGGTGGCCGTCGACTTCGACGGGACCGAGGTCGAGCTGAGCGGCTACGGGCTCGACGATCTCGCGCTGGCCTACGCCATCACGGTCCACAAGGCCCAGGGCTCGAGCTTCCGGAAGGTCGTCATCCCGATACAGAAGACCCGGCTGCTAGACCGCTCGCCGGTCTACACGGCGATCACGCGGGCCACCGACCTGACGGTCATGGTCGGCGCCGGCGAGACCTTGCGGCAGGCGCTGGAGCGGGACGCTCGCGCCGAGCGGCGAGAGACGGCGCTCGGAACGTTGCTTGGCGAAGGCGACTGATTTTCCCGTGGATCCGGGACAACGAAGTGGTGACTTTGGTCGACCCTGGTGATTCTATCGCGCGTTCTTGGCATTTCTCGAAGGTTGCAATGTTCGTTGCTGTACAACTAGCTACCTTCCGAAGATCGGCGGAGATTGCGCTGCATGGACGCGATACTGGGATCGGAGGACGAAGCCGCTTCGTCGTTTCCTCGATCGGTCGTTTTCCCGGAAATCGAATTCGTCAGAAGGTATCGTTTGGGCCAACAGGTCTGCCTGCTGCGCCAAAGTCAGTCTGTCGACGTCGTTCGGTCCACCTCTGAGGTTGCCTACGGTCGAACGCGCTTTCCCGTCTGGCATCTAGGAACGGGTGACCGAATCATGGTGGTTGACCGCAAGCCTCGCGAGATTCCTAAAGGGATTACGGGCGTCCTAGAGCAGACCGACGAGGGGTATCGTTGGCAATGGCACTCGTTGCTTGAGGAATTCGGTGCCCGCATGGCTGCAGATGCCGGCGCGGTCGCAGGCGAAATCGAGACCGCCTGGAGGGATAAATTTCGTTTCCGCATGGAGGAGGCGGACTCAGCGGGAGAGGTGGCTCCGGGAAACGAAGGACTGAGACCGCCCCAGATTGGCGCGCTACACGCTATCGGAACCCACTGGAGCATCTTCCCTCACGACGTCGCCACGGTAGTCATGCCGACGGGGACGGGCAAGACCGAGACGATGCTCTGCACGGTCGTGAACTACCGCCGGGGCCCAACTCTGGTGGTCGTGCCGTCCCGGGCCCTTCGCAATCAGACGTTCGGAAAATTTAGGAAGCTTGGATTGCTGCGTGACCTCGGCCTCGTCGATCGCGCGGTCCCGAATCCGATCGTGGGCGTCATCACAAAGGAGCCAAACTCCGAAGACGACTTCGAGATGCTTCGCGGCTGCAACGTCGTAATTGCGGTGATGGCATCGCTGGGGGCCTCAGATGTGGCTCCGTTCCGTCCAGGAATCGCGGCCGTTTTCAGGTCTCTGTTTATTGACGAGGCCCATCATATTCCCTCCGACACATGGACCGAATTCAGGTCCCACTTCACGGCGCATGAGATCGTGCAGTTTACTGCAACTCCATTCCGGCTGGATCGGAAGCTCGTCGATGGCCGTGTGATCTTCAACTACTCGCTGGCTGCGGCCCAGCGCGACCGATACTTCAAGAAAATTACATTTCTTCCAGTCTTCGAGCTCGACCAGGCGGATGCTGACGAAGCGATAGCGCGAGAGGCTGTCCGCGTTCTACGGGCGGATTTGCGGACAGGCCTACGTCATTTGCTGATGGCCAGGTGCCGGCTCATCGATCGAGGCGCCAAGATCAAGGCGATTTACGATCGCTTGGCACCGGAATTCGACGCTCTCGTCGTCCATTCGGACATGGAGGATTCGGTCATCGAAGCCGCCATCGCCCGTATGCGCGCCGGCGAAAGCAAGATCGTCATTTGCGTGAACATGCTAGGGGAAGGGTTCGACCTGCCCGAATTGAAGATCGCCGCTCTGCACGATCTGCACAAAAGCCTGCCGATCCTGCTCCAGTTCACCGGGCGGTTTACGCGCACCTCGGCAGTCGGCATCGGGGACGCGACCGTCGTGGCCAATATCGCCGACCCCAAGGTCTCGCAGAGACTGGAGAAGCTCTATACCGAGAACGCCGATTGGAACGTCCTGCTCAGCGAGCGAAGTTCGGAAGCGGCCAAAGAACACGCTGAGCTGGTGGAGTTTCTGAGAAACTCCGACACGCTCATCGACGACTCCGGCGTCGACGAGATCAAGATCTCGAAAAACCTGCTGCGCCCCAAGTTCAGCACCATCGTCTTCAGGTGTACGAAGTTCACCCCGAAGAGCTTCCAAAAGGGGATTTCCAGCTCGGTCATCGTGCACAACGCATGGCTCAACCCCGGCGCTAATCTGCTGTTCTTTGTGTCGCGTAGACAGGACGCCGTACGATGGGCGAAAGGTCGGGTCGTTGAAGACCGAGAATGGCATCTTTTCGTGCTCTATCACGATGCCGAGGCCGGGCTCCTGCACATCAACTCGTCCGACAAGGCGTCGACGCACGACGAACTGGCCAAAGCGGTCGGCGCGGACAGTCGGATCCAGGGCGAGACCGTCTTCCGGTCGCTTGGAGGCATCAATCGGCTGATCTTCAGCAACATCGGCGTCCGGAAACATGGTCGACGCAACATGAGCTTCGCCATGTACACTGGCGCCGACGTGAAAGAAGCGTTGACGGCGGTGGATACCAAGGATGCGACCAAATCCAACCTCGACGGTCGGGGATGGGAGTACGGCTCGGTCGTTCACCCAGGGTGCTCCGCCAAAGGCCGCGTCTGGTCGAAGGCGCAGGGGTCGATTCCGCACTTGGTGCGCTGGTGCAGACCGGTGGGCCGGAAGCTGATCGACGAGACCATCGATGCATCGAAGATCATCGATAACGTGCTCATTCCCGTCGAGGTCAAGGACAAGTTCCCCGACCAACAGGTGCTCTCGGTCGAGTGGCCGCCCGAGTTGCTCAAGACCTCGGACGAACGCGTCTTCGTCGTGAAGGGCGACCAAGAGGTCGCTACGGCCTTCTGTGAGTGGTCATTTGACGAGGAGAATTCGACGGCGACCAAGCTGGCCTTCAGGCTGATTTCGTCATCCGGCGAGCTCGACGAGCAGGTGTCCCTGAAATTGGACGCCAACAAGGGATACCGGTTCGAAGGAGCCCCTGGGGTTAGTTTCAAGTCGGGGCGGCTGGCCATGGCGCTGACCGACTATCTCTATAATTACCCACTGCTCGTCCGGTATGTGAGCCTAAAAGAATTGGAGGGCGATCTCCTATACGAACAGAGCAACCCGGCGACGATAAAGCTGGACGACCGCAGCCTCGAGTCGTGGAAATGGCCCAATGACAAGGTCGATATCACGGTGGAGTCGATCTGGAAAAAAGGCGTCGAGAGGCCGAAATCGGTCCAGGCGTATGTGGCTGCCCACTATCGGGATGAAGGCTTCGAGGTAGTCTTCAACGACGACGATGCGGGTGAGGCCGCCGACCTAGTCTGCCTCAAGGAGGAAGAGGAAAGCGTCAGAATCGTGCTGACCCACTGTAAATTCTCCGGTGGAGCAACAGAAGGCAGCCGCGTCAAAGACGTCGTCGAAGTGACCTCCCAGGCCGTCAGGAGTGCGGTCTGGCGCGGCAACTTCGACCGGCTCCACAGGCATCTGCTGGCCCGCCTGAAGCTCAAGGGATCCGGCGCGGGAAGCCGCTCCCGGTTCCTGACGGGCAACCTGACGACCTTGGCCGCGATCGCCAAATCGACCCGGGTCAAGCCGATCGACTTCGAGATCGCCATCGTGCAGCCAGGTGTCAGCCGCTCACGCATTTCCGATGACCAACGCCTAGTGCTCGGAGCTGGTCTAGTTTTCCTAAAGCAGACGATCGGGGTTGATGCGAGGGTCATTTGCAGCGAGTAGGTCGGCCGGAGTTGACCGCCGACCTCGAAATACCTCATTGAATCAACAACTAACACACCCCGTTGACAGGTCCTCGTACACTTTACCGTTCTAGACGAGATGGGATCACGGATGCGCGTTCGCATTATCCGAACAGTCGCCCGGTTTCCCGCCAGCAATTACAGAAGTCCGATACAGCCACGGCACAACATAGCTGCCCGCCCATACTCCCCGCCACGCGTGATCGGCTTCACGTTGCGCAGCGTCGTACTCGCCTTTGGAATAGCGCGGCCAATCAAACGCGAGCCCGCCCCGCACAAGCCAATCTCCCAGGTCAACGCCGCCCACTGAGCACGTTGCGACTGTACGACCATAGACATCATGCCCGACGGACCCGCAGCTCACCGGCCTTCCGGCTATAAATCTGTCCAGCTCATTCGCCACTTTCGCTCCGCAACGATAAGGCAAGTTGTCCTCGCCACGGCAGAGCTGCGAGGTTTCAGGTGCATCGATGCCCCACAAGCGAATACGGGTGCCGTGGATTTCCAGCGTGTCGCGCTCAATGACGCTGGCCTGTCCGACTAGATCGCCCGCAATAGCGCCGCCCGTTAAGAGCAGTAGTATCGAGGCTGCCCGCAAGACCATCTAGCCGCGCGCGGGCGTGGTTATTGACCTGCTCTCTATATCAGCTTCGTAACCTTATCGCTAGTTACCCACACGTGAACAGCGTAAGCGATCCGAGTGCTGCTAGAAACGAGAGGACGTGAAACACCCTGTTAGCACACCTCATGGTGCGAGTTCGAGGCGTCTTGCGGATAATGGGATGTTCGAAAGTATATTTCTTTGAGCCTTCAATGGCAGCCATGAAGAAATTGGTCAGATAGGCGAGAGCCATTCCGGCTAAACCTAGGGCAACACCAACCGCGAAATATCGGAGGGTGTGGGCGACAAGTTCAATACCTGGCCGAAATTTACCTTATCCTTCGAGGCCACCGCGCCCAAAAACGCCAAGACAGCGACTGCGGCGCCCTCGTTGATCACAATGAGCGTTCGAAGGGCAAGGCTTCCAGCATCGATAGCCGCCTTGTTGACGTAGGTGTGGAACTCATTGCTGCGGTCATGTGCTGAGCATCTTCGCGAGTCTTTTCCGCTACCCACTTTTTTTCCTCGATCTCCAGTTCGCGAGCCCACTTTCTCTCTTCTAATGAAGGGCCTGTAGTCTCCATCCGTCACCTGAGCGCTCGTTATACAACACACGCTTGACTTGCTTAGAACGGAATGAGAACATTGGCTAGGCCGATCCTTTGGTTTTCCCCATGGCTCATGCAGCCGCTGCCAAATTATTATTGGATGCGCACGCTTTGGAAGCTGCCGCCGATCAGGCCATCGCGGCTTGCGGCGGTGACGCGCGCGAAGCGGTGAAGGCCCTCTTGATTGCAACGAGTTCTTAGAGCGCGAGATGGAAGAGCGAGTGTCGCGCGGGTACATTCGCGGCGTGAAGCACGGGCGGTCCAATACGTATTCAGGCTAGTTCAAGGGCATGACCGAAACCACCACTTTCAATTTCGCAGTAGATACGGCCCGAATGATTTGTGCGATCGATACCCCGGACGATATCGGAGCGGTGGTTCGCTTGCATTTCGAAATCGATAGAGCGTTAGAGCACGTGGTAAACGTCATGGTGCCCGAAGCTCAACTTCTCCAGCACAGATTTATGGAGCAGCGAATTCGATTTCTTCAAGCGCCAAACGTTCGGGTTCAACCGGCAAGAGTGATCAACACCATTAGAAATGACTTCGCGCATCGGGAGAAGGAAGCGCTTAGTCCGCAAGACGTGACCACGCTAGAGGGTCCAGTCTCGGAACTTTTAGGGCGCAACATACCGACTCATTTCGCTCTTCAGCATAAAAGGAAGGACGGGAACTATCGGGAGTGGGTCTACGATACGATGTCGCCCAAAGAACAATTCTGTATGCTTGGCTTCTTCACACTGTCAGCCATTGCAACGATTGAGAATGACTTTTGTAAGATCGCATTCAAGAGAGAGCCAATTGACCGAAAAACTGATCGACATATGGGCACATGCGCTGGATCGCCTGCTTTGGTGCGTGCCTGAGAAGCTCCGCTCGGCGGTAATTGAACGACTGGTGCAAATAGACCGTATTCGCCCCACCTACGTGGCTTTCAAAGACATTGGGGAGGATGATGGCGGGCCATCGCCTCATGCCATGGACGAAGCCGCAAGCCTTATGGTGCAAGTGCTCGTCCGCTCCATCACAAGTGAAAACTCTGAGAAGGACGCGGCACAAGTGCTCTTCCGTCGACACCATGGGGGAGCCGGAGACGGTTGGTTGCCAAGCTATTTAATGTATCTGCCCGGCCTTAAGGTCGACATGGATGCTTGTGCAAAACTTGTCGAGAAGGAAGGTAAGAGCAAGCTGCAAGACTAACCAACTTCACCGATATCGAGCAAGGAAGGCTTGGTCGTCGTCAGTTATCACGACCCTGATTCCGTGATGGCCGCCGAACCTGACCGAATCCCGGACTTCATCGGCAGAGAGCGATAACTGCTGAGCAATTAGCCCAATAAAACATGTGTTCCTTTTCTGGATTTTTCGCGATCAACCGATGTAGATGCTCGACTACACGTTCTGCTGTCGCGTTGCGGTCGATGACTTTTCGAGTCGTCCGTGAAGAATGCGGATTGACCTGAAAAACAAGCAAAACTGGTCTTGAACAAGTATTCGATTTTGCAGGAAAGCGGTGTGTGGGACCTCGCTTTCCTGCGTTTTGGGATTTCGTTTTTGGG
>NZ_JARFML010000038.1 GCF_029167105.1 Bradyrhizobium yuanmingense | reverse complement strand
TGTTCGCAAAGCCGCGCCGCGATCTCGCCCGGCTCGATGCGGAAGCCGCGGATCTTCACTTGGTCGTCATTGCGGCCCAGGAACTCCAGATTGCCGTCCGGCAGATAACGCCCGAGGTCGCCGGTCCTGTACAGCCGATCGCCGTCCACAAAGGGACTGGCGATGAAGCGCTCGGCCGTCAGCTCGGGGCGGTTCAGATAGCCTCGCGCCACTCCCGCACCGCCAATGTAAAGCTCGCCCACCGCCCCGAACGGCACGGGCGCGCCATGCCCGTCCAGCAGGTACACCCGCGTGTTCGCAATCGGACGGCCAACGGGAGGCAACTGGGGCCAACATGATGGGTCAGCTGCAAGGTGGTGCTCGGCAATGACGCTGATTTCCGTGGACCCGTATTGATTGATCAATCTCGCCTTCGGGTGTGCTTCGAAGAAGGCCCTAAGCAGTGGAGTGGCCTGCAGTTGCTCACCCGCTGTATAAACCTCACTTAAGGAGGGCAGCTTCACTTGCTGCGCGCCCCAGACCTCCGCAAAATGGTTCAATGCTACGAATGGGAGGAACAATCGCTCGATCGCCTCCTTTTCCATGAATTCGAGCAACTCGGGGAAATGGCTACGGGTCTCTTCCCGCAGAAGTACGAGCAGTCCACCGTCTTTCCAACAAATGAACATTTCCTGACAGGACACATCGAAGTTGAGGGTAGCGAATTGAAGTGTGCATCGTTTTGACGTGCCAATCCCCGCGAGCGAATTCACAAGCGAGCCGTGGGACATCTCTACGCCCTTTGGCGTTCCAGTGGAGCCTGAGGTGTAGATCACGTAAGCGAGATGACGGGATGTGAGGCCAAGCGTGCGCGGATCGGGGTCCGAATCCGGGCGCTCGGCCCAGACCGGGGCGGCAGTATCCAGATCGACCAGGCTGACGTCGGCCACAGCCTCTGCGCCCAATGCGGTTCGACCGGCGGCATCGCAAAGCAGCAGTCGCGGCGCGGCATCCTCGACAATCTGCCGCAGCCGCGCCGACGGATAAGCCGGATCGAGCGGCAAATAGGCCCCCCCGGCCTTCAGGATCGCCAAAACACCAACCACCAATGCCAAGCCGCGTTTCAGGCAGATCGCCACCGGCTGGTCCGGCTTGACCCCGAGCCCGATCAGATGATGCGCCAGCCGGTTGGCCCGTGCGTTGAGTTCGCCATAGCTCAGTCTCTCGTTCTCATAAACCGCAGCCAACGCCTTCGGCGCCTTTTTCGCCTGCGCCTCGAACAGCTCATGGATGTACCGCTCCGACCGATAAGCCGTCGCCGTCCGATTCAATTCTTCCAATAGATATTTTCGTTCGTCTGCCGGGAGAATATCAGTGCGGCCGACCGGCTGCCTCGCATCGGCCATCACACCATTTAACAAAGTCTCCAAATGCTGCGTCATGCGGCCGATCTGCCTCGGCGCAAATCGGCTGGCATCAAAATGCCAGCGGAAGCTTCCATCTAGAGCGCAAACCTCAAACGTCAGCAAATCGCCGCATAGGGCTGGACCAGCTTTGTGACTCGTCATCAGATCGCCAGCCACCGAACAGCTCTGTGTCGTGATTGTGATGCCAATCGGCCAGGGTCGCTGCGAGTGTAGCGCCTCCACACCTCGCAAGGACGGGCAGCGCGCGATAAGATCCCGGGCAAAGCTACCGTGCGCCCTCAGCTGAGCCAATTCGGCCGCTACGGTTTTGCGCACTTCTTCAAAATCATTAGCAAGGTCAATCGTCACTTCCATCGGCACGACAGAAGAGATCAACACCTCCATCACTTTGGAGGCAGCTTGCGAACCATCCGATGCAGGCGTCCATCCCAGCTGAAGCTCTCTTTCTCCGGTGATGCGGGCGAGATAGATCAGCCAAGCCGTTGCCAAGGATTCCGAGCGATCGCGTGGGGACAGTTTAGCCAAAGCACTTGGAGTGAACCACGAACTCGACTGCCATTCGGGCGGCGACGCGGCCACGGACGATGACAAGAAAGGAGGACGCAATCTCCTAAACTGCCCGAGCCGCTGTCGCCAAAAATCCTCCAGAGGCGCCAGCATTTCATGGACGGCAGTTATGCTCCGCGCCTGTTCATCGCTCAAGATCGGAAGGCGACTACCTTCATCCACATTGAAGCACCTGGCGAGGGCTCGCGCGTCCAGCTTCTGCCCATCGGGTTCCTCAAAGTAGACTTCGACATCCTCGGTGCCCGTCGCCACACGCCAATGGCTCGCGTGGACTTCAATGAGGGAGCCTGCCGGACGGCCCGCGCTTCGAGCCAACACCTTCAAGTTCCTGACTTCGACGGCCTGATCGCCTATGAGAACCTTGGGCAGACACATTGGATTAAGATCATGCGGCCCAAAGCCTAGGGCCCGTGTCATGGCCGATATCTCTTGCGCGGATTGATCCCATCGCAGACAGCCTGCGGAATCTGGCCGTCGATGTCTCGGAAAGTAGCTTCTGTCCACCAGTGCCTGCGGATAGGCTAAAAGCTCCCCGTTCTCGAGGCCAGTTAAGAGCTCGCGGAAGCCTTCGACCGCGGCTTCATGGCATTTAAGATTCAGGCTCAGTGCCGTATCGGTGGGCGCAATCAACACCTGGCGCTGAACCACGATGTCACCGGTATCAATACCGTCATCGATCAAGTACCACGTGATGGCATATTCGGTCTCACGCGCCAGCAGCGCCCAGGACGTCACGTGCGTTCCCGCATATCGTGGCAATGGACCGTCGTGGTAATTAAAAGCACCTCGACGAACCCACTCCAATACATCCGCCGGCAGTATGAACGGATTGGCAACTGAAAAAATGAAATCTACCGGCGCGGCCTTCAAAAAAGAAGAGAGCTCTTCAATGCTTGCTATAGACGGGATGTTCGAGCGAACAGCCCAATCGCGGAATACGCCGTCAGCACACAAGGCTGCACCAATGACGTGGCCCATCTCAATTGCCAGCTGCACACATCTGATAGCGAGCGTACCACTGCCGACAACGACGGCAGAGGAGATCGATCGCGCAGGTAATCTGTCCTGATCGCCTGGTTGGCAGACGCTCCCGCGCGCCGGAGATACCCGATACGACATCTTCACCGCTCCTGCAGTCAATCCATCAAGCTGGGCATTCCCACCATGAGCGTCGCGCGACGAAGCGACTCAAATCAGCCACACTGGTTCGAATATGCTCAGGATAACCGCGCCCGCCGTCGCTTGCGCAATATAGGGGTATTGGCGGTGCCGAAGCTCTTGGGCGCAGCCAAGATCTTCCCAACGTCGCGGGCAGGCCGCACGCCTCAGATATCGTCTCCGGCAGAATCGCAACTGCCATTTCAGCCTGGTCTGAGTAGAGATCATCGAACGACAGCTCCTCCGTCAACGCGCCTTCATAGAGGAGACTACGCATGTACTGTGCCAAAGGAGGAATCGTTCTTTGTCAGTATGCTGGCCCTGACACTGCTATGTCACTTATCCGACCTCGTCGGACATCATACCAATTCAGCGCGCTATCGATCGGCCCAAGGCTTGTGGAATCTCGCCAGATGTGTTTCGGGCAAAGGAAAGAGGAGCCTAGAACGTCAAAGAGATTTTTCCGCGGCGCACCGGCTTTTCAGGTGTGACTCTCTTGAAATTCCGATAGTGCGTGATCGAGGCCAGTGGCTTTCGCAGTGGACGCCTAGAGGTCGTGCTCGTTGATCGGGGGTCACAATCCAGCGGCTGCGAAGTAGTTGGCGCGTTGGCGCATGCCTGTGGCTCGAAGAGTTTGACGATTTGCCAACTCCACAGGGCGATGAACCGATCCGGGTTTGCCGGAGGCTCCGAATCCTGAGAGGATGGAGCCATGACAAGCAAGTGGCGGCGGGACGTCGATTGCGGCCAAGATCGGCTGCACACCGGAGACGCTGCATGACTGGGCCAAGAAGGCGGAAGTCGATAACGGGCAGCGGCCGGCGTTCCGACCGAGACGCTGAAGGCGCTGCAACGGGAGAACAGCGAGCTTAAGCAGGCCAAGTAGATCCTGCGCAAGGCACGCGCCTATTTTGCGATGGCGGGGCTCGACCGCCGTGTCCAAGCGATGATCGCCTTCATTGACGATCATCATGGAGCGCAGGTGGGCGAGCCGATCCAGGGTCTTGCCGAGCCCCCCTTCGGCCTACCATGCCGATCGAGCCAAGCTGTCAGCGCGCGCCCGGCGGAGACGCGGCGACGAAGATCGACGTTCGGCGCGCCTTCAATCAGACTTCTCCGTGTACGGCGTGCGCAAGGTCGCAAGGTCTAGCGCCAGCTCAAGCGCAGAGATCTTCCATATTGTGCGTTCCACAGTCTCGCCATTAATGCGGGACATGGGTTTGCAAGAAACCATCCGCGGCAAGCCCGTCAAGACCAGCAGCGACAAGGCGGCGGCTTGCCAGCAGGATTACGTCAACCGCCAGTTCCAGTCGTCACGACCTTGGCACTCCGATTTCACCTATCTCGCGACCTGGACCGGCTCCGTGTACGTCGCCTTTGTCATCGGCGCCTATGCTCAAAGCATCGTGGGGCTGGCGGGCCTAGCGCACGACAAGCGCCGGCTTCGTGCTCGATGCGCTGGACTGGAGCAGGCCCTGCGGCGGCCGGTACGTCGCGGGGGCTTGTGCAGCATAGCGACAGGGGCCGCCAGAACCTCTCGATCACATACACCGAGTGCTGCTGAAGTAGGCGCGGAGCTATCTATCGGCAGTGTCGGAGATCCTATGACGACGCTCTCACCAGAACCATCAACGGCCTTCACAAGGCCGAGGTGATCCACGGCCGGGTCATGGCGAAGCTTCGAGGCTTTCGAATTTCCACCCTAGAATGGGTCGATTGGTCAACAAATCGACGGCTCCTGGAGCTCATCGCCAACATTCCCTCGTGCCGGGACAACCAGCCATGGCAGCATAACTCAAACCAAATGGCCTCGAGGGCAAGCCCGGGGTGGTTCACTTGCTTAATATGCCGAGCCTGCCGGGTCGTTGAGCTTGTGGCGCTCGGTTCCGTTGAGGGGCGGGTTGAAGATACTAACGAGGATCAGATCCTTGTCTCGCCCCCCACGCAGAAGATGCTTGTCATGCTTGTCTAGCACATACATGTCGCCCTTGCGAATGGGGAAGACATTGCCGTCCATGTCCTCCACCTCGCCCTCCCCGGCGATGCAGTAGCAGGCTTCGAGATGATTACGATATTGCAGAAGCGAGATGGTGTTAGCGCGCACTACGGTGTGGCAGATGCTAAAGCCCATGCCGTCCTTAGCCGTCAGGAGGCGGTGGCTAGTACCATTGCCCCAATCGACGAAGTGATCGGTCGCTTCAATATCGCGCAGGCTACGCACAATCATATTGTTTGATTCCAGGAATACAGGTGCGAGTCACTATTGTGGAAGCGCGCCATTGTTCTGACCTAGAAGCGCGGCTTCCGCGCTCCCGAAGCGGAAAGCCTCGGGCTATTTGGGCGGGGCGGGCCGGCGAGAGCCTGCCAATCCATGTCCTTCACGGCCACTCGCCCATTCCTGATACGGCGGCGTCTGACCTCACCGGGAAGCCGTAGCCCAATCACGAGACGAGAGACCCCGCCACCATGGCGGCGCGGCGGCTGCGGTGGCATCAGGATCGATTGAGCAAGTTTCATCCGCACTCTTAGAAGTGAGCTGCTAGATTGTTAGGGTCGTGACGGCCCTCTCTCAAGCAAGCGATGTGCCAACGACATTCTGAAAACACTCCTGAAAAAACAATGCGCCTCTCGCCGCGCTAGCTGGGATCTGCCGTCACGCTTGCGACACCGATGTCTTGAACGAAACGCAGCTCAACACAGGACCGCGGCGGGGCAAGCTTCGCTGAAATGTGGACAATGGTGATAAATGATCCGGAAACTCTCAAATTCGCTGCTGACATTCGCTGTTCGTACAGCAGCCAACTGGCGGGCCAGTCGAAACGAGTCGGCGTCACATCAACCGCTATTCCGAAGCAATCTGTCACAGATCTAGGCAATACCTGGCAGGCTCACGGTCGGATCACCTATGATAACCAGCGTCTGCCTGTCCATCGCCACTAACTGGCGGTACAATGCGAAATCGCGCATACTTGGCTCGCCGGCGTTTATTCCAGCTATCGCATCTTGCCAAGCCGCATAAAACGCTCCGGCCTCGCGATAGACCTTCTGCAGCGCCCAACCGATCGGATTGCGCTCGTAACGTAAGTAAAGTCTATCGTAAAGCGCTGAGCAAAGGACATGCGTGAGCACCTGCTTGTTGGCCGGATCCCGCAGGGTCCAGTCGAATGTGGGCTCGACATGCCCGACAAATGCGCGCAGCGGCTTTTCCGCACCAAGCAATGCACGCGGCACCGGCGCGATCGCGGCACCTGCGACGGTCGCAATCCTGTTCAGAACCGTACTTATTGTCCCAGATTCAGGCAAAAGTCCCTTGTACCGTGAGACCGAATCCGATCCCGCCGAACAGCACGCATGCGAGTACCAGATCGCACCAGACGGCTGCCACATCTGCAATTGCGTGCCGTCGACTACCTTGTGGTCGATATCGACCGGGGCACCGATCCACGATTTCAAGCGAACGTCGTCGTCGAGCGGGCCAGTCATGCCGTGACTTGTCGTGATCAAGAGTGCTGGCGACAATTCCGTAAGTGAGGCAACCAAACTTGATCCATTGGCCGACGTGTCCGCAATCCTTCGGCGCCGAACCAGATCGTTGTTGCCGTCAATCTTCTCCCAGAGTTTTCCGGCGACCGCACGAGCCATCAACCATGTAATGTCGTTCTTTCCGAGATCGACGCTCCATACGACGGGCGCCTTCGGATCGGAAAATTGACCCTGCCAGTCGTTGATCAGCGCATCGACATAGTGATCCAGCGCAGTATCGACCAAGTCCAGGCGCCCGACGAAGAGCGACATCTGCAGCGCATATTGAAGCGCCCAGGGAAGTTGAGTGGGCGAACCATACAGCA
The DNA here is from genome assembly GCF_029167105.1 of Bradyrhizobium yuanmingense. Taxonomy (GTDB): domain Bacteria; phylum Pseudomonadota; class Alphaproteobacteria; order Rhizobiales; family Xanthobacteraceae; genus Bradyrhizobium; species Bradyrhizobium yuanmingense_A. Next base: position 68,429 of record NZ_JARFML010000038.1, on the reverse strand, counting down.
GCAAATATTGCGGAATACAGCCCTTACCGGTTCCAACCTTAGGGGCGAGGGTCGACAAGTCGTGAAAGTTCCCGTCCGGATAATAGCGACGCAAAAAGCCTTGCCCCAAACTACTGCGCCAACGCAATACCGGCGCGTTTGACCGCTTCTCGATCAGTCGTCTGATTGCGGGCGGCGCATCTACCGCGGTCGACCTGTCCGAGTTTGATAAAACATCATTGTCCAGCAGAACAACGCCCCAGCCTATTCGTGGATCGCTCCAGTTGCGTTCATCAATCTCTTGCGGTGCTGCCAGTTGCGCTGTTGACAGCGCAGGTACCAGCCTTTGCGACTGAGCCCAAGGCGTTCGCGATGGCAAAACATCGCCCGCCGTCCTCTCGCCGTTCCATGCGTTGATCTGTACATCCTTGGGGCGGTTGATTTCGTCGGTCATGGTGTGGCGAATTCGCCGAAGCGGTTCGGCCTGAAGTGCGGCGGAACCGAGGGTGGATTGTCGAGCAAGGCCGCGATCTGGTCGCGCACTTCCTCAGGCGTTTCCTCCTCCATCCGCCGCAGAGTTCTCGCAACGGCGAGCACCCTACTGGCGACGTCGGCCGGAAGTTGCAACGCTAGGAACGGCTTGTGAGATGCCTCATAGAGGACCGGCAACAACCATCGCCCAAAACCTCCGGGCATCGCGCAGCAGTGATCGTGAATGATTCGACGAGCGGGGATCACAGCTGGGGCGAAATCGAATATCACCGGACCGGCCGCCGGCTCAGGAGTGAGTTTCGACCCAACGATCCGAAACAGCTCTCTGTAAAACGCTTGGGTAAACGTCGTGGCGGCGGCTGTATCAATCGGCTCGGCCATACCGACGGTATAGGGACAACCCTTCCTGGCCACGGTGAGCGCCATCGAGAACAGCTGATGAAGGACCTCGGCACCGGAACAACTATTAAACACCGTAACCCAAACAGAGGAATTCAGTGCAAGGGCCTCACTCAAAGCTGTGACGGAGAGGAAGATCGACGAGGAATCGGCATTGCCGTTTGCCTCATTCGCTTCGTGATCGCTCGTCGTGGCGATCGACAATCCCTGAATGCCAAGCCGATCGATGCCGTGACAGAAGAAATGCACAAACTGTACCGGAGCGTCTCTCAGAAGGTTCGCTACTTGGGTGGCCGTGGAAGGCATCTGCTCGATGGTGATGCCGGTGTTGTGCAGCGGCCCCACTGCCGTCTTGTGTCGATACTCATCCAGCAACGCCTGCTCGGCTAGAAAGACGGTGCACTCGATCTCGAGGCCGTTCTGTTTGCTTTCGACGATCTGATCGCAGATCGTTTTCATTTCTCGGTCGGCCTTGATCCCGGCGGCGGACAGGAAGGCAAACATGCGCAACGGACGGGTGAACGCCTTCAGCGTCGAACCGATCCTGGCCGGGGCCAGCCTACTAACGGTGCACAATTCGCTCATGGCAAGGAAGCGTGGTTCTGCACCGCCGTGAATTGCTTCCCAGCGGAACCGTTCCGCATCCGGTGCCTTCATGAGAAATCTCAAGGCCGCCCTTTGAGGAACCTGCTGCCCAAACATAGCGGTCAGCTCCGCTTTAATCGCCGGGTGGTCCGACAAGGCTTTGTGAACCGCGGCGCCGTAAGCGGTGACATTTGTCTCCGTATCGAGCGGCGGCATTGCTGCTGCATCGAGGTCGAGCGATCTAAACTCGAGCGCATAGGGATGATTGCTTTGACTCTCGAGACAGACAATCATGTCGTTGTTGCCGCCTCCGATAATCGAAACGATCGTGTCGCGCATATGTCAGCCGCCGAGCTTGCGGAGATAGTTGCCTACCACCTTGTGAATTTGCTCAAGAGTGTCGTCAGAACCTGCGATCGGTTCGACGCTTTCATCGGGAGTAACCTGGGTCCGCGCGTTATCCGAGGACGAAAGCAAGACGTCCGATGCGTTGCGACGTAGTCGTTCAAGTGCCGAAAATTCACATTGGCGCTGCAGCGACGTTGCCCAACTGGGCGCCTGCTTCATCTCATAGTCCGGGATGCCGTGAGTATCAGATGACATGTGGGGCGGTGTCCGATCTGCGATTGAGGCGGAGTGGAAAATGGATGCATTGGCCTTCAAGGCTGGAAGCGGCGAGGATATATGGAGGCTCTCGTACGCATCGACATAGTTGGGCGGGCAATATAGAAAACCATCGACCATAGAAGGCGCTGGCGCAGAGTTAGGTGCGAACAGGAACGAACAGGCGGCTCGCAAGGATGCAATTTGCTGGGAACTGCCGAGCGGTTGATAGAGCACCGCGGTGGGACGGGTGTGCGCGAGTGCGTCAGCGGCCAAGGCCAACGTTGGTCTGGCAGCGCCCGAAGGCGAATTTGAAAACAATGCCGCCCAAGCGCCGGCTCGTGTTACGATTGCGGCGAGATCCATCGCATCGACATATGAGTAAGACTCATATTTCTCATTCGGCGCGATCGAATTAGACATCCTGAGGGCGGGTCCGAATTCAGTCATGCCGGAATTGCAGACGAAGAAGATCGCATCGAGGCTTCGCGTGCCGAGTGCTGCCTTCATCCAGACCCACCAGAGCGATTGGAACGGTGGCTCGATGGGCCCCTGCGAGAATACTGCCGCGCTGGTGGGCGCAAACATGGGGTCATGGATTCTCAACCGTTTGTCATAGCCATCCTTTTCCAATAACCGATGCCAAAAGCTGGCGGTGAACAAGTGCACCCTGCTTTGGGCTCGCGGGGAAGCGGATAAGATGGTCTCTACGATCTGGTTGAGGAGCGTTTGAACGTTGGTCAGAGGCGCGCTTCGATCAGGGTCGAACCAAATCGCAAGTTCGAGAACATCACGGTCTTCGCATGGGCGTTCGAGAAGATCGGGAAAGCGCAGCACCGGGCGTTCCAAGGTTTCGGTCAGCGCCCTCTCCCACGGGAGTACGGATACATAGCCGTGGGGCTTGGCAAAACGAAGCCAGAGCGGCAGATCCTTGGCATCGCCTTTCAGGCTGTTTTTGATACCGCTGGTGATCTGCGGCCACAAATTCAGATCCGGCGCCGCATCGGTCTCGATGCTACTAGGTACACCCAGCTCTCGAGCAGGAATCTGCCAGCTCTCAGTCGACCCCGCCGTTCCAACGCCGCGGATCAATAGCAATTCAATCTGAGGGCTGGCTTCCCAGAACGTCAGCGTGACCTGCAATATAATCAACGGTGGAGTTGATGACTGTCCAGACATGAACGCTCTCGTCGACTAAGGCCGTTCGTCGTTTCAACGCGACATCTGCTCACGCAGTAACCAGGCGATGGAAGGATTTGCGATGCCGCCATGGGCATCGATCCGATTGCCTGCCGAGCCGTCGAAGCCGACAATGGGCGCATTCGGGTAATCCACATGTTCACCCGGCAGGGGAATGGGATCTACCAACTGCTCGGCGGCATCCCGGGGGCCATAGCCGCCCAGCGCCGCGTAAACGCTCGGTGGCGAGCCTGCCGTTGTCGGTGGTGCAGCAATTTGCAATTCGCCGAGATCCTTCTGCCTCAGCAAGGCAAGATGATAGATGGCGTGTAGAGGAATGTCCGCTGCACTGTAGGTGGAAAAGATTGGAGTTTCGACGAGATCGAAGGCGTCTCGATATCCACCCGGGGCATCGCGTCCGGGTATGTGGGTCGCAAAGCTGAGGTAGGAAATGGCGGGCTGCAGGAGAAGCAGCGACTTCATCCTGCGGGTCGGTCTTGAACCTGCCACAAGGGCCGACAGCATGACTTTGCATCCGAACGAATGCCCGACTCCGTGAATCGGCGCCGGACAACCAGTGAGCATTTCTCTCAGCAGAGTGGCGATGCCGTTTGCGCCGACCTTGCCGGCGCGATCCTTCATAATGTAAAGCGACGCCATCCGTATCGCGTTGCGGGGATCAAGATATTCGAGACCTCCGGCGGCCCTTATCCTGCCGCGCCCACTTCCATCGACGGTCCCGATCGCGTCGATGTCGTCGTCAGTCGACGCTTCTCCTTCGCTTGCAAGCTGGATGTCCTTAATTGCAGCGAGGATGTTGTCCTCGTTGGCCTGGGCTTCCTTGACGCCTTCGGGCTGGCCAGGGATGATGATGGGTTTAAGCAGACGCGCCAATTCTCGCGCCTCCGTTAGGTCGATCTTGTTGACTTCCAGCAACTCATATAGGCGCGCGCGATCGGCTGTCGATGGAAGCAGGCCGGCGACTTCCTGCAATACTGCTTCATTTGTCAACATCTGCAGATCGCTAGCGGCCGCTATCTGTGGTCCGGGCTCGGACGGCAGCCAGATACTTGGCCAGCTCACGCCGACGAAAATAGCAGATCCGTGACCGATGGGATGAGCCGCTATGACCCGCTCGAAATCGCTCAGGAATCGTCGATATAGGTCGACTGCGTCGGCGAAGTCGTTATTCCAGCCGTGCGAGAAAAAGATGATTGGCTGTTGTCTATCGGCAATTCTCGTCAGCAGCGCATCGCGAGTCTTCGGAGAAGTGCATGCGCCATCCTTGTCAAACCGTATGAGCCAGCTTTCCATCGCTATTCCTGGCAATGGATATGGACCGGGAGGACGGACAGCAGCCATTTTCTACCCCGCTTAATCAGACAAACCGCTTGGCGCTACCTCTCCAATTGTGGCTTCCAAATTGCCCCGCATGCGAAACGCCCATTCGCTGGTTACTAGCTCCTAACGAGCCTTCACGAATTGAATAATAGGACGCGTGCAAGGGCAAGCTGTGAAGTGGGTCACACTCTATCCGTTATTTTAACCTACCCTTGGGTGCGGCGCTGCATTCCGGATGTCACAGGGCTTCGGCTCGTTGGTACAATGCCAAGATTTCGTCGTTTGAGATCGACGCCGTCCGTGTCGTCGGCTGTCAAGAACGTTTCCGGCGCGGCAGTATTGCTTACCAATTCAGTTGGCTGAAACTCGGCACCGACCGTGCAGGAACACTTACGAAAGTGATCCAAAATTCTGTACCGCTATTCCGCGGTGCCGCTGCTCCGGCTCCCGCTCGCCTCTTCGACTGGACGTAGAGCCTGCAACCCGCACCGGTAGAACGCGCGGTCCTCGACAGTGAGGCGGATTCGCGTTGTGCGAAAGTCGTCTCTCGATAGCCAGACTCCAGAATACAGGCCTCCACCTAGTCCCAGGCAGCTGGCCTCATGGACGAACCGGATATCCTAGCGACGAGGTCTGAATGGCGGTACCCGTCCCCTCGGCTGGCACCTGGGAGTGAGGGACCCACCGGCGGCCTGGATCGCAGCTCGCACGTGATCGTGCGTGTCCGCCACAAACTGGAGTTTGCCTGCGAGCAAAAGGGAGGACATAACATTTGCGGGATACTTCCCACTGATCAATCTGCGGGGTCCACTCGCCTTTCTGGCGTCAAACCAAAACGGGGCACCTGTTGGAAGCGTGAGCTGGCCGATGTTCGGGTCTCCGGCCGCCCAAGCACTTGCGCCCTGAGGCAGCCGCTTGGTGCATTTCGGTGAACAAGGAGTTCGAACTACACGACCGCCACCGCCGCCTTCTAGTGAAGGCAAATAAAACTTGGAGTATCGTGAGATAGTCCAAAGCGCCAAAGTAATCAGGGGCCTCCTTCTCGATGGGGGCACTCAACCCCATCGTCCAGCGACATCCGATCAAGCGCAATCCCCACACCGTCATTCTTCATGAAGGAGATCGCCAGGTTCAAGCATGAGTGCGTATCCCTCTTCACGCTCGCCTGGAGCCAAGGAAAGCACATGCCCGTCCTACTCGGAGAGCTGAAGGCAATCCGGGTAGCGCCGCTTTCCACTGGGGGGCAACGTTTTTCAGGCGAGACGAGCTGCCAAGTTAGCGGTTCAGCTAGAGCCGATCTTAGAATATTCCCACTCGCGGGAGTACTTTTTCTGACCGGTTCGGTCGAGGCCGGTTAGCGCGACAATAAAGGACAACCTGGTGCGCCACCCATGGACGCGTCCGCGCGAACTCAGATTCGAGAGGGCTAGCAAAGCAAGGGCTTCGCGCACCACACGTGGACAACTTGCCTGGATTTCACATCGCGATGTGCTGGAAAGTAGTCCGCCTGCAGTTGATCCATAATCGGCGATTTGGATTCAGTCGCCCACAGCTACCAGGTCTCAGTAATCTGGACCGCGCAGTAGCTGCAGCGCTGAAGAAACGCCCATGCCCCGAGGTGCCACGGCTTTTCCTCGCGGAGCAAGGCTGCAGCTTTTCGTTGCCCTCGCCGTGCTTCGCGCAGATTTTCCTCGCGACTCTGCACATCTTTGGAAACGGAAAGGCCTGGCCGCTCGGCACAGGACCGAGAAGTGTGAGCAACGAGTCGAGTGGATTGCAAAATCGTCTGCGCACGCCTATCGATGGAAAATATTGCTGGTCTGATTTGGACGAAAACTTTGCCTGCGCCCGTGGATAGCCAAGCCGAAACGTCAGCCTTCGACGCCTGGAAGAATGGAGCGCGAGAGCTTGCCAAGCGGCAGGAGCTGATCACGAAGCCAGTCGGGATGAGCTCAGAAAAGCGCTGATCGAGCTCGACATGTTGTTTAGGAATGCTCCGGGAAGCGTGCACAAGGCCTATCGGAATCTCACGGAAAAGCAAATCGAGGAGGCACGAGAGAGCTTCGCCTCCTCAATAGGAGACGGCCATCTCTCGTGGTCGTTGTCCGATGAGACGCCTGAGCTGGCGGCGTCCAGGATGGGCGGCCTCATACGGGAAATCGACAGGGTGCTTGCTGAGCGGCGTTCGCAGTGGCCGATTGCGCCGAGTGAGTGGCACCTCGAGCAGCTTGGATGCTGGTTCATTCCGCGGCAAGGCGTGAGCGCACTGCGCCCAGCTCGAAGGCTTCAGGCCTACTCGAAGCGGGGTTTACTCTTCCATCGGATATTGCCTGCTGTGATACAGGGCTACCGTGTCCAGGTCGTGGATACTCGCACGTTGCATACGACGGCTTCAGACGCGCGCAAATGGAAGATGGGTGCTTGCCTGTTCAAGGCCCTAGAGCTCAAGCCAGAGTTTTGCTCCATAGCAGGCGATAAGCGTTTCAGGGTCGCCAGCGTTGAAGCGCCGTCAGCAGAGGACGCAATTTCTGAGCAGATTGCTCAGGCCCTGAAGGAGAACTGCATCGCAGTTGTGTGGCCCGAGCTAACTGTCTCGCCGGAACTGCGTGCGAAGATCGTCGAACTCATTCGAGACCGGGATGTTACGGACGAGCTCGAACCGCCCGAAATTCTGATTCCAGGGACTTGGCATGAAAAAACCGACCTCGGGACCGTCAACCGGGCCCGGATCTACGACGGCTACGGAGAGGAGCGCTTGAGCTACGACAAAATCGCGCCTTACGCAGACGATGGTTGGGGCATGGAAAATATCACCGCGGGCAACCGGGTATGTGTCCTTGCCACAGAAGGCGCATTGATCGGCATCGCCATTTGCCTGGATTTTTGTGACGTGTGCCAGACGCCTTTTAGTGAGCTCGACGTCGACGTCATGCTCGTCCCGTCAATGGGTAACGACCGCACAATGCAGGGCCACCAGACCACCGCGGCGCAAGTTGAGGTGAGGTTCGGTACCCGCAGCTTCGTGGTGCAGCATCCGACCCAGACGGCGTGCATGGATCGCCGTATTGGTACTATATTACCTCTATTGAAAGAACCCGGCGCGGTTTCACCGAAGGAACTCGGCCAAAACACTGTGTGGGCTGCCTACAAATGGGGATCTTGACAACTAGATTTGGGGACTAAAATCAGAGTAAAGCGTTGTAAAGCGTTATTAACCGTTGTGGTGTAGGGCTAGCCCATGTCGGATTTAGCATTGGAAAAAGTAGAGACGGGCGAAGCGACCGCGAGCGAAGCAAGGCATGTCATTTCCGAGCTCCTCAAAGAGGGGTCTGAAAAAAGCCTGGAGCGCCTCTACGCCACTTTGGGAGCGTGGCTTTGGAACACCTTGGAGAGCCGCCGGCGTGACCAGGAGCTACGAGAATGGTTCGATATCCTGCGACGGACAAGCGCAACGCTTGGCGCGCGGAATACTGCCTATGCGGAGCGCTTCAGAGCATTCTACGACCTTCTACATATGTCGATAAACACGTCCAAGCTCGCACGTCCCAGCAAGGTCTTGCATCGTCAGCACGTCCTGCCACTACTTCGATTGCTCCGCGACACGCCGTCGCGACAGATGGAGAAGGCGGCGATCGCCAAGAGACTGCATCTGCGAGATGCCAATCTCAGCAGGATTCTCCGTTTGATGACTAATGCGCGGTTCGTCGAACGAACAACCCAAGGCAAATTTGCCCTTTTTGCCCTGACCCGTGGCGGCTTGCTCGAGCTGGAAAGGCGCGAAAAGCGCGAATCGAAGAACCGCGACCGGTTACCCGCGCAGTTGAGAGAGACATTCGCGCAAGTCGGAGCCACTCATCCTCAGCACCTTGTAGCAGACGCGGATGTTGTTCGGGATTTCTTTAACTTGGCGATACACGGCTCGGTGCACACTCATGATTTCGCGGGGCTACGGAACGCGGGTGCTGTAGGCATCCGTCGCGCGATTGAAGATTATTTGCTCCATCTTCACGGACCAACACCTTCAGCGCCCGGATATTTGAAGGCTCCGACAAAAAATTCATATCAAGGGTTTTCAGTCAGGGTTGTGCAGGCAAAAAAGGCCGAGGCTCATGGCGTCTACACGATTGAAGCGGTGAGTAATCCGAGACCTGCCTCATTCCCCGTCGGGATACTGCATCCATACGGCGAGGAGAGCGAGCATGTCGACTGAAGATGATCTTGGTGCTTTGAGCCCAGATGAGCCGCAAAGCGACCCCGATGCCGTCATGCTATACGGAAGCGCCCTAGTCGACCGGCTCACCTACATATCATCAACCTTCAGTTCGCTGGTCATGAGTGTAGGCAGAGCTGCGCGTGATAATCGCGATGTCCTCGTTCCATTCGTCGAGGTAAAGTTCGAGGGCCCTACCGGCCAGGACGACGCTATTTCGAAAAGCTTCTTCTCGGAGCTCGTGCCGCTCGAAAATATAGCGTTCGTACTTGAGGACATATCGAACGATCTCACAACTGTTTGCCAACACTTCAGAGCCGTGGCTGCCGGCCCAGTGAAACCTGACTTCAAGCGACTCGGCGAGACGCAAAGGCTCTTGAACGAAGCCAAGGTTAACCTCGAAAGATGCCTGGCCGATTTGAACAAAATCGGCTGAGAGTCCCTTTTGATTTAAGCCGCTGATCAGATCGAAGGCGCTGGCCGGCGAATAGAAACTTGCTCCATCGCTACGTCCTCCCGTGATGGTCTCCCCCGCACGCTCGTTCTCAAGCGAGCTAGGTATTTCGATTATGTGAGACGGCTCTTTGTTGTCCTGTGGACAATAAGAACATCCGACGGTCCCCCGTGGTCGTCCTTTATTTTCAAGATCCTGCCGACGAAGTGTTCTGTGACTGATGCGCAGGGTGCGCGGATACGCCGAAAAATGCTGCATCGGTCGCGAGAACCGCAGCTGATCGGGACTAGGCATCGGCCACCAGAGATGGACGCAGTTCGGTTGGCTAAAAGCTTCGAGCTTGCAAAAACGAGCGAATACCGACCGCTGATCGGAGCTGGCAACGAACGCGCGCGCCGTCTCGGACCATGCAGGCCGAACTGAGAGAGCCGGCCCCTCATCCTTCGAGACTCGCAAGCGCGCTCCTGAAGGACAAGGACGATCAGCTCGCAGCGCTGTTCGACTCTTTGCTGTTCGCCGCCGGCGCGGCCTTCGTGCCATCCTTGGCGACACCGACAAGCGCCGGGCGCAGCACGCGTTCGACGATGGTGTAGCCGGCCTGCACGACCTGGACCACGGTGCTCGACGGTACCGACGCATCGGGCACTTCGAACATAGCCTGCTGGAAGTTCGGGTCGATCTTCTGGCCCTGGGGATCGAACTTCTTCACACCGTGCTTTTCCAGCACGCTGAGCAACGAACGCTCAGTGAGCTCGACGCCCTCGATCAGCGCGATCAGGCCGGGATCGGCGGCGTCGCACCCAACTGCGCGCCATCACCAGCTCGGACCTACCAGCCCGCCGGTTTGCGATTCATACGCTGGCGTCAGCTTGCGGACAGCTAAGCCGTCTACAGGCGGGGTAAGGTCTAACGACCTGAAAACAATGCAAGACGTATGATCCATAGGAGCGCTCGGTATGTACGGTCGAGTTAACAATTGGTCCGGGGATGACAGCTATCATTGGGGAGATAATGCTGAGCATGGCGAAAGCCAAGACTTCGCGGATGCGTTCGCCAGAATGCGATTGCAGGACTCCTCCGGCAGCTCATCTTCGCATCCGAATTATTCACTCGCTTCGAGACCTCCCGTGGTCGAGATCGATCAAGCTACATTCAGGAGAGAAGCAAGGAACTTTCACGGCGACGCAATCAACCGGATCGCCAACAATCCTCAGGAGTACTCTGAGTTTGTGTCTGAAAGAGCGAGGCGCACTGCGGAGGTTGCCGAGAAGTACGCCGTCAGAAGAGATTCCGACGACGCCAGATACTACAGCTACCAATTAGGAAATACGAGTGTCGGCCTCCAAAGGACGGAACGCGGATTCAGCATGACTCAGTTCGAAAGCGATAGGTGGCGAGACCAGTTCCCTGGAAGAAGTGATGTCACCTCAATTGTCGATTTTCAGGTGGCTCATCCGCTCGTCACGAATGCTGGCGATATTCTGCTCGAGCATCAACTTCGACAGGACGGCGAGCGACCGTTGGTGAACTGGCGTCCTGCTAATCCAGAAGCGAAAGCCCGCGCACAAGAAATGGGATTCGTTGAAGTCGACGAGGACGACATGGTGCTCGATCCCACCCAGTCCGGAAAGTGGGAGATAAACAGCGATGGTGAATGGCAGCGTGCAACTGATTCTCGCCGCTATCTCTCCAAAGCGGACAGCGATACTGAAGTTGCAGCAGATTCCGACGAGGACGGTGACTTCATGTAACACGGATCTGCAAGCCTTCGTGTTGCGGCAGGCAGTAAAGCAGCGTAAGCCGACATCGTCGGCTTACGTTGGAGTCTTGGCCTGAGTGGAAACCGACCGCTTCGACCGGATGAGTTGCCTGGTAACAACGGCACCGTGGCGGTTGTGAGAGTTGCGCGGCGATGAATAGCTCAACAAAAGCCCCGGCTTCGAGCCGGGGCTTTCATTTGCCCCCACACACGATCCCAAGCGTCAGGGAATAGAGCATCAATTGACTCGCGCCCCCGTTAGCCGAACAACGACTCAAGCGGGTGCAGGCTGAAGCGTGATCAACCCGCCAAACCGTGCAGCAAATGTTTCGTTAGCGAACAACGGCGCTAGTGAGATTGCGTCCCCTGATGGGGCGGCGGAAACGGCTGTAGGCTCGCGCTTCCTGCTTTGGCCTTCTCCTCATCAAGTGCGAGCGACAGCTTTAAGTTATTGCTCAGCACCGGATTATCGGGAGTCGTTGCGAGAGCTTGGCGATAAAGCGCTTGTGCTTCGCGGTGACGCCCCTCGCTGTCAAGCACAACTCCCTTCGCATTCAAGGCGCGCAGGTCTGCGGGGGCTGCAAGTAAGACCTTGTCGAGGACATCAAGCGCCTCATCGGGGCGCTGGCGTGCCAGCAGGACACGCGCAAGAGGGATGGCCGCATTGACGTTGCCCGGTTGCTGCTTCAATGTTTCGCGCAAAGCCTCCTCGTCAACATCCGCTTGGAGAGCGTAAGCAATGCGCTCGCGCATGGCAGGATCGATCTCTTTGTCACCTAGCAGTTTTGGAGCGCTCTCTTGCTGCGATGAAGGAATGGGCTTAGGCGAGCTCGCGCAGCCTCCGAGTAGCAGAATGGTAAGGGAAGCGAGGACGGCTGAGTACAACCTCGGACCAAGTGAGAACAACCGGCGCGAGATATTCATCTTACATAGATCCAACTACGATCTCACAATCATTTCTATCTCTTGTTAGCTGATTGCGGCGATGGGGTCACGACGCTCTCCTGAGGACGTCTTATGTTTTGACGCCTCGAGCTTGACGGTTCCGATTGGCTGAATGGTAAACTCCGGAGCGAGATCCTGATACGAAAGAACAGGCAGTTCGATCCCGTTGCGGGTGAGAAAACCCCGGACGAAACGCCGGATATCCATTGAGCCCAAAATGACGGGTTGGCTCTGCCCCCGCGTGATGCTCGAATGAATCTTGCGGAATTGCGAAAGCAGCATTTCGCTCTCGCGATCCTCCAAAACGAGATAAGGACCCACAGCGGTGTCGCGCACCGCACCGCGCACGATATCCTCAGTTTGGCGCTCTATGATAACGGCAGCTACAACACGGTGTGCGTTGGCATAGCGATAACAGATCTGCCGCTTCAGACCGGAGCGAACATACTCGGTAAGCAATACGACACTTTGTTCGCGCTCACTCCATTCGGCCAACGCCTCCAGAACTAAGCGAGTGTTGCGAATGGGAATACCCTCGTCCAGTAAGCGGCGCAGGACGTCGGCGACTCGGGGAACCGGCGTTGTGCGCAGCACCTCCTTCACCAAATCGGCATATTCCTGCTCCATTCGGCCCAGCAATTGCCGGGTCTCCTGAATGCCCACCAGACGTTGCGCGTAGCGCGTCAATGTGGACTGAACGCGCGAGGCGACAACTTCGCTCGGACGATGATGCCCTATTCCGGCTGCTTTGAGAGCAGGCGCATGAGCTTGTTCGACCCAGATCCGATCTGTCTCTACTTCTTGCCGAAAGGGGATACCGCTCAACTCAATGTTCGCTACGTCGTCATTGAGCATAAGTTGCGTCGGGTCCACAAAATCTCGCCCAACGGGCACTCCCTCAACGTCGATCCTGAACTGCGATTCAGGTAAGTTCTGGTCGACCTTGGTTGGTATGCGCGGGATTGTGATCCCAAGATCAGATGAGACCAGGGCCGAAACTCGCCCGATTACCCCCTCGAGTTCCTCTTCGTCGATTGCAGCTGCAAGGTTTGGTGCGAGGAAGAGGGCGATTGGAAGGGCCTCTGCAGGCAAGGTTCGCTTCTGACCCTGTAATGGACTTTGAGGCGTACCGGTATTACTGACCTCCTTCTTGGCGGCCGTCTTGCCGCGCTGCACGCCAACATTGACAAAGCTCGCCGCTCCGAAGAGTACGGCCAGTATGATGAACGGAGGCAAAGGGAAACCCGGAACGAGCCCCATCACAATGAGGACGCCGGCGGCCAACCGCAGCGCTTGTGTGCTGGCGGTAAGTTGGCTGACGATGTCGGCACCCAGATTGAGTCGCGAAGGACCATTGACACGAGTGACAATGGTTGCTGCTGTAATCGACAGCAGTAGCGCCGGAATCTGCGAAATTAGCGCATCACCTATGGTGAGGATCGTATATTGATGCAGCGCCTCCTCCAGCGGCATGCCCTTGGAGAGCAAGCCGATTGTGATGCCACCCAGCATGTTAATGCAGATAACTATGAGCCCGGCGATGGCGTCGCCCTTCACGAATTTCATAGCGCCGTCCATGGCGCCGTGAAGTTGGCTTTCTTGCTCCAGTGCCGATCGCCGATCGCGAGCTTCGTTCTGATCGATGTGCCCGTTGCGCAGTTCCGCGTCGATTGCCATCTGCTTGCCGGGCAGCGCGTCGAGCGTGAAGCGCGCCGACACTTCTGCGACCCGTTCGGCCCCCTTCGCGAGGACCATGAACTGTACCATGGTCACAATGAGGAATATGACGATGCCGACAGCGATATTGCCTGATATGACGAAATCACCGAATGTATGTATGATGCTGCCGGCATCTCCTTCAGCAAGAATCAACCGCGTCGTTGCGATGGTAAGAGCCAGACGAAAGACGGTAGAGATCAGAATGACGCCCGGCAACGACGAAAAGTCAAGGGGGGTCTTAAGATACAGGGCCACCATCAGCAGCAGTATGGCAAAGCCGAGATTGAAGCCGATCAGCATGTCGATCACGACGATCGGGACCGGCATGATCATCATTCCGATCGCGAGAAGAAGCATCAATGCAACCATCAAATCTGGATTGGATGGCGCGCGCACGATGAGGCTACGTAGGAAATTGGCCATGAGGAGCCTATTATTGTTCGGATGGAGCCGCGTTGCTCCTCAATGAAACATAGCTCTTGAAGATTGCGCGTGCCTCGGCCATGCGGCCGGCCTGACGCAGCGCGTGACTGCGCAAGACCATCAAAGGCAGACGCGAAGACGGGTCGTCGTCGAGTTTGTCAAGCCTATCCAATGCCACCAGTGCTTCGTCACCGAGGCCTTCCGAGATGAGAGCGTAGACCAGAATGCGGAGCAGCTCGACGTCGTGAGAATGTTCGTTAGCTACAATTTGCAACAGAGCCAGGCTCTGTGCGCTCTGACCGCAGGCAAGATGGACATAGGATAGCGCGCAGAGCAAATCACGCTCTCTTTTTGAGACGTGTAAACCCTCACCGACACTTGATAAGTGTGCCGGCGGACCAGGTGTGAGGTGTTGCTTTCGGTCAGGCTCGGCCATTGCTAGCCTTTGATTAAGCCGTTGTGATTCTGCCGGAGCAGAATTAACCGTCGCAGCTCCGACTGAAGAATCGCGAAGTTTTCACGAGACACTGAACTCTCTGGCGCGGCCGAGAGGGTGTCAGCCAAACGCTCGAGAAGAATGCCTTGTTTTTCTGGGCGCAGAACATCCGAATGACATAGGCGCGGCGTGACAAAGGCGAGCAGGTTGTCCGCGAGACTGGGACCATTAAGCCAAGCAAATTCTGATCCTGGCTCGAACTTACCAATCTGGACGCGCGCCTCGTTGGCTTTGATGGGCGAAACGGGATCAATCGGGCCAAGCTCGAATGAGGTCTCGATCGCAGAGACAACAGGCAGATCTTGCGGGGGCCCATCCTCGAGAATTGCAAAGCTCTTGCCACCATTTGCATGAGTTCTCTCGATTTCGGCTTCCTCGGCTCTAGCAGTCGTCGGCGTGATAGCAGGTGGGGGGTCGTCGACATTGAGCCGCTGAAAAGAGGCTCCAGGCTCTAGCGAATGCTGAGGGAGCCTAGTCATGAGACTTTCCTTCTTAACTGCGGGCGGAAGCTTTAATAGGGCACGGCTACAAGCCGGCCGTTCCGGCTCAGCAGCACACGTCGCTCATCGATCCCATTGACGGTCCATCCGTTATTCAGCAGCGCGCCCACGAAATGCTTTTGACCAGCGATGACCAGATATGGCTCACTTCCGCGCCAAACGGCCTCGACAGAAATCGAGGACGGCGTCTTCTCCTCCTTGATGGCTACTGCATTGACGAGAACATATGCGCCATTTCTTTCGTGATCGAACCGTTCTTGGACTTCCCGCCATTTTGGGAGAGAGGCGGGCGTCACGGTACCGTCAGCAGCGACAACACCCGGCTCAGATCTGACTTTGATGTTGAAAAGGCCCGCTCTATCAACTTGCTCTTGCAGCCGTGCGGCAGCTGCGTCGGTGGTCGGAGCATCGGGAGCGTTGGGCGCCAGCTTAGGTGCGACTCCGACGGCCCGGGGCAAGTCGGCGGTCACGGCAACAGCGCTGTCCGTCTGGACGAAACTGGTTGAGACTGCGCCGACCGCGACAGAGCTGATCAGGACCGAGACGAGTACGGCGGTCGATCCGAGCCAGCGACCGATGGAGCCAGCTTGTTTAGAATCCTCTATGGAACAACGGATGGACATCTCGCCCGCATGTATGACGACGGGAAGAGGAACAATAACGCGCTCGTTCGGGGGACTTTGCTCGTGTCCCTCGATCCTGACTTCCCTAGCCAGAGGCTCGATTTGGATCGAATTGCAATGTGGGGTGATACGAAGGTGATGGCGTTCGAGTCCTTGTTCGATGAAGACCAAGTCAGCATCCAGGTCGCTACCGATCAGGGTCGATCCCGAGCCAAATTTGCCGGCCAGCCCCGTGTAAAGCCCCGACAGCACCTCGAAATGCAGGGAGTTTAATTCATTCACGATCGACGGTCTCTTGAACAGCGAGGGAGCCGTACGGCTCGTTGCGAGCTTTGCAGCTTACGCTATGCCAAGGAAAGGTGGGACGACGACGTCGTCCCACCTCATCCGTTACTGCACCCGCTCGTCGGCGACTTTCTTGATGCTCGTTAGCTCTGTTGAAACGACGCGAAGTTGCAAGTCCCTCTCGGTCACCTTGGTGGTTTCGCTAACCAGAGCGCCGATTTGCCTCTGCCAGGCGGCCTCTCCGGCAGCTTCAGCAGCTCCAGTACCAGCTGCAGCAATACCAGTGCCAGCCGCCCCACCTGCAGTCGAGGCATTAGTCGCGCCTACTTTATTAGGCATAGTTTTCTCCTGTTTGTTCGGGTGTTGCCGCTACTGGCGGCTCCTATTTCCTGACGTCGCAACATCCGACATCAGGAATCCTCCTCGCTAATGGTCTCATGGAAACGAGCTATTGCATTATTTGCCATTTGGAAGGCCGCAGCTCCGAGAGCGGCGTTAAATGCTTGGTTCCACGCGGCCTCTTGCGAACTACCGTCCGGATTTGACGTGCCACTTACAGGGCTGCTTGCACCGGGCGATTGACCGTGATCGTCATGGGCGTCGGGTGTGCGCGAGCCTTTCTTGTCACCACGAGCGGCATGGAGGTCGGAATCCACGCGCGCAGTGGCGCTCGAACTCGGAATGCGCATCGGCTTCTCCTATGTCAACTCGATCCTGCCGCAGTGGCTTTCCTCACTGTGCAAGCATTAGCTTTCGACAAGCTGACGGATCCAGGAAATTCAGCACCGGTTTTGGCGGATTAACGAATTCAACGTGATTGGTGCATCGGTCACGTGTGGAGATCGGATACTTGGCACCAAGAAGGACCATCATGTTATGAAGCCGTTTGATCGGGCGATTTTGTTGATCATCAAGCTTTGAGGTCCAGATGCTATAGCATCCCGCTCACAGTCGCCGGCGACACGTTTGCTTCCTTCCAGGCGCAGGCGGCGATGTGCCCAGATCGGACCAAACACGACCGGGAATGTTAAGCGTGCTGAGACGATTAGAGCGCGAAGGCAAATCCTTCAACCTGCCAAGGCCTCAGCGTCGTCGAGCGGTTCCCCGCTCAGCGGGCAAAGGCCACGCCTCGTGCGGTAGCAGCTGGCACATCCGCTCTGCCCGCATCTCACTGCGGTGTAAGCATTCTCGTCGACCTCATCTGGTTCAGTCGCGGTGTTAAGTTGAAAATCTTGACAAGTTCAGCGTCGGCTTTTGGAGCTGGATGGCCGCCTATCGAACTGTTGGCGCCGACATACGGCATTTGCGGCCGCTGCCGACCCGGCTGGACGAGTACAGCCGAACATAAATTGGGCCTTGATGAAAACCAACGACGCAAAGTCGTCGGATGTGGCTAAGGAGCTCCAACACGCTGGCAAAGCTTGCGCGTCCTACCGGTTTGCCGGTGGGACCCCACCGCACGGAGGCCGCGCAAGCTCGCCTAGCTACTCAGTTGTGATCTGAGAGCCCCAAGTCGCTCTGACTAGCTGTAAACGCTTGCAGCTTGCATGGCCTCAGACTCAATCCGCTCCTTTAGGGAGTTCAAATAGTCCTCCGCGTAAGACTGTGCCATCGAAACCGGAAGGTTGACGCCGGTCGTCGCGGCTTCTTGAATTGCCTGCTTCATCAAGCCTTCGCGCATGGCGAGTTTGACCTCAGGACCACCGATACAACCCACCGCCTGTGCCGCAAGACTGAGTCCCGCTTCTTCCAGTGCCTGCTTTATGTTGCCGCCCGTGATGGCTGTGTGCAGAAGATTTGCTGCTTGCGCCTCGCTCTCGAGTACCATTGACGCGAGATCGGCCAATTCGCCCAAACCTGGAATGAAGCCGAGTACACCAACTGCCGTCGCAGCCCAGTCGAGCACCTTGGAGCCCACCTTGAGCACGTCATCAAGGGTGTGCATGAAGGCGCCTCCGTTCTTCTTGGGTGACTTGATGTCCGGCTGGTCTGCCACGCCCATCATCATGTCCGCGACGGCGGCCTGATCGGCAGCAGTCTGAGCGCTGTGCGTCTTCAATTGGTGAGCGGTGCGGTTCGCAGCGGACATGTTGTTGAAGAAATGGGTGAAGTCGTTATTGCTGATCTCGCCGGAATCGACCGTGTGGCCGCCGCCGAAGTCGAAGAACTTGTGGTGGGTCTTGTAGCCTGTGATCGAGTTGTTCAGCAATCCGAACAGGAGAGGATCCGAAAGCAGCTGGGAGGCCGCCTTTCGCACGTCGGGCCCGAGACTCTTGTCATCGACAATACTCGCGAGCTTCTCCCGGGTCAGGTCACCCTTCCCGAAAAACGCGCCCTGGTTCTTGTTGATTGTACCCAGCGTATCCAACTCGGCATGCGTGAGGCTCATTGATGATGAAGCCGCCTGCAAGAAGTCCTCTTTGTGAACCTTATCTACCGAGCCGCCATACAACTGTTTCCATTCCTCCGGATGATTGAGGAAGTATTGAGCGGCTGCGAGAACCTGAGGTGGGCATTTGCCGGTTTTAGCCTCGCCATCAACGATCTGCCTGAAATCCGCGAGGCTCAGGTTCTTGGGCAAGTTCTCAGAATAGCGATAGAGCTCACGCAATGCGTCGGTCTGGGTCATAACGCACGGCTGGCCACTTCCGGTTCCGTCCGACGGAACGTAGTTATGCTCGTAGCTCCGCGCCTGCTGCTCCTGGAATGCTGCCACTTGTGAGTGATGATCGGAGAAGCCGGAGAGATCACCTGCCTTGATTTTCCCGCCGCAGCGGCCGTCGCCTTGTGAGCCTATCGCATAGAAGAGCTCCGGATCCTGCTGCAATGCCTCGATCGCCGCCTTCAGATCCGGCGGTGTGGAGGGGTCGTTCGCCAAATCTCCGAGCGACTTCCAATCGAGAGGGCATTTATCTTTATGACGGTTCAGCACCGACACAATCTGCAACTCAGTGCCGGTCAGGGTGCCACTGTTCCATGTGATCCGTGAGCTGGGTACTGGCGCGGCTGCAATCGCAGTGGAGCCCGCAGCAGAGGTTGACTGCGGGGGCTGGCCATACGCATCAGCATCCAATGCAGCCCTAATCTCAGGTGGCAAGATATTGCCCGTCAGCTGTATGAGCTCCTCCGTCAGGTCTTTGGTCAACTGCGAGGTCACATCTTGTGGTGCGGAATGATCGCCAGTCGTGTTCTTTAAGGCGTAGCTCGCTAGCATCGCCTCGAAACTTGACAGCTCCTGCGCCGGCGTCAGCCCGGGAGCAATCCCGGACAAAGCCACGTTCGAGTTGGCAGCTAGAGATAGGTTGTTTACTGACATTATGCATCCTGTGCTGTGAGATTGCGCCGCAGTCCTGTCACATCGTGCAGCCCGAGTTCGCGACAAACACCAAAGTGTTGATGGGCGGATCCCACAACTCCTGGCGGCTGCTCCCGGCGACTGAGTGGGCGTCCGGTGCTCAGGTCCGTGCGATCAAGAGGCTCATTGCCTGCTAGATATTGACCGCCTTATAGTAGCGGGAGTTAGCTTTCGAGAAGCTGACGGCGCTCAGAGGAATGCGCGAAGGGACATGGATGGGTGTTGCGCAAAGTTGCAGCGTATTTACAATACCCGCATCCACCCAGAATTTTCTGCCACTCCGTCGCGTCCTGACGCGGCAGATGGCAAAAATGGGAACTCGGGCCTGCGAATTCGCGGAAGATCGCGCGGGTTCGTGCAACAGGTCTAAATGATACGGCCGCGTCTCGTAGAGAATGCGGTGGCGAGTGGCCGCGCTTACCGCTCCGCTACGAGACGGTTAGGGCCTGCTCCATCAGCGCCGTGAAGCATCATGGATCGGACACCGTTGCCGGCAAATGTGCTCAAACAGTTGAGGGAGAGAGTCCTATTGTTCATAGGCAATCGTCGATTGTTGAGTGGAGCTAAAGGCGTAGTCACCCCAAGAATGACGCCGCCCAGCCGTCCAGTTGAAGGCATCCGTGCGCCAATCGGTGCATCACCGTCTGGCCTCGGGCTCTCATGCCGACAGCATCAGCTTTCGAAATGCTCACAAAGAATGCCGCGACCGCATTGAGTTCCCTTGTAAGCTACTCTTGCTGTCAATTCATCTCCGGCTTGGGCCAGGCGCGTGAGCCACGTTGTCTTGATGCGGCGCCTCGGGCGAAACAGGTCCCTCCGCTCGTCCATCACGAACGACCGTACTTGAGGAGCCCCGAAACAACATCAAGACCGACTCGGGCGGCGGCTTTGCGGCTGTCGTAAGATTTCGTCGCGCTTGGACCTCCGCCACTAGGCCTTTGAGCGTTTGGTCGACAAGCGCGATGAAGCGAGGCGGGCCAGAAGCGAAGACCAGTCCATCTTCCGGTGCAGCTCTTACGACGTAGCGTTCATCGGAAATTCTGAGTGCATCAAGTGCCGCCTTGAATGCATCGAAAGTGATCGGATTTAAGACAAGCAGGCGACTTTCCGCCTCGTGCGCGTCGGATACGTACAGCACCAGCCCGTCGTAGTACCACTGAAGATTATAAAGATTGGTCACGCGTTCGAGGAAATCTCGCGGCGCGAGATCCGGCATGCGCCCGCGAATCCGCCCCTTTACCTGGGGGCTGACATTGATCCGAATTTTCAAGTTGTTGCCGAACTCCTGCAGTGCGGCCGCGAGATCCTGATCCAGAACCGTGTAAGTATAAGGCGTGGATGGCAGCTCTAGGGGGGCGCCGAGCGCCCTAACGACACTCAAGGAGATGAAAACACCAACAATCAGAATGTTCTTCAACGTGTGCAGCCTCGTAGTTTGGATGAGTATTCCTGGCGGTCATGCGCTGGAATTCATCCAGAGTTGGAAGACGAAATTCGTCGCAAATTGGAAGCTAATCGTGATTTTTGGATGACGTAGCTCCTGATCCACGTCAGGTTTTGGTCAGCTCGCCTCGCTAGGGTGCTGAGCCGTTCACGGCAACGACAGCTAATAGACGCGAGAGCAATGATTTCTTCCGTGAAGTTTGGCGCTATCACGATCTCTGCCAACCTCGGCGAGTGTCTCACCGACGGGTGTTCATCGGCGCCGGGCAACTTTCATGAGCATCTTGCAAAGGCGGCATCGAAGCAGGGTGTCGCCTCTTTGGTGGCCGACAGCGCGTTGGCGCCGCCTGTACCAGAGGTTCAGCGTACAGTCGCGCAGACCGGTCCGCCGGGCGATCGCATCCTTCAGAATCTTTCTGCAGTGCACCTAGGCAAACCATATCCTTCGACTGCCCTTCCTTCGATCGGCGAGCCGGCACCTTCGAAGAGCGTCCAGCTTGGGCCTGCCGCGCAGCCTATCGCGCGCTCGGACGGAGTCGATGTCCATCCCGTCGGCAAACCAGAAGGTGCGGACAATTTCGAGTCGACGTTGCAGAATCTGCGGGATGTTTACAATGGTGTTATTCAGGTTTCGCTCATCTCCAAGAGTACCGGCGCCGTCGGTTCATCTCTGAACAAATTGTTATCAGCGGGCTGAGCGGCGGTGATGGCTCTGTTCGCGCAAAGAAAGATCGGCCGCGGCGCGCCTGCGGGAAGGCAGCTCCATGCTTTTCTGCTGTTGCCGCTTGTGCTGTTGCTAGCTGGCTGCAAGGCCGATCTCTATACAAAAGTTCATGAGCGTGAAGCCAACGAGATGCTTGCGCTTCTCCTCAGTAAGGGTGTCGATGCAGTCCGTGTTGTCGCTAAGGATGGTACCAGCACGATTCAGGTCGAAGAAAAGCAACTGGCCGTTTCGATAGAACTGCTGAATGACCAGGGCTTGCCGCGCCAAGTGTTCAAGAATCTTGGGGAGGTGTTCAAGGGATCGGGTCTGGTTGCGTCCCCGGTTGAGGAGCGCGCTCGTTACGTTTATGCCCTAAGCGAAGAATTGTCGCGCACGATCAACGATATCGATGGGGTTCTCTCCGCTCGGGTTCATGTTGTCTTGCCGAAGAATGACCTTTTGCGACAGGATGCGACCCCGTCTTCAGCGTCAGTCTTCATTCGACATGGCTCCAATGCGAAGCTCTCGGCCTTGTTGCCCCAGATCAAGATGCTCGTCGCCAACAGCATTGAAGGACTATCTTACGACAAGGTGGCCGTCGTTTTCGTGCCGGTTGAGCGGGCGCAGCATGAGATTTCCTCTGCACCAGCAGTTGCCTCGATCCAGCCAACCAAGTCCATGTCATCCTCCCTTCTTGCGGTCGTGGTCGGAGGTGCCGGCGCCGCGTTCGGCATTCTATCTTACGTCCTGCTGAGCACACGTGCGCGCCAGCTCGGTCAGTTCTGGCGGAAAGGGGCGAATATTGGCAAAGCGGCGGGTATGCCCGCCGTCCAAGCCGCCGGCAAAAGGCTGAACTCCGATGCGAGATAGGCGGAATGCAATGTCCGCAACGATGACATCCACCGAACCAAATCATTCGCTCAACCGAAATTCCGATCGGGCGCGCGAGCTTACTGCTTTAATCCATCCAAGCCGTTTTGCTGAACGGCTTGATGCGTCGCTGGCGGCTTCTACAGTGCTGCAACTGCAGAAAACTCCCAGACTGCAGGAAAGACTAGCCGAACTGCTGCTAGGCAGTGAACTGGTCTCGAGGGGAAGTCGCTGGGGAAGGGGCGCTCTGCTTGGGCATGATCCGCATCGTGCGGCACTGCTCGCTGGCGGTACTTGGCACGCCCGTTCGGTCTTGAAGCTGGTGTCAAAGCATGATCTTGCGCTACTGATCGGAAATATCGGTGCGGAAGCACATGCTTTCGCTATCCGACATGTATCCAGTGCCGTCGAGACCCAATTGATTGTCAATCCGGAGGCACTTTCGCAGCGGATTAAACATGACGGATATGCCTGCCTTGGCGCTTGGCTCAAGGAAGCCTCAGAGCTCGACCGTACGCGCGTGCTTCTCTGCTTACCTGTCGGGACCGCCGCGGAGAGCCCAGCCGCCGAACACCACAAAGCCGCGGGCCAATTGATGTCTTTGGTGATGACCCATTTGGCCTCGGAGACACGGCCGGCATGACCGCGGGTGAGCCAGCATTGCCAGAACGCCCGCAGATACGTCCGGTGGGTCCACTCATACCAGCCTCGGAACTTGGGATCTGGTACGATGCGGTACAGACGCGCGCGCTGGCAGAGCGGTATCTACAGCAGGTTCGCAACTGGGCAAGGAACGCTTATCAGCGCGAGCAGGCGCGCGGGCACTCCGAAGGCCTGAAGACAGGCTCGGACGAAATGGCGCGGCTGGTGGCTCGAGCTGCTTCCGAGCTGGCGCGACGAAAAGCCGTACTAGAACAGGAGCTGCCACAGCTCGTCATTGAGATCTTGAATGACTTGGTCGGCTCCTTCGACCCGGGCGAGATGTTAGTGAGGACGGTTCGTCACGCCATCGAGCAAAGATATGGCAGCGCGGAATTGTGCCTTCATGTGTCTCCCGTGAACATCGATGCCCTGATATGCGAGTTCGCGCCATTCGAGGGAACGCATGGGCGGCCTAAGGTCAGAATTGAACCGGACCCGGCTCTGACGCCGGACCAATGCGTCTTGTGGAGTGAGTTTGGTAATGTCGATCTAGGACTTACCGCGCAGCTCCGTACATTGCGTCTCGCCCTTGCCCCGCCTTCTCAAGAGGGCGAACCATGACTTCCCAAAGGCCAAGCTATGACGATGCGGCTGATGAAGGCGCTGTGCACGCGGCGTTATCATCTCTGAAATCTATAGCAAAGCATGTCGATACGTGTGCCGTGCGTGGACGGATCACCCGAGCCGTCGGCACCTTGGTCCACGCCGTGCTGCCAGGGGCCCGCGTTGGGGAACTGTGCCTATTGCAGGATCACAATACAGGATGGTCACTTGAGGCGGAGGTGATCGGTCTGCTGCCGGATGGGGTGTTACTCACGCCAATCGGCGACATGATAGGCATGTCTAACCGCGCGGAAGTGGTTCCGACCGGGCGGATGCAGGAAGTTCCAGTCGGTCCCGATTTGCTGGGCCGCGTCATCGATAGCTTCGGCCGTCCGCTCGACGGAAAGGGTCCAATAAAGACGACCCACACTCGCCCCCTCCGCGGCAGGGCACCCAACCCAATGAGGCGGCGCGGTATCGAGCAGCCTTTTCCGCTCGGCGTCCGCGTGCTCGACGGACTTCTGACCTGTGGCGAAGGCCAACGGATCGGAATTTATGGAGATGCCGGTTGCGGCAAGTCGACGCTGATGTCGCAAATTGTTAAAGGCGCGGATGCTGACGTCACCGTCGTTGCGCTTATAGGGGAGCGCGGACGTGAGGTGCGTGAATTCATCGAGCGCCACATTGGCGATGCCATCGATCGTACCATCGCTATCGTGGAGACCTCCGACCGGTCGGCAATGGAGCGCGCGCAATGTGCTCATACGGCGACGGCACTCGCCGAGTACTTTCGTGATCAAGGATTGCGTGTCGTTCTCATGATGGATTCATTGACGCGCTTCAGCCGCGCGATGCGTGAAATCGGCCTTGCCGCGGGAGAACCTCCAACGCGGCGCGGCTTTCCGCCCTCCGTCTTTGCACTTCTGCCGGGTCTGTTGGAACGTGCCGGTATGGGCGAGCAGGGCTCGATCACGGCCTTCTATACCGTGCTCGTCGAAGGTGACGGCACAGGCGATCCAATCGCCGAAGAGTCGCGCGGGATTCTCGATGGTCATATCATTCTCTCACGCGCTCTCGCATCGCGAGAGCATTTTCCTGCCATCGACGTGTTGTCGAGCCGAAGTCGCGTGATGGATGCGGTCGTCTCAGTGTCACATCGAAAGGCCGCCTCTTTCTTTCGAGATCTTCTTTCGCGCTATGATGAGGCCGAATTTTTGATCAAGGTCGGTGAGTACAAGCCAGGGGGCGATCCGCTGACTGACCGAGCAATCGCGTCGATCGAGGAGTTGCGAAATTTCTTGCGCCAGGGGCAGGATGAGCCGTCCACTTTTGAGGAGGCCGTCACGTGGATGTCGCGTCTGACCGCCTGAATCCCATCCAAGCGTCGAAATTGCGGCTGGTGAAGGACATGAGGGAGCGAAGTGCGCTTCGTCAATTATCCAACATGCAAGCCAAATGCCAAATTGCGGTTGAAGCGGTGGAGCAAGCTTCCAAGAAGGTTGCCAGCGCCGAGAAACGCCGCGCAAGCCTCGAAGCTGAACTTTATCTGAAACTCGCATCGTCTGATACGATGAGCGTCACCGAACTCGACCGTCGGTGCCATCTCGTCATTGGACGACTCACAGCTGAGATCGCATCTGCACTCCAGGCGCTTGAGCAAGCGCGCATCGCTCAAGAGCAGGCCCAGGCGGCGGTTGTTGAGGCGCGGTTCGCGTGGGCCAAGCGTTCGGCGGCGAGCCAGAAATGGCAGCAGATTGAGTGCGATGTTCAGCGCACGACCAACGCTCGTTCGGAGTTTGCAGCTGAAGTCGAAACGGACGATGAGGTCTTGCTCCGGTATCAGACTGGCTCGCGGAGCCAGGCTGCTGGCGTTTCGATTTAATGGCTGCTTCTCTTATGTCGGCGCGAACTTCCGATCCCGTGAACATGAGCGCGGAAAATGCGATCGGTGAACCAGCACGATTCGTGCCACCGCTAAGATTGTCGCATAGCGCGGTCTCGTGCCTCAATGAGATGGCCCTTCGGCGAACGGTTCTGAAGAGCCGCCTTGGCGATACGCCGGTCTCGATATGTATTAACCGGCTTGTGTGGCAGGCGCAGCCATCGACTGCGCCGATGCTTGACTGTACATTTCGCGTCGGGCCCGAAATGGCCGTCTTGTCGGTGCCGCGCCCGCTGGCGGAGGCATTGATTTCGACAGTGCAGCATGGCCTTACTTTGCCTTCGGACCCAACCCGCTCGCTCGTCCTCGAACTTGCGTTTGAATCATGGCTCACTCGACTTGAGGATCTGCTAGCGCGGGATTTGCAAATTATCCGCATCGACGAAGCAACGACGCAAGGCCCTTATCTGGAACTCGACATCGTCTACGGCACGCTCGCGGGCACGGCGCGGCTGTTCCTATTCTCGTGTCTGGACGGTTCGGTTCCGGCTGCGTTCTGTCAGTTAGGCGAGGTGATTCGCCAATTGCCCCGAGAAATGCGCAAGCTTTCCCCTGAGTTGCCCATCATGGTTGCCAGCGAGATTGGCTCGCTGCGCGTGTCCGTCGGGCTTGTTCGCCAAGCACAAACTGGCGATGCGCTGGTGCCGGACGTCATTCCCTTTGCGGGCGGTCAGATCATCCTGACTGCGGACAAATTGTGGGCGCCGGCTGAGTTTGCTGGCGACAGACTGATCTTGCGGGGCCCCTTCCGCCTGCAACCCCACCCTCTAAAGAGTGCATATATGATGACACGACCCCAGACCCAGCCATCGGCCTTGCCCTCTGAAACCGACATCGACAGTATTGAGATTACGCTCGTATTCGAATGCGGCCGCTGGCCTCTCCCGCTGGGTACGTTGAGAACCGTCAACGAAGGGCATGTCTTCGAACTTCGCCGTCCCGTTGACCGTCCGGTTGACATTATTGCCAATGGTCGATTGATCGGCCACGGCGACATCGTGCGTGTCGGGGAGGAATTGGCCATCAGGCTACGTGGTGGGTTGGCGGTCAATGACTGACATTCAGCCAGGCATCCTTGCGCTTCTCGCAGTGACGGTCGGCCTCGGTCTGCTGGCTTTCGCAGTCGTCTCGACCACGGCATTCATAAAAGTTTCCGTCGTTCTCTTCCTCGTGCGTAACGCGCTCGGGACCCAATCCATACCCCCGAACATCGTTCTATATGGCGCCGCATTGATCCTTACGGTCTTCATTGGTGCTCCAGTGCTGGAGCAGATCTACAACCGCGTTACCGCCCCGCAACTTCACTACCAAACGCTCGATGACTGGGCGACAGCCGCTAAGGAGGGAAGCGAGCCGCTGCGCGCTCACCTAAAAAAGTTCACCAATGAGGAGCAGCGCACGTTCTTCCTGTCATCCACAGAACATGTTTGGTCAGAGGAGATGCGGGGAAACGCTACAGCGGATGATTTTGCGATTCTTGTACCGTCCTTTCTAATCTCGGAATTAAAGCGTGCCTTTGAGATCGGCTTTCTTCTCTATCTTCCATTCATCACGATTGACCTGATTGTAACGACGATTCTGATGGCCATGGGCATGTCAATGGTATCGCCCACAATGATATCTGTTCCTTTTAAGCTCTTTCTGTTCGTCACGATCGACGGATGGTCGCGGCTCATGCACGGGTTGGTGTTAAGTTACGCCGCGCCCGGAGGTTAATATGGACGAGGCCAGCATCCTCACGCATTTGACCCGATCGCTCGTCCTCTTCATGATCTGGGTTCTGCCACCGCTCCTAGCAGCTCTCGTGGCCGGATTGCTTGTTGGCATCATACAGGCGGCAACGCAGCTCCAGGATCAAACCTTGCCGCTAACCGTGAAGCTCCTCGTCGTCGTCGCCGTCCTCGTTCTGTTTTCTCCGGTACTGAGCGCGCCGCTTATCGAACAAGCCCAGCATATCTTCACTGAGTTCCCCTCTCTCACATCGAGGTATTAGTTCGGAACTGAAAGGCCGAGTTTGTGAGAACAAAACCGCCCATCGGCATCACCCTTGAATTACCAAAGTGCGCCAGCTTACCGAGCGAGCATGAGAGTATGGGGATCGTCGGCCTACCGTGCAGGATCGCAGTTCGGCCGGTGCTCTCGTTGAGCGCTCATAAAACGAACGCCGCCGACTATCTGCGGCCTTCTGGCACCGAACATTAAGGCACGGCGAGCGGAGCCGGTTAGATCAGTTGAAGCGAACAACGGGCACCGCGAATGCATGCTTTGTCACCCACCGAGACGCAAGCTCTGATCCAGACTGCTGTCGAGTTCGTCGTTGCAGCGGGCCTTAGTGCCGCCCGGGCCCTAGGCATCATGTTGGTGCTTCCCGTATTCACGCGGCCGCAGATTAGCGGGATGATCCGCGCAAGCTTGACGATCGTGATCGGACTGCCATGCCTTGCGCATGTCAAGGCCGGTCTGCAGACCCTGGATCCGGCCACCCGTCTGGCCGCGGTCGCGTTTCTCGGTCTCAAAGAGATATTCATCGGGCTGCTGTTCGGGATGTTACTAAGTATACCGCTATGGAGCATCCAGGCAGTTGGCGACATCATTGACACGCAGCGGAGTGTTTCAAGCCAACTGGACGATCCTGCGACGCGCAGCCAAGCCTCCGCCACGGGTCTTTTTCTCGGAACTGCCGCGGTTACTATTTTCGTTGTGTCTGGAGGTCTACAGACGATGGTTCGGTGCCTCTATGGCAGCTATCTGATCTGGCCCGTGTACCGGCTACTACCTCCCCTAACAATGCAAGGGGCAATGGAATTTGTAGCGCTTCTCGATCATATCATGCATACGGCCCTGATAGTCTCCGGACCCGTGCTGGCACTGCTGCTCCTGATTGAGGTATCCCTCATGTTGCTCGGGCGGTTTGCGCCGCAAATTAAGCTGAACGACCTCTCTCCGACCATCAAGAACGCCGCCTTTGGCATCATCATGGTGAGTTACACCGTCTTCCTCATTGAATACATGGGAACGGAGATTATCCAGTTCGGCGGGGTGCTGGAGCGGCTCGGGAAATTCTTGAAATGAACGACTCGAGCGAAGAGAAGAAGCTTCCACCAACTCCTAAGAAGCTACGTCAGGGGCGTGAGAAAGGACAAATTCCGCGCAGCACCGATTTTGTGACCGCGCTCAGCATGTGCGCCGCGTTCGGCTGCCTATGTTTCCAAGCGAGCGCTATCGAGGACGTATGGCGTGAAGGGGTGCAGCTCGTCGACAAGCTCCAGGGGCAGCCCTTCAATGGTGCAGTTCGGCAGGCACTCGTCGGATTGATCGAACTTTCGTTAACGAGCGTTGCCCCAATCATCGCAGCGGCCGTGGCTGCAGCCATTCTAGCCAGTTTCTTGGCTGCTGGCGGGCTGACGTTCTCCATGGAGCCGCTGAAACCAAGCCTTGAGAAATTGAATCCCATCAAAGGGCTGAAACGGATTGTCTCTCAGAAGTCTATTGTCGAGCTTGGTAAGTCGCTGATCAAAGTGTTCGTTCTCGGCGTAACGTTGGTTTTCACCTCAGTCGCAAGTTGGAAGGCGCTGGTGTACCTGCCTGTCTGCGGTTTGGGTTGTTCTAGCTTTGTATTCAAAGAGCTCAAGTATCTAATCGAAATTGCTGCTCTTGCGTTTCTGATCGGCGGCTTGGCCGATCTGCTAATTCAGCGATGGTTGTTTTTGCGCGACATGCGCATGACGGAGAGTGAAGCGAAGCGCGAGTCTAAGGAACAGGACGGCAATCCACAGGTAAAGGGCGAACGCCGCCGGCTTCGTCGGGACTCGGCGAGTGAGCCGCCGCTCGGGATCAAGCGGGCGACATTGATAGTAACGGGCCCCGCGATGCTGATTGGACTTCGTTACGTTCGTGGGCAGACCGGAGCCCCCGTAATGGTGTGCCGCGGCGAGGACGAATTTGCTTCACAGCTGCTTGATCAGGCGAAAGCTCTGCATCTGAACATTATTCAGGAGCCTAGCTTGGCGCGTCAGTTAATCCGAAAGGGAATATTGGGAAAGGCCGTTCCGATGGACTGTTTCGAGGGGGTTGCAAAGGCAGTCTTTGCCGCCGGCCTCGTCTAGCTCGGCGCGCCAAAGCAATGCGTTCGGGGGCTCTAGTCAAAGACGCCATGACGCAACCTGATATCTGTGTGACGTCGTGAGAAACGGCGGAAGCAGATCGCAGCTTCTGCAGATGTTGGCCACAATATCGCCAAGGCTCTTGCTGCAAGAGTGTTCATTGGGATTCTGAAGGAACGCTATTTTGAGTGCCACCTTCCGAGTTGCCCTTGTTGCCCGCAGCGGTACTTCCGCGTGCGGTAAGGGGAAGCACCGCACGGTCACCACTGGTTGGCAAGACAGCTCTGTTCTCTAGTAGGTCGCCTGGATCGTTGACCGTGACAGCGAGGTTATTGCGGATCGAACAGCCAAGCGTTGGATCGAAGGAATTGTCGTCTACTGAAGGGCCGATGATTGAAAGAGATGGACAGAGCGGAGGACGTGCTTCGTACATGATCGCCTCGATTTGAACGCCGAAATGGCTGGGCAGATCTACGGGGGAAGCGGACAGGCGGATATTATAGGCAGGAACACCCATCGCCCGGGCCTCATGAGCCACCTGCGCAACGAGCCGGGGTGAACCATTGACGTCCAGATGAAGTGCATCCCGCCGACCGTGGCTGGCGTTCGCAATAAAATTTCGCAGACCAGACCTCTCAGAGCGACGAAGGCTCTGTAGTCGCAAGATACTAGTCTTTTGCTCAACTTGGATCGCTTGCTCAGTCGGCCTAGAATATATCGCAGCTGTGCATCCGCTTACGGTTGCCGCCACAGCGATCAAGAGGCCCAGGTTTCGTACGGTCATTCGCGGTCCTCATTCGATAATAAACCCGGCTCCGCCGGTCGCCTGTGGTTCAGTGCGGGGAGCGTCGCGGCTTCGTGGGGAACTCGCCAACGTATTCGTCAAAATGCGCCCCGCGTCTGATGGCGGCCGGAGGCGGTCAGTCGGCGCGCGTATCTTGGCGGCATACGATGCTGGCCGCACGATGTACGGGGTAACGACGATGACAAGCTCCGTCTCCTGCTTCTGGAATGAGGAGGACCGAAACAGCGCGCCAAGGATCGGGACATCGCCTAACCCAGGAAACGTGCTGATGTCGGTGTTGAAATTGCGCCTAATGAGCCCGCCGATTGCAAAGCTTTGACCGCTGGCAAGCTCGACGACAGTACTGGCACGTCGCGTGGAGAGGCCGGGCAGAGACATTCCGTTGATATTGACTTCGCCTTCTTTCGATAACTCGCTGACTTCAGGCTTCACGTGGATATTGATCTGATTGTTGCTGAGAACGGTGGGAACAAACTCCAGGCTGATGCCGAATTGGCGGAATTGAACTGAGACTTGACGATTGTCCTGCATGACCGGAATTGGAAATTCGCCGCCAGCCAGGAAACTTGCTGATTCGCCAGACATCGCAGTAAGATTTGGTTCCGCCAGTACTGACGCGAGGTGCTCGTTGGCGAGCGCGTCAAGAACAGCACTGATGTTCGTGCTGCCAACGCCGACTCCGATACTTGCCGTGCCGCCGCCCCGGCTCGCCCCAGATTTGCCACTGCTAAATCCAAAGGCGATCGCGCCGTTTTGACCCGATGCAGAGAGGTTGATGCCAAACTCCTTCATGGCGCTGCGCGAGACCTCGGCCACGCGCACGCTCAAATTCACCTGTAATGAGCCGGCCACCTGGACCTTGTTGACGACCAGCGCGCCCGCACCGAGAAACTGCTCGGTGATCTTCTTGGCGCGCTCAACGACGTCGGCACTGGGCGCCGTCCCGCTAAGAATAGCGCCGCGTGGCGTATAGGTGACTTGGATCGGATAGTCCCCGAGCTCGGCCCTCAGCGCGGCACGCAGATCCTCCACAGGCTGGGTAACAACAACACGAAACTCGGCTAACGCCTCTCCCTTGTCGTTCAAAGCGAACAAGCTAGTCCGGCCCGATTTTTTTCCAAAGACGAAGATGGTCGTGTTCGATGGCGCCTGGTAATCGGCTATCGTCGGGTCGGCAACAAATATACTGGCCGCCGCCGCCGGAAGACGAACGGTCTTGCCCTGAGAGGAGGAAAGATTCAAGGTTCCGCTAAGGCTGTCGACCGTCGCGCGTGGCGCCCCCTGATTAGTGTCGCGCTTTGTCTGAGCTGCGGAAGGGGAGAGCGGCACGAGCGTGCAGACGGCATATAGAAGGCAGCGGAGGATCGCGGCCGTGACTGCGCTCGGCCGTCGACTGCCGCGAGGATCGAGGGCGAACTTCAAGGCAGCGTCGTTTTCAAGTTTGATCGGCAAGGCGGAGAATCGTTCTTCAGCTCAAGCGCGTAGCCGACGCCACGTGCGGTTTTGATCCGTAGCGTCGCGTCCGACTTGCTCAAATGTGTGCGCAATCGATAGATCCCCACTTCTAAGGCATTGGTCGAGACTTCGTCGTCAAACGCATAGAGACCCTCCTCCAGCGACGCTCGCGGCACGGTACGGCCTGCCCGGCTGAGCAAATGTTCAAGAATGCAGACTTCGCGACGCGCCATTCTTAATGCCCGACCGCCAACTGAGACTTGCCGGCCGATAGGATCGAAATGTAAGTTGCCGAAGGTAACGACGGGTGCCGTCATTTGCGTCGATCGTCGCAAAATGGCGCGCATGCGAGCAATGAGCTCATCAAGAGACACCGGCTTAGGCAGGAAATCGTCGGCACCACCATTGAATATCGCAATCCGGGTGCCGAGATCGTTGAGATTGCTCATCATCATGGCGGGCATCGAACATCCTTCGCGCCTCAACTGTTTGAGCCAGTCCAGGCCATTTCCATCCGGCAGAACCAATTCGAGCAGGAGAATGTGATAGCTGGCGCAACCAAGCGCGGTCTCCGCTTCGTCAAGAGTGTGGATTACATCGACGGCAAAGCCGCAAACCAACAGCGTTTCCTTGGCGGCTCGCACAAAGGCCGCATCGCGATCTACCAGGAGAATTCGCATTTCATCGCCTATCGAAAGACTGCGCTAAGACCCAAGCGAATGACGATCGACAACGAACTCCGGTGTACCCACCGCGTGCTCGAGCAGGCCGAGTTGGCGAGGAGGTGACTGAAGAGAGATTCGCACGAGTCCTGATTGCTCCTTCTAATGAACGGACCATGACTTATGAGGCTTCAGGTAAGATCAGCAAAATCTATTTTATTTATGATAGGTATCCAACTCGCGAATAGATCGTAGCGCGATGCATGGAGTAAGGCGCGCCGGGAGTGTAAGATTGCCGAACGAGGCCTGGCTTCGGTGTAACTCGAACGCGTCTAGCAATTGCTATTCCGTCCACACTGGCAATCGTAAATGGATGTAGCAACACTCTTATGCTTCGGTGCGGCGCGTCGAAAAACAGAATCCTCGAGCATCGAGCATCGCCTCTGATGCCGTGGTTGGCCTATCACGTCCAATCGTCATGAGACGAGCGATCGTTTTCGCCGACGGGAGACGGCGACGATTTTGTGCGTCGGCCTCTCCGCCCCGCCGCCTGCGTGTTGTCCATTCTGCGACGACACGAAGGGAGCCTCGGGAGCTGCGCGCCTTGGGCGCCGCCAAAATTCAGCACCGTTCCGCCACCCGGCGACCCACTGGTCGTCGAGCCGGCAGGTGTTTATCGAGCGAACTATGTCGGGTCCGGAAGACATCGTGGCGTTCGCCGCGGATCACCTGACGAACCAGCTTCCCGCTATGTTTAGTCTGAACCACGATCTGCTTAATCGTCCGCTTTTTGACAGCGCCAAGATCGTCGCATTGGTCTTCGCGACGGTTCTTACTGCGGGCGCTCGGCCGCGCTGAGCAGTTGGAATCGATTGTTGTCGCCCCGATCGAGCTCTGATCTCGCGCATCAATTTGCGGATGACATGGAGGCAGGCCCGACTGGCTTATCCATCAAATGCCAATTATCTGCGACATGTATCGCGTGTGGGAGGGCCTTGCCGCAGCTTCGCCATATTCCCCGCCCGATCGCGAGCGACGATAGCGATCGTGGGGTGAGCGGCGAGCTAGGCTTGGGTTGTCGACGGCTCACGATCTGGCAGCAGGGTAACGATCCGACGCTTTTCAGGTCATGGTGGCGCATCGGGTGATCGCGCCGCCACGCCCAATCATCAACGCCGATAACCTTGAGCGGGTCAGATGGGGACGGTAACGGCGTCCGACGACGCGCAGGAGAGTATACTTTCTCACTGGCACGGCCGACCGCCAAGGCCGAGCCGAGGTGATGAACGATAGACTCCAGCCTCGCCGTGCGGCGCGCCGATGGAGAGCCAGTCCCCTGCGCCGAAAAGCTCAGCCAAACCGTTGCGCACGATGGACACAGACCGACACTCCCGGAGAGCTCGGCCAGAATAAGGGCCTTATCGCCTTCGTAGTAAGCACTCTTCTACAACAAACCCACGCGGCACCAGACTAGAGCAATGGAGTGCTCGCTGCATGGCGCTGATTACGGTAATCAACGCGACAGACATCTCCCAAACTGCATCGAAAGTGATGGTGTGGAACGGCCCTTCGAACTGGCATCAAAAGTGCCTAACGTGGTCCGTAGAGAGGCGCCACAAAGGGAGGACCGTTCCGTGGAGAAGATTATCACATTGGGTTTGGATTTGGCCAAGTCGATCTTCCAAGTTCACGGCATCGCTGAAAAAGGGGAAAGTCTTGATTCGCCGCACATTGCGGCGATCGCAGGTTCTGCCCTTCTTTCGGAACCTTCCAACTTGCTTGGTAGGTATCCAGGCCTGTGCGAGTGCCCATCACGGGGCGCGCGAGATCGCGGCACTGGGCCACGCTGTCCGTATGAAGCCGCCAGCCTACGTGAAGCCTTACGTCAAACGAAACAAGACCGACGTGACGGATGCTGAAGCCATTTGTGAGGCGGTTACCCGCCCGACAATGCGGTTCGTCCCGGTGAAGACTGCCCAACAACAAGCAACCAGCATGATTTTGCGAACGCGAGAGATGCTGATGAGGCAGCGCAGCCAGACTGCAAACTGGCATCGCAAGCATGCGGTGCGCGCGCTGCGGCGACGCGAGGCGGTTGGACCGGGCGAGGTCGAGGCAACAAGAAAGCGAAGACAGATATGGCGCGACGATCAAGGACGCGCTGACTGCGCTGTGGGAGGCGTCGGATCGGGTGTGCGGCAAGCGGCTCAAGGTGATGATCCCGACCTTGCTGCCTGCCCTTAGCAACATGGCCGATTGCAGCTTGGCCAGTCAGACCGTGATCGTGTTCTGGCTATCTGCGCTGCCACCATCGATCGCCTGCTCGTCGATGTGAAGATCGCGGCGAGCGGCGGCAGGCGGCGCCGTGCCGGGTTCTATTCGGCAATCCAGCGCGAGGTCCCGATCCGCACGTTCAATGACTGAAACAGCCCGGTGCCCGGCTTCTGCGAGGTTGACATGGTCGCCCATGGCGGCACTCGGTGGCTGGCTCGTTCATCCGAACCCTCACGATGGTCGATGTCGGCACCGGCTGGGCGGAGTGCCTGCCGTTGCTGACGCGGGAAGGTTCGCTCGTCGTCGAGGCGATCAACCGCGCACAGAGCCTGTTCCCCTGGTTGTTGCGCGGCGTTGACTTCGACAACGATAGCGCCTTCATGAACGATGTCGTCGTGCCATGGTGTCGTGAACAGAAGCTCGAAGTCACTCCCTCGCGCGAAGAAGAACGATCAGGCGTTTGTCGAGCAGAAGAATGGTGCCGTCGTCCGCCGCCTCATGGGCTATGGCCGCTTCGATGGCGTCGAGACGGCGCGTATGATGGGCGGCGGCACGGCTCTACGTCAACTTCTTCCAGCCTTCGTTCAAGCTGAAAGAGAAGCGTCGCGAAGGGGCGAAAGTGATCAAGCGCTATCATCTCCCATCGACGCCCTATGAGCGTGCCTTGGCGCATCCCAAGGTGACCGCGGCCGTGAAGAAACGGCTACGCGATCAGTATCGCTCGGTCCGGTCGCGCTGTTTGCGGAGATTTGCGCGGCCCAAGAGGAATTAGGCAATCGCGTCGATCGTCGTGCCGGACAGGCGCGCGGCCCGCAACCGCTCACACTAGCATCCTGCCAGCGACCGCGGCGACGTTCGCGAAGACGCTCGGCAAGACCGCGACGGTCGGCGAGCCGCGTGCCACGCACGGGCGAACTCGTCGGCCCTGTAGGACCAGAGTTCGCATGCCGTCCAAGCTCGACCCGCATATTGCCGCGATCGAAGCGTGGCTCGCAGAGCAGCCGCAGCTGACGGCGCTCGCAATTGTCGGCCGGCTGCGCGAGAAATCCCCCGAGGAGTTCGGAAAGAGACAGCATTCGATTGTGCAACGTCTGCTGAGGGCGCTCAGACGGAGAGCTACCGAACGGTTGGTCGCCCAGGGCCCGCTCGACGACGCCGCGACCGCTGCCCCATTGCGCGGGGTTGTGGGCGGCTCGGGCTATGTAGGGCCCGACCTGACCACAGCCCCTCTCGTCGAGCAAGCCGGGAAAGCCGTCTGGCGCGACCGATTAATCGACATCGGATCGTCATCGGGCAATGGCGCCATCACGGTAACATTCGCAGATGCGGCGGGGTCAGATAGCAAAGACGGTGAACGGCCCAACAAAGTCGGGGCCGCGGTCCGCAGATCGTCGATCATGGGTCCCGTTCTAACTTTGGGCGGCCACGATCATGCTGATTTCTCGTCAGCTTCTCGAAAGCTAAACCTATTAGCGAGGACGTGTTTATATCGAGATCCGGTGTCAACCGCTTAGATCTGCCAGGAGAATGGGATGGATCCGCTTGACAACCTCAACCCCTTCGTGGTGTCGGGCGTCGAGCGGACGCATGACGACGCGCTGCAAACGCAGCAGGCGGACCAAACGGGCTTTCAGCAGCACCTGAACGAGTTTCAATCGCACCAGCGCCGATCTCCCAATTCAGCCAGCCTCGGCCAGGCCTATCTTGTGTCGAACACAGATGCAGAGCAGTTGAGCATGCAGCATGGGGATCGCGTCGGGCGGAGCACCTCGCGGTCGTCCCCGGATCCGGCCTCTGAACAAGGGGGCGATCAGAATGTGGCTCACAGTGGGCAGTTGCCGGCCGACAGTTTCGGCCTGACAGATTACCGGCACGTGATGGATGTAGCTGCCGATTGGCCCACACATAGTGTCGATCAGGAGGAGCATCCGTGGGCTGAGGCCGATGATGATGTGGTGACGGAGTGGCCGACGTTCGGCGTGATTCTCGCGGCATCGATCCCAAGCCGACAATCCTGGCCGGTCGACGGCAACGCTTCAAGAGGAGATCCCCGGCTCGCCCGAGCCCCGGCGCGGTTGACCGGAGCCTTGCACGGCACAGGCTTCTCGACCTCTGGCTCGGCCAGCAATCTGACGGGCCTTGAAGACCCCGTCCTCAGCGAAGCGCGGCTTGACCAGATCCTGGACACATGGGCTGGCGAGGCAGCGCAGACGGAAAACGAGGACCGGCGCGAGGCCATAAGACGAATAAGAGCCTGGGCAGAAGCGGGCTACGTCTATGCACGGCTGGAGCTGACATACCTAGGCTTAACAACATTGCCTGCGGCCTTTCCGCCCGTACTCCAGTCGCTCGACGTGAGCAACAACGATTTGGTGCACCTGCCCGACACGCTCCCGACTGGCCTGCGGTGGCTCGGCGCCAGCGACAACCGATTGGCCAGCCTGCCCGACACGTTCCCGGCGGGGCTGCAGTCACTCGAAATCGGCAACAACCAGCTGACTGGACTGCCCGAAGCTCTTCCAGAAAGCCTTTCTACGCTCGCTATCGGCAGCTGCCGGCTGACCAGCCTGCCCGACACACTGCCGGCCGGGCTCCAGGACCTCGATGTCCGTGGTAACCTGCTGACCAGCCTGCCCAACGCACTCCCGACCGGACTTCGGACACTTGCGGTTGGCGGCAACCGGCTGACTAGCTTACCCGAGACCCTGCCGCCCGACCTCCAGGAGCTCGAAGCCGACGGCAACCGGCTGACCAGCCTGCCCATCACCCTCCCTGCCGAGCTCCGGCTGCTCTACGCCTGCGACAACGACCTGAACAACCTGCCTGACACCCTCCCGCCTGAGCTTCAGAGACTCCACGTCGGCGGCAACAGGCTGACGAGCTTGCCTGAGACCCTGCCGGCCGCGCTCCAAGTGCTCGAGGCAC
Organism: Bradyrhizobium yuanmingense; assembly: GCF_029167105.1. GTDB lineage: Bacteria > Pseudomonadota > Alphaproteobacteria > Rhizobiales > Xanthobacteraceae > Bradyrhizobium > Bradyrhizobium yuanmingense_A. The sequence continues at coordinate 30,655 of NZ_JARFML010000038.1, read as the reverse complement.
GAGGTAACCGGCTGACCAGCCTGCCGGAGACGCTGTTAACTCAGCTGGGTTCTGGGTGCATGGTTTATGTAGAGGACAATCCGCTGTCCGAGCGGGTGCGGACGAATCTGGCGGGAGCCCTGAATGCCCCGGGCTATGGCGGTCCACGCGTCTTCTTCTCGATGAGTGAGGGAACGGCTGTCGGTTCAGCGCGACCCGTGAGCGAGATGGTAGCGGACTGGATGGAGGGCGAGCCGGAGCTGATCGCGGCCTGGCAAAACTTCGCCGACGAGGCGGGGGCGTCGGAATATGCGATTTTCCTCGACAGGCTGCGGAGCACCGTGAACTATGGCAATCCCGAGTTTCGAAAAGCGGTAGCCGAGGATCTGCGGCAAGCAGCGATCAGGCCGCACGTACGCCAGCAGTATTTCCAGCTGGCGTTTGGGGCGAGCGAGACCTGCCAAGATCGCATCACCCTAACTTGGAACGGCATGCAGACGGCACGCCTGAACGCTGATGTCGAGGAGGGAGCCTATGACAATCGTCTCGGCGAGCTCGTCCACCAGGCGCGGATCATGTTCCGCCTGAGCGCACTCGAGCGTATCGCTCGTCAGAAGGTCGGCTCCCTTCAATTCGTCGACGAGATCGAGGTCTATCTCGCCTATCAGGTCAAGCTGCGCGAGCGGCTGGACCTACAGCTCATCGCTCCGGATATGCGATTCTTTGATGTCTCCTACGTCACTGAGTACGACCTCATCGCGGCCGAGACGCAGGTGCGGAATGAGGAGGCGGCGGGGTTCGCCGATTATCTGGCGACTCGCTGGCAACCCTGGGAGACGGTGGTGGGCCGGATTGCCCCCGCAGCCCATGCACAGACGCGGGACCGGCTGATCGCGGCGATGGGCGAGGAGTTCCAGAGCCGCCTCGAACAACAGCTCGCCGCTCACGACCTGATCGGAAATACCGATGCCGAGTTGCAGTTCGGACCGATAATCCGTGACGAGATCGCCTGCGAAATCAAGGGCGCGCTGTTGCAACGAGTGCTCCGGGACCACGCGGTCGAGCTGTGAAGCTACTCAAAGCGCGATGAGACCAGGATGAATGATCATCGCGCGGGTGTTTGACGAACGCCTCACCTCGGGCGCCTCATGCGGGCGCTTCAGCGTCGACGCGGCCTGCACCGATCGGCATTCCGCGGCTTTCTGCTTCAGCCGGTGGCGCAAAGGCTGTTGCTCAGAATTCCGGCCGACCGCTCGAGCGTTCCCGCGCAGCGGGATCTTAATCGGCCGTTGAACTGCGGTTTGTTGCCAAGTTTCTCTTCGATGTCGCGCGGCGAACAGGATGGAAGTGGAGCGTCGATCAGGGGTTCTTCCGCATATTTGGTGCAGGTCCCTTTGCCTTTCATCGTGCACATTATGCATCGTCAGACGGCTGCAAGCAGCCTGTTTCTGAGCAGTGCATATCCTGAACGCCCATACATTTGGCGCTTGATCGTCTTGAGACGATTGATTTGTCCCTCGACGGGGCTGGTGCTCCAGGGCTGGGTGATGGCTGCGCGGACAGCTGCAATGTCGCGGCCGATGCCTTGTGCAAGCGAGGCCAGTTCGCTGGTCGAAGCATCCTCGATCCATTGATCGAGACCCGCGTCATCGTCGCCCCGTATCAATGCCGCGAGCCGTCGAGCGAGCTCACCGGCATTCGAAAGCTCCGGCGCATTCTCATAGAGATGATGAAGGAACCGCTCGGTCTGCTCATCGAGCGATGTAGGCTCTTTGCTCAGGAGCCATGCACAGTTGCGGCGCGAGGGCAGTCGCCACCGCACATTTGGCGCAGCCGTCGATGAACCCTGCTGACGGGCAGCAGTCCACCGGTAGACGGTCGCCTTGCTGCCTTCAAAGCTGCGGAGCTTGATTTTGGTCCACAATTGCAAACCGCGCCGTTCACCTTCCTCCCAGCGCTTTTCCAGATAATCTCGAAAAGGATCAATGAGGACAGAGTCCGCGGGTGGCCGCCGGTGCTCAGGCTCACCGCCCGCAGCAAGCCACCGTTCGACCGTTCTCACGCTCATGCCGATCCGCGGCGCGATCCGACAGGCCGGCGGCGCGCAAATCGAGGATTTCGACATAGAGTGAACTGCGGTGGCTGCGCCGCGAGCGGCGCAGGGCCTCAAGTTTCGTTGCAGGCTCTGGTTCCGGCTTGGCTTTGTCGTTTTCGACCATCTCGGCAATCATGGCTTTTCCTGCAGCACCGACCGCCTTGCGATGACGGCCAACACCAGACGCAGCGCTTCACCCAAATTTTGGAGAAGGTGAAAACGGTCGGCGACCTGGATTGCATCGGGAGCACCGCGACGGGCACCTTCAGAATGAATGCCGGCACGATCGCGCGCGATCACCTCAATGCCTGGATGGCGTCCCAGCCAAGACGCGACCGTATCGGCATTTCGGTCCGGCAAAACATCAATGACGCGATTGCGTTCCAGATCGCAGATGATGGTCCCGTAGCGCAGCCCCTTGCGCCAGGCCCAGTCGTCGATGCCGATTACACGCGGCGCTCCTGGCGAACTGAACTCGGCTGCGCGGATCATCCGCAGCAGCGTGTCGCCGCTGGCCGGCATGGCCAGCCTGCGCGACAGACGCGCATCCGGCTCCCCGCCGACCGCGAAGCCGATCGCCAGTTGGCTTTCGCTGAGCCGGGACGTGCGTCTCGCTTTCGGCCGCACCGTTTCTGGCAACCGCTCAGTAAATATGCGACGCGAGCATTGCGAATTCGCGCATCGAAACCGTCGCGCGTGAAGCCGGATCTCGACAACCCGACCCTGCCACGGCAGATCGGATAAGCGTCGCACGTAATGGCTGTGGACGCGGTGACCTGCCACTGGATTTTCATCCAGCGGCAGTTAGAGTCTCGGGGTTTTGTGAAACGCTCCCCAAAACTAGGCCAGCCAGAGCTGGAATTTTCCGGGTTCAAAGACAAGGACCAGAGCATGAAGCGCAGCCGCTTTTCGGAAGAGATGGGGTATTCGGTCCCGATCGCCTGACCGATTTGCTGCGCGGCACGTTTGGGCTGACGATCATGGACCAACTCCATCCGAAGGAGAAAAGTCATGATCTACGTCGGCCTCGATGTTCCGCTGAATTCCGTTGCGGTATGTGCGGTGGACGAGACCGGAAAGCTTATCCGGGAGGGAACCACCTTGGCAGACGCGCCATCGATTGTGCAGTACCTCGAACCATGGGCTGGTCAAGTTGAACGGGTGGGCCTTGAGGCAGGACCGACGTCAGAATGGCTGACCGCAAATCTAGTCGAACTGGGGCTGCCGGCCGTCAGTTTGGAAGAAGGAGGGCGCTGCGGCGACTCTAAATAGCAAGCGCGGCTATCCGAAGCTGGAAAAAGGTCTGCACTATGACGCGATCCGCTGGTTCGGGCGTGCCGTTGGTCTTCTTGTCAAAGCAGAATACGAAGACGAATTGGTGGAAGCCCTGCGCGGTTGCAGCATTGCGTATATGGAGGCTGGTCTTTACTGGGCCGGACGCAATTACGCACTCGCAGCCGTTACGGGCGAATGCCGCAAATTCGAGCAGTCCGGGAGTGTCGAAGGCATCGACCCATCGATATTCACGCACTGGTTCGAGTGTGAACTACAATTGGGTCGCGTTCCCTTTGCACTAACAGCGTATGAGCTGGGAGCGAACATCCGACATGGGCGCTCGCGGACGGACGAGCAAAAGGAATTTGCGGAAAAAAATGCGTATTGAGCAAGGCCACCGACTTGCGGCGTTCATGATAGCAACCGAATTTGGTGATCTACCCGCGCTGACGAAACTTCCGGCTGCGCTCGATCGCCTCGGTCTTCTGCAGGTCAGCACAGTGTTGCTTTTCTTGCTTGGCGGCGATGAAGCACTGCGCGGCGAGGACGGCCTTCCGAAGACAGAAACGCCGGAGATGATTGAATCATTTTTCAACATGATGGCGGTCGCAGGCAGAGATGCCGAATTTGTTAGGCCAGAATATTTACTGGCTGACCAAGTGCACCTGCGATCACGCGTCCTTGGGTGCGGCATTGTCGCAAATTGCCAAAACTCCCTTACATCGATTGGCATCGGCGAAGGCCTGTTGGGCGCGTTGGAGTCCTTGCTCGCAACCAGCCTGAATCTGACGACGCTGCCCAACTTGGATCATTTGGAAATCCGGTTTGTCCAAAGCGATGACGCGCCGCTTACTCCGGTGCTGAGCTTCATTGAAGAAAAGGGATCGACTATTGCGGTTGTGACCCACCGTCCACGGTTGACGTATGCGAACCGGAAAGAAGCAGCCGAGTTCTATGACTGGCTCGCACAGTCGGTTATGCGGATATTTGTTACGTTCGCCGTGCCCGCAGATTCCGACGCTTGGGGCGCTGCGGTCCTAGACGACGAGAGCGGGTTCTCGCGCGCGATCACGTTTTCGAATGTGCCGACAATGTATGGCGTCATTTTTGGTGGAAAGGAGAAAATCTCGATCGATGACTGGAGTGAGGACGGCGACGAGCCGGTCGCACTCACCCGAACGGCTGCGTGGTCGCCGAAGCTTCCCGACGAGAAGGAGCGCCCGGGGCCTGTAAAATATGGCGAGGGGCAAGCGCCAGAAGGCATGTTCGATCTCGAGAGAATGCGGCACACTGATTATCGAGTCGTCAGTCCGATTGATGCAAAGAAATGGGATGCCGCCGTTTGGCGCGGGACATTCTATATGTGTTCGCCTGGGTCACGCATGATTCCGATACTCGGGCTCACGTTTGAAAATGCTGAGCCTGCGGCAGGCATTTTCGAGGCGTGGCGCGAGCGGTTCGGCGATAGCGACCCGGAAGATCGTTTGCGGCTCGCAATTGTCACTGGAGTCAATATTTCTAACCCGCATGCCTATGCGGTCGTCGTTGGCCCCAACATGGACAAAATCAGGTCGGTCTCAACAGACATTGTTGGTTTCGTGGCACGGCGGAATATCATGACGCCAGCTTCGTCGAGAAATCTCGATATGTTCCTGAGTGAGAACCGCCGTATCGGCCGGTTCATGCTCGCGCCAGCGCACATGAGAAGCGAAACCGAGCCGCCAGATCCCATCGGGGATTTCGGCTGGAGAAATCCCATCTGGTTGTTCGTCCCGCATGGACCGTCGGGGAAAACGATCCCGACAGCTGCGCTCTAGATCTGGATGACCCGCCGATCATTCCCATGGATCAGGCAAACGCCCCTGTCCTGAAGGCGCTCGCCCAAAAAGGCGGAGTTTTTGGCGAAGCGCCGTAAGCCTGGAGAAAAGGACGACGACGAATAAAGGCCCGTCGGTTCAGAGCCTTAAGGTTTCAGTTGGTCTGCTCTTGGCCTACCGCACGAGTTCAGCGAAAACGGCGCCGGCGCTCGCGAGACAACCGTGCTAAAAAGGATGCGGGATATTTATATCCCTAGCCTGCATCGACACGCGCAATGTAAGGCACGAAATTTCCTGAAATACCTAACGAATCCCCTTAGAGTCACCGTATGGATGAAGCCGAACCGTCAAGAGACGATGAGACTATCCTCGCGGCGGAAACGCCACAAGCGACTGCGCCCGAGTGCATACCCGTCAGCCTCAAAGGCTTTGACACTGAGGAGCACGCACGCGCGTTTGGAAACCTTGTAGCAGATTATACGAGGGCCTTGAGCCGCTATATCGATCTGGCCGCATTAGATGGAATAACCATTGCATTCGATTACAATCAGGCGCTGCTCGACATCGATCATGGCTATGAGACCAGCCGCAAGCTCACGCCGTCAGAAGGGATAGCGTTAGGTGTCGCGATGACCCCCGCTGTGATGCGAGCTGGGGTGGTCAAAAGCCATATGCTTTTCCACGCAGGCGTTTTACTGCCCCTCGAAGACGAGAATAGCGAAGACTATCAACAGGCGATCCATACCCTTGCTCATGAATGCGCCCATGTTGAAGTCACCGAGCGGATAGATCGGGCGTTTCCTGGTACGATACTTCAGAAGAAATATTCAGATCACCGGACCGCCCTCCGCTGGGATGTTATACGCGCATGTTGGGACGAATATGCGGTAACGCGGATCTGCGCACAGTTTGGAAAGCAAGCTACCGAGGGATACGAAGAAACATTTATCGCCTCCCTTCAGCAGACCCGTGATCGGGCAAATGAGTTGATAAAAGCGTTCCGGCTTCATGGGAATGTTGGTCAGATCGCGGCAGAGGTCTACGGCACCTACGGCGAGTTAATGAAGTTCGCCTCTTGTCATCTCGGCAACATGGCTGGACTTGGACTCACGCTCGACGACTTGCCAAGGACTAAGGAAGCGATTGCTGGCCATTGGTTTGAGCCTCATTTTGAGAGGCTCAACGAGGCCTGTCAGGCTCTATTCGAAAAGTACGGCAAGTGGAACGACGCGACGTTGTTTGAAGCCATCGGAGATTTGGTCGAAGACGTGTTGGCAGATGGCGGCGTATTCGTTTCTCCGATGGAAGACGGACAATTCTACATGAATATCCCGTACCGCCCCGAAACCATGCCGTAATTCTTGAATGTTTTTCTTTTTAGCTTTCGCCTTTTGGCTCCGCCGGCCGTCCGTCGCTCTCCATCGTCTCAGGTCCGTTTTTCAGACCATCAAACCTTCGGAGGTATCGCGCCAAGCCGTTACAGCGAAGCGGAACGTTTGAGAGGGGCTGGAAGGTAAATGTTGCTATCGGCCAGACCCAAGTGATGGACATTCGGTCGCGCGGTTTTCCCCAATCAGCTTAACGGCCCAATCGCGATTGATCGCGGGAACACGCATCCGCGCATGCTTTAAAGCTGAATAGACGGCGTCAGCCAGCACGGGACGGCTCAAGGTGCTCTCGATATTTGGTCGAACGAGAAGATCAATGCTGTATGCAAGGCCTTGCTGCGGCCAACGCTGGCTCACCACATTTCTCGCCTTGCGGTCATCGGTGATCACAAGGGCTGACTGGGGTTTAAAGGTGGCAAGCGCAATAGCGGCAGCCTCACCGTCGTCGAGGCCGCCGACCAGGTTGTCGCCAGTCAGCTCGAAAAACAATTCCTTCGCATCGCTGTTTAACGTTTCGATGCGGAGAAAGCCGGTGCGAACGAGCTCATCGAGCTCTGCAGCATGATCGCGGCCCCTGATGGGGTGTCGCTGGATCTCCCGGAACGTACGGTCCGCCATGACGATGGGCTGCCCAAGCAACTCTACGAGTCGCCCGGCAATGCCCGTTCCCAGAAAATTGATGGTGACGCTCGCGTCGAATATCAGCGAGTCCGCTTGTTCAGGAGACATCGATAACCAGCTCGTCTCCCTCGGCATCGCCGAACACATCAATGAGTTCGCGAACCTCGACTCTATCCATGCCCAACATTTGGGCCAGTTGTCCCTCCGAGACGACGCCACGATTGTAGGCCGACGCAACGAGATGGGCCAGACGCGGGTTCTTTGGCGTCCGGTCATCCGTAGGAGCAAGATCGCCAAGCACGCCGCGTACCGACTCCTTGTTCAGGCCGCGACGTTTGAGGCTTTCGAATGAGCCCTGCGGCAGGAGTTCAAGGCGCTCCAGTTGACGGCAGACCGCTTCAACCGAAACGTGGAACGTGTGGGCGAGCAGGATAAGATGGCGGGCAGTGAATTTGTTATCGGCCTCAACGATTTCCTGAAATTTGCGGCGAAGGCCGGAGGGAGGCAGCAGGAATGCGTAGGCAAACGCATTCGCAAAGCGCTCGTCAGGGCCGCTGAGAGCCTCATCAACCTCGACCATATCGACCGCGGAACGATTGGTCAGAAAATGCCCAAGCTCATGCGCTGCCGTCATAGCGCGGCGCTCCCACGGGTGCTTGGCATTGAGCAGGATGCATGCGCCGACGGCGGGATCGAATGCGAACACACCCGCCGTTTCTGAGGGTAATCCGCGCACGAAGACCCGGATGCTGAGTTCATTCTCCAGCAAAGAGACGATGTCCGGAATGGGTGCAAGGCCAAGGCCGAGGCGATGGCGCAACTCAGCTGCCGCCTCTTCGGCCTGCCGCTCAACCGATCCCGGTCCAATGGGTTGTTCAGGCAGGTAAAGCTGCGAAGGCTTCAAACCAAGCAGCCGCTCCAGCTCGACCGACGCGCTGGCAAGTTTGTTGAGCTGGCCGATAACTTGCGCAGCGTCCTTCTCGTTTACGTCCACACGGCGGAAGCGGCCTTGCAAGTCCAGTTGCACGGCATCGCGAGCCAGAAGGCGATTCAGTGGAACCCTGTAAAGGTCGGCCAGCTGATCAAGTTCGTCCAGCTTGACCTTCCGCTGGCCTTTCTCGATGGCGATAATCGTTGGTCTTGAGACGGAAAGGGCCTTGGCAGCATCCTCCTGGTTGAGCTTCGCCTCACTGCGAGCGATACGCAGGCGATCTCCTATTTCCGTTGCATCCATGTCTTCAAGACGCGCCATCAGTCACACTTCCTAGCAGGCATTCACAAAGCCGTTCTTACTGAATTTCGCACGAAATGCGCTCCATTCGTTCGCATGCGTGGTCGCAAGCGTTTTAATCTGTTTGGCGGCGTCGGCAAGGGAGGCGTCGGCTTTGCCGATGAGCTCCCAAGCAGCACGCTCAAATATATCGGAAGGCGTTTCTGGCAATGCCAGTTCGGCAAAGCACGACATATCGGCGATCCCATGCACGCCGATGTCGATATCCGAAGGACGCATCTCACGTGATGACGCGTTTGCGCGGCAGTCATCGAGGGTCTCGCCCGATAAGTCGTTCCAGAAATACTGGCCATCGGGCTGACCGGCAGCATGAACCGCCGTACGCCGCAGAAGGCAACCGCCGCAAACCCCGCATGGCATGCCGTCCAGTTCAGTACGGGGGCCTCGCGTGCATGAATGAGTCTTTTGCCAGCCGGAGACACCGTAGCGGACTGCATGGGCGAGGACCTGCCCCTTGGTCCTGAACAACTGCGGGTGATCAAACTCGATGCGGCTGCCGAGAACGCGGCTGATGAAAGCAGCCAGCCGCCGCGTGAAGGCGGGGTGGGTCGTACGGTGCGGACACTCGTCACCAAATGGAATCATGGCGGGCCCGAGCATGCCGACGCCGTTCTCGCCAATAACCACCTTCTTGGCCTTGAACTTGTGCGCGGCAAGCGCGGCCATCACGAAGAATAAAAACGTGCGGGTGCGATAGGTCGGTTCCGGATGCGCGCCGACGGCAAGCGAAATCGGCATGGCAAGGCGCTGGTCGGACTTGTCGCCGTGGCCATCGATAAGCGCATTACGCGCGTTATTGCTTGCGCGGGAAGACGTATGGACACGCAGAATGTTGAATTCGGGCGTCTCCTTTTTGAGGAGCTGCCATTGCAGGAAGCTGTCGAGACCATCGCTGAAGGGCAGAACTACATAGTTATCCAGCGTGAAGTCGAGACTCGTTTGCGTTTTTGCGAGCGTATCCCCCGGGCCTTGAACGAAATGAATCGTCCACTGGTCACCGCTCACATACTCAAGTGCATCGAGCAGGGGCGTCATGGTTTCCGGTTTGTTCCAGAACGCAGGCATGCTCACAGGAATCGTAAGCTCAATGTGCCGCGCCCAGCCTCTGGCGCGCTTGCGTCGAACCATGCGATCGGCGTACGCGACGGCTCCTGCCACAATGACAAGATCCTGTTCTTTGCCCGAGAGTAACTTCGCGCTGTAGTCCTGAAGGGCGCTGGGCGAGAGCCGGATGTCTTTGGTGATGACGCAATCCATCTGTGTGCCGCGCGCCTTTTTCATGCCCGGCCAGCGGATGTTTACATGGGCGATATCGTCGTTCATCGATTACCTCCTCCACGCAGATCTCCGTCAAGATCCAGAGCCCCGGCGCTGCGATTGGACCGTTCGTAAATTTGCCCGCTGCACACGGATGCGGCGAGCGCCTTATAATCCATGCGCCGGGCATCCGATTTCATGCTCTCAAGCAACACGGCGGTCTTCTTGTCGTAGCGAGGAAGCACGGCGGCCGTAACGCGGATATCCGCATCCGCCCGGTTTTTCATGACCGTTTCGACCGCGCGCTGCGCGATGGTTTGTGGTGATACGCCCGTGGCAACCAGCCGCTTGGCCTCCGTCAGGACTTCCCATTCCGCCGGGCCTCCGCGTCCGCGCAGATCGCGCGGAGAGGCGGCATCAGACAGGTGGCCGAAGAGTCCACCTGGACCGTTTAGCGCCTTTTTGAGCTCAGCAATGAAGCCGGCGCCGAGGTCACGGCGGCAGGCGTCGTGCATCGCATCCTGAAATCCGTCGAATCCGCGACCGGCGAGCCGATCAGCGTCGTTGACGGACAGGCGAACCCAACGCTGCACTTTCGGCGGCCTTGGTACCTTCTTGTGGATGTCGTCGCGCATGATTCTACCCTAACGGGCGAAACGAACTTTGTCAAATATACTATCTATCTCTCGCTTTACAATGTCAGGTCTGGCAAAATGCGGAGAATAGGCCCGGTAATCCCCGCACAGAATACGGAGAACAGCCTTGCATGTGCGGAGATTAGCCCGCATAATTTCCGCAAGGAGTGCGGAGAATGACGACCTATATCCATCACAGGCCGGAGTGGCCCAATTTCACATGGGACGCCGACGAACTGGCGCAGCCGCTTGCAACGGTCTGGCAAAAGCAGGGTCGGCTTGTCGGACGTATGCTGTCCCTTGGCTTTCCGCTTCAGGAAGCCGCTGTCCTCAAGACACTGACGGAAGACGTCATTAAATCCAGCGAGATCGAAGGGGAGAACCTCGATCACGAACAAGTCCGCTCATCCATCGCAAGGCGTCTTGGAATCGATGCAGGCGCACTCGCACCCGCCGACCGCAATGTCGAAGGCGTCGTGGAGATGATGCTGGACGCCACCCAGAACTACAGCAAGCCCCTGACCGACGAACGGCTGTTTGGATGGCATGCTTCGCTGTTTCCTACGGGACGCAGCCATATGCGCAAAATCGTCGTTGGCTCTTGGCGCGATGATGCGACTGGGCCCATGCAAGTTGTCTCAGGCCCGGAGGGCAGGCCGCGCGTTCACTATGAAGCTCCGGCTGCGAACAAATTGGCAAACGAGATGGCCGCGTTCCTGAAATGGTTCGAGACTGAGGACAAAACAGACAAGATCATCCGCGCGGCGCTGGCTCATCTTTGGTTCGTTACGATCCATCCGTTCGACGACGGGAACGGCCGGATTGCGCGCGCCATCGCGGACATGGCGCTCGCGCGGGCAGAAAACAGCAAGCAGCGCTTTTATAGTATGTCGGCGCAGATCCGTGCCGAACGTAACGACTATTATAATGTGCTAGAGCGCACGCAAAAAGCCGCACATCTCGACGTGACTGCATGGTTGTCCTGGTTCTTGGGGTGCCTCGATCGCGCTCTTGATGGCGCGGACAAAATCCTACAGGACATATTTGTTCGCGCAGAATTTTGGAAAAAGCATGCGCAGGCCAAGATCAACGCGCGCCAGCGCGACATGCTCAATCGGCTTCTCGATGGATTTTTTGGCAAGCTGACATCAACCAAATATGCAATCATCGAGAAGTGCTCTCCAGACACAGCGCTACGCGATATCAACGAACTTATCGATATGGGTATCCTCGTCAAAGAAGAGGGCGGAGGGAGAAGCACGAGCTACGCGCTCGCAGGCGCGCAGTGACAATTGATCAGTCGTGCAGTCTGTCCATCTCCAAATCAGGTCCTTTTGCCGATTGGCTGACTTCTGAGAATTTTCGGGCGCGTCGGCAAACGCCGCCGGGCTCTACTTTCAGATCAAGACAATGGCCTTGGACAGCATGAACCGAGCGATGAGTTCGTGCATGTCCAGGCCATTTCTGCTAGGATGCCCTTATGAGTGAATCCAAGTCCGACCAAGCCACTGAAAGCGCCAACGCCATTATTGTCGCGCTCGCACAGCAGCATGGCGTTACTTACCGGGAGACCGAGTCTGATCGGCTTGCGAATGCTTTTGCGCGCCTCTGATAATCACATCACGCTGGACGAGACCGAAACGTTATTGCTTGCCCTTGAGCGCGTAGGCCATGTGATCGCCGATGATGCTGACCGGCTTCATGCCGCCTATTTGCGCCAGCGCGTCAAATGACATTCGACGTGTTAGGGATTTTGAGACGCAAGGTTACTTAGGGAACAAATTCGGCCTGAAGGATCTCGCCGATGTTAAGCGGTATGAGCACCGCATATTTTTGCAGCAGTAACGCTTAGTTTCCGCCCCACGAGATTGCGTGCGGCGTTACTGTTTCAAGCGGGCGATGAACTGCTTGAGTGCCACGCGGTCCTGCGCAATCAGATGGAAATGACGCGATGGATATTCGCTGTACGTTTCCCCGCTCACGCGTCCTTCTCCGACATGGCTGATGACGATGGCTATCGCCGGATTGAACCGGCGCAGGGGCCAGCCCGTGGCGGCGTGCAGTTCACCGACATCGACGGCTTCGTTTTCTTCGAGTGCCTTGTGGGCGAGCTCGGCGGCATCGGCCACCGGATCGTGACCGTGCGCCAGCGGGTCGAACATGGCGAACAGTTCGACCTGTGGCCGGACGCGCGGCAAATCGGATAAGGTATGCGAACAGGCGATCATCCCCTCCGCTTCCAGCTCCGCAAGCGCATCCTGAATGTCGCGCAGCTGGCTTTCTGAGAAAGCTTGCGCAAATACTTCGCTGTCGATGAAGGAATCCCACTCATCGCCGCAGTTCTGCGCCATCCACAAGCCCGCCCGTCGCGCCAGCTTCGATAACGAGGTATCGAGCTTGTCGAGCGGATCGGTTGGCTCGGATTGCGTTTTCTGCGGAGGGGGCAGGGCGCGTCCTTGATGCACCCCCTGGCTGGCCTGACCGGCCAGCCAATCGTCCAGCCGGTCGATGACCTTCCGGCAGATCGCCGCGAATTCCCGGATATCGGCGCCGACCAGGTGAACGGTCTGGCCGACCTGCGCGTCCTGCGCATGGACAGCAAATTTATCGTCCACCACGCCGAGATTGTGCCCGATGATGTGGCGCTTTTGAATGTTGAGGCGCAAGGCTTCGAGTTCGGCATCGCTCAAATCGGCGAAGGGATCGAGTTGGATTTCCTGAAACCGGCGCTGCGCGTACTCCATGTTCTGGAAGTCGTTTTTCACGGGCTTGGGAGTCTGTCCGCTTTGCGTCATCCCGTGGAGGTAGACAGCCTTGAGCGTGGCCTCGAAGGCGGTCAGCACATCTTCATGCGCGTTACCGAGCAGCCGGTAGGCAAGTTCTTCCTGTTCGGCCGCGAGTGAGTCCGCGAGATCGACCTGCGAGCCGACCAGCACGCCTTCGCGCGCGAAGTGCAGCCGCAGATTGGGCGCGCCGCAATCGGGGCAGAACAGCGCGATGGCATAGACACCGTAATCCCGGCTGCAATGCTCGCACACCAATTCACGCATCAGGTCTCGGCGTGAAAATCGCGGCTTTGGCCGGTATTTCTTTTCGACCTTCGCTGTGATCTTCAGAAAGCTGTTGGATCCCATCTTGCGGTTGAAGCCTTCAATGATACGGGAGAATTCCGCTTCCACATCGGAGAAGGCGGCGTGTTTGACCGTTGCCAGAGCCGCCTTTGCGTCATCCGGATGCAGAAATTCCCGATCGTCGCCGACGACGCCGCTATATGGGCATACGGTCTGCTTCGATCGCGGCGAGAGCTTCATCCTCTTGCGCGACTCTTCAGACGCGACGTGGTCCGCGTTGTAATCGCCAAGGACAAAATGCCTCGGATGCGCCTGCTCGTTCGGTGAGTAGCGATACACCCGGCCATCCGGCGTGCGCGGCAGCGGCACCGCTAGGTTCATGGTGTTTCCGCTCTTTCCGGTGCTTAGCTGCTCTAGATTTCGGAATTTCATGGTGAGTCTCCCAAGAACTGAGTCTGCAACCATGGCTGGAACGTATCAAGAACTAATGGCCGCGCCCAGCCGATTAGCCCTTTTTCTCCGGCGAAAAACGCGCACTTGGCCTGCTCGATACTTACACTTCAAAAAACTTATGGTATCAATTTACCGCATTGTTTAGATTGGGCCGGATGACCGGTACTAGATCCAAGCGGAAAAAAGCCATTACGCTTCCCAAGGAAGCTCCCGAGCTCTGGCCCGGCGTATGTCATACGGAGGAGGATTTGGCCGATTTCTTTCGGCGAATCTGGAAGCCTTATCTGCATCTTTTGACAGAACGATACCTGCGCGAAGTGGACCCGCGCCTGCCGGGTGCCATCCGCAACTATCATCGGTCGTGCGGCAAGGACTGGCCGGAAGATTTGAGACAATCATCAAGCTGGGTCGCAAACTCGCCAGGGAACGCGCCGCCAAATCTAAGCCGGTAGTCCCCCGTCAACCCAAGATGTAGCGCGGGCGTCACGCCGATTGCCGCGAGAGAGCGGAACGTCTGTCCCGGCCATTCGGTGACTATCCCTCGCGCGAAAGCATCGCCGGCAACCGATCGTATCGGCGATAAGCATGGCGCTTCAGTCCGTATCGCACTGGTCGATCCAGCATCGCCGTTTGTGGATGTCCGGTTTCCGGAGTTGCACGAGACTAAAGACAGCTATGTCGCAGGAATCGAATCGAACATTGAACGGCTAAAAAATATCCTCAGGGAAAACACCGGCCCGGGAACCCTAAAAATCAAGCTTTACAACGCTGCACCCGGCATCTGCCTTTACGCCACGGAGGATGTTGCTCTTGTCGGAATGTTTCTGGCAAAAACGGATGCCGTCAATGCGCCATGTTACGAATTGTCTGCGAAAACAGAGCTTTACCGGATTTATATTGAGCATTTCGAGCGTGTTTGGCAAAATGCGAAGCCTGTTACCTGAAAACTTATACTGAAGCCGCACGAACGATGACACCGACCATGAATTTTCATCTCGGCCTGACGCCGGGATTCTACCGGATAAGCGCTTTCGCGCTCGCATTCTACGCTGCCACGATTGGAATTGTCGTTCTTGCGAATGATCCACCCAAAGATGCGCCGGGTAACACCGCGTTCTCCGGATCGACCTCGTCCTGCAGGCCGTCGACGCCCAGGTAAGTATCCAACAAGTTGCACCCGCGAAGCGTTAAGCCCAATTGGCTTTCGCCTTTCTTCCAAGCCTGGCCATAGAGCCTGCAAATCGCTTCTGTCGGCCGTCGGGCTTAGAAGTTTCGAGAAACAAGCGCCAAGAGCTTCCGGGCATTCAACACGCGGGCAATAAGACCGAGCTGACAGTCTCCGTAGGCTAGCAAAGCATCGGCAGGTGTTTGAGTGCCGCGTGCACGCGGGCGCCAGATCACCACGCACGGTGGCACAGAACTTCCAGTATTCCGGTTCGAGATCATAAGCGGCAAGGCCATCCAGCCCAGTCTCCGACCGTGACGGGGTCCGCCCGGCAGCCCGCGGCGCCACGATAGTCACTAATTGCCTCGATACATCCAAAGGCATGGGTGGAAAGATTTATCTCATCTTGCCGGCGGCATAGCGCGACCGTAACTCCGCGATATACAGGCGACAGAGTTTCCCAGCATTGAGGATATAGGCGGAAATGCCCAACTGGCAGCGGCCATAAGCCTCAAGTGCCTTTGTTGCGGTATGGATGTGGCGGGCTTCTGGCGTTAGATCTTGACGCACCTCCGAATGGAATTTCCAGTATTCCGGATCGAGGCCGTAGACGCTCAGGCCATCCAGCAAGGCTTCGGAGCGTGACGACGTCCGCGCGACGCCATTGCGGTAGGCGGACGCGTCACCGACCAGATTGCCGAGCTGCCCGAATCCCAAAGTAGAGGGGAGCAATCTGTGCCTGGTTGCGGCGTCATCAGCCAGCCGAAGACCCTCCAGCTGCTTGGCGAGCAGATAATGTTCCTGCCAGAGCCCTCTCGCGCGAAACGCCGCCAGCCCGGGCGAAGCGCGCGCGAGAATGCGTCTGCGCACAGCGGGTAACCGCACGAGCTTGCGGATGACCGGAAGCTGTTTTAGCGCCGCGTACCGGAGAACCATCAGGTATGCCAACCGGCTTTCCGCGAGCGTTTCATCCAGCGCGGGGCAGCGCTTTTTCCGCACGAAGGCGACGTAGCGGCTGGCTCTCCAGCAGGCCATCAGGAATTTTCCGAGCCAAAGCCCGGTGTACATGCGCCACGCAATCTGAACGCTGGCGCGTATCGCCTCATTCCAGTCTTCAAGCGCCTCGTACTCTTTGGCAACGCGCGAGAGGGTGGCGGCGGATGTCCGATAGGCGCCCCGGCGCTCTTCGAGATCAGAGCGAAGTTGTAAGACGCGTGCCCGGCCCGCCGCATCGGGCGGCTCCAGGCGGTCGAAGACATCCTGCGCGACCGAGCGGCAGGAAATCGCCTGAAAGAGTTCGGCGGCCCACAGGCCATACGCAAACGCGTCGCGGCTGGACTGCGCAAAGACGCGATCGACAACCGATTGTCCGTCCCGCGCCGGGATGAATTCGTTCTTGATGTCGAGAAGGTCGCTGAAGGTGCCGCGCACGCGACTGAAGCGTTTGACCTTCTCGGGGTGCTCGACCGCAAAGCGAAGATTGGCGCTCAGTTCGTGCACATCAGGGGTGGGCGTCCGGTCCGGGAGATCAAGCCAATAAAGGTCCCGATAAGCCGTATCGAGCAGAACCGGACAGATATCAAAATCCCGACCCGAATAGCCGATCACATAGACGGGTTTGTCCCTGCATAGGGCGCGAAACAATTCTTCCTTCCACGGAGCGAGCATGCCCTCCTGGCGAAGACTTAAAACAAGCGGTTCTTCCCTGCGATCGACGGATCCATGAATCTTAAAGAAAGGCAGCTGTTCGGGGCGCGGCTTGTCCTGCTCCAAAACGACGGCAAGGTAATCGACATCGGCCTGTGCCAGTGCCGCTTCAAGACAGCAGTCGTAGTTGGTGGTAATGATCGCGCCGACATGCCCTTCCCGGACCAGATGCGCGAGCTTAATCTGCCATTCGTTGAGGGTGGTGCCCCCATAGGAAAGCCTGAAGACCTCATCGAGCATGTCCGGATCGGGGTGGCCGTTGAGAAGCTGCTCGAATGGCGTGGACCACGCCCATCGTCTCCAAATCGTCTGGCCGTCCTGGCGCCCTGAATAGGCAAACAGGCGCTCGAAGATTGCGGCGGCGACGATGCCCCCGGCCGGAAGACCGTTGGACGCTTCTCCCGACAGTCCACTGCCAATCAACAGCGTGGCCCCGTGCAGGTCCTGCAAGCGCGGTCCCGTAAACGACATCACGGCAGCTCCGTTTGGACAAAGCCATGGCTGGATGTCGCGCAGACTAGATGAATTTCATCGCTTTGGCGCGCCCGCGCTGCGGTTGGGCCGGGCTCTATTCGCCTGACGGCTCACCAAGCCAAGCCGTTGCCGCGCGGAAGGCGGAACGTTTGTCTTGGCCATTCGGTGACGATCCCTCGCGAAAAGGCATATTGAACCTCTCGCCGGACGCACTCGGCCTCGGTCCCGCCGTCCCGGCGTCGCTATCACTGCCCTTCGGCACGGGTGCCTTTTTAACCGGTCTCGCGGCCACAGTCGGTCCCGCGCCCTTAAGTGGCGGTCTTGCGGCTGCATGTCTCCCGCTCCGCTTGCCTAAGGCTTAGGGGCGCCGCCCCATCGGCGCGCGGCCAGCACAATCAGCGGGCCGTGTCGTCACTGCGCTCCAGCCCGCACCAAGCCTTCCGCAGATTCTGCTGGCCACTTGCACACCCCGCTCTCGGCGAGGGCCAGGGTTGCATCAGCGCAATCCAACCAGAGCTGAAGAAAGAGAGCAGATATGAATGCAGAGATATTCAAGGAGATTGGACACTACACCGGGACGGAGCACTGGTACCGGCATCCGCTCAACAGCCAGGTGACCTACACCGATGGCGCCAAATACGTGGCCGACACGGCAGGCGCTTATTGGCTATTGGACGAAATCGCGCTGGCCCAGCGTTTCGAGCCGAAGGTGAGTGGTGAGCCATTCCAGTGCTGGAAGCTTGCAGTGTCCGGCAGTACGGCCGTGTTGACCTGTGAAGACGGCAACGGCACCGTGGTTCACAGCAAGGACATTGCTTTCACCGACTTCCCTGAGCCCGGCATCACCTTGTGGTGCACCGACCGGGTCATCCTCCTGCCGCAGGAATATTAAAGGTGCGCGAGGGAGGGGCCCGGCTGCTTTCCGCGCCCCTCCCGTGTCCACTACAGTTTGGGCTGCGCCCCGGTCTGGCGGCGCTGCACCTCGTTCACGTAGCTTCGGAAGTACCCGAAATCAGCACCCAGATTGAGCTTGGTGCATTCGTTGCGCTCAAGGTGAACGTCACCGTGCGGGCATGGTCCGCAGATATGCCGGTTCCTATGAGCACGTCCATCACCACGTCGCACTGGCCCGTGTGATTGATGTCTCGCGCCGCGTTTTCCCCTTCGGTCGCATACGAGGTCTGACAGGAATTGATGTTCGCGCCGGGCGGCGTCACCAGACGCCCGTTGTCAAACTGGAAGCGGTAGACCGGCACATAGACCTGCGGTGGGCCGCCGAGCTTGTCGCCGAGAGCCCGCATGAGCTCCGAGACGCGCGGCTGGTCCTGCTGCTCATAGCGAATCTGGCGTTTCACGCCGAGCACCTGTGAGCCGGACGACGGGGCGCTCACCACCACGATGATTTCTTCCCGGATTTTGTCTTTGCCCGAGCCCGGATACTCGCGTTGAAGGTTGAGAACGGCAATGTAGCTGACCGTGACGGAGGTATTGTCCACCGGGATGCGGAATTGCCGTCGCGACTCCATGAGCGGCCCACGCCTCGCCACGCCGAACATCTGGCCGGACGCGGCACGCTCCATTTGGGTGACCGCGTCACCGCTCTTCGGAGCCGCTGGCCCCGCGAGCTTGGCATCTTCCGCCAGCAATGCGTTGAGCTTTGTCTTGGCTTCGTCGTAGGTATCTCCCGGCGCAATGCCGAGGATGTCCACCTTGCGGTCCCTGGGCAAGTTTAGGCCTTTTGGCGTGTTCAGGACCTGTTTCCATTCGATTTGCTGGGCACTTGTCTCCAGCGGCCACAACGCCGCGAGCGCCAGCGCCGCAATCCATGCGCGTGTCATCGTATCATCCCCATGAATGAAAAGGGCGCTGCCCGAAAGCAGCGCCCCAGATGGTTCACTTGCCGTCATTCGCCCGCTGGCGGGCAAGTTCGGCGTTGTAAGTGTTGCGGGTGATGGCGTCAGGAATGGCCTGCTCGCTTGCCATCGGCGTTTGCTGGTTGCGCCGGTAGTTCTCCTCCGCCACAGAGCGGACGTGTTCCGGGTCAGTCACTTGCAGCTCCCTTGATTGAACAAACAAGAATCAAAAACGCCTCCGGCGGATTCCGTGAGGCTTGTTCAGACGCTTGGGAGCCGCAAGACAGAATTGCCTAAAGTGTCCTGTCTGCAAGGATGGGCCTGTCTTATCGTTGCCTAAATCGGATCGTGATGTTAACAATGCGAGCATTAAATCGCTGAAACGCTCGTAAAATCGGGCGCTTCCGGGCCACTCAACAGAATAGGCAAAACTGTCGCTCCACGTCGTTCTGCCGACGCGGGAGCCACCATGCGCAGTTCATCGCCTTATGACGGCAGTCTCTACACCCGGTCCGGGGGACGGAAGTACCTGACACCGTCCGAACGCGCTCGATTCATCGAGCGCGCCGCGACCTGGCCCCGTCCGGAGGTCGGGACGTTCTGTCTCCTTCTCGCAAATGCCGGGTGCAGGATCTCGGAGGCCCTTTCCGTCATTGCGTCCGCAGTGGAGCGCGAGACCGGATACGTTGCCGTCCGCTCGCTCAAAAAGCGCAAGAAGATCGTCGTCCGCGAGATTCCATTGCCTCCCGAATTATTCGCGCGTATTGCCGAGGTGCATCATGCAGCGGAGCCAGAGGACCGGCTTTGGCCATGGTCGCGCAGCCGCGCATGGACGCTGGTCAAAGACGTGATGAAGGCCGCCGGCATTACCGGCGGCCCGCATGCAACGGCTAAAGGCCTGCGGCACAGCTTCGGGATACATGCCATCCGCAGCGGCGTGCCGCTGAACCTTGTCCAGCGCTGGCTTGGCCATGCGGATATCAAAACCACCGCCATCTACCTCGACGTGATGGGCGAGGAAGAACGCGAAATCGCGGCACGGATGTGGAGCGCGAAGCAGCCGATTAAGCGCGACACCCTTATCGAGGCATCAGTTCGTAGCACCAGAACCTTGCCCATGCCGTGACTTCGTGGTGGCAGAATCCATTGCTCGGATACATCCATCGCAACCAACAGAGCACCCCATAGCACACGCCGAACAGGGCAAGTCCGCCCACAATTGCAGTCGCCGCGATAATGAGGTTTTCCTCGATGGACGCACGCCGCGCAGCTTTGCGCCGTGCCTTCTCTTCCACCATCACGGCCAAATGCGCCTCTTCTGCCTGACGGCGTTCCTTCGCCACTTCCTCAAGATAAGACAGGCGCGCACGGCGGTAGCCCTCGGCGGCGCGCTTCTCGTCCTCCTTCTGATTCCGCCAGATCGCCATTGCCCGCTGCCGCTCTTCCTGGCGCCGCACCACGACAAGCTGCTTAAGCGTTGGAGGCCGGGGATGGTCCGGATGCGGATCGAACAAGCCCCGGAATAGCTCGAAGCGAAAATACGCGACGCACGCGACCGCCAGCGGCTGCATGCCCGGCAGCAGCCCAAGGCCGCGCATGGACTTGGGGTTGCCGAACAGGCGGCCCACTTCATCGGGCGTGATCAGGGGCCGCTTCTGAATGCTCTCCGAAACACCCTGAGTGCGCGAGCGGCTCGTCGCCGAGCTCTCGCTGGTCGAGGTGGAATGGGCGTGGCCCTGAGTCTCGCCCCAATTGCTTGAGGATGTGCCCGTGGTGCCGTTGGGATTGTTGGTTATCGACAAGCCCGTCCCAACCGAAAGTCCGGTGCTTTGACTAAACCCCGTCGTGTCGGTCATGGTCGATGTCAGGCTCTCGGCGTTGTTGTCCGAGCGAATCTGGCGAATGACCTCGCACTCGCCGACGAGCTTCGAGACATAGTCCCGCGAGAAATGGTCGTCATTGCAGAAGAACAGCTTCGTACCGGCATTGGCGACAAGCGTTTCCCAATTATCCTTGTAAAGGTCTTTGAGCTGGGCGAGCGTCTGGGAGACGAACATCAGCTTTACGCCGTATCCCGCAATCTGCGCCGCCGCGTTCTCAAGCGAACGCATTCGGCGCAGGAGCGGAAACTCGTCGAGCACGGCAAGCACCGGATAACCTGCGGCAGGCTGTCCCCGCGTGCGTTCCATCTCCCGGGTGAACAGCGTGGTCATCATCCGCAGCCAGCGGTAATGCGTTTCCATCATCCGCTGCGGCAGGCAGACGTACAGCGTCATGCCTTTGGCGGTTGTCTTCAAGTCCGATAGCGCGAAGGTGGATTTTGAGACGCAACGCTGCATCTGCTCATCGGCCAGGAAGTCAGTGGCGGTGCGAGCAGACGCGAGAACGCCGGTGAGCGTGCGCGGCGAGCTCGAGAGGTCGGTCAGCATGGCACCGGTTTGCGACACGACTCCGCCAAAGGCTGGATTGCGCTCCATGGCAGTTGCAAGGAACGTGATGCCGCTTGGCGCCTTCTTGTCAGGCGCTGCCAGCGCCGCGAGTTTCCGTGCCTGAGCATCGCCCTCCATGATAAGGCGCCGCACAAGGCCGAGATGGCGCTCGGACGATTTAAAGGACGAGCTGGACGCCACGTGGAGCATCAGCCCCGAAAGCAGAGCCCGGGCCGTTTCCGCCCAGAATGGGTCACCTGCGTTCTCGACGACAATGAGACTGTCCGCAATGGCGGCTGCCGTCTGAACCGCTTCTGGATTGGAGGGGTTGAGCAAGTCGAGTGGATTGAACTGCGCCTTGAGGTCGGCAAACGCATCGTCATGTCGGCGCACCTCGTCAAACGGGTCGAGAATGTGCACCTTCTGACCGAGGCCTTCGCAATACGCCGAACCGCTCGCGCGGCGGCGTGCCGTTACAAGCGCGTTCTCTCCCTTCGGGTCGAGAACGAAGGCCGAGCCGGGCCACAGGATAAGGTTGGGGATGAGAATCGATACGCCTTTGCCGCTGCGGTTGGTGGCTATGACGTTCACATGCGTGTCGTCGCGCCACCCCGCCGGGCGGTCACCGGGCAGCAGGCCCATCCAGACCGCGCCCGGTTCATGGGAAGACACTTGCGCGGGTGACTGCCACGCTGCCGTGCCGAGAGGCACAGGCGCGGGCAGACTGGAGGGGTTCGCTAACGGAACGAGAGAATTCATCTGACGCCTCCTTTACATTTCGAGCTCGGGTCCTTCGCGCTCGCGGCCATGCTCGCGCTCATGCTCATTGCGGCGAAGATCCTGCAAGGTCTGGCCGACCTGACGCGCCAGCGCGACGCGTGCGTCGCGATGCTGGCTTTTCAGGGCATCGATTTTGAGCTGAATCTTCTGACGCTCTCTGAGCTGCGTGTTGCTTGACTGTTCGCGGTGCGCCTTGTCGCGCAGGTAAGCCTTGGCGGCTTCCTGCTCGTTCTGGCGGCGCAGCTTGAACAACCGCCCGGTCAACACGTCGAAAATCATACCGAGTCCGCGCCGGAAACGTCCGGCGCGTTCTTTCACCTCGTTTCTTTCGCGCTCGCGAAGCTTGAGCTCCGTCACTTTGCGATCTACGCGCTGGCGCCGGGAGATATCCATCGCCTGCGTCCGCAACGGCTCCATTTCCTTTTTGAGCTCGGCTTTCTTCTGCGCGATGTAGGCGCGTAGCTGTCTGCTCACGCGCTGATACACGAGCCTTTGCGTCTGCCCGACATCGGGCAGACGTTCGGGCTCGCTCAGCTTCGACTTAAGGTCCTTGTTCTTCACTCCGGCATAGCGCGAGAGGGAATAGACCTTGTTCTCCAGGTCGATGACGACGAAGCCACGTCGGTCGCCCCGAGCAAGGAAGTAGCCGCGCTCTTCGAGCGCGTGCTGAAACGCCTGCAAATTGTCGGAGGCCTGCCAGGCGCCTTGGAGCGTCTGTTTCACTTCGCGGGGATCGATCCCGAGGCGCTTGGCCTGCTGCCACTCCGCGAGTGTGAAGTTAAGGGGGTTCTTCCCTTTGTCCACCCGATAGCCGTTGGGCAGCTCCCAGCCGTTTTCGAGAAAGAGCTCCTTCGAGAGCTCCATGAGCTTTGTCTTGTAAAATGGCAGATTAATCGCCCGCATCATGTCTGCGTCGATGCGGGACCAGACAACATGGGCGTGCCTTCGCCCATCTTTCTCATGGATGACGATGGCGCGCGGCTGGTCGGTAAGACCGAGCGTCTGCTCCACCCGGTCGGCTACCGCGCGAAAATCCTCGGCGCATCGCCAGCCATGCCTGCGCCCCCAACCGGCGCGGACACACCACCATCGCCGACCACATGCCCAGCGCGCATCGCCGCTACGGCAAATGGACCCCCGCCGCGGTGATCGCCGCCGGCGAGCGAATCGGCCCTTCGACTGCAGCGTTCTTCCAGGCCGTGATCGAAGCCCGGCCTCATCCAGAACAGGGCTTTCGAACCTGCCTCGGCATTCTGGCGCTGGCCAAAAGCTACGGCGCCGAACGCGTCGACGCGGCCTGCCGGCGCGGCATCCTCATCAAGGCGCGCTCCGTCGCCTCCATCCGATCGATTCTCCAGAACGGTCTCGATCGCTCTCTCTTCGACGACGAGCCTTTCGAGCACCAACCCCTGCGCCACGGCAACATCCGCGGCCGCGACTACTTCCACTGAAGCAAAGGAGACCATGCATGCTCAACCACCCAACCCACGAACGGCTGATCGAGCTCGGCCTCAGCGGAATGGCCAAGGCCTTCGAGGAGCAGCGCCGATTACCCGATCTCGAAGCCATGCCGTTCGAAGATCGGATCGGCCTGTTGGTCGACCGCGAAGCCGCCGAACGCGACACCAGGCGGCTCACCATGCGCCTCAAGATCGCCGCGTTGCGCCAGAATGCTTGCGTCGAAGACGTTGATCTGCGTACCCCGCGTGGCATCGATCGCGCCGTTTTCGCCAAGCTCGTCGAAGGCCGCTGGATCGATCGCCACGAGAACCTGCTCGTCACCGGCGCCACCGGCCTGGGCAAAAGTTGGTTAGCCGGTGCTCTCGGCCACAAGGCCTGCCGCGACAATCGCTCCGTTCTCTATCATCGCGTCCCGAGGCTCTTCGAAGCCCTCGCGCTCGCTCGCGGGGACGGACGTTACCCCCGGCTCCTCAAAAGTCTCGGCCGCGCTCAGCTGTTGATCTTGGACGATTGGGGCTTGTCCGTGCTCACTGCCGCCGAACGCCGCGACCTGCTCGAGATCCTCGAGGACCGCCATGGCCGCGCACCCACAATCGTCACAAGTCAGCTCCCCGTAGACACCTGGCATGGAGCCATCGGGGACCCCACGGTCGCCGACGCCATTCTCGATCGCCTCGTGCATAACGCCCACCGCCTCCAGCTCTCCGGTGAAAGCATGCGAAAACGCAGCGCCAAAACCATCGCCCTTGACGGGCAGCCGTCACCCTGACTCTATCTCCCCATCGGCCGTAGCGGGCTGCTCACGATCGTCTGAGTTCAGTGCTCACGATCGTCCGAAATCAACGCTCACGATCCGTGAAATTCGCATTCACATGGGTGACGAACTGGCCACCCCTGGCGTGCGATAGCGTGGTGGCAACGGAAACCTTGACCCCGAACTCGTAGGGCCGGTGGGCCTTGCCCTTGCCGATGCACTCCACCTCCGGAGCGTGCAGCGAGTAGACCTTCGGTCCACGCTGGTGCTGCTTCTGTTCAAGCACCCGTCGCGCCCGCGCCAGCATGCGCTCCAACCCGATCCCACCGAGCAGGTCAGCGTTGCCACCGAGCTTGCGGCCGATGTCACGGATGACGCGACCCAGATAGGTTCGGAGCGTCTTCAAGGCCCGGTTGGCGCGCTTGAACTGCTTGGCATGGGCATAGCGCTGGTGATTGATCAGCGCGAACTTGCCGACCCGCCCGTAGGCCTGACGCAGCGTGATGCCGGCGGCCTTGGCGAGCCGCACCAGGATCTCACGGGCGCGGTTCAGAAGTCGTGCGTCGGTTGGGAACATCACGTTCTTGGGCTGCACCGTGGTGTCGACGATGGCGCCGTTGGGATCGGACGGCTTGATCGCTTCGGTCTTGGTGGCGACCGCAAGGCTCTCCTGCAGCAGGGCTTGCAGCTTCTCCTCGCCCATGCGCTGGCGCCAGCGCGTCAATGAGGAGCGATCGAACACCAGGCGGTGCTGGAAGAACTCTTCGCCGCAGAAGAACTGTCGAGTGGGCCGAGGGAGTTTCACCCTCAGCCCCTCACAGAACCGGACGTGATACTCTCGCATCATCCGGCTCTGTTACCCAACCGTTGCGTGACCAAGGCGCGCCCAGTGGACGAAGAGCGAGGGGTTGCGCTTCGCAATGCCGTTCAGCCGCCGCAAGCCCCGTCCCCGGTGCCTTTTGAGCGGCTTGTACTTCCGTCGGAGCCAGGCTCCGATACGTTCGTCGAAGTACGTGAACAACTTCCACAGCTCCGTTGGATAGAACGGCGGATTCAAACGGTCGTCGCAACACCCAATTTTTCACTCATGATAATAATTCGTCAAGCGCTTCTGCCGGCGTTTTCCAGCCCAGTGTCTTTCTCGGCCGGGCATTCAGGACCGCTGCTACAGCGGATATCTCGTCGGCGCTGTGGATGCTCAGGTCTGTGCCTTTCGGGAAGTACTGCCGCAGCAAGCCGTTGGTGTTCTCGTTAGTGCCGCGTTGCCAAGGGCTTTGAGGATCGCAGAAGTAGACTTGGATACCCGCATCGATCTTGAGGCGGTCGTGCTGAGCCATTTCCGCTCCTTGATCCCAAGTCAGCGTGCGACGTAGCTCTTCGGGCAAAGTGATGATGGTGCGCGAGATCGCGTCACGCACGGCTTCCGCTCCGTGTCCCGCGAGTGCAGGTCCGTTCTTCTTACGTGGAACTTCGCCATGCCCCGCCAGTCGGGGAAGGTGCAGTAGCATTGTCAAGCGCGTCGTGCGCTCGACCAACGTGCCGATCGCCGAGCTGCCAAGACCGAGAATGAGGTCTCCCTCCCAATGTCCCGGCACTGCTCGATCGGCTGCTTCAGCGGGTCGCTCGCGGATCATGATCTCCGGCGAGACAAAGCCCTTGCCCCGCCTGCGTACGCGTCCCCTGGGCACGCGCAACACGCGCCCGGTTCGTAAGCAGGCCATCAGCTCGCTGCGCAGTACACCGCGGCCCTGAACGAAGAGAGCCTGATAGATGGCTTCGTGGCTGATGCGCATCGTCTTGTCGTCCGGGAGGTCGATCAGCGAGCGTCGGGCAATCTGCTCAGGGCTCCATGCTTTGGCCCATCGTCGATCCTTTCGCCGGCCATGCCGGCGGCCGTTCCACCGAACGGCGGGGCCCGGAATATAAGCTCCGCTCGGGGCTACAACGCCGCCGGCAAGTCTCTCCGCCACATAAGTGCGCAAGGTTGCGTTGAGCGCAAGCTTGGTCGACTTGGGCCGGCCGGCAGAACTGGCCATGCGCCGAGAGCGAATGGGCTTCGTCTTAGAAGCTTCCAGGCTACGAGCTGCTGTAGGCCCACGAGCCTGATTAGGGACCGCCGGGTCCGGATTTCGGAGGTCTGCCTGAAGTCACCACAATCGGTACTCTGCCGCGAGGCTAGCCCCCATGTCGAGCGGCCTGCGTCGATTGTTGATCCGCCTCTGCAACTCGATAGCGCGGGATGTCACTATGCACTGTGGCCAACAAGGACTTACAGAATGCAGGCGTGAGCTTACCGCGGTGAACCACGACGTTTTCGTGACCCATGGCAGCCCGGGCGTTCTGCCACTGCTGATTGTAGCCGCGTTGCGTATTGGACTTGACGTGGCAAGCAGCGAAATCGGCGTCATCGAGCGTTAGCAGCTGCCGCGCATATACCGGCCGGTTTGTATGGATGTGCACCCACATCGGGCTCGGCAATACACCAATGCGCAGCGCCTTGGGCTGCAGCTTGATCTCAAATAGCACCCCTGGCTCACTCTTTAACGCGCGGGGCAGATCCGCGGGCACCAACTCCTCGGCCGCAAGCAAGTGTTCAAGGTAGTTCTGGCACGGAAAGGCGTAAGTCTTCATGCAATCAGTTGAGGTCGAGGCCTTTCGCTCGTTCAGAGCCTTGGCCAATCCCTGCGCCTCAGACCGCATCACCTTGAGCTGGACTATTTTGTCGTGCACTTCGCGCACTTGCGCAGGCTTGAGTAGGACCCGTCGACGAGGGTCCTCCAACGCGGTCACACAGGCTTGCATCTCGGCGGCCTGGATTTTAAGGCGCCCGACCACGGTGTCCACGACGTGTTCGACGTCTTCGGGTTTCATCTGACGGGCCTGCGAGACGGCTCTTTGCTGACCAGCCAGATCGAATTGCAAGAGTTTGTCCAGCCGCTCGATAAGCCCCGTCAGTGCTTCCAACGACGGCGGTGCTTGCCAGATCGCCAAATGTGCGCTCGCCGACGATGACGCCCTCGCATGCGCCTCCTCCGCGCTCGCGAGCCTCCTCGTACCGAGGTCCGAGAGCACGACAACCTTGGCGCCTAACGCCGCTGCCTCCTCAGCCGTAGCGACCTGTCGCTGCGTCCGCCCAGGCGCCGAGCTCATGGCGCCAGCGGCGGGTGAGCGCTTGCCTCTCCCCTTCCTGCGCGGTGTGGAGGCTTCGGCCACCAAAGCCTCGCCGGCGGTGCTGGCCGCTATCGCAGCCGCAGCGTCGGCCGTTGATGCCATGGTGGCCGACATGTTCGGCTGCAGTTCCACGAAGCGCGTGATCTCATCCGCAGTGACCCACGCGTCTTCCCCAATCTGAGCCAACAATTCCAATGGCAGGTCGGCACCTGTTGTGGCACCGCTTAGCTTGGAGACCATGTCCTGCAAGCCCAACGCAAACTCCGAAAGCCGCTCCATGACGCCTTCCAAAACCGCGCAGTGCGCAGCGTCGAGCGCGCGTCCTTTGCTGTATAGAACAGCGTTGGACGTCGAGCGGAATGCCGGAAAAACGTCCTCAATGAAGGTCCCCAGCAGACGTGCCCGTCCATTCTCAGCCATGACGATATCTTTCATGGCTGGTTCGAAGGTACTGGCCTGCGGCTCAATCATGACCTGTGCGAGAGCGACCCGCGATTGCAGCTGCATGCACTTCATAAACAGTGCCCACCCGGTGTGCAGCCGCAGGCCGGCTTGTTCGGCCTGCCGCATCTCGGCTGATGTACTTGGTAAATTGATGGTGGCGGCGCAAACGCCCTGCATGTGCTCTGAGCGCAATGCCTTTTTTCCCCACCACTCCAAGCAGGCCGCATAGCGGTTTGCTACGCTCGAAATCGCACGGCTCAGCTGAGCGGGGGCAGCGCCGGATTGGACCATTCGGTCGAGCACGACGGCCGCACCCTTCCTGCTCTCCTCCAAGGCGTAGATGGTCGAGGTCGCTAACTTATTGCATTTGTCCCCTGCGTCGAGGACGTCGTCGCGGAGGCGGCGAGCCTGGTCGTCGGACAGACTTCTGCGCGCTTCGTGATGGGGTAGGCTTGCGTAGTACTCCAGAACTTTTGAGCCTGCCTTGACGAGCTGATCAATCAGCTCTTGTTCCTCCGAAGGGTTTTGCGCGCGCGCGGCCGCAATACGGCAAGTGTCAAGCTCCGCCAAAAGGCGGTCCATTTGTTGCTTTGTTGCCTTCTCATCGCCTGTCCAAGATATGGGGACTGCCACTTCCGAAGTTTGCAGCTGTCTGGCGACCGGCGCCGCTCTACCTTGAGGTCCAGAGCGCATCCGCTCCACGACGGAGGCGAACGATTGGCTGTCTTCCGCATGGGCGAGACTTGATGCCGAGCGCGAACTGCTCGATTCGTCGGCTCGAGTAGCCCCAACGTGCGATTTGCCAGGCTGGCTAATGCCCGTCATATTCCCATCTCCGATCCAAGCGCGAATGCGAAGCATATTTGAATAGACCGCCTGGCTGACGATCAGCTGACGAAGGCATTTCCCCGCATGCACCGACAAAACAGAATTACCGTGGCTCTCAACTAGAATACCCGTGATCTCGAGTGTTCCGGTCAGCAGACACGCGTCCTGCTTTGCAAGCAGGCTCTGAGTTCGCGGCGCAAAACCCCCGGCCTGAACGTACGAAGACTAGGTTAGCGATTTCTTGGTTTGAATATCAGGCGGCTTCTGCGAGCTTATAGGACCATCTGTGGATGACGGGATGGCGATTGACGTCGTCGATGCCGGCCATGATGCGCTCCTTGCGTTCATGTTTTGAGGCGACCCGGATGTGGCGCAGGACTGAACGGGCGAACTTGGAGAAGAACCCCTCGATGAGATTGAGCCACGAGCCGTGCTTGGGCGTGAAGGTGAACTCGAAGCGCCCGGCTGGTCGGGTGGCGAGCCAGGCTCTTGTTTCTCTCGAGATGTGTGCAGAATGATTGTCGAGAATCAGCTTGATCGCCGTGTTCGGCGGATAGGTGGCATCGATAAGCCTGAGGAGTTCGATGAACTCTCGACTGCGGTGGCGATCCTTGACGAGGGCGTGGACCTGGCCCGTGAGCAGATCAATCCCAGCCAGCAGGCTGAGCGTGCCATGGCGTTTGTATTCATGGTCGCGCGCAAAGGTGGCGTGGACGCCAGGCTTGGGCGGCAAATCCGTCGCCGTCGTTGCGATAGCCTGGATTCCCGGCTTCTCGTCACAGGAGACGATCGTCACCGGCTTTCCCCGCCGCTTTCCCTTGGCGGCGGCTTTCTTCAGGACTTCGACTTCACGATAGACGCACAGGACCTCCGCCATCTTCTGCTCGAACTCGGCGTCACGATTTTCAAGATAGTAGCGTACCTTGTGCGGCTTGATGTTCTCCTGGCCGAGGATCTTGCACATCGTGCCCTGGACCAAATTGGCCAGACACACATGCCCCGCCCCCGGCCCGTGTTCGCGCGCATGGCGCGCCAAAAGCCGCGTCGTCCACAACTCATGCGGATAGCCGTGGTCCTTGGCCTTGTCGCACGCCAGCGACACCAACCAGGCTTTGGTCTCAGGCGTGATGGTAGGCTCCTTGCCTGGCCGCGGGCGATCGTCGAGGGCCGCCATCGGGCCATCGACCAATGCTCGCTCGACACAGCGCTGCACCGTCTGATGATGGACCCCAAGTCTTTGGCCCACTGCGCAGAACGACGGATTTTCCCGATACGCCAGCAGCATCTGCGCGCGCGACACCCGGCTCGCCAGCTCAGTTCGCGACCGCGACAGCGTCGTCAACGTCGCAATCTCTTCACCGCTCATTGCCAATTCGACCGCTCGCCGCCATCCTGCCATGATACAGCTCCTCGTTTCGCCGACCGCAAAACGAGGAATCCGCCAATAAACCTTCCCTTCCATCGATCAGCCTGATCCCAGGATGCAGGTTTCACGGAAACGATCGTCTAGTCGAGCGTTTCCTTGGTTCGAATCATATCAGGCGGCCTCGGCGAGTTTATAGGACCAGGTGTGGATGACCGGATGGCGGTTCACGTCGTCGATGCCGGCCATGATGCGTTGCTTCAGCTCGTGTTTTGATGTCACCCGGATGTGGCGCAACACCGAGCGAGCAAATTTGGAGAAGAAGCCCTCGATCAGGTTGAGCC
>NZ_JARFML010000037.1 GCF_029167105.1 Bradyrhizobium yuanmingense | reverse complement strand
GGCTCAACCTGATCGAGGGCTTCTTCTCCAAATTTGCTCGCTCGGTGTTGCGCCACATCCGGGTGACATCAAAACACGAGCTGAAGCAACGCATCATGGCCGGCATCGACGACGTGAACCGCCATCCGGTCATCCACACCTGGTCCTATAAACTCGCCGAGGCCGCCTGATATGATTCGAACCAAGGAAACGCTCGACTAGTCCCGCTGTCGTCGCTCGGCTTCGCCGGGCGACCAGTATTCCAGAACAGCGTTGTGATACGGAGAAGCCGCGGCGTACTGGATTCCCCGCTTGCCGCCTTCGCTAAAGCTTCGGCGCCCCTGGGCTTCAACCGCGGCGAAGCCTTAGCGTAGCCGGGTCGCGGGGAATGACACCGGTGCGTGGGACCTTCTCCCACCTCTCCTTGACATTTTGACAAGCCCCCGGGGGTCTTCTCACGGCCTCTTTTTTGGGGCTAATAGGTCCGGAAAGCCGCCCCGCGTGGGCGCATTTTGCTGCTGTCGGGTCAAAAGCAGCCAAAAACAGCCATTTCCAACAAGAAAGCCCATCATGAAACGCGTCGACGCTCACGGATTGAAGATCGCACCCGTCCTGTTTGACTTCATCGCCAAGGAAGCGGCCCCGAAAACCGGGATCGCGCCGGATGCGTTCTGGGCCGGGCTTGCCGGCATCATCAAGGAGCTGGGACCGAAGAACCGCGAGCTGCTCGCATTCCGCGACAATCTGCAGGCCAAGATCGACGACTGGCACCGCGCGGGCAAGGGCAAGGCGTTCGACCTCGATGCCTACACCGCCTTCCTAAAGGAGATCGGCTATGTCGTCCCGGAGCCGGCGACGCAGAAGGTCGAGACCGCCAATGTCGACGAGGAGATCGGCAAGATCTGCGGCCCGCAGCTCGTGGTGCCGCTCACCAATGCGCGCTACGCGCTGAACGCGGCGAATGCGCGATGGGGCTCGCTCTATGATGCCTTCTACGGCACCGATGCGATCCCGCACGACCCGTCCGAGAGCGGCAAGGGCTACAACAAGGCGCGTGGCGACAAGGTGATCGCCAAGGCCAAGGCGTTCCTCGATAACGCCGTGCCGCTCGCGACCGGCAGCCACACCGACGTCACCGCCTATAGCGTCGTCGCGGGCCAGCTCGCGGTGAAGCTGAAGAGCGGCAACGCCACCGCACTGAAGAACGCCGCGCAGTTCGCGGGCTTCCAGGGCGATGCGGCCGCGCCGAGCGCCGTGCTGCTCGTCAACAACGGCCTGCATATCGAGGTCAAGGTCGACCGCAGCAGCGCGATCGGCAAGGACGATCCGGCCGGCGTCGCCGACATGATCATGGAGGCCGCGGTCTCCACCATTCTGGACATGGAGGACTCGGTCGCCGCGGTCGATGCCGAGGACAAGGTGCTGGTCTACCGCAACACGCTCGGCCTGATGAACGGCACGTTGTCGGCCGATTTCGAGAAGGGCGGCAAGACGCTGACGCGTTCGCTCAATTCCGACCGCCTCTACAAGACGCCGGACGGCAAGGGCGAGCTCAAGCTGCACGGCCGCAGCCTGCTGTTGATGCGCAATTGCGGTCACCACATGTTCACCGACGCGGTGCTCGACGAGAAGGGCGAGGAAGTTCCGGAAGGACTGTTGGACGCCGCCGTCTCGGGCCTGCTCGCGATCCACGACCTTAAGGGCAATTCCAAGGTCAAGAACAGCCGCACTGGTTCTGCCTACATCGTCAAGCCGAAGATGCACGGCCCGGACGAGGTCTCGCTGACTTGCGAGATTTTCGACCGCGTCGAGAAGATGCTCGGCCTGCCCGAGAACACGCTCAAGGTCGGCATCATGGACGAGGAGCGGCGCACCACCGTCAACCTCAAGGCCTGCATCCAGCGCGCCTCCAAGCGCATCATGTTCATCAATACCGGTTTCCTCGACCGCACCGGCGACGAGATCCACACCTCGATGGAAGCGGGCCCGATGATCCGCAAGAACGAGATGAAGGCGCAGGCCTGGATCAAGGCCTATGAGGACTGGAATGTCGACATGGGCCTGATCGATGGCCTGCCCGGCCACGCCCAGATCGGCAAGGGCATGTGGGCCGCCCCCGACAAGATGGCGGACATGCTTGCGCAGAAGCTCGGCCATCCGCAGGCCGGCGCCACCACCGCCTGGGTGCCCTCGCCGACCGCGGCGACGCTGCACGCGCTGCACTACCACCAGGTCAACGTGATCGCGCGCCAGGAGGAGCTCGCCAGGGGCGGACCGCGCGCAAAACTGTCCGACATCCTCGCCATTCCGGTGTCGAAGTCGAACTGGGCGCCTGATGACGTCAGGCAGGAGATCGACAACAATTGCCAGGGCATCCTGGGCTATGTCGTGCGCTGGATCGACCAGGGCGTCGGCTGCTCGAAGGTGCCCGACATCCACGATGTCGGCCTGATGGAAGACCGCGCCACCTTGCGCATTTCCAGCCAGCACCTTGCCAACTGGCTGCATCAGGGCGTCATCACCGAGGCGCAGGTGATGGAATCGCTTAAGCGCATGGCGGTCGTGGTCGACAAGCAGAACGCGGGTGATCCCGTCTACAAGCCGATGGCACCCGCCTTTGACGGCGTCGCCTTCAAGGCCGCCTGCGACCTCATCTTCAAGGGGCGTGAGCAGCCGAACGGCTACACCGAATACATCCTCACCGCGCGCCGCCGCGAGGCCAAGGCTCTTGGATAAAGAGGCTCTTGGATAAAGAGGCTCTTGCACAAAGGGGCGCTTGGATAAAGAGGTGCTCGGCTGAGCAAAGTCACGGGAACATCGAAAGCCCCAGCCGAACCCGGGGCTTTTTTGTTGGGCGAAACGTCGCGCTGTGTCGCGGAACAGGCTGCGTGGGCCTCGCGTTGTCGGGCCATCAACCAACGGGAGATGGTCATGGACTGGAATCGGATCGAAGGAAACTGGAAGCAGTTCAAGGGATCGGCCAAGGAGAAATGGGGCAAGCTCACTGACGACGACCTCCAGCTGATCGAGGGCCGCCGCGAGCAGCTGGAGGGCCGGTTGCAGGAGCGTTACGGCAAGGCCAAGGACCAGGTTCGTCAGGACGTCGACGACTGGCTGAAGTCGCTGCATTGAAGCGGCACGAACAGAGCCCCGGCAAAGCCGGGGCTCTTTGTTCTGAAAACAGTCGCACTCGTAGCCCGGATGGAGCGTAGCGCAATCCGGGACAGCTTCGCTTAGGCAAGACCCCGGATTTCGCTACGCTCCATCCGGGCTACGCGCCTGCCCTCGCTAGAACACCGCGAGATATTTCAGCAATGAGACAATGCCGATGATGATGACGATGACCCGCGCGATCTGCTTGGCGCGGCCGTCCATTGGCAGCATGTTGATGAGATAAAGCACGAGAATGACGACGAGAAAGGTGACGAGGACGCCGATCAGCATTGCAGGGACCCCCCTTCTGGCAAATTGTAACGATGTCCTAACGCCCGCCTCGCGCGCTGGTTCCATCAGCGCAACCTGTTGCAACTTCTGGTAAATACGTATTTTTACCGGCGATCGGGGCTGCCTGAAATTTTACCCTTTTCCTCTCAGATGCAGAAACCGTCGGACCATGAGGCGCCAACGGCATGTGATTGCCGCTGCCACAGGGCCCCTCCTTTGCGATTATTGCCGGGCGCCCTCACGAACTCGATATGGGAATTGGGGGACCTCGATGCTGAATCGTCTGACCGTATCCACGCTGCTCAAGGCAGTGATCGCGATCACGTCGGTCTGCGTGGTCGTTGCGCTCGCGCTCACCGCCTATGCCTCCTGGGATCGGCTGAGGACCGCCAGCCGGATCTCGCAGGTCGCGGATGCGTCCGCCGACCTGTTCAAGGCGATGCACAATCTGCGCACCGATCGCTCCACCACCAACAGGCTGCTGAACGCGACCACGCCGATGGATGCCGACATCGAGAAATATCTGCGCGGGATCCGGGACGCCGAGATGCCGGCGATGGCGCATGCGCTGGAGCTGCTGCCGACGATGGACTTTCCGCAGTCCGGCACGCTGGTGCCGGAGCTCGCGCGTCTCTACAAATCGGCGAGCGAACAGCAGAAGCAGTTCTGGGAGGACGTCGCCAAGCCCAAGGATCAGCGCCGCCCCACCCTGCCGAAGGAATACATGGAGACGACGCAGGGCCTGCTCGACACGCTCGACAAGCTCTCGAGCGTCCTGGCCGCGACCGTCAATCACCAGGACGCGGCGATCGATCAGCTGCTGTCGATCAAGCAGAACGCATGGCTGCTGCGCAACACCGCCGGCGAAGCTTCGCTCATCGTCTCGACCGGCCTTAACGCCGGCAAGATCACGCCCGAAGCCCACCAGTCCTACACCCGATATGTCGGCGGCACTGCCGCAATGTGGAAGGCGTTGGAATTGTCGACCTCGGGCATGCAATTGCCGCCTGCGCTCGCCTCGGCGATGGCCGCCGCGAAGTCCGCCTATTTCGACCCGCAATATCTCGCCCTGCGCGACCGGCTCGCGGACACGCTGGTGAAGGGCGATAAGGCCGAGATGACCGCCAACCAATGGAGCCCGGTCACGGTCGGTCGCCTGTCCAGCGCCGTCACGGTGGCGGAAGCCGCCCTCGACGCTGCCAAGGTCCATACGCTGGGGCAACGCGGCGCCGCGCAGCGCGCGCTGATCGTGCAGCTTGGGCTCCTGGCGCTCGCAATCGGGCTTGCCGTCGGCGCGACCATGCTGGTCAGCCGTCGTGTCATCACCCCGCTCAACACCATCCGTGACGCCATGCTCAAGGTCGCCGGCGGCGACCTTGCCATCGACAGCGGCTATCTGGACCGCAAGGACGAGATCGGCGCGCTGGCCGGCGCGCTGGAAGCCTTCAAGCAGCAGGCGACCGACAAGCTCAAGATCGAGGCGCAGGAGCGCGAGCGCAATGCGGGCGCCGCCGCCCGCCAGCGCGCGGTCGAGGCCCATGTCGGCGAGTTCGAGAGCGCCGTGCGCAAGTCGCTCGGCGCGCTGAGCGAGGCCTCCGGCGAGATGCGCAAGACCTCGGGCGACCTGTCGGCCGTCTCGCGCCAGACCAACGAACGCGTCGAAATTGCCGGGAAGGCCTCGAACGAAGCCTCCACGAGTGTCGGGAGCGTCGCGGCAGCGGCCGAGGAGCTCTCGGCCTCCATCAACGACATCAGCCAGCAGGCCGCGCATGCCGCAGGCATCGCCAGCCGCGCCGTCAACCAGGCGCGCGATACCGACGGCACCGTGCAGGGGCTGGCGCAGTCGGCGGGGCGGATCGGCGAGGTCGTCGGCCTCATCAACACCATCGCGGCGCAGACCAACCTGCTCGCGCTCAACGCCACGATCGAGGCGGCGCGGGCCGGAGACGCCGGCCGCGGCTTTGCCGTGGTCGCCTCCGAGGTGAAGTCACTCGCGAGCCAGACCGCGAAGGCGACCGAGGAGATCTCCGAGCAGATCGCCGACATCCAGAAGGTTGCGGGCGATGCCATCAACGCGATCCAGGCGATCGGCGGCATCATCGGTGAGGTCAACGAAGTTGCCACCGCCATCGCCGCGGCGGTGCAGGAGCAAGGCGCGGCCACCCAGGAGATCACCCGCAGCACGCAATACGCGGCGCAGGGCACCAAGAACGTGTCCGACAACATCACGGGCGTGAAGACCGATGCCGACACCGCAGCCGGCGCCGCGGAGAAGGTGAAGCAGGCCTCCGAGATGCTGGAGACGCAGAGCCGCCAGCTCGGTCAGCAGGTCAGCGACTTCCTGGGCAAGATCCGCGCGGCGTAGCTACGTCGGCACGACACTCCACGCGTCGCGAGGACGCCGTCGGTCGCCGAAGCTACTCCTTCGCCACCACGGGGACCTGGCGGAATCTGGCGCGCACCGATTCCGGCAGCGGCGAGAAGTTCATCGCGACACCACGGCGGTCGTTGGCGTTGCGGCTCGCGACCACGAGGCCGCCGGGTCCGGCGACGATGTCGCCCTTGCGCAGGGTGGGGTCTTCCTCGACCTTGACCGATGCGAGCCCGACCGGATCCTTGCCGTTGCAGGTACAGCCCGCAACGATCTCGTTGCGAAAGCGGAACGCGTTGGGCAGGTCGGAATAGGACTTTCCGTTCTCCGTGGTGGCGTCGTCGATAATGCTGCCGTAGACCAGCGAGGTTTCCGAGGCCGGGCAGAAGCTCTTGCAGGATTGTGCCTTGCTCTCGGCATCGCTGCCCTGCGCCGGGAAATAGCGGCCGTCACAGCCGCGCACGCAATAGGCAGTGCCGCCGCCGTAGTAGGCCCGCTGACGTGACCCATCGTAGCGCGGCCCCTCGTCATTCGGGAACGGCATGCGGATCTCGGGCGGTGGCCGCATCCGGAAGCCGCCGAACAATGCCGAGAAGAAATCCTCCGCATGGGCCGACGGCGCCGATGCGAGACCAGCGGAGATCGCGATCAGGATCGCCGTTCCGCCAGCCCATTTGCCAATCAGGCGTCTGCTCATATGACCTCGCTCACGCTCAGTTCACGGCCGAGGACGTGATGTTCAACGCCTGCCTGCCTGAGGGCAGCGTCGTCACGGCCGGCCGCCTGCGTACGGGCTCGCCTGCCTTGTCGCCTCCTCTGGCCATCAAGGGCGCGTTCTTCGGCAGCACCACGACCTTGGCGCCGACATTGACGCGGCTATACAGGTCGATGACGTCCTCGTTGGTCATGCGGATGCAGCCGGACGACACGAACTTGCCGATGGTGGAGGGATCGTTGGTGCCGTGGATGCGGTATTGGCTCGCGCCGAGATACATCGCGCGCGCACCGAGCGGGTTGCCGGGGCCGCCGGCGACGAAGCGCGGCAGATAGGGCTGGCGCGCGATCATCTCGGCCGGCGGATGCCAGTCCGGCCACTCGGCCTTGCGGCTGACGCTCTGCACGCCCGACCAGGTAAAGCCCTCGCGGCCGACGCCGACGCCGTAGCGGATCGCGCGGCCGCCTCCGAGCACGTAATAGAGATAGGTGCTGTTGGTATCGATGACGATGGTACCGGCCGGCTCGCTCCGGTCGAAGCCGACGATTTGCCGGCGCAGCCGATCGGGCAATTGGGCATCCTCATCGGCGACCTGCGGCGCCTCGTTGATGTCATCCTGCGAATAGCCTTGGTCCTGCAAGTATTGGCCCTGCGAGTATTGGCCCTGCGAGTACAGGTCCTGCGGGTACACCCGCTGCATCGGCCCATAGCCGAAGGTTTGCGCGCTCGCGGTGCCCACCGGCACTGCGAGAACAGCGGCGGCGAAGGCGAACGCGCCGACGGCGCGCGGCGAGAAGCTGCGACGGACTGCAAACAACTTTGTCATGAGCTGCCCCGTTGGATGTGCATCCGGTGATGCGCTGTTCAACAAACTCCGCCGGCTCGATCGAAGTTCCGTCGCAGCGTGCGGCAGCGACGTCACAGTCAAGCGAGCATCTGTTCACGAAGCCGCGATGGAACCAGCCCGCCGCCCAAGCATTAGTCAGGTCATCAATGGGCGCGCGGATCACGGATTCCGTGCGGGAGAGATATTGTGCGCGTCCTACCCAGTGAACGTTTGATTTCCGGCAACAGCGAAGGCGATCCGCTTCCCGAGAGCCGCGTCGAGCTGCCGCCGGTGATCCGCCGCACTGAATTCGTCGCGTTCGCGCTGGCCGGCCTGCTGCTGATCGCCATCGTCGCCGTGCTCTATGTCGGCCGGGCCTTCTTCCTGCCCGTGGTGATGGCCTTCGTTACAGGCACGATGCTATCGCCGGCGGCGGGCTTTCTCGAGCGGTACAAGGTCCCCCGCAGTATCGGCGCCGTCCTGATCGTGATCGCCGTAACCGCGGTGGTCGCGTTCATGGTGGCGCTGATCGCCTCGCCCGTCATGGAGTGGAGCACGCGCCTGCCGGAGCTCGGTGCCCAGCTGAAGGACAAGTTGCACGTGTTCGACCGGCCGCTCGCGCTGTGGCGGGAGATGCAGGCCATGCTCGGCGGCTCGGAAGGATTGCCGAGCTTCCACATGCCCAAGATCGACTGGGTACAGCCCACGATCGAATTTCTGTCACCGACCTTTACAGAATTCCTGCTATTCTTCGTCACCCTGATCCTGTTCATCGCAAGCTGGCGCGATCTGCGGCGGGCCATGATCATGACCTTCAGCGATCATGACGCCCGCCTGCGCACGCTTCGAATTATCAACGAGATCGAGATCCATCTCGGCAATTATCTGCTGACCGTCACCCTCATCAATGTCGGCGTCGGCGTGGGCACCGGCATCATCTGTGCGCTTACCGGAATGCCCAATCCGGCGGGGCTCGGCGCGCTGGCCGCCACGCTCAACTTCATTCCGATCATCGGCCCGGTAGCGATGTTCGCGGTGCTGGTGGTGGTCGGACTTGTCGCCTTCCCGACCGTCGGCGGCGGCCTGATGGCTGCCCTCGCCTTCGGCGGCCTCACTTTTCTGGAAGGGCACTTCCTCACGCCTATGATCATTGGGCGCCGGCTGGCGCTGAATGCGCTCGCAGTGCTGCTCGCACTGGCGTTCTGGACCTGGTTGTGGGGTCCGATGGGCGCATTCCTCTCGTCGCCGCTCCTGATCGTTGCCCTCATCCTGAAGGAGCATCTGATGCCGACGGATGCGCCCCACCTGCCGCAGGGCTAACCGGTTTCCGCAAACGGAACTTAGCGGGCAACGAAACGTTCTCAGCCCAAGTCAGCCGTCAACAGTTCGGAGCTCCCGATGTCCACGCCCAATGCCGAAGCCGGGATGAGAGACTGGACCGACAAAGCCACCCGAGACCGCCTCGAAAAGGATGTAGCAGCCGTGAAAAGCGATATCGCCGCCCTCACCGACCAGATCACCGACGCGCTCAATACTTTCGCGAACTCCACCAGCAAGCAGGCTCGCCGCGGCTATCGCCAGGCGCGTGAGAACATGGACTCCGCCATGGACGACATGTCCGAGCGCGGCAGCGCGATGATGGAAGCTGCACATGACGCCTACGGCTCGATCGAGGAGACGCTGGAAGAGGCGATCACGCAGCGGCCGCTCGCAACCGTCGGGCTGGCGCTCGGCATCGGCTTCCTGATCGGCGTCGCCTGGCGTCGCTAAGGATGCCGACGCCCGTTTGATACCGCGGCGGCACGCCGCCGCTGTCGGCTCGTGGCGATTCGGCTGGCGGGGATTGAGGAGCAAGGCCATGTTTCAGCGCATCATCGACGGCATCAGCGCATCAACCGGCACGACGGTTCGGCTGACCTCGCTCGCCGCGGGCGCTGCCTTCGCGCTGCTCGTGACCACAGGCTTCCTCTGTGCCGCCGTGTTCATTTGGGTCCTGCAGAAATATGGCCCGGTGCAGGCGTGTCTTGCCGGCGCCGGCATCTTCTTCCTGCTGACCCTGGCCGCGGCAGGCTCCTATTGGAGCTACAAGCGAGAGGTGCAGAAGCGCGCCCAGATCGCGGCCGAGCGCGCCGCCAAATCGGCCGCGCAGAGCATGCTTGCAGATCCGATGCTGCTTGCCACCGGGCTTCAGATCGTTCGCGCCATCGGCGTCAAGCGGCTGCTGCCGATCCTGGCCATCGGGGGCGTCGCCCTCGGCATCCTGGCGAGCCGCGCCGGCGTGTCCGACGAGGTGTCGGCCGAACCTGCCGAGTAATGGTACGACCGTAGGCAATATTGCTGCGCGCCCATCCTATATCTGCATAGAGCAAGCGGCGCATTTGACGCCTTTGGCGCGGTTCTTCCCTGCTCACGCAAACGCTACTCGGACGAGCAGGCGGTTGCCGTTAAAAGCATCATCCTGATTCCCAAAGCTATTTTCCTCAATGAAACCGTCCGTCAAGGCGAACCTCGCCGCATTCCAGTATGATGCCAGGCTCTATCTGACGCTCGGCATCGCCAATTGGTCCATATTCGTCGACCATATTCCCAACAACGTCGTCAACCTGCTGACGCTGCGCAATTTCGGCTTCAGCGGCGCGGCGGACCTGTTCGTGTTCGTGGTGGGGTATGGGGTTGCCATCATCCATGGCAGGATGGCGCTGGAACGCGGCTATGTGGTCGCGGCGACGCGCATCTTTCGCCGGGTCTGGCGGCTCTATGCCGCCTATGTCGTGCTGTTCGTGATCTATATCGACGCCATCGCCTATGTCGCCTCGCAATCGATGGCGCCGGAGATCATCCACCAATACAACATCTCCGGAATTCTCGAGCACCCGCTGCGCATCCTTGTCCGCGGTCTCGTGCTCCAGGAAGAGCCGCTGAACCTCGATCTACTGCAGCTGATGGTCCCGCTGATGGCGTTCTTTCCGTTCGCGCTGTGGGGCCTGCTGCGGGGGCCGAACCTGACGCTGGCGGCATCGGTCGCGCTGTATCTCGCCGCACGCTGGTTCGACTGGAATTTTCGGATCTATCCGGACGGGGAATGGACCTTCAATCCGCTGTGCTGGCAGATGTTGATGGTGCTGGGCGGCTGGTTCGCCGTGACGGGCGCGCCGGGACGTGCGCTGCACGGCATGTCCTGGCTGCGGATCCTCGCCGGCGCCTACCTGGTCTTCGCGATGGCCGTCACCTTGATGCGCCATTCGCCGGCGCTGTCCGCTTACCTGCCCGATCTGCTCCTCAACAGCATCGCGCCGACCGACAAGGAAAACCTCGCTCCGTATCGGGTGGTCCACTTCCTCGCCCTCGCATTCATTGCCACCCATCTCATTCCGGCGGATCACCCCGGCCTGAGATGGAAACCGCTGCAAGCGGTGATCGCATGTGGTGAGGAATGGCTCGCGGTATTCTGCGTCGCTGTGTTCCTG
This sequence comes from Bradyrhizobium yuanmingense, assembly GCF_029167105.1. Lineage (GTDB taxonomy): Bacteria > Pseudomonadota > Alphaproteobacteria > Rhizobiales > Xanthobacteraceae > Bradyrhizobium > Bradyrhizobium yuanmingense_A. The sequence continues at coordinate 67,072 of NZ_JARFML010000037.1, read as the reverse complement.
TCCTTCGCTGGCCACCTCATCCTGATCACCGGGCCGAACCTGGCGATGATGCAGGTGGCGGTGAGCATCACCGGCTTCGCGGCGATGACCGGGCTCGCCTACTACATCGCCTGGTCGAAACGGCAGGATCTGCCGGCAGCCCTGCGGCAGCAGGCCCAGAGCTGATCGCTTCGACGACGAGATCGTGCGATTCTGCTAGGCCGAATGCCGCCCCTGCGCTATGCCGGGACCCTGCGTGAGGAGACCGGGCGTGGCGATGGCGAAAGACGGGCGTCAAGAGGCGGAGCGCGCGCCCCGGCGCGGCCGGCCAAGGTCGATCGAGACCACCAACGCCATCCTCGAAAGCGCCTATGCACTGATGGCGGCCACCGGCCTTGCCGCCACCACCATCGATGCGATCGCACGGCACTCCAGCGTGTCCAAGATGACGATCTACAAATGGTGGCCGTCGCGGGAAGCGCTGCTGATCGACGCCTTCCTCCACCATGCCGCGCAAATGCTGCCGCTGCCGCCCGCGAGCGCGGGCACGCCCGCGGCGCGCGCGCGGCGCCACGCCGCCGCCTATGCCGAGGCGCTGCAGGGCGAGTTCGGCAAGGTGCAGCTCGCCGTCGTCTCCGAATGCATTTCCAAGACCGGGTCGGCCGAGCTGTTCTACGCCCGGTACTTGCAATTCCGCCGCGACGCGCTGGTGGACATGATCGCCGCCGGCCAGAAGGACGGCAGCATTCAGGCCGAGGGTCCCCCCGAAAATCTATACGACGCGATCTATGGCAGCCTGTTCTACCGCTATATCTTCGGCATCGCGCCGATCACACCCGGCTACGCGCGCAGCCTCGTCGATCTGGTGTTGCGGCCGAAAGGCTAGCTTCGCACCGGCCTGACCGGCGCCGAGATTTTATCCGTGCGGTCGCGCTCGGTCATGTCGACCACCGTCTCCATCGGCGCAGTCAACTCATAGACGTAGGAGACGTCGGTGAAGAAGCGCTTTGCGGTCCCGCCCAGCGCCTCGGGCGCGACGCGGTCGAGCAGGATCAGGCCGAAATCGGAATCGGGCCGGCGCGTCGCCTCGCTGGTGTTGAACTCCTCCCAGCGGAAATGGAAGACCTCGTCGCCCTCCTCGCCGGTCACCGTCCAGTTGGCGGTGATGTGCGGGTGCTTGCCGACCAGCGACAGGCCCTCGTCGGAATGCGAGGCGAGCTCGAAGAACAGCAGCGACAGGCTCTGTGCGGCACGCGCGCTGACCGCGATGTCGGGGCCGGTGACGGCGATTCGATCGGCATGCGGAATCGCGCGCGCCTCGAACAGGCCCTTCAACTTGACGCCCTGCCACTGGCTCTCGCTGAGCAGCGAGACCACGTTGGACATGGCGTGGATGCGCCCGATCAGGAGCTCGCGCGCGATGTCGATGTCCGAGCCGTGGCGCAAGGTACGCGTCACGATCGACTGGATCACCGCCAGGATGTTCTTGACGCGGTGGTTGAGCTCGTCGATCACCGCGGTCAACCGCCGCTCGAATCCGATCCTGACCTGAATCTCCCGGCTGAGCCGCAGATTGTTGTAGGCGACGTAACCGAACAGGCCGCACACCATTGCGGTGATGGCAAAGCCGATCGCCGCCACGATGATGGCGGTCTGCTCGGCACGGCGCACCGAATTGGTCTTCGCGTAATAGCCGAGCTGCCAATCGCGGCCACCGAAGCTCACCGTGCGCGTCGCCGACGGCGCCGGCCCGTCCGCCGCCACCATCCGCGTCGAGACCACGCCCTGATCGTTGGCGATCAGCTCGCCGCCGTCCTTGCGCGGATCCCTGAGTGCCACCGCGAACAGCGACATGTCGTCATTGGCCAGCATCAGCGAGGCGAGCTCGTAGGAAAATGTGACGAACCCGGCCGGATCCGTCGCGCCCTCGGGAACGACGGGCGCGGCCACGATGATTCCGATCGGACCGTTTCCGCGGATCAACGGCACCGGGTCCGAGGCAACCGACCTCTTTTCGGCGCGCGCCCGCGTCAGCATCGCGCTGCGAACCGGATCCTGATCGTAGCTGCGGCCGGGCAACGTCTTGGTCTCGTTGCTGCGCGGCTCGAGATCCAACAGCACGTCGATCGGCTGGGTGACATCGGCAAGATTGATCGGCTTGTCGTCAAACGAGCGGATCTGCGGATTCGGGAAGCCGGCGCTGGCGATGGCGGCCTGCGCCGCCGCAAGCTCGTTCGGCTTCAGCCGGGCGATCCAGCCGGCCACCACAAAGTCGGTCTTGAAGGCGTAGATCGCCGAGCGCAGCGGCTCCAGCATGTTCGGCTTGATCACCGACGGCGTGCGGAACAGGCCCGAGGCGACACGCGCGAGCAGCTCCCGCTCGGTCAGGCGGTCCTGAACCAGGCTCGCATGCACGTCGATCGCACGCGCCAGCGCGATCCGGTCCAGCGCCAGCTCCTGGTCGTGGACGCGATAAGCCGCAAGCCCGGAGAGCAAGGCCCCGAGCAGAGCGATGAAGCCGATGATGAAACCCAGCCTGACCACGCGATTACTCAGGCGAAAGCAGGAGGTCGGCAATGAACACGGAGCACATGAACGCCGCTCGAACGGCCAGAGGCCGAAGCAGGGTAAACCCCAGTGGCGGAGATAATGAAGGAGGAGGCATCAGTACGCAACTTGGGTCGCCTGAAAAGCTTAATCCGCCCGGCCGATGGTCTGGTCGGGATGAATTTCGCCCCGGGCGCCGGAGGTAGTTAATCGCCGTGTCCGAAATTTGTTCCGCGGTTGCGGCATGGCCCAGGCGTTAACGGCGAAAAATGCCTGCGCCAACAGGTCGCGTCCGGTCAGCCCGCCCGTTTCAGGCCGCCTTTGGCCTCGATGAAACCGACGATTCGGTCGAGCCCCTCGCTCTTCTTGAGGTTGGTCATGACGAAGGGCCGCTCGCCGCGCATGCGCCTGGCATCCGTCTCCATCTTCTCCAGGGAGGCGCCGACATGCGGCGCAAGGTCGGTCTTGTTGATGACCAGGAGGTCGGACCGGGTGATGCCCGGGCCGCCCTTGGACGGGATCTTGTCGCCGGCGGCGACGTCGATGACATAGATGGTGAGGTCGGCCAGCTCCGGGGAAAAAGTGGCAGCGAGATTGTCGCCGCCGGATTCGATCAGCACGAGGTCAAGTCCGGGAAACTTCGCGTGCATGTCCGCGACCGCAGCGAGATTCATCGAGGCATCCTCGCGGATCGCCGTGTGCGGACAGCCGCCGGTCTCGACGCCGGCGATGCGATCCGGCGTCAGCGACCCCGAACGCACCAGGAACTCCGCATCCCATTTGGTGTAGATGTCGTTGGTGATTGCCGCAATGTCATAGCGCTCGCGCATGGTCTTGCAGAGCAGGTCCATCAGCGCGGTCTTGCCCGATCCGACCGGACCGCCGACGCCGACACGCAAGGGACCGTGAGATTTCGCCATGTGACTTGTTCTCTCCTGATGACTTGACGGCCGCGCCGCTCACGACCGAAACAAGCGGGTATATTGCGTCTCGTGCCGCAAGCTGGCGAGATCGGCCCGGAATGTCGCGCTGCCGAGATCGTCCAAGGTCGCATTCAGCGCGCGATTGGCGGTGGCGGCGACGGCGGCTTCCAGCTTCACCAGCACACGCTGGCTATCGGTCTGGCCGAGCGGAATGAGCCGGCTGGCGGCGGAGATCCAGTTCGAGACCAGCGCATGCAGGAAGGCGTGCAGCGCCGGCGCCAACGGCACGGCGTGCATCGCGGCAACTACACCGACCGCGACTGGATAGACCAATGGCGCGCTGCATGCCGCGACCGTGGCGTCCAGTCCGTCGGCATCCCACGCGGCGCGCGAGATGTCGATGAAGGCGCGGCCCTGTGAGGTTGTCTCCAGCTGCCGCTCGCGCGACGGCACGAAGGCGCTCGCGAGCTCGGCGATCTCGTTCAAAGCGGCCGTCTCGCCCGATTCCGTGGCGCGATAGGCGTGGACCAGAAACGTGGCGTCACAGAAGCCGGAGCCGTCGCCGAGCATCGCATCGAGCCAATCCGCCAGCGTCGTCGTGTCGGTGATGTCGCCCGCCTCGACCGCCCATTCGATGCCGCTGGAATAGGAGAAGCCGCCGACCGGGAACGCCGGCGACAGCCAGGTCATCAACCGGTACAGCGTCGCCGCCTCGCCCTTGGCAAGATCACCGGCGCCGACCGGCTCATTTGTGGTCATGAGCATGCTTGTGGCCGTGGTGATGATCGGGATGATCGCAATGCTCGTCGTGGTGATGGTGGTGCTCGTGGCTATGGTCGTGCGAGCCATGATCATGGTGGTGGCCATGGTCATGGTGATGATGGCCGTGATCGTGATGCGCATGGTCGTGTCCATGCGCGTGGCCGGCATCGGCGTAGGCGCCGCCTTCAGGATCGAACGGCGCCTCGATCTCGATCACACGCGCGCCAAGGCCCTTCACCATCGCCTCGATGACGTGATCGCGGCGGATGCGCAGGGCCTTGGCCATGATCTGGGTCGGCAGATGACGGTTGCCGAGATGCCAGCCGACGCGCACGAGGTGGTGCGGATCGCGGCCGCGGATTTCGAGCAGCGGCTCGGGCGCCGCGACCACCTCGATCAGCCTTCCGTCCTCCAGCACCAGCGCATCGCCGCCGCGCAGCGCGACGGCATGCTCCAGGTCGAGCAGGAATTCCAGGCCCCGGGTGCCGGTCATCGCCATGCGGCGGCGGTGTCGGTCGTCGAAATCGAGCACAACCGTGTCCGCCGGTGCTTCCGTGAAGCGGTGCTGTCCCCTGACCTGCGTCGCCCGGATCATGCGTCTTACCTCTTTACCGTGTCTCGACCTTCTCGGGCGTGATGTATTCGATCTTCGGTGGCGCCGTGAAGCATTTCACCGCAACGCGGCCGAACGTCTTCATGTGCTCGGCAGCGCGATGCGGCCCCAGCGCCTCCATATTCTCCCACTGCTCGACGAACACCATCTTGGCAGGGTCGGTGACGCTCTCATGCAGGTCATAGGCAATGTTGCCGGGCTCTTTCCGCGTCTCCTTGATGCAGGCGGTAGCGGCTGCAATGAATTCGGCGCGCGTCTCGGGCTTGATGGTCAGGGTGGCAACGACGTAGATCACGAGAAATCCTCCCGGCTTTTCTTCTGAGGGTTACGATACCGGGCGGGACATTAGACCAGGCGGGACCGAACGCAAAACCGCAAAAAGCCGTCCCCGGACACCGCCGGGGACATGCGTTGAGGCGCTATTTCAGTACATGAAATATCGCTGCGCCATCGGCAGCACCTCCGCCGGAGCGCAGGTCAGGAGCTCGCCATCGGCGCGCACTTCATAGGTCTCCGGATCGACTTCGATGTTGGGCGTCGCGTCGTTGTGGATCATGCTCTTCTTGGAGATCTTGCCGCGAGTGTTCTGGACCGCATAGAGCTTCTTCTCGATGCCGAGCTTTCGCGCGAGGCCACCTGTGACCGCGGCTTTCGAGGTGAACACCACCGAGGATGCCGTACGCGCCTTGCCGAACGCGCCGAACATCGGCTGGTAATGCACCGGCTGCGGCGTCGGGATCGAGGCGTTGGGATCACCCATGGGCGCCGCGACGATGGTGCCGCCCTTGACGATGCAGTCCGGCTTGACGCCGAAGAAGGCGGGCGACCACAGCACGAGATCGGCAAGCTTGCCCTTCTCGACCGAGCCGATCAGCTTCGACACGCCATGCGCGATCGCGGGGTTGATGGTGTATTTGGCGATGTAGCGCTTGACGCGGAAATTGTCGTTGTCCTTGCCCTTGTCCTGCGGCAGCGACCCGCGCTGCTTCTTCATCTTGTCGGCGGTCTGCCAGGTTCGGATGATGACCTCGCCGAGGCGGCCCATGGCCTGCGAGTCCGAGGACATCATCGAGAGCGCGCCGAGGTCGTGAAGGATGTCCTCGGCCGCGATCGTCTCCTTGCGGATGCGGCTTTCGGCGAACGCCAGATCTTCGGCGATCGAGGGATCGAGATGGTGGCACACCATCAGCATGTCCAGATGCTCGTCGATGGTGTTGCGGGTGAACGGCCGCGTCGGGTTGGTCGACGACGGCAGCACGTTCTTCAGGCCGGCGACCTTGATGATGTCAGGGGCATGGCCGCCGCCGGCGCCTTCGGTGTGGAAGGCATGGATGGTGCGGCCCTTGAAGGCCTTGATCGTGTCCTCGACGAATCCGGATTCGTTGAGCGTGTCGGTGTGGATCATCACCTGGATGTCGTGATCGTCGGCGACCGAGAGGCAATTGTCGATCGCGGCCGGGGTGGTGCCCCAGTCCTCGTGCAGCTTCAGCGCACAGGCGCCGGCCCTGATCATCTCGACCAGCGCGGCGGGCCGCGAGGCGTTGCCCTTGCCGGAAATGCCGAGATTGACCGGGAAGGCGTCGAACGACTGGATCATCCGCCCCATGTGCCAGGGCCCGGGCGTACAGGTTGTGGCAAAGGTACCATGCGACGGGCCGGTGCCGCCGCCCAGCATCGAGGTGACGCCACTCATCAGCGCGTGCTCGATCTGCTGCGGGCAGATGAAATGGATGTGGCTGTCGAAGCCGCCGGCGGTGAGGATCTTGCCTTCGCCCGCGATCACGTCGGTGCCGGGGCCGATAACGATGGTGACGCCCGGCTGGATGTCGGGATTCCCGGCCTTGCCGACGCCAGCGATCATGCCGTCCTTGATGGCGACGTCGGCCTTCACGATGCCCCAGTGATCGACGATCAGCGCATTGGTGATGACAGTGTCGGCCGCGCCCTGCTTGTTGGTGACCTGGGACTGCCCCATGCCGTCCCGGATCACCTTGCCGCCGCCGAACTTCACCTCCTCGCCATAGGTGGTGAAATCCTTCTCGACTTCGATGATGAGGTCGGTGTCGGCCAGCCGTACCTTGTCGCCGGTGGTCGGGCCGAACATGTCGGCATAGACGGAACGCTTCATCTTGACGGACATCACAAGCCCCGTTTGCGATTGAATGTCTGGTTGGTCACAGCACAGCCTTTGCTGCTTTCACGGCATCATCGAATTTTTCATCGAGCCACGCATTCCCGCCGCGGCACCCCGCCACGACCTGCGTGGCCCAGGCGATATAGTCGGCGAGATCCTCGCGCTCCCCAGCACTCGGATCGGTTTGAATGCGCGCGCCCGTATTGCTGATCTTGTCGGCGATCTTGATCAGCTTGGCGCCCGGCGACTTGTGGGGCGCGTCCTCGATCTGCTTCTGCCGCCGCTTCGCTTTCGGCAAGCTCATGTCGTCGGTGCACTCGGCGACGAGCGAGGCAATGCGCTCTGAAAATCTCTGCGCGAGCTCCTCGCGCGTGGTGTCGGTGTCCTCGATCGTGTCGTGCAGCCAGCCGGCCGCGACCAGTTCGGCATCCGCGCCGTCGGTCGCCGTCGCGAGCAGGTTAGCGACCTCGGCGAGATGATTGATGTAGGGCTCATTGCCGCGGCCCTTGCGCGCCATGCCGTTATGGCGCTGCGCGGCAAGCTCGGCAGCTTCCGAGACGAGGCGGATTGGTGAGAGCATGGAAAATACCTCCGTTTCCGCCTCAACCGTGCCGCGCCATGCTCGTTCCTGCGGAGGTCACAGCTTCCCCATCACATCGCCGCGGAAGCCGTAGATCGTCTTCTTGCCGGCCAGGGCGACGAGCTGGACGTCGCGGGTCTGGCCGGGCTCGAAGCGGACCGCGGTGCCGGCAGCGATATCGAGTCGCATGCCGCGCGCCTTCTTGCGGTCGAACTTCAGCGCCGGGTTGGTCTCGAAGAAGTGGTAGTGCGAGCCGACCTGGATCGGACGATCGCCGGTGTTGGCCACGGTCAACATCACGGTCTTGCGGCCGGCATTGAGCTCGATCTCGCCGTCCTGGATGAAGAGTTCGCCGGGGATCATTCTGTCCTCCTCGTCATTCCGGGGCTCGCGCAGCGAGAACCCGGAATCTCGAAACCAAAAACCTCTGGATTCCGGGCTCGCCCTGCGGGCCGCCCCGGAATGACGAATTCAATATTATCTGATCGGCTCGTGCACGGTGACGAGCTTGGTGCCGTCGGGAAAGGTCGCCTCGACCTGGATGTCGTGGATCATCTCGGGGATGCCCGGCATCACCTGGTCGCGGGTCAGCACCTGCGCGCCTGACTGCATCAGCTCGGCGACGGTGCGGCCGTCGCGCGCGCCTTCCAGAATGAAATCGGAGATGATCGCGATCGCCTCGGGATGGTTGAGCTTGACGCCGCGGTCCAGCCGGCGGCGCGCCACGATCGCCGCCATCGAGATCAAAAGCTTGTCCTTTTCGCGGGGAGACAGATTCATGCGACATCTCTTCCGTTCAACACGTCAATTCAACCAGTCTAGTTCAGCCAGAGCCGCGGCAGGGCCGCACCGGTGCGCGCCAGCACCGCCATCATGTCGTCGCGCAAGCGCGCCGCATCTTGGGCACAGAACCGCGCCATTGCAAAGCCATTCCAGGTCGAGATTCCGACCTCGCCGGAGAACGATTCCGACGCCTCGCGGATGCGCTCGACCAGAGCCTCGTCGCCGGGCACGATCAGGGCTGTGCCGATCGCCGCGCCACCTTTGCCGACCGCGGGCCGTGCAAGCTTGCCGCCGATATCGCCGTCGAGCCGGACGGTTTCTGCGAACACCAGCCGGCCGCCGCGGCGCAGCCGCCAGCGGTCGACGAACTCGCCCTGCTCCATCCGCTCACCCATGGCGGTGCGGCCGAACACCACGATCTCGCAGAGCAGGAGCGAAGCCGCCTCGTCGAGGTCGATGTCGAAGCGGCGCTGCACGCGGGCGCGGTCGAACAGAATCGTCTCCTGGGGCAGCCAGGCAAGATGTGCGCCCGCGCCGACCTTCAGGCCGATGTTGAGCTGCGCTGCCGCTCCGGGCGTGCGATAGACCTTTTCGGCGGCCGCCGTGGTCAGGGTCAGCCGCGCGCCATCCGCCGCCGATATCTCGATGTCGAAGCGATCGCCACCGGCAACTCCGCCGGCCGTGTTGACGAACACGCCGGACAAACCCTGATCTTCCGGCGAGGGAAAGCGGACGCGGAGCGAACCGGATTCATGCAAAACGCCGCGCCGCGTCACGCCGTCGCGCGCATGCACGTCGAAGCGCACCGCGCCACGAGCACGGTTGGCCTCGAACAGCGTGGACGTGGCCGACAATTCGCTGCGCATCCGTCTCCCCCAGCCGGTCGCGGCAGGTCTGTTCCGGCTTACAGCGCCATCTGGCGGCTGATCTCGCCCGGATCGAGATTGGAGCGGTCGCAGGTGAACTTCACCGCGCCGCGATCCATCACCGCGAAACTGTCGCCGAGTTCGCAGGCAAAGTCGAGATATTGTTCGACCAGCACGATGGCGATGTTGCCGAGGTTGCGCAGATACGAGATGGCGCGGCCGATGTCCTTGATGATCGAGGGCTGGATGCCTTCGGTCGGCTCGTCGAGCAAAAGCAGTTTTGGCCGCATCACCAGGGCGCGGCCGATCGCGAGCTGCTGCTGCTGGCCGCCGGAGAGATCGCCGCCGCGCCGGCCCAGCATGGATTGCAGCACCGGAAACAGCGAGAACACGTCGTCGGGGATGTGCTTGTCCTCGCGCTTGAGCGGACCGAAGCCGGTCTTGAGGTTCTCCTCGACCGTCAGCAGCGGGAAGATCTCGCGGCCCTGCGGCACGAAGCCGATGCCCTTGCGCGCCCGCTCGTACGGCCTGAGGCCGGTGATATCGCTGCCGTCGAACACGATTGCGCCCGACGAGATCGGATATTGCCCGACCATCGCGCGCAGGAGCGAGGTCTTGCCGACGCCGTTGCGCCCGAGCACGCAGGTCACCTTGCCGGGCTCGGCCGAGATCGAGACGCCGCGCAGCGCCTGGGCAGCACCGTAGAACAGATTGATGTCCTTGACCTCAAGCATCGTTCAGCGTCCCAGATACACTTCGATGACCCGCTCGTTGGACGAGACCTGGTCGATGGTCCCCTCCGCAAGCACCGTGCCTTCATGCAGGCAGGTGACCTTGACGCCGAGCTCGCGCACGAAGGTCATGTCGTGCTCGACCACCATGACGGTGTGGGTCTTGTTGATTTCCTTCAGCAGCTCGGCGGTGAGATGCGTCTCGACGTCGGTCATTCCCGCGACGGGCTCGTCGACCAGCAGCAGTTTCGGATCCTGCGCGAGCAGCATGCCGATCTCCAGCCATTGCTTCTGGCCATGGCTGAGGCTGCCGGCGAGGCGATTGCGGGCCTCGGTGAGGCGGATCGTCTCCAGCACCTTGTCGATACGCTCGGACTCCGCCTTGCTGCCGCGCCAGAACAGCGTGCCGCGGACCGAGTGGTCGACATTGAGCGCCAGCAGGAGATTGTCCTGCACGGTCTGGCTCTCGAACACCGTCGGCTTCTGGAATTTGCGGCCAATGCCGAGCTCGGCGATGCGGGTCTCGTCGAGCCGCGTCAGGTCGGTGACGCCGTCGAACAACACGGTGCCTTCATCCGGCTTGGTCTTGCCGGTGATGATGTCCATCATCGTGGTCTTGCCGGCGCCGTTCGGGCCGATGATGGCGCGCATCTCGCCGGGCTCGAGCGTCAGCGACAGATTGTTGATGGCGTGGAAGCCGTCGAAGGAGACGTGCACGCCGTCCAGATAGAGCATTGCGGAGGTTGCGCGGGTGTCCATGACGTTCATGACCGCTTACTCCGCCATCTTGGGTTCGGTGACGCCGTCTTCGGCCGCAGCGCTCACGGAGGTCGCGGAGGTGCGTTTTTCCTTCGACTGATCCCACCAGGCATTGAAGGTGCCGACGATGCCCTTGGGCAGCAGCAGCGTCACCAGGATGAACAATGCGCCCAGCATGAACAGCCAGTACGGCGCGAGCACGCCCGAGGTGAAGAACGTCTTGGCGTAGTTGACGACGACGGCGCCGAGCGCCGCGCCGACCAGGGTGCCGCGGCCGCCGACCGCGACCCAGATCACCGCCTCGATCGAATTGCCCGGCGCGAATTCGCTTGGGTTGATAATGCCGACCTGCGGCACGTAGAGCGCGCCGGCGACGCCCGCCATGCAGGCCGACACCGTGAACACGAACAGCTTGTAGGATTCGACGCGGTAGCCAAGGAAGCGCGTGCGCGATTCCGCATCGCGCACGGCAATCAAGACCTTGCCGAGCTTGGAGGAGACGATGGCGCGGCAGATCAGGAAGCCGATGATCAGCGCCAGGCAGCTCAGCGCGAACAGCGCGGCGCGGGTGCCTTCGGCCTGGACATTGAAACCGAGGATATCCTTGAAGTCGGTCAGGCCGTTATTACCGCCAAAACCAAAGTCGTTGCGGAAGAAGGCGAGCAGCAGCGCGTAGGTCATCGCCTGCGTGATGATCGACAGATAAACGCCGGTGACACGTGAGCGGAAGGCGAGCCAGCCGAAGCAGAAGGCGAGCAGGCCGGGCACGACCAGCACCATCAGCGCGGCGAACCAGAACATGTCGAAGCCGTACCAGTACCAGGGCAGCTTCTCCCAGTTCAGGAACACCATGAAGTCGGGCAGGATCGGATTGCCGTAGACGCCGCGGGTGCCGATCTGCCGCATCAGGTACATGCCCATGGCGTAGCCGCCGAGCGCGAAGAAGGCGCCGTGGCCGAGCGAGAGAATGCCGCAATAGCCCCAGATCAGGTCGATCGACAGCGCCAGGATGGCGTAGCAGACATACTTGCCCCAGAGCGCGACGAGATAGGTCGGCACCTGCAGGAACGAGCCCGCGGGCAGCAGCAGGTTGGAGAGCGGGATGAGGATGCCGCAGCCGGCGACGACGGCGAGAAAGATCGCCGCGCTGCGGTCCAGCGATCGCGTCAGCATGTGAGGGGTCATGCTTCCACCGCACGGCCCTTGAGCGCGAACAGGCCGCGCGGCCGCTTTTGAATGAACAGGATGATGAGAACCAGGATCGCGATCTTGCCGAGCACGGCGCCGGCGACCGGCTCCAGGAACTTGTTGGCGATGCCGAGCGTGAAGGCGCCGACGAGCGTGCCCCAGAGATTGCCGACCCCGCCGAACACCACGACCATGAAGCTGTCGATGATGTAGCTCTGGCCGAGATTGGGACTGACATTGTCGATCTGCGACAGCGCCACGCCGGCGATGCCGGCAATGCCCGAACCGAGGCCGAAGGTCAGCGCGTCGACGCGCGAGGTGGCGATGCCCATCGAGGCCGCCATGCGGCGGTTCTGCGTCACCGCGCGCATTTCGAGGCCCAGCGCGGTGTAGCGCAGCATCGCGAGCAGGATCGCGAACACGGCGAGCGTGAAGAGAAGGATCCAGAGCCGGTTATAGGTGATGGTGATCTGGCCGAGCTCGAACGCGCCGCTCATCCAGGAGGGGTTGCCGACCTCGCGGTTGGTCGGGCCGAACATGGTGCGCACCGCCTGCTGCAGCACCAGCGACAGGCCCCAGGTCGCGAGCAGCGTCTCGAGCGGGCGGCCGTAGAGGAAGCGGATGATGCTGCGCTCGATCAGCACGCCGATCGCGCCGGCGACGAGGAAGGCGAGCGGCACGGCGATCAAGAGCGAATAGTCGAACAGGCCGGGATAGCGGGTGCGGATCACCTCCTGCACCACGAAGGTGGTGTAGGCCCCGATCATCACCATCTCGCCATGCGCCATGTTGATGACGCCCATCACGCCGAAGGTGATGGCGAGCCCGATCGCGGCGAGCAGCAGCACCGAGCCGAGCGAGAGGCCGTACCAGGCATTCTGCACCATCGACCAGACCGCGAGCGAATTCTGGATCGAGCCGATCGCGCTCGCGGCGGCCTTGGTGACCGAGGCCGGCTGATCGCCCATGCCGGTGAGCAGCGCCAGCGCATCCTGGTCGCCCCGCGCCTTGAGGGTCGCGACCGCTTCGAGCTTCTCGACCTCGGTGGCGTCGGACTTGAACAGCAGGATCGCCGCGCGGGCCTCACCCAGCGCCGCCTTGACGGATTTGTTGGCTTCCTTGGCAAGCGCGGCATCGACCGCCTCGAGCGCGGTCTCCTCGTGCGACTTGAAGACGGACTGCGCGGCCTGCAGGCGCGTGCCGACGTCCGGAGACTGCAGCGTCAGGCTGCCCAGCGCGGCATCGACGCTGCGCCGCAGGCGGTTGTTGAGGCGAACTGCGGTCGCACTGTCGGGAACGCTGGCGACGGCCTCGCCGGTCGCAGCGTCGATCGACTTGCCGTCTGCATCGGTGACGTAGACCTTCTTGCTGTCGGGATCGGCCATGAGGCGGCCGTTCTGGAGCGCATTGATGATCGGAAAAGCCAGCTTGCTGCCGCTGCCCGCGATCACACCGATCGCCTCTTCCGTGTCGGAAAAATCATCATTGGCGAATTTGGCGACCGCATCCTCGAACGGACCGGCGAAGGCCGGCAGCGCAAACGCGATCAGGAACAACGAGAGTGCAAGCGAACAGAGACGGGCGGACAAATGGGCTGGCACTGTGAATGACCCCGGCAGAAATGAGTGGAGAAGGCGGCGGGATCGCCGCCTTCTCCGGTCTTGCAATGGAGCGTCAGATCGGGATCAGGAGCCCGAGCCGAGGCACTTGTTGGTCTTGGTGTTGAAGTTGCCGCACTTCTTGCCGACCCAGTCGCCGATCAGGTCCTTGGAGCCGTCGAGCTCCTTCGACCAGGCATCGCCGGGGACGAGGCTCGGGGTCTTCCAGACCACGTCGAACTGGCCGTTGCCCTTGATCTCGCCGATGAACACCGGCTTGGTGATATGGTGGTTCGGGAGCATCTTGGAGGTGCCGCCGGTCAGGTTCTTGGCTTCGATGCCCGGGAGAGCGTCGATGACCTTGTCGGGATCGGTCGACTTCACCTTCTCGACCGCCTTGACCCACATGTCGAAGCCGATCACGTGCGCTTCCATCGGATCGTTGGTCACGCGCTTCGGATTCTTGGTGTAGGCCTGCCACGCCTTGATGAACTTCTCGTTCTCCGGCGACTTGATCGACTGGAAGTAGTTCCAGGCGGCGAGGTGGCCGACCAGCGGCTTTGTGTCGATGCCGGCGAGCTCTTCCTCACCCACGGAGAACGCCACCACCGGGATGTCCTTGGCCTTGATGCCCTGGTTGCCGAGCTCCTTGTAGAAGGGAACGTTGGCGTCGCCGTTGATGGTCGAGACCACCGCGGTCTTCTTGCCGGCCGAGCCGAACTTCTTGATGTCGGCCACGATCGTCTGCCAGTCGGAATGACCGAACGGCGTGTAGTTGATCATGATGTCTTCCTGGGCGACGCCCTTGGACTTCAGATAGGCCTCCAGGATCTTGTTGGTGGTGCGCGGATAGACGTAGTCGGTGCCCGCGAGCACCCAGCGCTTCACCTTCTCGTCCTTCATGAGGTAGTCGACGGCGGGGATCGCCTGCTGGTTCGGCGCAGCCCCCGTGTAGAACACGTTACGCTCGCTCTCCTCGCCCTCGTATTGCACGGGGTAGAACAGGATGCTGTTGAGCTCCTTGAACACCGGGAGCACCGACTTACGCGACACCGAGGTCCAGCAGCCGAACACGACCGAGACCTTGTTCTTGGTGATCAGCTCGCGCGCCTTTTCGGCGAACAGCGGCCAGTTCGATGCGGGATCGACGACGACGGCTTCCAGCTTCTTGCCGAGCACGCCGCCCTTCTTGTTCTGCTCGTCGATCAGGAAGAGGATGGTGTCCTTCAGCGTGGTTTCGCTGATTGCCATGGTGCCGGACAGGGAGTGGAGTACACCCACCTTGATGGTGTCGTCGGCGGCCTTTGCGCCAGTCAATGAAGCCAGACCGAGCATCAGTCCGGCTGTCGCAGCGAGCACGCCGCGGCGGCTAAATGACGCCGCTATATCGTGAGTGGATTTGTTAAACATGAGTGCTTCATCTCCCTGACGCAGACGTGAAAAACGCTGCGAAACGGCCCCACGGCCGCCTGCGGTTAACGGAATCGCAAGAACCATGCCATGGGCTGGGCACCCATCAACTTATTGAATTTACAGGCTTAATTGGCAGAAATCAAAGTTTCGCCGCAGTCTTTCAGCCTAAATCATAGGCAATATAAATGTATGCGAAAGCGGCAGCCAGACTACTTTCTAAGCAAATCGCCAATTCTGGCTAAATTTCTGGCAGCAGTATTTTTGCACCGCACCCGCTGTTTCGGAGGCAACTGCCTTGAAAGCGCCCCCTCGATGTTCCATATGAGTGTCCGAGACCTCTTGCGAATCAAGGGGTCGTAGCGAGCCGCGTGTTCTTAAGCCCTCTACGGGCCTCTGGCTTGCCCCATCTCTCCCAAGCATCCGACACCCCAAACACGCAGGTGTCTTCTCGACACCCTTTTGCGCGCGCCGCGCTGATGCGCCGGGCGTTCGCTTTTGACATGGAAAGAACCCCCCTTTTGACTTCGTTTCAGGACTTCGGCCTCGCCGAACCCATCGCACGCGCTCTTCGTGAAGAGAATTACGTCACCCCCACTCCGATCCAGGCCCAGACCATCCCATTGGCACTGACCGGTCGCGACGTCGTCGGCATCGCCCAGACCGGGACCGGAAAGACCGCGTCCTTCGCGCTGCCGATCCTGCATCGTCTGCTCGAGAACCGCATCAAGCCGCAGCCCAAGACCGCCCGCGTGCTGGTGCTGTCGCCGACCCGCGAGCTGTCCGGGCAGATCCTCGACAGCTTCAACGCCTACGGCCGCCACATCCGCCTGTCCTCGACGCTCGCGATCGGCGGCGTGCCGATGGGCCGCCAGGTCCGCGCGCTGATGCAGGGCGTCGACGTGCTTGTCGCCACCCCCGGCCGCCTGCTCGACCTCGTCCAGAGCAACGGCTTGAAGCTTTCAAGCGTCGAGTTCCTCGTGCTCGACGAGGCCGACCGCATGCTCGACATGGGCTTCATCAACGACATCCGCAAAATCGTCGCCAAGCTGCCGATCAAGCGGCAGACGCTGTTCTTCTCGGCCACCATGCCGAAGGACATCGCCGAGCTCGCCGATTCCATGTTGCGCGACCCCGCCCGTGTCGCGGTGACCCCGGTGTCCTCGACCGCCGAGCGGATCAACCAGCGCATCCTGCAGGTCGACTTCGCGGCCAAGCCGGCCTTCCTGACCAAGCTGCTGCAGGACGATGCGATCAACCGCGCGCTGGTCTTCACCCGCACCAAGCACGGCGCCGACAAGGTGGTGAAGACGCTGGCCAAGGCCGGCATCGCCGCCAACGCCATCCACGGCAACAAGTCGCAGAACCATCGCGAGCGCACGCTCGCCCAGTTCCGCTCGGGCGAGATCCGCACCCTGGTCGCCACCGACATCGCCGCCCGCGGCATCGACGTCGACGGCATCAGCCACGTCATCAATTTCGACCTGCCGAACGTGCCGGAGACCTACGTCCACCGCATCGGTCGCACCGCGCGTGCCGGCGCCGACGGCACCGCGATCTCGCTGGTGGCGGGCGGCGAGGAGCTCGGCTATCTGCGCGACATCGAGCGGCTGATTCGCGTCGCCCTGCAGCGGGAGGACCACCGCACCGACGCCGGCCGCCGCGATCCCGGTCCCGCTCCGTCGCAGCAACGACAGGGCCGGCCGGGCGGCCGGCCGGGCCAGCGCCCGCAAGGCGCACGGCACGGTGACGGACGTCGCGCCGACGAACGGCATGCCGACGGGCGCCACCATGGTGCGGGCAAGCAAGGCGACGGCAGGCACGGTGAAGGCCGGCACGCCGAGGCGAGGCATGCCGACGGACGGCCCGGCAATGGCCCGAATGCCTCCAAGGGTTCTCGCCGCCGCCGCTCCGGTGGTAAGATGCATTCATCGCCTGTCGACCGTCCGGAACAGCGTTCCGCGCATAGCGCCGGGACCCCTGATGGGATACAAGGCGTTGCCTTTTTGCGCCGCCAGAGTCGGCCAAACAGCCAACCGAACCGCAAACCCTATTCGCACTAGCCGTCCACGACCTGGAGATATCAATGGCTAAGGAAGAGCTGATCCAGTTCGAAGGACTGGTCACCGAAATCCTCCCCGATGCCCGCTACCGCGTGCAGCTCGACGCCGGACACGAGATCGTTGCCTATACCGCCGGCAAGATGAAGAAGAACCGCATCAAGACGCTCGCGGGCGACCGCGTGACGGTGGAGATGTCGCCCTATGACCTCGAGAAGGGCCGGCTGATTTTCCGCCACAAGGACGAACGTCCCAGCACGTCGGGCGGACCGCCCCGTCCCGGACAGCGCGGCGGCCAATTCCGCCGCCGCTAGTCGGCGGCGCGGGTTCGAATTCCGATCTGTAGGTTGATCCGCCGTTGACAGCACGGCGGATCAAAAAATCGTGCGCGTCCGGATTGTTTCGAACCGTTGCTTCCGATAAAATGAATTAATCGATTTTCGGCCGGACGACATTGGCATCCACCGGTACAGCCGGTTCAGACACGCTGACGACCCTTCCAGAAATTCGATCTAACCCTGCCCGCGCGAGCGGGCTCCGACATAGTGTTATCTGAGAAGGACTACCCCCATGAGCATGGGAACCGTGAAGTGGTTTAACGCGACCAAGGGTTTCGGCTTCATTCAGCCCGATGATGGCGGCCAGGACGTGTTCGTTCACATCAGCGCCGTGGAACGCGCCGGCCTCGGCTCGCTGCGCGAGGGCCAGAAGATCTCCTACGAGATTGTGGCCGACCGCCGTTCCGGCAAGTCGGCAGCGGACAACCTGCGCGCTGCGGGCTGAGCTCGCCGGGCCCCGGCCCGATCAGCGAGCCAAAGCACAAAGGCCGTGCGTGACGCACGGCCTTTTTCATGTCGCGGACGGCCGACGAATCTCAACACGTCGACGGCACGTTGTTGTAGGGCACGCAGGTGACCTGACGCGGCCGCGTGTAGGAGAGATCGCTCAGGGTTACGCTCGACTTCAACACGTAGCCGATGGTCGGCGTGTAAATGTAGTTGGCTTCGCTCAGGATGAGATAGCTCGACGGAATCAAGAGTGCCGGGGGAATCATCGTAGTGACCGTGTCGCCGGCGTTCCGAGCCGAGGTCGCAAGCGTGGCTTGCGTCGCGCCGCTCGCAATCGTGCCGGCCCTGCTCCACTGGACCTTGGCGACTCCGTTGGCGTCGATGTAGATCTGGGAGATCGTGCCCTTCACGAGCGCAGCGTCGTAAGGCATGACGACGGAGATGCTTGCCGTGAACGTATCCTTCATGCCGGCATCGTTGAGCGTCGTCGACTGCGAGGTCAAATCGGACAATGTCCGCGCGATCAACGTGATTTTGCGGTCGATCGCCACGGCGGACGAAAATTCGACAGTGCCGAAGAACATCACCAGCATCAGCGGTACGATGATCGCGAATTCGGTCGCCGCCAGCGCGCGCTTGTCGGCGACGAAGCCGCGCACGGAGCCGCGTGCATTTCTCCAGATGTTCGCAATCGCCCGCATCGGTCCGCCCAGATCCATCTGCCTCAGAAGGGTTCGTTCTTGAACGCCGCCGTCGCCACCATCAGCCGCTTGTTGTTGCATCCCATGTTGTAGGCGAGGCCGGTGACGATGAGCGGCCACTGATAAAACAGGCGCACCACGACGACCTGACCGGAGGTTCCGGCACTGTACTGCATGCCCGAGGGGTTGAAGGTGCAGGAATTGCCGAAGTTGGTGAGGCTGAGCGTCCCGAATGAGCTGGTGCTGACGACGTCGACGTACAGCTTGCTGCAATCGAACAACGCCGGAATCTTGCTGCAGACAAAGGTCTTGAACGTTGTCTGATCGCAGGCAGCGACGGTGTTGGGCGCGGTCTGGCAGGCTGCCACCGAGCCGCCCTGTGCCTGAGCCTGGCCGGTTAGAATTGCGCGCGCGGAGTCCTGCGCGATGGTCTCGAGCACCTGGCTCGAGAAGAACATGAGCGCTGTCTCGATGATCGCGAACAGCAGCGCGAAGAACATCGGCGCGACCAGGGCAAACTCGACGGCTGCGGAGCCGCGGCGGTTGCCGCGAAACCGGAGCAGCGCTTTCCGGAGCGTGAACCTCGTAGGTGCAGGCGATGGCATCTCGTCAAATTCCCCAGCGACCGGCGATCATCTGCCCGTTCAATAGCGGAAACTGATTGTCTAAGTGTTTCAGACGATCCGCTTCCGGCGGACCGCGCCGTTAACACCGTGTTAACCAGGCGCGCCCGCAAGCGGGAGGAAGCACGGCATGCAACGAGGTGCCGCCCTCGAATCGAGCGGCTTGGCGGGATCGAGGCCCGCCGGTCGGCTAGTTTGGCTTGGCAGCCGCGCCGGCACCCGCACCTCCGCTGGCGCTGCTGCTCAGCGTACCGGCCTGGCTCATGGCGTTGTTGAAATAGGTGTCGCTGTCGCCGAGCGTCACGCGACGCTGGCAAAGCGGCACGCAGCTGTAGGACTCCCGCTCGACCCCGCGATAGACGGTGACGAGCCGGTCGCTCGGACCTTCGACCTGGATCTGGCGGTCCACCAGAATCTCGCCGCCGCGGTCGAGCGCGATGAAGTTGGTGGCCCCGTAGCCCTTTCCGGTCACGACGATCATGCCGCCGGGCTGGAGCGTGACGTCGGCGATCAGGGGATTGCCGACCACGATGGTCGCCACCTTGCCGGGCAGCCGCACCAGCTTGGCCTGGTCGACATTGACGGCGATGGTATCGGCGGCAGGCTCGGCGAGGCCGGCGGCCGGCGATGCCAGCACCGCAGCGACAACCAGAACACAGACGCGCACATGACGGCGCAGCATTTCTTTACGCATACTCTTACCCCCGGGACGTCACAAACCGGCAGAAGCGACCGAATACAGCGGAGCCGGTGCCCGACCCGGCTAACCTGCCTTTAATTCGTGAACGTTCCGCAAACTCGTCGCGTATTGTTTGAACGGACGGACATTTGCGGGCTCGCCCCTAAAGCGCGATGAGTTTTGGATGAATCGTCATCGCGCTTTAGGTTGTTGTTTACGCATGATCTTTCCGGAAAACCGCTTCGCACTTTTCCGGATTATGCTTTAGTGCCGGAACGGATAGGCGAGTTGGCCCCCGATCTCCTTGGGCATGGTCGCTTCGTCCTTGCCGTAATCCTGCGGCAGCCTGCCCTCTGGCATGCGGAAGGTGCCGAACAGCACGTCCCAGATCGGGAACGTTCCGGCGAAATTGGTGTCGCCGCCCTCTTCGAGCGAGGTGTGGTGCCAGCGATGGAAGACCGGCGTCGCCAGGACGTATTTGAACGGTCCGAACGTCCAGTTCAGGTTGGCGTGCACGAAGGCGGAGTGGAAGGTGGTGAACGGGCCGACCCAGACCATGACGTTCGGGGAGATGCCTGCCATCAGCAGCACGACGTCGACGCTGATCGTCCCGAGCAAGAGATTGACCGGATGGAAGCGCGCCGCGGAGATCCAGCCGATCTCCTCCGACGAATGATGGATGGCGTGATATTTCCAGAAGCCGCCGTCGTGGAAAAGCCGATGCAGCCAGTACAGCATGAAATCGGACAGCACCAGGAACAGCAGGGCCTGCAGCCACAGCGGCAGCTGCGCCAGCGGACCGTGGCCATTGTCGTAAAAGGCGATGAGCTCGTCGGCGTCGTGGATGTTGAAGACGACGCTGGCGCCGACGACCAGCAGCCCGATCCGCATGGTGCGGGCGAACACCGGAACGAAGAACCAGTAGCAGATGTCGGTGACGATCTCCCGCTTGCGCCACCACGGCGCGCCGGGATTGCAGGCCCAGAAATGCTCCAGCACGGTGAAGACCGCCGCGAGCACCATGGTGACCGGGATCACCTTGACGATGGTCTCGCCGAGCATCAAGGCGACTTGCATGGGCAGGCTCGACATCGTCGTCTCTCTCCGCGAATTCCGCTGTAGCTTAAGGCCTACTCCGCGAAATTTAAGGGAGGGTGAAGCACGCGCCGCGTTGGCGGCACATCCGGAACCGCAACGAATTTGCAGATGCCGTCTTAAGGCGAAATTCACTCTGGGCAAAAGCATCGCGCCGGACGTGGGATTACCCGATCGAATTAACCCTCCCGAAAGAGCTCGGCTCTCATGGTCGTCGCGTCAACGACAGCGCCGAACGAGGCGGTCCCCACCCAGACGGAGTTTTGTTCATGAAGAACTTGATTGCGCGTTTCGCGAAGGATGAATCCGGCGCCACCGCCATCGAATACGGCCTGATCGCCGCCGGCATCGCGCTGGCCATCATCACGGTCGTCAACAATCTCGGCACCACGCTGAACGCCAAGTTCAGCTCGATCAGCACCTCGCTGAAGTAAGCGGGTCCACGAACGACGGCAAAAGCCCCGGACTTCCGGGGCGTTTGTTTTTCTGAAGACGGCGAGTTCCAGTGGCGTTGCACGAGTTCAGATCCGATGCCGCGGTCGCGGCCCGCGAGGCGGAAGCGGCGCAGGCCGGCTCGCCGGTCTATTGGATCTGCCTTGCGCTGCTGGTTGCGACGGTCGCGCTCGCCGCACGTATTGCCAGCTTCTGGTGAAAGCGCGTTCGTCGGCCGAGGCCCCCGCGCGCCCGTGCCGCCGTTGTCGGTTTGTTTAGCATCGCGCGCTAGCATCGCCCGAAGCAGCTCCCGCGACAAACCCAGGCCTCAAGACGCAGCCCATGATTCTCGACCTTGCGCGCCTTCTGCTCTTCCCGGCCCTGATGGCGTTCGCCGCCGCGAGCGATCTCTTCACGATGACGATCTCGAACCGCGTATCGCTGGCGCTGGTGGCGGGCTTCTTCGTGCTCGCCCTCGCCGGGGGCATGGCACCTTACGAGATGCTGAGTCATGTCGGCGCCGGTGCGCTCGTTCTGGTCGTGGCCTTCACCTGCTTCGCCATGGGCTGGGTGGGCGGCGGCGACGCCAAGGTCGCGGCCTCCGTCGCGCTCTGGTTCGGCTTCCCACATCTGATGAACTTCCTGCTCTACGCCTCGCTGTTCGGCGGCGCGCTGACGCTGCTCCTGCTGCAGTTCCGGCAATGGCCGCTGCCTTACGGGCTGGCAGGACAGGCCTGGCTCGCACGGCTGCACGCCAAGGAGAGCGGCATTCCCTACGGCATCGCGCTCGCGCTGAGCGCGCTGATGGTCTACCCGGAGACCGAATGGGTGAAGGCGATCGACCTCGCTCGCCTCGCGCTGCGCTGAACGCTCCGGGTAAACCCGGCGTTAAGGCGATTTAGATACGCCTCATTAACCATGCTTTGACGAATAGCTGGTCAACTGCCGATCACGGCGGCGGCAGCGTCGCGGCGTATTGTTGGAAAGTGAAGCGTATGAATAGGGCACGCATTGTCGTCCTGACGGTCGCCATCTGCGCCGGCGGCGTCGCCGCGTACCTGGCGAGCGGCACCGACAATTCTGCGCCGCCTCCGGTTCCGGTCGCACAGCTGCCGACCGTCGACGTCCTCGTGGCCAAGAACGACATCGGCCTCGGCCAGACCGTGAAGCCCGAAGACGTGCAATGGCAGACCTGGCCGACCGCGACCGCCAGCGCCACCTTCATCCGACGCAACGAGCGCCCCGACGGTGCGACCCAGGTGACCGGCTCGATCGCGCGCGCCCCCTTCATCCAGGGTGAGCCGATCCGCGACCAGAAGCTGGTCAAGGCCGAAGGTTCCGGCTTCATGGCGGCAATCCTGCCCACCGGCATGCGGGCGATCTCGACCGAGATCTCGCCGGAGACCGGCGCGGGCGGCTTCATCCTGCCCAACGACCGCGTCGACGTCCTGCTCACCCGCCGGCTCAAGAACCCGGATCAGAGCAGCGGCGCTCCCGACATCGTCACCTCCGAGATCATCCTGGCCAATATCCGGGTCCTGGCCATCGACCAGGCACCCAAGGAGAAGGACGGGCAGAACGCGGTGATCGGCAAGACCGTCACCCTCGAGCTCAATCCCGCGCAGACCGCAACGCTCTCCGCGGCGCGTCAGAGCGGCACGCTGTCGCTGGCGCTGCGCAGCATCGTCGACGTCAAGATGAGCGAGATCACGCTCGATGACTCCGCGCAGAAGCGCGAGGGTGTCTCGATCATTCGCTACGGCATTCCAAGTCAGACGGCTAAGGCACGATGAAGACAGTCGACATCAAATACAGGGCAGATTCGGCGACGATGCGGACCTCACTGGTCCGCGCCCTGTCGTTTTCGGCCGCCCTCGCGCTGGCGCTCAACCCGGCGATCGCCCCGGCGGTCGCCGCCGATTACCGCCCCGTGCCGCAGGCCGCGGCGGACGGCCAGATCAACGCGCGTTTCCTCTCGCTCGGCATCGGCAAGTCCGTCGTGATCGACCTGCCGCGCGACATCAAGGACGTGCTGGTCGCCGATCCCAAGATCGCCAATGCGGTGGTCCGCTCCGCACAGCGCGCCTATATCATCGGCGCCGCGGTCGGCCAGACCAATATCGTGTTCTTCGATTCCGCCGGGCAGCAGATCGCGGCCTACGACATCGCGGTGAAGCGCGACCTCAACGGCGTGCGGGCCGCACTGAAGCAGGTTCTGCCCAACTCAGACATCCAGATCGACGGCCTCGGCGACGGTATCGTCCTGTCCGGCACGGCCGCCAACCCTATGGAGGCGCAGCAGGCCAACGAGCTCGCTGCGCGCCTGGCCGGCGGCGTCGACAAGGTGGTGAACTCGATCGTGGTCCGCGGCCGCGACCAAGTCATGCTCAAGGTGACCGTTGCCGAAGTCGCGCGCACGATCGTCAAGCAGCTCGGTATCGACCTCACCGCCAACCTCAACTACGGCACATCGGTGGTGAGCTTCACCAACTCCAACCCGTTCACGGCCCTCGGCCGTAATCTGGTGGATGGCAACAATCTCACTGCGAGTTTCGGCGCGACGCCTTCGGTGCAGGCGACCCTGCGTGCGATGGAGAGCGCGGGCGTGATCAGGACGCTGGCCGAGCCGAACCTGACCGCGATCTCCGGAGAGTCCGCCACCTTCCTCGCCGGCGGCGAATTTCCGGTGCCCGCAGGTTATTCGTGCGATCCCGTTACGCGCGTCTGTACCACCCAGATCAGCTTCAAGAAGTTCGGCATCTCACTCAACTTCACGCCCGTGGTCCTGAGCGAAGGCAAGATCAGCTTGCGGGTGATGACCGAGGTCTCCGAACTGTCCAATGAGAATGCGATCACGCTATCGCAAGCGGTGACCTCGAACACGGTCAACTCGCTGACGGTACCGTCAATCAAGACACGCCGCGCAGAGACTTCGCTGGAAATTCCGTCCGGCGGCGCGATGGCGATGGCCGGCCTGATCCAGCAGCAGACCAAGCAAGCTGTCAACGGAATGCCGGGGCTGATGCAGCTGCCGATCCTCGGCACGCTGTTCCGCAGCCGCGACTTCGTCAACAACGCAACCGAGTTGGTCGTGATCGTGACGCCCTATGTGGTCCGCGCGGTGGCGCCGAAGGACCTGTCGCGGCCGGATGACGGCTTCGCCCCGCCTGCGGATCCGCAGGCGCAGCTGATCGGCAATATTAACCGGATCTACGGCGTGCCGGGCCGGACCGAACCGGCCAAGAACTACCGCGGCACCTACGGCTTCATTACCGACTGAGGCGGAACGGGGATTTCACGATGATCACGAGACCACCCCAGCTTCGCAAGCGGGCCATCCGCGTCGGTGGCGCGCTCGTCGGCATCGCGCTCGCGGTCGGCGGCTGCCAGCACGACGAAGTCCTCACGGCGTCCATTCCCGACGACTACAAGCAGCGCCATCCGATCGCGGTCGAGGAGCAGAATCGCTCGATCGTCGTCTTCGTGGGTCATGCCCGCGGCGGATTGACCGCTGCCCAGCGCGCCGACGTGATGGGCGTGGCATCGGCGTGGTTGCAAGAAGGCACCGGCGCCATCCGCATCGACGTGCCTTCCAATACGTCCAATGCTCGCCCGGTCGCCGATACGATGCGTGAGATCCAGGCGATGCTGGCGGCGGCAGGCGTTCCGCCGCGCGGCGTCAGCGTTCACCCCTACCAGCCGCAAGACAAGCGCTTCCTCCCGCCGATCCGGCTCACCTATTCCAGGATTGCCGCAGTCGCCGGTCCCTGCGGCCTGTGGCCGGAAGACATCGGGCCCTCGATGAAGAACAAGCGCTGGTTCGAGAACAAGGACTATTACAATTATGGCTGCGCTTATCAGCGCAACCTCGCGGCCATGGTCGACAATCCGTCGGATCTTGAGCAGCCGCGGCCCGAAACTCCGTCATACACGCCGCGGCGCATCACCGGCTTCGAGAAGTATCGCAAGGGAACGACGACGGCGACCACCTATCCCGAGGCCGACAGGGCCAAACTCAGCGACACCGGCAAATGATCAGTTACGCGCGCCAGACACACGAAGAGCAGCCGGCAGCAGCTCCTCCGCCGGTCGAGGAGCATATTGCGCCCGCGCCGCGCGTCTCCGTCCAGGCCTTCTGCGAAACCGTGGAGACGGCCGCCGCGGTGCAGTCGGCCGGCGAGGATCGCCGTCTCGGCAAGGCTCACCTGAAGATCCAGATGGGCGGCATGGCGGCCGCGATCGAAGCCTACCGCTCGGCTCCCACGCCGAACGTGATCGTGCTCGAGAGCGACGGTCGCAACGACCTGCTGGGCGGACTCGACCAGCTCGCCACCGTCTGCGATGCCGGCACCCGCGTGGTGGTGATCGGCCGCATCAACGACGTCACGCTCTATCGCGAGCTGGTGCGCCGCGGCGTCAGCGATTACGTGCTCGCGCCGGTCGGCGCGATCGACGTCGTACGCTCGATCTGTAACCTGTTCTCGGCCCCCGAAGCCAAGGCAGTCGGCCGCATCATCGCCGTGGTCGGCGCCAAGGGTGGCGTCGGGGCTTCGACCATCGCGCACAACGTCGCCTGGGCGATCGCGCGCGACCTCGCGATGGATGCTGTCGTCGCCGATCTCGACCTTGCCTTCGGCACCGCCGGCCTCGACTACAACCAGGATCCGCCGCAGGGTATCGCCGACGCGGTATTCTCGCCCGACCGCGTCGACACCGCCTTCATCGACCGCCTGCTGTCGAAGTGCACCGACCATCTCAGCCTGCTGGCGGCGCCTGCGACGCTCGACCGGGTCTATGATTTCGGCACTGACGCTTTCGATGCCGTATTCGACACGCTGCGCTCCACGATGCCCTGCATCGTGCTCGACGTTCCGCATCAATGGTCGGGCTGGACCAAGCGCGCCTTGATCGGGGCGGACGACATCCTGATCGTGGCCGCCCCGGACCTCGCCAATCTGCGCAATACCAAGAACCTGTTCGATCTATTGAAGGCCGCCCGCCCCAATGACCGGCCGCCGCTCTACTGCCTGAACCAGGTCGGCGTGCCGAAACGGCCCGAAATCGCCGCCGCGGAGTTCGCCAAGGCGATCGAGAGCCAACCCGTCGTCTCGATCCCGTTCGAGCCGCAGATCTTCGGCTCGGCGGCCAACAACGGCCAGATGATTGCGGAGATCTCCGCCAACCACAGGTCGATCGAGATGTTCCTGCAGATCGCCCAGCGCCTGACCGGCCGCAGCGAGACCAAGAAGCAAAAGTCGTCCCTGCTTTCACCTCTGATTGAGAAGTTGCGGGGAAGATAAGCCGCCGCATGGAGTTGTTAAGTGTTCGGTAAGCGTAGCGGAACAGACACCGACCTTCGGGCGCCCAAGCCCGGCGCCGTGTCGCTCGAGCCTGCCCCGGCTCAGGCGCCGACGGTGTCGCGCGCTCCGCCTCCGCCGGCCGTCGCCTCGCCGCCGCTTGCGCCCGCCAAGGCTCCGCCGCCTCCGGCCATGGAGAGCCGGCGTTCGGACAATTATTACGAGGTCAAGGCGACCATCTTCGGCGCGCTGATCGAGGCCATCGACCTCGCCCAGCTCGCCAAGCTCGATTCGGAGTCCGCGCGCGAGGAAATCCGCGACATCGTCAACGAGATCATCGCGATCAAGAACATCGTGATGTCGATCGCCGAGCAGGAGGAGCTGCTCGACGACATCTGCAACGACGTCCTCGGCTACGGGCCGCTCGAGCCGCTATTGTCGCGCGACGACATCGCCGACATCATGGTCAATGGCGCCAACACCGTCTACATCGAGGTCGGCGGCAAGATCCAGCGTACCGGCATCCGCTTCCGCGACAACCAGCAGCTTCTCAACATCTGCCAGCGCATCGTCAGCCAGGTCGGCCGGCGCGTCGACGAATCCTCGCCGATCTGCGACGCGCGCCTCGCCGACGGCTCCCGCGTCAACGCCATCGTGCCGCCGCTGTCGATCGACGGCCCTGCGCTCACCATCCGCAAATTCAAGAAAGACAAGCTGACGCTGGATCAGCTCGTCAAGTTCGGCGCGATCACGCCGGAAGGCGCCGAGATCCTTCAGATCATCGGCCGCGTCCGCTGCAACGTGCTGATTTCCGGCGGTACCGGCTCGGGCAAGACGACCCTGCTCAACTGCCTCACCAACTACATCGAGCACGATGAGCGCGTCATCACCTGCGAGGACGCCGCCGAGCTCCAACTGCAGCAGCCCCACGTGGTGCGGCTGGAAACCCGTCCGCCCAACATCGAGGGCGAGGGTCAGGTCACGATGCGCGAATTGGTGCGCAACTGCCTGCGTATGCGTCCCGAACGCATCATCGTCGGCGAGGTCCGCGGACCCGAAGCCTTCGACCTGCTGCAGGCCATGAACACCGGCCATGACGGCTCGATGGGCACGCTGCACGCCAACAACCCGCGCGAGGCGCTGTCGCGCTGCGAATCCATGATCACGATGGGCGGCTTTTCCCTTCCGTCGCGAACAATTCGCGAGATGATCTGCGCCTCGATCGATGTCATCATCCAGGCCGCGCGCCTGCGCGACGGCTCCCGCCGCATCACCCACATCACCGAGGTGATGGGCATGGAAGGCGACACCATCATCACCCAGGACATCTTCCTCTACGACATGGTCGGCGAGGACGCCAACGGCAAGATCATCGGCCGGCACCGCTCAACCGGGATCGGCCGTCCGAAATTCTGGGAACGCGCCCGTTATTATGGCGAGGAGAAGCGCCTCGCCGCGGCGCTCGACGCGGCGGAAGTCGCGCCGACGACGTGAGCAGATCGGCAGCATCATGAACATGCAGGTCCTCGCCCTCGCCTTCCTCGCCACCGCAGCGGTCGGTGGCATCGCCTGGGTATTCCTCTATCCGCTGCTGTCCGGGGAGCGAAAGGCGGAAAGCCGTCGCGCCTCGGTCGCACGGGCCGAAGCGCCCACGGCCCGGCAGGCCGAGAAAACCCAGCGCTCGCGCCGCGAGCAGGTCGAGTCCACGCTCAAGGATCTCGAGGCGCGGCGTGCCCAGGAGAAGAGCGCCCCGCTCAGCGTCCGCCTGTCGCAGGCCGGGCTCGACTGGACGCCGCAGAAATTCTGGATCGTGTCCGCCGTCGTGGCGGGGGTATTTTTCGTAGCCGCCATGTTCGCGGGCGGCGGCCTGATCGGCGCCGCCGGTCTTGCCTTTGCCGGCGGCTTCGGCCTGCCGCGCTGGGCACTCGGCTTTTTGAAGAAGCGCCGCGAAACCAAGTTCCTGGCTGCACTGCCCGATGCGGTCGACGTGATCGTGCGCGGCATCAAGGCAGGCCTGCCCTTGTTCGAATCGATCAAGGTCGTGGCCGCCGATGCGCCCGAGCCGCTGCGGAGCGAGTTTCTGGCCATCATCGAGACGCAGGCGATCGGCATGCCGCTGGGCGAGGCCTGCGCCCGACTCTACGAGCGCATGCCGCTGCCGGAAGCCAATTTCTTCGGCATCGTGGTGTCGATCCAGCAGAAGTCGGGCGGCAACCTCTCCGAAGCGCTCGGTAACCTGTCCAAGGTGCTGCGCGACCGCAAGAAGATGAAGGAAAAGATCCAGGCGATGTCGATGGAAGCCAAGGCCTCGGCCGGCATCATCGGCTCGCTGCCGCCGATCGTGATGTTCCTGGTCTATCTCACGACGCCGCAATACATCTCGGTGCTTTGGACTCATCCCACCGGCCAGCTGATGCTGGTCGGCTGCGTCGTCTGGATGTCGATCGGCATCCTGGTGATGAAGAAGATGATCAACTTCGATTTCTGACGGTGTCGCATGGTCGAATTCCTCGTCTCGAAACTGCACGACGTCCGTTTCATGACCATGCTGCTCGCGGCCATCGCCGCGAGCGCCACCGTCTATACGCTAGTGATGCCGTTGTTCGCCGGCGAGGGCCTCTCCAAGCGCATGAAGGCGGTGGCGAGCGAGCGTGAACGCATCCGGCAGCGCGAGCGTGAGCGTCTCAACAAGAGCGAGAAGGTTTCGCTGCGCCAGACGCCGAAGCAACTCGTCTCCAAGGTGGTCGAGGACTTCAACCTGACCAAATGGCTCGCGCAGGAGGCTGCGCGGGACAAGCTCATCATGGCAGGTTACCGCGGCCAGGCGCCTTACATCACCTTCCTGTTTGCCCGCATGGTCGCCCCGATCGTGTTCTTGATCGGCTCGGCCCTCTACGTGTTCGTGATCGGAAACATGCAACAGGCGATGCCGATCAAGATCGGCATCTGTATCGGCGCCGCCTATCTCGGCCTCCAGGCGCCGATGCTGTTCCTCAGGAATGCGATCTCCAAGCGCCAGCTCTCGATCAAGCGTGCGTTTCCCGACGCGCTCGATTTGCTCCTGATCTGCATCGAATCCGGCATGTCGGTCGAGATGGCATTCCGGAAAGTTGCGACCGAAATCGTGGGCCAGTCGATCGCGCTGTCGGAGGAGTTCACCCTGACCACGGCCGAGCTGTCCTACCTGCAGGATCGCAAGGTCGCCTATGAGAACCTGGCACGGCGCACCGGGCTCGAGGGCGTCAAGTCGGTATGTCTGGCGCTGCAACAGGCGGAACGTTACGGCACCCCGCTCGGCCATTCCTTGCGCGTCATGGCGCAGGAGAATCGCGACATGCGCATGAACGAGGCCGAGAAGAAGGCGGCCGCGCTGCCGCCGAAGCTCACGGTGCCGATGATCCTGTTTTTCCTGCCTGTGCTGTTCGTGGTCATTCTCGGACCCACCGCCATCAAGGTCACCGAGATGCAATGAGCCGGGCTGGACCATACGGTCCGCCACCAAAGCCAGGAAGTCAGATGATCAGCCGGGCTGGCTCAGCGAAGCGACCGGTGTCCGCTTCGGCGCGCCGCGCGGGGCCTCGCTACGGCTCAGCATCTCCTTGAGATAGGCGACATTGGCCGCAGCCTGGTCCGGCGGCAGGTCCGCCTTGACGATGGTCTCCGCCTCCGCGAAGCGGCCCTGCAGGCCGACGACCAGGCCGAGATTCTGCCGGACCCGGGCGCTGGCACGCGGCGAGGCATGCGCCTGCCGCAGCGCCTCTTCCGCCTTCGGCAGCTCTTTCGACAGCATGTAGGACAGCCCGAGGTTGGAGAGCACGCCGGGATCACCTGGTGCGATCTTGAGCGCGCTCGCGTAATAGGATCGCGCCTCCACATGACGGCCCATCTGGTCGAGCGCGGTGCCCTGCACCGAGAGCAGGCGCCAGTCCGGATTGTCGGGCGAATGCGCCTTGGACAGCACGTCGAAGGCCTGCTGGAAATTGCCGTTGTCGGCGAGTGCGCGGCCGTACTGGGCAAGCAGCGCCTTGTTGCCGGGGTTGGCGATGGTCGCCTGCTCGAGCACGGCGGCGGCCTGGGCGCGCTGGCCGTTGGCGCGCAAGGCCTGTCCATAGGCGAGCGCGGCGTCGGCATCTTTGGGATTGGCGCGGTAGCGCTCGCCATAGGCTTCGACCGCACGCGCCGGATCGGCGGGCGCGCGATCGGCGGAGGCCGCGTCCGCCCGGGGGCCGACCGAGCCCGTCACCTCCGAGAGTTTCGACATCGCCGTGCAGCCGCCGAGGCTCATCGCCACCGTCGCGACCAGCGACGTCGAAGCAAGTAGCCGGGTAAGCCTGATCCGTTGACGCATGACGCTTTGACTCTCGAGCTGCTCGATCGAGCCGAACGCGTCAGTAGTAGAATGTTAACCCTAACGGCCGGTTAACAGCGCTCAGACGCGCTTCTCTCACGCCGGCGATGGTTGCGGCGGCGCTTTGCCGCCGAGGCCGAGATCGAGGCCGAGCGCCTGCACCTGCTGATCCAGCTCCCGCAGCAATTGCAGCCTCTGCCGCCCCCGCCGCTGAACGTCGACACCTTCAGAAGGCAGCCGCGGCACCTGACGCAGGAAGTCGTTACAATTGATCAGGCCTCTCCCGCAGAGCTCATCGAGCTGAGCGCGATCGATGCCGAGCACGTCAGCGGATTGCTCGATCAATCGGCCGAGCAACGTTTTCACCGCGGCGAGCGCGTCGCTGTCGAATCCCGGCCGGCATCTCGCGGCCTTACGCTCGAGCTCCGCCCAGGCACGGGCCGAGACCATGTAGGTGTAGAGCGCTATCGCCCAGTTCGGCTCCGCCTCATCGTAAAAGCTGCCACGCATGAACAGCCGGCGGACGATCGCCGCGACCTGGTCGCGTTTCAGTGTGCGGGACGAGGCCGCCTCGATCGCCGACTGGACGGCCGGATCGCGGGAAAAATCCCGCCCCGCCGGCAGTCTGATGACGCCGCCCGGCAGGTTGGAATCGAGCGGCCTGAAGGCCGCATCGTTGCGGAGCCTCGTATAGCGGGTGATCGCGAAGCGGTGCTCGTTGCGGCCGGCATGAGACGCGGGGCCGAAATGGACGAGGTTGAAACCGGCATCGTCGCCGGC
This sequence comes from Bradyrhizobium yuanmingense, assembly GCF_029167105.1. Lineage (GTDB taxonomy): Bacteria > Pseudomonadota > Alphaproteobacteria > Rhizobiales > Xanthobacteraceae > Bradyrhizobium > Bradyrhizobium yuanmingense_A. The sequence goes on along the minus strand of NZ_JARFML010000037.1, from coordinate 35,396 downwards.
TTGCCCGGTCGAGGACGGACAGGAGAGCACGTAGATCGTGCGCCAGAACGCCTCACCACTCTCGCTCGACGTCGCACGCGGATCGGGGATGGAATAGCGGGTCAGCCCTTCGACATGGCGATGACCGTGCAGAACCAGATCGACGTTGAGCGAGGTGGCGGCCTCGAGGAACGTCGCGGGTGCGGCGAGATACATCAGCGGCTCGTCCGGCATTCCGAGAAAACGCTTTCCTTCGCCGGTCGCGTGCGGCAGCGGATGATGATGCAGAGCCAGCACGCGCACCAGGTTGTCCGCCGGCTCAGCATAGTCGGCACGTCCGGCCGAACCGATGCTGCCCGCGAGCTCGGCGCTCAGCCGGGCGGCATCAGCGACCATCGCCTTGTAAGCGCTCTCGTCGATCTTGCCGCTCGCGAGCGCCTTCAGGCTGGCGCGATTGGAATCGAGCAGCACCAGGTCGAGGCCTGCCTGACGGTAATAGACATTCTTCGCGATCCGCGGCAGGTGCAGGTAGTCGTAGGCGTCGTGACGGCCCGCACGCTGGCTCAGCCGCTTGACGTCGTGATTGCCTGCCACCGCCTGGATGTCGGTGAACAGCCCTGTCTGCCGGAAGGATGCGATGACGGCGAGCGCCTCGTCGAGCGCGCGCGGCGTCGGGTCGTCCACCAGATCGCCCGTGATCAGCAGGATGCGATCGGGAACATTCGCAGCGGCCGCCATCTTGTCGCAAATCGCGGCCCTGAGCGTCTCGACGGCCGGAAGCAGCCGGCCCGACCCGTCCAGATGCAGGTCGGAAATCTGCGCAACAACGAACGATCTATCCATTTTGCGCCGCTCATCTGCATATGCTGCGCCGCCCAAACAATGAGAAAAATGCTTCGACGAACAGATTCAGCCGTATCGACCCAACCTGGGCAGGCACCATGCCGCCGCATGTCTGCGTTCGGGTTCATGCAGAGCGAGCGACACAATCTAAAATGTTCGTCGATAATGCCACAACCGATGCGCTAGTAAAGCCCTGCGGCCGTGGCGTTGCGAACGGCAGCTCTCGGCGTGAGATACGAGATTTGTCCGCGGACGGTTTCGTCGCGCCCGGTCGATATTCGATGGCAAACCGCTCGCGGATCTCGCCGAGCGCATCGAACCGCATGCCCACCTTGCGGCGCGTAGCGGCTCGCTGAACGGTGACGGCAAAGCCGATTGCAGCGGCGGCCAAACTCTGCGAAGTCTCGTTCCGTTCGCATGACTCGCCTGAACTGACGATCCGGACCCGCCAATGCCTTTCTTCGAGACGTCATCCACCGCCACCCCGATCACCTTCGTCACCAAATCGAGCTGGGATCAGGTCGCCGAAACGCTGCCGCCGGCGCAACGCCAGTTCGCGCGTGCCAGCGCCTTCGCCGCCAAGCCGGGCGGCTATCTGGCGCTGCCCGCGAGCGACGGTACCATTGCGCAGGTGCTGTTCGGGCTCGAGGAAGAGGATGCAAGATCGCGCGACCTGTTTCGGCCCGGCGCCCTGCCCGGCCTCTTGCCGCCCGGCACCTATCGCTTTGCCAATGCACCGCACGATGCGCGGCTCGCCGCGCTCGCCTTCGCACTGGGGTGCTACCGCTTTGCCCGCTACCGCAAGGCAGATCGCCCCGAGATCCGGCTGGTGCCGCCTGACAGTGTCGACGCGGCCGAGATCGAGCGGATTGCCGATGCGGCAATGCTCGCGCGCGACCTCATCAACACGCCGTCCAACGACATGGGCCCGGATGAGCTCGCCGCAGCCGCGCAAGCGCTCGCCGCCGAGTTCGGCGCGAGCTTTTCCTGCACCGTCGGCGAAGAGCTGGCGAAGAACTTTCCGCTGATCCACGCCGTCGGCATGGCCTCCAGCCGCGCGCCACGGCTGATTGACATTGTCTGGGGCGATCCTGATCATCCCAAGGTGACGCTGGTCGGCAAGGGCGTCTGTTTCGACACCGGCGGCCTCGATCTGAAGCCGTCGAGCGGCATGCTGATCATGAAGAAGGACATGGGCGGCGCCGCCAACGTGCTGGCGCTGGCGCGCATGGTGATGGATGCGAAGCTGAAGGTGCGGCTGCGCGTGCTGATTCCGGCGGTGGAGAACGCCGTCGCCGGCAATGCCTTCCGCCCGCTCGATATCTTCACCTCGCGCAAAGGGATCACCGTCGAGATCGGCAACACCGACGCCGAAGGCCGCCTCGTGCTCGCCGACGCGCTGGCTCTGGCCGACGAGGAGGAGCCCGATCTGCTGATCGACCTGGGCACGCTGACCGGCGCCGCCCGCGTCGCGCTGGGGCCGGATCTGCCGCCGTTCTACACCCATGATGAGACGCTGGCTGCTGACGTCGCGCGCTGCGCGATGAAGGAGAACGATCCATTGTGGCGTATGCCGCTGTGGCCGCCTTACGATGCCTGGCTGGACTCCAAGACCGCCACCATTACCAATGCACCGTCGGGCGGTTTCGCCGGCTCGATCACCTGCGCGCTGTTCCTGCAACGCTTCGTCGAGCACGCCAAGAGCTGGCTCCATGTCGACATCTATGGCTGGACGCCGTCGGCGAAGCCGGCGCGGCCCGAGGGCGGCGAATGCCAGGCCGCACGCGCCATCTACGCACTGCTGAGCGAGCGCTATGCCTGATCCAGGATACGACCCGAGGCTGACGCCGGCGCGGGGCGACCTCGCCGCCAAATATCTCGAAGGCAAGGTCGAGGCGGAGCGTTTCGTCACCGGCGAGGAATTCGAGGTGGTCGAGCCGATCGCCTCCGTGCGCGAGCAGCCGTCCTCGAACGCGACGTTGATGACCGAAGCGCTGCGCGGCGAACGCGTCACCATCTACGACCGCAACGGCGAGGGTTGGGCCTGGGGCCAGCTCAGTAGCGATGGCTATGTCGGCTGGCTCCCGGATGCGGCGCTCGCAAAGCCGTCGGCTGCCGCAACGCACTTGGTCGGCGCACTGCGGACGTTTGCGTTCCCCGGCCCCTCGATCAAGCTGCCGCCTGCCGACACGCTCGTGATGGGATCGAAGCTCGCCGTGGCGCGCGAGGAAGGCAGCTTCGCCGTGACGCACGACGGCAGATATCTGCCGAGAACGCATCTCATCCCGCTCAATCGCCGCGAACCGGATTTCGTCGCGGTGGCCGATCGCTTCGTCGGCACGCCCTATCTCTGGGGCGGCAAGAGCAGCTTTGGCATCGATTGCTCCGGCCTCGTCCAGGTCTCGCTGATATCAGCCGGCATCGGCTGCCCGCGCGACAGCGATATGCAGCTCGCCGGTCTCGGCCGCGCGCTGGAGCCGCATGAATGGAGCAGCTTGCAGCGCGGCGATCTGATCTTCTGGAAGGGTCATGTCGCCATCGTGCGCGATGCCGCCACCATGGTTCACGCCAATGCGCATCATATGGCAACGGTGATCGAGCCGATCGAGCCGGCGATCGCGCGGATCAAGGCGGCTGGCAGCGAGGTCGTCGCGATCAAGCGGCTGTAGTTACCCCCTGACAAGGCGGCGACACCTCTCCGCTCCGGGGAGACGGACGACTACGTCGCCACCGCCCCGTTCCCCGCCGTCTCCAGCCGAAACGCGGCCGCGAACAGCGCGCGGGTGTAATCGGTCTTCGGGCTTTTGAACAATTCGGCCGCCTGCCCCTCCTCGACCACCTTGCCGCCGCGCATCACGATGAGATGGCTGGCGAGCGAGGCGACGACACGCAAATCGTGCGAAATGAACATGTAGGTGAGCTCGCGCTTGCGCTGGAGCTCGCGCAACAGGTCGACCATCTGCGCCTGGAACAGCATGTCCAGCGCACTGGTCGGCTCGTCCAGCACGACGAAATCAGGCTCCAGCACGATCGCGCGCGCGATCGAGATGCGCTGACGCTGGCCGCCGGAGAATTCGTGCGGATATCGGAAGCGCGTCTCCGGATTGAGTCCGACATCTTCGAGCGCCTTGACGACGCGCGCCTCGCGTTCCTCGCGCGAGAGCGTCGGCTGATGCACGGTGAGGCCCTCGGCGATGATGTCGGCGACCGACATGCGCGGTGAGAGCGAGCCGAACGGATCCTGGAACACGATCTGCATGTCGCGCCGGAAGGGGCGCATCTCCTTGAAGCGCAGGCCCTGGATGTCGTTCCCTAAGAACACGATGCGGCCGTTCGAGGAAATCAGCCGCAAGAGCGCCAGCCCCAGCGTGGTCTTGCCCGAACCGGATTCGCCGACCACGCCGAGCGTCTCGCCCTTACGCACGGCGACGCTGACACCGTCGACGGCCTTGATGTGACCGACCGTCTTGCGCATCAGGCCGCGCTTGATCGGAAACCAGACTTTGAGATCATTGGCGGACATCACCACCGGCGCATTCGGCTGCGGCGGCGCCGGATCGGGCTTGGGCTCCGCCGCGAGCAGGTCACGCGTATAGGGATGTTTCGGGGTCTTGAAGACCTGCTCGACCGGCCCCTGCTCGACGATCACGCCGCCCTTCATGACGCAGACGGTGTCGGCGATGCGGCGCACGATGCCGAGATCGTGGGTGATGAAGAGCAGGCTCATGCCGAGCCGCGCGCGGATCTCGGCGAGCAGCGCCAGGATCTGCGCCTGCACCGTGACGTCGAGCGCCGTGGTCGGCTCGTCCGCGATCAGAAGGTCCGGCTCGTTGGCGAGCGCCATCGCGATCATCACGCGCTGGCGCTGGCCGCCGGAGAGCTGGTGCGGATAGCTGTTCAGCCGCGTCTCGGGATCGGGAATGCCGACCTGGGTCAAGAGCTCCAGCGTCCGCTTGCGCGCCTGCGCATTGCTGGTCGGATTGTGCAGCTGAATGATCTCGCCGATCTGCGCCTCGATCGTGTGCAGCGGATTGAGCGAGGTCATCGGCTCCTGGAAGATGATGGAGATGTCGCTGCCCCTGATCTCCCGCATCTGCTGCTCGGACTGGTCGATCAACTCCTGGCCCTTGAAGCGGATGCTGCCGGACGGATGGGAGGCATTCGGATACGGCAGCAGCTTCAGGATCGAGAGCGCGCTGACCGATTTGCCGGAGCCGGATTCGCCGACCAGCGCCACGCATTCGCCGCGCTTGATCTGGAACGAGACCTTGTCGACCGCGAGCGTGGTGGCGCCGCCCTGGTGAAAGGCCACCGAGAGGTCGCGAACGGCGAGCAAGGGCTGGTTGATCGCATCCATGGCCTTACCTGAACGTCTTGCGCGGATCGAAGGCATCGCGCACGGCTTCACCGATGAAGATCAACAGCGAAAGCATGATCGCGACTGAGAAGAAGCCGGAGAAGCCGAGCCACGGCGCCTGCACATTGGCCTTGGCCTGCGACAGCAGCTCACCCAGCGAGGGCGATCCCGGCGGAAGGCCGAAGCCGAGGAAATCGAGCGCAGTCAGCGTCATCACCGAGCTCGAGACGATGAACGGCAGGAACGTCATGGTCGCGACCATCGCATTCGGCAGCAGGTGGCGGAACATGATCAGAGGATTGGAGACGCCGAGCGCACGTGCCGCCTGGACGTATTCGAAGTTGCGCCCGCGCAGGAATTCGGCCCGCACGAGGCCAACCAGCGAGACCCAGGAGAACAGCAACAAGATGCCGAGCAGCACGAAGAAACCAGGCACCAGCACCGAGGACAAGATCAGGAGCAGATACAGCGATGGAATCGCGGTCCAGATCTCGATGAAACGCTGGAAGATCAGATCGACCCGACCGCCGAAGTAGCCCTGCACTGCACCCGCCGCGATGCCGATGACTGACGAGACGATGGTGAGACAAAGGCCGAACAGCACCGATATGCGGAAGCCGTAGATCAGCCGCGCCACCACGTCGCGGCCCTGATCGTCGGTGCCGAGCCAATTGTATTCGAGATCGCGGCAGCTCTTCAGTCCCTTCTTCTCCACCACCGGCTTGCACTGCTTCTCCGTCAGCATCCAGGTCGGCGGCGACGGCGCCGGCGTCGGCAGGTCGAGATTGTGGGTATCGTAGGAGTAACGGATCAGCGGCCAGACGATGCTGCCGCCCTTGTCCTTGATCAGCTTCTGCAAGTACGGGTCGCGGTAGTCGGCCGCGGTCTCGAAATCGCCGCCGAAGGTCGTCTCCGAATAGGTGACGAAGGCCGGCCAATAGAGACGACCATCGAACTTGATCAGGAAGGGCCGATCGTTCGCGATCAGCTCGGCTAACAGCGAAATCGCGAACAGGCCGATGAAGATCCAGAACGACCAGTAGCCGCGGCGGTTGGCCTTGAAGTTCTGCCACCGCCGCTTGTTGAGCGGTGAAGGCACGAAGGGCTTGCGCGTGATCGGAACGGCATCGCCGAGCGGCGACTTCGCTGTTGTCTCGATCGGCGTCGGCGCGGTGATAGTCATCAGACCTCCCGTGCCTCGAAATCGATCCGGGGGTCGATCCACATATAGGTCAGGTCGGAGATCAGGTTGATCACGAGTCCGACCAGCGAGAAGATGTAGAGCGTGCCGAACACCACGGGATAGTCGCGGTTGAGCACGCTCTCGAAGCTGAGCAGCCCGAGCCCGTCCAGCGAGAAGATGGTCTCGATCAGAAGCGAGCCGGAAAAGAAGGCGTGGATGAATGTCCCGGGAAAACCTGCGATCACGATCAGCATGGCGTTGCGGAAGACGTGGCCGTAGAGCACCCGGCTCTCACTGCAGCCCTTGGCACGCGCGGTCATGACGTACTGCTTGCGAATCTCGTCCAGGAACGAGTTCTTGGTCAGGAACGTCATCGTGGTGAAGGCACCTAGCCCCATGGCGATCAGCGGCAGCGTCAGGTGCCAGAAATAGTCGATGATCTTCCAGTACCACGGAAACTGCGACCAGCCGTCCGAGGTCAGTCCGCGCAGCGGGAACCAGTTGAAGAAGGAGCCGCCGGCAAACAGGATGATCAGCAGGATCGCGAACAGGAACCCGGGAATCGCATAGCCGAGCACGAGTACCGTCGAGGTCCAGGTGTCGAACCGCGCACCGTCATTCACAGCCTTGCGAATGCCGAGCGGGATCGAGATCAGGTAGGTCAGAAGCGTCAGCCAGAGGCCAAGCGAGATCGAGACCGGCAGCTTTTCCTTGATGAGCTGGAGCACGCTGACGTCGCGAAAATAGCTCTTGCCGAAATCGAAGCGGGCGAAATTCCACACCATCAGCAGGAAGCGTTCCGGCGCCGGCTTGTCGAATCCGAACTGCACCTCGAGCTTCTTGATGAAATCGGGGTCGAGGCCCTGCGCGCCGCGATATTTCGAGTTGACGGCATCGCCGCCGGCACCGACCTGCCCCGGCGCGCGCTGCGCAAAATCGCTGCCGCCGGAAATACGCGAGGTCCCGCCGGTGTCGGCGCCCGAGAGTTGCGCGATCACGCGCTCAACCGGGCCGCCCGGCGCGAATTGCACCACGACGAAGGACACGAACAGGATCCCGAGCAGGGTCGGAATCATCAGCAGGAGGCGGCGGGCGATATAGGCGCTCATGGCTGTTTTGCCTGCTCGAGCTTGGCCGCCTTGGTCGGTTCATACCACCAGATATCCGGCGCCCCGACGCCGTTGGCATAGCGCGGCAGCCTCGGTGGATGGCCGAACTGATCCCAATAGGCCAGCCGGTGCGTCTTGTTGTACCATTGCGGTACCCAGTAGCGGCCGGCACGGAACAGGCGATCAAAGGCGCGGCAGGCAACGGTCAGCTCTTCGCGGCTGTCGGCCGCCATGATCTTCTCGATCATGGCGTCGATCGCCGGACTGGCGACGCCAGCCAGGTTGTACGAGCCCTTGGTGTTTGCGACCTGCGAGGAGAAGAACGCGCGCATGGCATCGCCTGGCGTCGCCGACATGCTGAAGCGCTGGATGGTCATGTCGTAATCGAAATCTTCCTGCCGGGCCTTGTGCTGTACGGCATCGACGAGGCGCACGCTCGCTTCGATGCCGAGTGTCGCGAGATTCTTGATGTAAGGCGCGTGGTGCGGCTGGAACGAGGGCTCATCCAGCAGGAACTCGATCTTGAACACCTCCCCGTTCGGCAGCACCCGCTTGCCGTCCTTGATGGGTACGCCGGCCTCGGTCAGCAATTGCTGCGCCTTGCGGAGCAGGCTGCGATCCTGACCGGAGCCGTCGGAGGTCGGCGGCATGAACGGCGCCGCAAACACCTCGTCAGGAACCTGGCCGCGAAACGGCTCCAGCAGCTTCAGCTCTTCCGGCGAAGGCGGAACATTGCCAGCCATCAGGTCCGAGTTCTGGAACGGCGACACCGTGCGGGCATAGGCGCCGTACATGATGGTCTTGTTGGTCCACTCGAAGTCGAAGGCATTAATCAAGGCCTCGCGCACGCGGGGGTCTTTGAATTTGTCGCGCCGCGTATTGATGAACCAGCCCTGCGCGCCGGAGGGCGTATCGTCGGGCACGACCTCCATCTTGACCCGGCCATCCTTCACCGCGGGGAAGTCATAGCGCGTCGCCCAGATGCGCGAGGTGAACTCCTCGCGGTAGAGATAGCTCTTGCCGGTAAAGCCCTCGAAGGCGACATCGCGGTCGCGATAGAATTCGTAGCGGACGACATCGAAATTATAGCTGCCGCGGCAGGGCGGCAGATCAGCGGCCCACCAGTCCTTGACACGCTCGAACTCGATGTAGCGATTGACCTCGAACCTGCCGACCCTGTACGGGCCCGAGCCGAGCGGAATCTCCAGCGACGATTCTTCGAATGGCCGGGAGGCGTAGTACGCCTTCGAGAAGATCGGCAGGCTGGCGACATAGAGCGGCACGTCACGCGCGCGCCCCTTGGCGAAGGTGACGACGAGCGTCGCATCGTCGAGGGCTTCCGCACTGACCATGTCGCGCATCTGCACGATGATCAGCGGATGCCCCTTGGTCTTCAGCGTCGTCAGCGAAAAGGCCGCATCGTGGGCAGTGAGCTTGGTCCCGTCGTGGAATTTCGCCTCGGGTCGCATCGTGAAGCGGTAGACCAGCTTGTCCGGCGATATCTGCACGGATTTGGCCGCCAACCCGTACATTGCGTCGGGCTCGTCAGCTGCGCGGATCATCAGCGGCGAGAACGTCATACCCATACCTTGTGCGCCGTCGCCTTTCAGGATGAAGGCGTTGAGCGAGTTGAAGGTCTGGTAGGCCTGATTGTAGGCGCGCACCGACGGGATCAGCGAGAACGTGCCACCTTTCGGCGCGTCGACATTGACGTAATCGAAATGACGGAAGTCGGCGGGATATTTGAGATCGCCGAATGCCGACATGCCGTGCGCCTCGGTCGCCGCTTCCGATGCTCGCGCGCCGCGCAGCAGCGGCGCGCCGACGGACGCCCCGAGGGCGCCGCCAACACCCAGGACCAGCACATGGCGGCGTGACATCTGCGTCATGCGGGGATTGTCCTTCACGATTTCTTTGCGATCCGCGCCGCCTTGTCTGCGTCGTACCACCAGATGAACGGGAAGCCGGACAGACCATATTTGGGCAATTCCGCCGGCCGGCCGAAGCGATCCCAGCGCGCGGTGCGCACCTTGTTGTAGGTCCATTGCGGCACGACGTAGTGATTCCACAGCAGCACGCGGTCGAGTGCCTTGGTGGCTGCGACGAGATCGTCGCGATCAGTGGCGTAGATCACCCGCTCGATCAGCTTGTCGACGGCCGGATTCTTGATCCCGGCAAGATTGCGCGAGCCGGCGATGTCGGCCGACTTGGAGGACCAAAACTCGCGCTGCTCGTTGCCCGGCGATTGCGACTCGCCCCAGGAATTCGTCACGATGTCGAAGTCCCACTCGCGCGTCCTGTTCTCATATTGGGTCGGATCGACCGTCCGAACGCTCACCGCAATGCCGAGCCGCTCCAGCGACGGCTTGTAGAACAGCGTAATTCGTTCGAAGCTGGGATCCGAGTTGAGCAATTCCAGCGAGAACTGCGCACCGGTCTTGACGTCGACCAGCTTGCGATCTCGCACCTCGTAGCCGGCTTCCTTGAACAGGCGCAGCGCCTCACGCAAATTGTCGCGCACCGCCTCCGGACTACCCCCGACCGGATTGGTGTACGCCGTCGTGAAGACCTCGGGCGGCACCTGGGCGCGAACGGTCTCGAGAATTTCGAGCTCCTTGCCCTGCGGCAATCCGGTGGCCATCAGCTCCTCGATGCCGTCGAAATAGCTGTTGATGCGCTTGTACTGGCCGTAGAAGATCTGCTTGTTCATCTCCTCGAAGTCGAACGCGTAGTTGAGCGCACGACGGACACGCGGATCGCTGAACTTGGCGCGGCGCAGGTTCGGCACGAAGGCCTGCATCACGCCCGAGCTGCGATTGGCGAATTCCTCGAGGATCACCCGCTTTTCGGTTACGGCCGGGAAATCATAGGCGGTCGCCCAGCTCTTCGCGCTGTTCTCGGTGCGCCAATCGACCTGGTCGGCCTTGAAGGCCTCGATCGCAACGGTGCCGTCGCGAAAATATTCGTAACGCAGCTCGTCGAAATTGTTGCGGCCCACATTGATGGGAAGATCGCGGCCCCAATAGTCCTTGACGCGCTCCAGCGCGATCGAGCGTCCTGCGACGAATTCCTTGACCTTGTAGGGGCCCGAACCGAGCGGCACTTCGAGCGTAGTGGCGGCGATATCGCGCTTGCGGCCCTGCGCGTCCGTCCCCTCCCACCAATGTTTCGGCAGCACGATCAGTTGTCCCACGATCAGCGGCAGCTCGCGGTTGCCGGGTGCATCGAACAAGAACTTCACGTCACGCTCGCCGACCTTCTCGGCCTTCACCACATGGCTGTAATAGGCCGAGTACATCGGGTGGTTCTTCTTGAAGGAATCGAGCGAGAAGATCACGTCCTCGGGCGTGACGGGCTTGCCGTCATGCCATTTCGCCTGCGCGCGCAGGCGATAGGTGACGAAGGAGAAATCGTCGGGATGGCTGACTGCTTCGGCCAGCGCGCCGTATTCGGTCGAGACCTCGTCAAGCGACTGCGTCAGGAGGGATTCATAGATGAACGCGACGGCACCGGCGACCTGGCCCTTCACGCCCGAGACGACGATGTTGAAATTGTCGAACGTGCCGACGGCGATCTGGCGCGCGACACCGCCTTTGGGGGCGTCCGGATTGACGTAGTCGAAGCGCTTGAAGTCGGCGGGGTACTTGACCTTTCCGAACAGCGACAGCGCGTGGCGCCAGGGCAACCCGCCGGAAGGCAGCTCAGTTGCTGATTGCGCATGCGCCACGCCGATGGGAACGCCCGCGACGGAGCCAAGGGCTGGAAGCGCTGCGGCTGCAGTGCCGGTGAGCAGGAGATCGCGTCGGGTAATGGCCAAATCAACATCCCTGTCTTGAAGGAGGCTACTCCTTTAAGTTCCCAATATAGGCGAGGTTTCGACCGAATATGTTGCTTTTTCCTCATCTTGGAAGCCCGTCCGGCCTATCGGATGCGGCCAAACGCCCCGATAACGTCGCCGCGAGGCCCGGATAAGGAAACGGCCAGACTTTTCAGCCTGGCCGCATATTCCAGCACCGGTTCTTGGGAGCTTATTTTGACGCCGTCGGCAGGGGCTGAGGTTTCTCCGACTGCGAATTCAGATAGGCGATGATATCGGCACGCTCGGAATCCTTGGCTACACCGGCAAAGCCCATCGCGGTGCCCGGAATGAAGCCCTTCGGATTGGCGAGGAACTTGTTGAGGTCGTCGAAGCTCCAGTTGCCACCCTTGGCCTTGATGGCGGCCGAGAAGTTGAAGCCACCACGGCCCTGGCCCTTGGGCTCGCCAACGACGCCGTAGAGGTTCGGACCGACCCGGTTCGGGCCGCCCTTCTCGAAGGTGTGGCAGGCGCCACACTTCTTGGCGGCCGCGGAGCCCTTCTCGACGGAGGCGGTTTGGAGCAGCTTTTCGATCGGTTCGGACGGTGCGGCGGCAGCGGCGCCCTCCTTGCCGGAGCCGGCATCTTGCTTGACCGCGATCTCGAAGCCCGGCTTTTCCGGCATCTTGGGGGAGAACAGCGCACTCGCGGTGAAGCTCGTCACCAGCAGGAAGAGACAGGTGCCGAACACGGCGCCGAGAATCTTGTTGAGTTCGAAAGAGTCCATTTCCGGCCAGGCCCCACCGCAAGAAGGAAACAGCGGCCCGGATGGCCGCAGGACGAGCCTCGGAGAATCAAACGTTCCTTATTGTTTCCCCGAGTTTTGCCATTGAGATATCGGTTTGCCCGGGGTCTGGCAACCCGTATAAGCGACCCGGCTTCAGGCCCGTCCCCATCCCATGTCCCGGTGCGGAAAACGCTCCGTTTTCAGGCTCTTGACCTCAGACCTTTGAACCCGATGATCGATCCCCGCATCCTGGTGCTGATCCCGGCTCGCATGGCCGCCACCCGCCTGCCCGGCAAGCCGCTCGCCGATATCGCGGGATTGCCGATGATCGTGCATGTGCTGCGCCGTGCCGAGGCCGCCGCAATCGGCAGGGTCGCGGTGGCCACCGACACCGACGAGATCGCCTCGGTCGTGACCGCCCATGGCGGCGAGGCCGTGATGACCCGCGGCGACCACCCCTCCGGCTCCGACCGCATCCACGAGGCCATGCAGAAGCTCGATCCCGAGGGCAAGGCCGAGATCGTGGTCAATGTCCAGGGGGATTTCCCGACCATCACGATCGACAACATCCGCGAGGTGCTGCCGCCGCTGCAAGACCCGGCCGTGGACATCGCGACGCTGGCCTCGCGGATCCACACCGAGGAAGAGGATCTCGCCCCAAGCGTGGTGAAGGCGATCGGAACCTCGGTTGGCGGCAGGCGGATGCGCGCACTTTATTTCACCCGCGCGACCGCCCCGACCGGCGACGGACCGCGTTACCACCATATCGGCCTCTATGCCTTTCGCCGCGCCGCGCTGGAGCGATACGTCTCCCTTCCGCCGTCTCCGCTGGAATTGCAGGAGAAGCTCGAGCAGCTCCGGGCGCTTGAGGCCGGAATGCGCATCGATTTCACCATCGTCGACACCGTGCCCCGCGGGGTCGATACGCCGGCGGACCTCGAGACCGCGCGCAGCATCCTTTCCAAATCCTGAGCCGCTGCTACAAGGCCGAGCATGAGCAAGATGAAGATCGCATTCCAGGGCGAGCCTGGCGCCAATTCCCACATCGCCATCGTCGAGGCCTATCCCGACGCCGAACCGATGCCCTGCGCCACATTCGAAGACGCGCTGTCGGCGATCTCGTCGGGCGAGGCCGATCTCGGCATGATCCCGATCGAGAATTCGGTCGCCGGCCGCGTCGCCGACATCCATCACCTCCTGCCGGCGTCCGGCCTCTTCATCGTCGGCGAATGGTTTCTGCCGGTCCGGCATCAGCTGATGGCCGTGAAGGGCACCAAGCTCGAAGACATCAAGAGCGTCGAGAGTCATGTGCATGCGCTCGGCCAGTGCCGGCGCATCATCCGCAAGCTCGGCATCAAGCCGATCGTGCATGCCGATACCGCCGGCAGCGCCCGCGACATCTCGGAGCGCAAGGACAAGACGGTGGCCGCGATCGCCTCGCGCCTTGCTGCAAAGATCTACGGTCTCGACATCCTCGCCGAGGACATCGAGGACGAGGCCCACAACACCACGCGCTTCGTGGTGCTGGCGCGCGAGCCGAAATGGGCGCCCCAAGGCACCGGGCCGCTCGTCACGACTTTTGTTTTCCGGGTGCGCAATTTGCCGGCGGCGCTCTACAAGGCGCTCGGTGGCTTCGCCACCAACGGCGTCAACATGACCAAGCTCGAGAGCTACATGGTCGACGGCAATTTCTTCGCCACGCAGTTCTATGCCGACGTCGACGGCCATCCCGATGACAAGGGCCTCGCCTTCGCCATCGAGGAGCTGAAATTCTTCTCGCGCGAATTCCGCATCGTCGGCGTATATCCGGGCCATCCGTTCCGCGCCACGTTCAGCGAAGCGCAGGATTGATCCCTCACCCTCCGCTGGAGGGGGGAGGGTAAGCTAGCCCGCCGCTCTGAGCCCGAACGCCTCCGCCAGCAGCGAATACGACTTCCTTCGCGCCTCGTGGTCATACACCGCCGTGATCACCATCAGCTCGTCCGGCTTGCTTGCGTAGATCAGCGGCTGCAGCTTCTTCTGCACCGTCGCGGGGCTGCCGACGAACAGGCGCGAGCGGTTGCGCAGGATCGAGGTGCGCTCGGCGTCCGTATACGGATAGGCCATCGCCTCCTCGATGCTCGGCAGCGGCAGATATTGACCGCGGTCGCGGCGAAGGCGGTTGAGGTCGAAGGACGAGGCGAGCCTTTCGGCCTCCTCGTCGGTATCGGCCGCGATGACGGCGACCGCGAGAATGGCATGCGGGCTCGCACGCCAGGCCGAGGGCTGAAAACGATTGCGGTAATGCACCATCGCATCGATCGCGTCGTGGGACGCGAAATGATGGGCGAAGGCGAAGCCCATGCCGACCTGGGCGGCCAATTCCGAGGAATAATCGCTGGAGCCAAGCAACCAGATCGGCGGCAGGGCGGTGTCGTCGGGCATGGCGACGACGTTGTTGTAGGGGTGCCCTGCGGGGAATTCGCGGGTCTCCCACAGGATCAGCTCGTGCAGCCGTTCCAGGAAATCGTCGCCCTCGCGGCGGTCGAGCCGGCTCCGCAACGCATACGCCGTGGCGCCGTCGGTGCCGGGGGCGCGGCCGAGACCGAGATCGATCCGGCCGGGAAACAGTGCTTCCAGCATCTTGAAGCGCTCAGCGACGACCAGCGGCGCATGGTTGGGCAGCATCACCCCGCCGGAACCGACACGGAGGTGCTTCGTCACCGCCGCGATCTGGCCGATCATCAGGTCGGGCGCGGGGCTCGCGACGGAGGCGAGATTGTGATGCTCGGCGAGCCAGTAGCGGACATAGCCGAGGCCATCGACGTGACGCGCCAAATCGATGCTGTTGCGCAGCGCCGCGGCGGGCTTGGTGCCTGATGTGACGACGGAGAGGTCGAGGACGGAGAGCGGGATCATGGCGGCTTAACGTAATGGAGGCGGTCGCGGCGGCAATGGGCAGGCTGCGCAGGCCTGACGTGTACGAACGGGCGGGCACGCCATCGACTGGAGTTGGGACAACTGAAACTACTTTCCAGACAGTTTCGATCTGCCCACCAAGAAAATCGTTCATAAAAGATGGCTCACGAGAGATAATATATGAAAATTCAATACATTATGTCAATTATCGTTCTTCCCACCCAAAACATGATTCGCAAAAATAACCTGTCCAACTGCACTTGAATGGGCAACTTCCCATGCATGATGGGCTGTCGATCAAGGCGCCTTTGCCGTATTTTAGCTCTCCGAGGCTAGACCCCGATCGCCGGCCTACATTGGAGTGAGTGGTGCCATGACTGACCTGACGACGCCTGCGACAGCCGACCGGCAGGACGGGCACCTGAAGCGGCCCGCGATCTCCTTCGAGTTCTTTCCGCCGAAGACGGCAGAGATGGAGCGCAATCTCTGGGAGACCGTCAACCGGCTGGCCCCGCTCGAGCCGAAGTTCGTCTCGGTGACCTATGGCGCCGGCGGCTCGACCCGCGAGCGCACCCATTCGACCATCACGCGCATCCTGAAAGAGACCGCGCTGCTGCCGGCCGCGCACCTCACCTGCGTCGGTGCTTCGCGCGGCGAGATCGACGAGATCGTCGACCGCTATCACGAGGTCGGCGTCCGCCACATCGTGGCCTTGCGCGGCGATCCCGTCGGCGGCATCGGCACGCCCTATGCGAGCCATCCCGAGGGTTATCAGAGCTCGGCCGAGCTCGTCGCCGGCATCAAGAAGCGGCACGGCGACATCGAGGTCTCGGTCTCTGCCTATCCCGAGAAGCACCCCGAAGCGCGCGACTTCGATGCCGATATCGACACGCTCAAGGCCAAGGTCGATGCGGGCGCGACGCGCGCGATCACGCAGGTGTTCTTCGACAACGATCTCTACTTCCGCTACCTCGACCGCGTGCGTGCGCGCGGCATCGACATCCCGATCGTGCCGGGCATCATGCCCATGCACAACTTCAAGCAGGCGCGCAATTTCGTGACGCGTGCCGGCACCACGGTGCCCGACTGGTTCGCGGCGAAGTTCGAGGGCCTCGATGACGATGCCGAGACGCGCAAGCTGGTGGCCGCGACCGTTGCGGCCGGCCAGGTGCAGAAGCTCGCCAAGCACGGCGTCGATACCTTCCATTTCTACACCATGAACCGCGCCGATCTCGTGTTCGCGATCAGCCATTTGCTCGGCATTCGCGCCAAGAGCGCGCAGAAGGCAGCGTAAGAGAAAATGACCGTGACCATCTCTCCGAAGCGAACTGCCCTGCTCGACGCCGCGCGCGAGCGCATCCTGGTGCTCGACGGCGCCATGGGCACGATGATCCAGAACCTGCAGCTCGACGAGAAAGCCTTCCGCGGCGAGCGCTTCAAGAACTTCCATCGCGACTTGCGGGGCAACAACGATTTGTTGATCCTGACGCAGCCGCAGGCGATCGAGGACATCCACGCCGCCTATTTGCGCGCCGGCGCCGACATCGTCGCGACCAATACGTTCTCGACGACCTCGATCGCGCAGGCCGATTACGACCTCACCGACATCGTCTACGAGATGGCGCGTGAAGGCGCCCGCCTCGCCGGCAATGCTGCACGGCGCGTCGAGGCCGACGACGGCAAGCCGCGCTTCGTCGCCGGTGCCATCGGCCCGACCAACCGCACCGCCTCGATCTCGCCCGATGTTTCCAATCCCGGTTACCGCGCCGTCACCTTCGACGATCTGCGCAAGTCCTATGGCGAGCAGATCCGCGGCCTGATCGACGGCGGCGTCGATCTCCTGCTGGTCGAGACCATCTTCGACACCCTCAACGCCAAGGCGGCGCTCTATGCCATCGCCGAGATCACCGAAGAGCTCGGCATCGACGTTCCCGTGATGGTGTCGGGCACCATCACCGACAAATCCGGCCGCCTGCTCTCGGGCCAGATGCCGGAAGCGTTCTGGAACTCGGTGCGGCACGCCAAGCCCATCACCATCGGCTTCAACTGCGCGCTCGGCGCCGAAGACCTGCGCGCGCATATCGCCGACATCGGCCGCATCGCCGACACGCTCGTATGCGCCTATCCCAATGCCGGCCTGCCGAACGAGTTCGGCCAGTATGACGAGACGCCCGAATACATGGCGCGGCTGATCGGCGAGTTCGCGCGCGATGGCCTCGTCAACATCGTCGGCGGCTGCTGCGGTACGACGCCGGACCATATCGCGGCGATTGCTGCCGCAGTGGCGCCGCACAAGCCGCGCATCGTGCCGGAGATCGCGTCACGCTTGCGGCTTTCCGGGCTCGAGCCGTTCGTGCTGACGGACGCGATTCCCTTCGTCAATGTCGGCGAGCGCACCAACGTCACGGGTTCGGCCCGCTTCCGCAAGCTGATCACCGCCGGCGACTACACCGCAGCGCTGCAGGTCGCGCGCGATCAGGTCGAGAACGGCGCGCAGATCATCGACGTCAACATGGACGAGGGCCTGCTCGATTCCGAAGCGGCGATGGTGACCTTCCTCAACCTCCTCGCCGCCGAGCCCGACATCGCGCGCGTCCCTGTGATGGTCGATTCCTCGAAATTCTCGGTGATCGAGGCCGGCCTGAAATGCGTGCAGGGCAAGCCGGTCGTGAACTCGATCTCGATGAAGGAAGGCGAGGAGAAATTCATCCTTGAGGCCAAGATCGCCCGTCGCCACGGCGCGGCGGTGGTGGTGATGGCCTTCGACGAGGTCGGCCAGGCCGACACGTTCGCGCGCAAGACCGAGATCTGCAAGCGCGCCTACGACATCCTGGTGCACAAGGTCGGCTTCCCGCCGGAAGACATCATCTTCGATCCGAACATTTTTGCAATCGCGACCGGCATCGAGGAGCACAACAATTACGGCGTCGACTTCATCGAGGCGACGCGCTGGATCCGGCAGAACCTGCCGGGCGCGCATGTCTCGGGCGGCGTCTCCAATCTCTCCTTCTCGTTCCGCGGCAACGAGCCGGTGCGCGAGGCCATGCACTCGGTGTTCCTGTATCACGCCATCAGGGCCGGCATGGATATGGGTATCGTCAATGCCGGGCAGATGATCGTTTATGACGACATCGATCCCGAGCTGCGGCAAGTGTGCGAGGACGTCGTCCTCAACCGCGACGCTGGCGCATCCGAGCGGCTGCTCGCGCTCGCCGAGAAATTCCGCGGCAAGAAGACCGAAGGCAAGGAAGCCGATCTCGCCTGGCGCGAATGGCCGGTAGAGAAGCGGCTGTCGCATTCGCTGGTGCACGGCATCACCGAATTCATCGAGCAAGACACCGAGGAGGCCCGCAAAACCTCCTCGCGCCCGCTCGACGTGATCGAAGGACCGCTGATGGCGGGCATGAACGTCGTCGGCGACCTCTTCGGCGACGGCAAGATGTTTTTGCCGCAGGTGGTGAAGTCCGCCCGCGTCATGAAGCAGGCGGTCGCTTACCTGATGCCGTTCATGGAGGAGGAGAAGGCGCGCAACCTTGCGAACGGCATCGGCACGGAGGGGTCCTCGTCCGCCGGCAAGATCGTGCTCGCGACGGTGAAGGGCGACGTCCACGACATCGGCAAGAACATCGTCGGCATCGTGCTCCAGTGCAACAATTTCGAGGTCATCGATCTCGGCGTGATGGTGCCGGCCGCGAAGATCGTCGAGACCGTGAAGGCGGAGAAGGCCGACATCGTCGGGCTGTCAGGCCTGATCACGCCCTCGCTCGACGAGATGGCGTTCTTCGCCGGCGAACTGCAGCGCGAAGGCTTGAGGCTACCGCTCTTGATCGGCGGCGCCACCACGAGCCGCGTGCATACCGCCGTCAAGATCGACCCGAGCTATCGCGCCGGTCCCGTCGTGCATGTCAACGACGCCAGCCGCGCGGTCGGCGTCGCCTCCGCGCTGCTCTCGCCGGAGAGGCGCGAGGCCTATGCGGCCGAGGTGCGCGCCGAATACGCCAAGATCTCGGAGGCGCATCTGCGCGCGCAGGCCGACAAGAAGCGGCTGAAGCTGGCTGACGCCCGCGCCAACCGCGTGCCGGTCGATTTTGCCAAGAGCAAGCCGGTGAAGCCGACCTTCCTCGGCATCAGGAGCTTCGACGACTACGATCTCGCCGAGCTCGTCGACTGCATCGACTGGACGCCGTTCTTCCAGACCTGGGAGCTCGCCGGACGCTTCCCCGCCATCCTCGACGATGCCAAGGTCGGCGAGGTCGCGCGCTCGCTCTACGACGATGCGCGCAAGATGCTCGACACCATCGTGAAGGAGAAGTGGTTCAGGGCGCGCGCGACGATCGGCTTCTGGCCGGCCAATGCGCAAGGCGACGACATCGTGCTCTATGCCGACGATAACAGGA
Source organism: Bradyrhizobium yuanmingense (assembly GCF_029167105.1). Lineage (GTDB taxonomy): Bacteria > Pseudomonadota > Alphaproteobacteria > Rhizobiales > Xanthobacteraceae > Bradyrhizobium > Bradyrhizobium yuanmingense_A. Next base: position 16,047 of record NZ_JARFML010000037.1, on the reverse strand, counting down.
CCAAGAGCATCGCGACGCTGCACACGTTGCGCCAGCAATTGGAGAAGCGCGAAGGCCGCTTCAATGCGGCGCTGTCCGACTTCATCGCGCCCGCCGGCGTGCCGGATTACATCGGCGGCTTCGTCGTCACCGCAGGGATCGGCGAGGATGCCGTTGCCGACCGCTTCAAGATGGCGAACGACGACTATTCCTCGATCCTGTGCAAGGCGCTGGCCGACCGCCTCGCCGAAGCCTTCGCCGAGCGCATGCATGCCCGCGTCCGGCGCGAGTTCTGGGCCTATGCGCCGGATGAGGCGCTCTCCAACGAAGAGCTGATCCTGGAGAAGTACTCTGGCATCCGTCCCGCGCCCGGCTATCCCGCGCAGCCCGATCACACCGAGAAGGCGACGCTGTTCGAGCTGCTGGATGCGGAGGCGACCGCCGGCGTGAAGCTGACCGAGAGCTTTGCGATGTGGCCGGGCTCTTCCGTCTCCGGGCTCTATTTTGCAAACCCCGAGAGCTATTATTTCGGCGTCGGCAAGATCGAGCGCGACCAGGTCGAGGACTACGCGGCGCGCAAGGGCATGAGCGTGGCGGAAGCCGAGCGCTGGCTCGCGCCGGTGCTGAACTACATCCCGTCCCAGGACAAGCCCTTCCCCGCCACGCCGGCAAATGACGAGATGCCGAAAGACCTCGCCTCGCATCCGCCGGGCTGCACCTGCGCGGTGCACTTGGTCTGGCAGAAGAAGCGCGCGGGGGCGGGGTAAGCGGGCGTTCAAAACCGAAAGTTGGAAAACAACCCCATGCACAGTAGCGATGGGGTTGAAAAAGCTGAGTTATTTCTGTTTCGCCGAAATTTCGTTGCGACGTCGGGCAAAACAGGGGTAGTATTGCATCATCGGCTGCTGTGGCGGACTGACAAAGCTCGCCAAGTCCAGCGCTGTCATTCCGGGGCGCGCGTAGCGCGAGACCGGAATCCATTTCACCACGTCATCCGCTGTACGATGGATTCCGGGCTCGCGCCAAGAGGCGCGCCCCGGAATGACGGAGGGGCTCATCCCTTTGGCGGGGCCAGCGGCTGCGCGATTTCCTGGAACGGCGCCAGCGCCTCGCAGCGCTCGCTATGGGCCGCGAGCGCGGGATAGCGCGAGGCATCGAACAGGTCGGGATGCGCTTCGCGGGTGAAGCGGACGACGCAGGCCACCGCAACGTCGGCGTGGCCGATGCGGTCACCCAGCCAATACGGCGGCGTCACCTTGGCCCGCTCGGCTTCGAGCACCTCTAGCACATCCGCGATCTGCGCCTGGCAGCGTTCGACCCACAGCGCGAGCTGCTCCTTCCGCAGCACGCGCTCGTAGAGCAGGCTGACCGCCTTGTCGCCGAGGCCGGAGGCCAGCGCGCAGATGCGCAAATGCCTGCGCCGCTCGGCACCGCCGCGCGGCAGCATGGCCTTGTCGACGCCGATGAGGTCGTCGAGATAATCGAGGATGATCATGCTCTCGATCAGCGCCTCGCCGTCGTCGAGCACCAGGGTCGGCACGCGGCGGAGCGGATTGTACGGCGCGATCTTGTCCGCATCGCCGAAGGTCGACCACGGCTTGTGCTCGAAGGCGAGCCCGTAGAGCCGCAGCGCGATCGCGACGCGGCGGACGAAGGGGGAATCATATTGGCCTATCAGGAACATGGCTCTCGCTCTTCTCGATCATCGAACACGGCAGGGCCGATCAGTCTCCGTGATTAGCTCGGCGCGGCGCAACAAAAATCTCGGAAATGGAGCATTGCGCCGGCTGCAACGACGTCCGCGACGGCCTTGCGCTCAAAGGCCGTCCTGGATCGCGCGCTTGATCGCGGCGATGGCGGTCTCGTTGCGCTTGTACATGGTCCACTGCTTGATCCGCTTGGCGCGCACCAGCTTGGCTGATGTCAGAACCCGCATGTGCTCGCTCAATGTCGGCGCGCTGACGCCGAGCTTTTCGGCGATCAGCAATCCGCAGACGCCGTCCTCGACCAGGTCGCCATCTTCCTGCTCGCGAAAATGCCGCCGCGGATCCCGCAGCCATTCCAGGATCTGCAGGCGACGTTCGTTGGAGAGCGCGCGCAAGGCGACGGCAAATTTCATTTAGCCATTTTGCTAATTACCTAATTGATGTCAATGCTCCCCTGCGCTATCCTGGACGGCATCATGACAGCGACAATGGACATCACACGGGAGCGGATTGCGGCGACCGAGCTGGTCATCCGTCCGCATATCAGGCGCACGCCGCTCCTTCAGGCCGATCTCGCCGATTTCGGCCTGCCGGCAGCGCCCGTTACGTTCAAGCTCGAGATGCTGCAGCATTCGGGATCGTTCAAGGCGCGCGGCGCCTTTGCCAATCTGCTGCTGCGGCAGGTGCCAGAGGCCGGTGTCGTCGCCGCATCCGGCGGCAATCACGGCGCGGCGGTGGCCTATGCGGCGCAGCGGCTCGGCATTCCCGCCACGATCTTCGTGCCCGACATCACCTCGCCGGCGAAGGCGGAGCGGATCAGGAACTATGGCGCAAAGCTCGAGATCGCGGGCAGCCGCTACGCCGATGCGCTCGCCGCGAGCGAGGCGCATGTCGCGCAGACTGGCGCGCTGGCCGTCCATGCCTACGATCAGGCCGAAACCCTGCTCGGCCAGGGCAGCGTCGGACTGGAGCTGGAGCAGGACGCGCCCGGCATCGACACGCTGCTGGTGGCGGTCGGCGGCGGCGGGCTGATCGGCGGCATTGCGGCGTGGTACGCCGGCAGGACACGCATCGTCGCGGTCGAGCCGGAGCAATCGCCAACCCTGCACGCCGCGTTCGAGGCGGGCACGCCGGTCGACGCGCCGGCCGGCGGCATCGCCGCCGACAGCCTTGCGCCGCGCCGCGTCGGCGCGCTGATGTTTCCAGTCGCGCGCGCCCATGTCGAGCGCGTCGTCCTGGTCAGCGACGATGCGATCCGGCAGGCCCAGGCCGCGCTGTGGTCGCGCTTGCGCCTCGTCGCCGAGCCCGGCGGCGCCGCCGCCTTTGCCGCGGTGCTCTCCGGGCGTTATCGTCCGAAGCCGGGCGAACGGATTGCGGTGTTGGTCTGCGGTGCCAACACCAATGCGGTGAATTTCGATAGCTGATTGGGAATGACATGACGGGAGCGCGCGGACTGATCCTGACGGCGATTCTGCTGTCGATGGTCGGTGGCGCCCGCGCCCAGGACCGTCCAATCGGCTTTCTGACACCGTCAAAGAACATCGCCTGCCAGTTCTTCACCGACAACGGACAGGGCGTGCTCCGTTGCGACATCATGAACATGGACGCGCGCCCGCGGCGGCCCGCGAGTTGCGAGCTCGACTGGGGCCACGCCTTCGAGATGAGCGCGAAGGGCACCGCGGGGCTCATCTGCGCCGGCGACACCGTGATGGACACGTCGCTGCCGGTACTCGCCTATGGCGAGGTGTGGCAGCGCGGGGGATTCACGTGCCGGTCGGAGCAGACGGGATTGACGTGCTTCAACGCGATGCAGCGGGGGTTTTCGCTGGCGCGGGGGAAGCAGGAGGTGTTTTGAGATTGTAGCCCGCACGAAGCGGAGCGGAATGTGAACGCTGCGCTGGATCACGGCTACAATCTACCTTAGCTTCGGCGTACAGTTATCGCACGCTTGGCGCGAATGGAGCGCGCTTGTGTCAAGTCTTTTTGATAGGAAGCGCTGCACGCGGCTTTAGTGGTCATGATCCAAGGTTTTATTGATGACAGCGGCTGGGATGGCCAATCGCCAGTCTTTGTACTCGCCGGGTAAATCCAAAGCGGAAGCTTGGGAGGCCTTTTCCAATGATTGGCAAGCCGTTTTGGATCATCCTGATCCTGCACCTGTGCCTGGCGGGGTGCTAAAGACGAAAGACATTTATCGAAATCGAGTGCCGAATACGATCTTCTATGGATGGACGGACGAGCAGCGTGATGAGCGGCTAAAGATGTTCATCCGCGTTATCAATCGCCATGTAATGCATGGAATAATATCAGTGATTCCCATCGAGCCTTATCAACGGCTACTGAAGGGAAAATTCAAGTTGGAGATGCTAGATCAGCCATATTTCATTTCGTTCTTTGGCGTTCTGATCCAGTTGGTGAAGCTAACTCACCGACTCAAACTGACAGACAAGATTGAGCTCATTTTTGATGAGCAGGCGGTAGATAAAACCACGCTAACCACACAGTACGATCTTTGCATGTCGGTTGCACCGCCTGAACTTAAAAACATAAGCGCCGGCATGCCAATCTTCAAAAGCGATAGTGATGTCTTACCGTTGCAAGCATCTGATTTGATCGCGTGGCACGCGCGGAGGTACTATTACGACCTCTATCGAGGCAAAACTCCCGAAGGGGAGCAATCCAACGTATTCTTTGCAAACATGTGCGACCTTAAGCACGACATTGTTGATGTTTGGACCGAAGACAAGCTCATCCAGGCACTGAGCGCACTCCAATCAGCGAATGCTAAGAAGCAAGGAACATCAATGACAATTCCTAGCGAATTCCTCCGTCGTCCCTGATCTTGTGACACGCGTTCTTCTCGTTGACGACGCAACGAGAGCCTGCTCGCTATGCTCGTTACTCGCCGCTGCCCTTCATCGCGCGCCCATCCGGCTGACCCCTTATCTCGCATTGAGCAGCGCAGAATGCGGGGACACTTTACCGGATTGCACTACGCTTCTCCCGGACTACGACGCCGCCCCGCCGTCGATATGACGATTCGGAGACCGACAGCAGTACAACACTCCGTCATTGCGAGCGCAGCGAAGCAATTCAGAGTCTTTCCGCAGAGGCAGTCTGGATTGCTTCGTCGCAAGGGCTCCTCGCAATGACGGTGAGGGAGCGGCCGCGCGTTATTCAATGATCGGCACATGTCTCGCCGCATCGCGCGGTGCCGTGCCATCAAGCCGCGGATCGTCCGCCACTTCGATCTGGCGGCGGAAGGGGCGGAAGCCGGAGCGCTGATAGAAGGCGACGGCGGAGGGATGGTCGAGCGTGCAGGTGTGGACCCAGACACGGCGGACGTCGCGTGACCAGGCGCGCTCCAGCGCGCGGTTCATCAGGAAGCGGGCGGCGCCGGTGCCGATCAAGGATGCGGTGACGCCGAAATAGGTCAGCTCGCACTGGCCGGGCTCACGGAAGTCGAGCTCGAGCAGGCCTTCGTCGTGGCCGTCGAGGACGAGGGCGTAGACTTCGATTCCAGGCGCGTGGATGATAGCGGCGAGCTCGGCGTCTGTCATGCGGGCGCGCGAGAACCACAGCCAGTCCTCGCCGACGCGGCGGAAGAGATCGCGGTACCAGGCAAGCGCGGGGGCATCGACCTTGCGCAGGGTCCAGGCGCCGGGCGGATCGTCGCGGCGTGCTGGAGGCGCGGTCATCTCCAGATGGGTGACGACGGCGGCGATCTTGCCGTTCGGGACGTCGGAATAGCCGTCGGGGAGGATCATGTTTCTTGCTTCTTTTGTTGTGGGCTAGCGGGCGGCGCCGTTTGAGGCACCACAGCAGCGCCACACTCCGTCATTGCGAGCGCAGCGAAGCAATCCAGAATCTTTCCGCAGAGGCAGTCTGGATTGCTTCGTCGCAAGAGCTCCTCGCAATGACGGTCGAGACAGTGGAATGCGCCTCGCGAGGTTGGAGCTAGGAGTCCGTGCTACCCCTCCCCTTCGTCGCTCGCGAGCACGCCCTTCACCGCGCGCGCCCAGCCGGCGAGCTTCCGCTCGCGCGTGGCCTGGCTCATGTTCGGCTTGAAGCGGTGCTCGAGGCGCCAATTGTCGGCGAACTTGGTCGGCTCGGGATAGACGCCGGCGTTGAGGCCGGCGAGGTAGGCGGCCCCTAACGCGGTGGTCTCCTGGATCACGGGGCGGTCGACCGGCGCATCGAGGAGATCGGCGAGGCGCTGCATGGTCCAGTCGGAGGCGGTCATGCCGCCGTCGACGCGGAGCACGACGCTGGCGGTTTCCGAACTCGGCCAGTCTGCGCGCATGGCGGCCCAGAGGTCGAAGGTCTGGTAGCACACGCTCTCCAGCGCGGCGTGGGCGAGCTCGGCCGGGCCGGTGTTGCGGGTGAGGCCGAACAGCGCGCCGCGGACGCGCGGATTCCAGTAGGGCGCGCCCATGCCGACGAAGGCGGGGACGAGATAGACGCTCTGCATGGAGTCGGACTGATCGGCGAGCGGTCCGGTCTCGGCGGCATGCTTGATGATGCCGAGGCCGTCGCGCAGCCATTGCACGGCGGAGCCTGCGACGAAGATCGAGCCTTCCAGCGCGTAGGTGCGCTTGCCGTCGAGCTGGTAGGCGACGGTGGTGAGCAGCTTGTTCTTGGACACCACCGGCGTGGTGCCGGTGTTGAGCAGCGCAAAACAGCCGGTGCCGTAGGTGGACTTCATCATGCCCGGGCGGAAGCAGGCCTGGCCAATGGTGGCGGCCTGCTGGTCGCCGGCGATGCCGGCGATGACGATGGGGCCGCCGAACAGGTCCGGCGTGCTCTCGCCGAAGCGGGCAGAGGAATCCTTCACCTCGGGCAGCATCGAGCGCGGCACGCCGATGATCTCCAGCAGCTCGTCGTCCCATTCGCCGGTGTGGATGTTGAACAGCAGCGTGCGCGAGGCGTTGGTGGCGTCGGTGGCGTGCACCTTGCCGCCGGTGAGGCGCCAGAGCAGATAGCAATCGATGGTGCCGAACATCAATTCGCCGCGCGCGGCGCGTGCGCGGGCGCCGGGGACGTGGTCGAGGATCCAGGCGACTTTGGTGCCGGAGAAATAGGGATCGATGATCAGGCCGGTCTTCTCAGAGATCACGCCCTCGCGGCCTTCTGCTTTCAGTTTTGCGCAGATGTCGGCGGTGCGGCGGTCCTGCCAGACGATGGCGCGGTGCACGGCCTGGCCGGTGGCACGGTCCCACACCACCGTGGTCTCGCGCTGGTTGGTGATGCCGATCGCGGCGATGTCCTTGGCGCTGATGCCGGCGTGCTCGATCGCCTCGCGGCAGACCATCACGGTCGAGGTCCAGATGTCCTCCGGCTCGTGCTCGACCCAGCCGGAGGCCGGAAAATGCTGAGGAAACTCGGCCTGCGCCTTGGCCGCAATGGAAATATCGCCGCGAAACACGATGGCGCGCGACGAGGTGGTACCCTGATCGATGGCGAGGACGAAAGACATGGCGGCTTACCTTGGCGTTTCCCTGAGACGGGTCATTGTGTCGCGCCAAAGGGAGCGGATTAGGGCGGCAAGGTCAAGGCGAGATGATGGACGCTGCCTTCCCTTCTCCCCTTGTAGGAGAAGGTGGCGCGAAGCGCCGGATGAGGGGTATGCTTCAGCGGATACAGCCGCAAAAGAGTCACACGCGGAGGGATACCCCTCACCCGTCTCGCCGCTACGCGGCGATCCACCCTCTCCCACAAGGGGAGAGGGGAAGAAAAGCTACACCGCCGCCGTCGTCACGCCGCCGTCGATGACGATGGTCTGGCCGGTCATGAAGCTCGAGGCATCAGAGGCGAGGTAGGCGACGGCGCCGGCGATTTCGTCGGGCTCGCCGATGCGGCGGAGCGGCGTGGTGGCGGTGCGGCGCTTCAGATTGGCTTCGTCTTCCCAGAGCGCGCGGGCGAAATCGGTCTTGACGAGGCCGGGCGCGATGCAGTTGACGCGGACGCCTTTCGGGCCCCACTCGCCGGCGAGCGAACGGCACAGCGCGAAGTCGGCGGCCTTGGAGATGCCGTAGGCGCCGATCACGGTGGAGCCGCGCAGGCCCCCGATCGAGGAGATGATGATCACCGAGCCCTTGCCGCGTTCCGCCATTTGTGGGATCGCGAGCGCGGAGAGCCAGATGTTGCTCTTGACGTTGGAGCCCATGATCTTGTCGAAGGCTTCGTCTGATATGTCGAGCAGCGGGCCGTAATAGGGATTCACCGCGGCGTTGCAGACGAGGATGTCGATCTTGCCGTAATGCTTGGTCGCACCCGCGATCAGCGCCTCGACCTCGTGCTTGCGCGCGATGTTGCAGGGAATGACGATGGCGTCGCCGCCGGCCGCAATGATGCCGTCGGCGACCTCCTTGCAGGCGTCGGCCTTGCGCGAGGAGACCACGACCTTGGCCCCCAACTTTGCCAGCAGTTCGGCCGACGAGCGGCCGATGCCGCGGCTGGAGCCGGTGACCACGGCGACCTTGCCGGTGAGATCGAACGGGGAGTTTTTCATGGGTGTTGCTCCGCTGATTCAACGGCCTCCGTCATTGCGAGGAGCGAAGCGACGAAGCAATCCAGACTGCCTCAACGGAAAGATTCTGGATTGCTTCGCTTCGCTCGCAATGACGATGTGGAGAGAGATCCCGGGCTCATCGCTTCGCGATGCCCCGGGATGACAGCGTGCCTCAGATCAACCCGCCCGCGTCGGCGACGCGGCGCTGGTGGTAGTCGGTGTCGCCGAACGTGTTCTCGATCATGGTGAGGCGCTTGAAGTAGTGGCCGATCCTGGCCTCCATGGTCATGCCGATGCCGCCGTGAAGCTGGATCGACTGCTGGCCGACGAACTTCAGCGACTTGCCGATCTGCACCTTGGCCGCGGCGATCGCGTTGCTGCGCTCCTTGGCGTCCTCGAAGTCGTTCGCCATGGTCGCGAACATCGACATCGAGCGCGCCTGCTCGGTGGCGACGAACATGTCGGAGGCGCGGTGCTGCAGCGACTGGAACGAGCCGATCGCGACGCCGAACTGCTTGCGCGTCTTGATGTACTCGACCGTGGTCTTGAGCGATTCGTCCATCAGGCCGACCGCTTCGGCGCAGAGCGCGACGCGGGCTTCATCGACAACGCGCTCGATCAGCGCGAGCGAATCCTCGGGGTTGCCGAGCACGGCCTCAGGACCGACCTCGACCCCGGTGAAGGTAATGTCGGCGGCATGCAGGCCGTCCTGGGTCGGATAGGACTTTTTGGCGACGCCCTTGGCATTGGCGGGGACCAGGAACACGCCGATGCCTGACTTGTCGCGGCGGTCGCCCTTGGTGCGCGCGGTCACGACGAGCGTGTCGGCGTTCTCGCCATTGAGCACGACGAACTTCTCGCCGTCGATCACGTAAGAATCGCCCTTCTTCTTCGCGGTCGTGGTGACGTCGAACAGATCGTAGCGCGAGTTCTTCTCGAGCTGTGCAAACGCCAGCGTCTTGCTGCCATCGATAATCCCCGGCACGTGCGCGGCCTTCTGCGCATCGGTGCCGGCATGGCGCAGGAAGCCGCCGCCGATCACGACCGTGGCGAGATACGGCTCCAGCACCAGCGCCTTGCCGAGCGCTTCCATCACGATCATGGTCTCGACGCCGCCGCCGCCGAAGCCGCCATCGGCCTCGCTGAAGGGCAGACCGAGCAGACCCTGCTCGGCGAGCTTGAGCCAGACCGTTTTGCTCCAGCCGCCCTTCTCCGCCATGTACTTCTTGCGCTGCTCGAAATCGTAGGAATCGGTCAAGAGGCCGTCGATGCTTTCCTTGAGAAGCCGCTGCTCCTCGTTCAGATCAAAATCCATTTTTCTCTACTCTCCCGGTATCTGATGTCGTCATGCCCGGCCTTGTGCCGGGCGTCCACGTTCTTCGTGCCGCGACGAGTGGATGGCCGGGTCAAGCCCGGCCATGACGGCGAGTGTGTGGTGACTGGCTACGATCACAGCCCCAGCACCGCCTTGGCGATGATGTTGCGCTGGATCTCGTTGGAGCCGCCGTAGATCGAGACCTTGCGGTTGTTGAAGTAGCTCGGCGCGATCTGGGCGGTCCAGTCCATGGCTTCGTTCGAGCCGTCGTCGCCGTGCACGTCGTAAGGCGCAGCGAACGGGCCGATCACTTCCATCAGCAGCTCGGTGGTGGTCTGCTGGATCTCCGAGCCCTTGATCTTCAGCACCGAGGAGGCCGGATTGGGCTTGCCCTTGCCGTGCTTGCCTTCGTCGGCGACGACGCGGAGCTGGGTAAGCTCGAGCGCCTTCAGCTCGATCTCGCAGGCCGCCAGCTTCTCGCGGAAAGCGGGGTCCTGGATGATCGGCTTGCCGGCGGATTCGACCTTCGAGGCCAGATCCTTGATGCGGCGGATGCGCTCCTTGGAGACGCCGACGCGGGCGATGCCGGTGCGCTCGTTGCCGAGCAGGAATTTGGCGTAATCCCAGCCCTTGTTCTCCTCGCCGATCAGGTTCTCGTAGGGAACCTCGACGTCGTCGAAGAAGACCTCGTTGACCTCACGGCCGCCGTCGATGGTCTGGATCGGGCGCACGGTGACGCCCTTCGACTTCATCGAGAACACGATGAAGGAGATGCCCATCTGCTTCTTGGCGTTGTTGTCGGTGCGGCAGAGGCAGAAGATCATGTCGGCGTGCTGGGCGAGCGTGGTCCAGGTCTTCTGGCCGTTGATGATCCACTTGTCGCCGCGGCGCTCGGCTTTCGTCTTCAGCGAGGCGAGGTCGGAGCCGGAGCCGGGCTCGGAGAAGCCCTGGCACCACCAATCGTCGACATTGGCGATGCGCGGCAGGTACTTCTTCTTCTGCTCCTCGTTGCCGAAGGTGTAGATGACCGGGCCGACCATGCTGACGCCGAAAGCGAGCGGCTGCGGCGCCGGATAGGACTGCAGCTCCTCGTTGAAGATGTAGTGCTGCACCGAGGTCCAGCCGGTGCCGCCATATTCCTTCGGCCAATGGCTGACGCCCCAGCCCTTCTTGTTGAGGATGCGCCACCACGTCACCATTTCCTCCTTGGAGAGGTGACGGCCCTCGACCAGCTTGCGCCGCGTATCCGGCGGCACGTTGTCGCGGAAGAACTGCCGCACTTCGTCGCGAAACGCCTGCTCTTCTTTCGTGAATGCGAGATCCATTGGATCCTCCTGTGAAACGTTACTTCATTTCGTCATTGCGGGGGCATCAGCAGCGCGAGTCCCGGACGACGGTTTCTGCTGCTGGCGCAATTCGTGGCGCGACAATTTCCCGACCGGCGTGCGCGGCAGGTCATCGACGAATTCGACCGCGGCCGGCAATTCGTGCCTGCCGAGCTTGCCGGCGAGCTGCGCGCACAATTCGTCGAGCGTGAACGGCTTTGCCTCGGGCCTGAGCTTGATGAAGGCCTTGGCGGCCTCGCCGCGATAGGGATCGGGAATGCCGAGCACGATCACCTCGTGCACGCCCGGGATGGTGTAGATCGCCTGCTCGATCATCTGCGGATAGACGTTGAATCCGCCGGAGATGATCATGTCCTTCTTGCGGTCGACCAGGAAGAAATAGCCGTCGCCATCGACATAGCCGATGTCGCCGGTGAGAAAGCGGCCGTCGACGAAAGCCTCGGTCGATCCCTCCGGCTTGTTCCAGTAGCCCTTGGTGACGTTCGGGCCCTTGATGCGGATCTCGCCGATTTCGCCCGGTGGCAGCGCGCGCCTGGGATCGTCGAGCGCGACGACGTCGAGCTCGATGCCGGGCAGCATCAGGCCGATCGAGCCGGGCTTCTCGGGCCCCGCGGGCGGATGGCCGGTGCCGGGCGAGCAGGTCTCGGTCATGCCCCAGCCGCTCTTCAGCTTCTTGCCGACCTTGCGCTCGAAGAAGCCAGCGATCTCCACCGGCAGCGGCGCGCCGCCGGAGCCGATGGCATTGAGCGAGGAGAAGTCGCGCTTGTCGAGATCGGGCAGCGCGGCGATCGCGATCCACATCGTCGGCACGCCCGGGAAATAGGTCGCACGCTTGACCTCGATGTCGCGCATCACGGCTTCGACGTCGAAACGCTGATGCAGCGAGATCAGATTGCCGCGGCGGAGCGAGGACAGCAGCACCACCGTGAGCGCGTAGATGTGGAACAGCGGCAGCACGCAGATCACGCGCTCGATCACGTCGCCGCGGGCGGCACGCGCCGGCCTGCCCCAGACGTCGTAGATCGACACCGCCGAGGTGAGATTGCCGTGGGTGAGCATCGCGCCCTTGGGCAGGCCGGTGGTGCCGCCGGTGTATTGCAGCAGCGCGACGTCGTCGGCCGTAACGACAGGCCATTGCGCAGGCGCGGCGGCGGCTTCGACGAAAACCCTGAACGTAACGATGCGGGGATCGTCGGGGATCGCCGCCTGCGGCGTGCCGACCTTGCCCCAATGATCGTCCTCGCAGACGACGAGCGTGTCGATCAGGCCCTTCTCCAGGAATTTCAGCGCGGTCGGCAGCAGGGCCTGGAGGTTGGAGGTGACGAGCACGCGCGAGCCGGAATCGGTGATCTTGTGCGTCAGCGCGATCTCGCCGTCGAGCGGCGACAAATGCGCGACGCGGCTGCCGGCCTTCAGCGCGCCGAAGAAATTGACGGGGTGATCGGGCGTGTTGCCGAGGAACAGCGCGACCGACGCGCCTTTGCCACAGCCGGCGCGCAGGAACGCTGCAGCGGCGCGATCGGCCAAGCTTGCGAGCTCGGTGTAGCTGATCGGCCGGTCGCGGAATTCCAGCGCGGTGCGCGGGCCGTAATCGGCGGCGGCCTTCGACAGAAGGTCCGGCAGCGTGCCCTGGACGATGGTTTCGTCCCACCGCACGCCCTCGGGGTAAAACTGTTCGCCGGGATGGGTCATTTTAGGATTGCTTGAGCGAGCAACTAACACAGACCGTCATTCCGGGGCGCCCGAAGGGCGAACCCGGAATCCATAGCCACCAGCTGGGGTTATGGATTCCGGGCCTGCGCCTTGCGGCGCATCCCGGAATGACGAAGGATGAGACGAAGCTCCCATCACGCCGCCTTCGACTCCGCAGCCAGCGAGGCAAACGTCTTGCCCTCCGCGGCGAGCTTCTTCAGCAGCGGGGCGGGCTCGAGGCTGGGGTCGTTGGTCTCCTTGGCGTAGAAGGCCAAGCGATCGGCGATGTGCTTGAGGCCGACGCTGTCGGCCCAGAACATCGGGCCGCCGCGATAGATCGGCCAGCCATAGCCGTAAAGCCAGACCACGTCGATGTCCGAGGGACGCGCGGCGATGCCCTCTTCCAGGATCTTCGCGCCCTCGTTGATCATCGGATACATCATGCGCTCGAGGATCTCCTCGTCGCTGACGACTCGCTTCTTGCGGCCGAGGCGCAGCAAGGTCTCGTCGATCAGCTTCTCGACATCGGGATCGGGCAGCGGCGCACGAGAACCCTGCTCGTACTTGTAATAGCCCTTGCCGGTCTTCTGGCCGAAGCGGCCGGCTTCGCACAGCGCGTCCGCGATCTCCGACTTGATGCCGCGATCTTTCCGCGAGCGCCAGCCGATGTCGAGGCCGGCGAGATCGCTCATCGCGAACGGGCCCATCGGCATGCCGAACTTGGTGACGACGGCGTCGACCTGCTGCGGCAGCGCGCCCTCGAACAGCAGCTTTTCGGACTGCTTGCCGCGCTGGGCCAGCATGCGGTTGCCGACGAAGCCATCGCAGACGCCGACCACGGCCGGCACCTTCGCGATTTTTCGCGCGATCGTCACCGCAGTCACCAGCGCATCCGGCGCGGTCTTGTCGGCGCGCACGATCTCGCACAGCTTCATGACGTTGGCCGGTGAGAAGAAGTGCATGCCGAGCACGTCCTGCGGACGCTTGGTCGACTTCGCGATCTCGTCGATGTTGAGATACGAGGTGTTGGAGGCGAGCACGGCACCCGGCTTGGCGTATTGGTCGAGCTTGCCGAACACCTCCTTCTTGACCGCCATGGTCTCGAACACGGCCTCGATGACGAGATCGGCATCGCCGACATTCTCGATGCCGACGACGCCGTTGATCAGCGCCATGCGCTTGGCGGGCGCATCGGCCGGAATGCCGCCGCGCGCGGCGGTCGCCTCCCAGTTCTTCTGCATCACGCCCATGCCGCGCTTGAGCTGCTCCTCGCCGGTCTCGATCAGGGTGACGGGAATGCCGGCATTGGCAAAGGACATCGCGATGCCGCCGCCCATGGTGCCGGCGCCGAGAATGGCGACGCGGTTCACGGGCCGCGGCTTGGTGCCTTCAGGCACGCCCGCGATCTTGTTGGCCTCGCGCTCGGCGAAGAAGGCGTAACGCTGCGCCTTGGACTGGTCGCTGGCGACGAGCTTGAGGAAGCCCTCGCGCTCCTTCTTCAGGCCCTCGTCGAACGGCAGGTCAATGGCGTAGCCGACGGCATCGGCCGCCGCGAACGGCGCCTCCAGGCCGCGCGACTTCTTGGTCATGGCCGCGACCGCATTGGTGAAGATCGAACGGTCGGCCTTGGCCGCCGCGAGCTTGGAATCGTCGTCGCGCAGACGGCGCAGCGGGCGCTTCTCCGCCAGCAGCTTGCGCACGAACGCCTCGCCGCCGGAGGCCGGGCCTTCGATGATCTCCTCGATCAGGCCGTTCTTCAGCGCCTCCGCCGCCCCGATCGGATCGCCGCCGACGATCATCTTGACCGCAAGCTCCGGGCCCACCGCACGGGGCAGGCGCTGGGTGCCGCCGGCACCGGGCAGAAGTCCGAGTTTGACCTCGGGCAGGCCGAGCTTGGCCTCTTTCACCGCGACGCGGAAATGGCAGGCCAGCGCGACCTCGAGGCCGCCGCCGAGCGCGGTGCCGTGGATCGCGGCAACGACCGGCTTGGGCGAGTTTTCGATCTCGGACAGCACGTCGTTGAGCGCGGGCGGCTTCGGCGGCTTGCCGAACTCGGTGATGTCGGCACCGGCAATGAAGGTGCGACCGGCGCAGGTCAGCACGATGCCCTTGATGGCGGGATCGGCGATCGCGGCCTTGATGCACTCGAGGATTCCACCGCGGACTGCGGCACTCAGCGCATTGACCGGCGGGCTGTTGACCGTGACGATCCCGACTTCGTCATGACGCTCAAGCTTGACCACTTCGCTCACGGTGTCCCTCCTTGGTGGGGATTTACTTTTGTTTCGATTTCGCATTGCGGAATTTAATTCCGCATCTTGACGGCAGGGTTATTTTGAAGCACGGACGTTGTCAACGACTCCGCGCAAGAAGCAGATCAGGGATGAAGCGTACAGGAAAGAAGACCGCGACCGATCGGAATTTTGTCGTCGCGCTTTCCCGCGGACTGGAAGTATTGCGCGCGTTCCAACCCAATGACGGCCTGCTCGGCAATCAAGAGATTGCGTCCCGCACCAAACTGCCCAAGCCCACCGTGTCGCGGCTGACCTACACGCTGACCAAGCTCGGCTATCTGACGCCGGTTCCCCGCTTCGAGAAGTACCAGCTCGCCCCGGCAGCGATGTCGCTCGGCTACGCGGCGCTGGCCAATCTGGGCGTTCGGCATTTGTCCGAGCCGTTCCGCGAAGAGGTGATGCGCGCGACCGGCGGCGCCGTCG
This sequence comes from Bradyrhizobium yuanmingense, assembly GCF_029167105.1. Taxonomy (GTDB): domain Bacteria; phylum Pseudomonadota; class Alphaproteobacteria; order Rhizobiales; family Xanthobacteraceae; genus Bradyrhizobium; species Bradyrhizobium yuanmingense_A. The sequence goes on along the minus strand of NZ_JARFML010000037.1, from coordinate 781 downwards.
CCGTCGGCGGCCGTGACCGCCACAGCATGATCTATTTCGGGCAGAGCCGCGGCAGCGAGACCGTCGGCGTTCAACTTGACGTCGGCTCGCGCGTGCCGATTGCAACCAGCGCGATGGGCCGCGCCTATTTCTGGGCGCTCGATGACGAAGGTCGCGCCGAAGTGTCGCGCATCCTGCGCGAACATTACGGCAGCCGCTGGCCGAAGATGCGCGAGGGATTGGAACGCTCCGGCGAGACGGTCGCGAAATACGGCTTTGCGATTTCGGTCGGCGATTGGCACGACGACATCGGCGCGGCCGGCGTCGCGCTCAAACTCAACGACGGAACCGGACCTTACGCATTCAATTGCGGCGCGCCCGCATTCCGTTTCACGGAAGAGCGTTTGATCAACGACATTGGACCGCGTCTCTTAGCGATGGTAAGGAACATCGAGGCGGCGCTCGGGGGTCTGATGCCGCATTCAAAAAAAGACAGCAGCAAAAAGCTGAAATCAGGAGGAAAAGTTGCGCGTGTGGCCGAGGGATTCAGATAGCCTTTGTCATGATCGGGAGCGGCTCGCATCGCCCCATCGCTCACTGAACGACGTGAGCGAGACGAGATGACGCAGGCACAGCTCGCGCAGGGTAGATCGCCCCTGCTCGCGGTTCGCGACGTTAGCGTCGTGTTCGGCGGCATCGTCGCGCTCAACGGCGTGTCCTTCGACATGCACAAGGGCCAGATCCTTGGGCTGATCGGCCCGAACGGCGCCGGCAAGACCACGCTCTTCAACTGCCTGTCGCG